>JBBIME010000010.1:0-200059 GCA_037444575.1 Bacteriovoracales bacterium
ACCTGCTGCTGGAACTGAAGCTGCTCCTGCTGCTGCACCTGCTGCTGGAACTGAAGCTGCTCCTGCTGCTGCAAACACTGAAGCTGCTCCTGCTGCTCAACCAGCTGCACCAGCTCCTGCTGCACACTAATTATTATAATCTCGCTTTTAGCGTATTAGATAATATAAGAAAGGCCTCGAAAGAGGCCTTTTTTATTTCTTATTTCCTAATAAATAATCCATCTCCTTCGTTACTCCTCAACTCAACCTCGGTCACATACTATTCGTATGCTCCTCGGTTTCACTCGTCGTTCCTAGAATCTGAATTATTTATTAGAAAATAAATTAGCCGACATACCCGTGTTCTTCGAGCATCTCTCTTACAAGATCAACAAAATTTCTCTGGATGTCTTTGTTCTCAGGAGACTCTTCACAACATTGAAGATAGCCAAGCATTTTGGGGAAGGCCGTTTTTCGATTATTTTTTTCAAGCCAGCTATAAAAGAAAGTCACAGCTTCAAGCCAATCAAATAAATTAAATTCAGAGCGATCGACAACTTGAAAGAATTGATCAATACCAGAAATTCCAATTGGTCTTTCTTTAGAATCTTGAAACAGAATTTTAATCATGAGTTCAAGGTGGGGGATGGTGCAACTTCCTTTCGTTAAACGAATAAGATTTTTATCGCTTAAATATTTATCAGGAACAGTTTGGCGAGCGTAATCAAGAGAAGATCTCCACTCTTCACCTTTATGAGCAATCACATCTTCAAGAATTCTAAAAGTTTTAGTTTGGTTCATAACCTAAATTAGGAGCAAGCCATTTTTCAACTTCAGCCTTACTCATGCCCTTTCGTTTAGCATAGGATTCAATTTGATCAATTCCTAGGCTTCCTACATTAAAATAGCGAGCCTTTGGGTGATTAAAAATTAATCCTGATACAGAACTTGGAGGATTCATCGCAAAGTTTTCAGTGAGAGTAATGCCTGTGTTTTTTGAAGCATCCAAAAGTTCCCAGAGAATTTTCTTTTCGGTGTGATCAGGACACGCGGGGTATCCAGCAGCTGGTCTGATCCCTCTGTATTTTTCTTTGATTAATTCTTCATTTGATAAATTTTCAGTGAGTCCATATCCAAAAATTTCGCGAACTTTCTTGTGCGTGATTTCTGCTAATGCTTCAGCAATTCGATCACCGATGGCCTTAACCATGATGGAAGAGTAATCATCGTTTTTATCTTGGAATGTTTTGGCGAACAGATCCACTTCAAGGCCCGCAGTAACGGCAAAGCCTCCAATATAATCACAAGCAGATTTTTCTGGAGCGATAAAATCAGAGAGACAGTAGTTCGTCATATCATCGCCAATTTTTTCTTTTTGCTGGCGAAGAAAGTGAAGAGTCGCACTGTTATCAACAATGACATCATCACCTTGTGAATAAGCTGGAAAAATACCAACAACAGCTTTGGGGTTAAAGCGTTTATTGTTAACAATATCCTTTAATAAAGCCTGGGCATCATCAAAAAGTTTTTTTGCTTCGGCCCCATAAGTTTCATTGTTTAAAATTTTTGGATACGTCCCTTTTAATTGCCACGACCAGAAAAATGGAGACCAGTCGATGAAAGGAATAATTTCTTCGAGCGTGAAATCGAGATTAAAAACTCCAGTGCGCGAAGGTTTAGCAATTTCTGTTTCATTCCAATTTGTCTTAAAAGATTGCTCTTTTGCTTTGTCGTAACCTAACAATTCAGTGGCACCAGCTCCTTGAAGGTGGCGCTCACGAATTTTTGCATAGAGATCTTTTAATTCTTGAGTATAAGATCCTTTCTTCTCTGGATTTAAAAGGTTATTGCAAACTTCAATGACAAGGGACGCGTCTCCAACTTGAACAATGGGAGCATTATAGTGAGGAGCAATCTTAATCGCGGTATGCGCTTTAGATGTCGTCGCTCCACCGATTAAAAGAGGAACTTTAAAACCCTGACGTTCCATTTCTTTAGCGACATAAATCATTTCGTCTAAAGAAGGAGTGATGAGACCAGAGAGTCCGACGATATCAGCTTTGTGTTCGATGGCCGCGTCCAAGATTTTTTGACAGGAAGTCATAACTCCAAGATCGATAACTTTGTAGCCATTGCAAGCGAGAACGACTCCGACAATATTTTTTCCAATGTCGTGAACATCGCCTTTAACTGTCGCGATGACAAACACGCCTTGTTCGCGATAATTGGCAGCGTTTAAGCGCTTTTCTTCTTCCATGAATGGTTCTAAATAAGCGACAGCTTTTTTCATTACTCGCGCTGATTTTACAACTTGAGGAAGAAACATTTTTCCTTGGCCAAAAAGATCGCCAACGACTTTCATGCCTTCCATTAACGGGCCTTCAATAACATTGAGAGGGCGTCCGTATTTAACTCGAGCTTCTTCTGTATCTGCTTCAATATAGGCATCAAGCCCTTTGACTAAGGCATGACTGATTCGCTCTTCAAGATTGTATTCGCGCCATTCTTCTTTTTTAACTTCATCTTTTTTATTGGTGCTTTTCAATTGCTCCGCTAGTTCAATCAATTCTTCTGTTGCATTCGGATGAAGGTTTAAAACAACAGCCTCACATTTATCGCGAAGAACTGGATCGATTTCATCATAGACCGCAAGCATTCCTGCGTTCACGATTCCCATATCTAGACCCGCTTTAATGGCATGGTAAAGAAAAACAGAGTGGATAGCTTCGCGAACAATATTATTTCCGCGAAATGAAAATGAAAGATTGGAAACTCCACCACTCGTAAGTGCACCAGGGCAGATTTGCTTTAGTTCTCTTACTGCTTCGATAAAATTAACACCGTATGAATTGTGTTCATCCATTCCGGTAGCGACTGTTAAAATATTAGAATCGAAAATAATGTCACAAGGATCAAAATCAAGTTTGGAAACAAGCAGATCATAAGCGCGTTTACAGATGCGCACTTTTTCTTCTTTAGAAGCAGCCTGGCCATTTTCATCAAAGGCCATGATAACAGTAGCGGCACCATACTGTTGAATGAGTCTGGCGTGTTCTAAAAATTTCTCTTCGCCTTCTTTTAGCGATATGGAGTTAACAATGGCCTTTCCTTGAATGCATTTTAATCCAGCTTCAATGACTTCCCATTTAGAAGAGTCAATCATAATAGGTACGCGAGAGATGTCAGGTTCACTTGCCACAAGATTAAGAAAGTGAATCATGCATGCTTTTGAGTCCAACATTCCTTCATCAAAATTGATGTCGATAATATTGGCGCCATTTTCAACTTGTTGTCTGGCAACAGATAGTCCTTCATCAAAATTTCCAGCCTTAATGAGTTTGGCAAACAAAGGAGAACCCGTGACGTTGGTTCTTTCGCCAACCATATAAAAAGGATTTCCTTTGGCGTTTTTTATTGTGAGCGCTTCAAGACCTGAAAGGCGAGTAGCCAGATCCAGTGTTGGAATAGCTCTTGGTTTTTTAGGTTGGCATTTTTTTACAATAGCTTCGATGTGTGGAGGTGTTGTCCCACAACATCCACCAAGAATATTAACAAAACCACTTTCAGCAAACTCGCCGACAAACTGAGCAGTCTTTAATGGTGTTTCATCATAGCCAGTAGGAGAGAGCGGGTTAGGCAAACCTGCGTTTGGATAACAGCTCACAAAACAGTCGGCTATTTTTGAAAGTTCTTCTATATAGGGACGCATATCTTTTGCGCCTAGAGCGCAGTTAATTCCAACAGAGAGAGGTTTTGCGTGGCGGACAGAATGCCAAAAAGCTTCAACGGTTTGTCCCGAAAGAGTTCTTCCGCTGGCGTCTGTGATAGTCACTGACAACATGAGTGGATATTTAATTCCGACTTCATCTTGAAATTTTTCGATGGCAAAAATACAGGCCTTAAGGTTAAGCGTATCGAAAGTTGTCTCAGGCAATAGAAGATCAGCGCCACCAGCGATAAGCGCTTTTACTTGCTCGTAATAATTTTCGACAAGTTCATCGAAAGTGACTGCTCGGAAAGCTGGGTTATTTACATCAGGAGAAAGAGAAGCTGTTCTGTTTGTTGGACCTAATGATCCGGCCACATAACACTTACGCGTAGGATTCAATTTCATAAATTCAGAGCAAGCCTCTTTAGCGATTTTAGCAGCAGTGAAATTTAAGTCATAAACAATGTGTTCGAGATCGTAATCTTTTTGAGCAAGACGAGTTCCAGAAAAAGTATTGGTCTCGATGATGTCAGCACCAGCAGCTAAGTACTTTGTGTGAATTTCTTTTATGACTTCTGGTCTTGTGAAAACGAGAAGGTCATTGTTGCCCTTTAGATCTTTGGGATGATTATCAAAATGTCCTTTTCTAAAATCAGCTTCGGTAAGCTTATAAGTTTGGATCATGGTGCCCATTGCACCATCCATAAAAAGAATTTTTTCTTTAAGCGTTTGTTCAAGCTCAAGAAGAGTAGGATGTTTTTTCATAATTACTTCTGGAATTTTTTAACGATGTCTACAATAGTTCCGGTGTCGTTCATGATATAGAAATGAACACAAGGAGCTCCTCCTTCAAGAAGGCCTCTTACTTGATTAGTGGCCCATTCTTGTCCAATAGCTGCGACATTCTTTGGATCTCTTGTAGCTTCTTCAACTAATTGATCTGGAAAATCGATGTAAAAATTTTTAGGAATGCTCACAAGCTGAGTTGCATTTTTTAAAACTTTAATCCCTGGAATGATTGGAATAGTAATTCCTGCTTCGCGTGCCTGACGAACAAATTCAAAATAGTGTTTGTTATCAAAAAACATTTGAGTGACAACGTAATCAGCCCCGGCATCAACTTTCTTTTTTAGATTTAGGATATCGAGTTTTAAATTTGGTGCTTCAAAATGTTTTTCAGGATAGCCGGCCACACCGACACAAAAATCGAATTTAGAACTTCCTTCGATCTCGTCTAGGAAAACACCGTTATTGATGGCCTTGATTTGTTCAACTAAGTCAGAAGCAAAGTGATTCATACTTCGATTTTTGGAAAGTTCTTTTTTATAATTGGGCCCATCGCCGCGAAGAGCGAGGATGTTGTGAATACCCAAGAAATTAAGTTCGAGAAGCGCATCTTCTGTTTCTTCTTTTGAAAATCCTAAGCAAAGAAGATGAACAACTGTGTCAATTCTAAATCTATTTTGAATAATCCCACAAATCCCAATGGTCCCTGGGCGCTTTTTATAAATTTTTCGCTCGATCGTGCCGTCTTCTTTTTCGTTGTAGTACGCAGAAGAAGAGTGGGCAGTAACATCAATCCAAGACGGATTGATCGGATTTAAAGCTTCAACGATATCGATGATCTCTTGAACTGAACGCCCTCGTGGAGGGGGAACAATCTCGAAGCTAAAAAGTGGGTTTTTGGCACGCGATAAGTGTTCAATGACTTTCATATGATTTTGCTTTTTAAAAAGTGATTGTTAAGATGACATTATAGCAATAATTTAGGACTCTTCCTAGGGAAAATAACGCCAGAGCATTTTATGAGGTTGTGTTAATGGCCGATTGGTATCAATTTGAAAATAGTTATCTTACTGTACAGTTTTCTTCACAGGGAGCTGAGCTTAAACGTCTCTTTTCCAAGCCATGGAATAGAGAGTTGTTGTGGTTGCCTTTAGAGGAAAAAGATAAAAAAATCTGGAACAGATCTTCTCCTATGCTTTTTCCGATAGTGGGAAAATTAAAGGGCGATGAATATCACTTGAAAGGGAAAAAATATCAGATGTCTCAGCACGGGTTTGCTAGAGACAGAGAGTTTAAATGCATAGAGTGCGTGCCAACAGGAGCTACTTTTCTTTTGGTGGCAGATCAAGAAACGTTTAAACAATATCCCTTTTGTTTTGAGCTCAGAGTTGAATACAGGCTTGAGGATAAAAAATTAAATGTGACTTACTCAGTTAAAAATGTTGATCGCCAGGATATCTATTTTTCCATTGGCGCCCATCCTGGATTTGTTCTGGGGAAGGGAGATAATTACGAAATCCAGTTTGAGAAAAAAGAGCGAGGCTATTTCCAGCTTGATGGCGGGCTTGTGAATTGGAAACAGTTGAATGCGCTACCATCTAACGTTCTTGTTCCAACTAAAGAGCTATTTTCAAAAGATGCACTTATTTTTAAAGATGTGAAATCCAGATATATTGATTTAGTCGATCTGAATCGCCATGAAACGATCAGACTACACGGATGCAACACGCCTTATTTCGGAATTTGGGCAAAGGATTCACTTCCTTTTATTTGCCTGGAGCCATGGTACGGTGTGAGTGATGATGCTTTCCACGATCAAAATTTTGAAACCAAAAAGGGGATTCAAACTCTTGCCATGGGAGGAACGTTTAAGTTTTCCTATGCAATTGAGATTTTGACATGAAATTTTTAATTCCCCTTATCAATCGCGGTTTTTCAGGACCGAGCGAAGACAATGTTCTTTGGAAGGATAAAAATGTCTACGTGATGGACAATCATCGCTTGGCACTTTGGTGTTGGTTTCAGGAAATGAAAAAAGGGGAGCGCTATAATCTTTTTCATATCGATGCTCATCCGGATTTAAGCGAGTCGGCCCTTAAGAATTTCAATCACGATCTTTGGACTTTGAGTTTAGATGATTATCGCTCGTGCTGGCAGAGTGATATAAACACGCCTCTTTTTCGCTGGGATAATTACATCCAAGTTTTTCTGCAGAAGTATCCAGAGCTGGTTGGCGTTACTGTTTCGGCCACTCATCAAGTAGGATCCTCTCAGAAACTTTCAGAGGAAGTGAAAGCTTTTGATCTAGTAAAATTCTCTCACAGCGTTTTTTCTGAAGAAAAATACATCAATGATCTTCCTTGGATTGTGAACCTCGACCTAGATTATTTTTTTTCTGCTCAACCAGAGAAGATGCAACTTTTTTCGGATGAGTTTGTTGAATCTATTGCGAAATCTCTTTGGCAGGGTTTGGATAGCGGCATGATCAAAGTTCTTACGATCGCACTAAGTCCGGAGTGTTGTGGAAGTTGGGAGAAAGCAGAGAAGATGCTTAAGAAATTTAGTATGGTCGAGTGGCATCACCCTTCCATTTAATCTTTACTTCTTCAGAGGTAATGGCAAATTGAACCAAGTCTTGCCATTCGTTGCGAAGATAAACTATTTTTTTAGAAGTCCCTTCTTTTCTCATGCCCAGAGATTTTGCTACTCGCATAGATCTCTTGTTGTGAGGTTCAATGCCTGCTTGCAAACGATGTAATTTTAAATCCGTAAAAGCAATTTTGAAAAAGGCGCGTATCGCCTCTGTGGCCAAACCTTGTCCCCAATGACGATTAAACAAAATATAGCCGAGGTATGCAGAGTGAGTGAGACCTCGGACCACATCCATGGCCATAACAAAGCCAATTAACTCATTTGTGTCATTTCTAAAAATTGCGTACTCATAATTCTTATCAAGTTTTCGACTTTTCTTTTGCGCCAATAAAACTTGATTAAATTTCTTTTTGGAGACTTCTTGGTTTCTATGAGCTCGATCCCACTTGTTTTGTGGATTCAATTGACTTTGATAGGCTGCTTTCCAAGCTTCATAGTCGTTTTTATCTAAAATTTTAAGGGTAAGTTTTTTGGAATTTAAGTTCATAGTTTTGGTTTTTGGAATCCAGTATGTTAGTATTTTTTAATTAATATTAAGCGAGACGTCCATGAGTTTTTTGATTTATTCCTCTCTAATTGTTCTCTCAATGGGGCTATTGACCTCAATGAGTCTTTTGGGACTTGTTCATATTTTGATTGCCGTTCCTTCAATAGCATTTATTAGAAAGACTAATTTTAAAATGATGCCAAAAAGTGCCTGGGCCTTACTGGGACTTTGTCTCGTTTTAGCCTTATCGGTCTTGGTTAACAAAAGTATAATGGTTGAGGGGCTGAAGCCAATTTTAAAAGTAAAATATTTTATCATTGGTTTTTTAATGATTTCTCCACTTAGCTGGTATTTTAAGAATCACTTCGATGAGAAAAAAATTAGTTATCTTCTTTACATCTTTTGTATCGCTTCTTTAGTCGCTGGCATCGCTGGAACAATTGGCCGCTACACTGGATTTAATCCTGTTTCTATGAAAGCAGTTAACCTGGATAGAAATGCAGGTCTGTTTGGAATGGTCTTGAACTACGCTCACAACCTCGCTTTTTTTCAAATTATTGCATTGGGATTAATATTATCTGCTAAAGAAATTGAAAAATTTATTAACAAAAATTTTTTATATCTGACTTTTATTTTTAATCTCTTTGCTCTCTATACAACGTTTACCAGAGGAGCCTTGTTAGCCTTTCTTGCAGCAGTTCCGTTTTACTTTTTCAAAAACAATAAGAAATATTTTTTGATAGCTATAATTTTAATCGCTGTTGGTGGATTCACTGCTTATAAAATGTCAGGTCGAAATCTCGAAAGGTCAGGCTCAGACGTTGAAAGAGTTAGTCAATGGAAAGCAGCTTGGGCCGGCTTTAAAGAGAGACCTGCATTTGGATATGGATATTTAAATTTTGAAAAGCACTGCCCAGAAATTAAAATTCGAAATAATATTGAAGCTCAACACTTCTGCGGCCACGCTCACAATAATGAGCTTGAAATACTCGCGGTAACAGGATTTGCAGGATTTCTTTTCTACGCACTTTGGGTAATCAGCTGGTTTCTCGAAATGTACAAGAGAGATGATATTCTCGCTAAGATCGGACTTCCATTTATCATCGCTTTCTTAGTGGGAGGACTTACTCAGTCCACGATCGGTCTTGGTATAAATCTCTTTTTTATCATGGCGGTTTATTCGATCACCCAAATTAATTTCAAACTTGTTAAGGAAGATATTTAGATGGCTCACGAAATATATAAAAACAAAAAAGTTTTCATCACTGGGCACACTGGCTTTAAAGGGTCGTGGCTTTCAATGTGGCTGCATTCTATTGGAGCTGAAGTCACAGGATATTCTTTGCCACCAGAAGAATTGAGTCACTTTAATTTATTAAAACTACCAATAAAAAATTATTTCAATGACATTAACGATGAAAAAACTTTGCTTTCAGCTATTAAGGAATCTAGTCCTGATATTATTTTTCACTTGGCCGCTCAGCCATTAGTTCGTGATTCATATGATGACCCGATTACAACTTACAACACCAATGTTTTGGGTTCTATGAAAGTTTATTGGTGTGCACTTCTGGCCGGCGTTGAAAGTCTTGTAAGTATTACCACTGATAAAGTTTATGAAAATCATGAATGGCTTTGGGGGTATCGAGAAAATGATCAGCTGGGTGGGCATGACCCTTACAGTTCTTCGAAAGCTTGCGTGGAGCTCATGACTGATTCATTCAGAAAATCTTTTCTCCAGAATCATAAAATGTACTTAGCAACAGCACGTGCGGGTAATGTCATTGGTGGAGGAGATTGGGCGAAGGATCGCTTGATTCCTGATCTTGTGAGAAACGCATCAATTGGAAAGAATACGCCAATTCGCAACCCAAAATCTGTTAGACCATGGCAGCATGTTCTTGAGCCTTTGCATGGATACCTAATGCTAGGCGAGCAGCTTCTATTAAAAAATAAAGAGTTTTGCACCAGTTTTAACTTTGGGCCAGAGTCTCATGATGTCGCAAGCGTTGACGAGATGACTATTCTTGCTAAGAAGAATTGGCAAGCAATTGAAGCGCAATTCATTGCAGATTCAGAACAAAAACACGAAGCAGGACTGCTTAAACTGGACATCACCAAGGCCCGTGAAATACTAAAATGGAAGCCTCGATTAAATTCAGTTAAGGCGACTGAAATGACTGTGAATTGGTATAAAAATTACTACCAAAATGGACAGCTTTCCACTCGTGAAAATCTCGAAGAGTTTATAGCCCTCCTATAAAAAAATGTGTACACTTCTAGCATTCAAAATTGCTATGAGGAGTTTACATGTCAAAGGTTGCGTTAATAACCGGGATTACAGGTCAGGATGGAGCTTACCTGGCGGAATTTTTATTGGGAAAAGGATATGAAGTTCACGGTATCAAAAGAAGAACTTCTTTATTCAATACCGATCGTATTGACCACCTCTTTAAAGATCCACATGAAAAGGGTGTTAAATTATTTCTCCATCATGGAGATATGACAGACTCAAGTTCACTTCTTCGAATTATTCAAAAAGTTCAACCTGATGAAGTATACAACCTCGCAGCTCAATCCCACGTGCAAGTTTCTTTTGAGGAACCAGAGTACACAGCAAACTCAGATGGTTTAGGAGCGCTAAGAATTTTAGAAGCAATTAGAATTTTAGGGCTAGAGAAAAAAACAAAATTTTATCAAGCATCGACTTCTGAGCTTTATGGATTGGTTCAAGAAATCCCTCAAAAAGAAACAACTCCTTTTTATCCTCGCTCACCATATGCCGTAGCAAAGCTTTATGCTTATTGGATTACGGTTAACTATCGTGAGGCTTATGGCCTTTACGCATGCAATGGAATTCTTTTTAATCACGAGTCTCCACTTCGCGGAGAAACATTCGTAACAAGAAAAATTACTAGAGGTCTAGCTCGCATTAAGCTTGGACTCGATAAATGTCTTTATCTCGGTAACATGGACGCTAAGAGAGACTGGGGACATGCTAAAGATTACGTTGAAATGCAATGGCTAATGCTTCAGCAAAATAATCCTGAAGATTTTGTTATCGCTACTGGCCAGCAGTTTACTGTTCGTGAATTCGTAAAAAGAGCCGCGGAAATTTTAGATATGAAGCTTAAGTGGGAAGGTCATGGCCTTGACGAAAAAGCTTTTGATGAAAAAGGAAATGTCGTTGTAAGTGTCGATCCGAAATATTTCAGACCAGCTGAAGTTGAAACTCTTCTAGGAGATGCAACGAAAGCTCGTGAGAAACTTGGATGGACTCCCAAAATTACTTTTGATCAGCTTGTTAAAGAAATGGCACTTGCTGATTTAGAATTAACCAAAAGAGAAGTCACTCTTCATGGAAAAGGCTTGAGAGTATTGTAAGTGAAAATATTACTGACAGGCTCAAATGGAATGGTTGGAAAGAATATTTTAGAACACGAAAAGTGTTCAAACTATACGTTTCTAACTCCTAAAAGTCGTGAGCTGAATCTTTTAAATGCAAAAGATGTGTTAAATTATTTCGAGTCTCATAAACCAGATGCCGTCATTCATTGCGCTGGTCTTGTTGGTGGAATTCAGGCCAACATGAAAGAGCCTGTGCGATTCTTAGTTGAAAATAGTGACATGGGAAGAAATGTTGTATTGGCTGCTAGAGCAGTTGGTGTTTCAAAATTTCTAAACATGGCAAGCTCGTGTATGTACCCGAAGGATCATGAAGATCTTCTAACAGAAGACTTAATTCTCACGGGACCTCTTGAGCCAACTAATGAGGGTTATGCTCTGGCAAAAATTATGACAATGAGACTTGGCCAGTACATCAACAAAGAAACAGGAGTGCTCGCTTATAAAACACTTGTTCCCTGCAATCTATATGGGCGTTGGGATAAGTTTTCAGAAAATAATTCACACATGCTTCCTGCTGTTATTAGAAAAATTCACAAGGCCAATTTGAATCAAGAAAATTCAGTTGAAATTTGGGGTTCTGGAAATGCCCGTCGCGAATTTATGTACGCGGCAGATCTAGCTGACTTTGTTTTCTTTTCTTTAGAAAACTGGGAGAGAATTCCAGAAGTCATTAACGTTGGCCTGGGATTTGATCACTCCATTAATGACTATTATCAAACAATCGCTAAGGTTCTTGGTTATAAAGGATCTTTTCATCACGACCTAACTAAACCAGAAGGAATGAAAAGAAAATTAGTGAGTACCAAAAAAGCTGATGATTTGGGATGGAAGGCCCAAACTTCGCTGGAAGAAGGTATCGAAAAAACATTTGAATTTTTTCTTAAGGAGAATATATGAGTTATCCTTTGGCCACGCCAAGCTGGGATCAAAAAGAAATTGAAGCTATTCAAAGAGTCATCTCTTCAGGAATGTACTCGATGGGAAAAGAAGTCTTTAGTTTTGAAGAGCAATTTGCAAAATTCACCAACAGCAAATATTGCGTAATGGTTAACTCTGGATCGAGCGCCAATCTTATTATGGTTGGGGCAATGTTTTATAAAAAAAATAATCCTTGGAAAATTGGCGATGAAGTTATTGTGCCAGCCGTTTCATGGCCCACAACTTATTATCCACTTTATCAATATGGATTGAAGATCAAGTTTGTTGATATTGATCTTGAAACGCTTAATTTTGATTTGAATGCGCTTGAAAAGGCAATCACTCCACAGACAAGAGGAATTTTAGCAGTTAACCTTTTGGGTAACCCTAACGACTTTGAAAAAATTCAAAATATAATTAAGGGAAAAGATATTACGCTGCTCGAAGACAATTGTGAGTCACTTGGAGCGACATTCAAGGGCAAGCAAGCTGGAACTTTCGGAGCAATGGGAACTTACTCTTCATTTTTCAGCCATCATATTTCAACGATGGAAGGTGGAATGGTTGTTACTGACGATCAGGAACTTCACCATATTCTTTTATGCCTAAGAGCTCACGGGTGGACGAGAAATCTTCCAAAAGAAAATTTAGTCTGCGGAACTAAGAGCGATGATTTTTTTGAAGAGTCATTCCGCTTTGTACTTCCAGGCTACAACGTAAGACCTCTAGAGATGGAGGGAGCCCTCGGAAAAGAACAATTGATAAAACTACCAAACTTTGTAAAAGAGCGAAGAGCGAATGCTGTTCATTTTCAAGAAATGTTTAAAAATCATCCAATGGTTACAATTCAAAAAGAAATTGGAGAGTCTAGTTGGTTTGGTTTTGCAATGGTTATTAAAGCTGAAGTTAAAATCGAGAGAAAGGCGATTGTTAAAATATTAGACAAACATAATATTGAATCTCGTCCGATTGTTGCAGGAAATTTTGCCAAGAATGAAGTTGTTAAATATTTTAACCATGAAATTTTTGGCGAGCTAAAGAATGCTCAATGGATTGATAAACATGGATTATTCGTTGGAAATAATCAGGTTGATATTCGTTCACAGATTGATTTATTGGCCAAAGCACTAGGTGAAATGAAGTAATGATACTTGAAGAACTATCCTCAGATTTAAAAGGCAAGAGTCTCTTGATTACTGGAGGAAGTGGGTTCTTTGGTAAAAATATTTGCGAAGCTTTAAATCTTCTTAATCAGAAAAAGAACCTAGGGATGAAGATTTACTCTTTGGCGAGAAATCCGATTGTTCAAGAGGGAATTCATAATATCGTACAAGATGTAACTAAGCCTTTTGAATTTGATATTAAAGTCGATTTTATTATTCATGCTGCAACTCCAGTTGTCAGCGAAGTCTTAAGTGATGAAAGCGGTTTTGAAAAAACTCTCGACATAATTGTAAATGGAACAAAGAACGTTTTGGACTTTGCTTCGAAAGCTAATTGCTCACATTTTTTAATGGTAAGCTCTGGTGCCGTCTATGGAGAACAGCCAGAGGACATAACGAATATCTCTGAGGATTATGCTACCCGAGGATTATTTTTTGATTCTAAGTCAGCTTATGGAACGGGAAAAAGAATTAGTGAATTACTAGCTATTGATTGGGGCAGAAAAACGAAAAAGCATGTAACAATCGCTCGCTGCTTTGCTTTTTCCGGACGCTATCTTCCGGTTGATCAGTATTTGGCAATTGGAAGTTTTATTGGGGAGGCACTTAAAAATAAAGTCATCAACATAAAAGGAGATGGCAGTGCTCTTAGAAGCTATATGGACGCGGATGATCTAGTCTGTTGGCTTATGACTATTTTAATTCGCGGAGATAGTGGAGAAGCCTACAATGTAGGATCTGACAAAGAAATTTCAATGAAAGAACTCGCCAATAAGATCGCAGAAAAGGTTCAGGGCACCAAAGTCGTAATACAAAATCAAAACGTGAGCACGAAGAGAAGCAGATACATTCCTTCAATCAAGAAAGCTCAGACAGAATTAAAATTAGAATTAAAAATCAACTTAGATGAATCAATCCAAAAGATGATAGATTTCAATAGAGGCCTAAGAAATGAATAGCATTGTAGAAAAAATTTCAAATAAGTTTAAAGCGGATAACTTTAAAGTTAATATTGTTCCTGGTGTGAATTATATTCCTCCATCTGGAAAAGTGCTTGATGCTTCTGATTTAACAAATCTTTTGGAATCAAGTTTGGATCTATGGCTTACCGCTGGACGATTTGCTAACGAATTTGAAAAACGTTTTGCAGAATTCATGAATCAGAAATTTTGCTTATTAGTTAACTCTGGTTCAAGTGCCAATTTAGTAGCTTTTGCAACACTAACTTCACCACTTTTAAAAGAGCGCCAGATTAAACCAGGGGATGAAGTCATTACAGTTGCCGCTGGTTTTCCCACAACAGTAAATCCAATTATCCAGCACGGATGTATTCCCGTATTTGTCGATGTGACTCTTCCTGATTACGGAATTGATGTAAGTCAGCTCGAAAAGGCAATTTCATCTAAAACAAAGGCAGTAATGATTGCTCATACACTAGGGAATCCTTTTGATGTTAAAGCGGTAAAAGCGTTTTGTGAAAAACACAATCTTTGGCTCGTTGAAGATTGTTGTGATGCTGTTGGTGCCAAGGTTGACGACAAGATGGTTGGAACATTCGGCGATATAGCAACAGTAAGTTTTTATCCAGCTCACCACATGACAATGGGTGAAGGTGGAGCTGTTCTAATGTCTAATCCACGCCTTAAAAAAATTGCTGAAAGCTTTAGAGATTGGGGGCGTGACTGCTGGTGTCCTCCTGGAAAAGATAATACTTGCGGCAAGAGATTTGATCAGCAATTTGCAGATTTACCAGAAGGCTATGATCACAAATATGTTTACTCACATGTGGGCTACAATTTAAAAGTTTCAGACATGCAGGCAGCAATTGGTTGCTCTCAGTTAAATAAGCTTCCAGGTTTTATCGAAAAAAGAAATAAGAACACTGAAGCGTTAATTAAATTAATTAAAGAAAAAATTCCTAATCATGAAGAGTTATTAATGCTTCCCACAGCTTTAACAAACGCGACTCCAAGTTGGTTTGGATTTGCGATTACATTAAAAAAAGGGAATCGGAAAAATTTAATAAACTTCTTAGAGCAAAATAAAATTGGTACACGACTAATGTTCGCTGGAAATTTAACAAGACAACCGCTTTATAAAGATAAAGAGTATCGTGTTGTTGGAGAGTTAAAAAATACAGATGTGATTATGAATAATACTTTTTGGGTTGGTATTTATCCAGCCTTAGATGTTGAACACATGAATTATATTGCCGAAAAATTAAAAGAAGGATTAGCACAATGAAAGTTTTAATATTGGCCGGTGGTTACGGCACACGTATTTCAGAAGAAAGTGATATTAAGCCAAAGCCAATGATTGATATTGGCGGAAAACCAATTCTTTGGCACATCATGAAACACTATTCAAGCTATGGCTTCAATGAGTTCGTTATTCTTCTTGGTTACAAAAGTTATGTGATTAAAGAATATTTTGCGAATTACTATCTACATAATAGTGATGTGACAATTGATACAGCTAAACAGCAAATGGAAATTCATAATAATTATTCAGAAAATTGGAAAATTACTTTGATTGATACTGGTCTTGAAACCATGACTGGTGGACGAGTAAAAAGAGCTAAGGATTACATTGGCAACGAGCCTTTCATGTTAACTTATGGAGACGGTGTTTCCGATGTGAATTTAAAAGATCTATTGAATTTCCATAAGAAACACGGAAAGAAAATCACTATGACTTCAATTCAACCAGAAGGCCGCTTTGGTGCTTTAAAAATTGAAGGAGACAATAAAATTTCAAGCTTCTTGGAAAAACCAAAAGGTGATGGAGCGTGGATAAATGGTGGCTTCTTTGTTTGCCAACCGAGCGTTTTGGATTACATCAAAAATGATGAAACTATTTTTGAACGTGAACCTCTTGAAAATCTGGCCAAAGAAGGCGAACTCTATTCATTTAAACATGAAGGATTCTGGAAGTGTATGGATACACTCCGAGACAAAAATCAGCTTAATGAAATGTGGGCAAGCGGTAAGGCCAAGTGGAAAACTTGGTAGCAGCTAAAAGTTAATTCTTTCTTTTTCGATAACTAATGGCTCTTTGGTTATTTTAGTTAAAATAACACCGATGTATTCTCCAATAATTCCAATCGAAAAGATTTGAACTGCTGAGAAGAAGAAGAGACCAATAATGAGTGGGGCCATTCCTAACTGAAAAGAATTCCAAAAAATAAGTTTTAATGCCAAATAAATCATAGAAATTAATAATGAAATTGCGCCAAGAAGAAACCCTGAAATTGTAAAAAAGCGAAGTGGAACTTTTGAGTGAGTACAAATTCCAAGCATCGCTAGATCATAGAGGGTATAAAAGTTATTACTTGTTACACCCCTTTTTCTTTTTGGCTGAACGTAAAAAATCTTATCAACCTTAAATCCAATTTTAAAAATAAGTCCTCGAAGATATGGGTATGGATCATCAAAGCTCTTTAAAATAGTGATAACTTTTTTATCGTAAATCCCAAAGCCCGTATAATTCTTTTCTAACTTAGTTTCTGAAATTTTATTAATAATATTGTAGTAGAGAGTGCGGATGGCAAACATCACAGCGGATTCTTCACTTTCTTTTTTTACAGCGACAACTATTTGATTGCCATCTTCCCATTTTCTTACCAGCTCAGGGATAAGATTTGGTGGATCTTGGAGATCTGAGACAAGAAGAATAATAGCATCGCCACTGGCCTGATAAAGTCCGTAGGCCGGGGATCTAATATGGCCAAAATTGCGGCTGTTAAAAATCACTTTTACATTTTTGTCTTTAGAAGCGAGTTCGCGCAAGATTTCAGGAGAGCGATCAGTAGAGCTATTGTCGATAAAGATGTGCTCATACTCATAATTGGATAAGTTCTCTTTAAACTGCCTTTTGACTTCAGTGTAAACAGCTTCTAAGTTTTTTTCTTCATTGTAACAAGGCGAGACTATACTAATTTTTTTCATAATTTGTTTCTTTTATTTTTTATAATAATCATAACGATATTTAGGAACAGAATCATAAAGAGACACGGCTGGAAAACGTGAAAAAAAAGGGAATATTTCAAGCTTCGGAGCAAAGACATATTGGAAATTATTTCTATTATCCAGGTTGTCTTTTAAGATAACGTCCCAATATCCAACATTATCCTTTATTAAATCGCCGGTTTTATGTGAGTAAAATTTTACTGGATACTTAACGAGTTTTTCAACTTGTACTTTGGCAAATATCAACACAATAAAAATAAATAATGCAGAATATATTTTATTACTTCGAAATTTTGTAGTTAGATCGAGTTGCTGAACGACAAGGATGAACAGAATTAGAGCAAGAACTAAAAAGATGGTAGTCATTCTAAAGCCAAACATCGGTCCGGTTTGTTTGGACATATACACAACCATGACGATGTAGAAGATCGACAACATGCGCGCTCTTGTAAAAAACGCTAGTAATAAAAGTAGTATGAGTTGCGGCTGACTCAGTAGATGTATTTTTATTTTTACCAAGGCCCCTGCCCAATTGGTTGGGTCGCTATAGAGAGCAGGTCGATTGGCATAATCGCTTAGATAAATATTGGGGAATCCAAATTTCGCAATTGGGTAAAATGGATTTCCTGTATTAATGAAATTTCGAAGGAGAAAAATTGAAGTCCCGATAAGCATTCCAAATGATACAATGAATATTGTTTTTGGAAGCTTGATTTTCTTTATAAAAATCAGAACATCCTTGTAGTGATATGAAGATAAAAAAAGAAGAGAAAAGATCACGACATAAGCATTAGTGAGTTTGCTTGCAGTTCCAATACCTAAAATCAGAGAAGCTAAAAATAGAAACAGTGTATTCTCATTGTCTTTTTTAAGGATGTAGTAATTATAAAAAAGATCAGCACTTAATAAAAAGCACAGGAATGAATAGGCATCATTTTTAGGAAGAATCCAAGACCAAGTTATGAGGCGAAGACCAAAAATAAAAAATATGGCCAGGTATTTATATAGTCCAAGTGACGATGAAAACCTTAAGATTAAAAGTGGGGCAAAAACTAATCCTACAATTCCAGTAAAGACTTGAGCGGTTAAGAGCATTGTGTAGCTTAAAAACTCATATTGAGTTGTGGCCAAAGGAGCAGCATTAACAAAGAGTGGTTTTGCCAAAAGGAAAAGAAAATAATAATAGTAGTCGTAATAAGATGTTGTAAATGTAATGGGATTATTGGGATTGAACTTGGCTCCATTTAAATAGAGAGCCCACTCTTTTGGTCCTTCGAGATGATAAACCAAGGTGTCTTGAATTAGGCCACTACCACCAAATACTGTCGCGCTCATATAAAAAGATAACAAATAAAGTACAACTGCAGCGGTAATCCATTTTTCCTTTTTTTCTGTAGCATTCCAGTAGCCTTTAATATTTCCCAAGCGCTTAGGAAGTTTATAAAGAGCAAGTGAAAAACCGGTGATTACCAGTAGGTAACTAGAAATTTGCAAAAAATCCTGATGAACAAAGAGAGTTAGTGCCATTAAAACAAAAGGAAAGATCGCAAAGCTGATTAAAAAACTTTGAATATTGTTAGTAAATCCAGTGAAAGAGAAATGCACAAGAAGTGCGAAGCTAAGTGCAATAATTAATGAAATATAATGTGGAGAATCTAGAGTGAGCATATTGTCTTAATTTTTGCATCAAGATATTCAAAATCAAGCTTGTGAAACTTGATAGCGTATTCGTAACTTCCGCACCCTTTGGTAAAGTATTCTTTTATACCAAACTTAGTGAGCTTTCCATTAAGTCCATTTTCTGCAATTAAGTCAGCGATATTTGAACCTAGTCCACCATAGATGGAATGCTCTTCCATCGTAATTATGTTTTTGTATTTTTTAAGTGCAATAAGAACTTCGTCGGAATCATAAAAACTTAGAATAGGGCACGAATACAAGGAAAGATTATATTTTTCAGAAATAATTTTGGCAGTACTCACCATCGATCCAGTAGCAAAAATTGCTGTTTCACTAGATGTTTTCTGCAATGAAATAATTGATGAGAGTTTTGTTGGTTTATTCTGTGTGTGAACTTCCGGTTTATCTGATTTTCCAATTCTTATATAGCTTGGCATATTTAGTGTCGAAGCTTCTTTGAGACAAAGTTCCATCTCATGTTTATCAGCAGGAGAAAAGATTTTTACAGGAAGTGTTTTTAAGCACGCGACATCTTCACCGCACTGATGGCTTGCACCAAGTGTAGTATAAACAGTTCCAGCACCATCGCCAAGAATGATGACGGGGAGTTTTTCGTAGCAAATATTCATTTTGATAAATTCAAGAACACGCATCGGGATAAAGGCAGACAATCCATAGATAACAACTTTTTTTCCTGTCTTTGCCATTCCAGCAGCAGCTCCAACCATTGCTTGTTCAGTGACTCCGGTATTGATGAATTGGTCAGGTGCTTTTTTTCTGATCTCATCAAAAAGAGCATAACCATGATCCCCAGAGAGAACAAAAAAGTTTTTATCTGCTTGTGCTTTACTTGCTAAAAATGTCGATAATACGTCTCTCATTATTTTAACTCACTCAATGCTTTTTGATATGTTTCTTGGGTTAGGCGAGTGTAGTGCCAGATGTTGTCGTTTTCCATAAAAGAGACGCCTTTTCCTTTTACGGTTCTAGCAATAAGGGCTTTTGGTTTTGATGAGCTACTATTAACAAGCTTTGATAGGTTTGTTTCAAGAGCGTTCACATCGTGTCCATCACATTCAATCGTCTCAAAATTGAAGGCCTCAAATCTAGCCTTGAAAGATTCCATACATAAAACACTTTCACATCTTCCCATTGCTTGAAAACCATTGGCATCGACAATTAAAATAAAATTATTTAATTGTCTGTGAGCCGCTATCATTATTGCTTCCCAAGCACTTCCTTCGTTTAGTTCACCATCGCCTACAATGCAGAAGATTTTCGATGGAGCATTGTCGATTTTTTTTGAAAGAGCGATTCCTGTTGCTACAGTGATTCCCTGGCCAAGTGAGCCGCCAGAAACTTCGATTCCTGGAACATGTGAATCAGCTAGTCCAGTAAGAGAAGATCCATCGCTAAAGTAATTTTCGATTTCGTCCTTTTTGATCATGCCAAGTTCATAAAGGCTTGCATATATGGCCATGACTCCATGACCTTTACTTAAGCAGACATAGTCGCGATCAGGTGCAAGGGATTGAAGTTTTTTTGTATCTACAAATTTCGAATAAAGAACGTGAGCGATTTCCACTAGGGAAAATGCGCAGCCAATGTGGACGGATTTGGCGTTGAAGGCCATGCAAAGAATGGTTTTACGGAGATTGGTAGGAGATATCATTTTAAAACACCTGCAATATTCTTTGGTATTAATATCTAAACATTACCATATTTTAAGACGGTCGCTATAATAAAGTCTTGAGTCTTAATGTCTAGGTAAGGGTGCATTGGAAGACTTACAACTCGAGCGCTCGCAGCAGATGACTCAGGTAAATTCAAATGACCAAATTCTTTTTTATAAACAGGCTGAAGATGAAGTGGAATTGGGTAATGAACTGCCGTTGGAATGCCCACTTCTTTTAATCTGTTTTGGAATTCTTCTCGATTAGCAACCTCGATGGTGAATTGAGCAAAGACTGAAGTATAACCTTCAGGGATCGTTTGCATTTTAAACTTACCTTTAAAGGCGTCGATGTATCTTTTAGCGATTGTATTGCGGGCTTCAATTTCAGAAGGAAAAATATCGAGCTTCTTTAAAAGAATTGCCGCTTGAATGGTATCCATTCGCGAGTTGTAGCCAATGCTTACGTGAGTATATCTTTTTTCTTGGCCATGAGCGCGCAGCTCGAGTAATTTTTTGGCCAACTTTTCATCATTTGTAAAAAGAGCACCTCCATCCCCATAACATCCCAGAGGTTTCGAAGGAAAAAAGCTTGTTGTGCTTATCGTTGCGATCCCACAAGAGGACTGGTCAAAATATTTTGCTCCGAAACTCTGCGCAGCATCTTCAATGATAGCAAGATTGTGTTTAGAAGCGATTTGAGTAATTGACTTGAAGTCTGCGCATAATCCATAAAGACTAACAGGAATAATCGCTTTGGTTTTTTTAGTAATGGCTGCTTCGATAAATTTTGGTTCGATATTGTAGGTATTGCGGTCGATATCCACAAAAATGGGTGTTGCTCCAACCGTAGAAACTGCTTCAGCTGTGGCAAAGAAAGTAAAAGCCGGGACAATTACTTCATCTCCAGGTCCGATATCTAGAGCTCTTAGAGCGAGGACAAGTGCGTCAGTTCCATTAGCATTTGCAATACAAAATTTGGAGTTGGTGAATTCCGCTAAGCGTTTTTCTAATGCGGGAACCTCTTCTCCCAAGATAAAATGACCTCGGTCTATGACGCTCTCAAATGACTCCATAATCTCTTTTTTAATTCTGTTTTTCTGAGCAATGAGGTCGATGAATTCCATTGAAATCTCCTATTGAAACTCTGGGGGGCAAGCGATAGTATTCTGTATTCAATTTTTAAAGGATTCTATTCGATGAAAAACTTGGTTGTCGATAAATTTAAATCGAAAAAAGCAGTTATTGGTATTGTCGGTCTTGGCTATGTGGGATTGCCATTAGCACTAAGATACTCAGAAGAAAATTTTAAAGTGATCGGTTTTGATATTGATCAATTTAAAGTGAATAAGATCAATGAAGGAGAAAGCTACATAGAGCATATCTCAACATCCTCAGTTACAGCCGCTAAGAAGGCGGGATTTATTGCTACAACGGATTTTAAAAAAATTAGTGACGTTGATGCTATTATTCTTTGCGTTCCAACCCCGCTCAACAAATACCGTGAACCAGATCTTAGTTTTGTTTTAGATACTACTGATTCCATTGTTCCTTATTTACGAAAAGGGCAAGTTGTATCGTTAGAGAGCACGACTTATCCTGGAACAACAGAAGAGGAATTACTTCCTCGAGTAGAGAAAAATGGATTAAAAGTAGGGACTGATCTTTTCCTTGTTTTCTCACCCGAACGAGAAGATCCAGGAAATGAAAAATTTTCAACTCGTACTATTCCGAAAGTAGTTGGAGGCCAAACTTCAAACTGTCTAGAGGTGGGAACTGCACTTTATTCAGGCGTAATTGATAAAGTTGTTCCAGTAAGTTCTGCTAAAGCTGCAGAAATGACAAAACTTTTAGAGAACATTCATCGCTCAATTAACATTGGTCTTGTGAATGAAATGAAAATGGTCTGCGATAAAATGGGAATTGATATTCACGAAGTTATCGATGCCGCAGCCACTAAGCCATTTGGTTTTGTGCCTTATAGACCAGGACCAGGAATTGGAGGCCACTGTATTCCAATTGATCCATTCTACTTAACTTGGAAAGCAAGAGAGTATGGAGTGCACACTCATTTTATCGAGCTAGCGGGAGAAATAAATTCTTCCATGCCATCATGGGTCCTTAAGAAAATTGCAAAATCTCTTAATCAACATGAGAAATCTATCAAGGGCTCAAAGGTTTTAGTTCTTGGAATTTCTTATAAGAAAAATATCGATGATATGCGCGAGTCTCCATCTGTTTTCTTGATGGAAAAAATTCGTGATGAAGGAGCTATTCTTCATTACTCTGATCCGCATGTTCCTGTATTTCCAAAAATGCGCGAACACTCTTTTGAGCTTAGTAGCGTAGAGTTAACTCCTACAAGTATTGCAAGCTACGATTGCGTAGTGCTTACAACGGATCATGATAAATTTGACTACGACATGATTCAAAAGCATGCAAAACTTGTTGTAGATACCCGAGGGAAATATAGAAAAGTTTACTCAAACGTGGTGAAGGCTTAAGAAGGATATAGTCATGGCGAATTTTGCATTAATTGGAGTGGGTGGATACATTGCCCCAAGACACTTAGAAGCGATTAAAGATTTGGGGCATAATTTAGTTGCCGCTTACGATACGAAAGATTCAGTTGGAATTATGGATCGCTATTTTCCTGACTGCATGTTCTTTACAGAGTTTGAGCGCTTTGAAGGTTTTGTAGATTCTTTAAAGGGATCATCGAAAGCAATTGATTACGTTTCAATCTGTACACCAAACTATCTACACTCTTCACACATTAAATTCGCTCTTAGAAATAATGCTAATGCTATCTGTGAAAAGCCACTTGTTTTACACGTGAGTGATGTTGATGACTTGATTTCTCTTGAGAAGAAGTCTGGGAAAAAAGTTTTCACGGTTCTTCAGTTGCGAGTTCATGATGCAATTTTAGCGCTTAAGAATAAAATTGATTCAGAATCAAGAAATGACTATAAAGTCGAGCTTAATTACATGACCTCAAGAGGCCAGTGGTATTTGGAGTCATGGAAGGGCGATTTGAAAAAGTCTGGAGGCCTTTCAACAAATATTGGCGTGCATTTTTTTGATATGCTTACTTGGATTTTTGGTAAAGCCACAGAAGTAAAAGTTGAATACAAGGATGATATCAGAGAGAAAGGATTCGTTCATTTAGAAAAGGCTAATGTAAATTGGGAATTAACAATTGATCGAACTCGCTTGCCAGCAGATGCTATTAAGTCGGGAAAAACTACATTCCGTTCAATTAAAATTGATGGCGAGGAATTTGAATTCAGTGAGGGATTCACTGAGCTTCATAAACGCGTTTATACCGATATCTTAAATGGTAAAGGATATGGATTAGAAGCTGCACGATCGGCAATTGAGATAGTAGAAAAAATTAGAGAGATGTAACTATGAATTATACAAAACACGAAACAGCCATCGTGGATACTGGCGCAGAGATTGGCGACGGAACTAGAATATGGCACTGGGTGCATATCAGCGGTGGGGCAAAAATAGGTGAGCGTTGCTCGTTTGGCCAAAATGTTTATGTTGGTAACAAAGTAGTTATCGGAAATAATGTTAAAGTACAGAATAATGTTTCAATCTACGATAACGTCTATCTTGAAGATGATGTTTTCTGTGGCCCTTCGATGGTTTTTACTAATGTCTATAATCCTCGTTCTGCTGTTACGAGAAAAGATGAGTACCGCGATACAGTTGTGAAAAAAGGGGCTACGATCGGGGCCAATGCCACAATTGTTTGTGGTGTAACAATCGGTGAGTTTGCCTTTATAGGTGCTGGTGCAGTCGTAAATAAAGACGTCAAGCCTTTTGCTCTCATGGTAGGAGTTCCTGCGAAGCAAATTGGGTGGATGAGTACTTTTGGCGAGAGTATTCCTTTGCCTCTAACCGGAGATGGGCAATGGTTTTGTAAAAAAACTGGCACAACATACACATTGTCGAGTGGAGAACTCCATATTTAAAACAGGAATCAATGAGCAACTCTAAATATCAACCAGAAATAGATGGCTTAAGGGCCATAGCTGTCTTATCTGTTATTCTCTATCATATTAATGAATTATGGCTTCCCGGTGGGTTCATCGGAGTTGATATTTTTTTTGTTCTCTCTGGCTATTTGATCACCTCGAATATTTATCCTCAAATTGAAAATGAAACATTTTCATTCAAGAACTTTTATAATCGAAGAATTAAAAGACTTCTTCCTTCCTTGTATTTAGTTTTAATATTCTGTTCTATATTAGGCTACTTCTTGCTTATATCTGATGATATTGGATCACTTAATCATTCGCTTAGAAAAATTATTGTATTTTGGGGAAATCACTATTTTGCAGAAGGGAAAAATTATTTTTCACCGGTTTCTAATGAAATCCCTTTCCTGCACACATGGTCACTTGCCGTAGAGGAACAATTTTATTTCGTATGGCCAATTTGCATTTTCTTATCAAGAAAAATTGGTTTTAAAAAAAATGGAATTTTAATTTTCGCATTTGTTGCAATGTTTTTCTCTTTTCTACTTGCTTCTCTTTTGATTTTTCAGAGACATCAATCGTGGGCTTATTATTCTTTTCCAACACGATATGGGGAATTATTAATTGGAGCATTACTTGCTATCAGTCAAATTAAGCAAAAGAGCAATTCCCCTTATTTTTCTTTGACGGGTCTCAGTTT
Organism: Bacteriovoracales bacterium; assembly: GCA_037444575.1. Classification (GTDB taxonomy): domain Bacteria; phylum Bdellovibrionota; class Bacteriovoracia; order Bacteriovoracales; family Bacteriovoracaceae; genus Bacteriovorax. Next base: position 25,112 of record JBBIME010000010.1, read on the forward strand.
AATTTTCCTGTCATTCGTTCTTATTAATGGCACTAGCCATTTTCCAGGAGTTACTGCTCTTGTTCCCTGCCTTGGAACACTTCTCATTCTTTATTCTACTAAGAATTTTCTCACGAGATGGCTTGCATTTTCACCGATGGTTTTTATTGGAAAAATTTCATACCAACTCTACCTATGGCATTGGCCAATCTTAGCCTATTTTAGATATGCAACTGGACATTATTTTTTAAGTAACACAATTATCATTGTCTCGCTCGTCACGACTTTTCTCTTATCAGTATTGTCATGGAAATATATTGAGGCACCTATTCGATATAACGCTATGGAATTTAAGAAAACGTTCTCGTTTTTATATATTGTACCAACAGCAATTGTTCTTTTATTAATAAAATTTTCTCCTCATTTTACCTTTAAAAGCAAACTTCTAAGCAATCCATCTAACAGTGAGGAATTAACGTCTTATGGTGAAAATATCTGTCACGGGACTATCGAAACAAGAAAATGTTTGAAGGGGGCAAACAAACCTGCCGGCTTACTCGTTATGGGAGACTCTCACGCCGCTCATCTTAACTCATTTATCGATACGTTAGGGAAAGAACAAAATTGGGCAGCTTTTGTTGCATCAAGCAGTTCATGTTCACCTGTTTTAGAATTCGATCAGACAATTATGTCAAAGATGGAGGATCGAAAAAATTGCGAAAATTTAAAAAACTATTTTCTATCAGAGATAGATAAATACCAAAACATTGCAATTGCTTCGAGATGGGATTTTCAATTAGGATTTTCAATCGGTCAAGAATCTGATCCAAACTATATAAGTAAGCTTAAAAAAACTTTTGATTTATTGCTGGCGAAAAAAAAATCGGTTTACGTTTTTTCACAAGTTCCTCTTTTGGTAATTTCACCTGAAAGGGCAGAACTTCTTTCAACTCGCTTTGGATTCAAAACTAGTAATGATGCAAATGCCTCTGTTCTAAAGGCTAATCAAATTGTAAGGGATTTAGTGTCTAAATATCCTAATATCACTTGGATTGATATTTCTGCCCCGTTACTAAATTTTGATAACGGAGTAACGTACAAAACTTTTCCAGTCTACAAAGACAATAATCATTTGAATATTTTTGGAGCTACTGAACTTGCTCACCAAATGAACAAACAGCATTCCCTCGATTTTTTTAAAAAAAATTTAAGCAGGGAGAAGATGTAATGGATTTGAACTCATTCCGCACTTGGCATGAAGACATTGATTGAGTATCTTCTAGGTATCGTTTTTAAATACTAATATCAGGTAGCCTCTCGAAGATGGAGGTAAATAAATTTTATGCACAACTCCGTAGAGAAAAAGGGGACAAGTTTATTCCATACTGTTGCACTAGATGCAACGATCACTCTTTTTTCAGAAGCATGCGTGCTATTTTCTTTTTTTTTATTTTATAGACTACTGAATTCTCAATTAAATGCTGAAGCAGTCGGTGTATACTCCTTGCTCAGGAGAGTTTTGGCTTTATTCATTCCTGTCGTGATGCTTGGAATGTCTGAAGGCTTAAGTCGATACATTGCAATGGCAAACTCTGACTCTGAGATTCAAAAGACCGTTTTTAATTCAGCTATTATCTTAATCATATCGATATTAATTATCACACTCTCTTTGCATATCAATATCAATTTCAGTTCCAAGATATTATTTGGAAACCAAGGATACATAGATCTGGTAACACCTTTCTCAATATTGTTAGTGGGGATTTGTCTGCATACTTTTAGCTACTCATGCCTAAGAGGAAGCTTAAAAATAAAATTAGCGAATTTACTTCAGTTTTTAAATCTAGGCGTATTTCCAATTTCGATACTTGTGCTTCATAGATTTCAAAATATCGGACAAATATTAATTTCATTAGGGATTGTTCAGGGAATCATCGCGTTGTTGTTTGCATTTCTAATGCATGATCTTATCAAGTTAGATATGAAGTATTTCTCACCAAAAACGATGAAAGAGATGTTGGTCTATGGATTTCCAAGAGTACCTGCACCTTTGGCCGGAGCTGGATTGATTTCAGTAGGCCCCATCATTTCTAGTCATTTCATTCCCATTGTTGAAACGGGTTATCTATCGTTAACATTAACTTTGCTAGTTGGCCTCGGGGGAGCTATTTCACCATTAGGGTCCGTATTACTTCCCCACGTTAGCGGACTTATAAGAAGCGGTAATTTAGAGAAATTAGAAAAAAATTTACATATGCTAGTCGGAGCAATTACACAAATTTTGCTATTTGTTTTTTTTCAGTTTGTTGTTTTTTCAGATTTTATTTTAAGAATATGGATGGGAGACAAGTTCATAGGGGCTGCACCTATTTTGACAACTGTCTTCTTCTCGTTAAATGCCTATGGATTTTACGTTGTTGTTAGAAATATCATAGACGCAGTTGAAGTAAGACCGATCAATAGCTTAAATACCACAATCGCATTATTATTTCTAATTGTGTCCTTTTTATTCATTGCCAAATTTACTTCTCATGAAAATTTGACACTGAAATTTGCAGCTGCTTTTTCTATTTCATTAAATCTGCTTGGCATTCTAACCTACAGATCACTTAGAAAATTAATCTCCTATGATTATAAGAAAGACTTGCACCATCTCAAAGTTTCACTACTGTTAAATCTACTTATAATTTCTTTCGGGATAATTTTTAAAAGTTATATAACTATAAATTGGTTTTCATGGGCCATGTTCGAAACATTGCTTGGTCTATTATATATTTTTATTTTGTGGAAGCTAAAATTTGAATGGATAGACTTAATCGTTGGCAAACTATTACCAAAACTTAAGCTTTCATAAGTTAAAAAGTGCAGGGGGTAAATATTAAAGAAGAAGCAGGCATTAAATTCAAGTTTAAAGAAATAGGTATATTATCTATATTTCTATCTGTTTTTTCAGGGAAATTTTCCCTAGGAAGATTTCTCCATAATCCGTTTTTTGATTCATTTGAAATAAAATACTTATTTCTATTCATTGCATCTGTCTCAGCAATTGTTTTAATTTTCAATGACAAAAAAAACTTTCGTGCGCGGTTTCAAACTTATAAGTTTTTATCTTTACCATTAAGTTTTTACGTATTGATGTTAATAAATATTTTCACACAAGGTTCTCAAGGGATGAGAGGTACTTACATTGCAGAATCCGTGGAAGTGATTATTGGCTTATTTTTAGTTGCGATTATTTTTCAACATGAAAAAGACGTGAAGATATTTGCATTCATAGCAGAAACAATCGGTGTTATTTTATTTTTTTTAGCGATATTTAAGATTGGTTATAATGAGCTTAATGGTGCTGGCTGGACAGTTCCGTACGCCGGGCCAATAACGTTTTATAAAATAGAATTCTTCACATTTACTTCTGCTGTATATCTTTTTGTTAAAACCAACAGAAATTATAAGTTTTTGCACCTATTTATTGCAGCGATTGGATTGTTTTCTACATTTGCATCACTTTCAAAGGCGGCATTTCTAGGGGCTATGCTTGTAGTATTGTTTTATTTTATTCTTCTATTAGTTGAGAGACAGTATAAGATAATCCTTATTCTTTTCTTGCTGGTTTCTACGACTGTATCAGGCTTTAGTTTTTTAAAAGGTCGATTGTTCATTTCTAGAATTGCTAACGTCATAAATTTAAATACTAATGCAACAACACTTCAAAGTAGTGAGGATGATGATCGAGTTCAGAAAAATTTGAAATGGATTCTAGATATTGGTCAATCCATAGAAGCGGGGAAGGTTAAATATTTTAGGGATTTGTCAGTTGATAGTCAGAGGAAAATTCTTTCAATTGTTAATGTAAATCACTGGCCCGCAAGCACTAAAGAAGAGATTATAAACAATTTAAATAATCCTGAGGATCGCTCAAATCAATTGTCCAGACTTCTCCCATATTTGTTGCACACAGTGGTCATTCAAGATTCTGGAAGAATATTGCTGATAATGCATGCTTGGGACTTGTTTAAATATAATAAATTATTCGGTGTCGGAATTGGTAACTACAGCTTTAACGATATTAATATGTATACCAGTCAGGAAGAAAAATATAAATACCCACACAATCTCATTTTTGAAATAGCGGCATCAATGGGGGCTATCGGTTTAATTATTTTTGGTTTTGCTTTTTTAGGTTCGGTTGTCATGATGTTGCAAATATTAAAGAGCAATTTGAAAATCCTTTTCATCATTGGGTATCCAATTTTCATTTTTATAACGAGTCAATTCACTGGTGACCTATATGACAGTCGCCTACTTTGGTATGTAATTATAATGATACTAATTACTCATCAGGGCTTTGAACCAAAGAAGGAACTATATGAATGAGTTGAAAATTTTTATTGCTCTTTTTGTAGCAATCTCCTCAGGTCTCATGATTTATGCTGTTGTTAAAAAAAATGATTTGGAAATATTGCCTAGTTTCTCTTGGTTAATTTTGGTCATCATTCCCTTTTGGGCGCAACTTAATACGTTTCCGGTTGAGACGGTATCCACTCACGCTTTTGGGGTGCTACTTATTGGTTCCTGTGTTTTGGTTGGTGATTTAATTCAGTTAAAGAGAATTGAGTACACGCTAGCGATTGAAGAGAAAAGTAAATTATTAGCTGCACTCAAGAATTATAAACTGTATACACTAGTGTTTACTTTAATTGTTATTCTACATTTAACATTACTAAAAAAAATTCCTCTTTGGGAAAAATACTATCACCACGTTCATGATCCAATTTTGCTGGCCACAATGAGGGAGGAAACTTCGAAACTTCTGGCAGTGGGAGCATTTTATAAATATATTTTCAACTGGGCACTTATAATAATCGGTCCATGCGCGCTATTTCTAATGATAAAAAATAGAAAATATATTATCGCGATTCTTTTTTTTATTTTTTCTCTAGGTTATGCTTTGATGAGTCTTGCTCAATTTCCCGCTTATATCCTCTTGGCTTCAACTGCCGTTCTTATTTTAAAGGAATTAAATTTTAAAAGACGATTGACAGTGTATTCAGTTTTAATTGTTCTCTCTCTCCCCGTTGTAAATAGTGCTCTACTTTTTTATAAAGAGAATCCAAAAAGTGTCTTTAATGTGAAAGCTTCAAAAAATGATATTGCCGAACTGGGCTTGAGTGAAAATGATTTTAGATATCACCTAACTTATGGTGACCATACCAGATTTGAAAAGAATGAGGATGGGAAATTAAACTTTCCTTATAGCTCTTATAATTACCTGGCATACAGATTATTCCTAGGTCCAACAGATGTTTCGAGTAGGTGGTATCAGTATTATCCGTCAATCTCTGGTCATTTTATTGGTCTTGAAGGGTTGCCTTTTTCAGGTAAAAAGGCGAGCAAAAGTGCTGCCCAAAGTGTTGGGACTTGGGCATATCGTGATAGGTTTCCCAAAAAATATCTAGACAGTGTTTCAGCATATGCTTCTATTGATGCTGATGCTTATGCAAGATTTGGTTTGATTGGAATTGTGATGGCCGGAGTGTTAGTTGTTTTAATACGACTTTCTTTGAAGTGGCTTTTATTAGATTCGGTTACAAGCAACATGCTTTATTCGATTGGTGTTGTAAGCATGGCTTTACTTTTACCTATAGCTTCATTGCAGGCAATATTAATTCCAAATGGAGTCTTTATAGTTCTCTCGTTAATGATTTTATATAAAATAAGCTATGTTTTCGCTTTAAAAGAACAGAAAGCTGAATCAATATAGAAATTTGATTGAAGTCGAAAACTTTTTAATGGTAGCAGTTATATGCAAATTTGGTTAATTACAGTTGGTGAGCCACTGCCAACAGATGAAGGTGTTTCTCGGCTTCTAAGGACCGGAATACTCGCTGACATGCTCAATAAAGAAGGCCATACAGTAACTTGGTGGAATTCTACTTTTGATCATAGTAAAAAAAAGCACAGAGCTGACTATAATTTAGATGTCCAATATAGAGATGGATATTTAATAAGGATGCTTCACGGTTGCGGATACAGTTCAAATATCTCTTTAAAGCGTATTTGGGACCATATTTTAGTTGCTAATCAATTTAGACAGCTTGCCAAAAGCTCTTCCAGGCCAGACATCATTCTTTGTTCATTACCCACTTTAGAATTATCACAAGCAGCTGTCAGTTATGGAAAACGATTTAATGTTCCCGTGGTTATCGATGTCAGAGATTTGTGGCCGGACCTTTTTTTGGATTATGTGCCTAGAATAATTAAACCAATTTTCAATTTATTTCTAATGCCGATGTGGTTTCAAGCTCGCTATGCATGCAGAGGTGCACGGGGCATTACCGCGAGCTCCCCATACTTTGTCAATTGGGGGCTAAAATTAGCAGGGCGAGAACCTGGTACATTCGATAAAGATTTTCCGTTTGGATACGTTTCGAAAGTTCCGACATCTGGTGAGATAGAAGAAGCCAATAATTATTGGTCTAAATTGAGCATAGATAAATCAAACGGTGAATTTACTCTGTGTTTTTTTGGGACGCTGGGGGCGCAATTTGATTTAGCAACAGTCATTGAGTCAGCTAGAATTCTTGAGTCGAAAGGAAAGAATGTAAAGTTTGTCATTTGTGGTGCTGGAGATAGCCTAGAGGATCTTCGTAAAATGGCAATTGGACTAAAGTCCGTAGTTTTCCCAGGATGGGTGGGAGCAAATGAAATTTGGAGCTTAATGAGGATAGCTGATGTAGGTTTAGCTCCATATTTCAATAACGCGGGATTTAGTGAAAATTTTCCCAATAAAACAATCGAATACTTATCTGCAGGATTGCCAATTATTTCAAGCTTGCAGGGGTATTTTAAAAATTTTCTCAAGGAAGTACCGTGCGGCATTACGTATAACGTTGGAGATGCTGAGTCATTGGCCGATATTATTTTTGAACTTTCTGAAGACAAAGATAAATTACTTAAAATGTCTCACCTTTCTCAAAATATTTTTGATCAAAAATTTAAAGCAGAAAAAGTCTACGGGGATATGATTGAGTATCTAAAAAACATTGCCAAATAAGGGGGAGAAGTAGTCCTATTAAAATACTTTGCCAACTAAAAAAACTTGTATATTATTTCATAAGTTTTTTTCAAAATAATCAATTTAATATGGATATCTAATGTCTGAAGTAAATTTCATGAATGTAACTGAATTGGGTGGAGAGCAAGTTTCTAATGCTCAGTTGTCCAGATTCTATCAACGATATGCTTGGGCTTCTGCATACTGTAAGGGAAAAGATGTTTTAGAGGTTGCTTGCGGAACAGGGCCAGGACTTGGTTATTTAGCAAGTTTGAGTAAATCCTTGATTGCTGGAGACTTCTCATCCGAGGTGCTTTCAGTAACTAAGTCGCATTACGGAGATCGAGTAAAATTGATTCAGTTTGATGCTCAGTCTATGCCATTTCCTGATTCTAGTTTTGATGTAATAATTTTATTCGAAGCCCTATATTATATTCCTGATGCTAATCGCTTTTTTGATGAATGTGTTCGCACATTGAGACCTGGTGGAAAATTGTTAATGGCAACAGCTAATTGTAGCCTCTTTGACTTTAATCCAAGTCCATTCTCAACGAAATATTTTACGGTTCCTGAATTAACGACAGTCCTAAAAAGCAAAGGATTTTCAGTAGAGGTATTTGCTGGGAGCCCAACATCTCAAGAAGGGCTTATGGGGAAAGGGTTAAGAATTGTAAAGAAAATTGCAGTGTCTTTTAATTTAATTCCAGGATCAATGAGCGGGAAAAGATTTTTAAAACGCCTAGTATTCGGAAAGCTGGTTACTATGCCAAAAGAATTAAAGGCTTCTGAAATAAGCTATGTTCCTCCAATTTCAATCGACAAAAATGTTCCAGATACACTTCATCAAGTTATATATTTTTCCGCAACACTAGTAGGTAAACAATGAAACAAATTCCTTTTTTTAATTACCCCGCGCTATTTGCAAAAGAAGAAAAAGACTTAATGCCAATAATAAACGATGTTTTAAGACGTGGCGCTTACATTATGCAGAAAGATTTGTTTGAATTTGAAGAGAATTTAGCAAAGTATTTAGGCGTAAAACACTGTATTGGTGTTGCAGATGGAACTATCGCTTTAATGATGGGGTTACGAGCAGGTGGGATTGGTCCAGGTGATGAAGTCATTGTTCCCTCTCATACATTTGTTGCTACGGCAGCCGCAGCTCACCACGTAGGAGCCAAGGTTGTTCTTGCTGATTGTGGAAGCGACCATCTTATCGATGCAGAATCAATTCTCAGTCATATAACGAAAAAAACAAAAGCGATCATGCCTGTTCAGTTAAATGGAAGAACTGCAAATATGGACGCAATTTGCAAGATTGCAAATGATCATGGGCTTAAGATTGTTGAAGACTCTGCCCAAGCTTTAGGATCAAAATTTAAAGGTAAATTTGCTGGTACGTTTGGTGTTTCTGGCTCTTGTAGTTTTTATCCTTCAAAAACTCTAGGTTGCTTTGGTGATGGTGGAGCTGTTTTCACAGATAACGATGAAGTTGCAGAATATATCAAATTACTAAGAGATCATGGCCGTGCAAGTTCAGGTGATGTTGTTGATTGGGGATATAATTCTAGATTGGATAATGTTCAGGCCGCTATTTTAAATTATAAATTTAAAACTTATGATCAATCGATTGCAAGAAGAAGAGAACTTGCTTCGATTTACAATGAAAGATTAAAAGATATTACTGGTCTTCTCTTGCCTCCAGGTCCTAACTCAAGCCCAGATCATTTTGATATTTTCCAAAATTATGAAATTGAAAGCGATCAAAGAGATGCCCTAAGAAAATATTTGGATGAAAATGGCGTAAAAACTATTATTCAATGGGGCGGAAAAACTTTACACCAATACAAAGATTTAAAGCTAAATAGTGATGTTCCAAGAACAGAAGAAATGACGAAGAGATTTTTCCTTTTACCTATGAATACTTCACTTGAAAATTCAGATGTTGAATATATCTGTGACGTAATTACAAAGTTTTATAAAAAATAATAGTTTAAGGAAGTAGGTTCATGACAAATTCAAATGTGAAAGTAGAAGCGGGTCTTCGGACAGGTCCAGAGCTGGTGGAAGCTCAAAACATTAAAGAGTGCTTTGATAAAAATCCAGAGTCGTGGGAAAAGAAAATGGAGAATTTTCCCAAGTACGTGCGAAGACAAAACCTAACCCGTTTTTTAGCTCTCTATGAGATTTTTAAAAGAGTACAAACAGTTAAAGGTTCAGTTGTTGAGTGCGGTGTATTTAGAGGGTTTGGCACAATGACTTGGGCTAAATTGTCAGCAATTTTAGAGCCCGTGAATTTAACCAGAAGAATTTATGGTTTTGACTCATTTGCTGGTTTTCCAAATGTTTCAGAGAAAGATTTAAATTCTTTTTCATCACATGTGAAGGTTGGAGATCTTTTTGCTGATTCTGAGCAAGAGATTATGAAGCTCGCAGAGATCAACGATTCAACAAGATTTTTAGGACATATCCCTAAAGTTAAATTAATCAAGGGAGATGCAACTAAAACAATTCCTCTTTTTATTGAAGAAAATCCACATCTTTTAATCAGCTTATTATTTTTGGATTTCGATTTATATGAACCTACAAAAGTTGCTCTTGAGCACTTTTTGCCAAGAATGCCTAAAGGAGCAATTATCGCTTTTGATGAGTTGGATAATCCTCTCTGGCCAGGTGAAACTGTCGCAATGCTTGAAGCTACAATGCAAAGAAAATTAAAAATTGAAAGACTTGAATTTGATCCATACATTGGCTTTGCTGTTATCGATTAAAAAATTGGAACTATTATGAATACAATTGCCCTTGCTAAAAAAATACGTCTTCACGCTCTTAGAATGACAAGCAGAGGCTCTAGTTCACACATTGGCTCTGTGTTTTCCATGGCAGATATTATCGCAGTTTTATATGGTGCGATTTTAAAAGTTAAACCAGAGGAACCGAAATGGGTTGATCGAGATCGCTTCATATTGAGTAAGGGGCATGCTGGAGCAGGTGTTTATGCTGCACTAGCGGAGCGCGGTTTTTTTAGTATTGATACTCTCAATACACATTATCAAGATGGATCAATATTAAGTGGTCACATTTCTCACAAGGGCATTCCGGGCGTTGAATTCTCTACAGGTTCTTTAGGGCATGGATTATCAGTTGGGGCAGGAATGGCTTATTCCGCTAAATTGAATAATCAGAATCACAGAGTTTTTGTAGTACTTAGTGATGGCGAATGCGATGAAGGATCTAATTGGGAAGCAATACTTTTTTCAAGTCACCATAAACTTGATAATCTTACCGTTGTAATCGATTACAACAAAATACAAAGTTTAGCATCGGTTTCTGATACATTGGGACTCGAGCCATTTGCAGACAAATGGAGAAGTTTTGGATGGGCCGTTGCTGAAGTCGATGGTCATGATCACGCACAACTTTTGGATAGATTAGGACATCTCCCTTTAAATAATGAAAAACCTACATGCATAATTGCACACACTACGAAAGGCAAAGGCGTTTCATTTATGGAGAACTCTGTACTTTGGCACTATAGAACAGCTAAAGGCGATGAGTACAATGCTGCATTATCAGAATTAGAGGAAAAATAATGAGGGATGAATTTGTAAAGAGCTTAACTGAACTTGCCGAATCAAATCCAAAAGTCTTCTTAATCACTGGAGATTTAGGCTTTGGGGTTTTGACAGATTTTTCTAAAAGGTTTCCAAAACAATTTTTAAATATTGGAATAGCTGAGCAGAATATGGCCGGTGTTGCAACTGGGCTTGCTTTGGAAGGAAGAATTGTATTCATCTATTCAATTGGAAATTTTCCAACGCTTAGATGTCTGGAGCAAATTCGAAACGATGCTTGCTATCATGGAGCTAACGTTAAAGTTATTTCAATTGGGGGTGGGTTCAGTTACGGGGCTTTGGGAATGTCTCATCATGCAACTGAAGATCTTGCCATAATGAGAGCTCTTCCAGGTGTAACCGTGGTTTCGCCAAGTGATGCTTGGGAAACAGTTGAAGCAACTAAAGCCATTACAAGTCAATCAGGTGTCTGCTATCTAAGGCTTGATAAATCTAAAGCCCCAGTAAATGTTAAGAAAAATGAACAGTTTGAACTTGGAAAAATGAGAGTTGTTCGAGAAGGTAAAAAAGTTGTTTTTGTGAGTACTGGTGGGCTTGTTGGAACTGTATTAAATGCTGCAAATAAATTAGAGGAATTTGGAGTTAGCGCTCAGGTTGTTAGCGTCCATACCTTAAAACCTTTTGATGATGAGGGTCTTAAGAAACTGGTTTCTGAATTTGATGCTTTAATTACGATTGAAGAGCATAATGTCGTAGGCGGATTGGCCGGAGTTGTAGCGGAGTCTCTACTTCAGACAGAATCATATCCAAAGAAATTTTATAAAATTGGCTTGAGTGATACCTATTCTTCTGTTGTTGGTAGTCAGGATTTTCTAAGAAAATATTACGGCATGGACGAAGCGGCCATTGTCGAAAAAACTTTAAGCTTGCTAAAGAAAGATTAAGACGAGGTATAGAAGTGAAAAGGCTCTTTGATTTATTGGCTTCATTTTTTGGTTTATTGATATTTTCTCCAGTACTGATCCCTGTAATGTTTTTAGTATGGAAAGAAGATGGAGGATCACCTTTTTATATGGCCCCACGAGTTGGGAAAAATGGAAAAATGTTTACGATGGTTAAAATGAGATCAATGAGAGTTGGTGCAGACAAGACTGGAGTTAACTCAACAAGCGCTAATGATTCAAGAGTCACTCCTGTAGGACATTTTATTCGCAAGTGGAAGCTAGATGAAATAACCCAGTTGTGGAACGTTCTTGTTGGCGACATGAGCTTAGTCGGCCCTAGACCAAACGTTAAAGTCGAAACAGATGCCTACACTGAAGAAGAAAGGGGACTTCTTAGCGTAAAACAAGGAATCACTGACTTTTCTTCAATTGTTTATTCAGATGAAGGGGAGATCTTAAAAGACGCCAAAGATCCAGATTTGGCTTATGCTCAACTCATTAGACCAGGAAAAATAGCTCTAGGTCTTTTTTACGCAAAAAACAGAAATTTCGTTGTGGATGTTTGCCTGATTGTTTTAACTGTCGTTGCAATAGTCTCAAAGAAACATGCACTGATAGGTGTTCAATATCTATTAAAATGGTTAGGTGCAGATGAGAAGTTGCTTGAAGCAGCAAGCAGACGAACGAAGCTGGTGCCAAACGATCTTATTACAAATAACGTTTAGAATTACTTACGTTTTCTTGGGTTTGATAAAATAATCTTGAATGAAATATGCAGCATAGCACGCTATTAGTGGATAGAAGCTATCTCTAAGACGTCCGCTCCAAGGACTTATATACGCTGCAAATGCCAGAAAAATAAAAAATGGAATCCAGAAAAAGAGATTATAAAAATTAACTCTTGTCGATCTGATTAGACCTAAAAAAGACAACATTATTATTATCTGATTTATAATTGCCCCCCAAATCAATAGAAGGCTTGTGTCGCTGAAAATCTTGAATTTGTTGAAAGTAAAATAGGGAGTAAATATTATCTTGATGTACGCTAATGGGTAAGCAATATTGTAATTATAATCATTTTTTACATCCGAATAATTAGAATTGGCTACTCTGGCTTCACGAATTCGCACTACTATTGAATTAAAATATTGTGTATTTAACTTGTATGATATTGCAAATGCTACAACAATGAACAGAAAAAGCATTACGTAGTTTTTTAGTGTTCTTGAAAAGAATGAGCTAAATATAAAAAGCAAAAAGGTAGAAAAAAATAAAGATGGTAGATAATATCTTTCTCTCAATAGAAGGTAGCTAATTAAAGCTAAGACGAAAAAGTATAAATATTTTTTTGCAATAAAAATTTTTAAAAAACAGAGAATGATAAGAGCTACCATTGCTTGAACTGCACTTTCTTTATAGTGAACAAGGGTATAAAAAAAGACAGTTGGGCAAAATCCGTAAATTTGCATAGCAATCAGGGCAACACCATTATTCCACAGGATAAGACAGATGTTATAAATCGCAATGATTGTAATTATTTTAAAAATTAATTGAGTGAGGATTGTAGCAAAAGTATTTATTCCCAAAATCTTAAAAATAAATCCAGTTAACGCATGGGTTGTTGTCCCTGGAAGTACTCCTAATTCTTTTACTGAGTGATCACCATTGTAAAAATTCAGAAATTTAATAGACTCGGGAAGGTGTGTACTTAAAGAATCTGTTACCCAGAAGAATGAATTTGGGGTTTTAAAAGCAACAGTAGCAAATCCAATTCCTAAATTAAGCAATGCAATTTGTGATAGGAAATAAAGGGGAGTTTGTTCTATTTGTTGTCTATAAGTATGAATATTATGAAGAAAGAGAAGAAGTAAAAATAGAACAAAGCTGATGGTTGCAAAATTTTGATAGAGGCTTGAGGGGAAAAAGGTCAAAGCTAAGCAATAAAGCATTCCCATAATAAAGCAAGAAACCAGTTTTATATATTTAAATTCAAGCATTTTTAAAATAATTGCACAGTGAGTTGGTCGATTTAAAATTTGTTATTAGGAAATGCTAATATTAATGCTTTTGCAATAAGAAATACAGATGAATTTTTACTATTTTATTGCAAAGCGTCTCGGGTGTCTCACTTGCAAGAATATTCGTTTAAATCTATATTAGTCTTCTGCAATTTATATTTGGAAAACAATAGAAGAAAATGAAATTTCTTAAAGAATTCTACAATACTAGAAAAACATTAATTGTTATTTGTTTTGATGGTTTCATTTCTGCTTTCTCCTTTGCTTTAGCCTTTGTTTTGAGGCTTGGGGAGATCCCACCTTATTTTAATTCTATCCAGTTTTTTTATAAAACGATCCTCTTGAGCGCTCTTCAAGTCCTGTGTATTTACATTATGGGAAATTACAAAGGAATTTGGAGATTCTCGAGCACTCCCGATCTATTAAGAGTCATAAAAGGAGTCAGTCTCGCTGTCCCTGTTTCGTTTTGTGGTCTATTTATATTTAATTTATTAAGCAATACACCTAGATCTATTTTTATCATTCAGTGGTTTTTACTTCTCGTCGGAATTGGTGGAGGACGATTCGCTTATCGCCTTTATAGAGATAATTTTTCTCGTGTTTCAGCCCTTCCTCCTGAAATGGCCATTAAAACTTTAGTAATCGGAGCTGGCTACGCCGGTCACCAGCTTATTAGAGATATAAAGAATGATATCCACAGCGAACTCGATGTAGTCGGTTTTATCGACGATGATTTCAATAAGCGCGGAAAAATTATCCAAGGGATAAAAGTTTTGGGAAATGTTGCAGATATTTCTCAGGTTGCAGACAAAACGAATGCCTCTCAAATTATTATTGCTATTCCAAGTGCAAGCAAAGAGCAAATGAGCAGAATCGTTGCTTCTTGCAATAATACAAATTTAGAAGTGAGAACAATTCCGAAACTCGGCGATCTTATCTCTGGAAAACTTCAAATTACGAAACTCAGAAAAGTGACTCCTGCTGACTTGTTAGGAAGAGATCAGGTCGAATTAAATATTCAATCAATGTCTCATATGATTATGGGAAAAATAGTTCTTGTCACAGGAGCTGGCGGATCAATTGGAAGTGAGCTTTGTATTCAGATTGCGAAGTTTAAACCAAGTAAGCTCATTTGTTTTGATATGAGCGAACTCAATATGTATGAACTTGGTTTCAAACTAGATCAATTTGATAATTTTTCTAAAATTGAATATATCATTGGCGATGTACGAGATGTTGATAAAATTGAAAGTGTTTTTGAACTTCATCGTCCAGATGTTGCCTTTCACGCAGCAGCTTATAAGCACGTTCCAATGATGGAATTAAACCCAATAGAAGCTATAAAAGTAAATATATTAGGCTCGCAAATTGTTGCGAGCCTTGCAGATAAATATAAGCTGGAAAAATTTGTACTTGTCTCTACTGATAAAGCAGTTAATCCAACCAACGTGATGGGAACAACGAAAAGAGTTGCCGAGATGGTTTGCCAGGCGATTCAAAAAAATTCCAAAACAAAGTATGCAGTCGTAAGATTCGGGAATGTACTTGGAAGTTCAGGCTCAGTTATTCCTCGCTTTCAAAAACAAATAGAAGCTGGCGGACCGGTGACAGTTACTCATCCAGATATTCTTCGTTATTTCATGAGTATTCCAGAAGCTGCTCAATTAGTAATTCAGGCCGGAGCAATTGGAAATGGCGGCGAGATTTTTGTTCTAGATATGGGCGAGCCTATTAGGATAGATGATCTCGCTAAACAAATGATCACCCTTGCAGGATTAAAGGTAGGGGAAGATATTGATGTGGTTTATACAGGACTAAGACCCGGCGAAAAATTATATGAAGAGCTGCTAGCCGATGGTGAAACCACAATACCTACAGCACATGATAGAGTTCGTGTCGCAAGAGTTAGAGATGTAAGTGAAAACCTATTTGAACAAATTACAATGCTGACTCATGAAAGTTCTCTAAGTTGTATCAGAACAAAGTTAAAACTTATTGTCCCCGAGTACAACATTCCAGAAGATTTGGTGAATTCTAATGTTATTAGTATAGCGAACAATCCAAAGTCATCACTAAGCTAGTAAGCATTCTTTCCAATGAATCCTTTAAAAATTGTTAGAAAAATGATTTTTAGATCAAACCATAGTGACCAGTTTTGAATATAGAATAGATCGTATTCAATTCTCTTTTCCATTTTTTCAATTGTGTCTGTCTCGCCTCTAAGACCATTGACCTGTGCCCAGCCGGTAATGCCTGGCTTTACTTTGTGCCTTTGCATGTAATTATCAATTTTATCTTTGTAGTCCTCATTCATAGAGACTGCATGAGGTCTTGGCCCCACAATAGACATTCTCCCTTGGAGCACGTTTAAGAATTGAGGAAACTCATCAATACTCGTTCTGCGGATAAAGTGACCGATAGGAGTAATGCGAGAATCGTTTTTGGTTGCTTGCTTGAACTCATCTTTTTCTTTGTAGTACATGCTTCTAAATTTATAAACTTTAATAGTTTTCCCATTAAAGCCGTGGCGTTCTTGCTTATAGAGAATCGGTCCCTTGCTTGTAAGCTTTATAAGAATGGCCACAACCAGAATAATTGGTGAAATTAAAAGAGCAATTATCAGAGAAAGAACAATATCTTCAATGCGCTTAAGAATTCGGCTTGGAGTACTAAGAGCTGCTCCATTGATTTCAATAATAGGAATGCTGGCAATTTCAGTAATCGAATGATTGAGCAGTCTAAAATTAAAAATGTCCGGAATATATCTTATGATTGATGTTAAGTGACGAGTTTGATGGAGAATTTCTAAAACTCTTTTTTCTGCGCGTAGAGGAAGAGCAATCCACAATTCGTGACAGCCCTCTAGCAACTCAATCAGTTTTTCAGAGGAGTAAATGGGAATGTCGTTGATCGTTTTTCCCGAAAGCTCTTTGTTGTCATCCACAAAACCAACGATATCAAATCCAATCTCTTGATTTTCCTTTAAGCGCTGCTCAACATGTTTAGCAACTTCTCCAGCTCCAAAGACCAAAATTTTTTTTCGGTTAATTCCCTTACTGCGTAATCGATCAAGAATAAGGTCCAGAACGAAGCGATAGAACACCAGATAAAAAAGACCAGAAAATCCCCAAGAGAAAAACCATACACGTGAATAGGTAGCTGAACTTTTAATGGCAAAAGTGATAACAATAAGGGCCGTTAGCACCGAAAGCCAAGCATACCCTAAAGAGATGCTTCGATTCCATTTACTCTTTCCTCTCCATGAATAGTAGAGGTCGAAATTGGGGAAAATGATAAAAATTAGGAGTGCGTTAATAATAAAGACTAAGACATACTCACTGGGAATGATAGTGGAGCGCAAATATAAAAAATAACAGATAATGCCCACAGCAGTTAGCCCGAAAGCATCCAAAACTTGAGAGATAAGACTTAAGTTATCTGTTAAACCAGAGTGTTTTTTTTGTCCAAGCATGCTAAATTTTACTGTGGAATAAATTAACTTGGAAGAAGAAAAAATGAAGATCTTGTATGTGGATCTGGAATTTGATTACGGAATAAAGTCCAGAGGGATTAATACGATTGGGCAACTCGGATTTAAGGCAAGTTTTTTGAAATTGGGCCATGAAGTGGTCTCATTTTATTATGACAGCTATCTAAACAAAAATCTTTCTCAATTACAAATCGATCTCTGCAATAAGGCTGATAGCGAAAAACCGGACTTAATTTTTTTCATTCTCTTTAGAGATCAATTTAGTAAGGAAACATTGAGCTACCTAAAATCCAAATACAAAACCGTAAATTGGTTTGGTGACGATACTTGGCGATTTGATAATTTTACTAGTGAGTTCGCCCCTTACTTTTCTTACTGTGTAACAACAGACAAATATTCAATCCCTAAATATCACAAAATCGGAGTACAGAACGTGATTCGCTCACAGTGGGCAGCCATCGATGATAATCAGGACGTCATGACTCCATTGCCTTATGAGCATGAAATAACATTTGTAGGTGGTCATAATAGATATCGTGAATGGTTTGTTAAGCAATTAAAGAAAAACGGAGTCTCCGTTGAGTGTTTTGGGCATGGATGGCCTAATGGATCTTTGAGCAACGCTGAGATGATCAAGCTTTTTAGGTCTTCGAAGATTAATTTGAATCTATCCAACTCAGCAAGTTTTGATCTTCGCTATCTGCTCACTCATCCTAAGAATTTAGCGCATACACTTCACACTAAAAAACATGCAAGTCAGATTAAAGCTCGCAATTTTGAAATTAACTATTTTTCAGGATTTCAACTTGCTGATTATGTCCCAGGATTAGAAGATTATTATGAAATAGGAAAAGATCTTGCTTGCTACGGGACTCCAGAGGAAGCAGCAATGTTGATAAATTATTTTCTGAGTAATGAGAAGGAGAGAGAAGAAATCCGCGATCGAGGAATGAAAGTTGCGAGAGCGAAGTACTCTTATACTGCTCAACTGAAATCAGTTCTGGATGCCATTAAATGAAAAAGGTTTCTTTTGTTGTAGGTACTGATTATCAATCAAATAGAATCTTTGATTTGAGTAATAAATTTTTAAATCGCGACAACTGCCTTTATCCTTATTTTCTTTTGAAAGAGGAATTTAAAAAGCATGGTTATGATTTGATAACATCTGACTTACTTCCTCCAGATCAAGCCGATCTTGTTCTTTATAATGAAATGCCCAAACCTTTTTCAAATAATATTAATCCAGAGAAGTCTTATTTGATGCTCTTTGAAACGGAGTTAATTAGATCGGATAATTGGGATTTAAAAAAACACTCTTACTTCAAAAAGATTTTTACCTGGAACGATAAAATCGTAGATGGAAAAAAATATATCAAATTTAATTTCCCTAACGAAATCAAAACAACTGTTCCTGGAATTCCTGGGCGCACAGGTTTTTTAACTTCTATTTCTGGAAATAAAACTAGCAATCATCCGCTTGAGCTCTATAGTAAGAGACTTGAAACAATTCAGTGGTTTGAAAAAAATCATCCCAATGATTTGGATTATTATGGAATTGGTTGGGACTATAAATTCAATGTTTGGTGGCAGAAGCTTTTTAAGAAATTAAAAATTCTCAATTTTATTCCTAAGAATCATTCGATTTCCTACAAGGGAAGAGTTGAAGAAAAACTAACAGCTTTGAGAAAATATAAATTTACTCTTTGCTATGA
Organism: Bacteriovoracales bacterium; assembly: GCA_037444575.1. Lineage (GTDB taxonomy): Bacteria > Bdellovibrionota > Bacteriovoracia > Bacteriovoracales > Bacteriovoracaceae > Bacteriovorax. The sequence continues at coordinate 43,884 of JBBIME010000010.1, forward strand.
GAATGCCAGAGACATTGATGGCTATATTACGGAGAAGATTTTTGATTGTTTGTTTGCGGGCACTATTCCGATTTACTGGGGCCCTAAAAATATCACCAAATATATTCCAGCGAATTGTTTTATCGATAGGACTAAGTTCACAAGCAATGAAGAATTGTACGCACACTTAAAACAGATGAGTGATGAAGTAATTCTAGATTATCAGAAAAATATTGAATCATTTTTAAAAAGTGATCTAGTCGCACCATTTTCAAATGAGTTTTTTGCTAAGAACATTGTCAGGACAATGCTCAATGAATAGACACCTGGTTATAATTTCCATCGGTCGATTGTCTCAGATGATAATCATGTTTTTGACCTACAGGGTGCTTAGCTCTGTTCTTTCAGTTCCCGATATGGGTGTTTATTATTTTCTTCTCTCTATTTCAGCTGCTTTTGGGTTGATTTATGCCAATCCCATTGGAATGTATGCCAATCGCATGCTTCATTCATGGAAAGAACATGGAGTTCTTCTTCGAAATTTAAAAACAATTATTTTAAGTTTCCTTGTTGGAAGTTTGTTAACGATCCCTTTTCTTTTTATCTTTAAACAAAAAATTTCCTTAGAAGAAAATCAATGGCTTTTTGTTGTTAGTACTCTCGTTCTTTACGTGTTTTCCACTTCAATAAATGGAACGCTAGTACCCAGTTTAAATCTTCTGGGCTTCACTAATCATTTTGTTGTTTGGACATTATTAACAAATCTTGTGGGACTTATTTTATCGTACTTGTTAGTGGCTTATGTATCTCCTCAACCGCTTTATTGGCTAGTAGGGCAGGGGATATCATTTACTTTGTTTGGTGTGATTGCTTATTTTATTCTGCAAAAAAACATTGATGAAATTAAAACAGCACCAACAGCTCATATAAATGTGCGAATGAAGGGAGTGACTCATTTCGCCCTTCCTATTGTCATTACAAACGTAGCCGTTTGGGTTTTGGGGCAATCCTTTCGATTTTTTTATAAGGAAAATGTAGATTCAACTGTATTAGGAGAACTTGCTTTTGGCCTAGGACTAGCAACGTCTTTAAGTGTCGCTGTTGAATATTTGTTTCAGCAACTTTATTTGCCTGAGTTTTACTCAAAAGTTAACGACCCCAAAGAAGATAATGGAGTAGTTTGGAACAAGCTTTTAAATAAACTTTTACCTTCTTATATATACCTTGCTTTCTTTCTCGTCGGTCTTTCTCCTTTCATTATGCGAGTTCTTGCTGACGTAAAATTTAAAAATTCAGGATACTATTTGGCCCTTGGTGCTGGTGTTGAATTTCTAAGAATGTTTGGGAATATATTCACAATGGCAACCCAATCAGAGATGAAAACTCACAAAGCTATTGGCCCTTATTTATCAGGAGGAGCGGTTACTCTTTTTGGAGTTTTGTTTATTTGTCAGCATCCTGAGTATGTAAAGCTCACGCCATTTTGTTTGATGGCCGGTTACTTAACCGCTTTCATTTATCTAGCAAGCAATGTTAAGAAATTAATTAAAATAAATCTAGATTTGAATGTTTTGTTGAAATGTTTTTTATCTTCATTCGTATTCCTTTCAGCACTTTTCTTATCTCGTTTTAGCAGTAGTTTGATTTACTCTGTTGCAATCAGTTTTGTATTTGGATTGCTCTTTTTGTTCTTTTTGTATCAATCATATTCAAAACAAAAACATGAGGCTTAGGAAGTGAAAAAAGTAACACTTTGTATTCCTCTTTATAATGCTGAAAAAACCATCATGCGAACTTTGGAGTCATTGGTTAGTCAGGATTATCCAATTTATAAGATTAAAATTTTTGATAATGTCTCAACTGATAAATCGAGAGAGATTGTTCAAGATTTTGCTCGTAAATATTCTTTTATTGAACTTCATCTCAATGAAAAAAATCTTGGAGCCGAGGGAAATTTCACCAAATGTATGTCGGAAGCTGAAGGCGATTACTGCGCAATCGTGCACTCTGATGATGTGTATGAAAGTAATTTTATCTCAAAGTCAGTTGAAGTCTTAGAAAGAAATAGTGATTGTATTGCTACCTTCTGTGGAGCCTTGGAAATCGATGATAAAGAAAATGTTATTGGCGAAAGATTTATTCCAAAAGAATTAAGAAAAGAGTCCGTTACTCTTTTATCTCGTGAAGATTTATTCTCTCTTGTTTTTAAATATTCTAACTTCATAACCTGCCCCTCTGTTGTCGTGCGAGCGAGTGCTTACCACGACGAAATCAAAGTCTGGAATGGCGAAAAATATAAGTCCTCAGCGGATTTGGATGTATGGCTTCGATTATCTGCGCTTGGAAGGCTTGCTGCGATTAGAACTCCTTTGATGAAGTATCGAGTGGCGGAAGCAAGCTATAGCTATCGAATCGCCAAAAAAAGAACGACTAAGCACGATCTTTTTTTAGTATTAGATCAGTACAAAAGAAAAGAGAACAATGAGGATTACAATTTTTTAGCGCTAAAAGATCAGGCCAATAGAAGCCTGAATATTATTCGAAATAAGAAGCGCGATGAATGTTTTCCATGTGATGTGAAATTCAGTATTTTATTAATATTAAGAAAGATGACTCACTCAAAGTGGCATTTTAAATTCGGACTGGCCATAATTGCAATTAGTACTTTGGTTGGTGTGTTGAAGCTCGTCGGATGGAATAAGGGATGCAGAAAGTAGTTGTCCAAATATTAAGAGCGCCCATTGGAGGAATCAGAAAGCATGTTTTTGATATTCTCGAATCCTTGTCTACTAAAGACGTTCAGCAAGTTTTTATAACGAACACCAGCGATACAGATGCCAAATTGCCGACATACGCTAATCTAAAAATTTATAATATAGCTATTAACGACAAGCCTGAACTTAAAGATTTATTGAATCTTATTAAGGCGTACAAAATACTAAAGCAATATAACGTGACGGCGATTCATGGTCATGGGGCCAAGGGGGGAATTTACGCAAGAGCATTGTCTTTCTTATTAAGATCCAAGTGCATCTACACTCCCCATGGTGGAAGTTTGCATCGAGTGTATGGAAAATTAAAAAATAAAATTTATGATTTGATTGAATTTTGTCTTGTGCCGTTCACTGACGTCTATCTTTTTGAATCAAAATATTCTTGCAATGAATTCACAAAGAATATCTGTGATCCAAAGGGAAAATCGATTGTTAATTATAATGGTGTTGATATCCCAGAAAAGAAGGCCTTGAAAATTTACCGAGCTGGAGAAATATTAAATATTGCAAGCTTTGGACTTTTACGAGAACTCAAAGGACATGACATCGCCATAAGAGCGTGTGCGATGTTGGCGCATGGTAAGATCCCATTTGAATATACTATTTACGGAAGAGGAGAAGAAAAGGACGCTCTTTTAACTTTGATTAAAGAGCTCGGTTTAGCCAATTCTGTTTTCATAAAAGATTACGCAGTAAACGTACTAGATGAAATGCTCAAATATGACTTTGTTATTCACCCATCTCGTTTTGAGTCTTTTGGATATGTCCCTGCAGAAGCAATGTCTCTGGGAATTCCCGTAATATCTTCAGCTGAGGGGGGATTAAAAGAAGTTGTGGATGAGGAGTGTGGATATGTGGCAAAAATAAATGAGCCCGAAACTTATTTTCTAATTCTTAAAAAATTATATGAAGGCGATCCAGATCTTAACCGTAAAATTGATCGCGCTTCTTCTAAAGTCGCCACTCGTTTTTCTAAATCTACCATGCTTAAAAAAATCGCCGAAATCTACTCCATTTAGGCATTTAAGGCATTTCATTTCATTTAGGTGCCACTACACTTTTGGTTTCGCAGGTGCAAAAAAGTTAGCACAGATTCTTTACCAGCCAAGGATAAACATCATCATCAAAAGATAGCGACAAGGGAAATTCACTCATAAGTTTTCGTTCAACTGTTTCGAACTCTTCAGGGATTTCATGAAATTGTTTAACTTCTGCAGTAATTATTAACGTTGTATGCCCTGAGGTTAATCGATAAAACCCAACGTACTGAAGGTTATGAATTTCAACACCCGCTTCTTCAAAAGCCTCTCTTTTTGCTGTCTCAAATTCTGTTTCGTCCTCTTCTTTGTGTCCTCCGGGAAATTCCCATCCTCTGAATTTATTTCTTACCATCAACCATTTGTTATTTTCTTTAATAAAAACTAAAACAGATTTGTAGGATTCTGGAAGTATGTCTGTCTTAAAGATTTCAACTTTGTCATTTGAGTGAGTCGACTGTGTTTTTGTTTTCATGTTTAGTCCTTATGTAAAAGTGTATAACAAAACGAATTGAAAAGCAGCCAAAGCTGCTCTTCTTAAATTTTAACTTTGCTTAGTTGATAGTTTCTAAGCACTTTTTTCTTGTCGAAAAAAACGATTAGCGTGACTGATTTGGAACTAGATTCATTTTTATTCACGCTACCATAAACATCTACAATGGCCGATAATTCAATAGGCATCCATCCGAGAACTCCTCCTCCCAAGTTAGTACCAGTTGATTCATGCTTAGTTTGATTATAGGTCCAGACATCTTCCTTTGAGCTAGCTTCGGTGACCATGTCTGGGGCCCCGAAAGTTTTTATCATATCCGTTTGTGTCGTTTTTCCTTCAATCAGATTTTCTTTCAAAGTGATTGGATCAAATGGATTCTTGGTATCTTTTTCTGGTTGGCTCGCGCAAGAAGCGGCCAAAAGTAGAGAGAGTAGAGAAATCGTTGAGAGTAATTTTTTATTCATAGGACCTCCAAATTTTGATCGTAAGAGGTTTTTTAGCAGAAGGATTCGGGGAACTTAAGAATGAGAGTCGGAAATTGGGTGGAAAATTCATTTTTGAATTCTAAATTAAAGAAATTAATTGGCGCACGAAGATCCTCTCTAGTTTCCAAAGGCTTAGTATCTCAATTATTTAATCAATTTTGCATCACTTTCAACAAAGCTCTTTAAAAATATTTCAATTTATAACGTGGTATTGGAGGTTGGAGTGCTTACCGAAAAATTTTAACAGATATAGACTAGAAGTTTGGCGTGCCATTGGAGATAAAACGCCTGATTTGATTACACATTTGCAGAAGTCTTAATAGAGGGTTTAGGACAGTTCATCGAGATGTTATGCAGTTAAAGGAGTTGGAGCCGATTAAGTTGGTCGAAGGACCTGGTCAAAGAGGAAGCGCTCACCATTTAGTTAGTCTTTTATTTGCTCTAGCCTAATAGTGATCAAGATGTTTGGTTGAGTTAGCAATGGCTCTTTCATTCAGTGATCTAATCAAATCAATTCGTCACTTCTAAAATTTCAATCAGGGCAAGGTATCCGCTGGGGTTCCGATCTAGATGTGGAAATTCCGATAAAGGGATTTTTTTTGAGGGATAAGCTGAGTCATCAACGTCTGCAAAAATTGCAAGCTACACTTACGAATCCACTAAATAACGAGCGATAAAACTCAGGTTAAATAGCTCTAGTTTATAATAATTACAGTAAACAAAATTATGGATTGAGAATTTTTAAAGGGTTGCTATTATCTTGGAAAATTTAACCGGAGATAAGACGCGTGAAAAAACAAATTAAGAAATTTTTAAGAAACTATAACTATATTCATCTTGTTTCGTTACTAAGCTTAGTAGCTATTTTCGATGAATTTTTAAGAAGTACTGGAATTGATAAAGGAACAAGAGGCTAGTTTATATGCGTCCACGCATCCTAATTTATGTACCTGGATTTCCAGGGGAGGCTACTCCGAGAGAATCTAATGAAATACGAGTTGTAGACATTATTTCAGAAGTCGCCGACCAAAGGAAACTCGATCTAGAGATAGTTAGATACCCAGGTATAAAAAATGATGAGCAGTTTACATTTGAAAAAACAAGAACTTACACTCATAAAATTATCCAGGAAAAAATTGAGAAAGGTTATTCTGTGACTCTTGTTGGGCAAAGCTGGGGCGGATTACAGATGGTAAGAAAATTAAAAGAATTAGAAAGCCACTCATCATCGGGGAAAATGTTGGAATCCAAATGAATGTTCTCATTCCCTCTGGGGGAACAATTGGCAATAATTCAATAATATCGGCCAACACTATTATTAGATCAGATGTACCGAGTGATGTGCTTATTTATTCAGCAACAGAATATAAATCTCTTGCTAATTTCACCACAGGATTTCAATTTCAATGAATTGGCAAAAAATTAGGATTTCAATTTTAATTTTTTTTACAATAGTGCTTTGTTTGCAGCTTCCAGCTACATTGTATGTAAATGAAAAACTTACTTTCGATTTCATTTCAATTGCGAGAGTTTTTCAATTGTTTTTTGCATTAGCTCTTACAATTGCTTCGATTAATATTCCTACTAGAAATTTTTTAAACATTTTTTTACAAGTAGCTATCTTGATCCAGATGATAGCCGCAATAAAATATGAGTCCCAAAATGAACTCGTTGCCTATAACTTCATTGCAATATTAATACTCATTTCAGCGATAACATTTAGAGAGAATTTAAAACGATGGCTAATGTCAAATTTTCCGATTCATTTGATTGCATTATCTCTGCCTGTGGTTTTTAAAGATAATTCTCTTCACAGCAACTTGAGCTTATTTTTCAGTAATTATTTATTTGGAATTTTCTCACTTTTTGTCTCGGTTATTATTGTGGCTATTTATTCAGCTCAGGAGTACTTCTCAACAAAGTTATCCCAGGAATTGAAAGAACAAGAGCAAAGGTTAAAGGAAGAGTTTGAGAATATTCAAAAGATGAAAGTCCAATTAGAAATAGGCAACATTGCATCTCAGGTCGCGCATGATATTCGATCACCGCTTTCAGCCTTAGAAAATATAACGATGTCTCATTTGGTTGGATCACCAGATGGGGCCGTCGCCAGAGAATCTATTAAGCGCATAAAGGGAATTGCCAATGCTCTTCTCAACAAGGGAAGATCAAGTACTCAAAACAATATTGGCACCCACGATATAAATAAATTAGTTAAAATCACAATCGAAACTAAGAACATTGAGTTCCCATCTAGAAAAATAAATTCGGATTTAACGTCGATTAATCCAAAAGTTTCAGTAGATGATATTCAAATTGAAAGTATTCTATCAAATTTAATTAATAATTCTCTTGAAGCTTCAGATAAAAACTCTGAAGTTTTTATCAAGTCAGATGTTGCAGGAGAGTTTGCTGTTCTATCAATTATTGATAAAGGGAGAGGGATTGATCCAAAACTTCTTTCAAAGCTTGGAAAAGAAAAAATTTCAATGAATAAAAAAGAAGGCAATGGATTGGGGATTTACTCAGCTTCACAAATAATAAAAAATGGGGGAGGTGATTTTGAAATTACATCACAACTTAATGTTGGAACAACTATCATTATAAAATTGCCTCTCGCAGAAAAAATTGATGAAAAGGAAACCTATATCCTCTTGGATGATGATGAATTGGTTAGAATCACTTGGAATTCTCGGGCTAAAAAAGCTGGACTCAATCTCTTAACCTATTCAACTTCTGAAGACCTGCTTAAATCCTTAAATCAATTACCAAAAAACTCCATTTTTTATATCGATTCGGAATTAGGCTTTGAAAAAGGAGAAGCTGTTGCCAAGCAACTTTTTGATAAAGGCTATCTCAACCTTTGCATGAGCACTGGGCATTCAAAAGAAAGATTTGATCATCTCAATTATATTCAAAAAGTAATTAGTAAGACACCTCCATTCTAGACATCATTATTTGCCATAATACTCTCTTGACCTACTCATTAGGGTTTTAGATAATCCCCCCATGCCCAACCTAGAACCATTACCAAATTATCTTCATTCCCCAACTTGGAAAAAACTTCTTGCGAGTGAATTCAATCAACCGTACATGCAATCGATCGAAGAAAAACTTAAAATTGATTACGCTAATAAAACAATCTACCCGACACCGGAAAATATTTTTTCTGCTTTCAACTTAACATCTTTTGAAAATGTAAAAGTCGTAATCATCGGCCAGGACCCATACCACGGGCCTAATCAAGCGCATGGACTTTGTTTCTCTGTACAACCTGGAGTAAAAATTCCTCCTTCGCTTGCAAACATTTACAAAGAAATTGAGTCAGACTTAGGAATAAAAATGCCCTCGCACGGTTACTTGAAATCGTGGGCAGAGCAAGGCGTGCTGATGTTAAACGCACTTCTCACCGTCGAAGATGGAAAGCCGATGTCGCATAAAAATTATGGGTGGGAGAAATTCACCGACCACGTCATTGATCTGATAAACAAAGAGAAAGAGAATGTCGTCTTTATGTTGTGGGGGAGTCCTGCGCACGCTAAAGCTAAAAACGTTGATCCAAACAAACATCACATTTTAAAATCAGTTCATCCGTCGCCTCTTTCTTCTTATCGCGGCTACTTTGGATGCAAGCATTTCTCGAAGTGTAACGAATTTCTCGCCTCAAAAGGAATCACTCCGATTAATTGGAGCATTCCACTAGAGTCCAAGATCTAAATGTTCTTCTCTTCTTGATAAACTCTAATTGATAAAGCCATTCAGGAAACAGGTTGAAATCTTTTTTGCATTGTGGATAAGCTAGAATCAGCTCTCTTTCTTTTAAACTCATCGCAAAGAAATAAACTTTCTTATCACTAATCACCAAATTATTAATTTCTTCGGGCTTATAGAGTACGTATTTAATATCATTTTTTAGATAAAATTTTGTGTAGTCCTCAAAAGGAGACGACACATAAATCTTATTAACAACATCTTCCTTTTCATAGATATGTTTATAGTACTTCATCAAATTCGAAGCAGGAGTTGTTGACACAAAAATGAGAAACGGAATATTCAGACCAATAAAAGTCTTAAACCAAGTCCCTCGCGTATTAATCTTAAAGCGATCAATTAGCATAATCCCAATCATTGGAAGAAAATAAAGAATAGGGAAGATGAAGCGTAATTCTTTATGGCCTATAAGCGAGTGAACAATGACAAAAGGTAGTGTAATCCAAGTCACTAATGACTTAGGAAAACGAATCCACAAAATAAAAAACATCAATGTAAAAACTATACTCAAAGGAGGAATTCCATCCTTTATCGCATAGATCACATACTGATACCATGGAGTCACACCAAAGCTAGCAGCATATCCTTTCATGATATTTACATAAAAATAATTATACGGAGTAAAAGTCGCATACCCATAAAGCGTGCTATCTAAAACAAAATTCAACCCGACGACTGAGAGAACACCCAAGGCCAGGATAACGAATTTTTTCCAATCGTATTTTTGAAAAATTACAAACCAGAAAACAGTCGGAGCAACCATGAATCCCATCTGGAATCGACTAACGAAACTTAAACCAAAGAGAAATCCAGCAATGAAAGCTCCTCTTAATTCCCCTTTCGTCTTTGTGGATTTCTTTAAAAAATATAATCCCATAAGAAAGAAACTTGAGCAGACATTCTCATTCGCGGTGCGAGCTTGAAGAAAAGGAAAAAACCAAATAACACTTGTGAGCAGAAAGAAAATCTCCTGCATTCCTTTCTCATTTATTTCTTCTTCAAAACTCTTATAAAGCGCCCACAAACCTACAATTCCAAGAAAGCTTGAAACAAGTCGATAGTAAAAAGCATGGGTAAATGGATTAAAAGGAGAAAAGAGCAGTAAAACTTTTGAAACAAATAAATAAATCCCAGGGTGAAACCAAGAGCGAAGCGCTGACGTAAATTGAACGGATAAATAACTTACATCGTAATTTCCTAATTTATACCCGACTAATTGAAGGACTTCTCTTTGCTCATCATGATTAAAATAGCCCGTCGAAAAAATGACTGCTAAAAGATGAAATAATAATCCAATCGCAATATATTTTTTTGAGTTCTTAGAAAGCATTACCACTCACTAGCTAAATAGCATTTCAAAATCTTTCATTGTAAGTCTTCCAGAGAAAACTTGATCATCATCAGTTGAAAGTAGATCAGAGAATAACTGCTTCTTTTCTTCCTGAAGTTTCAAGACTTTTTCTTCTACCGATCCCTTAATAATTGGTCGATACACAGTAAGCGTATTTTTCTGACCAATTCTGTGGGCCCTGTCAATTGCTTGTGATTCAACCGCTGGGTTCCACCATGGGTCCATAATGAAAACGTAAGACGCTGCTGTTAAGTTTAACCCCACACCACCGGCCTTAAGAGAAATAAGGAAGATTGGATTTTTTCCTGATTGAAAAAGATCCACTTGCTCTTGGCGCTTATTAATACTTTGACTTCCATCAATGCGCGAATACTTCCAGTGTTTTTCCCTGAAGTGGTGCTGAATGATATCTAAGTAAGTTGTAAATTGAGAGAAGATAATCGCTTGATGACCTTCTTCACGTAACGCTTCAAGCGTTTCCATCAAAAATTCAATTTTAGTTGAATCAAAGTTTTTGTAGTTGGTATCGTTGTTTCTATTTTGCCATAGACAATTTTGTCTAAGCTGCAGAAGTCCTCGAAGTATCTCTCCATACTTTGCTGATGAAGCAGAAGTACTGATGCGAGAACGAATTGAGGCCATATTTTGTTGATAGTATTTCAACTCATCTTCCGTTAATTCCAGATACACATTGTTTTCAATTTTCGGAGGAAGATCTTGGAGAACTTGGGCCTTTGTTCTTCTTAAAATAAATGGACTTGCTGTTCTTCTGGCAATCCCTCTCGTTTTTGTATTCGAGACGGCGCGAACAAACTGTAAATCACCCCAAATGCCTGGCATCGAAAGATCGAGAATATTATAAAACTCAGATAGATCGTTTTCTACAGGCGTACCAGTTAAACAAATGCGGAAGTCCGCCTGAATTTTTCTGGCAGAAAAAGCTCCAAGGGAGCGAACATTTTTTAAGTGCTGAACTTCATCGAGAATCAAAATATCAAAGTTGATATTGGCAAATACTGCTTCTGATTCTTTTTTCATAACTCCGTAAGAAGTCAGAATGATTTTCTTATCATGCGGAAATTCTCTGGATCCCCCGTGATAGATATGCATATCCATCTCAGAGAACTTCTGAATTTCTTTTTCCCAGTTGAGGAGGATGGTCACCGGACACACAATGAGCACGCGTTCAATTTTATTATAGATACTTTGCAAGAACGTAATCGTCTGCAAAGTTTTACCAAGCCCCATATCATCGGCAAGACAAGCGCCCAACTTGTGCTCATATAAAAAGCGAAGCCAGTTGTATCCTGTCACCTGATAAGGACGTAGTGTTCCCTTTAATTCAGTTGGAAGTGGGTATGTCGGCATCTCTGTTAGGTTTGCAAGCTTCTCGCAAAGAGCAATGTCTTCTTCAGTGAGTGCTCCATCAATTCCAATTTTTCGAAGTTCAAAAAGTTCAAAGATACGAGCGCGATTAAATGGAAGAATAAATTTCTTAAAAGTCTGACTTCCATCAATTTCAGTTTTTGTTTCAGTGGCCTCATACTTAGTGTATTTTTGCATGAAGCGGATAAGATCTCTTTGTTCTTTACTTAAAAGGATTAAACCTTTTTTAGTAATAACCATTCCGCTTTCAAGATCAGCTTCTGTAATGACCGCTAAATCATCTTGGTCAATATTAAGCTCAAGATCAAACCACTTAGTGCTTGATGATCTTCGCTCAAATCGGATGCGAGAATTCCACTTGGAAATCTCATGTCGGTCATAATAAATCTCAATTCCATATACCGTTACCAAACGATGAAACTCAGAAAGACCTTGGAATATGACTGCTGGTTGCACGTCATACTTTATAATTTTTGTCTCATTGTCAGCGTGAGCGTATCTAAAGAATTGATCACCAAAATTTTGAATCAAGAGTAAAAAGAGTTCTTTGATAATTGAATTATCATATCGGCAGATAATTTTATTTGTCTGATCGTAAGTAATTGTCTCAGGATATTTTTGAATTTCTGTGATCAATTGTTGAGCGCGAACTTTTTTTGAAGCAGAAACGATATGCTTTTTATAGGAATCGTTACTGTTTTTTAAACTATCAGCAACAGCGACAACAAAATCATAGGCTTCTTGCTTTTTTTTGAAATGACTTAATATTCCATGATTGAAAGTCAGGTGAGAGAAAAATTCTGGAGGACTAATGAGGACTTCATTTTCATCATAGAATTCCAGATTGGCGTGAAGCAATCCTTTTTTCTCAGCTGGAGCAAGAGTGACTCGGCATTTTGGTGTTACAGTTCGTATTTCATTCAGAGGAACATTATCAATGTGCAGATCCACTTGCGAGAATAGATCAAGCTCCATCACGTTGGATAAAACATCATTGATTGTATAGGTATAAGGATTTAAGCGAATTCTTTGAATCAGAATCTTTAAATCATTAGGTAAATGAAAAACGACACCTGTCTTCCAGTTAAAAAGATAAAGATTTTCAAAAAGAGTAATCTCTGGATAGATTTTATATTCTTCGTCTGCTGTCCCTTTATATTTAAATTTTATTTTTTCATCTGCAGATAAATAGATTTGCAGTTTACCTTTAAAAGACTCAGGCATTGGAAACGGAACAACTTTTTTATTGTGTAGCAAATATTGTAGAGTCGAGTAGGTCGGCGCTGATTGAGCTCCGATTAATTGATGAGGACCACCAATGATCGTCCCATACTCAGCAACGTTTACGCCTAAACCTGCATTAAGAACAATTGGAGGAAGACCACTTTCATTGTCGTAATCACTTCCGTCAGCGCCTTGAGCTTCAACGTATTGTTGAACATGATAAGTAAGAAAAAGAGCGGCAACATGTCCGCAATGGCCTTTCTCACTCCAGTGATGGCAATCACAATTAGAGCTCAGTGGACCTTCCGGAGTATCTTCCAGTCTTTTTTTATACACGATCTTTGTTTCATGAGTGCGATCGTCGCGAACAATTCCACTTACGATGTAATAAGTTTCAGGAGTTCCTTTTTTAAATGAAATGGAAACTCGTGAGAGCTTAAAGAAGCGAAGGCCCGCTTGAATAAGGGCCGGCGTAAAATATTTTTTACACTCTTCATTGATACTTTCAGGGATGTTCCAAACGCGTTCGTTCATGCACTCTACTTGTTGTTTTTCACTAGCGGTTAATTCAAATCAAGGGATTATTATACGCCAAGTTTTGTTAAATAGAATGTCTTATATTTTCGCAACATTGGATTAAAGTTCTGGTCAAATTGGGAATTTTGTGATTGGGATTTTGAATTGAATTTTTTGATCAACTATTTCATTTTTTGGCAAAAAAAAGGCCCTCTTTCGAGGGCCTTCTATTTTCTAGTTATCTACATAACTCTTAAGTAATTTAGCACGTGACGGGTGTCTTAGCTTTCTTAGAGCTTTAGCTTCGATCTGACGAATACGTTCACGGGTTACGAAGAAATCCTGACCAACTTCTTCTAAAGTGTGATCTGATTTTTCCCCGATACCAAAACGCATACGAAGAACTTTTTCTTCTCTTGGAGTAAGAGTTGAAAGAACTGCTCTTGTTTGCTCAGAAAGTGTAATACTCATTACAGCGTCAGCTGGTGAGATAATCTTTTTATCTTCGATAAAGTCTCCAAGAGATGAATCTTCTTCTTCCCCGATTGGAGTTTCAAGAGAGATTGGCTCTTTAGAGATTTTTTGAACTTTTTTAACTTTATCAACAGGAAGTTCCATTTTCTCAGCAATTTCTTCTGGAGTTGGCTCACGCCCTAATTCCTGAATCAATTGACGAGATGTTCTTACCATCTTGTTGATTGTTTCAATCATGTGAACTGGAATACGGATAGTTCTAGCTTGGTCAGCGATTGCTCTTGTAATCGCCTGACGAATCCACCAAGTCGCGTATGTCGAGAATTTATATCCACGACGGTACTCGAATTTATCAACCGCTTTCATTAAACCGATGTTTCCTTCTTGGATTAGATCCAGGAATTGAAGACCGCGGTTTGTGTATTTTTTAGCGATAGAAACAACGAGACGAAGGTTAGCTTCAACGAGTTGAGCTTTTGCTTTATCGGCCTTTGTTTCACCGTGGATGATGATTTTATAAACTTTTTCGATTTCGTTAAATTCCATTCCGGCGTCAATTGTTAGACGACGAAGCTTTCTCATAACGTCTTCTTGGTTTCTGATCAATTGCTCGATCTTCGCGTCTGTTGTGAAAAGATCTTTAGCAAGCTTTCTTTTGAAAGCATCATCTTCCATTACTTTGTCATAAAGAACTTTGTATGAATCACCATCAGATACTTCAAGGAACTTGAAGATTCGATCTTGTTGATCAAATAGTTCTTTGAATTGAAGGTAATACTTTTTAACTGGCTCAACGAAAGAGTTGATGATTTTTCTGTTGAAAGTTAAATCAGCAAGCTCAGCTGAGATTTCATCCATCAATTTTTTCTGAGTTGCATCCAGGGCCTTAAGTGTCCCGTCTGCTTTTTCAGTTTCACCAAGAATAACTTGGATCTGGTCGATTACAGCGTAAATGCGATCTTTTGTTTTCTTGATGTCTTGTGGGCTTGATTCATCATCGAGACCGCGAACAAGTTCTTTTACGAATTCTTGTGGGTTTTCTTGTGATTCAATTTTTTCACGAAGTTTAACAACTTCTTTTAAAGCGTGAGTAGAAGATAGAGCTGAAAGGATAATCTCTCTTTCACCTTCTTCGATTTCTTTTGCGATTACAACTTCGCCTTCGCGAGTTAGAAGGGCAACAGACCCCATTCTTTTTAGGTAAAGCTTAACTGGATCAGTTGAAGCAGAACGAAGTTCAGCTTTTTCTTCGCGCGAAAGAGCTTCTTCGATAATTTCTGTACCATCGAGACGGATACCTTCTTCATCTTCTAATTCTTCAGTCGCCGTGTCTGTAACATCGATTTTAAGTTCGATGATTTTGTTCATGATTTCATCGATGTCAGCCGCTAGAACAATCCCAGCAGGAAGAGCATCGTTGATTTCTTCAGCAGTAATAAAGCTCTGGTCTTTTCCTTTAACTAGAAGGCGATTGAATTCCTTCGAGTTTAAAAAAGAAGCAACAGCTTGTGAAATGGGCGTAGTCATTTTAGGTCTCCCTTAACGGTCCTAGATTTTTTTAAATCTAGTATTTTAATTTCATTTCGTTTTCTTTAAGGCCTGTAATTGTTTTTCGACTTCAGATAAATTTTGAAGAAGGTTATTCACCTCTTCTTCTGAAACACATTCTTTTTGAAGATTTTTTATTTCTTCTTTTTTATTTATCAACTGCTCCATTTGCAGTTTTGTTTTTAAGTCAGAAAGTAATTTCGATTTTGTTTTTGAATCGAGCTCTCTTACTTTGTATTTAAATAGTGCCGATGATACGGCTTCTTTTAGTTCAGAAGAATATTCCGGACTGCTTGTTAAATTTGAAATGACGGATGAGTATTCGCTCTCGTCGATTTCTAAAATAACTTTCTTAACTTTTCCGATATATTTTTTTACCTCATCAGAGTAGACAAAATCAAGCAATTCGAGTGCGCTCTCCTCGGAGAAAAGAGCAGGAAGTTGGACTAGTTCTTGCACAACGAGCTTTTCAATTTTACTTAGAGACCTCTTCGGCAGAATCTTCTCATTTCTTTGCAAATTTAATTCCGAAATTTGAAGAGCATTCAAATCGTTTTCTTGATCGTCATTCTCTTCTAAGGAAGTCGACTCAGCTGATCCATTTTTCTTCTGGAAAGATGCTTTATTTTTTTCTTTTTCATCGATTTTCTCTAGGAATTCCTCATAATTTTTTACAATTTGAGAGGGCTCTGACTTAAGTCCCAATCGCTTAGCGATGCCTACGACTCGCTCCGTTGCAGCAAGGTGAGAGCGCATAGGAGAGAGCATTTCGAAGGCCTTGTTTAGGATTTCTAATTTCCGATCAAGAACTTCGGGGAGTTTTTCTGGGATAATTTTGTTTAATAGGACATCAAATGCGGGAGTCGCGTTATCAAGTTTAGTTTGGAATGCAAGTGGCCCTTGGGCCTTTAAAAATTCATCGGGATCTTTCTGTGGTGAGAACTCCAGGTACTTCGCAATAATTCCTTTCTCGGCCAGCTGGCGATTGATTCTCTCCATGGCAATAAAGCCTGCGTTGTCAGAATCTAGCGACAAATACACATTCTTGGTCATTGTCACCAGTCGCTCAAGAGATGAGCCTCCTAAGGCCGTTCCCATTACTGCAACGGTATTATGAAATCCATTATTGTAGAGGGCGACTTGATCCATATTTCCTTCCACCAGGATGACTGCATCCTTTTCTCTGATGGCGTTTTTAGCAAGATGGAAGCCATATAGGATATTTCGCTTGTTGAAGATGAAAGAGTCGACCGAATTCATATATTTGGCCTTCTGATCGTCTCTAATCGCTCTAGAAGTAAAGCCTACAACTTGGCCGAATTGATCCCAGATAGGGAAGATTATCCGATCCCTAAAGGTGTCATAATGGGCCTCTGGATTGTTGCGATCTCTTTTTATGAGTCCCAATTCTTCCGCGGTCGATAGAGCAAAGGCACGCTCTTTTTCATTGGGAATAGAACTCAAATAATCGCAGAGTGAGTTTCTCGCAGGAGCAAATCCTAAGCTATAAGTCGTAGCGATCTCTTCATTGAGTCCGCGCTTTTTAATGAATTCATCGTAAGGAGGAAACTTGTGAGTTGTTGCCGTTTTGCGATAGAGCTGTGCTGTCTTGGTTAGGATTTTTTTTGCCATCTCCATCTTGGGATTGGTCTTTTTTTCTTCTTGGTAAGAATCAAAATTGATTCCTTGTTTTTGACATATCTCTTTTAGAGCATCGACGTAGTCGAGATTTCTATATTTCATGACAAATGAAATAGCGTCGCCGGCAGCATCGCAGGCAAAGCATTTAAAAATCTTCTTAGAGTCATTGATATGCATTGAAGGCTTGGAGTCTGAGTGAAATGGACACAGCGAAACCAAAGAAGAACCAGACTTCTTTATAGCAAGGTAGTTTCCAATCACGCTTGAGATTGGAATTTCTTCCTTTATCTTTAATTTTAACTCATCCAACGACATCGGGATGTTACTCGCCTTTTTTTGACTGAAGAACAAAGGCCTTAATCTTTATTCCTTGCTGTAAGAATATCTTCTCAAAGCCTGTTGTGTATTTTGAGAGCAGATGATCGGGGTATTCTGCCCTAAGATCCTTGCTTTCAAGAAGGACATTAAAAAGTCCGCATTGCTTAATTTCTTTTTCCATCCATTCAGCGTACCCATCATGATCTGTCTTTATATAAAAGATCGCGCCAGGCTTTAAAACTTTATAGGCCGAGTTTAAAAATGGAGCTTGAATCAATCGCTTTTT
This sequence comes from Bacteriovoracales bacterium, assembly GCA_037444575.1. GTDB lineage: Bacteria > Bdellovibrionota > Bacteriovoracia > Bacteriovoracales > Bacteriovoracaceae > Bacteriovorax. The sequence goes on from JBBIME010000010.1 coordinate 61,167, forward strand.
ATTATGACGAGTTTTTGGCCATGGGTCAGGGAAGAAGTAGAAAATTCCATCGAGTTCATTTTCACCAAACATGAATTCTACTCTTTCGCCTTTAGCGCGAAGGTAGCGGAAGTTTTTAAATTCCAGAGTGGATAATTTTTTAGCGAGGTGAAAACTTCTTTTAAATCTATAATCAAGACCAATGAAATGATGATCGGGATGATCCACGCAATAGTCGATCATGAAATGTCCTGCACCAGTTCCAATTTCTAAAAACAATTTTCCATCGCGTTTAAAAACTTCTTTGTTCCAAAGACCTTTATAAGCTTCCGCTTCGTGATCGCGCAAAACGAAATCAGAAAATTCACCCAATCGATCATGATATGGGTTTTCATGTTTGTACTTGAAATCTTCTTTGAAAGAATAATCAACCATTGTTCACCTTTTTATTTTAAGGGACTTAGCTACCAAATTCTGGCCTTGCTAGCAATACAGGTTGTGTAATGTTTTTTATAGGAAAACGAGGTTTTTACTGGCTGCGTAAAAAAAAAGCCCTCCGAAGAGGGCCTTTTTATTTATTTTCCGAAGTGTTTTCTGACTGTCTGACAAACGTATTCTAATTCTTCCTTCGTGATGTAAGCAAAACATGGAAGATTTAAAACTGATTGAGAAATGTGATGAGCATTTCCATAGTCGATGCTTCCAACCATGTGGCCTTTTGCCCCGGCCTGTAAGCTCATCGCTCCTGGATAAATTGTTCCAAAACCAATATTAGCCTTTTTAAGTGACTCAATAAGAGCTGGGCGCAAGCTTGGATCAATCATCCCAACAGCACAGTATCCGTTTTCTTTAACATTTGAGTGAGCAAGAACTGGTTTAAATGGCAATCCTTGTAGAGCTTCAGCATAGTACTTAACAGCAGCTCTTCTGCTTTCTAGGCGCGCTTCAATGTGCTCTAAAGATAATTTTAAAAAGAGTGATTCATAAGCTCCAACGCGCGAGTTCCATCCAATCATTCCATGAGAGTAGTGATCAGTTCTTCCGTGATTGATGAGGATGCGACAGTTCTGAGCAAGCTTATCGTCATTAGTGAAAACTGCTCCCGCGTCTCCTGAAGCTCCCAAAACTTTTGCCGGGTAAAAACTTGTTGTTGAAATAAGAGCGCCACTTAGAATTGACTCGCCATTAATTTCTGTTCCAAAACATTGAGCACCATCTTCAATTAAAATCACACCGTGATCTTTAGCGCATTTTCTAATTTCTAATGTGTCTGGGCTTGCCCATCCGTAAAGATGAACCATAACTGCAGCTTTTGGCTTAAATTCATTGAGAGCTTTTTTAAATGTATCTAAATCCCAATGACATGTTTCGCGATTTACGTCGACAGTAATTGGATTAGCTCCAACGTTAACAACTGCTTCGAATGTTGCCCAAAAAGTCATATCAGGAACAAGAACTCTATCGTTTTTTTCTACGCCAACAGCACGAAGTGCAATTTGAATGGCGTCGGTTCCGTTAGCGCAACCGATGGCGTGTTTTGCTTTTGTTACTTTAGCAAGTTCTGCTTCCATTTCAGCAACAATAGGGCCACCAACAAATTGAGTTTTATCAAAAAGGTTTGCAACTCCGTTTAAAAAGTTTTCTCTGAAACCATTTTCAAATCGATTTAAAGTAATGAAAGGAACTTGATTGACAGACATATAATCTCTCTTGTTTTGAGTCTAAAATTAACAACATTCTCGATCGTTTAAGAAGAAAAAACAAGAGTAAAAAGGAGAGAATGAACTTCTCTCCTTTAAGTGTTTAGGTATTTGGATTGAGCATTTCAGCAATAATCATGGCAGCTTTTTTAGCAAGCTTCGGATCTTTTATTTTTTCGCTGAGCAATTTCTTCATTCTTTCAATTTCAGCTTTTTGTACGACATTTTCAGTCTTTTCAGCCGGCTCAGGTAACGGAGTCCATTTTTTCTTTAGTGCATTCATATTATTTATTACGCGGCTATTTCTGGCTTGCGTCCATAATGGTTAGAAACTTTTTTCATGTGTTCTTCAATAACTTCGAAGAGTTCAAGTTTAGTTGAGTGTGGATCCATTCCATATGGAAGAGCAGAGTAAACCATATCGCCTTTTACTTCAGTGAAAACGTACCAAGTACTACCTAATTTTTGGAAAAGAACTTCTGTTGTTGTTTGTTGTGTGTTTGATCTTGCTGCTTTCATAATTTCCTCCGTGAAATTAGTGAGTAGTTGGTCTCTTACTTATCTTTTCGTGTGTGGCCGTCAAAACTTTAGACATAATCTTTTAATTTTTTGGTGGGAAAAATTTTCCGGAGCAAAGAGCTTCGGTTTGTTAATATTTTACTTGGGCCCCAATGAAAAAAGAGACTTGTGGTTTGGCCCCAGCTGAAATTTGATTAGTGGCATCCGCTCCCCATAGTGTTGGAACATTGATGGCGTCACTAGATTTTTGGGAGTGAGGCAAAAATAGATTGAAATCAGCTCCGCCAATTAGATCGGTCTTGGGAAAAACATCCATCATTTGAATCACAGAGCTGGCAAACGGAGATAAAGAGTAGCCAGTAAATAATCTTTCTTCTGAATCACCATTAGAGGCCGACATCTTTAAAGAACTCTTGTGGTAGTTATAAGTAAAACCAGTTCCTAAACTCATGCGATAATTGCTACTTTTAAAAAAGTCATAGGTCGCGACAGGACCGACTCGAATTATCGATCGATTTTCTCTTGAGGAATTATTATTTTGAAAATTGATGGTGTTATTGCAAGTCGTGATAGCTCCAAAGAGTCCAAAATAGAAGCGGTCGTAATTATCAAATTTAACTTTCTTGGTGAAATTAAAACGAGCTCCTGCTTCTTCAGAAAAATTTTGTCTCGCAAAAGTTGAGTTGTAGTTATAAGGAGATTTTGTGTTACTTCCGAGCGACATAGCAACGCTGACTCTATAAAAGCTATTGTCGTCGAAAGGGTAGGTGGAGGGGATTGGCTCCTCTAGACGATAATCAGTCGGGTCGTGTTTCGGGTAAGTAATCGGTGTTTCGTTTTCTGAGAGTTCATTGGTGATTACTTTAATATACTTGGCCGGAATGTAGGCCAGATTTCCGACTCGATCATAAGTTTGTACAAAATCTGGAAGTTGATTGAGCTTTCCAATTTCATTGGGAACATAAACTCGAGAACCTTTTTTTAGCGTTTGTAATACTTTTGAATTAAGTTTTGGTTCTTTGAGAAGAGGTGCTTCAAAAACAATAATAATGGCATCATAAGAGAAAGCTTTTCCAGCAAAAAACAAAAATAGAGAAGCTAATAAAAAATTCTTCATAAGCTCCACTCGATTTTATAGCCGATCATGATTCCCAGAGAATTTGTAGAAAACTCTTTTGGGGTCAGGAGAAGATTCGGGCGATTCGTTTGAGTTAAGGCCAGTTCATGATGTCTAAAATGACTTCCGATGGAAACAAGACCCATGGAAGTGTTCCATAGTGTTTCAAAACCTAAATCAAATAAAGTTGCAGAGTATTTATCGAGGTAATTAGCACTTTTACCTTCGTAGATAGGAGCTATTTCAGCACCCATAATCGCAGTGGCGATGAAATCGTCGCTTTTATAAAATCGATATTCGAATTGAGGTCCTAGACTTAAAATCGATAATCTAATTTGTTCAATATCATTTTTCCAATAAACACTTTGATAATTGAGTCCAAGCCCAAAATGAATTGGGGCCTCTGGGACATACAGGGTTCTAGCTTCATAGCGAGCAGCGACGACACTGCTGATTTGATCATTATAAATTTCATTAAAATTAGAAAGCGCAACATTATCGACATGAAAATTAAATTGAGTATCAATGAGCGCAAATTTATTTTCTGTTTTGAATACACTCTTAGGAGGATTGATTTTTTCGGCATTAACTTCAGGTAAAATTGTAATATCTTCTGCGGCCGTAGAAGTATCATCTCCAGTCGTTTGATATTTAGCGTTGCCATTTTTGTCGTGAACATAAAGAATATTTTCTCTAGGATTGGGAACTGAGACAAAGGCCATGATTCCCTTAGAGAGAATAATTTGAGAGTCATCTTTCAGATTAATGAGAATTTTTCCTGCTTTTAAAAAAACGAGTGTCGGTTTGGTTTCTTCAGCGGAAAACGCAGAGAGGGGGAGGACAAATAGTAAAAGCAGAATGAAATTTTTTATCAAACAAACTCCAAGGCCTTTAAAAAAGCTTCATAGCTTGTAGCGTGCGCAAAGTCCTTGGCGCTAACAAGATTCACGGGGACCCATTTGTAACTTTGGTGCTCCTCTGAAATGTGAATTTCGGGAATTTTTTTGGGATTAAAGAGAAAAACTCTTTCCTCAACATCCTCTCCCCATCGGTCATGAAAATTAAAGCTGTATTTGGTATCAATAACGTTATCCGCTACTCCAATTTCTTCGGCCAATTCTCTTCTTGCTGCTTCGAGAAAACTTTCATCATATTCCACAGAACCAGTAACGCTTTGAAAGCCAACACCACGCCCTTTGGCAAACTCGAGGAGAAGAAGCTGGTTTTCAGCAATCGTAACGACCTGGACTTTTTGTTTAAGTGATTTTGTTGTCATATTTTAAAATTTTAACATAATCTGACATTTCTAGAGGTGAGTCATAAAAAACTGCCTAATTGGTAGGGGCAAAGGGGCAGAATTCATTGCTACCCATCGTCCAAAATGATATATTTTGCCCCTATGGAAGAAATAATCTATCGAATTGCGATCTCTTTGCCGGGCTTTTTACTGGCGATCGTCTGTCATGAGGCAGCTCATGCCTGGATGGCCAATCGTTTCGGGGACCCAACGGCGAAAAGTCTTGGGCGCTTAACTCTTAACCCAGTGGTCCATTACGATTTAGTAGGGACTGTCATCTTTCCTTTGATAGGGGCAATGATGGGCGGAGCGATGTTTGGATGGGCAAAGCCTGTTCCGGTTGATTCTCGCCATTTTAAAAATGTCCGCGCAGGAACTTTTTGGGTAAGTTTCGCTGGTCCATTGGCCAACATTATTCTCACCCTTGTTTCAGCTTTTCTTTTTGCCTTATTAGTAACAAAGGTTTCACCAAGTTTTTCTTTTCACACCATTTTTGGAGACATGCTTAAGCAGTCCATTTGGATCAACGTTCTTCTTGCGGTCTTTAACCTGATCCCATTTCCTCCACTAGATGGATCGAAAATGGTTTCAGCTCTTCTTGATTACAATCAAGCACGCAAGTTTGAAGAGCTTCAACGCTTTAGTTTTGTGTTTATTTTTATTCTGATTCTAACTCCAGTGCTTAGTTATATTATGGCCCCTGCTATTTGGGTGAGTAACGTGCTGGTGAATGTTTTTATTCACGTGTTAGCTTCAGTTTAAATATTTAGGTTGGGAAATCATGTTAGATACAACTATTCAAGTTAAGACAGATCACTTTGACGGACCTTTGGGCCTTCTTCTTCTTCTTATTGAAAAAGAAGAGATGAATATTCGCGAACTCGATCTGACAAGAATTACCAAGCAATACCTGGATTACCTGTCACAAATGCGCGATCTCAATTTTGATGTCGCTGGGGAATACCTTTTCTTAGCTTCAACTCTTCTTCTTTTAAAATCAAAAATTTGTATTACAGAAGAAGAAGCTAAAAACCTAGAAGCTGAACTCGGTGTAGATGGAATGCATATTACTTCTCAGTCGGAACTTATTCGCCGATTGGAAGAACTTCAGCTTTACCAAAAAATGTCTAAACGCCTCTGGGATTTAGAGAAAAAAGGTCACGAAATTTTTGTTAAACCAAAAGTAGACCGCAAGGCTATCGTGAACTCGATTTTAACTCCTATGGATTTAAATTCGCTAACTTTAACAATGGTTGATTTCTTATTTAGACAAAGAAGAAAGTATACAGTTGTTAAACGCGATCGTTTATCAATCAAAGAAAAATTAAAATTCTTAAAGACCAACTTAAAAGTTGGAGAACAAACTACTTTTGACACTCTTCTTGAACAAGACGGGAAAGCGGAAGAAGGAAAGGATCCAACAGACAATATTGTTATCACTTTCATCTCACTTCTTGAGCTTGCTCGTTTAAAACGTATTAACGTTTTCCAAAATGAAGACCGCAGTACGATTTATGTAAACGTTGTTCGCTCGCTTGAAGATTTTGATGTTGAACAGGCAAATGGTTTTGAAGATGAAACTCCAACACCTCCACCAGCTGGCGGAGTTGAAGATGAGTCTGTGGTTGCAGCTGCACCTGCGGAAGAAAAATTGGTGATTGAAGACTTAGGAGAGTTTGAAGAAGCTGCTCCTGAAGAGAATTCATCGCAAAACTTAAATTTATCAGAAGAAGAATATTTAGAAGAATATGGCGAACTTCTCACTACACCAGATAGTGTAGATGAAGGCGCTAAATTAATTCAGTAAGAAACCTAAGAAGATATTAGGAAGAGGATTGTATGGATCAAAACAATGAACTACACATGGACGATATCGAGCTGGTGGAAAAATTTCCTTCAGAAGAAGATTTGGAATTTCCAACTGAATTACTAATGGCAGATGAAGACACAGCTTCAGAAATTGTCACAGAGATGGTGACCGATATGATTTCTGATGAATTGTTGTGGCAAGCTCGCACTGGCTTAAATCCAGACACTCTTTGTGGAGCAATCGAAACAATTATCTTCATGAGTGATAAACCTGTTTCAATCCAAAAAATCAAAGCGCTTATTGATGAAGATATGCCGTTAAAAGTTATTCACGAAGCTCTTCAAAGACTTCAAGCTGAATACGAAGAAAAACACCACGGCCTTCGCTTATTAGAAGTGGCTGAAGGTTACCAATACAGAACAAAAGCGACATACTCAAAATATGTACAAGATATTTTCAAAATCAACTCTCTTGTTCTTTCTCCAACTGCGCTGGAAGTTTTAGCAATTTTAGCTTACAAGCAACCAGTTTCTAAAGTTGAAGTGGATAAAATCAGAGGTGTTGATAGCGGGCACATCGTTCGCGCTCTTATGGATAAACGCCTTGTAAAAGTTGTAGGCCGCTCAGATGAATTGGGGCGCCCGGTTCTTTATGGAACAACTCCTGAATTCTTAGAAGTGTTCAACCTTGCAGATCTATCAGCTCTTCCACCTGAGCATGAGCTTGATGAAATGTCTCGCGCTTCATCTGTAGGTAAAATTGCTGACATTAAAACACTTGTTCACGATGGTGATAAGGCCCGTTTTAAATTTGATGAAATCGATGAACTTGACCAGCTTTCAGAGTCGATTCAAAATATCGCTAGTGATACAGCTTTCACAGCATCACTAAAAGTTGAAGAGAAGAAACGTCTTTCATCTGAAGGCGAAGAAATTAAATCAGCATTTGATTTACTAGAAGAATTCGTTAACAAGAGACTTATTACTGAACAAAATAAACTTGCTCTTGAATCAATGCTTACGACAAATATCATTGAGCCAAAAGTTATCGACGATCTTGAAGCTGGGCCATTCAATGCTCCACTTTTAGACGACGAAGAGGAATTCCAAATGATCGATCTCGATACAGGTCTTCCTCTAGAAGATATACCTGAAGAATTATTAGGCAGTGAAAACGACGATGAAGGTTTTGATGACAGCCTAATCGCTGATGGCGAATACGATATTATTGTCGATCTTGAATTTGATACTGAAGAAACTGAAGAAGAGGCACTTTCAAAGGCCCTTGATGCAGCTTTTGAAAATCTAACAGGTGAATCTCTTGATAGCCGCTTATCAGATGAAGAGTTTGCTTTTGGTGGAGTTCTCGAAGAGAAAAATCAAGAGCTAGAAGACCTTACTAATGAGGTAATCGAAAAGGGACAGGACTTAGATCTCGATCTTTCTTTCTTAAAAGATGAGCTAAGTGATGATAAATCCGGACAAGATTCAGAAAATTTCTAATGCTTGACAATAGATGGACCGTGGCATAAAAACGGTCCATACCATTTAAACCAAAAAACAGCCGTGATGGCAGATTGGAGGACTTATGACGACGACTAAGAAAGCTGTCTCAAAAAAATCAAAACAAAAAAAAGCAGAAACAAACGAAGGCAAATTTGAAATTCGTCTGCAGAAATATATCGCTGATTGTGGCGTAACTTCTCGAAGAAAAGCAGAACATTTAATCACTCAAGGACGTGTCACTGTTAACGGTGAAGTCGTTATGGAATTAGGAACTAAAGTTGATCCAGCAAATGACGTTGTCATGGTTGATGAGCATCTTGCTGATCTAAATGCTGTAGACCAAATTTATCTAATTCTTCACAAGCCAAGAGGATTTGTTACAACGTTAAACGATCCAGAAGGACGTGAGACTGTTATGGATCTCGTGAAGGATGTTACAGAGAGAATTTATCCAGTTGGACGTTTGGATTATTTATCTGAAGGTCTTCTCATTATGACAAACGATGGTGAGCTGGCAAATATGGTTATGCACCCAAAGTTTAACGTTCAAAAAGTTTATGAAGTAAAAGTTTTTGGTTCTGTAACAGAAACTATTTTAAATAAATTAAGAGCTGGTGCTTACCTTGAAGAAGGATTTGTAAAACCAACATCTGTTCGAGTTATTAAGCAACTTCCAACTAAGACATGGATTGAATTCAGACTTAATGAAGGAAGAAACAGAGAGATTCGTCGTCTTTGTGAAGCAGTTGGTTTAACAGTTGATAAGTTAAAACGTTTAGCAATTGGTGGTCTATCTGTTGAAGGTGTGGCACCAGGAAAATATAGATTGATGTCGAAATTCCAAATGTTAAGTGCAATTGGATTAAATGCTGATGGCTCTTTAATGAAAAAAGAAGCTAATGCTGAAGGATTTATTTCTTCTAAGAAGACAATCGATCTGAAGAAGAAGCGTCCTCAACCTGGAACGGTTGCTGATGATGAAGCGTTTAGAAAATTTAGAAGAGAAACATATTTTGATTCTCTAAAACAAATTCAAGAAAACAAAGCTAAGGTTGCAGAAAAGATTTCGAAGCTTGAAGATCAAGTTTTTGTGGAAGAGCAAAAGTCTTATGTTGAACGCCGTAAAAAAGTTGAAAAAGTTAAGGCGACGATTAAAAACAACAATCTTCAAAGAACAAATTTTAGAAGTAAAAGCAATTAATAAAAAAGGCCCTCGAAAGAGGGCCTTTTTATTTCAATATTAATGTTCGAATGGATTAGTTATCGTAGGTAACAACTTTTGAAGAGTTCATATACTCTTGAAGAACATCCATTGAATACTCTAGAGCTTGTTGAGCGTAAGGAATTCCTTCTGCATCTTTTAAATTTCCAGTGAAGTGAGCTTGCTTAATTAGAGCAGCACACATTCTCATAAATTCTGCACTTCCTTCGAAATATTCTTCTTCATTTTCTGTGAGTAAAACGTGAGCAAGCATCGTGTTTAATGAGCGAATCAGTCTTACTTGGTTTGGAGTTAGTTCACTTCCATCAATTTCAATTCGGATCGTTCTTTCTTTTAGTGACGTTTGTGCTGACATAAGAATCTTCCTCTCTAGTGAGTTCAAGGGTTCATACTTTGTATTTATCGCCAGATTTTTGGAAGAATTTAGAACTTTATGTTGGAGTAAATAGTTCGATTTCTTGTATATAGTTCGATTTCTGGTAGACAAAGGGCCATGGCCACCTTATTATCCCAATACATCAATATCGCGGGATGGAGCAGTCTGGTAGCTCGTCGGGCTCATAACCCGAAGGTCGTAGGTTCAAATCCTGCTCCCGCAACCAAAATTGAACACATAAAGACCACTTAAACCATTAAAAATATTCAGTTCTAATCTCTCCATATGTTGATCATATGTTCAAATGATCAAAGAGGCTGTTTTGCAAAAAAATCAGGATCTCAAATTAATTATTCCCTTAACGCCTAGCCAGCGAAGCTTGTTTTCCAAGATGATGGCGAGCGAGGTCGGTGATGTGTTTAAATCCGAATTTATGCGAATGGGACCAATAAAAATTCATGAAAACTCAATTGAGTTAAACTGCTTTGATGTGGTCGATGTGTTAGTTGAATTAAGAAAAATAGGCGAGAATTCCACTCTTGAATTTAGTCGTTTAAAGAAACAGGCAGAAGCCGCGATAGCCGAATTATTAAATGATAGTTCAGCGAGTGAAATCACAAAGAAAAATCTTAAAGCATCCTTAAAAATGATACAGGAATTATCTTAAAAATTATGAACGAAAAAATGGCACCGAAAATTCGGTGCCATTTTTTTTGAATTTTAATTTTTTAAAAAAGCAAAGGCATTATTTCTTTCGCTTGGTGAAAGAGTGTTGATAATTTTTTTCACCTTTTGGCATTCATCGAAGCAAAAATCCGAAGTAGATTTATTTTTTGTGTGCTCTTGATAGATATCTTTCACAAATTCCATGTATGGATCAAGGATGTGAGTATTTTCAAGCGGCAAAGTAATTAAATACAAATCATTCAACAGAGAAGCCTTTAAGACAAGTTCGCACGAATGTTTCGAGAGAGGGGACCAATCTTCGATTGATTCATTAAAAAATTTACAATCTTGATTTACCTCAACTGACATTTCTTTACCACTTATCTTGATATTTATTATTAAAACCTCATCCGTTGCACCGACAAGATCGCAATATTCAATTAACTTGCTGTGTAGTCCAGCACCAATCCATTCTAAACCAAACTCATTCACAAAAATTTTTCTACTCTTACTTTTCACTGCTAAAATCAAATTAGACATACAAATTCTCCAGTTTTAGTTGTGCTTTAAAAAATTTAAAACACGGCGACTTTTTGCTCGCTAAAACTGAATACCGAATTTTTTTGATGAAATTTAAAATAAATGTTTTTGCTTTTTTCTATGTATGATTTTTTATGACAAGCGTTTCATCTTGGTAGTAGCTTGTTTTTTTGCTTGCTGCTCTCTACCAATAAAGTCACGCAAATGAGAATAGTTTTCTATGCTTCGCTCGTCGATGTGACCAGAAATAACTTTGGCTAAAAAGCGATCTGAATCGCAGCATTCGTAGAACCAAGTTAAGAAAAAATGACGATTCATGTGAGGCGATTTGAATATGAGGCTAGCTCTGCGATAAGCCTCTTTGAGATCATTGTAAAATATAGAGGCGGTCAAGGTGTCAAACAAGAGATAGTTCCTCAAGTCCTCACCGTGAGCATTTCTTTCTTTTTTCTCTTGTTGTGCATTCCACCTATCCACCAAAATATTCCAAGCCTCTTTGTCAAAAATTGGAATAAAACGATAATTTTCAGGGGAGATTTTCTTTCTTAGTTTTAACGGCTTTCTTGGCACGCTACCAACTTCCCAGGTTGTCCCAAGTCTATCGCAAAATTTTTCTTTCGTTCTAATTGATTTAAGTTGAGGCTGACTTTCAAGGCAAATGTAGCCGTAGTATTCAGGGAAAGGGTATCTTTTTATGTGAGAATGGAGCTTGTCTAATTTTGCACCCTGAATGTTTCCTTCGGATAAAAAAGAAAGTGCCAATCCTAAAGCTTCATTTTCCCTCATTCCAGTTCGAGCAAGAACTATAAAAAAGTCGCACGACAGTGGAGATATTTCGCGAAGCTCTTTTGAGATAATCATAACCTCTTCTTCGCTCAATATGTCCAAAGATGTAATTTGATTAAGCTCATCTCTCTTGTAGTGCTGACAGCGAGGAATATTTTTATCATTTGCTTTCGCCACCATTCCCAAAAATACATTGAGTGCTTTAATGATTCTGTTTTGCGTATTTAAGCTTAGCGTTTCTCGGTTCCATTTTGCTGGCTTTTCAGTTTTAAGCCACTTTCTAAATTCATCAAAATGCAAATACCATTGCCAATATGTATTGTTTTCTTTTTTGGTAAGGAAAAAATGAAATGCGTATTGCTCAAGGTAATAAACATCATTGAGATAACTGTTTGGCGCACGCTCTGCTTGATATGTTGAAAAATCTTCTAGTAGTTTATTATAATCATCATATTTTTTTCGCCACTCAATTCTTAACTTAGCTCTATGTCTTGCAGTTTGATCGATGGCATCTTGGGATTTGCAGTAGGCTTCAACTTCGGATTCGTCTTGAGAGTTCCGAATGTGCTTTGGAATTGCTTTAACTGGAACTCGTTCGTTTATTTGTGTTTTGGGGTTGTATTTTGTAAATTGCCATCTGAAACCGCATGGCTCGCCTGTTGCTCTGTTTATTTTTTTGACTTTTGTGTATTTCAACTGTCCCTCTCTATTAAAAGCTATCGGTATTTTTCTCAAGTATTTAACGAGAAAAATGTAATTTAGTTCCTACTAGCACACGAAAAGGCACCGGCCTACTTTAAAAATAGAGATCATATTTTTTACATTATTTTTGATGACTAAAATTGTCAGACAAGGAAAATAGGTTAAGATTTTCTTGATAGAGATTACTCTTCGTCACATCTGAATTCTTCAATATCAAGATTAGTGTCAGGGTTATCTTGATAATGACCATCATAAAAATTAGAAACAGTCATCGTGTAGGTAGAGACATTTTCTCTTGAAGCATAAACGCTTCCATCAAAGCCACTTGTCCCTGAAGTGTTTAAAGCGATTGTACCAGCGAGAGCGGAATTAAAGAGTTCGTCTATGTAGTAATTGTAATTTGCGAGATAATAAGTCTTATTTACATGATAAGAATTCATAATCGATTGGGCAATTCCGCTCGACAGAGTATCAAAGTGACCTCTCGACAAAGTACAGTGTCCTAGTTCATGAAACATTAATTGTTCCATATCTTCTTTTTTTCCATTAGCTGCCCAGGCTTCCCAATATACCTTATTAATTGTCAGATCCCTTACCGTGCCTGCATGTGTACAAGCGCCGAGGACACCGTCCGCGGTCGTATGATCAGTGCTATATGAGATCGTAAGATTTGTAAGAACTGGACTAGCTCCTTTTGTAGCGGCAAGGGCTAAAAATCTATTTTTGAATTGAGTGAAATCTGTTGATATGGGAACGACAGAAGGTTGAGGTGATGCCGAGGCACTAGGAGCGGATGCAGTGGCTTCCTTTTTCTTGCATGAGCAAAAAACAAGTCCAAGTATAATAGTTGTGTATAGAAGCCTCATATATCAATTATCGATCCATCTGCGCGATGGCTTCAGGCAATTTTTCTTGTCATTGATTCTAATAGGATTTGAAGATCGGAGAATATCTAAAAAATGACAAGAATTCTTGTCACATACTTTTGTTTAAGGAAAAGAAAAATTGTCATATAATTTTTCTCTAGAGGTAGCAATTGAAGTATAGGTTATTTTACCTAGATGATGAGCTAGGGCAACTTGAACATTTTAATCACGAGCTTGGACGATTTTTTACAATCGAGACGAGTCGAAGTCCATTTGAGGCGCTTGAGAGATTAAGAGAAGCCAAGTTTGATGCGATTATTTCCGATCTTCATATGCCAATTATTAATGGTCACAAATTTTACGAAATGCTTAGAGAGCATAAATTGAATACAGTTCCTTTTTTCTTTCTTTCGAGCGACTCAGAGCAAGATTCAAAAATAAATTGTCTAAAACTAGGTGCAGTTGATTTTTTATCACCGAGTATGTCTCCAGAAGAAAAATACATAAGAATATTTAATCGAATCAACGATGTACGACTTGTATACAAACACCTCTCAATAGATTTAAAAAATGTGACTGCTTACTGCAACGATGTAGCTCTAGAGTTAACACAGATTGAATTTAAAATTTTACTCCTTCTCCTTAAAAAATCGGGAGGAGTTGTCGGAAGAGATGAACTTAGAGAATTCATTTGGCCCAACTTAAAAGTGATGGATAAAACAATAAATAGTCATTTGACCAACCTCCGAGCCAAGCTTGAAACTGAAAATTTCAAAATTATTTCAATAAAAGGACAAGGGATATTGTTTCATGTTGAATAGGTATCAATGAAAGAGTTTTTTAAAAAATATTTTGATATGTCATTTGGTGGAGATAATAAGGATCTGTTGCCATTTTTCTATCTACCATTAGCTTTCGTGCTGTATGCGATTTACTACGATTTAAGTTTTTTAAAATATCAACCATCACTACACTGGTATTTTGCCAAGGCGTGGTTTGTTGTTGGTCCATTTTTTCTAATTCACCTTAGAACAACTCCTAAAGAATATAGACCATTACTACTTGCCTTGCATTGGATTTTTTATGGGGCTTACAATGTCTATTTCGTTTCACTTTCTTATTATATCGTCTTTATTCAAGTGACATTTATTTTTTCAGTTATGGTTATTTTTTCAAGAATCCAATATTTGATATTTGCCAGTGCAATGTTGCTAGTTTCCAGCCTCGCTATTTTTGGTGCAAGAAATGAAATGTTATATGTTGCTCAGGGGATGTCAGCAAAGCCAGAAATCTTTATAAATAATATCTGCATGCAAGTTCTCTGTTATCTCGTCTATTATTTTGCTACTGTTCCAAAATTGAAACTTATTGAGTCTGAAAAGCAATTTGCGAAACTTGGAAAAAGTTCAGGCTTTATCATGCACGAGATAACTAAACCAATATTGAGAATGAATCAAAACCCTGAAAGATTCGAAGAAGAACTAGTGAAGATAAATGAAATAATAACAATTGCGAGAGCTATAAAAAATGGCGATGAATCTAATCTTGCACTTGAAGAGGTGAATTTGTCTAATTTAATTAATGACACCCTCTCTGCGTATAAGCCGTTTATTGATGGATTTAAAATTGATGTTAAACTTAAAGCTCAAGTCCAAGTAATAAAGACAGATGCCAATTTGATTAAGTTTGTTTTGGATAATTTGATAAAGAATTCAATTGAAGCCAGTGCGGATTATCAAGGAGAGCGCTTTGTTGAAATATCTTTCGATTCCGAAGTGATTCGAGTCAAAAATTCTTATATTGAAAATGAGCATTTAGCAGAAGATTTTTTCCGCCCAATGATGACTACCAAAGCAGGACACATGGGAGTCGGTTTATATATTTCAAAATCAATTGCCGACAACCTAGGTTACGCAATTGAAATCAATACATATAAAGATGTTTTTGAAGTTCAAGTTAAACTTGCATGACAAGAAATCTTGCCTTTAGCTAATTTATCTTATCACCGAACTAATTCTCGTGAATAAAAATTCATATAAGGAGAGTCCATGAAAAAAGTACTGTTTGTATTTCTATTATCATTTATTGGTATTTCTTGCTCAAGACTAAATGTTAAAAACGCAGTTGAGGTTGATCGAAATGATCCCGCGTTTATTTCCAAAATAAAAAATAAAACACCAAGCGAAGCCGAGAAGATTTTAGGGGAAGCTGTATTTAAAGGGCATCCAACGAGGGGTTATGACCAAGATCTTCAAGAGTATAAACTAGTCTATGTCGAAAAAGGGCAAACTCCGATTTATGAATTCCAATTAAGATTGAGAGTTTCAAATAATTCAAATACCAATGCGGATACAGGCGTGAAATGTATTGCAGTAAATTTCTCGGCAGAGAATGGATTTAAGTTTGAAAATGGTGGAGCTGCGATTGATTGGAATTATGACTGCATTAGGTACAAAGACTTAAAAGGTGATCTACCAAAGTAGGAGACAAGATGAAGAAAATAATATTCTTAATAGTTACAGTATTGGCGTTTGGTTGCTCGGAAAAAAAGCACAAGATTTCTTTTAAGGTCAATATTGAATCTACTCACGGAGAGAAGAGCCTGATCGTGGATTGTTATGAAAGTGATGCTTATAAAAAAGCAATGAAAGCAATGAATGATTTAATGTCTGGGCGAAGTAAAGAAAAACCAGAAGAACCAAAAGCGATTGCACATTTTTCTTCAAACGGAAAACCTGAACATGAATTTAAGTTTGCAATGGAACTTCCAGAAAAGTTTATTACTTGCATGGTGGATAAATCTTTTCCCATCCGATTTAAAAATGGGAATCAAGAAGGTTCATCATTCAAGGCTAAAGCGGATGATGAGTTAAATTTTAAATACAATATGTTCACGAGTGAATTGCGAGTAGCTGAATCAAAGGCGAGTTCGGTAGAGATTACGGAATAAGGAGTGGAGCGATGAATAAAATAATTATTTTTACGTTTTTGATACTGGCCTTAGTCAGTTGTGGTGGATCAGGGGGAGGAGCTTCCTCTGGAGCTTCCGATACATCATCAACTGGAAGTGGGAGCACTTCAAGCGGAGGAAGTTCCGGTGGTAATGGTAATGCTTCTTATTATGGATATACATCAAACGGGACTCTAAATTCTGATATCGCTTTACCTTCTTCAAATACAACTAGTATTTCTAATGATTTTTATATGAAAGTTGTTGAAGGATCTTCTCCTCAAGCTCTTGAGGTTGGAGTTTATCAACCAACTTGTCTCTTGGGGGCAAGTAATAAAGATTATGCCATGGTTTTGATGAGCAAAGGCTCCTCTTCTGAGTCGACCATTTCAATGAGGGTGACAAGTTCTGGAATTACAACTGTTGTTGATGCTTATGACCAAACCAACAATTTTAAAACAAGATATGGAGCAACGACTTCCACTACTGGGACTTGTACTAATGGAAAAATGACTTTAACAAATGGTGATGTTGTTTTTTCAAATGGAAATTTTGCAATTTATAAAAAAGGAACTGATTTATATGTTGGAATGAGTTCAAGTATTACTTTAAATTCAATTTCTAATGTTAGGGCAGATATTCAACTTCAAAATGGTGCAGCCGCTACCGAGTATTATAATACTTCGGGAACTGATCATTGGTCTACGGCTAACTCTGCATCAACTAGTACAACGATTACCTTTCAAGGATTTGGTCAATATACAAAGTATTTGTTCTCTAATAATACTTTAACTATTGATGGTTCTTATAGCATCCGATTAACTAAGGTTGGTGGTTTTACAGAACTTATTGGAGTGCAAGGTCTGGTTGGTACTCAAAGAATTAATATGTTTGTAGCACCTACCACTGGAACTTCTCGTACAACTAGCTTGGGGGATTCCAATGGAGCGACTCTGCATTATTCAACTTTTATAGGAGCTTCTGCGCTGTATATGTCTGTAGAAAATTAATTTTTATATTAATGAATAGCGGAGGAAACGTGAAGGTGTTTTATATTTTTTTGCTTGTTTTGTTAAGTTCTTGCCATAGTCAGGTAGGCAACAAGAAGCCGTCAACATCTACTGCTATAAATGGACTTGCAAAACTTTACGGAACTTATAGCCTGTGCACGGTCTCTGGTGGAGCTGATGGCGATTATAAAATTACTCATGTTATTTCTGGCAACAATTATTATTTTACCGAATATTATTATTCATCACATGATGGCTCTTGCACAAACCCCATTGCTAGAACTTCGGGAGTGCAGAATATTGTAGAAGGAAGTGGAAAAAGTTCTTATTTTCCCGATGCGGTGGCTGTTGATTTGACCTTTACAGCGCCCTTAACAATAACTGCACTCACTGGTGATGCGGATGCCATGAACCAAGTGAGTTCTCGTACGAATGAAGCAGCTCCTTCTGTTGGCGTAGCTTACAATGTTACCAAGGCAAATGGTGGCTATGTTCCTCTCTTTTTCTCCCCTCCTTCGGTAGCCGGACAAAAGGGTTATACTTTTTTCTACGTTGACACAGGAAAAAATCCAAAAACTTTAATAATGGGTGGTTCCTTTTCAAGCACAAGTGCTACGAGGGATGGCTCATTGGATTCAACAGAGTATTTGAAAGAATAGTTTTTTGTTACCGCAAAAGGCACGCATTGGGCTTTTAAGAGCTTTTTAAGGTCTCAGTGGTACTCAGGGAAGAGTTTGCGTTTTTTTGCTTTTAAAGGCAATTTTTCGTAGTTTTTAAATTTTCCATTTAATTTCCAACCACAGGGGAACCTTGGCAAATTTTGTCAGGCTGACTGGAGATCCCACGGGGATGATGGCTTTAATTGTGGTAATGTCATCAGCTATAGGGACGAAAAAAGTAAAATCTTTTTTCTAAAATTCCGCTTTCAAATCTTCATTTTTTCTATGGGGGTTTGGGGGCTATTGTGAAAAAAGCTATATAATACTTTAAAAAAGATCAATTACTAACCAAGAAATAAAAGTACATTAAGAATTAAGAACTAAATTAAATAAGAATTAATCTAAGAATAGATCCTATTTTTCAAACCACCATAAATGATTATTTACTGAAGAGTAAAGAAAATTGCAAAACAGTTCGACATCTAATTCAGTTCCATCAAGATAGAGGCGACCATTTGAGAGATGAAGGCATCCGAGGTGACCTTGGTTGCTTGGAAATCTTTCTATTCCAGTTGTTGCCAGTAAGGCTACGTGAGTAGTTAGTTTCTTAATTACTTCCATTGCGCTTAAATTTTCAGTGCAAATAAATCCTTCATATTTACAATCTAGTTCAGGAGTTTTCGCTATAAATGACATCGCATTCTCTAGCTCGGTGGCTTGCGTGTTTATATCTTCTTTTATTTCAGCACGAATTTCTAAGATAAAGTCCATTTTACTTCGTTCTCTTGGGAGCAAGTTAAGAACTGTAAAAAGATTATAAATGCCCTGGGTTGAACAACCAACAACTCGTATGCCGTTACGATTTAAAAGATACGATACAGGACCGACAACTTCTTCAATATCTTCGGCAAGTGAAACACTCGCTGGGTGCAATGGATATTTCATTCAGTACTTCCTTTTTTTCTTTGTTTCATAAGGAGACTGTCCTTGTGGAGGTATTGATCCAGCTCTCCATTTTGAATTCTATTTTCAAGCTCCTTCGCTTCCTTTATTTGTTTTCTCTTATTTTCAATTTTATTCATTACAACTTCGGACAGATATTTCGCAAATTCTTCAGGCTTATCAGTATTAAATTGGGCGGTCTTTAAAAAAAATAAACTTAGATCCACTTTAGTCATCTCCCTTTTCTGTGTTTTTGGACTTTGGAATAGGGCCGATGCTGTTTTCTTTTAATTGTGCCGGACCTTGGGGTTTTTGTGCGTTATTTAGAGATCTCTTTGAATCTTTTGAATAACGATACAAAACGGCTGCTGTATAAGTGGCAAAAAAAATTGCCAGCGCAACAATGATTTTTTGAATAATGGGCAATCCAATTTGATTCTCTAGATATAATCCAATCATTCCCATGAAAGTAAAAATAAAAACCATCCAAATGATCACTGCCCAATGAAAAATATAATCATACGAAATTTCACTCGGAGGTTCGCTGTTTATTCTTGATTGCAAAAATAATTCTTTCATTTTTTTCTTGAGGTAGTAGTGAAGGGATAAGCATAGAACTAAAGAAATTGTGGCGATCTTTGACAGCACGATGCTGTTAAAAACCAAGGCTAAGATGATCGAAATTAGTCCTAGGTAGCTAGTCCATCTCTCATGTTTTTTTAATTTCCCATAGGTTTTCATATAGGGTTTAAATGGAAATCGCATGATTATAATTTTTTAAAAAATGATGTTCTATTTAAAGGAATATGAAAATTTTAAAAGCGCATTTTGCATTAAGGGCTACCGCATTTCAGATATATTATTTTTTATTAATGAAGCTAGAATCTCAACCGATGGCAATGCAAGAAAGACGAGTTGTAATTTGTTCAAAGGGTGAGATCGAAAGATTTTTTAAAATACATCCAAATACAATTAGATTAGCTCTGGATCTGGAACTTGAAAGAGATTTTAAATTCATCTTTAAGTTGCCAGATGAGCCAGGGAAAGCGAAAAATCGAATTCGATTAACAGTTGAAAGTGAATGGAATTTTGCTTTAATAAGGCAAATCTTGTACGAGGGAACTACTAAGAGATCTACACCAAAAGTCAATAGTTCATTGTTTGATGATGTGCTAGAGATTGTCCCGGGGACAGGTGAAGATATTTTGAAAAGATCAGATGAGGATTAGTATTAATATATCCAAACTGTCATTATAAAGTTTTTTAGGCTAAATAATGACAGGGGGATAGTTTTAATCAGCTAATAAAAAACATTCAAAGGAACTAATTTTTTTAGGTTTTAAGATTTCTTGGATTTTCTGAAGTTTTCCGTTTCGAGAACTTCGCCAAGCAAGCTCAGGGAATCTAATTTTTCTTCAATTTCTTGACCGCCAAATACAACCAGAGCGGAAGGAAAATTGGCAGCGGTTTGAGATATTAATTCATTATGAATTAATCGTTTTTTCAAAAAAACAACATGACTTGCGTGTTTCAGAAGCAATTGAAACCATCTGGTTTCTGTTGACCTTGCAGGCACGAGAGCAAAGATTAAGTGATTGTGAATTTCGTGTTGCTCGGAAATTTTCTCAGCCCATTTATAGATATTTTGTTTTCCACAATATGGGGGATTAATAAAAATGCCGTGACCTTCTTCAACTTTCCATTCTTGCGATAAAGCATCGTCCATTTTTGAAAAAAATCTTTCAAATCCATGTAGCGTATTTACTTCTTCACTTGAAGCGGCATCAAGTTCGATTGGGTAAATGAATTTCAGAAATACCGTAAGCCATAAAGGTGTCATAAAATGATTTCTGGAATCTTTCTCAGACCATTTTTTAAGTTTTTTACTTGCTTTATCGTTGGTAAGTTCATTTGGCTTAGGATACACCTCTGGGAGGAGTAAATTTATACCATCTTGCGTTTCTAGTTCACCCTGGGCGAGTGCTTTGGGTGTGCCACTTTGGGCTTTTTTTGCTAAGTTCTTAGAAGGTTTCGTTCTCTTTTTCATGCTGCCTCTTTTCGCATAAGCGAGTTAAGAGACAGTGGCACCACTGTCATTGTTACGACGAGGACATCATGTTTCGCCTTGAAATAATTATTGCAGGAAAAGACATGGCGAATGAAGGGACTATAGAGTTTTGTTGTTTTGAAAACTCAGTAGTTGTTAACAATGGTCTTAGGTGTCTAGCTGAGCTTGGAGGTTTCGGAGGCGGTTGTTCTCAAGTTTATAGTTAAACGGCAGCACGAATTCTTTTCTTCTTTCTTGTAGTGACTTTAAGTAGTGAAAAAAATCATCATCCACTAGGTTTTTTTCAAAGGCTATCTCGCTCCACTCCTGAACATTCTTCGAATTTGTAAATTTATCAATAGAGAATTTAGAATCTAGCGTATCCTCAATTTGTCCATTGAGTTCATAGTTTAATTTAGATGAAATAAATCCAAAAATCCCAGATGTTTTTGTGTGTTTGTCAGATAAATGGATCAACATTGGTTCAAAAATACTTTTGGCGACTACTGTGTAAATTGAAAAATATACAAAGCTCTTTTTGTTGAGGATAAATTTTTTTGACCTCTTATCAATGTCAACAAACTCCTTTCTTAGGGTGATGTCGCCCACCTGGATTTCGCGTTTAGCCCATTCAATAAGTGCATCTTTAATCTGATTGATATTTTTAGAAAGAGAAAAATTAGATGAGGTGCCTAGTATTTCTTTTCTATTCTCATTACATGTGGACATTATGCTTTCAATCAAGGAAAACTGCTCTTCAAATTCTTTTTCGACTCTTTTAATAAGTTCAAACTTGTCTAGGAGAATTGTTCCGAGTCCATAGGCACATTGAGTTCCCGTGCTTTCAATGTGAGACTCTAAGAGGGATATTCTTCTTTCGGGTGGTAAATTTTTTTGGAACAGGCTTTCGACTTTTCTTTCGCCCATGTATTCAAAGTTGCCAGTAAACATCATGGCCTGTCTAAGCATGGCTTCAAGATATCTATAGGTTGGGTATGAAATATTTTTTTTGTCTAGCTGGTAAATATAATTTTCCTCGTCTGTGAAAATATGTTTTTTACCAAATTCAAGAAAGTTTAGTCGATTGAGATCAATGTGGACTGGACTATCAATTTTTATTTTATATTTTTTTAGAAGTTTATCATCAACTTGCTTTTTATTACTAAAAGCCAAGGAAAGATTTTGAAAATCCTCTAATTTCTCATAGTGATTCAAAAGGTGCTTTAGTGATCGATGTTTTGACTTTTCTATTAATATTGATGCCATGATTTATTTTGCCATCAACTATTGGGTTTTGGAAATTGCAAAACCCAGAAGTCTTCTCAAGTTTCTTCAAAAATCCAATAAAATTTAAAAACAATGTCCGAGCGATTTTCTCCATTGTTCTTCGATTAACTAACTTCATTAGTTGGTCTTAAAAAATTTATTCATTTGAAATTTAAGCGAATTTTTGTCTCAAATGTTCAATTTTGGATCCCGCAACCAATTTTAAATCCAATAAATTTAAACACTTAAAGCACGAAATGATCGTGGTGCGGTTGCATTTTTGCGCGTGAATTTCGGAAAATGTGACAGGGCATTTGAAGCACAATAGATCTTGATCAAAGAAAATTCAAAAGTTTATATTAAACCGTTCTGCTAGGTTTAATTAACGATGATCTTTCGGCTTATCCCGTTTGAACTTTCAAATTTGCAGTATAAATCAGGGATGTGATAGTTAGATGCCAAAGGATAAAAAATGAATAATCAAGACAGGCAAGAGGTGGCTCAGGATAAGAGTTCTTTTCTCTATGTGAAGGAATCTATTATTGAAAATGGCACTTCAGCCTTTCTTTGGTTTGCTCCCTTATATTATCTTGTTCACCCTGAAGATTTATCAATTCTGATTGTGGACTATCTAAAGATTCATCCATCAGTAGTAGTATTAATGATTCAAAATGCGGTTCCAGCGATTGCGGGGGTTTTTGTTGGTTATTTTTTAATAAGAGTAGTTGTACTAATTTTTATAATTTTCTTTATTCTTAGTTTTATCATCTTTTTGGTACTCGTTGGTTTTAATTCATTGATAAAATTAGTTAGTAAAAAAAGTGTACCCTATATTAATTTAGACACTTTCAATAAGTTAGATAAAATATTTCCAAACGCAGATAAATTTGGAACATATATTAGCAATATTCAATTTTTTTTAGCTGCATTTTTTGTAATAGTTTTTATCTTTTTAACAATAGCAGAAAAATCAATTTGGAGTTCGAAGGCTAATCCGGCAATCGCTCTTGCCGCAGAAAAGCACTACTATTGCCAAGTTACGGGATCATATAATCAATCAAAGTGTAAGGAAATAATTACTAAAAAATAGAGAGCTTGGACTAATTACTGTTTTGAAAAATTAGTCGTGAATCAGATTTCTTGTAAAAAATCTTATCACGACTAATCTGATCTAAAAATTTATCCAGTAATTGAAAATAAATCAGCAACTCGTTTGATATTATCGGCAATCAAATGAGTGTACCTCATCGTCGTCGTAATATCCTCATGCCCACAAATTTCTTGTACGGTTTTGAGATCAATTCCTGAAGAAATAAGTAGGGTAGCGGCTGTGTGGCGGAGATCATGAAAGCGAATGGGCTTTCCTCCCCCACAACTCTAAATCTTTTACCTTCGCATGACGTTGTCATGGCTGATGGGATTTCCTTGTTCAGTTACAAAAAATAAATCATCTTGAGAAAGATTTCGCATTCTAACGATGTCACAAGCTTTGAGTCCCCACATTTCTCCAGCTCGAAGGCCAGTATTGAGAGCTAAAAGATACACGACATAAACCCAAGCTTTTCAGTTTGTTTTGGATAGCGATTATTAGTGAATGCTAAAAAAGATTGGGCCTAGGACTTCTCCCAAAAGTTCATTTCAAATCACAAAAAAATAAAAAATTATATAACGAAAACCTTAAATAGAGTTACAGTGATGTAGGTTTCTTTGTATAGATTTGATTTTTACAAAGATGATTGTAGGAGGTCGTTGATGCATTCAATATGCATTGATGGCTAGTTGATACTTTAATTGCTCTTCATGTATTTCTTAATCTTGACACTATCTTTACACTTGTTTGTTTCTTCATCAATCACAGAAGATAATTGAGTAAATCTGGGGCTTAAGAATAAATAATGTTTACAAAAATCCATACAAGGATGAACATAATAAAAAAATCGTTTATTGGTGGTAGAAAATGTCTCTAATGACTATCTTGTTAAGTTTTATGCTACTTCTGGGAACTTCTTTAAAGGCTGAGGATGTATTTTATTATTCATGTGAAGAAAATAAAACCACAATTAATATAATAAAAACAAATGATCAATGCGATAAAGGAATTTGCGAAATGTCCTCTTACTGCAAAACAAATAAAGGTGAATTATATGTGAATCATCTTTGTCCTTCCCAAGCTAATGAAAAATGTCCAACAATGATTGAATGTTTAGATAACTCGGCTATATCATATAAGCAAGATACGAAATTCGTTCAACCTAATAATAATTCAAATTCTGAAACATCAAATGGAATTTCTAAATAATGACATTTAAAAGTTTATTTCTTTTTATTCTTTTACAGACTGTTTTTTTTAACCTGGCACATGGTGAGGATGCAGTAACAATGTGCGGAAAGATTAAATCTATTGACGGTAATCAAATTAAAATATGGCTATTGTCTAAAGATATTCTCATAGGTCCAAAGAATTTAGTCAAAAATCTAAAAGAATCTAGTGTGGATTTCCAGTGTTTTGATATTGATAAAAATAATTTGATAAATTTTAATTTGGAAAAAATATAGGAAAAATATGAACTGTTTAAAGATACTTGGGTATTTTCTCATTTTATTACATTCAATTAATATTTCATATGCTCAGTTAGAATGTCCCGAATGCCCAAAATTAAAATTAATTTCTATGGAAAAAATTATCGGCCCATTTGGTTGTGATCCGAAAGTTCAAGAAACCCTTTGCAAAGAAGTCATTTTTGTTGAGAGACCAGGAGTTGTTTTTGGATCACAAGTTAGTATCTACTGCAGACCTATCTTTAGAGGGAATTGTCCTAATGAGGAGATTTGTTGGAAGATGCAGCTTCGTAAATATGAAGATAATACAATTATCGAAGCGTACAAAATTTTGGAAAAAAAGAATTTTAATAAAAAAGATCTTTCGATATTAAAAAATTTATCTAAAGAAGAAGCCAAAAAAGTAGCATTGGCAATTAATAAGATTGACGTAACATTGCTAAGAAATTTTCCTGCAAAAGATATTGCTCAAATTGAAGAATTTAAATCCCTCTCACTAGAACAACAAGCAAATATTATAATTAAACCTATGGCAAAATATATGGGGGCATTAGCAGCAGGGGGATTCATGGCCGCTACCTATGCAGCTCAACAAACGGCAAAAGCTTACCGGGATAGTTTATTTGGTGGTGATCACTTTAAGGAAAATAAGAAAATTCAGGAAGAAAAGCAGTTTAATGAAAAGCAATTTGATTTAAAGAATTAAATTTTGAACAAATCGTTCCGTTTGTAAGAATGTCCATTGAAAATTAACAGCAACGGCTCTTTGTTCAAATTGGCTTGGATGTGAAGATGGGGCTCAGTTGAGTTTCCAGAATTCCCTACATTTCCTATTTTTGTACCGGTTAAAATTGAATCGCCAACCTTTAAATTGGAGCTATTCATTCTGAGATGTGCATAAAGAATACTAATTCCATCCTTACATCTAAGTATTACATGATTACCTTTGGGATTTTTTAAATCAGTTATTAAGTAAGGTATATTATCTTTTAGAAATGAAACGACTTCAGTAATAGCTCCATCGCAAACGGCTTTAATAGGTTCATTCCAAATACAGAAATTTTCGTTGTTAGCAAAATTATTTTTATAAATATTCTCCTTGTCACAAATTTTAACGATATCGAGAGCATACTTCTGTTCATGATAAAAATGATGGTGATTGTTCAAGAAATTGTTGCCCCCCTGAATTATGTAAAATAATCCACCGCTACTAAAAGGGGCTTTGACATTTGCTAAGGGAGATGAGGTCCCTGGGCTAGAGTATATTGGGGATAAAGCTAGAGGTACGAAAAAAAGATATAGAAATGAAAAAATAATAATATCCTTTCGTTTAATATCTTTTAAAATATTAACTGAGAAAGATTTATAGAAAATTAAACTTGAAAGAATTGAAATTGTTATTAAAAAAATGGAATAGCTGAAAGGAAATATATCATTTTTTCTCCAAGGATAATTAAAGTAAATTATCAAATTAAAAAGTATTGAAATTGAAGAAATGAAACAAGCGCCGAGATGTTCGCTTTTTTTAAAATTAAAATAGGCAGAAATTAGAAAAAATAATGAGAGAAGGGTTAGCATTAGTTCATGAACAACTTTAAAAATAAAATAATTCATTTCCTCTCTCCGTTGATGATTTTTTTGGGATCAATCATCTTTATTCATCATTTCGCTTGCACTCTATTATATCTTGCCCCAGTAAATCCAGCAACCAGGTACTATCATCGGTATGTGTGGAAATATATGACCCCTATGTTTTTACAAAGATGGCAGCTATTTGCGCCAGAACCACAGACATCACAGATAAAAATTTGGTATAGATGTGAATCTTCATCGGGGTGGACCAACTGGAAAGATCCGACATTTGAAATAATTAAAAAACATCAACAATACAGACTTGGATATTACGGTAAAGCGGTTTACGTTTTTAATGGGGCAGCACGAGAGTTACTAAATAGTAATCTGGATAATGAATCAATGAAGGAAATTGATTTGAAAAAAGAATATGTGAATACTGAAAAAATAATTGTGAGCTTGTGTGCACGTGATATTAAAAAACCAATAGCTACCCAGTTTTCTTTAGTTATCTTAAGTGCAAAAAACTTTTCTCAAAGAAAAGAAAAAGGATACTATGGTAAAATAACTAGACTAAATTTTCCTGAGAGTAAAATGTGAATTCGAAGTTTAAGTCAATTGCCCAAAACAATAAAAACTTACACACTATTAGATTATTTAGAATATTACTCTATTGCTGGTTTTTAATTTACTACAATACACTAGCTTTTAATGTCGATTTCTTTTGGGGGAAAAATAGCTTTATCCCAAAAAGTACAATCGAATTATTTTTTGGAAATTCTATTTTTAACTTATTTAACTACCCATTAATTGAAAACAATCCTCTTGTTTTGATCATTGCTTTAGATGTTTTGCTAATGGTAAGCTTTTTTAAATTAAAAAACAGAATCCTGCCGATACTAATTTATTTCGTTACATTATCCCTTGATGCCAGATCATATTATATTCTTGATGGTGGAAATAATTTAATTTCACTCTTTTCTGTCTTTAATATGTTTTTTAGTCTTGATAAAGACAAAGAAACACCAATTTCTCTTTTGAATTCTACCCTCAGTAATTTGTCTTTGTTGATGGCCAAGATACAGGTGTGTATCGTTTATTTTATTGCTGGTCATTCTAAGCTTGCTGGTGATCTGTGGAGTAATGGAACTGCTTTATATTATACGTTATCTGTAAGCGAAGTTTCCTTAAATTCAGTCAGGGATATTGTTAAAATAATCCATCCTATATTTATAGTACTCCCAGCTTATTTCTTACTAGCTTTTCAGCTCTCTTTTCCTTGGCTCATTTGGTTTAAAAGTACAAGAAAATTTATGATATTCGCGGGTTCTGTAATTCACCTTGGAATTAGCTTTATTATGGGATTAACATTCTTTGGATATGTGCTATGTATTTCATATTGTCTTTTTTATGATGAAGCCGATGTGAAATTGTTCGAAAGTCGAATGAAAGCATTTTATTCAAAACTTAAGATTTTATTTCATTTATATCCTCAAAAATTTGATGATCCGATATCCACAAATGAAATATTGTGAATGTTTGAAGAAAAGCTTCAAATTTCTTTCTTTGGCATTCACTTCGACGAACTGGGTATCAATATTAAAACTGCGTGTGCCACAAATGTGCCACGGCCAACCGAAATTAACCGAAAACTACAGAAATCAGCAGTAGTCGAAAATGGACTTAACCTCATGAAATCGTGAATATTAATGAACAATTTTATATAGATAAAAAATTGGGTTTCGTCGGGCTCATAACCCGAAGGTCGTAGGTTCAAATCCTGCTCCCGCAACCAATTTTTTCTTAATAAATCCAGACATTTATAAAATCCTTAAAAGTTACAGCCAACAGAGTTTTCATTTTGAGCATGAATGAACTTACGTCATACTCTGTATGCTTCAAACCCCCAGCTACCTTTAACAGTAAAAAGGTCAACTTTTCTTAAATAAAGTAAATAGATATTTTTCCGATTAAAATGTGTGGCTTTGGGAGGCGTATGCAAATGCATTTGGCATTAATTATATTTTTAGCGATCGGTTCTGTTCACGCCTCCAAGTTGAATTGGACAGTAAAAAAAGAAGTGGGCAAAGACAATACAATCTGGAAATGCTTATTTTCAAATGATCTAAGAGCATCAAGCCAGAGCATTAATGATAGCGGTGAAATGAATTTATTGAAAGATCGAGAAAAGATAGTCAAAGATTTAAATGAAAATAAAAAGAAAGGTTTAGAATTTATTGGCGTGAAAAACTGGAAGCCAGAAAAAACTAAATGGGATAACGATACGCTCGTCATGCAAGGTAATTATCGCGATCGAGATGGGGAGATTGTTTATTTTGATGAAAGACATTACTTCAATAAAAAGCGTGTAATTATTTTATTGTTAACTTCAAGTCATAAAGAAAATTTAATCAATGAAAAATCACTTAGCTTTTTTGAAGTTGCGAAAAGCTGGGAAGAAGCAAAGTGATTAAAAAAATAATCTTAATAATCACATTAATCATTTCGTTGATAACGAATTCATTTGCATTTGAATTGGGATCTATTATCAATTCAATTAGTAAATTTGGAACGGTTGAAAATACAGCCGATTTTTTATGTATACACAGAAATGATAAAAGTCTTAATTTTGAAGCAGATTATAAGAGAATTTGTCAAATCGTTAAGAAAAGTGAACTTTGTCAAAAAATTCCCAAAGAAGATCAGTTAAAATGTAATGATTCAAAGGAAAATGAAATTGATGTTACTAGTTTAAGTTTTATCTATGAATGTAGTAGTGGATTGTGGAATTCGCTTAAAGACTTATTTCAATTTATAGTTGGAGGGATAAAAGGCATACTTGGTTATACTTTTGATTCTGATCAGCGAGATAAATTTCATAAAGCTGTCGGCCAATATTACGATTCATTTTCAAATTATCTGGCCATTGAATACGATAAAGAACAAGAGAAGACCGATTCTGATTTTAAGGCAATATATAATGTTGCAGGTGGATTGCTAAAAACCCTGATGACAAAGTTAGGAGAGGAAATAAA
This sequence comes from Bacteriovoracales bacterium, assembly GCA_037444575.1. Classification (GTDB taxonomy): domain Bacteria; phylum Bdellovibrionota; class Bacteriovoracia; order Bacteriovoracales; family Bacteriovoracaceae; genus Bacteriovorax. The sequence continues at coordinate 90,292 of JBBIME010000010.1, forward strand.
AGAAAACTATTTTAACTTAGGTTGCTATAGTCAAGAAGCTAGACAAGAAAGAGTATGTAAAATAGTAGGTGATATTATAATGCCTCCTGCGGCTGCGATTGGATTAATATTTAAAGGAAGCAAATACAGTCTAAAAGCGCTTGATGTGATCAGTAAAAAAGGTGGAGAAGCAAAGAAGATATTTAAAGAGAATCCAATTCCACTCACTCCTCCCATTTCAAAAGATATTGAAGGTCTTAAACTTAAAAATACAGAGAAATTATCCGATGCAAGTAAAACGCAAATAAATGATTGGTTAAAAAGTTTAAAACCAAACGAATTAGAAAAGTTTAAAAAATTACAAGACAAGTTTTCCAAAGATTTGCATGAATATGATTCAAGAAATTCACTTTTGTTTTCTGTGAAAGATGAAATGAGTTTTTCTCAAGAGGCCGCTGTAAAGGATCTTCTTGATTATTACTCTATTTCAGTAAAATCTAATTCGAGTGGTGAAAAATTTAAAAAATTTAATAATTGGGTGAAGTCGGATGCCCATGCATTGTATTTATATGATCAAATGGCAAAAGAAGGATTAGAGAAAAACAAAGATTTATTACGATATCTTACTAATTACAACGAATATTTTAAAAAAGCACATGGCCTTAGAGGTCCTCCAAATTCTTTAATAACTTATTCTTTTGAAAAAGAAAGTTCAAAAAGTGAAATTTCTTTATGGTTTAAAAAGGCAGGAATGTCAGATGAAGAATGGTTAAAACTTTCCGAGGAAGAAAGACTAAAATTATTAAAAGAGGCCACTGACGTAAAAAAAGATAAAGTAAGCGAATCTAAGATCGAATCAACTGGGTTAAAGCCTCATTATGTTGGAAATTATTCGGAGGAATTAGGACATAATGCTCAAGACAAAAGTTATAGCTGGGAGATTGCCAACAAAAAATATGAAATAAGTCTAGATAGAACATTAAATCAAGTTAAAGAAGTCTCAAAATCATTTAAAGAAACTCACTCATTTCATACTCACATTGTATTTGATATACCAAAAGATTATAAAGAATTTGAAAAATTTCAAGCGTGGTCAAAAAGTGTAAATGATTATCTGTATTTAAAAGGGATGGAAGAAGGGCTTCATGGCAATTACTTAACAAGTGTTGCTCATTTACCGGAAGATGCGCCTAAAAGAATTAATTCTCATGTAAATAATGAACTTCCTTCAGCTTTATCAAGTGTATCAGAAACAAGTCATAAATTTTTCTCTATGGGAATTAGAGGAGAGCTATACGGACCATCTTCAGTGCCTAATAATATTAAACTCGGTCTTGAATTAAGAGATACGACGAGAAATCTTGATATTTTATCAGATAATATGAAAACGATTACATCTTCCGTTCAAGATTATAAGTGGGAAAAGTGGAACAATTCAATTAATCGCAAAGATGTTACCTTTGTTCGCCCTAACTTTGATTTGGTTGATGCCAATTTAGCAGCGAAAGTGTCTCCTGCATTTCTTCAAAGAATAAAAAAAGGAGATATTAATGCGACTATCCCTTTGCAAAAGTTTGAAACCGGAGAGTATTTTGACTTTAATACAGGTAAAAAGTTTACCCCTTCGAAGGAACAGCAAGAAAGGATTGCTAAAGCAAGAGAGTATTATATTGAAGAGATGCACAAGATAGAAAAAGATATGCACAGAATGGATGAGAAAGGGATATCTTATTCTAAGGAAGATGTTGACGATGCTATAAAAATGACAATGTCTGAATGGGCCAGAATGGCCAGAGTATCTGAATTATTTAAAGGGCATTAGTACATTGTTTTGATTCTTTGATACATTCAAAAAAACAATAGAACAGATAATCAGAAAATATCAGTAATCTCAAAAATAATTTTTTTTAATCAAAATCATTTAAAAAGTTGCGAGTAAATGTTTTTTAAACTACAACGTGCTCGCTGTTCTAGGGCATATGCCTTCTTGTCATTAACTAAATATTACTATTTCAACCAGAGAGACGTCTTTCATGAAAAAGAATTTTTTTGTTTCGTTTTTTCTACTCTCGCTTGTTAATTTTTCGAGCATTGCGGAAGCAGCTCCAACGAGACCTTCAAAATTATTATTGAACACATTTACCTCACAGTGCTCTCAAGTTGTGACTAATGATGTAGCTGTAAGTCTTGGAACGTTACAATCACTCTATTTAATAGTTGATGAATTAAAAGCTGATAAAACTTGTGCGGGAGCAACTCAACTTGCTGATGCTGTCTCACGCTTTGGTAGTCTCTATGGTGATTATCGTACTCAAAACGAAGGCGTGCTAGACAAGTTAGAACTTGAAAGAAGAATTTCTCTTTATTCAATATTTGTTACGAACCCTCTTTTAACACCAAGCCAAGTTAGTTTTATACAGAGTCAAATATTCTCGTCGCAAACCGAGTTGCTTAATACCACAGCTGAGCAGATTCGTTTTTCATCTTTTTCAGGAAGAGTAGCAAGAGGGGCAAACCAAGTCGTACTTGGTCTCAATAGCTTTCTCTCCACTTTGGCCCAAGATCAAAACAATACTTGTTACAAAAATCATGGTGCCCAAATCAGCTCGCTGATAAGTAATGCTCTTTTGGTAACTTCTGCTTTTGCGGCCCCTGGTGCATCTCTCGCTCTGGCCACTGGTGGTGTTGTTGTAAGCTCGATTAACAATTATCTAGAAAATTTTAAATACAATAGAACTCTTATAGATGCTCAAGACATAGAAATGCCAATTGCCCTTCGTTGTGTCTCTCAAGTTTTAACTGACCATTACTGTAGTGCTGATTCAACTAAGTCTTTAATTAATGATCGTCTTCAAACCCCAAGTAAACCTCAATCCCGATATGAAGGGATCACTCTTTTAAGTTATCAACTCTCATCTCTATCAAAATGGTTAGATGAGGTATATGCAGGCAGTGAAATCACTTCTCAAGGGGATCTTGTCAATCGTGAAAAACCGATACTGCAATCTGAGTTTCTGAAAAAAGTAAAAAGATATACTGAAACTTTTGGAACGATAAGAAGAACAACTTTTGGTAATATCGAAAATAAATCCGATCGTTCAATTGCAATTGCCAAGGGGATTTCTGTTTTGGCATATATTATGGACATTCCTAGCTTAACCCCTAAAGCAAGAAACATGCATGACGATGATACTGAATTTGAAAACCCTATTTTTGTTGCGAACTCTCAAGAACTCATGCCGTACAATCTTTGGAGTCCTGGAACTGTAACAACTCCTCCAATTTGCGGTGGAACAACATGCACCTTAGAAGCCTATCTTTCTCAAAATAATATTGTTCTTGATATGGATAATTGGACACAGGCATTAGCAAATGCAGAAAAAATTATTCAACTATCAATGGATAGAGTGAATATCGATCGCGCAAGAACTGCTTCTATGGATGCTTACTCTATTATGGTAAATGCAAAACGCGATTTAAAAGGAGAAGTAAACCCTTATGTGGGATTACAAAAAATAAATGCAAATGCTGATAGAATCATTGTTTATCTTTCAAATCTAGGCTGTAAATCAGATCCAAATAACTGCAAGAATTCTAGTAATAAATATTATCCTCAGATTAGCAACATCCAACAAACAAAACTCTTAACTTCAAGTATTATTCAGTTGATTGAGGAGTCGACGACGCCAAGATCTCTTTCTGATGATCTTCTTCCGCTTGAGTGTAAAAAAAGTAATAAAAGTTTTGATCAACTAAATCCTAATGATGGTTTTGAAAACAAAAGTTATCAAATCACATCTTGTATTTGTAAAATGCTAAAACTTGATGAGCGTGGAACGAATGTCTATTTTTCAAAGATTAAAGGAATGGTTTCTTATGAAATGGAAGCACGTTTAGCTAATAATGACTTGGGTGGTGGTTTACAAGATGTCATTCTGACTACAAAAAATGATCTTCTTCAAACAATTTTAAACTCTTATTCTTCCAGTGATGCATCAATTACATTAGGTGAATTACAGACGGGATTAGAGACTGCCCAAAGTACTTCAAGAGATACTTTAGATGTCTTTTTTGATTTCTTTAAAAATGAAATCGTAAATGCATTAAGAAACAAAAAAATTACAGCGCTACCTAAGGCCGATTTATGTTTCAGACTGCTTCCTTATTTAGATGAATCAAATCAAAGAATGATGGGAGAGGTTTACGAATCTTGTGTCGATGCCAAGGTTCAGACCTACAAAGATGGGCCAAAGATAGCGTTCACAGACTTTGTCGAAAAAACTGTTAGTAAATTTTTTCATAAAACTAAATATGTTTTCAAAGACAAAGTAGATGAAAGAGCAAGATTCTGTGCATACTCCGATTTCCATAAATCGAGTATGTTGTTTGATGAACAGATTAAACAACATCAACGCCAGCAATCGATGGAATTATTAAGACGGAAATTGGCTAATCCTAAGAATTTTATTCGATCGATGTAACAGTTATATTAATCGTATCGCTATAGCTACCAGCGGCCGCTGTGCCGAGAGATGAGATGGTTGCAGAAACTGGCAGTCTTAATCCTTCAGAGGAGCTAACACCTGTTGCGGTTGAAACTTCAACGGGACTTCCGCTACTGCCCGATAAGTTAATGGGATTACCATTAACGGTCATGTCGTATGAAACATAGGAATTCAGTGATGCGTGTTTCATCTGACCGTTATTAGCAGAAGAAAATTTCAAACTATATCCGGCATTATATTTTAGTACGACATCAAAAGCCCGATTCGTTCCAACAGACATTGTTCCAAAATTCATCGTGTGAGTGACGGATGCAATATCAAACGGCGCTCCTGTATTGACTAAAGAAAGATCAATAAGTTTTCCAACCGTATAACTATAAGTCACAGTATGACTGTCTACGAAGGTGTAAGGTGGGATTATAGTATCTCTGTAAAGAGAGATTGTTATAGTGTCAGAATAAGTTCCAAAACGTGGATATTCACCAACTGTTCCCAGGAGAGGATAATAGGTGTGGTGATTGGTTAAAGGACCGGAAAGAAGCGGAAAACTACCTTCAATTACATCATTGCTGTTGTTTATGGATGGAAAGGCTTTTAAAACATTTACATGACCAACTTCTTTATAGACTTGATAAGGAATGGTGTAAGTGGAATTGTATAAAAGTCGTTGAGAGTAGCTGCCGCTTCCCCCCGCCGAAAAAGTTAAAAAATATTGGCATGCATCTGTAATATCCCCTCTTGAGACATTTATAACTAGACCTGGGGATGGGTTGGAATTAAAACTCCAGGTAGTATTGTCCAAGGATGAATGCATGTTCGTGATGATACAGAGAAGGGCAGATGCAGAACATGAATAACAGGCGATTAAACTGATCAAAAGTAATTTCACGGCTAATTTCATGGATTCTCCTTCACAACTATTTCAGGAATTTGAACAATACCAATCGCTCCAGTAGGAACTTGAACTTGAACAGGCATATATTTTCCTGAATCAAGAACTAACTCAAATGATGCCTCTTGAATTCCTTCTATAAAAATCTGTCCTAAATCATCGGTAAAGAATGTTAAGTTAGGTCGCTTAGAAACAGCAGCAAATTTCACTACCCCTGTTTGAAGCTTTATAGGATTTCCATTTGCATCTTTTATGATCCCCGTTACTGTCACTGATTTTGACGTCTTTAAAACCATTGCAACACCACTATGGTATGTTGGTCTTAAGACTGCAAACTCTGGATTAAGAGAATATCCCAACGGTAAGTTTGATACATCAATAGCGACAGGTATGTCAGAATACGATTGAAGTTCAGGCAAAATTGCAGGAGCTCCATTTTTTATATAAGCTTGAGCAACATCTCCAGCATTGTTAACTGCTATATCAACTCCTTTTAAATTATTTTTATCCTCGGGCGATTGAACAATCATAGCAAATGAATCAGAAACTGGTCTGGTGAACCCGATACCCATGTCAGTCCACGCGAGGGCCGTTCCAAAACGAAAAGTACTTTGATGTGTTCCAAGTTTTTGATCAGTATCCCATCCACTTCTTTGTTGAAAAGAAAGTTCTGCTTTTTGTCTTCTTTGAGTCAGATCTAATTCAGCAGAAGGGCCAATCGGCTTATTTTCTACAACACCGCTCGCGCGAATTGAGTTTGGATGGTTATCAGTGTTGTGATTCCAATTCACCCTGGTCGTTTTTGAAGAAACCTCGTGACTAGCAAATACAGAATTATACCCGTATTGACCGTACCAGTTTAAAGTGATTAATAGCTGATAACTATTTCCACTTTTTTGATCGCTGTAATTATAAGCGAGACCTGCTTGCCAAGCTCCTCCAAAAATGTGCTTGTTCAAATCAAGTCCTACAACTCTTCCAATGTAGTCTTCGTTCCAATTCTTATTTAGTCGAAAACTTGTCCCAAGAGTTAAATCTTCAAGTCGGTCCTGCAAGCCTAAATCATAGATCCATCTTTCTGGTGTTTGAGATTTTATTTCTCCCGGTGCTGTAAAATTCAATCCGCGCATCTCCATTCCTGAGTTCACAACTAAACGAGCAACTTTATTATTGGTGAATTGAAAGCTTTCAAAGCGCAAACGATTTGCAGTTGATTTACCAAATGTATCATTTAAATTTTTTTGAGTACTCTTGGCATTATCTAATGACCAGTAGCCAAAGGGGCTCATTAGTCGATTCTCAATTCCAAACATTGATCCTGTTGAATCAAATTGTAGATTCACTCCAGGTGTCCAGTATCTAGTTGCTCCATAGCGATGAAGTCCAGAAAACATTCCTTTATTGCCTGAGTATGTTTTATTCCCGTGACTAGAACTTGATGTGATAAAGCCAGTAGCGTAGCCATACTGATGAAAGCCAACTTGTAGAAGATGCAAATCATAAAGCATGGGCAGTCGAACGTATTCAACCTGGCCTAGATCATCTGTGATTTTAAATTCAACATTGTTTGCTCCTGGAGTGAGTGGGAAATCCTGCACATTATGAATTCCTGCTGGAAGTCTTACTCGTTTTACCATTGAACCATTAACTGTAATTTCAACCTCTGATTGTCTTTTTAGAAAAATTTGCCCATCGCGAGTCCCACCAAAAAAGATGCTTGGTTCTATCGATGGCTCTCTAACTAACGATAGCCCTCCGAGACTTCGACTCACTTGAAATCCAGCAGTCTGGAAATTTAAATCTCCAGCTGTTGCTCGAACAATTTTTGATTCAAAATCATAAACTAGCTGAGTATTCTGACGTGTGACAGGAGTTTGTCTGTGTTCAAGAAAATCCATGTCATTTTGAAGAGCAAGCTTTTTATAATTAGCTACAAGCTCGCCATTAGCTAAAAATGGTTCTCTATTAGAAGAGCGAGTTGATGAGGAAGTGCCGCTGCCTGAATAATAGTCAAAGGTCTCAGTTCCACGCAAATTGAAGTACCCACTCCATGGCCCAGGTCTAAGCTTTGTATATTGGTAAGTGTAAGGTCCATAGGTATCTGCAGCTTTCATGCTGCCAATTTTTCTTTTTTCAGGAGGAATATTTAAATTTAATTCCAAGAGTCTCTCATCGAAGCTTACTAGTATTCCTTCTTTTTTGAGATCTGATAAACTAATTGATGTGACATTTTTATAGGTAGTGAGAAGTCGATTGCGAACGTCTTCTGGAAGAATCAGATCTAATGCATCTATCGTATTTGTAAATTCAACAAAGAATTTACTTTCATCAATATCAGGAGTGGCCAAAATATCTGTAGAATAATTTCCATCAATTAAAAGCGATAGTGAGGTCGTAAATTCGGCGGACTGTGCAGAAGTGCACATAAAGAGTAGGATAAAAATTTTGCACAGATGAAGGCGCATATACCCCAGTCCTTGTTGTTACTAAGGTAATATGATTTCACCCTTAAGAACTCCTCGCGGAACTTCTTTGGCCAGAGTTAATTTAATAACCTTCTCCTGACCAGGCATCAAGCTTCCTATTTCCAGATCTTTTACATTTTTACTATCATATCTGAAGCGAGGTGCTTTTTTATTGTGTTGTGTGTCCTCTAAGAATAAGTCAATTTTCATTTCACCTAAAGCTTGATGAGCTGTCCCGTAATTTTTTAAATAGATATTAACGTGGCGTTCATCCAATCGTTCAATTCTATCAATCCGGGCCTTAGCAATGGCCCCAGGTGGACGAACAAAAACGGAGGCGACAAAGTTGATAAAAATATTTACAGTTCCGCCTTTTACTGGGGGCTTCTCCTTATTAAAATCGATAGGAAGTTGTTGGACCATTAAACGATAAGCAAGCTCTTTTGGTGGATGCTTGTCTCCAAGAAAAGTAATGCGAATGTTTCTTTTTTCTCCTGCTTCGAGAGAGAGCTGAGCTGGGTAAACAAGAAAATCATTTGTAGGTGTTCTGATTTCAGTTCCTTTAGAATCATATTCGCGCAAAAGGACCTGGGCCTTTGCTGCGACTTTATCTTTTGTTTTATTTTCTAAGGTAAAAGAATAGCGACTGCCATTTCCCTCAGGAGTTAGCTCTGCCACGATAGGGGATAGCTGAAAGGCAAACGCCGAATTCAAAAATGAAATTGAAATAAAAAACAATAAAACATTGATCAAAAATTTCATAAGCCTCATGGATAAAATTTAAAAAGATTAGAACAAAAGTTTACGCGATTACTTTTGTTCTAATCTAAATTAATTATAAGTTAAGGATTGGCCACAATCGTAAAAGTTACAGTGTCCTGATAAGTTCCTACAGGAGCGGCTGCAAACGCTGTCACATGGATATCGATATTGCTATTATTAACTTCCTTTCCAGTTTGCGAAGCGACAGTTTTAACTGTTACGGGGGAGGTTGATGCTGGAGGGCTGGTATATGAGCCGCCATCATAGGCAAGTTGATACGCTGTTGAAAACGTACCATTTTTAAGAAGGCCTTCATTCGCTGAATACATAGTTACATGATAGCCCCCTGAGAGGTTTGAGGTCTCTGTTGCGGTCGCTACTTTTAAAGTACCCGACACACCATTAAGAATGTCTAGCGTTGTTGCTGCAGATTCAGGAGTAATGACAATACTGAGTTCTTCTCCGACATCACCTGACAAAGTCAGTGTTCCAGTCGTCGCTGCAATTGCGGATGTCGTTATCGTCAGAAAACTTAAAGCTATCAATGGCATTAATTTAAATGCTCTAAATTTTTTAATTTTATTTTCCATAAATATTCTCCTCTTTGAGTGGGCTCGGTCCGTGGCTTAACTAACAACATACAATTGCTGTGCCAGTATTAATGAATTGGTCAACTTTGTGACGAGAGTTTTTAGTTCTGAAACTAATGTGTTAGTCGCTTAGAAAAAAACTAATTGTTACTTGAAAATTGACAATGAATTTTTATGTACAAAAATGACACTAATATGCGCTTGTTCAGTAGTTTACGGTGATAGTAATAATGTCTTCGAAAACTCCAGGAGGTATATTTTGACGTGATGGAATACGTCCAAAAATTGTATATTCACGAGTGACACCGACTTTATCCATGCGATAGCTGTCCGATACGATTGATGTGCCCCCAGTATTGTCTCCCCAGATAATTACCCGTGCGCTTGTCGTATAGAGGTTGTAGTTGATTGAGTTTGTACCACTAAACATTTGCCTAGGTGAATAACTACTACTTCCCCCTCGACTCAAAAGAATATTGTATTCAACAAGGGAATTGCCCCCTCCTGAGCAGGTGATAGTGATGGTTCCGGTTGAATCAAGTGGAGATGCTAGAAACGGTGAATAGTTACCGAAATTAATGGTTCCTACCCCCATCGAACAAGTCACAGCAGACCATGCAACTTGCGAAGCTGTTATAGAGAAAATATATATTAGTAAAAGCTTCTTCATGGTTGAACTCCTTTACACAAGAATGGGCCAAGTACTGGAAGAGGCCCTGCATCTTTTGGAACACTAACCTCAAATTCACAACTTTGTTCTTTCCAATTTGCTTTCATTTTATTTTCTTGATCCATATTGGTGACAAATGCCTCGCCATTTGATGCCACTGGAAATTCTTGATCTTTTAATATCACTGTCGCTCCTATAGGAAGAAAAGATCCGTCTTCTAAGATGACTTTAATAAGCGCCACTTTTTGTGATTTAACATTGAAATCAGCAAGAACTCCACTGCGATAATAAGGCACTACTTCTAGGTCAAGTGTTTCAACTTGAGCGTTGATCGGAAGATCGGCTTGCTCGATACCAATGTGATTTATGTCATAGGGCCTAAGTTTTGGGATTAAGAAAGTACCATTACTATTGGTTTTACCTACTGGTTGATGTTCTTTATAGACCGTGACATCTTTGTAATTATCAACTTTCGCCAATGCAAAACTATCACTAACTGTTCTTGAAGCAAAAATTCCTTCTCCTAGAAATATCAATCCACCGTTAGCGCCAACTCGAAAACTGTTTGTGCCATTTTGTCTATTTTGTTTTTCTTGGAGGCGTGAGGCCTCAGCAGTGTAATTACCAACTGTCGTTTGTGCTTCAACCGATGCCTCACCACGCTCTCTCGAGCCACGATCTGCGAGCACGCGATAACCAATTCCTGGACCTTCAGGTAAACTGCGCTGGATTTGCATAGTGGTATCCTGATCCATTCCTGATTGATGAGTAGTCGAAATATTCCCAGAAGTTCTATTACCCAAGTAAGTAGAAAGATTTATTCCGTAAATATTGCTTGAAGATGCTCCAGTTATCTTGGACCCGAAAATCGTGGCAGATAAATTGCGAAGAGGAGAAAAAGTGTAATTGATTGTTTCGATTTGACTTGTCGGTAGCCCCCAATTTTTCTGGTTTACGACGTTAAAAGCGAGTGAGTCTGAACCAAAAGGTGAAATACCGAGGAAAGCGGATGCAATTCTACGAATGAAAACTCCACCTGCGATCTGTCCAAGCTGAGAAAAATGCTCAGAAAGATATTGCAAATTTCCACCAAAAGAAAAAGTTGATTGACGATTAAACCCTATCGTTGATTGTGATCCATTCAAATTCTTTGAATTGTGGCTTCTTGCATATGATCCACTTAAAGTTCCAGTAAATGGGATGAGTATCGCTGATCCAATACCTACATTTTGTGTATCCTTGAGAAGCTCAGAGTGCAATTCTCCTGTCAGACTATTAGTGAATCCCAATCGATGGGTTAGTGAAAAAAATGATGGTCCATATGAATTGCTCTCAACACCAAAATTGTTGCGAACACTTCCTCCTTCATATGAAAACTCACTCAATCCCTTTTTTAGCAATGAGGGAGTGACATAATAAGGCTGAGTGATAACTTGTTCTCTACCGAGCACATCACGTACCGTTAATTGAACTAGCCCTTGGCCTGTAACCAATGGGAGATTACGAATTTGAAACGGCCCTGCGGGGACATCTTTACTGGCGCGAAAATTATTATTTATATAAATATCCACCGTCGATGGAAGGGCCGTTTCACCATAAATGCTAGGTGAGGGAAAAGAAATAAATCCGGGTTGAGTAGCAAAGTTCGTTGCCCACTGAGCGCCTCCAAAGCGCACCGGGCGTCCCCATGATCCACCATTTGTGATGGCATCGCCCATTCGATAACTTGAGAGATGAGATATGAAGTCATGAGTAAACGTACTCTCTAGACGAACGAAGTGATTCGATTGTCCCAAGCGCGTTCCAAAAAAATTCGTCGTTAATACGCCGAGACGACTAAAAATGCCATCTTCAAATGTTCCGTTTAATTGGTTGGACTTTGATTTTTCATTGCCTATGCCTGTAGATGTTGAAGTATGCTGCTCCAAAAAGTCGTAGTTAAAAAACATTCCCAATAGTGGATTAGTCTGACTCAGAATAGGTATGTTTTCGCCACCAATAACAGACGAAGAAAATGCATTAGGCTTTGCTGTGATCTCCAATTTCTGTTCAGCCTCGTTTATGGTGTAGAGTAAGTCTGGGATTGAATTGAGTGAAAAATAATTTTCGCCACGGAATTGGTAAGGTTTTGTCTTGGGTTCAATTATCCGCCATGACAATAGGCTGTTGTGACTTACCCAGATCTGACCATCAGGAAATTCTAAGACGCGAGCAGGTGAGATTTCTATCTTGTTAACAATTATTTCGAAGGCTAGTTCTTTGGGCGCAGTTGTTTCTTCGGCATCAACATTGCCTATCATCACTGCAAAGAGCGATCCCAATATTAAAAGTAATAGAATTCGCATTACATTCTAGAGACCTTTGACTTCGATTTCATCGTGAATCACCCCACTATCTGTTGAGGCAGAGAGGTAAGCTTTACCACTTCCCCAATGACCATTCGTAACGATTTCCTTGGCCGGAATTGACCACTTTGCAGATTGTCCTGGCAGAATGTATTCATACACTTTCTTTTTTGCCAATGGCTCAGATTTCTTTGATGACGAAGCCAGTGCTAAATCGATGATTTGAGCATGAGTATTTCCTAAGTTTGCAAGATTAATTTGCAGGCCACCAGATGTGGTTTTATTGGCACTCCATTTGAGTAGAGGATTTGATTTTTGAGGTAAAATAAAAACAGGAATTCCTATTTTTAAAGCGACTTGAATTCCTGACTTAACATGCTTCAGGGCCTTTGGTACTTCTGTAAAAAATATTCGATAGGACATTTCCTTATCTAGATTTTTTAAATCGGTGGCAGCAATTCGCACTATTTGCGATTCTCCTGGTTTCACTGTAAAAATCATTGGATTAACCAGAATATCTTGCGTGGGTGTGTAAACTTCACCTGCATCCCACTTCGACGTGTTCACTTGAATCAAGACTGGATTCTCACCCTGATTTCGAAGTGTAATGGCGGTAATGGCGGCTTTCTGAGTAAGTGTCACTCTCACTGGTGAAACTTCAAAATTTCCAGCGATAGCCAAGCTCATTGTTGTGAATGTTAAAAATAGTGCAGTTCCAATAATTTTTAATTTTTGCATTTCACTTATTCTCCTAAAAAATATCTAAAAACTAACGGTAACAGTAATAGTGTCAGAATATGAACCTGCAGTAACAGCTTGTAGTGCAGGAATTCTTCCGTAGACAGCAAAAGCTTGTGCCCCACCTGTTCCGGTGGATTCCACAGTATCGATAGAATCAGTCTCTCCCCAATTCAAAGTTCGTCCGGCATCTCTCATCAACTCATAATTTAATCGAGCGGCTCCATTTCCTAACTGTCTTGTTGTCACACTGGATCCATAAACACCTCTATCTAATCGAATATGATAAGGAGTCGTTAGCGTGCACAAAACGTTGATGGTATTGGTTGCATCGTTAGGAGTATTGGATAGAGGATCATATCCACCAAAGCTCAAAGGAGTCGTCGACAATTGGCAATCGCTAGATACCGTAACAAGTGCATGAACCTGGGACGAAATTACCGTTCCAAAAGATGGATTTAAAGTAAACAGAATACAAAATATATAAAATAATTTAAATCTTCTCAGCATAATCTTTCTCCAATTGTTCAAAAATTTAAACTTACAGTCAGAGTGTCTTCATAGATCCCAGGAGGTACGACCTGTAATGCAGCTGCAAAATCGTATGCAGTAAATGTCTGCGTAGTACCTGTTCCAACAGAATCAAATGTATCAACCCCATCGGTCTCCCCCCAATTTAAGGTGCGCGCACTGTCTCGAAATATAGAGTAGTTTATTGTGTGCACTCCATCTGAAAGTTTTCGATGAGTGACATCTGCCCCGTGCAGCCCCTGATTTATGCGAATATGAAAAACAGTGCCAATTGTGCATACAACCGTTTCAGTTTGTGTAGCTAGTACTGGCGATTGATCAAGTGGATTATAAACGCCTATGAAGTCGCCGACAGCTATAGCACAGTTATTATTAACCGAAGCCAAAACACCGAAACTCCCTTCAAATGTATCCGCAAGAGAATTAAAAGAGATAATCAAAAACAGGAGAGGAAAATATAATTTTTTTGTGGCTATATTAATCAGAGTAAACGGCGCAAACGGCATATATACCTCCTCTGAGAATTATTCATAGTTTTCTATTATGTTTTCCCTTTAATTTTTTATATTTTATAAGGGAACTAATTTTCATAAATTCCTGCAAAGCAAATGCCGTACTGTGGAGAATTAAAAACTAACTGTAACAGTAATAGTGTCGGAATATGAACCTGCTCCAACACCTTGTAGTGCTGGAATTCTTCCGTAGACAGTAAAAGCTTGTGCCCCACCTGTTCCGGTGGACTCCACAGTATCGACTGAATCGGTCTCACCCCAATTAAGAGAACGTCCCGCATCTCGAAATAAAGAATAATTCAGCCTATTACCATCATTCCCCATCTGCCGATGAGTCACATCGGATCCATGAACGCCTCTATCTAATCGAACATGGTAGGGAGTCGTTAGCGTGCACAAAACGTTGATGGTATTTGTAGCATCGTTAGGAGTACTTGATAGAGGATCATATCCACCAAAGCTCAGAGCTGTCGTCGACAATTGGCAATTGCTATTAATATTGATCGTAACGTTGATATTGCTTGATACAAGTGAGCCAAAAGCTGGCCGTAAATTAAGCAAAAAACAAAATAAACTTAATATTTTAAATGATCTAAGCATAACCTTTCTCCTGATAGTAATTCGTAACTATCTTTAGCAAAACTGTTATTCAAAAGTTTACAGTTAAAGTGAGAGTATCTGTATAGGTCCCCGGAGGTACAACCTGTCCTGCGGGAATTAAACCATATACCGCAAAAGTCTGTGTTACACCTGTTCCAGTTGAATCAAGAGTATCAACCCCGTCGGTTTGTCCCCAATGCAAAGTATGACCACTATCGCGATAAGCTGTGTAGGTTAACAAATGTGTCCCATCTGAAAGTGCTCGATGATTGACATCTGGGCCATGAAGACCTGGATTCAATCGAACATTGTAAACAGTCCCCAGAGTGCATTGGACAACAAAATTTTGTGAACCCGTAAACGCAGTTGGATTAAAAGGATCGTACGTGCCAATGAAGTCACCGGCAGCGATGGCGCAGTTATTGTTCACTGAGGCCAAGACAGCAAAGCTTCCGCTGAATGTACCAGCGTGAGACTCAAAAGCTAAAATTAAAAAAATTAGTGCAAAAATTCCTCGTATCCAACAGTGCTCAATATGTTTATAAAATTTCTGCCATTCATTCATAGTTTTCCCCTATGTTTTTCCATAAGTATTTATAGGTAACTCCCTTCTTGATGAATTGACCTGCAAACCAAATACCTATAGAGGTTTCTAAAAAAATATCTATGAAATTGGTATATAAAAAATGACAGTGATAAAGTGCCTATTCCATCGATGTAACGGTGATGGAAATTACATCGCGATAAAAACCTGCGAGCTGTCCAACAGATGTAATGGTTGCAGAAATTGGAAGTCTTAGACCTTCAGCGGGACTCGTGCCGCTTCCAGATGAAACAACGATAGGATTTTTGCTGCTGCTATTTAAGTTAATCAGAGATCCATTAACTTTCATTGAATATGTTGCAAAAAAATTTCCTGCAGCATTTTTCATCTGCCCGTTGTTTGCAGAAGAGAACATTAAGCTATATCCAGCATTGTACTTTAATATGACATCAAAAGATTTAACGAGACCTACTGATAACATTCCAAAATCCAAAGCATGTCTGGCAGTTGAGAGATCAACGAGTTTTTCTACGGTGTAATTATAAGTTGCAACTTGAGTGGTGTGAATTGAATGTGCTCCTGTTACAGATCCTTCATAAATCGACACCATTACATGATCAGCATAGTTTCCAACGCGTGGATATGCACTAAGTATCCGTAAAACTGGCCGATAGGTAATAGTCTGACTCGTTCCTCCTCCTGTGGAAAATGCACCAACTACGACATCGTTGCTACTAATAGCAATGGGAAAATCTTTTAAAATATTTGCATAAGGAAATGCCTGATAAAGCTGATAAGGGAGAGTGTAAAAAGTATAAGAAGCAGAGTTGAATAATAAACGATTATTGTAATTGCCACTTTCTCCCGCAGAAAACGTTAAGAAATAATCACAAGAGGAATTATTTTTTTTAGAGATTGTAATTTGAAGTAAAGGTGCAGGATTTGAATTAAAGCTCCACGTGGGATCAGCAAGAAAAAACGACAGTCCATTACAGTCAGCTAAGGTAACTTGCGAAAGACATAGGAATAAACAAATCCAAAATAATTTCATAAAGCCTCCTTCTCATTATTTCAGGAAGCGTGCCGTGTTTTGAATTGGTCAACTTTATACTTGAATGACTGAGTAAGTTTGATTGGACGTGAGAAAGTGCATAGGGAAAAATCTAACTACTTCTTAAAAAATACCGATGAGTTAGTATGTACAAAAATGACACTAACACATGGGCATATTTAAAATGATAAAAAAAATTGGGATCATTACTTTGATCGCTTTATTACCATTAGAACTTTTTGCGCAAAAGCATAGCACTTATGGGACACTTACAATTAGTGCAGTAGTAATAGAAAGGCATTCGGTAAACACAACTTTTGATCATAAAAATAAAACACTTTCCTTTGAGCATTCTTCAAATAGTGATCAACCGTTAATCATTCAGATCGGAACTTCTGATGATAGTAAATTAAAAACAGAGATATTAAGATCCTCCACGAAAGTGGATCTTGAGAAATATTATGAAAAAGGAGAACATCCACAAGTGATGAACATCACGATCATGTCGTCAGTGTGACTTAGAATCTTCCCAATAAACTCTGTATTTTTTTCAGACCTTTGAATTTAGAACCCGTCTATATGATATATTTTCCTTCCATGAAGAAAATATCCCTATTATTACTATTTGTTGCATTCCATGCGTTTTCAGCTGAACAACTCACCACTGAATGCCAAGAGTTTATCGCTAAACTTCCAGCAAACATTGAAAGAGGATTTGTAACTGTTCCTGAAAATTGGAACCAACCCAATGGCAGACAGATCAATATTTTTTATTATGGAAAGATAGCAGAGGCGAAAGCGTCTACGGGAATTGCTTTTTTTAATGGCGGGCCATCTGCTTCCAGCCACGGGTCTTATGAAATCTTAGAAAGTAGTGATGGGTTTAATAAATTGCCTTTGATTTATATTGATCAAAGAGGGAATGGCTGTTCTGATTCTTACCCACAAGGTAATGATTTAGAGACGGCTTTAAGAATTTCAAACTATACAACTACTTCCATCGTTAAGGATGCTGAGGCAATTAGAAAAAAATTATTTGGTGAACAGACTAAGTGGAAAATATTTGGACAAAGTTATGGCGGAATGATTGTCCAAAGATATGTTTCAATGTTTCCAGAGTCCCTCGTCTCTGCGCATGCTCATGGCTACTCGATCATGTCTGATCAAGCCGATTGGATGAAGTTTCGAATTCTCTCTCAGAAAAGAGTATTAGAGAATTATTTTAAAATTCATCCAGAAGATAGAGAAGGCTTAGTTAAATTGCGTTCATTCATTTCTAAAGACACATGTTATGAAAGTGAAGATGGGAAAATTTGTGGTCCAGATTTAGCTGATGGACTAATCCATTCGCTGGGATTTCAGAGCTATTGGGATTTTCTTCATTATTGGATAGAGCAACTACCTCTATATAATGGGCCAGAACTTTTCAATGCATATCTTGATGATCAAGTAAGTGGTTTTATGCGTTCATCGTTTGCCAATCTAATTATCAATAGAATTGAAATTGGAAGAGGAAGAAGTGATGCAGAACTTTGTTCTACTGCGATTTCAAGGTTAGAAAGAATTGGAGATGATCCAATGAACTGGCCAATAAATGAGTGCAGAATTTTACTGCAAGTAAAAACAAAATATGACTCATTGGTAGAATCGATTAATATTATCGACGAATTAAAAATTGAAGATGTGAAATTAGCACTTCTTAAAAACCCAGGTCTGAAGCTTTATATTTATTCAGGCCATCAAGATGTCTTCGTTCCAGAAGATTCTTTTTCAGAAGAAGCAGAGAAACTTAAAGGACTGATTAATTATACAAAATTTGAAAACTCAGGGCATGAAGGATTTCATACTGAGAGCAAAGTTCTGGATGATCTTCTGAATTAAAATTCGTCATTAAAATTCATCTTATCTTCTTTTTCTATTTGAACGAATTTTTCCGTGATCAGGAGCGCCTTGGCCATTGTAACCGGAGCCTGAGAATTTAGGCACACCCTGTGAGTCGGTCATCGATTTATTTTTCGATTTGATAATAGATGACTTACCATTTCTTTTTCTAGGGATTGTTTGTATTGGAGCATTTTTTGGAGCGCGTTTTGGTGTTTCAATTTTGGTTGGTTGAAGCTTAGGCCATATAAGAGCTCTAAGATCGTTAAAAACATTTCCAAATGTTGTTAATAAAATATTTTTCATTCATCCCCCGATTATTTTATCCTCTAAGAAGGAGTAGGAGCATTTTTGGTGCCAAGAAAAATCTAGAATGATTTCTAGGATTTAAAATTTTAAAAAGAAAAGATAGCGGGGATTTTTGCCAGAATAACCAGAATAATAAGAATAGAAAAAAATTATGCCACTGATTTTCTGTTCACATGATGGAAATCTGTTTGAGCAAGGTAATCGACTTTTTTTATCGCTGAATCAAATATGTGCTTTATATTTTCCAGGTGAGTCATATCAAAAATACACTTACAAATATTTTCTAAGTTTTCTGCACATTCAATCATCAGCTGAAGTACCTTCATCTGACTAAGTTCACATTCAGTATGAACGCACATATAGGAAATTTCTTTTATCGCAAAAAAATATTTTCCAATTTCATGAAAACCTAAAGTTGTTGCTGTTCCGTAAATGCGACTGATTAATTGTCCAAACTTTTCAAAGAGTGATTTATCCATTAGTGGAGATTTTAATTGGGTATCGATAATAGCATGGAGAACTTGGCGGATGCTTCTCATCTCTTCTACAAAATCATGTAAAAATTGATCACTTTGCATATGCCTTAATCCGTAAGTTTGCCTTCCGAAACTTGTATTCGTCTCGATAATTTTACAAGGAAAGTTTAAGAATGAAGTATCAATTTATCTTGATAAATAAAATTTGATTTATTTATTATAAGGATGATTGGCCTTTATTGTTTGGGCCCTATAGATTTGTTCAACTAGTAGTAATCTTGCTAGCTTATGAGGATAGGTTAATTCTGATAATGAGAGCTTGAAGTGAGCGCGGTTAATAATGTCCTGCCCATGCCCGGAGGCACCCCCAATAATGAAAACAATTTTTTGTGTTTCATATTTATCAGAAAGCCATTTGGAAAAGTTAACACTCGTAAATTGTTTTCCATTTTCAGTGAGAAGAACGATAAATGGACTTCCATCACTTGAGAGTTCTCCCAATTTGTTTGAAACTTCTTTGGCTTCTTTATCAAGATTTTCAGAGTGAGCTTTTACTTCATGGATGAAAAGTTTTGGAGAGGTTAATCGTTTAAAATAATCTCTCTCCAATTCTTCAATATTTTTGTCGTTTAATTTACCGACAACGATTAGGTGAAGGTCTTTCATGGAGACTAGAAATAATTTCTTCCAGAGTCATCTCCTCCGCCTCTTCTCTCTGATTCAGGAGTAGAGAAGTAGTATGATTCTGGTATTTCTATTGAGACAGCATTTTTATAAAGCGTATCAAGATCATAAACAAGACGAGCTGGTTCGTGGAAAACGTGGATGATTACATCACCATAATCAAGAAGAATCCAGTCTGTACTTTGTTTTAATCCTTCACGTGAAATGGCCTCAATGCCTAAGTTTCTCATTTGGAAAGAAATTTCTTCAGCCATTGCAGCAGCTTGAGTAGGGTTACCTGCAGAACCTAAAACGAAGAAGTCTGCAATTCCAGATTTGTTTCTTAGATCTAGAACTTTAAGATTAATTCCTTTGAAGTTTCCCATAATCCAGGCTGCGGCCATGGCAATATTTAATGGAGCTTCAAAATTTTTATCATTATAAATGGCTTGCACTTCTTTTTTTACATATTCGCGACTCATACTTTCTTTTCCTTATTATCTTTTTCCAGATCTATACACTTAATCATTAAAGCTTTTAGATTATCTATGTTTTTTCCAGACACTCCCGAAATTGGAAGCACTTTTTTATCTAATTGTTCTTCGAAGAATTTTTGAAATTTTTCAATTTCTTCGTCAGTCATTGCATCGATTTTTGTAAGGCAAACAATCTCGCGCTTGTGAGCAAGATTCTCGCTGTATTTAGCAAGTTCATTTCTGACTGTTACGTATTGTTCGAAAGCTTCATATTCATCTAAACACCAAGAGACATCTACTAAATGAACGAGTGCTTTTGTTCTTTCGATATGTTTTAAAAATTTTATTCCAAGTCCTTTGCCTTCACTTGCGTCTTCAATAAGACCAGGGATGTCGGCAACGACAAATGATCTTTCTCCCAACGTCACCACTCCAAGATTTGGTTCAAGGGTTGTAAACGGGTAGTCCGCAATTTTTGGACGAGCAGCAGAGATACTCGATATCAATGTCGACTTACCAGCATTGGGAAGTCCAACTAGAGCAAGGTCAGCTAGAAGTTTTAGTTCTAATTCGAGATTAAGTTCAACTCCAGGAAGTCCTGGTTGAGCAATTCTTGGAGCTTGGTTTGTTGCTGATTTAAAATTGAGGTTTCCGCGTCCGCCGTTTCCGCCTTCAGCGATTGTAACTTTTTGATCGTGCTCTTTTAAGTCGGCGATGACTGCACCTGTATCAGCGTTTCTGATGATTGTTCCTACTGGAACGCGAAGGACTTGGTCTTCGCCATCTTTCCCATTTAACTGTCGTCCAGCACCAGGAGTACCGTCTTCTGCTTTAAAAACTTTTTTTCCGCGGAAATCGATGAGAGTATTGATACCTTCATCAGCGACAAAATAAACTGATCCGCCAGCTCCTCCGTCGCCACCATCAGGGCCTCCGAAAGGAATTGATTTTTCTCTGCGGAAAGTGACCGCACCTGGGCCGCCATGACCAGAAATAACTGTAATACGAACTTCGTCTATAAAACGCATATCAACCTAAGCTAGAAGTAAAAAAAAAAGGGATCCAATTGGATCCCCTTTATAACACATTTTGTAATGATGACTAGTAAAAACTAAGCTGGAACTACTGAAACAAGTTTCTTGTTCTTAGTGTACATAGTGAACTTCACTTGTCCTGGGATTAAAGCGTAGATTGTGAAATCACGGCCCATACCAACACCAGTACCTGGGAAGATTTTTGTACCTTTTTGTCTTACGATGATGTTACCTGGGATAACATTTTCTCCACCGTATTTTTTTGTTCCACGCATTTTTGGATTTGAATCTCGACCGTTAGCTGTGGACCCGGCGGCTTTCTTGTGTGCCATATAGAACTCCTTAAATTCTTGTCTTTTTAATTTCTAACTATTTTAAATACTTTGTAGCGTTTTTAGATGCTTTATCGATTTTAGCTACATTTCCAGCACCATCGTTGATCTCAGTGATCAATAGAGCTGTGAAGTGTTGTCTGTGACCGTTTTTTCTTTTGTAAGCACCTGGCTTTCTTTTGAAAACGATAATTTTTCTAGAACGATCGTGCATAAGAACTTTTGCAGTTACTTTTGCGCCTTTTACTACTGGTGCACCAACAGCTGGCTTGTCTCCACCAATGAAAAGAACTTGATCAAGTTCAATCATTGATCCAGCGTCTTTTGCTAATTTTTCTACGTCGATAAGGTCGCCTGCTTTAACTTTGTACTGGTGACCACCAATTTCTACTACTCCGTACATGAAAACTCCTAACAAAATAGGTAAATCCAGGGGTTTAAATCCGAAGCCAAAGATGTACTAAGATGCTCGGATATAAAGCTTGTTGGCCCTAATTTAACCACTATTTATGAACCTTGGATTTTTATGCAAAGACCGCCTTAATGTCAAGGGAATAGTCTGCCGATACGTTTGAATATAACAGGGGATGATCCAATGAGTAAAAAAACCTATTTTCAGTACCAGAAAGAACTCAATCTTCCCATTTATCTTTCCGCAGATCTAACTAACTTCGATCAAAGCTTCGGAGAATTTCTCTCTAAGCAGAGGTTTGTAAAGCTAAGCGACAAAGAAGAGACCGAGGCACTGGCCAATCTTAAGAAGAACAACAACGCCAGAATTCTTCATATCACAGAAGCGAGCCCAATAGTTGCTAAACAAATTCAAAGCACAATGGAGAGCGATCACTATGGAGCTGAGAGTATTATTCCAAAAGATGGCTACCGTGTTTATCGCTATAAAGATTTAGGACTCATGGTTTATTCATTTGGGGCCCGTGAGTGGCAGCTTGGCTGTTATAAAGATTTCGGTTCAAATGACCAGATTGCTTCTTCGCGAATGATCATCAATCGTTTTTTAAGTTGGGCACTCGTTCCACATGGGATTGTTGGACTTTGGGGTGTGACTATTGATGACGGGATGGTTGCACAAAGACCTCTGGATTCAAAAGGCGAAGCAGTGTTTATAGATGTTGTTGGTCTTCGCATGATTTCACAAGATGGAGTAAAAAAACTTCGCCCTCATTTTAAAATTTTAAGACTTGATTCAACTCTTAAAGGAAGAAATATCAAAATGAGCAATGAAGAGCTTTTAAGTTTTCTTTCGGCCCATTGTTCATATCTAGATTCATCAGGACTTTCTGTTCCGGTAAGACAGATGATACAGGCGTTGTCGAAAATGACAGACGGACTTCTTCACCCTCAAGAAAGTTTTAGACCGCGAACTGATTTGTCGTTATAATCTTTTAAAATTCATTTTTTAAAAGAGATTAAGATGGCCACTCATCATTACATACATAATTTAAATCCAGTTCTATTAGATTTGGGAGCCGTGCAAGTTCGTTGGTACGGTTTAATGTACGTTGTTGGCTTTGTGATCGCGGGATATCTTCTAAAAGTATTAGTCCGCACTAAATTTTTAAAAGTTGCAGAAGAGAAAATCGATACACTTGTAACGACGATGATCATCTGTATGTTTATCGGCGCAAGAGCGGCTTATGTTTTCATCTATAACTGGGATTATTATTCTCAAAACTTGATGGATCTCTTAGCAGTGTGGAAAGGAGGACTCAGTTTTCATGGGGCCTTAGTCGGATTAATCGCTGGAGGAGTGATTTTCGCCAGACAAAACAAATTGTCGTGGATGGAAGTTATGGACTCAGTGGCCTTAGCGGGAACTCAAGGAATCTTTTTTGGACGTATTGGAAATTTTATCAATGGTGAACTTTACGGAAGAATTACAACGTCAGCAGTTGGAGTTATTTTTCCTCAAGGGGGACCATTTCCTCGCCATGCTTCGCAATTATACGAAGGCTTTCTCGAAGGAATTCTTTTGTTTGCTATTTTATGGTTTGTAAAATCGAGAACAAAAATTTACGGAATCATCGGTGGACTATTTGTGGGATTCTACGGAGTGTTTCGATTTATCATAGAATTTTTCCGCGAACCAGATTCACAACTTGGTTACTACTTTGGCTTCATCACCATGGGGCAGATTCTTTGTTTTCTTATGATTCTTGCTAGTGCTGGATTGATTATCTACGCTAAGAAAAAGAACATTGCTATTTAATTACCATTTAGGAAGAGCTTCATTTAATTTTACGTACATTGGTGTGACCGATTTATCAGTGCTCACGATTTCGATGAACATTGGAAAACAAGTGATCGAGCAACTTCCGTGATAAATAATGTTAGTGTTGTCGCGATTGAGCCAGACGTAGAGGGCACTTCGATCATGCCTTACAAAGCGATCCTGCTTGTTCCATTTTTTTTGCAAATCCTTCAGGAGAACATCGTGGAGAAAATGCTGAGGAAGGCGGACAAAGAGGTCGGTAATAATGTCCTTTTTTACCTGAGTATAAATATCAAGTGCATAATTTGCTCTTTTTAATTTGAACCTTAAAATTTTCTGATCGCCGTTGTCGGCAAAGACATCAAATTTAGGATTTTCTTTTTTTACCGCTTCAATATTTTTTCCGGGCGTAAAATTATCAATAGTTTTTAAAGTGAAATCATAATTTGGTGGAGTAATTTCGGCGTGTACTCCGAAAATAAGAGAGACTATATAAGGTAGTAGAAGTGACATAAATTCATGATAGTTGAAGCTTTAATCAGAAGCTAGGGAGGAAAAAACTTTTTTTTATTGTGAATCCCTGATACACTTTTTTTGAGCAAGCGCCCTTGGGCTTAGGGGTCCGATAGGATCGTTGGACCAACTCATAATAAGGATTATTATTCATGGCTAAGACTACCCAAAATTTTTTCTTGGTTTTAACTCTCGCAACTCTTGCATCCTGTGCTTCCACTACAACTTCCAAACAAGTCGAAGGTTTTCCTTCTAAAGAACATAAAGCATCTGAGGGATTCGCTTCAGAAAGTGTTCGCGAAGCTTATCTTCGTTTGAAGAAAAAAGATTATACGGAACAAGACCGTAAAAAAGATGAAGCAGAAAGTGCAAAAGTCGCAAAAAATCTTTCAAAATCCATGATCAATGGTGCAGCCACTGTTGATAGAGCTGGACAATACAAAGGGAAAACTTATTTTCTTCAAGGAGCTGAAGAGCTCAATCTAGAGAATAATTATTTTGATATCCCGGTTGTTTATAATGACCAGGTAAAGAAATGGATGGATTATTTCCTTAATCGTGGACGCGGATTTTTTGAGCGTTACACGGAAAGAGCGGGGAGATACGCTCCTATTTTAGGTGCTATCTTAGAAGAACACGGACTTCCACGCGATTTAATTTTCCTTGCGATGGCAGAGAGTGGATTTAATACTTCTGCAAAGTCATGGGCAGCAGCTGTTGGACCTTGGCAGTTCATGCCTTCAACAGGAAGACTCTATGGACTTGAGCAAGACTGGTATAAAGATGAAAGACGTGACCCGATCAAGGCGACAGTCGCGGCAGCAAGATATCTTACAAAACTTTATGGCGATTTTGGATCTTGGGAAGTGGCCGCAGCAGCGTACAACGCTGGTGAAGGAAAGCTTTCAAAAGCAATCGTGAAATATAAATCAGAAGATTTCTGGGATATTTCAAAAGGAAGATATTTAAAAGCTGAAACTAAAAATTACGTTCCAAAGATTATGGCATTAGCAATCATTGGAAAAAATTTAAAGTCATTTGGTTTTGATGACGTCGACTTCCATGAACCTTTGGATTTCGATGAAGTGACAGTAAAACCTGCAACTGACTTAGTAAAACTTTCTGAAGTTTTAGGTGTTGATTTTGAAGAAATTCAACGTTTGAATCCTGAAGTTCTAAGATGGTTTACTCCTCCGAATGCTGAAAACTACAAACTTCGTATTCCACCTAATTCAGCTGAGAAATTTGCACAATGTTGCGCGAAGCTTGATCTTGTTGCCCACGATTTCCAAGAATTCGTAGTAACTAAAAAGAATATGAGTTTAGCGGAAGTTGCTAAGAAATTTAAAATTAAAAAGACATATGTTCTTGGAAGCCTAAACAATGTTTCTGAAAATGCGACCTTCGCTAAAGGTGAGAGCATAAAACTTCCTTTTAGATTAGGTGAAACAGTAAGTCCTTCAAACAATTTGTATGCAGACCTTTATGAAAAACCAAGAAGAGAAGTACTTCGCAAGAATCACCGAAATCGTACTCGTATCGCGAGGTCAGCTGCCGGAAAAAAGTCCGTACGCTATTACACCGTAAAAAAAGGAGAGTCTCTGTTCACCGTAGCTCAAAAGCACGGGATCAGCGTCAAGCGGTTAATAGCGTCGAATAGCATAAAATCTCGCAAAGTTAATGCGGGTGATAAGTTAGTAATTAAGTAGATTTTTTACTTCTCAGTATCTTTTTCTTTGAAGTACACTTCTCTCAAAAAAGTGTGCTTCAAAGGAAAATCTAAATGGCCTTCAAAGATCTTCATAAATTAAAAAAAGTCGTCGTTGTAGAAAAAGAATTTATTGAGGTCCCCCATCTCGTTGTGGGAAAAGATATTTTCGCTCTTTCAATCTACAAATCCCTTCAAGAAAAATATGGAAAAGAAAAAGTTCGTCTTTTATCTGAAGATGCCATTTTAAAATCAGACCTACTCCCAAAGGGACCGAGCACTCTTCGTGGTGAAGTTAATCAAAGAATTGTTCAAGAACTTTATCCACAGGCCGTGACAATTGTAGGAACTGAGCCAGCAATGTTCTATAAAGATATGGCATGGAAAAGTTTTGGCGGGAGAAGTAAGCCAGAGGCACTTAAATTTAACGAAGAATTTTATACTGGTTCTCGTTTTGATATCAATGCAGAAGAAATTTTTCCTGAGTTAAAAATCGCTGATGAGTATTTAACTGAGATCAACGAAGAGTCTTATCAGGTTAGAGTTAAATCTATAAAAAGATCTAATGAAGGTTTTTCAGTTGAATGCTTAAACGGTACAGAATTTCAGTGTGAGAAACTTTATTTCGGACAGTCGCCTTATCAGTATCTTCAATTTTATTCAAACAAGAGTGAACTCTCTGATACGTTTATGGAATTTTGTGAAAGTACCAATACTCCGTCAGCATTGTTTGTGAAGTTTGTTTTTGAAAAACCAATCACTGATATTAAGGAAACACTCTTTATTCCTCTAAGTTATACCCATGAGTGGGGGCACTTTGTTGGAGAGTTTAATGATGCTAATGGAGAGCAAACTATCGAGTTTATCCATTTTGTCGATGAGGATCAGTCTTCAGAAGAAGATATTTCAAGAATAATTCGCCTTTTAAAGAAGAATATGGAGAAAATTTTCGAAAAATTTTCAAAAATAAAGGCCCGAGAATACATTGTTTTAGAACAAGAAATTGGGTGTCTGAAAATTGACGATAATCTTTTTGCAAAGACCTTTGACTCTGGAAAAGATGAATTAAAAAATCTTTTCCTCCTAGGAATCAATGCCCCTATTGCCCCTACTACAGATACACACAGCAACGATTCAAGCTTCGAATATTCAATAAATGAAGCCAATATGCTTGCACGCGCGCTTCTAGTTCACTCACTTCTCACAAAAAAAATCTAAGTTCGGTGTGTTGACAAATACACCGACTCAACTCAACATTTATAAAAAGACGTTATTTTAAAAGGACAAGTATTTAATACTTTGTTTAACTTCAAGGAGAAGATTAATGAAAAAGAACGTATTGGTAATTGCAGGACTTGCAGTTTTATCAACAAGCGCTTTCGCTTCGAAAGCAAGAATGGAAGCTCTAGGACAAGGAACTGAGTCATTCTACTTAAATGACACAAGATCAGTTTTCTTAAACCCAGCTGCTCTTAACGACACAAAAAACTACATCGTTACTGAATGGGGTACAGGTGCTCAAGCTGATTCACAAACTGCTCCAAGAGCTGAAGGTGGATACTTTAAGGAAATGGGATCATTTGCTTACGGTCTATACCTAGGAAACAATGGTTCAAACACTGGTAGAACTATCGGAGCTGCTCAAAAATTCGAAGACCACCAAAATGGTTTAGATCTAATGCTTGCTGGTGACATGGGTGTTAAATGGGGAGCTAGAGTTCACTATGCTCACTCTACAGATGAGTCAGTTCCTGCAGGTGCTCCAATCACAAGAAAAAACAACGCTCTAGGTTTAGGCCTTGGTGTTGCTTCTGGTGACCTAGAAGCTTATACAAACATCACTCTTTCAGATAAATCTGAAGGTGCAACAGTTGCTGGAGACGTTTGGAAAAGAAAACCAGGATTCCAAGTTGGTGCTTCTTATAAATGGTCAGGAGTAACTTTCTTTGCTGATTACCTAAACACAAGCGAAGAGATTACTGCTGCTGCTGCTTCAACTTTAACTTCTGTTATCAATGCAGCTACAACAATCAATGCTGGTACAACAGTAACTCATAAAACATCTGATATTACTGTTGGTGTTGCAAGAGTTCACGAAGTTAACCCAGGTGCAAGAATTGTTACTGACGCAAGATTAGTTCTTGGAACTAATGAAGTTGGTGGTTCAAGTGCAGTTACTGGAGTAAACGGTAAAGCTAAATCAACTGTATTACCACTTACACTTGCTATGGAAGCTGACGCAACTTCTTGGTTAGTAGTTAGAGGAAACGTTCACCAAAACGTAATCCTTGGCGAAGATAAAAACATCGCTGGCCAAAAAACTACAAGAGCAAACTCTACAACTGTAGACGCTGGTGCAACTCTTAACTTCGGAAAACTTAAAGTTGACGGTGTTGTTGGTACAACTGGTACTACTGGAACAGCTGCTTCAAAAACTGGTGTTCTTTCAACTAACAACCTACTTACTAGAGTTGGTGTAAGCTACAATTTCTAATTCTTAATAAAGAATTTATGGGCCCTCTTCGGAGGGCCTTTTTTTTACCCAGTTTTTTAATTGACTATTTTGTTTAGGAGACAATAAATGAAAAAAATGATGATGATCGGAAGTGCCCTGCTAGTGCTTTCTTCTTCTGCTTTTGCTTCTCAAGCAAGACTTCTTGCTCTTGGGATGAACGAAACAGACAACGAAGGAATGTATCATATTTCTGACTCTAGAAATATTTTCTTAAACGTTGCTAATATCAATCTTTACCCAAATCAAGCTGAGTTTGAATGGGGAAATACAGGAGTTGATGCCGCTCTAACAGGAACGACTTCTCCTGCAAGCGCTACCGTTAATCGCTTTGATAAGCCAAAGGCTCAAGGTGGAGCTTTTAAAAAGTATGGTGACTTCGTTTATGGTCTATACTTTGGAAATGAATCAAACACATCTTCTCTTTTGAGAATTGCAGGAACTTCTGCAGCTTCAACTGGAAATATCGTTGGTGCAGTTCCGCAATCAAAAATGCTTCAAACTGCCGACAACCAAGTCGATGTATTTTTTGGTGGTGATAATGGTATGAAATGGGCGGTAAACGCTCTTTATGCTGGTGGAAAAGATGAAGCTAGAAGTGCTAAAAATTCAGCAGCTGCAATTCGCGGTGGTTTAATTGGATCAAATTGGGATGCTCATTTAAACCTTTCTGTTAACAACAAATCTAATGCTACAGACACTGTTAATCCATACCTTATTGGATCTACAAGTGTTTCTCAAGAATTTAAAGGAAAGCTTGGTTTTCACGTTGGAGGATCATATGTTCTTCAAGGCAATAACCGTATCTTTGGTTATGTAAAACATTATGGATGGGATCAAACAGACAGCTATACTGGTTATGGGACAGCTTTTAATACTCAAGCTGCGACAGTTACAGGTGTTGCTGGAGCTGGTGGTGGTCAGACGGGAACCGTAAGTGGTGATTTCACAAGCTATTACTTAGGATGGGGAAGTGATTACACTGTTAACAATGGTGATAAGATTTTTGCTTCACTTACTGCGAAGAAAACTGACATTAACTTAAAGTTTACAAATAAAAGTGAAATTAGAAATCTAATCATTCCTGTAGTTATTGGTTATGAAGCTAAGGCGACAGACTGGTTAACTCTTAGAGGATCAGTTGTTCAAAATCTTTATGGACAACAAGACAACAAGAATGAGCAGAATTTAAACACTGTTGCACAAAGCTTAATTGCAGCAGCTTATGGTGCAAATGGGAAGAAGACTATTGCTAATTCAACTGCTGTAAATGCAGGTGCGACATTAGCTTTCGGACAACTTTCAATTGATGGTTTAATTGGAACAACATCAACTACAAATGCTGTAGCTACTAAAAATGGGACAAACACAGGTGTTCTTTCAGTTGCTAACCTAGAAACAAGTGTTGGTCTTACTTACAAGTACTAATTTTTCGAAAATTTTTTTTCGAGATCACATAAGGCCAGGATTTATCCTGGCCTTTTTTATTTAGAGAAGCTCTGCAGTATATTCAAAAAACATGTTTGTAAGACTTGGTTATCTTTTTTTGCAGGTCTTCAGTATCCAACCAGATAAATTCTGTTCTACGATAGTCGTCCAGTCTAACCAAGGATGGTCTTTATGAAATTATTAACGCTTGTTTTTTCTTTGTCTTTAGTCACATCTGCTTATGCGATTCCTAAGGCTCCATTTGATGCTTTAAACGTTAAGAAAGTTACGGCGATTAATTCAGATAATGCTAACTACGATTTTGAAGGTATTATTAAGCTTTCAAATTGTTCAGGTTCATTAATTAGATTCTCTGGTCAGCCATCGGCATCTAAGGCGTACGTTTTAACAAATGGTCACTGTTATTCTACTGGTCCATTTGGTGGAATGATTCAGCCAGGTGAAGTTATCTCTGGGAAAACTACTTCAAGAAAAATGAAAATTTTTGATAAGGAAATGAATCTTTATCCAGTCACAGCTACAAAGGTTGCTTTTGCAGCGATGACTGATACAGACATCACTCTTTATGAGCTGTCTCAATCGTATGATGAAATTGCAAAAAAATATAAAATTCAAGCATTCGATCTTGATACAGTAAGACCTTTTGAAGGAACAAATATCGATATCGTTTCTGGGTACTGGGACCGTGGATACTCATGCGCGATTGATGCTTTCATTTACAATCTAAAAGAAGGCGACTGGCTGATGAAAGATTCAATTCGCTATACAGACAGCTGTGACACTATTGGTGGAACTTCTGGCTCTCCAATTATCGCAAAAGGTACAAGACATGTAATCGCGATCAACAACACTGCCAATGAAAATGGAAAACGTTGTGCTGTAAATAACCCATGTGAAATTTCAAAAGAAGGAAAAGTAACAGTGCTTGAAGGCAAGAAGTACGGACAACAAACTTACAATCTTTACTCATGTCTTCGTCCGGATTTTACTATTGATCTAGATGTTCAAGGATGTAAGCTTCCTAAAGCATCGATGAGATAATTAGCATCAAAAAAAATTTTATAGAAAAGCCGCTCTTTGAAGCGGCTTTTTTTTTGTTAAAAATTTTCATTAAATTCCAAGCTGGCATTGTTTTGATCATCCCCATATCCAAAATTTATAGTGAGGATGTTTGTCCAATCCGGTGGCATTGCAACTCGCAACCCAATACCCTTGCTTGAATGAATTTTAGAAAATGGGCTTGAGTTAATTGAACCTGCTTCATACGATCCAGTAAGAGCGATGTATTCTTTATAGAGATTTATTCTTTCTTCCAGTTGAACAGATGCCAGATTGTTTCCAATAAAGCGGTTCGTCTGATACCCACGCAATAAATCGATACCACCCAGTCTGTATTTGTAGAGATAACTCGGTTCTCCAATCGTTGTACCTGCGGTAAATCGAGTGGCAAGTACAGACCCATAGATTGGAAAATATTTTCGTAAATCTATTTTAATATTTGAGAAGGTGTTTACGTGCTCTAAACTATTCAATCCATCCGGAACGATGGAGAGTGAGAGTTCATGTTTATTTCCAGAGTGGGGATTAAACTTAGAGTCTCGAGTGTCATAAAGAGCTGTTCCTCCAAAGGAAAGAGAAGTTTCATTTGGAAAAAAACGATGGTTATCAATTTGATAATCTGGCCTTTCAATTCTTTGATTATATTTTACAAAAGGACCAAAATAAAAACTAGGTGAATGAACGTAAGAAAAATCTAATTGAGAGCTGATGACTCTTTGTTTGATCGTTTGTAGGTTTTCTGTTTTGGTAGACATTCCAAGGCCATAAAAAGGATCGTAAAAATTGGTAACGTCAGCTCTAATTGTCGTTTTCCAATCTGAACTAATAAAAAAACTATATCTTGTAGATAATCTGATTCTAGATTTTTGAGTAACTTCCAAGTCTATTAAATAGGTGTCGATGTCATCGATTTCTGATTCTTTCTCAGCCGCTAGTCCAAAACTCCAGAATTGAGTGGTGTCGTAATTTACGTAGGGGAGAATAGCATAATAAGCAAGTTCTTCTTTCTTAACTTCAGGAGCATTTAGTTCCTCTACAGCTTTTAAAATTTGAGGAAAGAATAATAGTGCTGCGAGAAATATTCTCATTTTAGACCACGTTGGTTAATTTAAGCGAAAGAAATCTGTCTCAAGGCTTCATACGCTGCCGCCGTAGCAGCATTGGATAAATTCAACGAGCGGATATGCTCGGAAAACATAGGGAGAGTAACGAGTTGGTCTTTGTATTCTTCTTTGATTTCTTTTGGCAGCCCCTTTGTTTCAGAACCAAAAATCAAACAACAATTTTCTTTTATGGAAGCTTTAAAAAGTGGCTTAGTGGCAAAACGAGAAAAGAAAAACATATTTTCCTTCACTGGTTTTTCATTCTCAATAAACTCATTCCAATTCTCATAGACTTTCAAGTTAACGTGCTTCCAATAATCAAGACCTGCTCTTCGAACAGCTTTCTCTGAAATATCAAAAGCGAGTGGTTTGATTAAAATGAGTTCGAGATCTAGAGCGACGCAAGTGCGCCCGATACTCCCGGTGTTACCGGGAATTTCAGGCGCAACTAATACGATTTTAAATTTAGACATTTTTTAAGTATTCAACAAGAGTTCTGATAACTAGACCAGAAGCTCCTTTCGCTGGACAGTAAGGAAGGTGACCTTGAGAGTCGCCAACGCCCGCGATATCAAGGTGTGCCCATGGAATTCCTGGTTCAACGAAGTTTTCAATGAACGCAGCTCCTTTAGCAGATCCACCGTTTCCGTTTGATCCAATATTTTTTAAATCAGCAAGAGTAGCTTTCATATCATTTTTGTGTTCATCAATGATTGGAAGTTGCCACATATATTCATCAGCACTTTTTGCTGATTTTAAAAGTGAGTCAGCAAGTTTTTGATCGTTAGAGAACAATCCGCACACTTCGCTTCCAAGAGAAACGAGAATTGCTCCTGTTAATGTCGCTGCATCGATTAGAGCATCTGGTTTATCATCACAAGCGTAGTTAACAACGTCACCAAGAACTAAACGTCCTTCAGCATCTGTATTTAGAATTTCAACAGTCTTTCCGTTTCTTGCTGTAACGATTGAATCTGGCATTGTAGCGATACTAGAAACAGCGTTGTCAGTGATTCCTAAGTAACAAGAAATTTTCACTGGAAGTTGAAGTAGAACAGCCGCTCTAAAAGCAGCGTAAACTGTAGCTGATCCGGCCATATCAAATTTCATGTTCATCATTGAAGCGCCAGGTTTTAGAGAGTATCCACCTGTATCAAAAGTTAATCCTTTTCCCACAAGAGCGATGTGTTTTGTTTTTGATGTCGCTTTTGATGGAGTGTAAGTTAAATGAACAAGACGAGCTTCATGAGCAGAGCCATTGTTTACAGAAAGGAACATTCCCATTTTTTCTTTTTTAAGTTCTGCACGTCCAAGAACTTTAACTTTTACATGCTTTAAAGTCTTAGCATCTTTTTCAACTTCTTTTGCGTAATGTTCAGAGTGTAAAATATTTGGAGCTTCATTAACGAAATCGCGAGCTACTTTAATACATTCTCCGATAGCGTTACCTTCAGCAATTGCAGCTTCGAATTTTTTAGCCGCAGTTTTCTTTTCAGTAGAAGCGATTACGATCTCTTCAAGTTTTACTTTCTTTTTAACAGATAGGTGACGATCAAATGTGTATGAAGTCATGTGAAGGGTTTCAACGATAGCTGCGATTGATTCTTCGGCATGTCCTTTAACCAAGAAGCCATCAAGGTGAAGAGTTGCATCGACAAATTTATTTGCGATAGCTTTGTAAGTGTTAGCGATTTGTCTTCTTAGAACTTCTTTTGTGAGTTTATTTTTATCACCAAGTCCAACGATTAGAGCAGAAGCTCCACTCATTAGAGTTACAGAAAACATTTCTCCAACTTCGCCTTTGTAGTGTTTTGAAGCAACTGAATGTTCAAAAGACTCAATTAATTCTTCTGGCCAGTGTGAGTGAGAGAGAGTTTTTTCTGCTTTTGCTTCTGTTTTAGCTGATTTTTTTGAAACCTTAGCTTCATGGACTTTGTTAAAGCAAGAGTAGATGTGAAGCTCAGTACCTGATTGTTTTGCTTCGAAACTTAAATTAATTTTCATGGAACTCCCAATTAGTTATGAGTAACAGTGTTAAAAAATCAATATTCGGGCTAAAATAGCACAATCTATGTTAAAAGTAACTACCAGGTATTTAGCTTCCACATTCATTCCCCCTTTTGTGTTGGGGTTTGTTTTCTTCGTGGCCTTTTTGATTACCTTCTACATGTTTCGAATTATCGGACTCATCGTCAATAAAGGGGTCGATATAGCAACGATTCTTACAATGGTAATGAATCTAAGCGTGTCATTTTTCCCATTGGCGACACCGCTGGCAGCGTTCTTTGCAACGATCTACACTTTGAATAAATTTAGCGAAGACTCAGAGATCATCGCAATGCGCTCTTTTGGGATGACAAAAATTAAAATCTACATGCCATTTCTGGTCACCAGTCTTGTTGTGGCATTCACTATTCATTCGCTCTATGGTGTTTTTATTCCTAAGGCCAATGCTGCTTTCAAAAATACTATTGTGAAACTTACTTCAGCAGGAATGCTCACCAGTATTAAATCAGGACAATTTTTTACAGATATTCCCAATGCCACCATGTTCGCTGAAAAGGTGACTGAAGATGGAACCAATTTTAACGAAGTTTTTCTTCATCTTTTAGATAAAAGTAAAACCGAGCAGAGAATTATTTTTGCTCATACGGGCTCACTTATTAAGGTTTATGCAGATCAGTGGCATGCTCCCAATCTGAGACTTCATTTAAATGATGGCAATATTATAAAAATGAATGAAGCCGGAAATCAGGTCGAGAAAATTCTTTTTAAAGAGTATGATTTTCCTGTTTTTAATAGTGACTTTGCAACAACACTTCTGAACAAAGATAGTATGAAAACCAATGATGAATTGAAAAAGATCATTGAAGATAAAAAGATTAAATGGAATGAAGCAGTTGCTTCGAAAAAAGATCCAGGTGAAACAAAAGAACTTAAGCTAACTTATTTTAGATCAAAAGTGGAACTCTTCTCTCGATATGCAACAGTTCCTCAAATCATTCTTTTCATTTTTTTAGGTTTCTCATTGGGGATCAAGAAAGGAAGAGGCGGGGGAGGAAATAATACAGTCCGAGCACTTCTTATAATGGTCGGTTACTATGTTGTATATTTCCTTTTAATTAGTTTTTCTCAGGGGGGAAAACTAGATCCAGCAATATCCAATTTCGGACCTAGTCTCATTTTATTTTTTATAGCTCTTCATTATTATAAAAAGCTTGATTGGGCAGGTTGATACTAAGGCTTTTTAACCGGCGCGGGAGCTACAGGTGCTTTCGTTGGCGCACTTTCCGCTTGGCCCTTTTTAATTCCCACATCACTAGTTATAACTGTTCCATCTTTTTGGAAGATGAATAATGGCTTCATGTATTTTGTCTTAGATTCTTCAGGGAACACTAAATTTTTCGTTGTACCTTCAGAACCTAGGTTGAGAAGTTTATTATTGTAGAAGACTTTAACTGATTTAGTATTTCCAATGAAAAGGCGAATTGTCTCTCCATGCATAAATACGCTTCGGCCTTGGCGAAGAACATATTTTTTAATTTCTTTGTCATCAACTTTGTAAGTAAGCCAAGAGTCGCCATCGACTGCATTGACATAAACGTATTGAACACCTTTTGCCGGAACAACTCTATAGCGAGAAGGAAAAATTTCACTAAGCGTTTCTTTTGATACAGATGTATCTTCAGTGAACTGTTTTTCACCTAATGAAATAGTTTTTAAATTTACGTTATTGATTTTCATCTCAGTTTTTTGGACAGCCTCTTTCTTGTCCTGGATGATATTCACCTGGATGGGATTAGCTGTTGCGGATTCCGCTTCGGTTTTGGCCACTTTAGGGGCAACAACTTTTTTCGGAGCTGGCTTAATTTTCTGATGAATAGTGCTTAAAACTTTAGGAAGTTTAATTTGGTCTTCAGCAGATTTTTCGATGAGATTTTTAATATTAAAACCGACAACTCCAACAATCAGAAGGACTACAGCGGCCTTTGCAAGAAAGACACTTGAAGAAGCAGTTACGGATTTTACTGCGTCAAG
Source organism: Bacteriovoracales bacterium (assembly GCA_037444575.1). Taxonomy (GTDB): domain Bacteria; phylum Bdellovibrionota; class Bacteriovoracia; order Bacteriovoracales; family Bacteriovoracaceae; genus Bacteriovorax. Next base: position 126,259 of record JBBIME010000010.1, read on the forward strand.
CGGAGCGCTCATTGAAGAAAGTGTATTCCTTGCAACTTCACTTCTTAATTCAACGTTGGGAACTTCTTTTTTTATCGGCTTCTTATCGCGGTTATAGGTAACCTCTAAAAGATCAAGAGCGGTCTCCTGATTGATGCCTAGGATCTTTGCTGCTGCTTTAACAAAGCCGCGCACATAAGTTTTGCTCGGGAGTTTGTCGAGATCGTTATTCTCAAGATGCTCAAGCAATCCAATATGAACTTTGGTTTGTTGGGAAATGACTTTTAAGCTTAAATTTTTCTCTTCACGTTTAGCTCGAAGTAATCCCCCGATGGTTTGATGATGTACGATTGCATCTGCCATCTGAATATTTTCTTCCGTTGAAATAGTGTCTTCTATAATTGAATGGGTGTTTGTTTCTTCAGTCATAATTTTTTAAAAGTTTGGTGATTCAATGGTTTTAGATTCTTTAATTACTTCCGTTTGAAAGCTCTTTGTTGCTGTTTGCTCTCTTATTTCAGCACTAATTTTTTTCAACTGAAGGGCCGCAAGTGTATTAAAGCGAGTCTTTGGAAATTTTTCCATGACCTCTTTAAGTTTTTTTCGAGCTTCTTCAAATCGATTTAAATTCATAAGAACCAGTGCTTGTTGATAGTGTGGTGCTGGTTCACTAACACAAGTTCCTTTTGATGATTCCGAAAAAGACTCAAGTGCTTGTTTGAATTTATATTCTTCTGTGTAAAGTTCCCCAAGCTTAAAGTGAGCTTGGCAATATTCGTCTTTTTCTTTGATTGATTTAAAAAGGAAGTCAAAAGCTTCTTTTCGGTCTCCCTCTTTTAGAGCGAGAACTGCAAGGTTGTAATAATTTCTAAATTGAGCCGTGTAAGTTAAGTCCTGTGCGACATCTTCATACAGTGCTCTAGCTTCTTTAAGACGATTTTTTTCCATGTAGATTGAGCCAAGATTGACTTTGGCATCAGAATTTTTCTTATCTAGTTCAATTGCTTTAAGCAATTCTCTCTCTGCAAGTTCAGGCTGCTCTCTGAAATAGTAGGCCATTCCAAGATTGTTTCTGATCTGAGCATCTTTTGGATCGAATTCTTTTGCTTTAAGAAGATTGATGAGGGCCTGAGAATAATTCTTTTTAACAAGGTCATTTGTTCCTTGCCCGTAATAGAGCTCAGCTTTTTTTTGCTCAACAGTTCTTTCTGCTGGCTCATTGCTGGCACATGAGACAAGTAAAACGCTACTTAAAAAAAGTGAACCAATAAATCCCTGGTTTTTCATTTAGAACCTCATATTCTAAAAAACGACTATTTAATTTTTATTTTACTCGTTATTTTTTCTTCTTGTAAATATCCCAATAGTCTCAAAACCCTTCGTTGATGGAAATAAATCAAAGAGCTCCACACTTGAGAGGTCGTAGTGATCGAGTATCGGGAGAGTGTCTCTTGCAAAACTTGTTGGCTCACAAGCGATAAAAATGAACCCATCAGGTTTAAATTCGGTCAAAAACTCAGATAGATTCTTCAATCCTGAGCGAGGAGGGTCAATGACTAACCAATTAGGACGAGGTTGGCCTTCCCGGTTTAGAGCAATGAGAGCTTTGACGGCATTTTTGTCGTAGAGATCGATAGAAAAGAACTTTTGATGGGCAAAAGCATTTGGAACAGTTCTATATTTATCCACAACGACAGTAGTATTTTTGAATTTTTTGGAAATATTTCCATTTCCACCAAAAAGATCGTAGACCACCGCTTTAGGAGGGATAATGGTGTTGGCCGTTTTTTGAACCCAGTCGCGGAGTTTTTCGTTCATCTCAAAATTGACTTGAGTGAATCCGCCATCAGCGTAGGGGCGGTTGATGGAAATTTTAACGTTGTGACCAGGTTTGTCCTGTTCTTTGGCGTAAATTTCGATATGCCCTGTGCTTGGTTCCTTGGCCACAAGCTTTAACCAGCTGTCGTTTTCATAGAGAGCACGCAACTCAAAAGCAACACTCGGATCAATGATCTTGCACTTGGGAACTGGCAAAATATTATTTTGCTCATCCATAAGGCCGATCATTTTTTTCTTTTTATCGTAGTGAAGTTGGATGCGGTTGCGATAATTCAAGCGGTGTTTTGCACCATGCACAGTGATTGGAACAGAAGGGAATTTAAACAAATGGCGAAGAAGGGCCGCTTTTTTATATTCGAGCTCTTTTTCATAAGTCGTATGCTGATAATCGCAACCATTGCACTGGTAAAAATGCTCACACTCGGCTTCAATGCGATCGGGCGATTTCTCTGTAATAGAATCTAATTTAGCAAACCGGACACCTTTTTTCTCGGAATAGACAATGGCCGTGCCGGTTTCCCCTGGTAGGGTCTTTTTGATAAAGGTCACAGCGTCGCCTAGTTTAGAAACGCCTTGCCCAAGAGGGTCAATATGTTCGATGCGAAAGTCTATTTTCATATTAAAAATTTCCTGATTTTAAATTCTAATGATATGCTCTTGAATCTTCTTATTCAATCTAAATGCAGGCAATAATGGACCAAAAGTTTATTCGCAATTTTTCTATCATCGCCCATATCGATCATGGGAAATCTACCCTTGCTGATCGAATTATGGAAGCAACAAGTGCAGTGAGTTCCCGAGAGAAAAAAGATCGCTTACTCGATAACATGGAGCTTGAGCGCGAACGCGGGATTACAATTAAAGCTCAAGCAGTGCGCATTCCTTATAAAGCGAAAGACGGAAATACCTACTATTTCAATTTGATAGATACTCCGGGCCACGTGGATTTTTCGTATGAAGTTTCACGCTCCCTTGCTTCTTGTGATGGCGCTTTACTAGTCGTCGATGCTTCCCAAGGAGTTGAGGCGCAGACACTTGCCAACGTTTATATGGCCATTGATAACGACCTGGAGATTGTTCCAGTCATTAATAAAATCGATTTACCGCACGCCGATCCTGATCGCGTGAAAAAAGAAGTTGAAGACATTATCGGAATTGACACAAGTGACGCTTGTTTAGTTTCGGCCAAAAGTGGATTGGGAATTGAGGATCTTCTAGAGACGATCGTTAAAAAAATTCCACCCCCAGTTGGAAGACCAGACACTGATCTTCAAGCACTAATTTTTGACTCTTGGTTTGATAATTATCAAGGTGTCGTTATTCTGGTTCGCGTGGTTGAAGGGACAATTAGAAAAAAAGATAAAGTGTTTTTGAAAAACGCTGGTATGGAGTATGAAGTTTTAAAACTGGGAGTAAACTCGCCATTTTTTACAGAACTTGATTCACTCACTGCTGGTGAAGTTGGAATGGTGATCTGTGGTATTAAAACTATTCGTGACGTCAGTGTTGGCGATACTATTGTTCATGCCAACAAAAAAGAAACTCCAAACGTTCCGGGATACATGGAAGTCAAACCCATGGTATTTTGTGGGATTTTCCCTGTTGAGTCTACTGATTATGAAAATCTTAAAGATGCACTAGAAAAACTTGCACTCAACGATGCTTCTTTTACCTATGAGCCGGAGAGTTCGGCAGCACTTGGTTTTGGATTTCGCTGCGGATTCTTAGGTCTTCTTCACATGAATATTATTCAAGAGAGACTTGAGCGAGAGTTCAATCTGCTTTTGATTTCCACTGCTCCTTCGGTGAGCTATAAAGTTTTAAAAACCAATGGCGATGAACTGACGATTTCCAACCCGAGTGAAATGCCTGAGCCAGGTGAAATCGACTCAATCAGTGAACCTATGGTTCAGCTTTCAATTCACGTTCCCAATGAATACGTTGGCCGCATGATCACTCTCTGTGAAGAAAGACGTGGAATTCAAAATCAAATAAAATACATCACAGCAGATCGCGTGCAGGTTATCTACGATCTTCCACTATCGGAGATGGTATTTGACTTTTATGATAAACTAAAAGGCCTTACAAAAGGCTACGCTTCTATGGATTACGAATTTAAGGATTATGCTGTTGCTGATCTCGTCAAAGTCGATATCTTGTTGAATGGTGATAAAGTAGATGCGTTATCTATTATCTGTCATCGTGACAATGCGTTCTATAAAGGTCGTGACCTTGTGCAGAAGCTTCAAAAATTAATTGATAGGCAACAATTTGATGTTGCAGTACAAGCCGCCATTGGTGCTAAAATAGTGGCGCGTGAGACAGTAAAGGCCCTTCGAAAAAACGTTTTAGCGAAATGTTACGGTGGTGATATTTCAAGAAAGCGTAAGCTTCTAGAAAAGCAAAAAGAAGGGAAGAAGCGCATGAAGATGGTTGGGTCAGTAGAGGTTCCGCAAGAAGCATTCCTCGCTGTACTTAAGACTGACGAATAGTTGTATATCAGACGAATAATTTAAGGTTGAAATAAAGGATTATATGAACCCGTCGCTTAAAGAACATTTTTTAAAAGCATTAGATATCTACACTCAAGGTAATCACTACGAAACATTGCTTGAAGCTAAGAAAGAATATTTCACCATCACTGGGCAAGCAAATGACGATGATGATGATTTCGAAGCTCGCATGAACTCATTTAATGAATGGTATGTTCTACAATTCATTTCAAAACGTGGAACAAGAACGGTTATCAGCGATTATCTGATTAATAATCCTGTAGATGATTTTTTGGCCAAATCTCTCTCAGCTGTAAACTATTCTCTCTTTGAATACACTGGAAAAAATTTTAGAGGATATGATGTCCTTTACGATATGTTACACGATAAAAAAATTCTTCTGCCAAAAGGCGGGTCCCTTCCTTCAATTATCAAAGATGATATTTTTGTTGGACGTGTTCTTTCTTATGAAAACCAAAACTACTTAATGAGTGGTCTTTGTGTGATTCCAAAAGAAGTGCGTGGAATACTTAAAAAAGAGTGCAAGAAAGTCCGCAAACTTAAAAATCCAGGTGAAGAGTTAAAGTTTCTTCTTAAAATTGAATCTTATAAAACAAAATGGATTCGCTACGGACACGTAGACGCAACGAAGATTTTTAAATTTGATTAAGCTTTTTGGTTTTACATTACTTAGAAATGGGGTGAAGTACGATTACTCTTTTAAAGAGTCCCTTCTGTCACTCGCTCCAATCACTGAGAAGATCTATCTCGCTCTAGATTCCGGCGATGATTCAACTGAAGCTGAAATAAAAAAATTCCCTTTTATTAAAATTATTCCAAGTACATGGGACATGTCGCTTAGGAAAGGATTAGTTCTTTCCGTTGAGACCAATAAGGCACTAGAGGCCCTGCGTGCCGATTTTGGAGAGGATGAAAATGCTTGGGGAATTTATCTACAAGCTGATGAAGTTCTCCATCAAGATGATTATGAAATTTTAAAACGAGACATTCAAAAGGCCCAGGATGAGGGTTGTGATGCAATCTCGTTTAGGTATTTGCATTTCTGGCAAACTCATCACCATGTGGCGATTTCTAAAAAATGGTACCCTTATGAGATTAGGGCCATTAAATTGAAAACCCCGATTGAATCTTGGGGAGATGCTCAGGGATTTAGAAATTATAAAAAAGTTTTCTACACAGAAGCTCGCATTTTTCATTATGGACATGTGAGAGAGCAGAGTTCTTATAATGAAAAGATGCGCGACATGGGGCGTCTCTATCACGAGGCATCTGATTCAGATCGACAACTAGAAAAAGGTTTAAAAGAAGCACGCAAAAATAAATGCGTTCTCTATTTTGGAACTCATCCCTCTGTCATGAAAGAGCGCATTCTTCGCATGAATGATATTTGGGAGTTGGAAAATACCAATCAAGTTTATATTGTGGGAAATCCTGAAAAATATTCGAAAGAGCTTATCTCAAAAATTAAAGCCAATAAAGTTAGCTGGTGTAAGTCAACGAGTGATGTTCCATCATCAGACAGAGATAGAATGATTATAACGGAACCATCAATTCTCGATTGCTTCTTAAGAAGATCGACAACTCCTAAGGGCATGAAATCCAAATTGGCCCATCCGTGGAGTGATGATTTCAGATTCATTCTTCAGGTATCTGAAAAACGAGTTGGATTTAAATCATGATCAAACTCTCTGTCGTCATCATTACTTTAAATGAAGAAAAAAATATTGGAAGATGCCTTGAGTCTGTAAAGGAAATTGCTGACGAAATAGTCGTTGTTGATTCATTCTCAACTGATAAAACCAAAGAGATATGTGAAGGATTTGGAGTTCGATTTTTTGAGCAGAAATTTCTAGGCTATCGAGATCAAAAAAATTTCGCTCATGAACTTGCCCAATTTGATTATGTCCTTTCACTTGATGCAGATGAAGTTCTATCTCCAGAACTCTTTGAATCTGTAAAAAAAGTTAAAGAAAATTTTGTTCATGATGGCTATAGCTTTAATCGCTTAACTAATTATAACGGGCAATGGATTCGTCATTGTGGCTGGTATCCGGATAGCAAAGTGAGATTGGTTAAAAAAAATAAGGCAAAATGGGGTGGGAGAAATATCCACGAAGGGTTGGATGTCACCGGATCAGTCGGTCATCTAGATGGCGATCTTCTTCACTATTCTTTTAATTCCATTTCATCGCATGTCATTCAAACGAATAAGTACAGTACAATGGAAGCCAGAGTGTTGTTCGAGAGTGGTAAGCGAGCGACTTTATCAAAACTTGTTACTCGTCCACCTATTCAGTTTTTCAAAGACTATATTTTAAAGCGCGGCCTTCTTGATGGCCGATATGGTTTTGTGATTTGTTTTCTCAATTCTATCTATGTTCTTTTAAAGTATGCCAAGATGATCGATCTTGAAAAGGGTAAGCCTATTTAGTTCAACTGCTTTCTTCCAATTGTGAGATAGGGAATCACTCCCACAAAATTATTCATAAAATTACATATGTAAAAGAGATTAAACAATGAGGCACCATTGTCGATGTGAACTAATGAAAAAAGGTTGGCAAATAAAACGTGGCCTACGCCCAAACCTCCAGGAGAAATAGGGATAGCTGTTGCTATGAGACCTACGGGAATAAAGGTGAAGGCAAACTGGAACGGAAGCGGTTTTGAAAGAAAAGGTGAACTTACGACCCAGAAAGCAAGAATGGCGATAAATTGAATGAGCACACTAAATAAGAAGGCGATAAAAATATCTTTTTTCTTTTCTCTCAAAGAGAAAACTTGCTTTAAAATTTCAGATATTTTTTTTCCAATAAATGGAATTTTTTCCAATAGAAAATAAATGAATGTTTGGAATTTAAGAGGGGCAACCAAGATGCCCAGAAAAACTGCAGCTCCAGAAAAGAGCATGAGATTTAACAAAATGATGTGGGTCATTTTGGGAGAGATCAAAGTGATTTCAGAGTAATAAAATAAACTGAAGCACCCTGAAAGAAAGAGAAGTCCTGTAACGCCAAGAATTCTATCAAGGAGAGTTATTGTAACCAGAAAAGTTTTAGTAAAACTTTCATCTAATTTTTTAACATACATTAGTTTTATGAGGTCACCTGTCACAGCACCAGGAAGAACGCTAGAGAAGAAAAGACCAATATAGTTAAGTCGTAGGACACTGAAAAAATTGAGTTTTTTCTTGCTCTTCGTCTCAAGTAAAAACTTATAACGGAAAGCTCCAAGGCAGATTTGAATGAATATCAGGAGAATGGCCCAAAGCCATCCTGTGCCAACTTCAAAGGATTTCTTTACCAATGAAAGATCGAGTTTCCCACTAGAGATTAACCAATAAACGAGCGCAATCGCGACGATCAATTTTAAAGCATTCTTGAACATACAAATTTTTAGCATAATTGTGACCAGAGTGCTATTCTTCTGGAGTAATCTTAAGGAGAAAATCATGAAAGTTTCAGTTATCGGAACAGGCTATGTGGGTCTCGTAAGCGGAACCTGTTTTGCAGAAATCGGACACGATGTTACTTGTATCGACATCGATCCCAAAAAAATAGAAATGTTAAAGGCCGGAAAGTCACCGATCTATGAACCGGGACTAAATGAACTTCTTGATAGAAATATCAAAGCAAATCGTCTGCACTTTTCATTGAACTATGATTCAGTCAAAGAAGCTAAGTCAATCTTTCTTGCAGTTGGAACTCCATCAGCAGATGATGGACGAGCTGATTTAAAATATTTAAAAGCTGCGGCGATTGAAGTGGCAAAAAATCTTGCTGATGACGCTATTGTTGTCATCAAGTCGACAGTTCCAGTAGGAACAAATCTTGAAATTAAAAAATTGATTGCTGAGCACACTAAAAAGAACTTTCACTTGGTGAACAATCCGGAATTTCTAAAAGAAGGTTCGGCTGTAGAAGATTTTATGAGACCAGATCGAGTTATCATCGGTCATCAAGACGATATGGCGATGAAAGCAATGGAAGAGTTATATGCTCCTCTTGTTCGCCAAGGAAATCCAATTTATGGCATGAGCAATCTTTCTGCTGAAATGAGCAAGTATGCAGCTAACTGTTTTCTTGCGACTAAAATTTCTTTCATCAACGAGATCGCTCGTCTTTGTGACGCTACAGGGGCAGATATTGAGGAAGTGAGAAAAGGAATTTCTTCAGATAAGAGAATTGGTGGACACTTTTTATACCCAGGTCCAGGTTACGGTGGATCGTGTTTTCCAAAAGACGTTAAAGCTCTTATTGCAACAGCTGAAGACTATGGAATGGAATTAAAAATCGTCAATGCTACTGAAGAAGTAAACGACGAGCAAAAATCATACGTTTTCTCAAAAATAAAAAAATACTATGGCGAAAATTTATCTGGGAAAACTTTTACGTTCTGGGGAGTTGCTTTTAAAGCTAACACTGACGACGTAAGAGAAACTGCAGCGATTGCTATGGCCAGAAAATTAATTGGTGCTGGTGCAACTATTAATATCTTTGATCCAGTTGCTACTGAAAACTATCTTCACGAGATGAGCAAATTTAAAGAGTGCGAAGGAAAAATTAAATCTTTCGAAAATAAATACGATGCTCTCAATGGATCAGATGCTTTAATTACAGTGACAGAATGGAGAGAGTTTACGACTCCAGACTTCAACGAAATTAAATCAAGACTTAGAAAACCAGTGATCTTCGATGGAAGAAATCTTTACGATACAAAGAAGATTGTAGCTCTTGGTTTTGATTATTTTGCTGTAGGGAAGTTCATCAAAAAATAGATTTGAGGAAAAAATGCAATCAATTTGGCAATATGTTGGGAGAAGAAGATTTTTAAATAGAAAACTTAGAAATTTTCAACCTGAAGTTTTAGAAATCAATTTTTCAAAAACTGAATCATTGTTCGTTGATCCTAAAGATTTGTATGGGCCTTCCTTTTATGTCATGTATGGAGGGCGAGCAGCCTTCTATCATTATGAAGAACCAGTAAAATCAGCTCTTCTAGAGCATCTTCCTCAGAATGGAATATTTTTCGACGTTGGTGCCAATATTGGATTGATTTCTTTTTTTGTTTCTAAGTTTAGAAAAGATGTTGAGATTTTTTCATTTGAGCCTGCTCGTTGCACAAGCTTGGCAATGGAAAAGACTATAGAAAAAAATAGCATAAAAAATATTTCAGTAATTAAGGAAGGTGTCTCTGATAAATCTCAGAGAAATGTTTCTTTTTTTATTGATTCAAAAAGTTCGGGCGGAAATTCTCTTCTTCAAACCGCTATCTCTCATGAAATTAAAGAGAGTGAGAACATTAGTTTGACAACAATTGATGACTTCGTTGAAAAGAATAATAAAATTCCTTCAGTTGTAAAAGTTGATGTTCAAGACGCCGAGAATCTGGTGATTAAAGGTGCCAAAAAAACTATCGATGCTTATCATCCTACATTTATTGTTGAAACAAATAATGAATTACTACTAAAAGACTCTTCGGAATTTCTTGAAGCTTTCAAAGGGTACAGCGTTTATAAAGTAGGCTCAAAAAAAATTGTTCCAATTGATCAATTCCCTAATCTTGCCAAAGAATATTTGGAAAAAGGCGAAGGTGTTTTAGACTACGTTTTTTTTAGAGGGTAACAAAATGAGAATAGCTGTTCTTCAACTCACATCAGTTTTGGATTTTGAAGCCAATCTTAAAAAGATTCATCGTATGCTTAAAGAAGCCCAGGATCAGGGGGCAGAGGCAGCGTTCTTACCTGAAGTGTTTTATTCGATGAGTGATGGCCTTACTCCTACTCCATTTCTGGTAGAAGAAGGAAATCAGCATTATAAAGAAATAAAAAATCTAGCGACTGAGTTTAAAATGGCCCTCATCGGAGGATCAGCAGCCACTTTAAAAAATGATAGAGTTGTAAATCGAGCATACAATTTTGATAAAAACGGAAATGATCTTGGTCACTATGACAAAATCAATCTTTTTGCTTGTGATCTTCCAAATAAGAAAATTTCTGAAGCCAAAAATTATACAGCGGGTACAGAGTACAAATTGGTTGAGCTTAATTCTCGCAAAATTGGACTTGGGATTTGTTTTGATATGCGCTTTTCAGAACTTGGTTTGCATTACCGAATGAATGGGGCAGAAATCCTTACTTATCCAGCGGCCTTCACTGTTCCAACCGGAAAAGCTCATTGGCATACCTTGCTTCGCGCTCGCGCAATAGAGAATCAATGCTTTGTTGTAGCTGCGGGCCAATGGGGACATCACAATGATAAAATTCAAACCTACGGTCATTCACTCGTTGTTGACCCATGGGGTGATATTCTTATAGATTTAGAAGAGGGGGAAAAAGTCGGTGTGGTTGATTTAGACTTCTCTAAAGTTGATCTAATTCGCCAGTCGGTTTTAATGAATAGATGATGAAAAAATTAATCTTTGTTATTTTGTCTTTTCTATCTACAACTTGCTTTGCAAATCTTTATTTACAGACAGAATACCAAGAAGCAACGAAAGCTCCGATTGTTACGAAACATCACATCTTTCTCGATCAAAGATACACAATCAATTACAGCAAAAAAAGGTATGTTCTTATCCTAAAAAAAATAACTGGTGATGAAGCGACCATTGAAAGCGAGTCTTATGATCTTGATAAAATTGGGCACAAGACAATGCATGGTGGATCGTATGGATCTTATAAAGTAGGGAAATCTTTTTTTATCAAGGAAAGAGGTTTTGTTTTTAAAGTTGATCTAGAAAAAATTGTTCCTACAAAAACCTCAAAGTAAAACTTTTTTAATTTCCATTTTTAATTGCTTTAATGGCACCAGTTTACTGTTCTCCATCGAGTAGATAAAGCAAATGTGATCTTGAAAGGGTTTGACCTCACTAGAATAGACCTTGGTCAATTCAGGATTAAAATTTTTTACGACTTTCTCAGGAAGAATTCCAACACCAACACCTTCATAGACAAATTTTGCGATTAACTCTAGATTTGAGATAGCGTATTGATGATCAAATTGAATTCCTTTTTTCTCTAGTTGGCGCAAAATTGAATGCGTTTGATGAAGCTCGGGATCAAAAAAAATTTTATCAGGTTTAGAAAGTTTTTTATGACTCCACACTGTAAACTTGTCCATTCCCATTTCATTGATAACCAAATTGCTGTGAGGATACGGATTAATCACTATCCCACAATCAACTTTCCCTTCATGTACCCATTCCGTAACTTCGCGTGACAGACCAAAGCGAAATTTAAGCTCAATATTTTCCAACTCCTTCATGAGATGGGGAAGAATATAGGAGGCCGCAGAAGGATGAATTCCAAGAGTCAGGCTTTGACGGGCATCAGTTCGTCCAGTTTTTAAAAAATCAGAAACACTTTCAAGCTCATCACATATTTTTTGCCCCTTAAGCAAAAGATACTCACCTGATTTAGTGAGGATAAGACCATCTTTTCTTCGCCAAAAAAGTTCCTCTCCGAGCTCAGCTTCTAGCCGCTTTATACAGTGACTCAAGGCCGGTTGTGAGAGACCTAACTCCTTTGCTGCTTTGGTTAAGTGCAAAGTTTTTGCAGTTGTAAGGAAGGATTTTAAATCATTAGAGTTTATCATTCATAAATTGAATCATTGAAATTAATTTAATTCAATATATTTATGAACATTTGGGGGATATAAAAACTTCACCAAGGGGGATTTATGAAAAAAATTACAGTTTTATTTTTGTTGATAACATGCTCGGTTGCAAACGCCACCGAATTTAGTGCACTTGTTTCTTTGGAGACATTGGAATGTGCACGTCATTTTGAATTTCGCGAACTCAAGTTATTTCCACCTATTTATATTGTTGGAGGCAATAATGAAGAGATAGATATTTTAAAGAATTTGGAATTTAAAACAAATAGAACGTGTGTAGAGTTCGATGCCACAAAACTTCAGGAAGAAGCTGGCAAGCATTTTGGATTTCTTCCGGCCCAAGTGAAAGTTGAGCACTCGTTAATATCAGAGGGGCATGAAAGGATTGATGCTTCCATTACGTTTCACAAAGGATCAGAAAGCGAAGTTGTTCTAAAGACTGTCGAGTATCTTTAAAACGGCAGAAGCTCTTCAGCTCTTTGTTTTAGTTGATATGTTGGCTCTTTTGAGTTGAGTTCTTCTCCTCGAATAACTCTCTCATAAAGGGCCAAATAACTTTCAGCATGTCTTTTTATGGAGAAATTATCCTCAATGTATTTTCTAATCACTCGTGGATCAAAAGTTCTTCCTGGGTTTTTTACCTTTTCGTTTAGCTCTTCATAGCTTTTAACAATAAAGCCAGTCTCAGGTGTAATAAGCTCAGGAAGACTTCCATAAGGAGACCCAATGACAGGAAGACCTTGTGACATTGCTTCGATAATGGCAATTCCAAATGGTTCATGCCATCTCACTGGAAAAAGAAGGCAGTCGCAAGAGCGAATAATATTTAACTTTTTTTCGCCTCCTACCATTCCATGGCTATGAATATAGCGGGAGAGTCCCCACCATTTTCCTCCAGCGATGTGGAGGTGTTTGTTGTTTTTTCGACAAGCTTTTACTGCGTGAGCAAGATTTTTTACACGCCAAGAAGCTTTGGCGAGAAAAAGAAATTGCTTCCATCCTTTTTCTTTGTATTCGAATGGATATTCAGAAAGATCTAAAGCGTTGTACACGAATTGATCTGATCCATGGTTCTCAGCATGTTTTCTAGAAACAAACGCAGTATTTTTAATAAACAGTTCACCAATTTTCCCATTCCCTTGAATGGTATTAATGGTTGGAATAATTCCAGGAACTTTGAAATTGTAAAAGAGGTGGATAAGATCTGCGTCCTGTGGAATTAACTTTAACCAGCTCTCGGGATCGCCAGAAGGTGAAGGAATAAGTTCGATTCCATAGTCTTTCACTTTCGATTCTGGATGGCCGATTAAAACAACTTGATGACCCATGCGAGCAAGTTCAACCATGTGCCAGAAAAGTATGCGCTCTATTCCTCCATAACCAAAAACTGGTAAGAAGTGTTCGTGTTGAAAGACTATCTTCATATATTTTTTCCCTTCTGGAGATCGTAAAGTTTTGAATATTTTAACATTGCCGAAAGTGAGTTGATGGAACAGATGACAAATCCATAACGGCCATCAAGAAAGCCCAGCTTAAAAAAGTAATCACGCAAGAATTTTAAAAGTGGTCTGGTGAAAATTTTAAAAAGACTAGATTTTTTTCCCTGATTAAAAGCTGCCTTCGCTGCAATGGTTGTAAATTTATCCGTTTGATTTACATGAGAAGCAATGGATTCGTATGAATAGTGAAGCAGATCGCCTTTTAGAAAACCAACTTCTTCATTGTTTTTCATTTCAAGAATATCGTGAGGATTGACTCCTCTCCATTCCGCTTTAGATTTTTTAACAAGGCGAAGTTTCGTATCCGGATACCATCCACAATAGCGCACCCAGTGACCATTGTAATTAGTGAGTCTATTAAATTCAAAACCCGCATATTTAAAGTCTTCTTTTGCTTTCTTTATTTCTTCCAAAAGAAGAGGTGAGAGTGCTTCATCTGCATCAAGAGACAGAACATAATCATATGTGGAGAGCTGGAGTGCGAAGTTCTTTTGTTCAATATGTCCCGCAAATGGGTTTTTTACAAAACGGACATTGTGCTGGTTGCAAATAAATTCAGTTTTATCTGTAGAGAAGGAGTCAACAACTAGTATTTCATCGGCAATTTCTTTTAGGGAGTCGATACATCTAGCAATGTTTCTTTCTTCATTGAAGGTAATGATCGCGACAGTCAGTTTAATCATTGCTCTAGGGTAACAAAAAGCTATAATATTTCATAGATCTATGAATGGAAAAAAGCCTGTTTTCTTTGTCGTTAAAAATCGAGCTCTCGGGGATTCAATTATGGGTCTTTCGAGCGTGCGGTATTTGCGCTCGCTGTATCCAGAAAGCACTATTATTTATGCTGTTCCAGAGTGGATTGCGCCTCTTTATAAAAATGTGACTACTGATGCAGATTTAATTTACCCTCTAAGGCTTAAGTCGTTTGATGATATTCTCAATCTCTATACAGATCTGATTAATTTGAAAGTCGATGCCATTCATGAAATGCATCAATCAGGTCGCGGAATGAAAGTGTTCTCAATACTTAGTTTTCTAAAGAGAATTCCTTATACCTTTCACAATCACCACCTAAAAACAGGGACGAAAGTTCTCGATCAAGGCGTGATCAAAGAACTTATCCAACGCGATTTAGATGGAGTCTATTCTTTTTATGGAAAAGGAAAAGTTCCTCACTTTTTAGATTTTGAGCCACGTATGAAGCTAGTGGAAAAGTTAGAAAAATATCCGATGGTGATTTTGGGAGTGGTTGCCACTAGAGCAACAAAAATGTGGCCGCTGGCCAACTATGTTGAGTTGGCCCGTCTAATTCAAAAAAAGTACCCACACTATAAAGTTGTGATCCCTCTTTCTAAAAGTCATGAGGATAAAAAAATTAAAGAAAGTCTCTTATCCATGATTCTTCCTGAAAACGTTAAAATAGAACAATGGGATCTCTCTCTTCTGCCGACAGCTTTTGATCAAGCTTCACTCTATATTGGAAATGATACTGGTTTAAAACACCTGGCAGTTGCAGTAGGAGTAAAGACCTATACTTTCTTTGGGCCAGAGCCCACTCGAGAATGGCACCCCTATGATCCAGTCAAGCATCCTTTCTTTTATCTTGAAGGGCTTGGTTGCAGAACGCGAACACATCACTATTGTGGCCTTAGCGTCTGTGATCTCATAGAGGGACATATGCACTGCCTGAACACTTTTAAACCAGAACAAATTTTCAAAGAGATTGAAAAAGAGTTGTAGTCTTCATTGTTTAAGCTTTTCCAATTGTTCTTCATATTTTTTCGCATGCGCCTGTTCAACCTTGGCGAGTCCTGCAAAAATTTTAGAAATCTTATCTAAATTCTTTTTAAAAAATTCCGCATGCTCAAGTGATTCAACAGCTTGTTCCTTAAATTCTTCTACTGCTAATGTTTGGTTTTCTTCTTTTGCTGTTCTTTCAAATGATGGATACATTTCGGTGTACTCATAAGTTTCACCAGCAATAGCTAGCTTAAGTAGATCTTCTACTGATAGGCTTTCTTCAGGGAATAGAAATCTTAAATGTCCTTCTGCGTGGCCAATTTCATGTTTAGCAGTTTCTTCGAAAGCAACTGCCACGTCCTCATAACCTTTCTTTCTGGCAAGCTTGGCAAAATATAAGTACTTTTGATACGCCATGCTTTCTCCAGCAAATGCTGATTCAAGATTCTTTAAGGTCTTAATTGTTTTCATTTGATCCTCCTATTTTTGGTTAACACCAGTATCCTCAATTTTGGGAAATAGAGATAATCGATTGTTTTTATAAGTCTATAGATATAATCTATGGCAATGACAGTTACCCAATTAGAATATGTACTTGCCGTTTATCAAAAAAGAAACTTCATCGAAGCAGCAAAATTCTGCAATGTAAGCCAGCCGACTCTTTCGATGCAGTTAAAAAAACTTGAGGAGGAAATCGGATATATTCTCTTTGATCGATCCAAAGTGCCTATTCTGGTAACGGAAGAAGGTGAGCAATTTATAGAACAATCCAAAAAGGTAATTTTAGAATACAAAAAATTATATCAGAGAGAAGAAAAGGAATTAAAAGGCGAATTGATTATTGGAATTATACCTACTATTTCTTCAGATCTAATTCCACTTTTCTTGCCTAAGTTTCTAAAAGATTATCCTTTGATTTCTATTCGCTTTAAAGAATTGCAAACCCATGAAATTATCGAAGAGCTTAAGCGAGATGAAATTCATGCTGGGATACTGGCTACACCATTGAAAGAAAATTCCCTGGTGGAGAAAGTTCTTTATTATGAGCCATTTGTTCCTTATGTATCGAGCAGTCATAAGCTCGCAAAGAAATGTACCATTGATCCCAATGAAATTGATGGAGAAAATTTATGGCTTTTAGAGGAAGGACATTGTCTTAGGACTCAAGTATTAAAACTTTGTTCACTAGAGAGGCAACAGACTCAGCCCATTTTTTCTGGAGGAAGCATTGATACACTCATAAGGTTGGTGGATAAGAATTTGGGAATGACAGTGATTCCATTTTTGGCACTCAAATACGCAAAAATTAAAAATGTTCGCCAATTTTCTCACGATGTACCCGTAAGAGAGGTCAGTATTGTCACATCTCGAAATTTTTATAAGGAAAATTTAATAAGCGCCTTAGAGTCAGCAATTCTTGATTCTTTGCCTTCAGACTTAGATATTCCCAAAAGAAAAAAAGTGCACGTCTTGAAACCAGTCTAGGAAAGTCTACATGTATGGATTTTCGCCACTCACGTGGTCAGTGAGATCGACAACTTCAATAATTTCAGGAAAATTTTGTTTCACTAATGTTTGAATACCATCTTTCAGAGTTGCTTTTGAACTTGAGCATCCTTGGCATCCGCCACTTAATCTGACAAAAAGTTTATCATTATCGAGGTCGATAATTTCAACGCCTCCACCATGAGCAGCAAGAGATGGGCGGACTTGTTCATCGAATAGAATTTCTAATTTTCTTAGCACAAAATACCTCGGTTTTTAATAATGTCTTCTCAATAATTCTAGCTGAGAAATGGCGGAATAGACAGCATGTTCAACTCTTAAGACACTAGAAGAAATTTTAATACTCGTAAAACCCGCTTGGTGAAAGCGCTCTATGTCCTCATTTGTCCATCCACGCTCCGGGCCTATCGCTAGTGTCAAGGGCTTGCTCCAGTCAATTTCTACATCTAAAAAACTTTTGTCAGCTTTCAGATCTAAGATAAATTTTTGGGGAGCATCTTTATAATTTTCTGCAGGATTATATTTGTCTAATTTAAATTCAGGTAGAGCTGTATAGATAGTTGCCTGCGAAAGGCCGTTGATAAGAAATTCATCACAAGCGCGATCTTCAAAAATTTTAGAGTCGAGATAACTTTTTTCAGAAAGGGCCGCCTTGAAAAAATGAATCCGACGAGCTCCAAAAGTCGTCGCATGCTCAAGAATTTTTTTGCTTGTTTGAGGGCGAGAGATTCCAACAATGAGATCAAACCACTGAGGCTCACCTGGTGTTATTTCTTCAAGACTTAGTTTGCATAAATTCTGATTTAATTCAGTTACGAATCCCTTCGTTCTTCCTTGATTTAAAACAGTGCATTTTACAACGTCTCCAACATTGAGCTTTAAGGTGTTGTGGATATGGGCCAGTACGTGCTGATCAGTAATAACGCCCGAGTTGTCTTTTAGGATTAGTGAATTCATGACTATTAAGTCTCAAAAGCATTCATTTCCGTCAAGAGAGGATCAATAATAATCCAAACTTAACTTTTAGAACTCAGAAAGAGTGTTGAATGGGGAATCTGTATGAAACTTATAGAAGAACTTTTTTATCCTTCACAATTTACCCTTTTAACCGCTCCAGTAGCCGCTGGAAAAACGAGATTGGTGGTCGAGTTTTATAGAGAAAATAACTATAAAGTTATCTTTGTCTCACCTCTTAGGGCCCTCGCCAATGAGGTTTATAACAAATTATCAAGTGACGAAAAAAATGTTTTTTTGGCCGGTGGAGGAAAGTCACTCGAGGAAGTTTTTGTCAATTTTCTGCAGTCAAGAAAAGGTTTTTTAGTTACAACCATGGAGCTAATGTCCGAAGAATTTCTAGAAGCGTGTGCGGATCAAAAAGAAAAAATTCTTTTTATTCTTGATGAGTTTCATCTTTTTTATCATTGGGGCGAAAGCTTTAGACCTGTTTTGCATGATCGCTTTCTTGGCATATTAGAGACTCAGGCACCAGTTCTTGGAATTACTGCAACGATGAGTGCTGAACTTCTTGAAAGACTTAAGGCTGATTTAAATTATCACAATGAAATATGGTTTCATTTAGATTTTGGAAATCAAAAGCTTCATCGCACACCAAAAAAAATTCACTATTTTCATTCTATGAAACCACAAATCTTCAACCGAACTATGTGGAGAGAGCTGAGAATGAAACATGAGAATGATGTTTATTTGGTTTTTTGTTCCTATCGTTCGGAAGTGGATGAGCTCGTTGCAAGGTCTAGGAGAATGGGACTTAGAAGTTTAGGTTGCGTGGGGGGGGAGGTCGAAAATTTTCTACAACAGCTTGAGAACACCAACGGCAATGTTGATTGTATCTTCTCAACAACGACTCTAAGCCATGGGGTTAATCTTCCAGAAATTAAAAAAGTTTTCATCAATTATGAAGTTAAAAATTATGATTTTTGGCTACAGATGATTGGGCGAGGTGGTCGCAGAGGAGGGGAGTATGAAGTTTATACTTTCGATTCCTTTCATTCCAGTAAACGAGAACGTTTAAAGGGACAAGCACTGAATTACTTTTCAGATTTTTTAGGAATTTAGGATTTATTAGACATGTACACCAAAAAAGTGTACAAAAGAGGTATGAGGTGAAAGCATCGCGAGTTATTGTTTCGGATAATGTTCAGAAATCATTAAGAAAATTACCTAAACAAATCTTAATTCTCTTTGGTGAATGGATAAAGCTAATAAAAGAAGAAGGATATTTTGAAATGAAGAAAATTTCTGGTTATCGGGATCACGCCCTAAAGGGTAATCTTACTGGAAAAAGGTCGTCGTCATTAACAAAATCGTATCGAGTCATTTATCATATAATCCAGGAAGATGTGTTAATTGTTAATGTTATCGAGGTAAACAAACATGACTACAAAATTTAGGCCAGCAGAAGAGGTGTTAAATGAAATACTTGGACATGTAACTTTTGGGGACCTGCTTAAGGCAATTCGACAAGGCGTTGAGATGACCCAAGTTCAAATGGCCAAAAAATTAAAAATCAGCAGGCAAGAGCTGTGTGACATTGAAAAAGGAAGAAAGACAGTTTCAGTTGATCGAGCGGTTTATTTTGCTAAAAGACTCAAACGTTCTGACAGAATATTTGCAAAATATGTAATTGAAGATCAATTAAGAAAATCAGGACTTAACTTAAAAGTCCATTTTGATGAAGCTGCTTAGATGCAAACCAAAATTGAAGGCATAGTCCTCTCAAAAATTCCCTATGATGAACGTCATATCATCGCCCATCTCCTTCTTCGCTCTGGAAGAAAAGTGTCAGTTGTTTTCTATGGCGGAAGAGGCGGAGGGAAAAAACAAAAGTCTTCAGTGATTGAATTGGGGTTCATGCTTTCAATAGAACTTAATTCCAATAAAACGCATAGTGAAATTTATCACGCAAAAGAATGGAACTTGATTTGGCATCACGATCAGATTCGGTTAGAGCACAACGCTTTTTATTTGATGTGTTTTTTTCTTGAAGTCATCAATAAGATTTCTCCAACTGAAAATTTGCACGACGTTCATGAGGAAAACACAGAGATGACTGGACTCTTTACAACGCTTAGTAATGCCCTCGTCCATTTAGAAAAATCACTTCAAGCAAAATCCTTTTTTCCTCATTCTCATGCCGTTATATTTTTAACAAAAATTCTCCTGCATCTGGGAGTTTTTCCTGAGCGCGAACACTGCACCCTGTGTGGAGAAGAGTTGGCTAAGTTCAATGATATGTATCTTATTCCAGAAGAAGGAGGCTTTGCTTGTCCGCCATGCATGAATCAACGGAAAGCTTATTCAGTGCAATCTGGACGAGAGCTCTGGGAACTAATGGGCCACATTGCTCATACTAAATACAACGAACTAGGGTCAATCAAGCTTGAGTACAAATCTCTTCCTCGAATGCTTTTTCACTATTTTTGTTTCCAGTTTCATTTTGAGGAAAAGGATTTTAAGACTGCAAGTATGGTGTTTTGATTCTAAGTAAGATAGAATCGTGCAATGTATTCAAAACTTTTTAAGCAAATATTCCCTTACCTAAAACCGTATAAAAAGAAAGCCCTGGCAGCTTTTGGACTTTCCTTTGTGCTTGCCGCTTTAACTGGACTTCAAGTTAAATTGATCAAGCCCATTTTTGATCACGGCCTTTCCGGTAAATCAGAATTAAAAGAAATTTTAATATTATCCGGATCTCTTTTACTTCTTGGTCTTTTAAATTTTCCTGCGCGCTTTTATCACTTTTATTGGCTTCGATATATTGGTGAAAAAATTAATGCTGATTTGAGAGTCGAAATTTTTTCGAAACTTCAAAAATTGCCAACTAGTTTTTACAATCAAAATAAACAAGGACGAATGCTATCGACGCTTTTAAATGATGCTGAAATTTTCTCTCAAGCATTTCGAGCGATGGTTGATCTCGTCCGTGAGCCAGCAAAAGGAATTGTTTATTTGGGGATGGCCATTTGGAGTGACTGGCAGCTTACATTGGTTATCTTGGTTGTTGCCCCAATGTTCATTAGTATCTTTCAAATTTCAGGTAAAAAAATTAGACGCAACCAAAGTGAAGTTCAAGAGGGAAGAGCTGAGCTTACTCACAATTTAAGTGAAGGGCTTTCTGCTCATAAAGTGACTAAAGCTTTTAATCTTCAAAAATTTGTAATGAATAGATTTATCAAGTCTCAAAATCACTATTTTGATTTTTCTATGCGCACTTCAAAAGTTGAAGAGTTTGCCCATCCTTTAGTTGAAGTCGTTGGGGCCATTGCTTTTTCACTCGTTATAATTTTTGCCTATTTTAGAATTAAATCAGGAGCGATGACTGTTGGAGATTTCATCCAGTTTGTTGCGGCCCTTGCTCTTTTAATGGATCCAATTCGTAAATTTTCTCAGGCCAATGTAAAAATCGGCCAAGGTATTGCTGCCGGAGAGAGAATTAAACATATTTTAGAGTTAGAAGAAGAACGAGATTTAGGAAACATTGAAATACAAAAATTTGAAAATGAAATTCTTGTTGATGATTTAAGTTTTAGCTATGGCGAAAAAAATGTCATCAGCCACTTAAATCTCCAAATTAAAAAGGGTCAAAAAGTCGCTCTTGTTGGATTATCAGGGTCAGGGAAATCAACTCTTATTAATTTATTGCTTGGCCTTTATCCCGTTGATCATGGAGAAATTCTCATTGATGGAAAGCCGATCAGCTCAATTAAATTAAAAAGTTTGAGACGACTTTTCGGACTAGTTTCTCAAGATATATTTTTGTTTCATGACACCATTAAAGAAAATCTTTCAATTGGTGGGCATTTTACCAATGAAGAAATCAACAAAGCGTTGGAAGTTTCTTACGCCTCAGAGTTTGTGAACAAACTTCCACACGGTTTGAATACGGTCATTGGTGATAGGGGAGCAAAACTTTCTGGAGGGCAGCAGCAACGACTCACTATTGCGCGTGCTTTCCTTCAAAACACTCAAATCTTACTTTTTGATGAAGCAACTTCTGCTCTGGATAATGAATCTGAAAAAGTTGTTCAGAGGGCACTGGAATCTATCGCTGGTAACAAAACTGTTGTAGCTGTCGCTCATCGTCTTTCAACTATTCAAGACTACGATCTTATTTACGTAATGAAAGAAGGTTTATTGGTGGAGCAGGGAACTCACCATGAGCTTATGGCGATGAATGGCGAATATAGAAAGTTGTATGAACTTTCACTGAAAGCTTGAAAATTTCGCCATGCACAACCTTCTAGAAATTTAATTACATTTAAATAAATAAAAAGTAAAATTTCCTCGTAAATTTAATGAAAGAATACGGGGAGAATGTCGTGTCCAACGAAACAAATTTGAAATCAATGAGTGAGCTAGTCGCGCTTTGCAAGCAGCGCGGTTTTATTTTTCAATCATCAGAAGTTTATGGCGGTCTTAATTCGTGTTGGGATATGGGCCCTTACGGAGTTGAATTAAAAAATAATTTAAAAACTCGTTGGTGGAAATCAATGACTCTTCGTCAGGACGTTGTAGGAGTTGATGCTTCAATTCTTATGCACCCAATGGTGTGGAAAGCTTCTGGTCACGTCGATGGATTTTCTGATCCACTTGTTGATTGTAAAAATTGTAAAGAGAGATATCGCGCAGACAATATCGACATGACTAAGCCATGTCCAAAGTGTGGTGCTAAAGATTCTTATACAGATGTTCGCCAATTTAATTTGATGTTTAAAACTCAAATGGGAGCGATGGAAGATACAGCTTCTATGGTTTATCTTCGCCCAGAAACTGCTCAAGGGATTTTTGTAAACTTCCTAAACGTTCAAACAACAATGAGAAAAAAATTGCCATTTGGGATTGCTCAAATTGGTAAAGCATTTAGAAATGAAATTACTCCAGGAAATTTTATTTTCAGAACTCGTGAATTTGAACAAATGGAGATGCAATATTTTGTAAAACCAGGAACTCAAAAAGAAGCGATGGAAGCGTGGAAAGAAACACGTTGGAAGTGGCATATGGAAAATGGTCTTCGCCCGGAAAAATTAAAATGGTCACCCCATGGTCCAGATTCACTTGCTCACTATGCTGACGCTGCAACTGATATTGAATACGAATTCCCAATGGGCTGGGGAGAGATGGAAGGGATTCACTCTCGAACAGACTTCGATTTAAAACAGCACCAGGAATTCTCTGGAAAAAAATTAGAGTACGTTGATCAAACTAACAATAATGAAAAATATATTCCATACGTAATCGAAACTTCTGTTGGAGCTGATCGCTGTATGCTCGCGATCATGTGTGATGCCTATAGATTAGAAAATGCAGGAGATCCGGATAAAGAAAGATCAGTGATGAAATTTCATCCAGGTCTTGCACCAATTAAAACAGCAATCCTTCCACTTTCTAAAAAACCAGAACTTGAAGAAGTAGCGACAAAACTTTTTGCTGATTTAAGTGGAGATTATAAATCTGAATATGATCTTTCTGGTTCAATTGGAAAACGTTATAGACGTCAGGATGAAATTGGAACTCCATACTGTATCACTGTAGATTTCGATACTCTAAACGATCACGCCGTAACAATTAGAAATCGCGATACCATGGTTCAGGAAAGAATTGCTCTAGCGAATGTGCAAAATTATTTGAAAGATAAATTTAAATTTTAATTTTTATAATTTCTCTAAATGCAAAACCTCAATTCGCCGAGGTTAGGAGTAAGGAAGCTATGACAACAAAATGGGTATATCTCTTTAGCAGGGAATTGACTGAAGGGAACAAAGACATGAAGGATCTTCTTGGTGGTAAAGGGGCCAATCTCGCAGAGATGTGCTCACTAAAACTGGCCGTTCCTCCTGGGTTTACCGTAACGACAGAAGCATGTCTTGATTACGAAAAAGCTGGAAAGGAAATCAACAAAGAAGTTCGCGAACAAGTTTTAAAGTCTATCACTGAAACTGAAAAACTCACTGGAAAGAAATTCGGAGACAATGCCAATCCTCTTCTTTTCTCTGTTCGTTCAGGAGCTCGCGCTTCAATGCCGGGAATGATGGATACAGTTTTAAATCTTGGACTCAATGATCAATCAGTTTTGGGTCTAGCGAAGCTTACTAATAACGAGAGATTTGCTTGGGATTCATATAGAAGATTTATCCAGATGTACGCTAACGTCGTAATGGATTTCAATGTTTCTCTTCTTGAATCAACTCTTGAAGATTTAAAAGAAGCTCGCGGAGTTCATGAAGACACAAAGCTTACGGCAACTGATTTAAAAGAACTTGTTAATGTTTATAAAAAAATTATCTTAGAAGAAAGTGGTGAATCGTTCCCGACTGAACCTATGGAGCAGTTGTGGAGAGCGATCGCTGCTGTATTTAATTCTTGGAATAATCCACGCGCGATTAAGTATCGTGAAATTTACGACATCCCTCATAGCTGGGGAACAGCAGTCAATGTTCAATCAATGGTTTTTGGAAATATGGGGGATGATTGTGCAACTGGTGTGTGTTTCACTCGCGATCCATCAACTGGAGAGAAAAAATTCTTCGGTGAGTATTTGATCAATGCTCAAGGTGAAGATGTTGTTGCAGGAATTAGAACTCCACAACCGATCAATGATTTTTCTAAGAATGAATCAAATAAAAATTTTAAAACTCTAGAGCAGGCAATGCCTGAAGCTTTCAAGGAACTAACAGAAGTTTATCAGAAACTTGAAGGTCACTATAAGGACATGCAGGATATCGAGTTTACAATTGAAAATAAAAAACTCTATATCCTTCAAACACGAAATGGAAAAAGAACAGCAGCTGCTGGAATTAAGATCGCAGTTGATTTGGTTAGCGAAGGCATTCTGACAAAACAGGAAGCGCTTTTAAGAATCAACCCAGAAGATTTAAACCAACTTCTTCACCCAAGACTTGACCCTAAAGCTAAAAAGATAATTATTGCTAAAGGTCTTCCTGCTAGCCCTGGAGCTGGAGCTGGTATTATCGCGTTTACATCTGAACACGCTCACTCTTTATCTGAAGCAGGTAAAAAAGTAATTCTTGTTCGCCAAGAAACTTCTCCAGAAGACATCGCAGGAATGGTTGCCTCTCAAGGGATCTTAACAGCTCGTGGAGGTATGACGAGTCACGCAGCTGTTGTTGCTCGCGGGATGGGAAAACCATGTGTCGCTGGATGTTCTTCTCTCATCATCGATTACGCTGCGGGAACTTTAACTGTAGACGGAAAGAGATTCAAAGAAGGCGATTCGCTTACAATTGATGGAGCTACAGGAGAAGTTATTGAAGGAATCGTTCCAACAATCGATGCTGTTATCACTGATGATTTTGCGACATTTATGAAATGGGCAGATGAATTCAGACGCCTAGGTGTAAGAACAAATGCTGATACTCCTGATGATTCAAAAGTTGCGGTGAAGTTTGGAGCTCAAGGAATTGGACTTTGTAGAACTGAGCATATGTTCTTTGAAAAAGATCGTATCTTAGCTGTTCGAGAAATGATTTTTGCAAACACACTTAAAGATAGAGAAACGGCACTAGCTAAAATTCTTCCTTATCAAAGAGAAGATTTCGTAGGGATCTTTACAGTATTAAATGGTCTTCCTGTTAATATTCGTCTTCTCGATCCACCTCTACATGAGTTCTTGCCTCATTCTCATGAAGATAAAAAGGAATTGGCAGACAGTTTACGCCTTGATTTGAAAACGATTGAAAGCCGAGGAGATCAGCTTCATGAGTTTAACCCAATGCTTGGTCATAGAGGATGTAGACTTGGTGTAACTTTCCCTGAAATTTATCGCATGCAAATTCAAGCGATCATTGAGGCTGCCCTAATTTGCGCTGATAAGGGAGTGACTGTTCTTCCTGAAATCATGATTCCTTTGGTTGCGCTTGAAGGAGAGCTAACACTTTTAAAAGAAGAAGCGATTGCTGAAATCGAGCGAATCTTTAAAGAGAAAGGCAAAAAAATTAAATACAAAATTGGAACAATGATTGAGCTTCCAAGAGCGGCCATCATGGCAGGCCAAATCGGGCGTCATGCAGAGTTCTTCTCGTTTGGAACAAATGATTTAACTCAAACCACTTTTGGTCTATCGCGCGACGATGCTGGAAAATTTTTGCCAGAGTATGTTTCAAAAACTCTTGTTCCAAATGACCCATTTGTGTCTATTGATCAAGACGGTGTTGGATTCTTAATGAAGCACGCAGTAGCTGAAGGAAGAAAAGTGAATCCAGATATGCATTTTGGAATTTGTGGAGAGCACGGAGGAGAGCCTAAATCGATTGAGTTCTGTCACAAGATTGGACTTGATTACGTATCTTGTTCGCCTTACCGAGTGCCAATTGCAAGACTGGCAGCAGCTCAAGCAGCGATCAGAAATACAAAATAATTTTAAAGGCTCCAGAGATGGGGCCTTTTTTTCCAGATACTTATGTAAAACTACTCATTGTGCACTGTTGCATCTTTTGCAAAAAGCTCCATTATTTCCCTCGATTATTAACGAATAAGAAGATAAAAGAGCCCATTGAAATTTCTTAAGGGTGGCAAGCAATGAAATCATGGGTAATTCTATTCTCTCTTATTCTAACTAGCTCGATGCTCGCTTATGCAGATAGCGACAGTGATATACAAAGAGTACCTGGCAAAGTGGAATGTAATACCGAGGTTATGAGATGTACTTATACCGCTCAAAATTTAACGGCCAAAGATCTAGTTGCTAGAATCAATGCAGTCATTTTTCCTGGAAGTATCCTTTCTCCTTCTGAAGGATACATCAATATTGAAAACTTAAAGAAAATTAACTTCTATTTTACGAATGAAGCTCTAATGCAAAGATTTATCAATTTAATTCCTCTAATGGATGTCATTGATGACTTTTCTCCTGTGAGCTTAGTGCAATTAACGACGGAAATTTATTCATTATCTAATGCAGGTTTTACTGAGCTTCAGGCCCAGCTTACTGCAACTGAAAATAATCCGGCCACAGACATTGCGACCTCAATCATTACTTCCATTAGCGGAACAGCTGGAATGGGTCTTAAAATTGGAACCAATTTTCTAAGCTCCGTTCTTGGATCTAAAAAAGTAAAAGAAGAAAGTTCAATGGTAACAACTGTTACTCAGTTAATTCCAAATATGGCGGGGATCAACTTCTCTCATGGTTCAAAAATTTATATTTCACCAACTGCCGGAGTTGTTAAAGATGAATTTGCTGGATTAAATATCAATGGGACTGTTTCAATTTCTGCCAGCGATTCTGATCTGGTATTAGTTAAGGATTATGCGTTCTCTTATGGAGTTTTAATTCCTGCTGATGTTACGACTAAAAATGACACTGTTAATATCCTTAGTATCTCAAATCCACAGCTATATTTAGTAAGAGGTGTATCAAGCTTGATAGTAAGCTCTCTGAGTACTAAAGATTCTACAAAAACTGAATACTCAGCTTTGAACTTTGGGAAAAGCAAAGAAAAAATGATGAGCAAAATAATGGTCGTCACAAGAGCAGAGTCGATTGGCTTCAAAGAATATATTCAGGATATGAAGAAAATAAGAACACTTGATTTACATCGTGAATTTACTCAAGACGAAAAAGATCATTTTCCAAACGATGAAGTTAATATGGAAGATTTATTAAACCACATTAAACCATATTCGTTTTTCTCAACGTCTGGAGACAGAATCTTGGGATTCACTCTTGATAAGAAAGACGCTCGAGTTAGCAACATCAATAAAAATATTGAAATCAGCATAAAGAGTGGAGGTTTTTTCTCTCCAGGAAGCTTAAAACAAAAAACAATTCTTTCTGTTGAAAATCTAATGTTGAGTGGAATTAAGTTTGATTCCCTTTCATCAAAAGACATCGATAAAACTAAAGTAAAAATTACTGTAAAGCTAAAACCTTTCAATGCAAATGGTGGAGTGACTAAGGTCCTCTATTACAACCCAGAAACTAATAAATTTATCGAGTAGTTTTTATGAAGTGGTTGCTTCTTCTTTTAATCCCAATACTATCAGTGAAGGCAGAAACAATTCCTCTGCCTTCTTCTGTTTTGGGAGTTGACGATATTATCGAAGAATTCAGAGGTCAGCTCTCTACTAAGTTCAATGATCTTGGAAAAAATTACATCACAAGAATTGTAGATCAAAGTGTAAGTTTTTTAAGTACAAATCCATACAGCTGTAATGGTGTTGTTAATAATCCCAATGCCGTTTTGACAACGCTTCAATATTTTTACAAGAAAACAGATACGGAACTTGTAGAGAAATCCAAATACACAGGTTGCAATGGAGAAATCTCACTGGTTGAAGATGTTGTTACAAGGGGAACAAATCTTAACCCATTGAAGTTTTCAGATTTTATTCGAGGCAAGAGAAGTTTTGATTTAGCAGATGGTGAAAATTATCGCTTGTATCAAGCAACGAATTCTGACGGTGAAGAGATTTTTAAGGTTCTAATTCAAAAAAACAATAATTCAAAATTAGTTCAGTTCTTTATTACTGGGCAAAAATTTTTAACAATGAACTATGATTATGCTCAGGATTCAACAAGACTGACACTCACTTTTTATGGTTTCAATGTAACATATGCCCGCAAATATGCTTCATGGAATATGAAAATGGATTTCACTCCATATAAAAGCACTGTTTATGTTTCGAAAAATTCTGGAAACCAAGCCGTGTATCTAGATAATGATGGAAAACAAATTTCACTTCTAAATTTTTTAAATGGTTTCACTAACCAAATAATGAACACCCCAATTAAACTGCTCTATGGAATTTTTGCTTATCATAATTACTACTTTCCAGAGACACAGGCGACACAAACAGGGGCCCAGAGTCAAAAAATGCTTGAGGAATTAAGAATTGCTCAGAACAGATTATTAACTAATACCGAGTTAAACTTAGTAAAAATGCTTCTTCAGGATTATATTAATGCTCTTGAAAAAGGGCTCATTATCGATAACAGGCCAAAGCAATAATGAAGTTTATTTTTGTTTTCTTGTTTTGCTTTTCTGTTTTTGCTCAAAGTCCAGAAGATCTTGGATCTAATTACCCTGGATTTCACGATTATGAAGCAACCGCTTTCTCCGGGATTAGAACTTACTTTAGAAATTTATTTCAAAATAGTTATACTATTAGCGATATCAATGGAATCAAAACTATTGTCGTTTTAAATGCAGATCAAACTGAAGCTTTAAAAGTAAATGCTAAAATTGAAAGAATAACAAACGGAAATTTATTTTCCGAATCAGTCATCTATGCTCTTCCAAGTGGAAAAGTATTTGATTATACCCTAACGCGAGAAGTTCATTCTTTAAAACCTCTAAATGATTTGGATCTTTTAATGTTTAAATTTGAAGATGATGATCAGCTCACTCACTATGAGATTTCATCAAAAGCTTTAGGTTTTGTTTTTCATAGAGAAAAAAATGAAAAACAGGAGAAGGCTTACTTTAATCTTTCTTTTATGGAATACACGATAGAAATTGATACAGCGGTAAATGCAAAAGATGTAACTCGCGAGTACCTTTATTTTTATAAATATTTGCCATTCCCTCAAAGTCAATTAACTGTAAAAGTAACTGAGGCCCAAGGATCATGGGGGGGGCTTCAATACACCCACTATGGCAGAGCCGATGGAGCGAGAGAGTTAACCCCTCAACAATTTTTTAGTGGTCTTAATGCTGGAGCTGGACCTCTTTATGCCTGTGTTGAAATTTTTCCGGAAGTCTTATACGGAATAGGTTTTCCTAGATTCTAAATCTTCGTTATAATCTTGATATGGAAAAATTAAAAAAATTAAGTCTAGAACTTTTGTCGATTCAGCATTTCGACAGTCTAGCTGTTGGAGTTATCGATTTTAAGAATAAATCATTTGATTCGTTTGAAATGCAAGCTGAGGTTTTTAGCTCGAAGCCATACCTATATTTTGATTTAGCTAGTGTTACGAAGCCTCTTACTCTTGCATCGGTGAGATTGAAGTATCCAGAACTCTTTGATGAAAAAATAATGCTTTTATTAAATCACAAGGCCGGTCTTCCTGTCGGAGGTCTTCTTTCTAAGAAAAAATGGAGAGAGGAATTATTGGGCTATGAAATAAAAGAATCCCCCTCTCTTTATTCTGACTATTCAGCCCTTCGGTGCATGCTGGAGCTTGAAAAAAAATCAGGAAAAAAATTAGAAGAACTATGTTCATACTATTTTGATCGTGAGTTAGTTCATTGGAAGAAATTACCTGAAGATTCTTTTTCGCCAGAGTACGGAATTAGAAATAAAAAAATCGTATGCAAAGAAGTTCATGACAACAACTGTTTTAACATTGGTGAATTTGTGTCGCATGCTGGTCTCTTTGCAACTATTGATGGCCTCTGTCGCTCTCTTTTGAATCTAGAGAGAGAAACAAAAATGTTGGATCAGTTAAGCAATGCTTTTCCTTCTCAGAAGCAAGAGGATCGATTTATACTGGGATTTGATCGAGTTACTGATTTGGAAAATACACTTGCGGGAAAGGGTGCCTCTATGAAAACCTTTGGGCACTTGGGTTTTACGGGGACATCATTTTGGATTGATATTGAAAAAATGAGAGGATCTATCATTCTCACCAATGCCACTCAAACCTATTGGTATGATAAAGCAGGACTTAATCATCTAAGAAAAACTCTTGGGTCCGCTATTTGGAATCTATAGTTAAATCCCTGATGATTTGCTTGCCAGGTTTTCCATCATCAGATTTTTCTTCAAGCTTAGTTATAAAGGGCATTCTTTTGGGATTATTTCTATTCCATACAACCAGTGTGTAATAATCAGAAGTGGGGGTCGCTAAAAATTCAGTGTTATCCGGCCCGATAAAGTCGTAATTTCTTCTTAAATAATCAAATTCTTTTTCATGGGTAGGGTGAATGAAGAACTTGAAGTGAGCTTTACCACTAATCTTTAAACTGAGTTCATCGAGAACCCTTGCATCCTTTGTTTCAGGTAAAAGAAAATCAGAAATATTTTCCACTGGTATTAAAAAGTAGGAGAGAGGAAATTTGGGATTATTTTCTGGAGCAAATGCTTTATTTAAGTTTGAAGATGATGCAACTGTTCTCTTAAAGCTTTGCTCCTTACGAATATAATCTCGAAGCTCTCGTGATACCTCTTCAGATCCATCTAGTTTTTTTAGATGTTCAGACTCAACGAAATGGCTCACTTTTGGCGTCAGGTTTGCGGCCCTTTCACAGCCAGCAAGACTGTAGAAGATAATTAAATAAACTAAAAGACTCAAGTTCTTCATAACATGACACCTCAGTTTTTTATCGGATATTTCAATTAGTTTTTTAGATATTAGAAAGGATATGTTAAAATTTTTTGTCTACACATATGAATAACCAACGGATTTAATCATGAATTTAGCCAATAAATTAGACTTCAATCAATTAAAGAAGCTCCAAAAAGATATTAAGAAAGTTTTTTTCTATCGCGTTTGCGGAACTGGTATGGGGGCAGCTGCTTGTCTTCTAAAAGAAAAAGGATATGAAGTGCATGGAGCAGATGCGAATTTTTATCCCCCGATGAGCACGTATTTGGAGTCCACTGGAATTCCTCTTTATCAATTAAGTTCTATTACTCCTGAATTCTTAAAAACCTTTGATTTGATTGTCGTTGGAAACGTTATTCCTAACGGAGGCCCGGACGCAAAAATTATCGAAGAGCTTGGAGTTAAATTCGCTTCATTTCCAACATCGATAGGTGCACTTGTATTAAGTGACGTGAATGTTGTAGGGATTGCGGGAACTCATGGAAAGACAACAACAACATTTTTGGCCACGCAGGTGTTTGAAAAACTTGGAACAAATCCGGGATATCTCATTGGTGGTGTAATGGAAGAGCGTCCATCATCAAAACTTGGAAGTGGAAAATATTTTTTCATTGAATCAGATGAATATGACAGTGCGTACTTTGAAAAAATTTCTAAATTCAGATCTTATTCGTTAGATAATTTAATTTTAACGTCACTTGAATTTGACCACGCTGACATTTTTAATTCAGTTGAAGATATTAAGGCGCAATTTAGAGCGGCAATGCCTCATATCTCAAAAACATTTATCATGTCTGCCGATTATCTTGCTTCTCTTGAATTGTTTAATGAGTTCACTGACGGCGATAAAAATCGTTGGATTAAATACGGTGAAAAATCTGAAATTGGTCCAAAAATATTAGAAGCTAATGAAAAAGGATCTCGTTTTCAATTAAAATTCAACAAAGAAGAATTAACTTTTGAAACAAACCTGATCGGTCGTCACAATATTCTGAATCTTTCAGCAGTTATTCTTTATGCTTTATCTGAAGGATTTAAACATGCAGAAATTTCAGAGGCCATCAAAGATTTAAAAATGGTTAAACGTCGTCAAGAAGTTCGAGGAAGCTACAAGGGAGCACTTATCATTGATGACTTTGCTCACCACCCTCGCGCCGTTGAGTTAACTCTTGATGGAATTATTACAAAATACCCAAATAGAAAAGTTCACGTTATTATGGAGCCAAACTCGGCGACAGCTAGAAGTGCGATTTTTCAAAAAGAATTTACAGAATCGCTTTCGAGAGCTGCTTCTGTTATTTTTACTAAGCCAACAAGACCTACCAGTGTTAAAAATGTAGGTGATCTTGATATTTATAAAATTATCGAATCAGTTAAAGCATCAGGACGCCCGGGAAGTGTTGTCGGAAATTTATCAGAGTTAATGATTGAAATTGAAAAAATTGCCAGTCCAGAGAACCTCATTCTTATTTTAAGCAATGGGACTTGTTTGGGGTTATGGGAATCTGAATTTGTAAAGAATCTAAAAAAAGAATGAAATATTGTTTTCTCGCAGTTTTATTATCTCTTAATTTTGCTTCAGTTGTTCAAGCAGGCGATCGTTTAAACGAAACAATCTTGTCTGAGTATCTTCGTTTGCAAAAAGAATTCGCTATGGAGTCCTGCAGGCCAGGAACGGAGGACGCTTTTTTAAAACTCGATAAAGAGTATCGGGGCGATGGAAATTTTATTCCTGTTTTATTAGATGAAAAAGTCGATTTAAAAACTGTTAAGAATCTCCTTCCTCTGATTAAAGAAAAAGGTGATTGGATTCAAACTCAAATAGATTCTATTAAAAAGATTGAAAATATCAAAGAACTTCGTTTTGAAATTGATCGAGTAGAAAACAACGTCTCTCTCTTGCAAGAAGCCAAAAAAGAATATTTTTTTGCTAACAACGATACTAAAAAAGACGAGATCAAAAAAAAGGCAAGCAAGCAATTTTACCAACTTCTAAAAGAGGTGGAGCATTTAAAGGATCAGATTCCTTTTCTTTTAAGTTTTAAATTTCCAGTCAATCATCTTGCTCTTCGTTCAGAGTATGAAAAAAATAAAAATGTGAGTACAAAGGAAGCCAGAGCTCGCGCAAATTCTATTTATCTTTTTAGAAAGATTGTTCAAGATGGATCTTATGATGAAGATCTTTCCAGAAACGATGCGGTTATTCGCTCTGCTTTTGATACTTTGTATTTATCGTTGACTAAAGAGCCAGGCAGATCTTTTTTGACGGATAATGAGCGTGTCGATTTACATTATGTCTTAAAAAATTTTGATAAACTTTTATCTCTTAGATCTAACTCCTTGGTTGCGCGTTTTACAGAATGGAAAAACCGCAATGACCGCGCCCTCACTTTTTATCAAGATTTACTCGATGGAAAAAAAATAAAACTTTCTGAAAATAGTCAGATTCAAGACGTGACTTCGCTTTTAGAAGAACGTGCAAGATCTCTTTATACACTTAAGGAGTTTGTTCTCTCTAGAGAAGCTAATGCTTATGAATTCTGGTCTAAACGTTCAGAGCTTCTTCAATCTCTTTTTGCAATTGAGACTATTCTCTATAGTGAAGTTGGGCGCATGGATGCTCCGGATGCTCTTGAGCGAAAAGATGTGGCCCAAGTTGTAATCAATCGTTCGGAAAATGCTCTCTATAATTCACTTAATGACAGTACTTTAAGCAAGTTCCTATCTCCTAAAATTAAGGCAGCAGATAACAAGTGGCTCAATGTTCTTTTTAAAGAAGGGGAGTTCTCTTTCACGTATTTTTATATACCGGGAAACTTCCATATTTATTGCCCAGACATGAGTAGAGTTGGCCAATATTTGCGAAAGGAAAATGTTAGGATTGCCTTGGAGCTTCTCAATAAACCTAGAAATAATTTTGGGGCCCTTCGCTATTTTTCTAGAATGAGTATGTTTGGAAGAATAGAGATGGATAGTCTCTGGAGTGATTTTACAGCTTTACCTGAAACCCCTGGGACTCCTGTTAAGAATTCCAAAAAACTCTATGATCTATTTAAAAAAGATCGCTATAAATTCCTCTATAACTTTACTAACGAAGAGTCCCATCGGAACTTTTTGGTCGTAGAGCTCAAAGGAAAAGCTTTTGTTTTAGACGCCAAAGATAATAAGCAATTTTATCACTACAGAAATCCACACCAATTTAAGTATTTTACCCACTAAAAACATTTGCCCCAATAACCATTCAAGTGTATATTGGCCAAAATATTAATTAGTGTATTATTTATTTAGATGGTTTTTGTTTACCATCCTTCGTTTGTGGAGAACGTTATGTTAAAAGATTACATCTTTACATCTGAGTCTGTGACTGAAGGTCACCCAGATAAAATCGCTGACCAAATTTCTGATGCTGTCCTTGATGCTATGCTTGCTCAAGATCCAAAATCAAGAGTTGCTTGTGAAACAATGATCACGACTGGTCTTGTTGTTCTAGCAGGAGAGATTACTTCAAAAGCTAATATTGATTTCCAATCAGTAGTAAGAAATACAATTAAGAACATCGGTTACGATGATTCAAGAAAAGGTTTCGACTCTCATACTTGTGGTGTAATGGTTGCTCTTGATAAACAATCACCAGATATCGCTCAAGGTGTAAACGAAGGTGAAGGTACATTCACTGAACAAGGTGCTGGAGACCAAGGTTTAATGTTTGGTTACGCAATTAACGAAACAGCGAGCTTCATGCCATTAACAATCGATCTATCTCATAATCTTGCAAGAAAACTTTCAGAAGTTAGAAAAAATGGAACTCTTCCACTTCTTCGCGCTGATGGTAAGACACAAGTTTCTGCTCAATACGTAGATGGAAAAGTAAAAAGATTAGACGCTATCGTTGTTTCTACTCAGCACGCAGAAGAAATGACTTTAAAGCAAATCCAAGAAGGTGTTAGAGAAGAAGTTATCAATAAAGTAGTTCCTGCTAACCTTATCGATAACAACACTAAAATCTACATCAATCCAACAGGCCGTTTCGTAATTGGTGGGCCAATGGGAGACTGTGGTCTTACAGGAAGAAAAATCATCGTTGATACTTACGGTGGTCACGGAGCTCACGGTGGTGGTGCTTTCTCTGGTAAAGATCCTTCTAAAGTTGATAGATCAGCTGCCTACGCTGCTCGCCACGTAGCTAAGCATATCGTTGCAGCAGGCCTTGCTGATAGAGCACTTGTTCAAGTTGCTTACGCAATTGGTGTAGCTCAACCAGTTTCTTTCCTTGTTGAAACATTTGGAACTGAAAAAGTTGATCACGCAAAACTAAATGCTGTTGTTAACAAAATGTTCGATATGAGACCAAGAGCGATCATTGAAAGACTTGATCTTTTAAAACCGATCTATTCTTCGTCTGCGGCTTACGGACACTTTGGACGTGACATTTTCCCTTGGGAAAAACTTGACCGTTTAACAGAACTAAAATCTCATTTCTAAGACTTAAGGCACCTTCGGGTGCCTTTTTTGCTTCTTGATCAGCTTCCATTCTAATGGCAGAATTTTAAAGTGATGAAAAACTTAACTCTTTTCCTTCTTATTATTTCTTCAAACTCTTTTGCTGAAAATTCACGCTCACCTGCAGTGCTTGCGAGTTCGTGCAATTTAAATATCCCAACAACTGTGACAGAGGTGGTTGGAGGAAAAGAAGTCGTTAAAGAAAGACCAGTTGAAGATGTCTTAAAAGAGCAGTGTAAAGAAGTTAGAAAGTGCATGAACTCGGCCGGTGATGAAGAAATGGATGAGTTAAAAAAGCTAGAAGGGGTTGCTTGCAACAATACTCTTATGGCAGTAACAACTAAGACACCTTCTCCCGTTGTCGATAAAAATTTTGATGGCAAAAGAAATGCGAAACCAAATTTGGAATTAGAACGCACAACTGACTCTACAAAATCAAATTCAATCTCTAAATAAATCCCTCACCTTTGAAATTGTGTTAGAATATTTCTATGAATTTTACTGATATATTTCTTTTCATTCTTAAGTATATTCCCTTTTGGGCCGTGCCGATGGGAATCATTAGCGTGCACTTTGCTTATCTCTATTGGCTTAAAGACTTCAGAGAAATGTCTTATGTTTGGGGAATAATAACCTTATTTTGTCTTACATCCATCGGCATTTATTTTGTAATTGGTGGACCTGACCAAATTGTTCAAACTTTTACGCACGTTTTTCACTAGTTACTTAATCTTCTCATCAATCGGAAAATATTGCCGTGCCTCAATGTCAGATGTTGAGAAATTGACACTGTCCCGGTTTAATTGTTAGCATTTTTCTAATGGTTATAAGGATTGACCATTTTTATTGGGTAATTGTTATTTTCTTTCAAGGACGCAAAGAGTGAACGACTTTCAATTTCTACATACATCTTTCGAGCAGGATCAGGGTTTGGCGGGAAATGCTAGGCAGGCGAAGCTTCCCGATATTTACCTGGTCGAAGATGACCGCGTGCTTGGAACGACGATTAAGAAGTACCTTGAAAAAAAGCTCTCACTCACTGTCCATTTTTTCCTTACCCCAACTGAATGCCTTCTAGAACTCGATAAAAAAATCAAAGCAGAAACTGTAGTCAATCAAACTCCATTTTGTCTTATCACTGATATAAGTTTTGAAGTGGGAGGGTCTGATGGTCTTCTTCTTATTGATCTTTTAAAAGAGCGTGGGCATCACTTTGTTCCAATTGTTATGACTGGTTTTGCCTCAATTGAAACAGCTATCAATGCGACTAAGAAAGGTGTTTTTCATTACCTCACGAAACCTTTTGAACTAGAGATCCTAACTGAACTCGTGTCAAAAGCTTTAACTAAAAAATTAAATGTTCCAGAGAGTGTTTTCACGAATGCAGAAGCAGCTAAGCCAGCAGCAATTGTTACAACGAACAGTACTTCTCATTTATTTCAAAATAAATTGAAAATTGAAGCCCCTGGTCCAGATGATATTTTCTGTGGAATGGTTGGACGTTCAAAACAAATGAAACAAGTTTTTGAGCGAATCAAAAAAGTCGCGGCTTCAGATTCAACTGTTTTTATTTCTGGTCCTTCTGGAACGGGAAAAGAATTAGTCGCCAATGCTCTTCATAATCTTTCAGCTAGAAAGTCACACAACATGGTTTCGGTCAATTGTGGTGCCATTCCTTCAGAGCTGTTGGAAAGTGAACTTTTCGGTCATGAGAAAGGTGCCTTTACTGGCGCAATCTCTTCTCGCAAGGGACGTTTTGAAATGGCCCACAGAGGATCAATCTTCTTGGATGAAATTGGGGATATGCCACTTCTTCTTCAAGTAAAAATTCTTCGCGTACTTCAAAATCGCGTGATCGAAAGAGTTGGTAGTACTGAAACCACAGAGATTGATGTTCGAATTATTACAGCAACACATAGAAACCTAGAAGATGCTGTAGCAGAAGGAAACTTCCGCGAAGACCTTTATTATAGATTGAATGTTATTCCGATAAAAATTCCTGCTCTAAAAGATCGCCGCGAAGATATTCCATTAATGATTTCTTATTTTCTTTCTAAATTTGTCAGTGCAGATCTAAGAAATAATATTGAATTTGATGACGAAACACTCGAACTTCTTATTTCTTATGATTGGCCGGGGAACGTTCGTGAACTTGAAAATCTTATCGAGCGTTTAGTTATTTTAAAAGGTGGAAGCTTAATTAAGGTAAGCGATCTTCCTGCAAAATTTCTAAAAACAGCTCCTTGTCATGTTGAGTCATATAAGAGCTTAATCTCACTTCCTGAAGAAGGGGTAGATTTAAAGCAACTTCTTTCTGATATTGAAGACTCTCTTATTAATCAGGCCCTCGAGGTTACTGGCGGAAACAAGAATCAAGCATCAAAACTGCTTTCTATGAACCGCACGACCTTAATTGAGAAGATGAAAAAGAAAGGTTTTCTTCACTTGAACTAGATTGTCTAAGAATTACATTCTTCTTTCTTCTCATCTTTTATTCATTGGCCGGTAGAGATCCATCAATTTTCATTCTTTGATTTATCCTTATTGCAAATTAAGAAAAATAACATGATCATTAAGGTTTAAATGATTATTTTTATTTATTAGCATGAATTGCTTTTAGTTATACTAAGGAGGAAGAATGAAATTGAGGAACGGAATTCTACTATTAACAGCATTGCTAGGAATTGGCACATTCGATACAGCTCACGCAGACTTGAAAGTCTTTGGTTACTCTAACTTTGTTCATTCTTGGCAATCAAAAACTCACCCAAGTTTTGACCAAGTAAATACAAACTTAATGATGCAAAAAGAAGATGATCGTTTCAAATTCTTCACAGAAATTGAATTTCAACATGCTCCAAAGCATGATGCAGGTGTTCAGCAAGGAACAACTCCAAACGCAACAGGACGTGGAGCAATCAGTGTTGAGAGAGCTTGGGCGGAAGTTAATTTAGCAAAATATGCTCAACTTAGAGCAGGGGTAATGCTTAATACAACTTTATATGTTGATAACCACTATCCATCAATTGTAACTCCTATCGATTCTCCAATGCTTTCAAAAAATATTTTTCAAGAGCAAATGGAAGGGGCGCAATTGCGTGGGGAATTACCAGCGGGATTTAGCTATATCGCGTGGCTTGATCGCAAGCAACAAGACACACCACAAGGGCTAGAAAACTACGGTGGACATCTCTACTATGAAAACACTCTTGGAGATGTTTGGTTTAAGGCGGGATTATTGGCCGCTGAATACCATGTTTTCGATACAACGTTGACAACAAATAAATTCCATAACCAATTTGCAAAGGGAGCGGAGTTACAGTTAACGTTTAAAGGCCTTACTCTTTGGAGTGAGATCGCTCAATTAACAGATAAGAAAAACTCTCAATTAGGTCAACGTGGGTTCTATACACTGCTTTCTTACTCGCTTGAAACAAAGGCTGGAGAGTTTATTCCATTTGTTCTTTTAGACAGCTATAGAGGAGCAAGTGTTAATCATGCTGATAAAGATGGTGTGAATGTTGGTTATACTCCAAGTAACGTTTTTGCGAAGTCACTTGGTTTAACTTATCGTCCAATCCCTGTTATTTCATTCAAGTCTGAATGGACTCACACTGATGCAGTTACTGGAACAACGATTCCAGCATCTGATAAAGTGGCGTTAGCATTTGTTTATTTTTATCTATAAGTACAAGCAACATCCTCTTGTTAAAACTAACAAGAGGATGTTTTATTGCTCACCCTTCTTGATTGATTCACGAATAAAATATTTAAGAACTTTACTTCGATTTGCCCCACCTACAAGTGTTCTAAGATCTTCATGCAATCCTTGATCGTAAATAAGAGCGTGGAGAGTTCCAGGGCCTGTTTCAATTTGCTTAGTGATTTTGCTCATAGACTCACTTGATTGTTTTAAGTTAGTCATTGATTGAGCAATATTTTTGTCATTTAAAGTGCTCATGAGTTTATTAGTATTAGCTGTTAAATTTTCTAGATTAAGTAGAATTTTTTCCAGTCGGTTGTACTCGACACCTGAGAGAATTTTATCAAATTTAGTAAGAATGCTTCCAGCAGAAACCACTAAGTCTTCACTTTTTGTGATGATGTGTTCAAACTGATTTGATTCTTTAGTTGGAAGTAATTCTCCATCATGGACAGATTGTGCGCTTTCAGTTCCACCAGTGATTTCAAGAAATTTATCCCCGAGAACACCTTGAGTTTTAAAAGTAATGACTGCGTCTTTTTTTATCCATTCGCTGTAGTCAGCATTGATTCCAAGAGTGATTTCTAAAGTATCAACGTCCTTAAATTTAATAGCAGAGACACTTCCTACCTTGATTCCTTTTAGTTGAACAGCAGCACCATCTTTTAAGTTCTGTGCACTCTTAACTTCTGTTTTTATATACACTCTTCTGGAAAAGATTGGATTTTCTTTGTTAAGCATGAAGATCGTTGTCATGACTACGCCGAGGAGAAGAGAGATGAAGATCCCAGAAATGAGATAGTTTTTTTTATCGCTAGGTTTAATCATATATGTAGTCCTTGCTGAGAGATAAATTTTCTGACGTTGGGATCTTCAGAATTTTGAAATTTATAAGGGGTATCGTTAAAAATAATTTTTCCTTCATGTAAAACGACGATGCGATCGCAAAGCATGATTGCTGAAGGAATATCGTGAGTGACAAAAATAGAAGCGAGTCCTTTTTTCTTAAGCTTTTGCATGAGGGAAACGACATTTAAAGTGTTCGCTGGGTCTAGTCCCGCTGTCGGTTCATCATAAAGAACAATTTCAGGATTTAAAATCATTGCTCGGGCCATCCCCACGCGCTTTTGCATCCCACCAGATAAGTCAGAAGGCATGAGCTCTTCTTTTCCTTCGAGATCAATCAGCTTTAACATCTCAGCGACTTTATCTTTTATCTGAGCGTAGCTAAAAGTTGTATGTTCAAAAAGAGGATAGGCGATATTTTCAAAAACATTTATCGAGTCAAAGAGTGCTCCACTTTGAAATGAGTAGGATATTTTTATTCTGTAAGGAATGAGTTTGTTTTCAGTAAGCTGATCGATGCGTTCACCTTTGAAGAGGATTTCTCCTTCATCAATTCGCTCAAGACCAATAATAGATCGCAACAGGACTGATTTCCCGGTTCCAGATCCACCTAGGAGCCCAAGACTCTCTCCTCTATGTAACGTGAGACTAACGCCCGAGTGAATCAGGTGTTGGCCAAAGGATTTGTGAATGTTTTTAAGTTCTAGCAGTACTTCATTCATCGTTTACCAAATAACCAAAAATATTTTACTGATAAAAAAATCAGTAACGAGAATTAAAATTGAAGCTGTTACAACAACCCAGGTTGTTGTGACTCCAACTCCTTTTGTTCCTTCTTTAGTAAGTAATCCTTTGTAACAAGCAAAGATGGTGATGATCCCACCAAAGACCGCTGACTTTATAATCCCTGACATATAGTCGCGAAATTTTACAGTCGCAAAGACCTTATAAAGATAAAATCCTGGAACAATGTCAAATTCCATTTTACAGACAATCATTCCGCCTATTACTCCAACTGCAAAAGAAAGAGCGGAAAGAAGGGGAAGCGATATAACAAGAGACCAAAATCTTGGAACAACTAATACTCGAACTGGAGAAGTTCCAAGAGCGCGGATAGCATCGATCTGTTGAGTGACGCTCATTGCTCCGATTTCAGCAGCAATACCTGATCCAACTCGGCCAGCAACTAATAATGATGTAAATAAGGGGGCCATTTCTCGGGCAAGAGAAAGTGATACAACCGCAGGAACGTAAAGTGTTCCTCCAAATTTTGCCAGACCATATCCAAAGTTTAAGGTCATAACCAGACCCATCGTTAGACCTATTACAACAGTGATGGATATTGAGCCGTAACCATTATGATTAATTTGTTCCATCAACCGAGAGAAATAAAATGGCCTGGAAAAAGTGCACTGAATGGTTTCAAACAAAAGTCCAAAAATCTCACCAACAAAAACGAAAAAATTTTTTGTGGCTTCGTAGCGATTGTGAAGTTTAGAAACAATTAGATCAATCACTTAATTATGATCCTCTGTAAAAAAGTTTGTAGTGCGGGTACATCAGCATCAATATTTTTTCTATTGGTGGAGATGAGGACGTAGTCATAAACGCAGTAGTTTTTTTGAATAGTGATAATTTTAAAAAATCGTTCAACTCCGTCTAGTCTTCCACTTGCTAAAATTTCAACAGCTTCTCTTTCTTGGTAAAAAACATTCTTTCTTTCAATGATGTTGAGGTCGTCAATGCCTGAAAGGATAGAAGAGGTAAGAGCATTGAGGTTACTCCCTTCGTATTTTCTACAAGCGCTATTAAAGAGAAAAAATGATTTGCTCTTGCTGTTTTCCAGAGCGAAATCCGATCCCTCAGAACTAATTTCTTTCCAAGGATGAGGAATATCATTTATTAAATTGTTGGTGACATCAGTGCTTTTTTTGTAAACACCACTACTTGTGCTCGCACAAGAGTATAAGGATGTGAGAATAAATAAAGATAAAAGTAAGTGCTTCATAAACTCATCTAAATTAGTAGGTCTTTCCAATTAAAGGC
Organism: Bacteriovoracales bacterium; assembly: GCA_037444575.1. GTDB lineage: Bacteria > Bdellovibrionota > Bacteriovoracia > Bacteriovoracales > Bacteriovoracaceae > Bacteriovorax. Next base: position 168,351 of record JBBIME010000010.1, read on the forward strand.
TTATCTTTATTAGAATAGTGTTCTAAATTATTGTAAACAGTGTAACATTTCCGCCTGTCATAAAAATGACAAGAAAAGATTGCCGCTCGGAAAAAAATTCCTTTAAATTTATCAAAAAACAGGTAAGCTAGTAGTGAGTCAGATAGTACATTCAGGACGAATGATACTTCATATTAACAGGGCTCTCATAAGGACAATTTGATGCGAACAGGATGTTTCGTGAAAATGTGCCCAGTAAAAAAATTCTTCAATTTTTTGACGATTTTTTTCGCTTCACTATTTTTATTGGTAAATATTTCCTTTGCGGAGACTCTTGTTAATCAAGAGAAGGCATCAACTTATTTGCGTTGGAACTTCTTCACCGGTCGCGATCAACTTCAATTCAATAAAAAAGGTAATAAGGTTGTTATCAGAACACTCAGTGGAGATCTGTATAATAATTTAAAGGCCGAATTGCTCTCTCTAAAAATCGATCCATCTTATATAAAAGGTGTGAGTTACAAAGAATCTGATTCTGATTCAGCTTCTTCCAATGCAATGGCCATTGAAATCGAATTAAAAAGTGACAGTGTTGAAATGTTTAGCTTCTATCGCGAAAGAGATAAGAAGTACGTTGTCGATTTTTGGATGGACGGAGACACTGTAACGCTTAATAAAGCAGCCGTTAAAAAGCCAATAGATGAAGAGCAACCTGTGGAAGCAGCTCCTGTTGTAGAGGTCCCTGAAAAAGTAGTTGCTCCAGTTGCAGAAAAAGTTTCAAAGGCAAAAAAGAAGAAAGTTAAAATCGAGCAGAAAAATTCAAAAGAAGAAGCTAATGAATTATTAGTAGAGAAAGTGAAAGAAGATAAAGTTCTTTCAAGTTTTATCGTTGATCCAAATAAGCCGAAAGTATTATCTGAAAAAGATTTAGCTCAAGAAGAAGCAGATTCTAAAAAACCATATAGAGACTTCCGCTATGGGGCCACTTTTATTTGGGATTATGATCCAATTGCTCCTGCCTATAAAGAAGTAGTAAGCCTTAAAACAAAAATTCCAGAAATCTTTTTCCCAATCGCTAATCGCAATTTCAAAAAAAGTGAAAAGGAAGCTCACCTTCAGTTGACCATCAATCTTTATAGAAAGAGGAAATGGGGGCTGATGTATAAGTCGATAAAGCTTTTCCAAGAAAAATACGGAATGATGGCAGAATGGGAGCTTGTTGAGTTCATTAAAGCTAATGCTATTTTAAGAGAAAATATCGATTCACCAAATCCAGAACTTTTTAAAAATGCGTTAAGTATGCTTACGACTCTTTCTGAAAAGAGTGATAACTACGAACTAAAAAAAGCCATCTATAAATATCTCCTATCTTACTATATGGAGAAAGGCGAGCATCTAAGAACTCTACAACTAGCAAAGAACTACTATGCAGGAACAAGAGATAGTTTTGATTTTGAAGAGTCAGCAATTCCAGCAGAGGCAATGCTAAACTCTCTTGCAAAACTTGGTCAGGTTGAAAAAATCCAGGAACTCGCTCAAGAAAAAACTATGAAGAAGGTCCTTCCTGCTCAATTGATGCTAGCGTATCAATCATTTGCGCTTCTTCGTTCAGGAAATGTTCCAGGTGTTATTAGTCTCTATGAAAAAAATAAAGCATCACTGGCAAAACCAATTGATCCAGTGATCATGTATAACACTGCAGAAGCTTACTTTAGAGTTGGTCGTTATGCAGATGCAATGAATCTTTATCAGGATTTTTCAAAAAATTATTCGCATGAATTTGTAGCGAGCAATGCAAATCTTAGAATTGCTCTTTGTTCTGATCTTCTTGATCGCAATTATGCAGAGACAATGGATCTTTATAAAAAAGCAATTGATCAATCCGTTGATAGCAATATTAGTTACGAAGCCCGTATCCGTTACGTGGGCTTTAGAAGTGTACGAAAGTTTGTTCTTGATGATCGCGATCGCGAAATTAGAATTTTCCTTGAAACAGATAAAAATTCGAAAGTTACTCCAGATAAAAACCTAACTAAACTTCTTCAGCAAGTTCGTTTACGTTCACTTATTGTAGATGAAAAATACAAGGAAGCTTTAGCTTACCTGTCACTGCTTCCAATGGTAAGTATGCCAAAAATCGATGCTCGCATTTTTGATGGCGATGGTGCTGAAATTATTTATGGAATTATTTCTGATCTTTATAAAAAATCAGAATACTCACAAGTTATTAAGGCATGGCAGACTTACAAAGATAAATACGTTGATAAAGTGGCGCAAGATCCATTTATGAATTTTGTAGTGGGAAGTAGCTATGTGAAGCTAGGCCTCTATAAAGGATTTGATGATGTTTACTCTAGCTTTGAGAAGTTAAAAGATACTCCAAATAGAACGTTCCCTATCTGGATTAAGCGCGATAACTCACAGAAAGCGAGCGATCTTCTTTCTGAGCTTGTCTTGATTAAGGATATGAAGCTTCAGAACTGGGACCTTGTTCAAAAAAATATTGCTAGCTTCGAAAAGAGAATGCCTAACTATAATAAAACCAATTACTACAAGGGTTTTGCGGCATTCAATCAGAAGAATTACTCTGAGGCTGTCACACAATTTGAGAATTTTTTCTCTAAACAAGATCAAAGAATAATATATGATCCTTCAGACGTCGCGGATATGATCCGGGCCTATACTGACTCTATTTACGAACAAGGACAGTCGGATAAATTCTTGAAAGTAAGTGAAGCGATCTTAAATGACACCAATAGCTTTGGCACGGACAATGCTTATATTCAGAATGTCCGGGAAAGAATTGCCTATCTCGGTATCGAAATAGCCGCTGGCAAGAAGAAAGAAAACTACATGTTATTTGAAAAAAAGATTACTGATTTTAAGAAAGCTAACCCTAAATCGATTTACACAGGACGAGTGAATTATCTTTTAGGCCAAGCGATGATCAATAATCAGAAAGTTAAAGAGGGAAGAGAAGTTTTCACAAGTTTGATGAACGACAAAAATACGTCGGATTACATCAAGGAACTTGCTAAGAGCGAACTCAGTTTACTGAATTTGAAAGAAAAAACATTATAAATAAGCTTCACAGGATGGAGGCAATTCGTATGACAGGAGGTCAGATGGAAACGATTAGAGTAGAACTTTTTGGAACTGATGCAAGAGTAGAGAAAGCTCTAGGACAAGCGAGAAACTTATCTGTAAGTAAAGCAGCAGTTCTTATCGTAGGCGAAAACGGTGTAGGCAAAAGAACTCTAGGTCGTTATATCCATGAAAATTCAGGACGTGCTCACCAAGCTTTTGAACTTGTTGACTGTTCTCTTTCTGCTCAAGAAGTAGAAAACAGAATCCTAGGTCATAGAGACAATGCAACTGGAAGATTCAACAAAGGGATCCTTGAAGCAGCAAATAAAGGAACTGTAGTATTTGCTAATATCGATTGTCTTGATGAAGAATTCCAAAAAAGACTTCATAAAATTATCAACGAACTTGAAGACTACGACATCGACGTTCGTCTAATCGCAACGACTACAAAAAATCTTTCTAAGCTTGTTGGTGCAGGTAGATTCTACCGCGGCCTTTATTCAATCTTCGCGAACAACGCGGTTACAATTCCAGCTCTAAGAGAAAGACAAGAAGACCTCCAAAGACTAGCTCGACATTTTATGGCAGAAGCGACAGGTGCTGAGGAAACAAATACTGCAATTGATGAAATTGCAATGGATAGAATCACATCTCACTACTGGGCAAACAATATTCATGAGCTAAAGCAAGTGATCGCTAGCTCTATAAACAATAACGCTTCTCTGTTAGATGAGAGCTCTTATGAAGTAAGTGATAAAAAATCAGTTAGCTTCATGAGTGAAGATGACTCTGACGGTGTAAGACTAATGTCTTTAAAAGATGCAGAGAAACTTCTTATTAAGAAAGCTCTTATGCACACTAGTGAAAACAGAACTCAAGCAGCTAAGATTCTTGGTGTTTCAATTAGAACTCTAAGAAATAAAATTAACGAATACAGAACAGAAGGTTCTTCGTATTTCGTTAACCTAAGATAGGCTCGAGTTAGAATAAGAGAGGAGAGGTTATGAATATTGATGATAAAACAACCAGAGCATTAGCAGCTTCATTGAAGTATCGCCAAATGCGCCAGGAATTGATTGCATCTAATATCGCTAATGCTGAAACTCCTGGCTACAAAGCAAAGAAACTTGATTTCGAAGATGCTTTGGCTCGCGCTCTTGATACTGATGAACAACAAACTTTAAAAACTACCGACTCCAAACATTTTAATGTTGGGGGCGGTGGTTTTAATAATTTACAACCTGAGATTTATGAAGAATCAAATGGAATTGTAAGTCCTGATGGCAACACTGTTGATCGCGATCAGGAAATGGCCGACATGGCTGAAAATAAAATTATGTATGATGCTTCAATTCAGCTTTTGAATAAAAAACTAGGATTGATGAAATACACTGTTGGATCTGATCGTTAATAAAAGCGTAGGAGAGAGTAAATGGATTTACTAACAAGTTTAAAAATTAGTTCTTCTGGACTCACGGCCAATAAAAAAAGAATGGCCGCTATTACTTCTAATATCGCCAACGCTCAAACGACTAGAACAGCAGAAGGTGGACCTTATCAACCAAAAGAAGTTGTATTTGGTAGTGAGCCAGCTAAAGAATCTTTTTCAGAAATCCTAAGTGGAGAGATGGGAGAGAATGCTCAAACTGTTATTGCTAAGGAAGTGAGTAACAGTAAGAAGCCACCAGTTTTAAAATATGAACCAAACCATCCAGATGCAAACGCAGAAGGATATGTAGCTTATCCAAACATCAACACGATGGAAGAGATGGCCAATATGATTGAAGCTTCACGTGCCTATGAAGCCAATATCAATGCAATGAATACGGCAAAAAGCATGGCACTGAAAGATTTAGAAATTGGCAAAAACTAATTTTAATAGAGGATAATGTATGGCAATTGAAAATGTAGGTAACATGAACAAGCTTCTCTCCAGCTACAACACTCAAGACTGGATGAAGAGTGCTTCAATTGATCAGGCGACATTGCCACAGTTCAATGAACTTGCGGCGAATCCATCTATCGGAGCTAAGCCACCTCAAAGCTTTAGCGAAATGTTGGCGAGCTCTCTTACAGAAGTAAATAGCATGCAAGTTGAGGCCAATAAAGCGATTGAAAAACTCGCTTCTGGTCAGACTAAAAATATTCACGAAACGATGCTTGCTGTTGAAAACGCAGAAATTGCTTTCAAGACAATGAACCAAGTTAGAATGAAAGTGATCGAAGCTTATAAAGAAATTATGAGAATGCAGATGTAGGTGATGTTTGATTTCATAGGATGTGAAATTAAGTAATCAGGAGGATGGCCTTGCAAGATATATTAGAGAAAATTTACAGAAACTTTAAAGAGTTCTTTAATGGACTTGATGCGACCAAAAAAATTGGTTTTATTATTGTTTCTTGTATGATCGTTGCGGCCATGACCGGAATTGTTGTTTGGGCATCAAAGACTCGATACGATGTTCTTTATACAGATCTTAATAAAGAAGATGCTAGAAAAATTGCCATTCTTTTAGAAGAAAAGAAAATTCCATATCAAACGTCAAATGATGGAAAAACAATTTCAATTCCAGAAGATTTAGTTGGAGTATGGCGCCTTGAAATTGCAAAACTTGGAACAAGCTTTTCAGGAACTGTAGGGTATGAAGTTTTTGACAAGCAATCATTTGGGACAACGAGCTTTGTTCAAAAGGTAAATAAGCAAAGAGCTCTTGAAGGAGAGCTTGTTAAGACAATTATGTATATTCAAGGTGTGAAGCGTGCACGCGTTCACATTTCTATTCCTGAATCATCTCCATTTGTCGCTGAAAAGAAAGCACCATCGGCTTCAGTTGTTCTTGAACTTAATAATGGAGTTTCATTAACACCGGCAGAAATTAAAGGTATTGGTTCTCTAGTTGCTTCTTCAGTTGAAGAAATGAGAGCTGAAAACGTTGTTATTTTGGATGATAGAGGTAAGAAGCTTTCTGAAAACGTAGGTGATGCGATGACAGCAACAACTGCTAATCGCTTGGCCCTTGAAGCTCAATTAAACCAAAAATACGAAAAACAAATTGAAGAAATTTTAACTAAAGTTGTTGGTGATGGAAAAGTTGTTGCAAAAGTTACAGTGGATTTAGATTTCACTGAATCTGTGGCGACGGCAACAACATATGATAATGAAAACGCGGCGGTTGTTTCGGAAGTAAAAAACATTCAAAACGTAAATGGTTCTCGTCCTTCTCCTCAAGGAATCGCTGGTGCTCAATCTAATCTTCCTGGAGAAGTTCCTCAACCAGGAGTTGCGGAAACAAAAAATAATGTAACTAAAGAACTTACAACTAGAAATTTAAATGTTCCAACAACTGTAACTCAATCAAGAAAACCATCTGCTAGTGTAAAAGCAATTTCTGCTGCGGTAATGATTGATGGGAAGAGAATTGCAGTTATTGGTGAAGATGGTCAGCCTCAGCTTGATAAGAATGGAAATCCTATCATGAAGTATGAGAAATGGAGCGAAGCTGATCTTGCTAACTTTTCTCAAATCGTAGCGAGCACTCTTGGAACAAGTGATAAACGTGGAGATAAGCTCGTTATTAAGAATATGGAATTTGCACACGAAGATATGTCTGTGGCAGATGCGATGTTAAAAGAACAAGCTAACCGCGAACTTATTAGAAACATCGTGAAGTACCTGGCCGTGGGATTAACGATTTCATTATTCTTCTTCCTTGTTATCCGTCCATTTATCCAATGGGTTACAGACAATACAATCGAGACTGTGGAAGACTTCTTACCACGTACTCTTGAAGAATTAGAAAAAGTTCAGGCCAACCAACGTCTTCCAGGACTTGAAGATGCTCTTCCTCAAATTGAAGAGAAGTTGAATCCTGAAAAGATTGAAGGAAATATGCTCCGTGAAAAAATCATTGCTCTGGTTGAAAACAATCCAGGTAAAGCAGCACAGATTATTCACGAGATGATTCACTCGAATGAATCGGATAAACAAATTGCTTAATACACCCTTTAGAGGAATGAGAATATGGCAGCGATTGACGACAACCAACTAGACCCCGACACAGAGTATGGACTACTGAATGGTCAGGATAGAGCAGGTCTTCTTTTAAGTTCTCTTGGTATGAACATCACTCAGCTTATCTTTCAAAACATGAAAGATAATGATGTTAAGAGAATGATCAATGCCATGTCGAACGTTAAACGCGCGCCAATCTGGATGGTAAAAAGGGTTTTAGAAGATTTCTATAAGCAACTAAACGAAGAAAATGATCTACTCTTTGCTGAAAACCGTGGTCGCGACTTTATCATTAATACTCTCGGTGAAGATAGAGCAAAACAACTTCTTGGACAAATTGTTGAAGTTGGTCAAACGAATACACTTGAATCGCTTGAACTCGTTGATACAAGAACTCTTTCGAACTTTCTCATCAACGAACACCCTCAAACGATTGCTCTTATTGTTGCTCACCTTGCACCAGAGAGAAAAGTGGATGTTCTTAGAAGATTACCTGAAGGTCTTCAGGCCGAGGTTGTTCTTCGTGTGGCAAACCTTGACTACGTTTCACCAGAGCTTATCTCTCAACTTGATGATGTTCTTAAAACTGAGCTCAGTACTCTTGGTTCTATTGATACTAACCAGCTTGGTGGTGTTGAGCCGATTGCTGATATGCTTAACCTTATGGATAAAAACACAGAGAAAAATATCATGTCTCGTGTTGAAGAAAAAGATCCAGAGCTTGCTGAAGAAATTAGAAAACTTATGTTCACATTTGAAGATCTTCTATACGTTGATGATAAAGGTATCCAGAATCTTCTTCGCGAAGTGGACAATGGAAAGCTTGCTATTGCAATGAAGACTGCGCCTGAAGAAATTAAGCAGAAGATTTTCAGAAATATGTCAAACAGAGCAGCTACGCTTCTTAAAGAAGATCTTGAAGCACTTGGACCTACTAAACTTTCAGATGTTGAAAAAGCACAAGCTGAAATGGTTCAAAAAACTAAAGAACTTGAAGCTCAAGGTAAAGCGTTTATCGCTCGCGGTTCTGACGGTGATTCACTGGTATAAGAGGAATAAGGAATTAATTTATGGTGAAACAATTTTCAGATGTTACAGAATACAAGTTTCATAACTTTACAGATGAAGATGTTGAAGCCGACAAAGTAACCACATTTGAATTTAAACCTCTTCTTTCTTCAGGTCAGGCCATCGCGAAAAAAGAGTTTCAAAAAGTTATTAGAGAAGAGAGAACTCACGCAAAAAATACTCAGTTTAAGGTCAATCCGATTGTAGAAAAATACAGAGGACTAAAAGATCAAGAAGAACAGGAGTATCAAGCAGCGGTTGAACAAGAAGTTGCTAGAAGAGTTGCTGAAATTCAAGATGAGGCTTTTAAAGCTGGATTTGATGAAGGCGTTAATCAAGGGCGTGAAGAAATCTTCAATGAAATGAGAAGTGTTGTTGATCAAAAACTTGAAAATTTCTCTCAGATGGTTACTGAAGTTCTTAAAACTCAGGAAACAATCATAGATAGACAAAAGAAAGAAATTTACAATCTTCTAAAAAATCTTTCTAAGTGGATTATCCTTAGAGAGCTTAAAGACGATGGCACTTATGTAGAACGCTTGCTTGAAAAATTATTATTAGAAATTCAAGCACGTCAAAATCTTTTGATTCAGGTTAACGCTGATGACTTTGCAGGTATGCCTGAAGTTCTTGCTCACGTTCAATCACGTCTAGGTGAATTAAAAAATGCTAGAGTAGAAATTGATTCTGCAATTACCACTCGAGGAATGATTGTCGAATCAGACAATGGAATTATCAATGCAACAATGGAAGAGCAATTTAAAAGTTTAGACAAGCTTTTTGAAGATGTTTTAGTTGAAGCTTAATTAAAGGGTGAATAGCGATATGGATAAAAATCTTGACCTACTTTCTATTCACAAAAACTACGAGTACTCGTCTCCTTATCAAAGAATCGGAAAAGTTTTTGCCAATAAAGGGATGGTTTTTGAAGTAAACCTCTCTCGTGCTCCTATCGGATCAAACGTAGAGTTTGTGACTGAGTTTGGAGATAGATCTCTTGGCGAAGTTGTTGGGATTAATGGCACTCGTTGTATGGCCATGCCTTACGATGAACTTTCCGGAATAAATTCTGAAACACGCGTTTATTTAAAAGATTTAACAACGACTATAAAAATTTCAGAAGCAATGCTAGGGCGAGTGATTGATTTCCAGGGAAATCCAATTGATGGAAAAGGCCCGATTGAACCAATTAATGTTGAAGCAAGAAGTATTTATGGGCATGCTCTTAACCCTCTAGAACGTCCACCAATAAGAGAAGCACTTGATACTGGAATTCATGCAATCAATTGTTTTATGACTGCAGGTAAAGGCCAACGTTTCGCGATTATGGCCGGATCAGGGGTTGGTAAGTCAGTTACTCTCGGTATGATTGCTGAAAACTCCAGCGCCGATATCAACGTCATCGCTCTAATCGGAGAGCGTGGTCGCGAGGTTTTAGAATTCATCGAATCAGACTTAGGCCCTGAAGGTTTAAAAAGATCAGTTGTTGTTGTCGCAACTTCTGATACATCAGCACTTATCAGAATGAAAGCAGCATACGTTGCAACAACGATTGCAGAATATTTTAGAGATAAAAATCAAGATGTACTTTTGATGATGGACTCAATCACACGTTTTGCTATGGCCAATCGTGAGATCTCTCTTTCAGCTGGAGAGCCGCCAGGACAAAAAGGTTACACTCCTTCTGTTTTTGCTCGTCTTCCAAAATTGATGGAAAGAGCGGGGACAAAAGCAGGAGCAGGATCAATCACTGGTGTTTATACCGTTCTCGTTGAGGGGGGCGATATGGATGAGCCTATTGCCGATGCTGTAAGAGCGATTGCCGATGGGCACATTGTTTTATCAAGAGAGCTTGCTTCACGAAACCAGTTCCCGGCCATTGATGTTCTTGCAAGTCTTTCAAGGGTTATGGGGAAAGTTGCAACTCGTGAACATCGAATTGTTTCAAGCCACCTTCGCGATCTTATGGCCGCCTATAAAGCAAACGAAGATTTGATCAACGTAGGAGCTTATGCCAAAGGATCTAACCCTAAAGTAGATAAGGCCCTTCTAATTTATGATGATCTGATGAATCTTCTTAAACAGAGTCATGGAATGACTGAGTTTTTATCAATTGAAGTTCTCTATGACAGAATGGTTGAAATAGCTCGAAAAGCTGAAAATTTTAAATAGATAATTTATGGCACAAAAATTTAAATTTAAACTCGATGCCCTTTTAAAAGTTCGCGAGTTTAATGAAAAAAAAATTAAAATTGAATTGGGAGAGATCCTAAAAGAAATTGGTGAAGTCGAAGCGATGATTATTCTTGCGAATAAGGCCATTGATGAAACCTATGAGGCCCAGGAAACTTTTATGCAAGATCCAGCGGCCGGTAGAATGATTCAATTTTTTCCTTACTTTATTCAGGGGAAAAAAGAAGAAATTAAAAATAAAGAAAATCTTCTCTGGGCACTGAAGAAAAAATACGATGCAAAAATTGTTGAATTGGCCGAAGCTCGAGGCCAGGTGAAGGTAATGGAAAACTTCAAAGATAAAAAGAAAGGCGAGTGGACGAAAGAGCGAAATAAAAAAGAACAAGAGGCAATTGATGAACTCTTGATGATCAGAAGAAATGGGGCGATTGAATAAGATGAAAAAATTATTAGTTTTAATATTTGTACTAAGTTCAGCGTTGTTGTTTGCGGCGAACACTCCAGCTAAAAAAGGTGCTGCACCAGCTGGACCAGAGAAGCGTCTTTACACTGAAGAAGAATTTAAAGCTGCAGTCATGGTTGAAGCTGAAAAATTAATGAAGAAAGCAGGCAGCGGACACTTAGTCGATTTCTCTAAAGAACTTTTACAAAAAGAAGAAGGACTAAAAGTTAAAGAACTCAATTTGCAAAAGGAACAAGAGCAACTAAAAATTAACACATCAGATTTTCAGAAAAAAGTTGTTGAGTTTCAAGATTCACAAAAAAAATTCTTAGGATGTGTTGATTCACAAAATGAAAAAGTAGAAAAGCGAGTAAGTCAGATGGTGGAAGTCATTGCAGGAATGAAACCGCAATCAGCAGCGGACGTTTTATCCGTCCAAGATCCTGACCTTTCTGTTCGGATACTGGGACAACTTGAAGCGCAGAAGGCTTCAAAGATCTTCAACTTAATGGACAAGGAAGTTTCTGCCCGACTTCAGAAGCAGTTTCTTCAGATGAAAAAATAGGATACACTCAGAAATAGCACGCAAGGCGTTGCGATTATTTTTAAGGAAAATATGCACGGATTACCGGTACAACAACTCTCAAAATCAGCTCATGGGTCAACAAAGACTCAAGGAGTAGCTGAGAATAAAATCGCAGCTAAGTCTGGAGAGGGAGCAAACGTTGAGAGTGCCAATGGAGATTTCTCATCTCTATTTGCAAGCATGGCCGAAACTTCTGGCAAAACATCTGAAGTAAAATCTGAAAAGGGTGAAACTTTAAAAAATCTTTTATCTGAAAAAAAATCAGAGACTGATACAGAAAAAAAGGGTGAAGGAAAAGTTGCAGTAGATCCAAAAAATGCAGCTGATCTATTGGCCAAATCAGCGCTAGTAAAAACAGTTAATACAAGTTCACCTAAAACAGAGCAAACAACAGATAAAAATGTTGAGAATAAAATTTCCAGTACAAATAGAAGCCTTGACCAGTTATTGAATAGCTTAAAAGGCACTCAAGACCTTGAAGAAAATCAAGAATTAGGAAATGAGAAAACTAACTCACTTCAAAATCTTGAAACAAAAAAAGGAATGCCTGTTAAAGGTGAATTCAAATCTGAAACTCCACTTGAATTTTTAATGAAGGGAGCAAAGGATAAAGGCATTACCGAAAACACAGTGTCAGAAGAAAATCCTGTTGCTCAGAAAAAAGTAACAGTCACAGGAGAAGAGTACTTAAAGAACATGCAATCAGCTGAGAAGAAAGCGCCGGCATTAGCAGTACTCAACGGAAAGAATGAATCTGATGTTCTTCCAAAAATGATCAATCAAAATGCTAGAACATATGGACAAGGATTAAATCTAATAAGTGATCCTCTGATTAGAAATACAAAAGATCTAGCATCAAAAGATACAAAGAAACAACTTAAGTCAGTTGATGAGCTTCAATCTAAAGAAACAAAAATTGGAGTTGAGTTAGCGAGCATTAAGCAAGATGCAATTCCTGCAGTTCAAAACACTAAAGGTAATAATGCTCACGCTGATATGCAAACAAACGCTAATCAAAAAGTATTAGATCTATCAAACCTTCACACATCTAACACAAATGAAATCATCAAAAAGATTTCAGACTATGTTGAGCAAAATAACGTTGCCAACAGACAGAGTCTCGACTTGACTGTAAAGCATGAATCTCTTGGAGAGTTTAAAATTCAAGTAAGTAAAATGCCAGAGTCAATGAATGGTGGTTTAAATCAACTTGATATGCAAATCACAACTTCAAGCAAAGAAGGCCATGACTTCTTTGTGAAGAATGAAGTGAGTCTGATGAAAAATTTAAATCAAGCAGGTATCAACCTATCTGATTTGAGAATTGTAAGCAGTATGAGTGAGTCAACTCCATTTGGACAAAGTGATTCACGTCAATCAAGTTCATTTGGGCAAAATCCAGATGGATCAAAACAATTTATGAGTTTTGAATCAAGCAATTTCAGCTCAGGCAACGGAGCTGGTAATGGTGCTGAACGAAGAAAAGAGTTGTGGGAAGAATACCAACAACGTTATGGAGCGTAATCCATGGCCATGATCGGAAAACCAGCAAGTCCTAGCAATTCTTTTGGTGACATTCAGATGAAAAGAGCTGAACCTGTTGATACACAGGCCGCTGATCCAAAAGTTGGTGATAAACTCAATAAGATTTCAGGGGTGAAACCTGAATCGCGTTTTGTTGATAGAAAGGCCCATGAAACATTAGGACCAGATGGGTTTATGAAGCTACTTGCTCATCAATTGAAAAATCAAGATCCGATGAAACCAATGGATCAGAAAGATTTCTCTGCTAACCTTGCTCAATTTTCACAATTAGAGCAATTGACAGCAATGAATAAAAAAATGGATGGCCTTTCAGCAAACAACAACAATGAAAAAAGATTTCAAGGGGCAAGCTTCCTTGGCAAAAAAGTTGTTACAGCTGGGACTACGATTGATTACGAAGGAAATGGAAAAGACGCTGAACTTCCTTTTTATATGGAAAAAGCCGCTAAGAAAGTTATCGTTCACATCTACGATAATAAAAACCAAATGATTGGAAAAATCGATAGAGACGATATTGGTAAAGGACAACAGACGATCCAATGGGATGGGGTTGGTCTTGATGGGCAAATCGCTCCGAAAGAAACTTACCATTTCGATGTTGTGGCGTTTGATGATCAGGATCAAAAATTCTTTGGAGCAACTCGCGCTGAAGGTACTGTTACTGGAGTTCGTTTTGAGAATGGAGAAACTATTCTCGATATCTCTGGTGGAAAAAAAGTTTTCTTAAAAGACGTAGAAAGTTTTTCTCTTCCAGAGAAAGAAATTTCTGCAAAAAAAGATGATAGTAAAAAAATGCCTGCATTGCAAAAACAAGCTGCATCAGCGTACAATCAAGTAGAGAACCAAATTAATAATTAACGATTAGGTAGATTATAATTTAAAAATGGCGAATCAAAAAATTAACAACATTCTTATTCCAAACGTCTCTTCGATTCCTTCGAAGAAGAATGTTGATTCAGCCAATAAATTAAACCCAGGTGAAACCTCTGAGTTTAAGAACCTTCTCGATACGACACTTGATCAATCACAATCTGAAGTTCAGCAGTCCCCAAAAGGACTTCATCTTTCAACTCATGCTATGAGAAGACTACAAGAGAGAAATTTATCTCTTGATAAAGAAGAGTATGCAAAACTTCAAACAGCAATCGATAAATTAAAAGTTAAAGGCGGGCAAGACTCGCTAGTAATTACAGGTAAGGCCGCTTATATCGTGGACGTACCAAAAAATACGATCGTGACAGCGATTGATAAAGACAGCATAGGAGAAAATGTTTTTACGAAAATAGATTCGACAATATTAATGAATTAACAATTAAAAAATCTCAAAGAAACGGAGCTGGTCCTTTCCGGAAGCCCTAGTTTTTAGTCTGTAGTACTTAAAACATCTTTGAGAAAAATTAGGTCTAGGAGGGACAAATGGGTATTCTTCGTTCATTCACAATTGGTGTTTCAGGTTTAAATGCATCTGGACAAGGTATGGGAGTTATCGGTGATAACATCGCCAACGCAGGCACCAACGGATTCAAATCATCAAGAGCAGAATTTCAAGACGTACTCGCAGTTTCTCTTAAAGGTATCGAAGGTGGAGACCAGTTCGGTGCTGGTACAAAACTAGGCCACATTAAACCTCTTATGACCCAAGGTGATATTTCTAGAACTGACTCTGTAACAGACTTGGCCCTTTCTGGGGACGGTATGTTTACAATCGATGCACCGGCAGGAAGAACATATACTCGTGACGGATCTTTCCACTTCGATAAAGAAGGGCAATTAACCACGATGGATGGATACAAAGTAATGGGATTTGGCTTTGATGAAAAAGGTGGAGTTGCTAACAAGCTCGACCCAATCAAATTAGGAAGAACTGCAATTCCTGCGAAAGCGACAAAAGAAGTGAATATGTTAATGAACGTTGATTCACGTGCTAATAAAATGGAATTTAACATCGAGCAACCAGAGAGAACATCAAACTTCTCTAACTCGATGACTATCTATGATAACGTTGGTACAGCAAGAAACGTTACTGTTTACTACAACAAAACAGATAACAACCAATGGGAATACCACATAGCTGCTGATGGAAAAGATGTTGAAGGTGGAAAACCAGATGCAATGTACGAAATGGCCAATGGTAAATTGCTCTTCAATGACAAAGGGCAATTAGAAGAAAGAAAAGAAGGGAAAAATTCTTTCAACTTCAACAAAGGTGCAGCTAAAGATCAGAAAATTGCTTTCAACTGGGGACAAACTCTTAAAGAAGGTGGAACGGGTCTTGATGCTTCAACTCAATACGGATCTGACTCATCTATTTCTAGAGGGACTCAAGATGGATCAACTGCTGCTACATTAACGTCTCTTTCATTCAACGACAAAGGTGTTTTAACTGCAGTTTATAACAATGGTGAATCAAAAGATGTTGCTCAGATTGCAGTTGCTAAATTTGAAAACAATGAAGGTCTTTTTAAAATTGGTAAAAACCTTTTCAAAGAATCTAAGTCATCTGGTCAACCAACTTTTGGTAAGCCAGGTGAAGCAGGTAGAGGAGAGGTTCTTTCAAAGTCAGTTGAGCTTTCAAACGTTGATATCGCTAACGAGTTCGTTAACTTGATGACAGCACAAAGAAACTTCCAAGCAAACGCTAAGACGCTTACAACTGCTGATCAAATGCTTCAAGAAGTTCTACAAATTAAGAGATAATTTTTTTAAATTAATGAAGGGCCTTTGGGCCCTTCTTTGTTTTGCGCGAGAAGAAAGATGAAACGCTCATTTTTAATAATTGTTTCGCTATTAATCTTTAATTCATCTTGCTCTACACCTGGAAAACCTCTCAGAGGTGTTTCCAGTGCTGAACAGGGGGGACTTGATCTTCTTAGTGAGGCAAGATCAATTGTTGATTTAGTTTCAACAAGAGAAATTAGTAGAGATACTTGTGATCGAGGGTTTGATACTTTGATAAGTGATTACCAATTGCTTACTCCGCAAAACCTTGATCTCGCAATTTTAAAAGCTGACGGCCAAAAAATTCTTGATGCTAGTTTTGAAGCAAGAATGGCCCTGCATTCAATTTTGGAAATCCTTCCCCAAAGTTGCAAACTGAAGTTAAAAGAATTAAATCTTCTTATTCGCGCGAGTGAAGATTATGTGGGGGTTCATTATTACAATGATCCTCAAATTTCAGCAGATTCTATTAAATTTCCAGAACAGCCGATCCCCGTTTATCAACCAGCATCTTATCATCCATACCATGTTGGAAAGGGGATTGATCCAATTTCTAAATTTGAATTTAAAAATGGAGACATCATGATCACTAAAGGTGTGAGTTTTGTTTCTAGTACTATTTCAGAAATAGCTCACCCTCGTTCACTTTTTAGCCATATTGTTTTTATTCATGTGGATAAAGAGACTAAAGAAGTAACGACAATGGAATCATACGTTGGAAAAGGGGTGGGGATTTATAATATTGATGAGGCCCTTAAAAACGAGAATGCCCGCATTCTAGTTTTAAGAGCAAAGGATAGCGAGCTGGCAAGTAAGGCCGCTGACTATATGTACGACAGAGTAGTGGATCTTAAAAAGAAACATAAATTTATTCCATACGATTACAAATTAGATTTTTCTGATAATTCAAAGCTCTCTTGCGAAGAAGTGGCTTACGATTCATTTAATCAAGTCTCTGGGGGATCTTTCATTTTACCGGAAGTGATGTCGCAAGTTACGATGAATGACGAAAGTTTTCTAAAAAGAGTTGGGGTTAGAAAAGGGGACATGATGGTTCCTGCAGATATGGAAACTGACTCCCGATTTGATATTGCTCTTGATTGGACAGATTATCGAATAATGAGAGATTCGTGGAGAAAAGATGCCGTTTTAGGAGAAATGTTCCGTTGGATTGATGAATATAACTATAAAATCCGGGAAGACATGACTTCTATCGGGGCCAAGCTTGTTTGGTCGACAAGATATATTCCAGGGGTATGGCCAATGCTTTCTAGGTTATCTGGAATACCTACAGATTTCACTAAAGATGTTCCTTCACTCACAATTTCAACGATTGCCAGCTTAAAAGAAATTGGAAATATTCTTCTTCCTGAAATAACCAGAGCGGATCAAGAGTTCTTTGCTAAAAATGGGAAGTGGATGTCGACAGAGATGCTTCGCGAGTCTCTTGAAAAATTTAGAGAAACAAAGCCTAGAAATTTGAGAAAAATATTCAGAGATAGAAAAGAAGAGACGTATTACTTACCAGGGGAATAGAGCTAAGAATTAAGAGTCCCCATCGCTCCCGATAGCTTCCACCGGGCAAGCTTCGAGAGCGCTGAGACATTCTTCAATTTCTTTAGCATTTTTTGGTTGTAGCTTAACATAAGCGTGGCCGTCGGAATCGTTCATTACGAAAAATCTAGGTGCTTCAACAACACATGCATCACAAGCTATACATTGATCATCAACGTAAAATTGTCCTTCAGTATTTTGAGACCATTTATTTCTTTTATCGGCCACGCATTCTTCCTTATTCTTGTAACATGCTTGAGTAGATTTTAACTTTTGTATCTTCTTCAAGCTTCTTAAGAATTGACTCCATCATCTTTCTTGAAAGAGCATTCTTCAATCCTGCATTGTCAGTGGCCACTTTTGCTTGCTCACCAGCGTCTTTAGTAACAGCGCCAGGAGTAGTTTTAATCATGACAATGGTTCCACCGTCATCAAATAAATGAATTTGTGGTTTAGTTAAATCACCAGAGAAAAGTTGTTTCATGTTTTCTACAGAAAGGTTCGCTCCATTTGATAATCCATCAAGTCTATTTACAGATCCTTTTGTATATTGAAGTTTGTACTTATCAGAGATCGACTTAACAACACTCTCGTTCCCAGCTTCAAGAGCTTTTCTAAGATTGTTTGAAATATCTACTGTTAACTTTTTAATATCTTCAACTTTGTCCTTTTGGATAAGTTCTTTTGCGAATTTGTCTTTGTATTCAGCTAGTGTAGCAACATGTCCTGGAGTTTTCTTTTCTACAAAAATTAAGTGATAACCAAATTGAGTTTTAACTGGAGCTGATACTGTTCCAGGTTTTTGTTCAAAGGCCACTTTATCAAATTCAGGAACCATTCTACCTTGGCCAAAAGATCCAAGGTCTCCACCTTTACCTTTTCCAGATGGGTCTTCTGTGTATTTGTCGGCCATTTTTGCAAAGTTAGAAGCGTTAACTTCTTTAGCAATCTTTTCGATTTCCGCTTTTACTTTTGCTTCGTCTTTTCCTTCAGTCATTAGAAGAATATGGCGAGCTTTAACTTCTTCTGGTTTATCAAGGCTTGCTTTTCTTTCATTGAACATTGATTGTAGGCGTTTTTGATTTGTCTCTTCCGCTAAAAATTTAGCAAGTTCAGCAGGAGTTACCTCTACAAAATTTCTTAAACTATTTTTTGATATTTGAATGATTTCGGCCCCTAATTTCTCATCGCGGATTTTTTGCAAATCATTCAGGTATCCTTTAGAGAGAGGGAAATTTGAAGTAAGAGCTTGAGTGTTTTTCATTTTTAGTTGATTAACTACATCAGCTTCAAATTCCTGCGGAGTCAGTCTATTTGCGGCAAGAAGTCCTTTATAACGGTTGATATCAAATTGCCCATTAGTTAAGAAATAAGGGAGTGATTTAATTTCCGCTTTAACCTCTTCTTCAGACGGATAGGTGCCTATATCTGTCGCAAATTTAACCATTAATTTTCTTTGAATTAGGTTTTTAAGGGTGCTTTCCTTGATTTTCATTGCTTCGATTTGTTTAGCGCTGATATCTCCACCCATCATTTGTTTAAAGAACTCAATTTGACGATTGTATTCCTGTTGATATTCCTCTGGTCGAATAGAGAGATCGCCAACTTTTGCTACGGCATTCGGAGAACCCGCTTGCATTGACTGATATCCTGTAAACATAAATGAAAGAACAATTAATCCAATCAAGAAAGTGACGAAAAAGCTCGCCGTTTTGCTTTTAGTAAATTCCGACATTGTACAATCCTTCGTTGCGAGTAAAAAATTTAAAATATTGTATCTAGAAAAAAGTTACTTCGCAAAGGTTATTGGCTTTTTAAAAGAGATTGCATAAGCTTTATGAGAACAATTATTTTCAAAACTTTTACGGAGTACCAAGTTGAGGCTGTCTGATTCAGAAGAGAGACGAACGAAGATCGTGATCAACAGCATAATTCTTGTCATCGCCCTTTATGGGATGTCGCGGCGAGATTATGTTTTTCAAAAGACATCGATTGCTGAAAGAGTCATTATCGATTTAATGGCCCCTGTTCAGAATGCTGTGACCTCTTTTCAAAGAGGGATCTCCTCTTATGTCGATCACTATGTGACCAATATAAATGCCAGCACTGAAAATGTGTCCTTGAAAGCAAAGATTGCTGAGCTTCAAAATGAAATTTTTAGCAATCAGGAAGCGATTAAAGAAAGTGACCGCCTAAGAGAGCTGATTAAGTATGGCGATCAACTCGAGCGCAAAAAAGTAGTAGCAAGAGTTGTTTCTTGGGATTCAGCTGATGATTATAAAGTTGTCCGTATCAATCGTGGACTTAAGGACGGAGTAAAACTTCAATCCGTTGTTACAAGCGCTGAAGGTCTGGTCGGGTACGTCTATCGCCTTACTGATCATTTTGCCGATGTTATTACTATTTTAGATGCTAACAATCGCGTTGACGGTGTTGTTGAAAGACTTCGCTCTCATGGGATTGTCGAAGGGTACAATCGCGGTCGCTGTATCATGAAATATGTCAACAGAACGGAACCGATTATCTTAAATGATCTCGTCCTCACTGCAGGGCTTGGAAACGTTTATCCTAAAGGACTTAAGATTGGTTACATCTCACGTATCGAACGCGAGAGTTATGGTATTACTCAACACGTAGAGATTACTCCTTTGGTTAATTTTTCAAAACTCGAAGAAGTTTTAGTTTTGGTTTATGAACAAGAAGAGCACAAGCAACTGGAGTGGAAAGCACTTGAAGAGCAACTTAATAATAACGAGGTTAAACGATGAAAACTAACTTAAAAGACATCGTTGTTCCTTTAATAAAAACACTAATCCTCCTTTTTGCTTTAGAGATTGTGACGACTGCTATTTTTCCAATGATCGGTCTTCTTAATTTCCGAATACCTTTTAATATTTTATTAGTTCTTTATTTGGGACTCCGTCTTGAGACTCCTTATCTTGCGATCCTTATTATGATCGTTCAATATTTCCATTCGTTCTTCTCAATTGAAGGGTGGGAGATGGGAACAGTTACGGGGATTGTAATTTGCGTGGTCGTGTCTTACGTTCGCGAAATGATCCATTTCTCTTCTTGGGGGATGACAATTTTAATTACTCAGGTTTTTCAACTTTTATGGTTTTTCGTACAATCGATTCTTATTTATATTCAATTGGGTAACCTAAATTATATTTTTGATAAAGGGTGGCGCTTTCTACCTCAGAGTGTGATTATTGCTCTTTTATCGCCACTTTTTTTCTTCATTCTGAATAAAATTTGGAATATCCATGATCGAGGTATGTTAGGAGATAATATTTAATGTTTGGTGAAGACGATCTCGTCAAATCCCACCAGGAACGAGCTGATATCATTCTCAATATCATCGTAGTTTGTTTTGCCATTCTTTTGGCAAGACTTTGGTATTTGCAAATTTATCATGGGAAAATGTTTTTTAATTACTCATTGGAGAATCGTCTTCGTAAAGACGTTGTACGAGCTCCACGTGGAATGATTTTCAGTCGAAATAACGTTCTTCTTACTCATAACGTTCCTCGTTTTGATGCGATCATTACACCTCAATATTTAGAAGGTGATGATGAAACGATTCCTTACCTTGCTAAAATATTGGAGACGACTCCAGATTCGATTACAAAAATTCTTAAAAAATATCAAGGACAGGCCAAGTATATTCCTGTTGTCATCAAGAAAAATATTTCTCGTAGAGAAGTAGCAATTATTGAGACTGAATCTTCAAAACTTCCAGGTGTTTCGGTTGAAACATTTATTAGTCGTGAATACACCGATAAAGATACAGGTGCACACTTACTTGGTTATATTTCAGAAATTTCTCAAGAAAAAATTCCACGCTTGCGCGAAAGAGATAAGTACGATTACAAGCAAGGCGATTTCATCGGTCAGGGTGGTATTGAGCAACAATACGACTTGGAAATCAGAGGCGAAGATGGCTATCAGTTCATGGAAGTTGATGCTAGAGGACGCGCTCGCAGACACGTAACAAGTGACGATCTTTATTCTGGAATTGATAATAAGCCTGCTCAGCCAGGGAAAAATGTTCGCTTAACAATTGATCGTGATGTTCAGCTTGCCGCTTATCACGCGCTCGATGGAAAAGATGGGGCCGCTGTTGCTGTTGATATTGATTCAGGTGAAATTATCGCGATGGTTTCTCGTCCAGCCTATGATCCAGCAAATTTCTCGACAGGATTGACCAATAATTACTGGGGACAGCTGGTGATGGATGAAAAGCGTCCACTTAGAGATCGCACGATTCAAGAGCACTATTCTCCAGGATCAACCTTCAAACCACTTACTGCAATTGCTGCCCTTGAAGAAAAAATCGTAGATGAGAACACTAAAATTGTCTGTAATGGTGTATTCCGAATGGGAGGAAGACCTTTTCACTGTTGGAAAAAAGAAGGGCACGGTGTTGTTGATGTTGTAAAAGCCGTAAGAGAATCTTGTGACGTTTTCTTCTATAATATCGCGATGAAAATGGACATCGATGTTCTTTATAAATACGCCACCCTTTTTGGAATGGGACAACGCTTGGGAATCATCTTGCCAAGAGAAACGAGTGGGTTAATTCCTAATAAAGAGTGGAAGAAAAAAAGAACAGGTGTCGAATGGCAGAAAGGGGAGACTCTTTCATGTGTTATCGGTCAATCGTTTATCAACGTTACTCCATTGCAGTTAGCGATGTTTTACGCAACGATGGCCAATGAAGGAAAACTTTGGAGACCTCATGTTGTTAAAGAAATTTTCTCTAACTCAGGCGCTGTTGTAAAAAGATTTGAACCAGAGATGATTCATCAATTTAAAGTTTCTCCAAAGACGATGGGACTTATTAAGCAAGGGCTTTTTGATGTTGTTAACACGCAAGGGGGAACGGCTTCTTCTCTTCGTGGAGCAGGGATTCAAATGGCAGCTAAAACAGGGACAGCTCAGGTTATCAGTTTTTCTGCAGACAAAATTTTTAATAAATGTGAAAACCAGGAATACAAATATAGAAACAACGGTCTCTTTGCCGCTTATGCTCCTGCAGGAAATCCAAAAATTGCAGTTGGTGTAGTTGTTGAACACGGCTGTCATGGTGGTAGTGCCGCTGGTCCAGTTGCTAAAGAGATTATTGCTTCCTATTTAAATAAATACTATCCGACTTATCAGAAAAAAATTATCGCTCAAGAACAAGCTAAAATGACTTGGACTCAGATCCAGGAAGATAACAGAGTTAATCCAGTTCCAATGTCACCGGAAACTAATCCAAAAGATTATTTCGATGAGACTGGAAAATTAATCAAAAGCTATACTCTGGAAAAAGGTAGCGCGATTCAACGTGGGCCAGTGGAGTAAGAATGTTTAATTTTAGAGAAGAGCTTAAAAGATATGACTATTCGTTTTTTGGGATTTGTTCAGCAATCTTCGTGATTGGAATTTTAAATCTCTATTCGGCAACTCACTCTCAGGGAATTGGCCCGGAGGAGGGACTTTATAAAACGCAACTTATCTGGTTTATCCTTTCTTGGATTATTGGAATAGTTGTAAGCTTTATTCAACCAAAAAATTTTTATCGTCTCGCTTATCCTGGTTATTTAATAAGTGTTGTTCTCCTTATAATGGTTTTAGTTGTTGGACACTCTGCTCTTGGAGGTCAACGATGGATTGGATTTGGGCCTTTAAAGTTTCAGCCTTCTGAGATAACGAAAATTGCGATGGTTCTCGTTCTGTCGCGTTGGTATTCAAAAGCTTCGCCTGAACAAGAAATTGGATTTCGAGAACTCATCATTCCATTTATGATGACGATTATCCCTGCAATGATGATTATCATTCAACCGGACTTAGGAACGGGAATGCTCGTCATGATTATTTTCTTCATCATTACTTTTTATAGAAAACTAAAATGGAAAACAATTGCCATCATTGCTATTTTTGGAATGGTTGGTGCGATGGTCGTTTATAATTTCGGTCTTCGTGAGTATCAAAAGAAACGTATTACAACATTTATTGATCCAGAGTTTGATGCTAAAGGCTCAGGATACAATGCCATCCAATCAAAAATCGCGATTGGTTCAGGACAGTTTTTTGGAAAAGGTTTTAGAAGATCTTCTCAGGGAGCTCTCAATTATCTTCCAGAAAATCACACCGACTTTATTTTTGCGATCTTTAATGAGGAACATGGTTTTGTTGGTTCAGTATTTTTAATAGCCCTTTATCTCGCACTTTTCTATCGACTGCTTTGGCTTGCTTCCAACGTAAATAAGATGTTTGATTCAATTGTCGTTGTGGGGGTGCTCGGAATTTTCTTTGCCCATACCATGATCAACATGAGTATGGTTTCGGGGCTCATGCCGATTGTTGGGGTGCCGTTGCCACTCATGTCCTATGGGGGATCGAACCTTCTAACGTTTGGAATTTGTTGCGGAATTGTCACTTCGATATCAAACGCTCGAAGCCTTTTTTAGACTTTTCAGTTTGGTCCTTATATCAGACTTGACGAGAAGAATCTCTTCGTGGGACACTAACTAGTATTACTTAAGGACTATGAAGGTCCGGGGGGTATTTTCATGAAGAAAGTTTCAAGCATTGGCTCTCTCGTTAAAAAAATCTACCGCACTTACTCAGGAGAACTTTTAACACTTTTACAGGTGAGAGGGTTCACTGATCTTCGTCCATCATTTCTCGAAGTTCTGCTTTTTATTTGTGAGCACGACGGTCCAAGCATAAAAGAAATTGGAAATGGTTGCGGCCTAAAAAAACAAACCATGACATCTCACCTTAATGAACTTGAAAAGCGCGGTTATATCGAACGCAGAATGAATGAACACGATAAGCGCGAGCAAAATATTTTCCTCACTGAATATGGTCTTAAATTTAAATTAAACCTTTTTGAATGCATCGGTGAGATTGAAAAAAAATACACTGATCTTATCGGTGATCTAGAGCTCAACAGAGTTGAGCTGATCCTTAAAAATTTTCATTCTAAGCTTTTAATTCAGCCTGGATTGTTTGAGCATCTGGCAGACTAGTATCAATTATGAATTTAACAAAATATTTGGAGCGGATAAAATTTGATCGCGCTCCCCAAAACAATGAAAGCAGCCTCTATGATTTACAAGAGGCGCAAGTCACGAATGTTCCCTTTGAAAATATTGACTGCTTACTTCACCGGACAATTCACACCGACATAGAAAGTCTAGAAAGAAAAATTGTAACCAACCAACGAGGTGGTTACTGTTTTGAATTAAACGGAATTTTTCAACAGGCGCTTTTAAGCTTAAATTTTAAATCCAGACCTCTTTTAGCACGAGTGATGTATAGAGGAACTGAAGTTAATTCTCGCACTCATATTATTTTGCTAGTTGAAATCAATGGTAAAGAATTCATTGCCGATGCAGGCTTTGGTGGACCTGGAGCTTTTCTACCTATACCTCTAGAAATGGATCGCGAAGATATTCAACCGAATGGAGTCTTCCGATTTACGAGAGATCACACTCACGGCATTCTCTTGCAGAAGAAAACAGACGACGGATGGTTTAATGTTTATGCATTTAACTTAGACACTGTTTATCCAGCTGATTTGGTCATGTCTAATTTTTTTACGTCACAATTTCCTGAATCTCACTTTAGAAAGAATTTGATTATGGGGCTTCATCTTCCAAATGGAAGAATGACACTTCTCAATCGCCAATTCACAACGGTGATTAATAAACAAACATCTACAGAAGAGATTGCTAACGAAAAAGAACTACTTTCGATAATCAAAAATAAATTTGGTGTAAAACTTGAAGACAGTTTTGAGTTCAGCCGCTTTTTCTAGAGTATTCACTCATTCGTAATAATCACCTTAAGGGCGCGCTCATTCATAGCATCGCCAAAAGTTTTATATGCATTCATCACGTCGGAGAGTTTAAAGTGATGAGTGATAAGCTGCTTCGGTTGAATTTTTCCCGACATAACAGTTTTAAAAAGCATCGGAGTTGTCACAGTATCGACGAGACGAGTGGTGAGAGTGATGTTATGTGACCAGAGTTTATCTAAGTTTAGCTGAACAGGTTTGCCGTGAACTCCAATGTTAGCGATATGCCCACCAGCTGTTACGATTGCCTGGCAAAGCTCGAAGCTTTGAGGTATTCCAATGGCCTCAATGGCAACATCCACACCTTTATTCTTTGTGAGTTCCATTATTTTCCCGAGTGCCTTTCCATCTTTGTTATTGATGACTGATGTTGCTCCAAACTTTTTAGCGACTTCCAATCTGTTGTCATCGACATCGACCATGATAATCTCTGCTGGAGAGTAGAATTGTGCTGTTAAAAGTGCCGCTAATCCAATTGGCCCTCCACCAATGATTGCCACCGAGTCTCCAGGTTTGACTTGACCGTTGAGAACACCACATTCAAATCCTGTTGGTAAAATATCGCTCAACATGACGAGTGCTTCCTCATCTGCGCCAGAGGGAATTGGATAGAGACTATTATCGGCAAATGGAATGCGAACAAATTCTGCTTGTGTTCCATCGATAAGATTTCCAAGTATCCATCCACCTCCGTTTTCACAATGAGAATACATTCCTTTTTTGCAATTAGAGCATTTTCCACAAGAACTGATGCACGAAATGAGCACGTGATCACCAACTTTGAAATTGGATACACTTCCTCCAATTTCTTCGATTACTCCAACGCCTTCGTGTCCCAAGATACGACCTTCTGTAACAGTTGGCACATCTCCTTTCATGATATGTAAATCTGTTCCACAAATTGTTGTCTTCGTAATTTTCACGATGGCATCAGTAGGCAATTTTATTGATGGTTTTGGTTTATCGGCCAATCCAAGTTTTCCAGGAGCATAATATACGAGTGATTTCATAAAAATCTCCAATTATATATTTAAATTTTTTATATGTTTCATCGTCTAAAACAAATATTCATCATTCATTTTGGACAATATATTTAATTGCAAGCTCTCTGCCAGAAAAGTTTTTAGTGGTGGGAGAAATGATTAATGAAAAAAACGTTAACACTTTCATGTATTGCCTTAACACTCTTTTTTTCTATGGCATGCTCTGACAAAAATACATTTCCTCGTTCAGATCATTTTGATGGCGAACATTTTTTTAATCCAACTATTTCCAATCCTAATAAGAGAAGTATATTTTTTGGTTTAAAAATTTGGATGGAGATAGGAAGAACTGTTTGGCCCAAAAACGTTGAAAACCATCCCTACCTTCGCTTGAGTGAGAACTTAACTGAAAACGATGTAGCTGTGACACTCGTTAATCACTCCACTTTTCTAATACAGTTTAAAGGAATCAATATTCTCACTGATCCAGTATGGTCAAAGAAGGTGGGAGTAATGAATCTCATCGGGCCAACTCGTGTTCGAAAACCGGGAATTAATTTTGAAAATCTTCCTCATATTGATTTGGTTGTGATCAGCCACAACCATTATGACCATATGGATTTACCCACGCTCAAAAAACTTAATGAAAAATTCTCTCCAACATTCCTTGTCCCATTGGGAAACAAGGAGCAATTGGAATCAATTGGTATAAAAAAAGTCACTCAGCTCGACTGGTGGAAAGATTCTTTTATAAAAGATATGAAAATAACTTTTACTCCAACGCAGCACTTTTCTTCGCGAGGATTATTTGATTACAACAAAGCTTTATGGGGAAGTTATATGTTTCAATTTCATGGAAGCAATATTTATTTTGGAGGCGACTCCGGCTACTCAATTCACTACAAAGAAATTTATAGAAGATTAGGGGAATCTGACCTGGCCTTTTTACCGATTGGTGCCTATGAGCCGAATCAACTTTTTAAAAGCATGCACATGAAGCCAGAGGAAGCTGTGCAGGCACACCTTGATCTTCATTCAAAACAGAGTGTAGGGATTCATGAGGGGACATTTAAAGTAGCAGCGGAAGCAATCAATCAACCGCGAATCGACTTGAAAAAGGCGCTTGTAAAGTTATCCATTGCTGAAGATAAGTTCGTAGTCCTAGAGGAAGGACAAACACACATTTTCAACTTACAGCACAGAAAATAGTTTTAAACGTCCGCCGATGGCCCGTTCGTTTTATTTTCAGGTTTGTTTCCTGGCCAGAATTCATATCCGCCAGAAATATTGTTGATATTGAAGAAGCCTTTCTTCACGAGAAGTTCACAGGCCTGAATTGAGCGCAATCCATTTTCAGAAATAACGAGAACAGGAACAGTTTTGCTTGGAATTTCTACAAAGCGAACATGAAGCTCTTCAAGAGGAATATGAATCGCTTCTTTTAAGCGGTCTTCCTTGTTAAATGCTTTTGCAGTCACATCTAAAACAAAAAAATCAATATTGGGATTATTGTAAATTCCCCATGCTTTCTGAGGATTGATGTCGTTATAAGGACGGCCCATTAAAATCATGTTGTCGTCGATTTCTTCACCGTTTTTTACTCTGACTAAATGGTTTCGTTGAAGTGTTATAGAGAAGTCTAACTTTTCATCCATGCGAGCGATGTTTTTCTCGATATTGTTGAGACGTGAATTGATAAACTCTAGCATTTGAAAAATTTTAAGATCCATGATGACTCCCGTTAATCACTCTCTCCATTTTATAGGAGACCGGCGTGAAAAGGAGTCGGGCAAAAAGATCGACTACCTGATAAAAATAGTCTGTTGAATTCGTTATTGGTTAATCGCTTTTTTTCTTAAGTAACTATATGTTGGATCAAAGACACCCTTGTTGATGATGAAATAGGTGAGGGCCAAAGCGTAGGCTTTTTTGGGATTGAGCTCTCCCATACAAAGAGCATTGTACATCAAAAGGTTCACGGCAATATTTCTTACTGCCGATTGTGTTCCCCAAATACGATCAAAAGTATAGCGATCTAGACCGACATCTCCAGTGTGAATCCTCTCGCCTTGATTTTTGGCATACAACTCTCGGGCGAGAGCTTTAGAAAGAAGTGCTTTCGTTTCTTCATCTTTTGGAAGGCCCGTCTCTTTAGATGGATTGCTCTCAATTGGAATCATTAATTCTTGAAGGCGAATTTTTTCTTCATTGGTATCAAGATAGGTAACAAGTTTGTTGAGTTCTGCTTTGAACTCTGGAGATTGAAGGATTGCATTGTAGGCCTTTTCTTGATCTTTATCTGAATGAGCGAACATTTTCGAATAGCTGATTGCTGGAGGAATGCTCATGGTTGCTCCAACGACATAGTATTTGATCATCTTATAGGTATTTTCATTCCCTGGATTGGTGGTTATGTGGGAACTGATCAGAATATTTCCAATGCTCAAAAACATATCGAAGCCAAATTTTTTGTACCATCCTAAATCGTGTTCTTGATCGCGATGGTTATAAATGTACGAGCTTCCTCCAATGGCCAATTCAAGTGATACCATTGTCGTAATAAATTTTTTATTGGCCGCTAGTCTATTCACGTTGATAGTTTTCGCTCGACAACCATAAGTCAGTTTTTCAAAAACTTTTCCTCGCTCCAGAGCTAGTGCTTCATCGACTCCCTTTTTCATTTCATCTTCAATAAAGTTTTGGATTTCCTTTTGATATTTTTTAAAGGTTTTAGCAAAAGGCAGATCAGGGTAAACATCCTGTGAGATCTCTGCTAAATGAGAAAGAGCTGTTGGTTGGTCTTCAATTTTTAAGGATCGAACATATAAAAGATATGAGATCGACTTTTCCATTCGCTCATCTGAAATAGACTCAGGAAGGGATTTTAGGGCATTGAGCTCATAAAGGTTGAGTTCTAAATTTAAAATTTTTTTATAAAAACTCTCGCGTGATGTTTCAGAGCTGATCAATATGTTTAAGGCATTTTTCACATCTTCAGGATTAGCAAAATCTTCCAATAAATCAACATACACTATATTGTTCTTACCTATTTTAACCCATTCAGATTTTTCATTTACTTTTGCCACTAATTTTTCAAGTTCAGCAAGAGTTATGATATTGGATCTGAGTGAGTTATTTAATAGTTCAGCGTACTTTCTTCTTACATCATTGGATCTTATGTTTAATTTTCCCAACAACTCTAAAGTGTAGAGTCTGGTTTCAACAGAATACTTTGAAAGTGAAGATAAAAGAGTCTTAAGTTCAGCAGCCGCTACATTTTTTTCAGGCCTAAAAAAGTTTTTTACAATTTCTACACAGCCAAAAGATCCTTTTTCCAAAGAAGCGATGGAACGACTTGGAGCAATTTGGTCATTGCTCGAATAATAGATGGCCATCAAAGGAAAGACGGCCATGAAAATATATAAAGTTAGCTTTTTCATTATGAAGGTCCTGAGAGTTAATCTCAACAGGACCTATCGGTTGATTAGAATTAAATAAGAGAGACAGAAGGTGAGCAGTATTCTCAGGAAAAAATTGCCCAAGTAAATTACTTAATGAGCTCTTTAATTCTTTTCTTCTGAACTTCACTGAGCAGATCGTACTCACAGTGAAGTCGATTAACGGCATGAGATTTAGAAAATTTAGTAAAGAGATCAGTCGCCTCGTTGATATTGAACATGACCTTTTCATCACTATCAAAAAGTTTTCGAACAACTTTCATTGGAAACTTACTGATAGAAGTTTCATCAACATAGTATTTCGATAAACGGCCGCTAGAACTCGAACGAATATATTCAATTTTTTCATCTTCTAGATATTTCTGAATTTCTTCTAAAACCTTTTCCTGATCTTCATTGAATGATTCAAAAATTTTATGAGGAACCTGATTTTTGATGATCGCTTCAGCATATTTATTCTTTGAGCGTTTCAAAATTTTCATTAAATGCTGATCGTCGTGCTCAATATATTCTTCAATACTAGCAGGAATGACATACTCATTAGGTGATGTTTTGAAATATTTATAAAGAAGTTGTTCCAGGCACACCGCTCGGTAATGGAAATAAACCATGATGAACATGTGATAACGAGAAAGCAAAAAGTCATCGAATGTAACGACAGCTCTTTCATTGATTCCTAGATATGCAGAATTATCTTCAATACATACTTCCAGGTTGTCCAATAACCAGTCGAGATCGTATGAGCCGTAGCTCACGCCACAGAAATAACTATCGCGAAGAAGGTAATCCATGCGGTCACAATCAAGTTCACTTGAAACTAATTGATGAAGAATGGGAAAATAATTAATTCCTTCCACGGTGAAATAACCAGGATCAGTTGTATGACCAGTGATTAAATCCGCGATGTATTTTTTTTGAACGCCAAAAGATTTTTCAACTAAATTAAATGACTCGGCAAATTTGCTATCAACGATGGCCTTGATAGTGTAATCCTCGTGAGTTGCTTGTCGGTCCCTTGCCTGATCTTTTTTTGATAAAAACTCTTTAGGAATTTTTAGCTCTGATAAATTTGGCATAACTGTTTCAGTTGAATGCGACAAAGGAGCATGGCCTACATCATGTAAGAGACAAGCGAGCTTAAACGTTTCTTTTAAGCGGCGAAAATTTTTATCCTGAAGTTTAACTTTAAAGAGGCGATCGAACGCTTTTTCAGCAACATTCATTACTCCAATTGAGTGAATGAAGCGTGTATGGGTGGCCCCTGGAAAAACATACTCAGAAAAACCAAGTTGCTTGATGTTTCTTAAGCGTTGAAAAAAATCATCTCGAATAATAGGGATCTCTTCATCCAGGATATGGATTGAGCCGTGAACTGGATCGCGAATTTCCATTTATAATTCCTTTTTTTCTAGCTTGTCTTGATTAGCTCTTAACCAGTCAATGATTTCTAGTGATTCATGCATAGGTTGTCCATCTATGAACAAGCATGGAACTGTTTTTCGTCCAGTGACATACATGAGCTTTTGCATGTTGTTTGTATCTTCATAAATATCTTTGTAGGCCACTTTAATTTTTAATTCATCAATAACCCTTAAGACTCTTTGACAGTAAGGGCATGAATCAAAATAATAAAGCTCGAGAGTTGGTGCGGGCATAAAAAAGTCCTGAGTCCTAGAAGTAAAAAGGGCTTCATTACTGAAGCCCTTCGTCTTTTAAAATTATTTTTTAATAATCGTCATCATCATCGTAGCCTTCTTCTTCGCCACCTGATTTTTTTCCAAGAGCATACTCTTCATCTTCATCAAGATCGCGATCTAGATCGACATCTTCTGGTTTATCGAAAGCATCGTTATAACCCCATCCATAAGAATAAGAACCTTCTGCTTTAACTTCATCATCTTCTTCAGAGTCGAAATCATCTCTTTCGAAATTTCCTTCGCTACCTTCTTCATCTTCTTCAATGAAATCTTCGTCGCCCATGGCCTGATCAACAGTCTCAGCATCTTCTTCTTCATCGAGCAGATCTACCTCCATTTCAAAATCCTCATCTTCATCATCGTGAAGAGGAGCGGCTTTTGATTTAGAGCGTACAGGTTCTACATTTGAACTCTTATATTTTTTAATAGCTTCTTCTCTTGAAAGAACTTTCGATTTAGCTGCGGTTTCTTTTTTAGCTGGAGCCGCTTTTTTAGCTGGAGCTGCTTTTTTTGCTGGTGCTGCTTTTTTTGCTGG
>JBBIME010000011.1:0-197519 GCA_037444575.1 Bacteriovoracales bacterium
TAAATACTTCCATAACAGTCTCCATTGAATTGTCCATGCTAATAGCATGAAAGTTATTATCAATCGAGCTGTTCACTAATTATGGGAAAATTCTCCAGACAAAGGGGCTCACTCTAGTAAGGATGATTCCATTTCAAATTCTGTTCAGAAATAACTAAGAATCGATAAAAATTTTGTTTCGATCACCTAAGAATTTAACAATCAGGGCCTCAAAAGGCCCTCTAATTAACTCCACATAAACGAACGCATAGAAATGGAAGCATTTTGAATTCCTTCATAGGGAAAAGATAAATGATCATTTTCATCTACGGCCCCGAGAATATAAAGAAGAGGGTAGTAGTGTTCAGCTGTAGGATTGCTTAATTTTCCACTTTCACTTTTATCAAAATCTTTTACAAGAGAATTAAAATCACGGGCCAGTGCTTTCTCTTTTACCCATTGATCAAATTCCAAGGCCCAATCAACTGCAGGAGCAGATTCATCCCATTCAATGGCGCGAAGATTGTGGACGATATTTCCACTACCAATAATCAGTACTCCTTGCTCTCGTAAAAACTTTAATTTCTTTCCCATCTCAAAATGAAATAAAGCCTGCTTTGTCATATCCAGACTCAGTTGAATGACAGGGATATCTGCCTTGGGATACATGTGCTTTAAAATCGACCACGCTCCATGATCGAGTCCCCACTCATTGACATCAGCTTCAATAGAGGGAATTGCGTTGATCAAATCTTGTACAAGTTTTGGATCTCCAGGAGCTTTGTATTCAACATCAAAAAGTGACTTAGGAAAACCATAAAAGTCATGAATAGTTTTAGGGGTAGGCATCGCCGTTACCATTGTTTTTTTTGTCGTCCAATGGGCCGAGATCATCAAGATCGCAGTCGGTGTCTTGATGGAATTTGCTA
The DNA here is from genome assembly GCA_037444575.1 of Bacteriovoracales bacterium. Classification (GTDB taxonomy): domain Bacteria; phylum Bdellovibrionota; class Bacteriovoracia; order Bacteriovoracales; family Bacteriovoracaceae; genus Bacteriovorax. The sequence continues at coordinate 909 of JBBIME010000011.1, forward strand.
AGTTTTTTAGCGCTTTTGTGTAATCATTATCAGCAAGGGCATTCAATGGATTTCCATGACCGATAAAGAGAATCGGCATTATATCTGGATTTTTCATCATTCTCTCCCTTCTTTAATATTTTCCTTGGCGACTTTTCTTTTTTTCAGCATGCAATTTTTTTTCACTTAAGCGTTTTTTGACTGAGGATTTTGTTGGTTTTGTAGCTTTTCTTATTTTAGGTGGCTCAGTTACTGAGTCAATCATCTCGTGAAGCTTTTTGATGACATCGGCCGTGTTTAAATATTGAGTGCGATGATTTTGGCTGATTAATGTGAGCACACCTTCATCATTTAAACGGTTAGCGTATTTTTTTAGAAATCTTTGGTGTACATCTTCTGGAAGAGAGGTGCTCTGTATGGCATTCCAATGAAGTGTTGCCTTGGTATTGACCTTGTTTACATTTTGTCCTCCGGCCCCGGAGCTTCTAGAGTATGAGAGGTGATATTCACTAGCGGGAATTTTAAATTTGGACATTGTTATTTTTGAAGTTTCTTTCAATAAATTTTTCGATCATTTCTTGATCAAAAGGAAGTCGTCGTAATTCTTCGATGACATATTCGGATTCTTCCTTGGAGAGTTTCGAATTGGCCCTCTTGTTTGTCCAGCCCCAACTCCAGTGCGTTTTATTTTTTATTGGAGAGAGATGTCCTGTGCGCACACCTAGATAGATAAGATTGGCCCATGTATCACCGGCCACTTCCTTTACACACGCCTTAAGTCTAAGGTCAGTATTTTTCATATCAACACTGTCGCCTCCATACCAATAGCGCAAATCATGTTCAACACAGCAGTGTCTCCAAAGATTAGGTCTGTCCTTTGGTCCATCGAAAAACATAGTACAGCCATCTGTTTCGAAATTCTTTAGAGTGTTTTCGTTTGCGTAAGTTGGCCCTGACCTAAAAACTAAGGCGAAAACTAGAGCAAAAAATAAGAAAGTTAGTGTTTTCATTTTCTATGCGAATTATAGCTTAAAATTAAATATTCATGGGGAGGGCCGTAATTTTTATCCGCCCGCTTCTTGCCACTCAAATTAATAAATTCTACCGTCAAAGAAGGTAGAAGGTAAAACCTAAAAGGAGATTATCATGAATATAAAAATATTAGCTACAATTTTTCTTTTAGTCTCATTCACCAATGCATTTGCAGCTATCGGCAAAGTGACGATTTCTTCTCCTTCAAAAGGAGCAACATTCGGCCCCTATGATAAAATCGTGCTAAATTATGATGCGATACCAGGCACTGATGGAGATCATCTTCATCTCAACGTGGATGACAAACGGGTAGATATTATTCGCAATATGAAAGGAACGGCAGAAGTTAATAAATTATCTTCGGGTAAACACCATATCTGTCTAATTGTGAATACAAAGGATCATGTGCCAACGGGGGCCCAAAATTGTGTGGATGTAATGGTTAAATGAGTTTTGCTCAAAATTTGAGTTATTCCATTGTTCAAGTTGGACATAACCTCGGTGCTGTTTTAACAGTTAGCGGGCCAATTGTTGCCATTAGGTTTAATGATTTTTCAATTCAAAAAAAAATTGCTGTCATTACGCTGGCAGGATGGGGAATTCAAGCAGTGAGTGGTGCCCTTTTTGGTGCAACAAGTTTCTATTTTTACCATCATTTTCCCGATATTTCTGGCATTGCTCTTAATGCTTTGATCATTAAAATTGCATGCACCATAACAAGCCTCATCTTGTTAATTATATATTTAGTGAAGAGTGAGAGTTGGTCGACTAGGCGAAAGTTTAGCACTTGGATTATCACTTCAATATCATCTATTATTGCTATGAGTGCGGCAGCATTTTTGCGTTGGTTTTCATAAAGATTGGAGGCCTTGTGAGCGAATTTAACGCCGATGCATTTAAAAGAAATTTTCTCAAAATTCTTATCGCATTGGCCATTGTCCTGGCCTTTATTTATATTCTCACTCCATTTTTTATACCGATTCTCCTGGGGGGAATTCTTGCTATGGCGTTCAGTCCCTTTCTAGGTTATTTCACTAAAAAGGGATGGAATCGAAAAGTCTCATTACTTATCATTACCCTTGGCTTGTTTTTGATTGGGGGAGTGCCGATTAGTTTTGTTTTAATCAGAGAAACAAAAGTCATTGCAAGTTATCTCTCTCAAAAAAAATTAGTAGTTACGAAACTCAATCTCGAAGAAAAAGTTTATACCTTTTTGGATCATTTCTCTCAGGATATGAAAATGGATTCAGTTGCACTGAGAGAAAAATTCGACAATTTTATGGACTCCGCCGGAACATATGCATTTAATCTCTTAAGCTCTTTTCTCTCAAAGGTCCCCGAAATGCTCATGTTTAGTTTGATTACTATTTTGTGCTTTTATTTCTTTCTTCTTGAAGAGGAGAAACTCAGGAAGTGGTTTGATCATTATTTCTATTTTTCTAAAAAAAATGGAGATCATTTTATTGCTCTAACAAAATCAAGTTGCAAAGAAATCTTTTTTTCCAATGTTGTCGTGGGAATTACTCAGGCCACTACTTTAGCCTCTGGGGCGTATTTTACAGATACGGGAGATTTTCTCTTCATTTTCGTAATCACTTTTTTTCTTTCTTTTATTCCAACAGGAGCAAGTCCTGTCGGCTTTTTGTTGGGCATTTTAGCTTTTATCGATCGCAGAATTGGAGCAGGAATTGCGATGGTTCTAGTTGCATCTTTTTCAGGAGTCATAGATAATATCGTTAGGTCATACCTCAATACTCGAGGAGAAGTTGAGGTTCCTATATTTGTAAGTTTTCTGGCAATTATTGGCGGAGTTTATATGATGGGGCTTCCTGGGCTATTTGTAGGTCCTCTCCTGGCCTCTTTAACATATAGGGCGCTACCAATTATTCTCGATGAATGGTTTCCCGAGAGCAATACAGAGAGCAATAAAAGATGAGTGAGCTTCACAATTTAGTCCTAGGAACGTTTTCATTTTATGAACCCATGACTTTTTCTAAAATTATTCTTGATATAGATACAGAGGCCCTTAAGAAATTTCCCAATTTCGCCAAAGAAGATTTAGAGGCGATCATCAAAGATCTTTTGAAGAAAAAGCTTATTAAAGAAGTTAAAATTGATAAAGAAGTAGGATGGATTCGCGTTCATCCTAAAAAGTCATGGTGGAGACGGCTTTTCTCCTAATCCACGCAAACAATGTGCTAAAGCTACTCTAAGATGCATCAGTCCCCTGTAAAATTTATCCACTCATTTGATTATCCATTGAGAGAGCTGCTAAATTCACCAAAAAATACTTTGGAGAATAAGATGAATAATTTAACTAAGACATTTGCACTCTCTCTAGCAATGGCAATAACAGCAACTAGCTCTTTCGCTGATGAACTAATGGAAGCGAGCAAGGCCAGTGATGTGATAACTGATTTAGTATCATCTGGAAATCCAGAGAATTCATATATTTTCTTAGGTGGAACATCTTACAGTCTTAATTCAACTAGTAATAAAAACAGAAGTATGAAGCAGCTTAAAGAGGCCATCGTTAAAGATGCAGATGGATATGTATTATCTGGCGAAATGGGAATTATTTTAGAAACAGCAGTGAAGAATTTAAAGAACCAAAACCCAGATTTATCTGATGATGAAGCTGTAAATTATTTGTTGGAATTAATTAAATAAAAATCAAACATAAAGTGTAGGGCCCGTGTGGGCCCTTTTTATTTTCTCCCTGTAAAAAAGACCTTGTTTAATCATTAGTCCTGTCAATTAATCCTTAAAACGTCTATAAAGTCTTTCATGAATACTATTTCCTCAAACGATTTGCCAATAACCGCTTGGCTTCCGACAACTGCAAAGGAAGCCAAGAAACGCGGATGGGACCAACTGGATGTAATTTTAATTACAGGGGACGCTTACGTCGATCATCCAGCTTTTGGTGCTGCTGTCATGGGACGATTGTTGGAATCAATGGGATTAAAAGTGGCCATCATTGCTCAACCTAACTGGCAAGATGACCTTCGCGATTTTAAAAAATTTGGGGCACCTAAATATTTCTTTGGAGTGACGTCTGGAAATATGGATTCCATGGTGAATAAATACACTGCTGGAAAACGACTTCGCTCTGAAGACGCCTATACTCCTGGGGGAGCGACCAACCATCGCCCTGATTACGCGACTAGTGTCTATACAAAAATTTTAAAACAAATTTATCCTGATACTCCAGTGATGATTGGAGGAATCGAAGCTTCTCTTAGAAGAGTGACTCATTATGATTTTTGGCAAGACAAGCTTATGCCAAATATCCTTTCTTCTTCAGGAGCCGACCTTTTAGTTTATGGAATGGGGGAGCAGCCTATTCGCGAAATGGTAAAGCTCATTTTAATGGGAGTGCCTTTTTCTGAATTAAAAGCAATTCCTCAAACGGCATTTTTAATTGATGAAAAAGAAAATCTTCCAATGAGCAATATAGCTTGGGAAGATCAGGAATTAACTAGTCATGAAGAATGCTTAAAAGATAAAAAAGCCTATGCCAAAAACTTCATGCATGTTGAAGTTGAATCCAATAAGCAGTTTGCGAAACGCTTAACCCAAAAAGTTCAAGGTAAAACTCTTGTTATCAATCCTCCATTTCAAACGATGACAGAAAGTGAGATTGATGCTTCTTTTGATTTACCATACACCCGTCTTCCGCATCCAAAGTATAAAGAAAGAGGGCAAATTTCTGCTTATGAAATGATTAAATTTTCTCTTAATACTCACCGTGGATGTTTTGGCGGATGTAGCTTTTGTACAATATCGGCCCATCAAGGAAAGATGATTGCCAGTCGTTCAAAAGAATCAATTATGAAAGAATTAGATGAAATCTCTCGAATGAAAGATTTCAAGGGATATATTAGCGATATGGGGGGGCCTTCCGCTAATATGTATCAGATGAAAGGAATAGATCAAGATTTATGCGATAAGTGTGCTGCACCTTCGTGTGTGCATCCAGTTATCTGCAAAAATCTTGATACTAATCCTGAAAAGATGACTTCACTATATCGCGCAGTCGCTGCTCATCCCAAAGTAAAAAAAGCATTTGTGAGTTCTGGTCTTCGATACGATTTGATGTTTAATGAAAGATCGAGATCACCTAAAAAAGATGAAGAGTATGTTGAGCAGGTCATTACTCATCATGTTTCAGGAAGATTAAAAGTTGCTCCTGAGCACACAGAGGATCACGTTTTAAAACTAATGAGAAAACCGGCCTTTCATTATTTTGAAACGTTCAAAAATAAATTTGAAGAGATCTCTAGAAAAAAGGGAATCCGCCAGGAAATCATTCCATATTTTATCTCCTCACATCCGGCGTGTACGCCTGAAGATATGGCCCGCTTAGCAGCTAAAACTAAAAAATTAGGCTATCGATTGGAACAGGTTCAGGATTTCACTCCAACACCAATGACAGTAGCAACAGAAATCTATTATTCAGGATATCACCCTTATACGCTAAAGGAAGTTAGCACAGCTATAAGTCTTGATGATAAAACCAAGCAACGAACATTTTTCTTTTGGTACAAACCAGAGAATAAAAATTATATTAAAAACTATCTGGCCAAGCTTAAGCTCTTTGATATCTCTAAAGAATTATTTGGTTAATTTCTGTACTCAACACCGACGTAGACTTGTTTTTCAGTTGACCCATCGAGATTATAGAAGTGTCTTTTTCCTTCGAGGGTTCCATTGTCAATGTCGGCGCCTGCAAAAAGTGTCCAATTAGAATTTTTGATGTTGTATCCGGCCTCTAGCTTTATACCATATCTATTGTCTGTGTTGTAGCGAGCAGTTGCAGAGTAATAGCTTTTTCCCTCTGCTACATAGGTGCGAACAGACACATCCGAAGAGTCTTTACCAATAACTGAATGCTCAATAGCAACACTATGAATATTTCCGTTGCCGCGAATGAGAGATGTATCCGCTTTAATGGAAACAGAATTTGAATTTAAATAAGTATTGAATTCCGGCCAGGTCACTTTTCCAACAGGAGTATCAAATGAGAGGATGTCTACAGATGTCTTTCCATTTTTAATGTATTCAGTATTGGCGCGAACAGCATCCCACGTTCTTCCAGACATTAGTGTTGTTAAGATCGTATAGTTAGCAACTTTGCCCATGGTATTGTTAACTTCATTTTGGGAAATGCGACCTTGGTCTGCCAAATTTTTTGTGTAAGTTTTTAAATCACTCAAGTCTGAAGTAGTGTCTTTGAGATAATAAATATTGTAGCTAATTTTATTCATGAAATAATGAATGGCATCAGTGTTAGAGAATTTACCACTTTTGATGGATTCATCTGATATTTTTTCTGAGAATGCAATTTGTTGGTTTAATCCAGCAGCAGCGATACTTGCACTTTGCTCTTTTGTAGGTTCCTTATTAAACATCCAATTGGCCGAAGGTCTACTAGTGCTAGCAGTTAAATTTAAAAATAATTGTCCCAGTGTTAATTTTTTATCCGGTGAAGCTTCAGTTGCATACCAGGCTTCAGTAGCTCCAGAGGCCATTGCTGCTTCGATATGACTTTTTTCATGCATTGTTTGGCCAAAAGATCGAGAGAGCCAACCAGCAACGATATTGTTCACAATACTTAAGGCCCATCTTTTTGCCTCAGTATCATCCATCATTCCTAATTTTTTTATATTTTCAAAGGCCAATTTGTTCATACTGACCATATTTAAATACCAATCAGAGATTCCTTCTTTGCTCATATCTTTGCTGGCAAGAGAGAGGGTGCTAACGCGAAACTTGACGAGATCATCTTCTATGGATTTTCTTACATCATGATTAACTTCAGTGGCAGCAGTGGTAAGGACATCATTAGTAAATGAAGTGTCTACAAGTGATACATTTGATTTAAAACTGCCAAGATTACATTCTTGTGCAAATAGATTGCTACAAAATAGCGAGATCAAAATTAAGAGATATTTTTTGGTCATGAAAAAGCCTTATGCTTTTGTTTCTTTCATATCGGTCTTTCAAGGTATATGCTTGATGTCTTATTACTTAAGCAACGTGGTCGAGTATTGCTTACCTTGACCCCCTTCTTTTTAAGGGAATATAATTAGTTATGCTCAAGAGATCCTTTTAGAAGGAGGCACTATGAGAAATAAAGAATTAAAAATATTAATGATGGTGTTTTTTGCGGCATGTTCTTCAACACAAGTGGATCCAAGTAAACCAGAAATGAGTGTTAAAGAAAGACATTCGCAACCACCGAGAACTTTTAATCAATTTCATAAGGATTGGGATTATTAGATGAGGCTAGTTCTTTTTGCGCTTCCCAGTTTGTTTTATCTAAACGTGATTCGTGCTGCTGATAAGATAAATTGGGAAGCAAGTGTTCGTGAAGCAACAAACTCGAATTCAGAATTAAATGCAGCGAAAAGTTCTCTTCAGTCTACGCAGTATCAAATCAAAGCAGCAAGGAGTGGGTATTATCCATCAATTCAGGCCACTGCTGGATATTCCTATGACTCCTCCAATTCAACTAGAAGTATCTCGACATTTAATAATTCAAACAATCCATCTAAAAATTACACAACGTCGATAAATGCCACAGAAAATTTATTTTCTGGTTTTTCGGATAGTTCTAAAGTTGATAAAGCAAAATATGTGAGTTCATCGAGTGAAGCCTCGCTTTCAAATGTAAAAGCGAAAATTAGTTTTGATTTAAAGACAGCTTTCATGGGGTTAGTTTATTCTCAAAAATACATTGCTCTTACAGAAGATATAATTAAGAGGCGTGAAGCAAACGTAAAATTAGTTCAACTTAGATTTGAAAGCGGACGAGAAAATATTGGATCCCTCGAGTTGTCTAAGGCCTATCTTGCTCAGGCAAGATTTGATTATTTGCAGGCAGTTGATTCTCTAGATGTTTATCAAACTCAATTGGCGAGAGTTTTAGGAAGAGAGGATTTCGCCGATTTGGAAGTTGATGGAATGGTTCCTGTTGTTGATCCTCCTTATAAAGACAACAGAAAAATTAATTATAAAGATTTGGTGAAAGATATCCCTGTTTACAAAAAAGCTTATTTTGATGAGCTTTCTGCAAAGTCCTCTATCGATATCTCTAAATCTGCTTTCTACCCAACGATTAGTTTGAATCAAAGTGTGGGGAGAACAGGACATGAATCAAATTCGCCAGTGGATTCTTGGTCAATAGGCGCAAGTTTAGTATTTCCTCTTTTTAGCGGTGGAAAAGATTATTATTCCACAAAAAGTTCAAATGAAGATTATCGCGCGAGCGCTCTTTCTAGAATAAATACAGAAAAAGATAGTGTTAATAAACTCAAGGATGCTTACACAAGATATGTTGAAGCTGTCATGAAACTTGAAGTTGATAGTGCTTTTTTAAAAGCAGCAAGCACAAGAGAGAAAGTTGGTACCGCTCAATACAATAATGGGCTTATCTCATTTACTGATTGGGATATTATAGAAAATGATTTAATCACCAGACAAAAAACAATGTTACAAACTCAAAGAGACAGAGTTATTGCTGAAGCTGCTTGGGAACAAGTTCAAGGAAAGGGAGTTATTCCATGAGTTCGAATTATAAAAAAGTGGGAATTGCTCTCATTGTCGTTATCATTGCTGGTGTCGCTGGATATAAATTTTTAAACGGCCGGCAAGAAGAGGAAGCTCCAACTTATAATGAATACATTGTTAAAAAAGGTAATTTAAAAATTCAAATTTTAAGTACTGGTATTGTTCAGCCTGAAAACAAAGTTGAAATAAAAGCTCCCATTGCTGGACGTTTAGAAAAAGTTTTGGTGCAGGAAGGGACGAGAGTAAAAAAAGGGCAAATCTTAGCATGGATGAGTTCTACAGAAAGAGCGGCGATGCTTGATGCTGCCAGTGCAAAAGGTCCACAAGAGGTTAAGGATTGGGAAGAGATGTATCGAGCAACTCCAATTCTTGCTGCGATTGACGGAATGATTATTCAAAAAAATTATGAAGCTGGACAAACTTTTACAACGGCAGATGCCATTCTGGTTATGTCGGATCGATTGACTGTTAAAGCTCAAGTTGATGAAACCGATATTGCCAAAATTAAACTTAAGCAGAAAGCAGAAATTACACTTGATGCTTATCCAGATGAAACAATAGAAGCATCAGTCGACCAAATTGCCTATGATGCAAAAACAGTTAACAACGTTACAACTTATATTGTGGACGTCCTTCCTAATAAAACTCCTGTTTATATGAGAAGTGGGATGACTGCGAATGTAACTTTCGACGTCGATTCAAGAAGTAATATTCTTCTTGTTCCAACAGAAGCAATAAAAATTGAAGATGTAATGAGTGCCGTTCTTCTCCCTAATCCTAACAATGCAGAAAAACCAATTGAGCATGAAGTTGAAATCGGTTTATCGGATGGTAAAAAGACAGAAATTTTATCAGGATTAAATGAAAACGATAAAATTTTAGTTCAATCTTTCAAAGCAAAAGGTAAACAAAGTTCGGGAGTAAATCCGTTTAGTCCAATGGGACGTCGAAGTGGAAGTGGGTCTCGCGGAGCCGCGCACGCTCATTAATAAAGGAACTTAAAGGCATGTTGAAACTATCAAATGTTACGAAAACATACAAAATGGGAGACAATGTCTTTAATGCTCTTCGTGACATTAACCTTACTGTTGATGACGGTGATTACATTGCCATCATGGGTCCTTCTGGATCAGGAAAGTCAACTCTCATGCACATCATGGGATTGCTAGATGTCCCTAGTTCTGGCTCTTATAAAATTAATGATGAGGAAGTTTCAAATTTAAGTGAGGATGAGTTATCAGAATTAAGACGAAAGACAATTGGTTTTATCTTTCAACAATTTAATCTTCTTCCTCGAATGAGTGCTCTAGAAAACGTCAATGTTCCTTTGCTCTATTCAAAAATTCCCGAAGGAGAAAAATACGGCAAAGAACTTCTTGAGAGAACTGGAATTGGCAATAGATCAGGCCACAGACCAAATGAGCTTTCAGGAGGGCAACAACAACGCGTGGCCATCGCTAGATCTTTAATTAATAAGCCACAAATGATTTTTGCAGACGAGCCGACAGGGAATCTAGATTCGGTCAGTGAAAAAGAAATTTTAACCATCCTAAAAGAATTGAATGAACAGGGAATAACTGTGGTCATCGTCACTCATGAAGAGGAAGTTGGTCAGCAGGCCAAGCGTCTAATTCGCATGAGAGATGGGATGATTCAGTCTGATGAGAGACTGCAACCGTTACCATCAAAAGAAAAAATAGTAAGTGAAAGTGTTGTTCATAAATCGGCAAATATTTTTTTGGAAGTCTTTGAATATCTAAAATTAGGATTTAAAACTCTTGCTGCCAATAAAGTAAGAACAGCTCTTTCCGTTCTTGGTATTTTAATTGGGGTTGCTGCTGTTATTGCTATGCTTGCAATCGGAAGAGGGGCCCAAAAACAAATTGAAGCTCAACTTTCTTCATTGGGATCAAATCTTTTAATTTTGCGTCCAGGAGCTGTTCGAGTTGGCGGAGTTGCGCAAGAATCTGGAGCAACCACAAGACTTAGCACAGATGATGCTCAATACATAAAAGATCAGGTGCCAGCAGTAAAATCTATTTCAGCAAATGTGAATGGAAGAGGTCAGGCTGCTTATGAAAATAAAAACTGGAGTACGCTCGTCATTGGGGGCAGTCCCAGCTATGCTGAAATTCATGCGATGGTTCCAGATGTAGGAAGATTTTTTAATGAGGCAGATAATTTAAAGCGCTCAAGGGTTGCTCTTGTTGGACGGACTGTTGTGAGAGAACTCTTCGGTGACAAAAATCCCTTGGGCGAAATGATTAAAATTAACAAAATAAGCTTTCAAGTTATCGGTGTTTTACCAGAGAAAGGTGCCACGAGCTTTCGTGATCAGGATGATGTCATTGTTATTCCTGTTTTGACTGCCATGAAACGTTTGCTAGGAAAAGATTATATTGATTCAATTGATCTAGAAATTACAGATCCAGATAAAATGGAAGCAGCAGAAGAAAAAATTATTTCTCTAATGAATGTCAGACACCGAGTTGTGCCTTCACAAAGAGATACTGCCTTTGAAATAAGAAACATGGCAGACATTCAAGCTGCTGTTCAACAAAGTTCAAAAACAATGTCAGTTCTTTTATCTTCTATCGCTGCCATTTCTCTCGTTGTTGGTGGAATTGGAATCATGAACATTATGCTTGTTTCTGTGACAGAGAGAACTAGAGAAATTGGCTTGCGAAAAGCTATTGGGGCAAAACGTTGGGATATTCTCGCACAATTTTTATCCGAGTCTGTTGTTGTAAGTGCTGTCGGAGGGATTAGCGGAATTATTTTAGGATGGGTCGTGACTGTAGCCATTGGTTATTTTTCTGGCTGGACAACTTCTATTAGCATCTCATCAGTATTGGTTTCATTTCTTTTTTCTGCTTCAATTGGAATCATTTTTGGAATTTATCCAGCGAGAAAAGCTTCTCTTTTACATCCAATAGATGCCTTAAGACATGAATAGTTTTTGATCTCGAGAAGGAATCTGAACATGTTCAACAATATGGGCATTGATTCTTGGGGCCTGTTTGATGAAAAAATAGGCACCAATTAAACAAATAACTCCGTTAACAAACAATGTCGTCGAAAGACCAAAGTGATGGGCCATAGATCCCATTAGTAAACTTCCAAATGGTGCTGATCCAAAAAGACCAAGAGTTAAAAAACTCATCACACGTCCGCGCTTATCATCTTCAGCAAGAATTTGAATAATTGTATTTGTTGAACTCATTTGCAACATCATTCCTAGTCCTGTCATAAAAACAGAAAATAAAACAAGTGGAAGAGCGTGTACAAGTGAGATAGCGATGATAAAGGCACCAACGTTTAGGCCTCCAAAAGCTATGATGGCCCCTAAATCGGGTGGACCTTTTCTATAGGCTAAATAAAGAGCTCCAACTAGAGAGCCAAGACCTGCTGATGCAGAAATTAATCCAAGAGTATGTGCTCCACCATTATGAAGGCTTGCCGCTAGAGCTGGATAAAGATTGGTATAAGGCGATCCAAAAAAACTAATGAAGGCAACAAAGAGAATGACCGATTTTATCGATGGATTGCTAAAAGTAGAGTGATAACCAACAGAGATGCTATCAAATATTTTTTTTGCGTTAAACCTTTTATTTTTAACTTTATCAACTCGAATAGAAAAGAGAGCGATTAAAACAGCGATGTAACTAATACCATTTAAGAGAAAGCACATTCCTTCTCCAACAGAAGCAATTGCAGCTCCGGCTATCGCAGGCCCTATAAGTCTGGTCATATTTACAATAGAGGAGTTAAGAGCAACTGCATTGGGAAGATCTTCTTTGTTTTTTATCATCTGTACGACAAATGATTGTCTTCCCGTGATATCAAAACAGTTGATTAATCCTAACGTTAAATTAAGAGCAATAAGATCAAAGAGAGTAATCTTTCCAGAAAAGGTCAGGGCCGCAAGGATAAAGGCCTGAAGAGCAGAGAGGGATTGTGTCCAAATTAAAAGCTTGTGACGATCAACATGATCGACAATAACTCCAGCAAACAACCCAAAAATAAACATGGGAATTTGAGAAGAGAATCCTGAAACTCCTAACCAAAAAGCAGAATTAGTTAGTTTGTAAACCATCCAGCTCATTGCCAGTTGTTGCATCCAAGTTCCAATCAAAGAAACAAATTGTCCACTTAGATAGATTTTATAATTGCGGTGTTTTAGGGCCGGAAACATTTTAACTTTTTTACCTTGGATTAGAGTTTGTAATTTGGATAGGCCCGTTCATATTGCTTAGGAAAACTTGGCGTTTCTCCCAATGCAATTGCTGCTTTTATTGGCCAGTAAGGTTCTCGTAAAAGTTCTCGAGCTAATAATACAGCATCGGCCTGATTGTTCTCAAGAATTTCCTCAGCTTGTTTGGGATCAGTAATTAATCCAACTGCACCTGTAAGGATTCCGACTTCCTTTTTTATGACGTCTGCAAATTTTACTTGAAAGCCTGGGGCAACAGGAATTTTTGCTTGTGAAAGTGTTCCACCGGTAGATACATCAATAAAATCAATTCCAATTTTCTTGAGTTCACGGCAAAGGATAATACTTTCATTTAAGTTCCATCCTTCCTCATTCTCTGCCCAGTCTGTCGCAGAGATGCGGACAAAAACGGGAAGATTTGAAGGCCACGAATCCCTAAGAGCACGAGCAACCATTAAAGGAAAACGCATACGGTTTTCTAATGATCCTCCAAATTCATCAACTCTTTTGTTGGTAATAGGGGAGAGAAACTGATGCATGAGATAACCGTGGGCCATATGAGCTTCAATGACTTCAAAGCCTGCTCCCAGTGCTAACTTTGCTGAATGAGCAAAGCTATCGACTAGATTATAAATTTCTTTATTGGTTAATTCTCTTGGCGTTCTAAACTTATCAGAAAAAGCAATTGGACTAGGAGCATAGATTTCCCAATCACCTTCACCTTTCCTTCCTGAGTGAGCTAGTTGAATGCCTGGAATTGAGTCTTGTGATTTTATAAATTCAGTAATGGGTTTAAAAGCATCTCTTTGTTTTTCATTGTGAAGTGCCAGACAGTAATTGCTGATTCTTCCTTCACTTACAACTCCAGTTGCTTCAGCTAGTATCAGTCCTGCTCCACCAGAAGCTCTGGAGCCTAGATGAACAAGATGCCAATTATTAGCGATTCCATCATGGGCCGAGTATTGGCACATTGGAGATAAGATAATTCTATTTTTTAACGTTAGCTCGCGAATTTTAAGAGGTGCAAAAAGTTTAGATGACATCGCTATTTTTCCTAAGCATTAAGGCTCTTTCATTAAACTAACAAGATAAGGACCTTCTTCTATTGCGATAGCTTTAGAGAAAGGAACGCGCATTTTAAAGTGTGGACTGTAGGTAACAAAAGTGTGGAACTCACCATTTTCCCCAGCTGGATCAATATTTTGAGGCAAGCGATCAACGTATTCTTGATTGAATTCACAATTAAGAAAGCTAGTGTCGAGCTTATCTTTCATAATTGAAGTTACAAGGGCCTTATGTCCAGTTTTAAAAAACTCCTTATTGATTTCATTTGAATCTTTTCCCCATAGCGGAAAGACTGCTTTCATTTCTAAAAGAATAAGCATGTCTTCTCGAAATTTTCTAATTTCTTTGAGGTGAATATCTCCAAAGGCAACGTGGTGAATTCCGCGCTTGCCAAATACTGCAAGAATTTTTCCGACGTGATCAATGTATTCTTCATTTGAACAATTATCAGGAAGAAAAATTCTTTGAAGCGGAAGCTTTAACATTTTTGCTTGATCTATAATCAGACTGTCAGGGATTCCGTGAAATTTCACAGCATTTTTCTCGCGATCAAAAGTAGTCACAAGACCCACAACTTCAAAATTTGGGTCTTGTTTTAAATAGTGAAGAGCTAGAGCGCTGTCCTTGCCTCCACTCCAAAAGAGTAAGATCATTTCTTTTTCTTTGGGGGTATTTTCATTCATATTTTTTCTCGTTTTTAATCTTTTAAACAGAACTATTCTAGCTTAATGGTGTATCAAACTGAAAGGGAATTGCCGAGTTGAATCTTGTAAAATTAATAGATTTTAAATATGCAAATGGTATAAAAAACATATCTAGAGTAATCTAGTCAGGAATTGTTTTCAAAGAGAAAATGCGCTAGTCTTCTTACTATGAAAATTTTCTTGGTCATCGTCATTTCGCTTCTTGGTTACCTCAATTATTTAGTGGGCGTATACTTTGTTGATGCCTTGTCGCTTTCAGGTACTTTCGAGACACTATTTTGGATTTTTAATATTTTTGCAACGGTAATAATTTTTGCAGCTCCCTATGTCTATCGAGTTTATCCCAAAAAAGATCCTGGATTTTTGTATAATGCTCTTCAGTGGTGTGGCTATATCTTGTTTGGGATTTACTCTGTTCTTCTTGTCTTTATGTTTTTAAATCTTTCAGGGATCTTCATCTATGAACACTTGACGAGCGTCAGTCAAAAACAAGAGTTTTTTATAAAGTTTTCTTTGGCCATTGTCAGTCTTGTTATTGCTGCGATTGTAAGCGGAGTTGGATTTTTAGAGGCGCAAAGAAAACCACTAGTCAAAAAAGTAAGTGTAGCTATTCCCAATCTCCCTCCTGCGTTTCATGGAGTCACTATTTTGCAAATGAGTGATTTACATGTTGGACAAACAATCAAAGCTGCTCATGTTAATAGACTTGTTGAAATGAGCAATGAGTTAAAACCAGACATTGTTGTTTTAACAGGAGATATGATTGATGGTATCCGTTTTCAACTAGAAGAAGATTTAGAAGGATTTAAAAGAGTGCAAGCGCCCCTTGGAAAATTTATGGTTCCAGGTAACCATGAATACTATTGGGGAGTAACGAGTTGGATTAGTTTTTGGAAGGAAGTTGGTTTTTCGACTCTTTTAAATGAGCATTCAATAATAGAGAGAGATCAGGCGAAATTAGTTATGGCAGGAGTTCATGATTATTCAGCAAGAAAACTTGGGGGAGGAATTGTTTCAAGTCCCAAGGACGCACTCAAAGGCGCTCCAAGTGATGCTATAAAAATTTTACTCGCCCATCAACCTCGCAGTGTTTATGAAGCTTCAAGCGCAGGCTTTAATTTACAAATTTCAGGTCATACACATTCAGGTCAGTACTTTCCATTCAACGTTTTAATCTACCTTTTTCAACCATATGTAAAAGGATTAAATCTGCACAAAAAAACGTGGATCTACGTCAATCAAGGGACTGGTTATTGGGGACCCCCAAGTCGTTTTGGAGTGCCTCCGGAACTAACTCTTTTGGAACTTATATCCCACAATACGATTCCAGCAAATGGTAGTGACTGAGAACTTGATCGGCTTCAAAATGCTTGTATTGTTTTTTTATGAGAAGGAAACTCACTTCCATTCTGGTTTTATTTTTAGGATCACTCATTAATTCATTGGCCAGCATTGGAGAGCGGAGTAACGCCAAATCACTTTCAGCTATGAGATTACGAGAAAGCAATTCTTCTTTCGTAATTGAATCTGCAGGAGAGTTATGGGAATTTATAAAATAACCGACCAATTCGCTGCATTGATTTGCACTCGATGGCTCACGGATAAGCGGTTGATTTTTTAAATCAGGGGTTGAGCATGCGGCCAGAGTAAGAATAAATATGAAAGAAAAGTACTTCATAACCAATCTATCGTCTAAATGAAGATAAAGATTAATCCGAAAACACTCTATGAGCAAATTTCTCCACAAGCTATTCATTGTCCTTATCTGCAACATGATGATTGCAAATGTTTTTGCTAAGGAAAACGCACAAGCTAATCAATTTGATTTTAGTTTGCCAGCGCATACAGCTGAAATTTCTGAGAAATTAAATGCAGATCTCAAATTAAAATTAGAGTTTACTCATGTCATGCTAAAAGCAGGTGAAGACCTGGATATTAAAATCGAAAAGGAAATAGGGATTGATAAAAATCCTTTTGATCACCCTGAAAAATTATCAAAACTTTTAAATGAAGAAGTTGGCGTCTATCGCAGTTTTTTTGAGAAATCATTAAATATTCCAAAAGAAAAAATTGGTTTTTTTAGAGAGGTGTTTAATCGCATTGACTGGAGCAAAATAATCCCAATGTTAAAAAAGGCCCATTTGGGAATTGAAGTCTTTTTCAAGAAGAAAGGCTTTGGTATTGGACTAGCCGTTATGGCCGGGATCATGTGTGAATATTTAGTTCCGGTAACTCTTATTCATCTTGGACTCGCTAATTTAATTCCATTTTCTGTAATGACTCCTTGGTCGGTGATGTATTCTTTTATTCCTGGAGTTATCCAAAAAAGAAAAATTAATTCAATGCTTGTTGAGAGCCTAGGTAGTCAAGAAAAGGTAATGGCCTACAATAAACAACAAGAAGAAATGAGTAAGCTTTTACATTTAAGCAGTCCTGATGATTTTTTACTTCCTATTCGAGACTTAGGCGACGAAGTTCAAAGTATTACAATTCATCAAGAAGCCTGGTGGAAAAGAATTTTACCTGATTTTGGATTTGAGTCCAAATATTTAAACGACAAGACACTTCGTCAATTCTTAGAGGACAACAATGTTGATGAACCGTATATTAACTGGATTCAAAAAAATTCTTCTCTAGATAAAAATACAAAGATTGTTTTGATTGTAAATCATCTTTTTTCTAAAGGTGATTCTTCTATTGAGCAAAAATTTCTTGAGCAATTTTCAGATCAATTAATTAATCTGAAAACAAATCCTCGTTGGGAAGAAACCTGGAATTGGGTTCAGAACATGAAAAAGATAAGAAAAATGAGTGAAGTCCTAAAAGGAATCGATCAACTTCCAGAGGAAACTACACCAAAAGAAATAGCAGTTCTTTGGGAAGATATCCTTTTGCCTGAGTACATTCAACACTTAGATTTAAACTATGGCGAAGCTCGCAACATGGTTGATCAATTTGAGGTACTGAAAGCAAAACTTTATCTCCTTCCAAATGAAGGCATAAAAGAACAAACTCGTGGTGAAATTTTCTCTTTTCTAAAAAAGATTATTGCAGGTAAAAATTTTAAAGGCTGCAAGAATGGTCCGGATAAAATTGTAAAATACCTGCTAAAAGAAGCCGTTACTCATTAGTTACGAAGGCACCTGCCGCTTCAGTAAAATTGGTTTTGCACTCATTGGATTTTCCGGCCAATAATGTCTTGGATACTCTCTTGAAAGCTCTTTTATCATTTGAGGATACGTCTTACTCCAAAAACTCGCTAAGTCTTGTGTTACCTGAATAGCTCTCTTATGAGGTCCTAATAACTGGAGAGTTAATGGAATTTTTCCCTTGGCAAGAATCGGAGTTTTAGAAAGACCATAGAAATCTTGAATGTAGGATTCAATCCATGGATCCTTTGATCGATCATAATTAATAGGGATTTTTCTTTTGTCAGTAAGGGCAATAGTAAGAGGAAAATCCACATCTAAATTATAAACATTAACTGGGTCAATTAAATCCTTTAGAGCACTAAAAAAATAATGGGCCAATTCCTTTTTGTCATCTTCATTGAAGTGAATATGGTCCGTAAAAAAATGTCCTAAAACTTCCATTTCCAAATGATCGATTTCTAAGTTTGAAAGAATTCGATTCATTGTAAGGAGGCGCTCGTATTCCATGCTTTCTTGAAGAGATTTGATGAATGCCTGTGCTTTATCGCTTAAAATTTTTATGATTTCTGGATTTGTATTCTTGGGAACATTTCTTTCTTCCGAGAGAAGAATTTTTCCAATCATTGTGCGAGATGTTTGATAGACCATCTCTTTTTTTTCATCCCAAACATAGACAAGCTCCTCTGTGATCGGAAATGGTTCGAGATCATAGAGCCAGGCCTCTTCAATTGGAATACATCTAATTGCTTCACCTTTATTGTTTAAATCCATGACAATCCATAGAGGGTGATGGGGATCAAATTGCTGACTTATTTCGCTCGCAATTTTTATGGTGTCACCATTTTTAGTGATGACATCAAAATATTTTTCACCTCTAGTTCTTGCTACTCGATCTGCAAAGCCAGTAAGAAGAATTTCTTCTAAGGTTTTGTCTTTTAAGGTCCTATAATTTGCTTTATAGGGCATTTGTCTGAAAAAGCGATCTTTGTTTTTCTCACCCAGAAATTCAACAAGAAAAGAGAGTGTTTCTTTGTACAATTCAGGTGAATACTTTTGGGCCTCAACTAAAATTCGACCTAATCTCGGATGAAGAGGATAGTTGAGAATATTTTTTCCGATCTCAGTGATATTTATATTTGAATCAATGGCATTCAGAGAAAGTAAAAGTTCATGCGCATTTTTAAGAGCGTTTATTGGAGGAGGAAGAAGCCAGGAGAGTTTATCTAAGGGATAAGAAAAAAGATCCAGTGCCATTAGATAAAGTTCACTCAAATCACTTTTTTCTATTTCTGGTTTGGAAAAATGTGCTCGCTGCTCATAATCTAGCTCAGCATAGAGGCGATAGCACCAACCTTTTCCTTCACGATTGGCCCTTCCTGCTCTTTGAGTTGCTGAAGCTTTAGAAATCTTTGCAATTTTAAGTTCAGGAAGGCCTGAATAGAAGTTATAGGAACTGGATCGCTCTAATCCAGAATCTATGACAATTCTGATTCCAGGAATAGTGACAGAGCTCTCAGCAATATTAGTCGAGAGTATAATTTTTCTCTTATTATTCGGAGCTAAGACCAAATCCTGCTCGCTTGAGTCAAGATCTCCGTGGAGAATATGACATTCAATTTTAAAATGTTCACATAAAGAAGCAAGAATGGACTGACATTCTCGTATTTCCCTCATGCCTGGTAGAAAAACTAAAACATCTCCAAGTATCTCGCCATGAAAAATGTCTTCAACTACATTTCTTACTTTTTTAGAAAGAGGTGATTGAATGACACTTGTAACGTTTGGAAGATAATGGATGTCGATTGGATAGCGAGTTGCATTGAGTTCGAGTGTTTTAGTATTAGAAAATTGGGCGAGGTAACTTTCAAGAGAGCTTGTATCAATTGTGGCCGACATAACGAGAATTTTTAAATCACTTCGATTTTCTTTTTGAAGCTTAGTTACAAAGCTTAAAGCAGCATCAGTGCTTAAATGTCTTTCATGGAATTCGTCTAATATAATGACTCCGACGTCATCTAGATTTTTGTTTTGAGAGAGTATTTTTAAAAAAGTTCCTTCTGTTAGAAAAAGAATTCTCGTTTTATCACTTAGGGCCTTTTCAAATCGAAAGAGATAACCAACTTGTTCTCCAACTTTTTCTCCCAACTCTCTGGCCACCTGAATGGCGGCAAGCTTTGCTGCAAGTCTTCGTGGCTCAAGAAAATAAATTTTCTTATTGGTAAGTCCAAGGAGATAAAGTGGGACTCTCGTTGTTTTACCAGATCCGGGAGATGCCTTTAAAATAATATTGGAAAAAGAATTATAACCAGATTGAATCTGCTCTTTAATAGCATCAATCGGTAGAGGGAATTTAAAATTCATGTTAAGAAGTTTACTACAGATTTAACCATTGTACGAGTTGATTAAATTCAAGTTCAAAATAATCCAAACTCGGAACAGTCCCAGGCATTGAAATATTGAGCCCTGTGTAGCGCTCAGCATTTTTTCCAATTTCTTGAGTGTAGGCAGTATAGATTAGAGGAGAAAGATTGTTTTCTGCTGTTGTTTCAACAATATCATGAGTGCGAGATATGCTTAAGGCCTCGCTTAGAAGTTTTCCATTTGAATCTAGAAAATAATAATTGAAAGTATTAATCCCTGGAGCAAAAGGAGTTAGAGTCATCTTATTAGACTTCATGTTTTTTAAAGGCCAATCTGAATTTCTTGGTCCTGCTACAAAACCTTCATTTTTTAAGATGCTTTGAAAAACATCAGACTTAGAAAAATCAGTTTTAGTTCCAGCTGTCCAATTGTTAAATCCATAAACAAGCTTAGCATTGGTTACTGGAGATTGAATATGAATGCGAGGATTGGTTTTTAACTTTTTAACAGAGTCTACATTTAGCAGGCGAATGAGGTTTGTTAGTTTGTTATCTATAGTGTTAGTTTCCTCTCTTAATTTAATGAGAAAAGTCCCAATATCAATTAAGGTTTTATCATCCATAGAAGCTTTGTTTGTCAGAGCTCTGTTTAGTTTGCTCTTTAGTTCTTCAGGGATCGATTTCAAAAAAAATGAGACATCTTTCATTCCCATTGCGAATGCTTGAAGTTTTTTGTTTTCAATTACTGAAATAGTTGCAGAACTTACACTAACGTAATTTCGTTGTTTTCCATTTTTTATGTAAGAGTAAGATTCAATATAATTTTTAGAAAGCGATAGAGCGGCCTCTAATCCAGAAGAGAACGAAGGCAGCAGTGAAAGAGTTTGAAAAGGAAGTCCTGAGGTAAACTCAGCTTCTTCAGAAGCAACGGTGTAGTCGCTAGCTTGTCTTAATTCGTAAAGGAATTCGAGGTTGGCCATAAAACATGCATCAAGCCAAAGCAGATCTAGGTGAGGAGCAGAGGAATTCAGTGTGTTTTTTAATTCAATGGTAGAAAGTCCGCGAAGACCATCAGAACCTTTTCCATGAGAATAAATGATGAGAGCTTTTTTTGAATAGGGATCTTGATAAAAGTTTTTTAAAAAACTTCCTAAGTCAGAAGTCGAATTTTTCTGAAAGGCCCCAGTAACTTTGAATTGATTTAAGTCCTGACGATAGAGAAGATTTCCAAGCGTTATTTCATTTCCATTTTTTCCATCTGGTAAATAAGTATAACTTCCAGAGTTCATTTCGCGATAAAGACCAATTTTTAGATTTGCACCAAGATTGTTTCTAGCAAGTTCAAGAATATTATCATCAATATCCTTTTGGAATTGATCGTCTTCTTGTTCTCCTCTAAAAACAACAGCAACTTCCCATTTCGTTTCAGCCCAACATTCTCCGATAGAAATCAGAGCTAGTAAGCATATAAAACAAGAGATGAAGAACTTATTTAATTTGTGTAGGAGGAACATTGTCTTCATCACCATTTATTCCAAAAAGATTATTTGAATCAATTTGTTTTGCTAACGTTTGGTAACTAACGAAACCGTTCCCATTCTCAGCATAGTTCAGTGCTTTCTCTAATGCCATATCTAGTGCCATACTTGTATCTGGCATTGCTGAAAAGAGCGTCGATAAACCATTGGTAAAAATATCTAGCTTCTTAGTTCCGTTTGGATCTGCAGCAGTGGCCTTTCTTTCAAAATAGGCCGTGTTGTAATAGCGGTACGATGTACAACTATCAAAGAAGAAAATTTGATATCTTTTAGTATTAAATTTAATTTGAACTCCAAGATCTTCTTCAATTGAATCTAAATCGAGGTGACCACCAAGACCTGAGTGGCCTTCGTACATCATGATTGAAGCATTTTCGATAGCATCTTTATAAAACCAATGAAATCCTTTAGCTTCCTGGTCGATTCCAGTTGGTCCAAAGAAAAATCTGTATGCCAATTTACCTTTCTGGATTGTCTCAACAAATGGTGCAGCTCCATCAAGTGATTTGGCAATCGTTTTGACTTGTTGATTATTCCAAACTGTTGATTGATAACCATTTTTTAATAAATAGTTTCTGAATTTGCGATAGTTGTACGCGTTTGTATCTGAGCTAGTTAATGGATTTCTGTCATTTTCTGGTTCATCCATACCGAATAGGACGTGGATAGTTATGTAACCATTTTTATCAGGAAGATTTTGATATTCTGGATAAGAGAGTTTTGTATTTGCAAAGCGTGTGATCTTTCCTTTAACGATTGAGTAGTCCTTTCCTTCTTTCAGTTTACATCCATCGCGATCAGGACTCCAAAAATACCAGAAATCGCCTTCCGATTGATAGTGTTCATCAGTACAAGGATTTTCATTTCCAACCATTGAAGCAGCATAAATTTTCTTTGGATTTGTTACTAAATAAACATCATATGTATCTTTGGGACCATTTTCTAGTACAATTGTTCCTTTGTAATTGTAGCCAATAGTCAGTGTGTTTCCTTTTTTTGAAAGGAGCTGAATGTCACTGATTTCATCGTCACCTTTAGGGGCGGCCGTGTATTTGGCAAAAGACATAGGCCCTACGACATGTTCCAGCTGAGACAGGATTGCCTTTTTTAGCGTTCTCAATTGAGGAGTGCGATCAGATTCATACTCGACAGTTCCATTAAATTCTAAAACTGCCTCAGATGAATTGTAACCAACATACAATTTTCTCTCTTTACCTTGGGGGATTGTATTAGCATAAGATGATGTGAGCATTAGGGTTAATGTCGTAGCAATAGCTAATTTATTGATCATAAAAATCCTCTTAATAAAGGGTGAGAAAATTAATGGCAGTCTTATCAAAGCTTTAAGATTTAGGGGAGACTGTTGTATTTTTTACATGGGCTTTACAAACTTTTATGGGATAGGTACTACGGATTTGGATTTATCTTAATTGAGGATAGACATGAAGAATTATTTAATTCCGCTACCACTACTTTTTGTTCCACAACTGACCAACGCTAATGAGTTAAAGTGCAATATAAGAATGTCTGGTAACTTAGAAAAGACAACAATCTTTGGAAATCATAAAGTTCTCAGTGAATGGAACCGCGATCTGTGTTTAGGGTTAAATATCGCCCCAGTTCAATCTTCAAAAGAGCCCACTATCACTTCTTGTGGATTTACCCACAAAGGCACTTTTTATAAAGTCGACGCACAGACTTTTTTAAAAGAGGATGGAAGCGTCAATTTGAATCTCTATTATAGAAAAGGCACTTCTGCCGTTATCATTTATGATGAACCTCGCCCTCAAGACTTGCAATCTGTTACGACGATTAGTTCAGGTCAAGAAGCTAAAATTTTTAAAGAGATTGTAGAAGACAATATTTTCGATAAACCAAGTAAGCGACAAGTTCTGCTGATTAAAAAGATCAGTGTAGGTTGTGATAAGTTTAACTAGTCAGTTGTCCGCAAGCTGCAAGGATATCACTTCCTTTTGTTGAACGAATCATTGTTCTAAGTTTTCTTTGCACTAGCATCTCTTTAAATTGTTCAACTTTATCAAGAGCAGGTCGTTTGTACTGACTACCTGGAAAAGGATTAAAGGGAATAATGTTGATGATTGCTCTTCTTTTTCCAAGAAGGTTTTCTAAAGCAATGGCGTCTTCCACACGGTCATTGAGTTCATCTATGAGAAGGTATTCAAAAGTTATAAATTGTCTTTTCATCAGCTTTACTTCATCTAATGCTTTAAAGATTTCTTCAATTGGGTACTGACCTGCAATTGGAATGAGCTCTTTTCTTGTTTCATTAAATGGTGAGTGAAGAGAGAGGGCAAGGTTGATTTTAGGAAGTTGGTTAAACTTCTTTAGCCCGGGAAGATAGCCCGCTGTGGAGAGAGTAATTTGTCTAGGTCCGAGTGCTAGTCCGAGTGGATCAAGCATGATCGTTAAGGCCCGGTTAACTTCATCGAAATTATGCAAAGGTTCCCCTTGGCCCATAAAAACGATATTTGGAGAAGGCGAAGAACTTGAAATTTCCTTTTCAAGAAATTGTTTAACGACGATGTACTGCCCGATGATTTCTCCACTTTTAAGATTCCGAGTCAGCCCCTGAGTTCCAGTGAAACAGAAACTGCATTTCATCGCACAGCCAACTTGAGAAGAAAGACAAACGGTATAGCGCTTAAAGAAAGGAATTAAAACACTTTCTACTTTTTTGCCATCCTCAAATTCCATAAGAAATTTAAATGTTCCATCGTCTGATTTGAATTGGCCTACAATTTTAGGTAGAGAGAAACGATACTTTTCGCGTATTAGATGCCACGTCTTTTCTGATACCGTTTGAGTCTTATTTTTTTTATAAAGAAATTCAAAGATAGAAGATGCCACAAACTCTGAGTGCCCATGCTCTAAAAGTGTGCACTTTAATTCATCAAGAGTGAGATCATAGATGGATTGATTGCTATTTGTCGTCTTCATCCCCTTACTATGCCTGATGCATTCAAAAAAGTGAATTGTCTTAACAGAATTATGTGATAATTAATGGATATGTTGCTTGATATACATTCTCATCATCAAAACAAAAAAAATGGACTGGCCTTTGTTGTAGGTCAACACAGCCTTGGAGTCCATCCTTGGGAATTAAAAATTCCTTTTAATGAATCGAGCATTAAAGAAAATTTTTTACTTTTAAAATCCAAGTTTCACTCTGGAGTTCTTGCCATCGGTGAATGTGGACTTGATAGAAGAAGAGAGGGGATTGCCGCTTTGGAGGATCAGGAAAAAGTTCTACTATGGCACATTGAATGGGCGCAAGTTGTAAAACGCCCACTTATTCTTCATTGTGTAAAGGCCAACTCCGATCTGTTGAAGCTTTTAAAAGAAAGGAAATATAAAGGAAAAATACTATTGCACGATTTTTCCGGAAATCTTGAAGAGGCCAGAGCATTTCTCTCTTTTGATACTTATTTTTCTTTTGGCAGAAGCCTCTTTCGGGAAGATCAAAAAGCTGCTGATGTTCTGATGAATTTACCAAAAGATAGGATCTTCTTAGAAACTGACGATCAATTAATTTATTCTATAGATGATATTTATCAAAAAGCAGAAGAGATTTTAGGAATGGATTCAGCAAAGTGTGAAGAACAATTTATTTCTAACTTAAGCGAGTTTTTGAATTTGGATGATGTCAGTCCCTCTGACGTGATCAATTACTTGCGCTAAAGCTTTTTCGTTCAAGATTTTTTTTATTTCCTCTAGAGGAATTCTTCCATGGTGATCTCCTTTTCGAACAAGGATAAACGCAGAAGCTTTAGGTTTTAAAACAAAGAGGATTGCCTTAATTAATGTTTTAAAATCACTATCTAAAAAGAAGCGACATCTATTTTTAAATTCACTAGGAGATAAAAGTCCTTCTCCTTTAAAAAAATAGGGCGGATTGGAAACAATAAGATCATAATTATTTTCAAATTCTGACTGCAGAAGGTTTTGATAGTTTTGCATAAGAAAATTTAATTTCATTTGGCCTGGTTGGGGATAAATCATGTCCACGTTTTTATCAAAGTAGGATTGATAGATTTCTTGAATTTCCAAAAAATCTATATTCATCAATTCTTTTTGGTGAAGTGAAAGCTCAAGGCCAATGATGCCGCATCCTGCGCAAAGATCAAGGGTTCTCCAATCAGCGAGGTTAGGCGCATCTTTAATCAATTTTGCCACTTTTTGAGCAAGAAAAACTGAATCTAGAGAAAATTTGTATTCTTCTGGCTGAAAGTAGTCATAAGTGTAAATATCGTTTTTGCTCATTTGTTTTTTATTATCTAAAATATTCAAAGAATCAACCTTAAAAAGGGGCGATCGCAATGAAAACACAAAAAGCGCTTTTAGGTGCCGGATGCTTCTGGGGAGTTGAGCATATTCTCAGAAAGATTGATGGTATAATTTCGACAGAAGTCGGTTATTCAGGCGGAGATGTCATTGATCCGACTTACCCAATGGTATGCTCTGGAACAACTGGACACGCAGAAGTCGTATTAATTGAGTTTAATCCCGAAATTATAAGCTACGAGAAAGTTCTGGGTATTTTTTTTAGACTGCATGATCCAACGACTCTAAATCGCCAGCACAATGATATTGGAATTCAATACCGTTCAGTAATTTTTTATTATGATGACGAACAAAAGAGAATTGCAGAAGAGACAATCAAAAAAGTAAACGATTCAAAAGTGTTTAAGAATCCAGTTGTCACACAAGTGATTAAAGCAGGTCCGTTTTATAAAGCGGAAGAATATCATCAGGATTATTTAATTAAGAACCCAGATGGGTATATGTGCCATATTTTAAGAGACTAGGACGAAGTTCATGAACGATTTACAAAGTGTTTTTTCACTTCAAACAAATAACCGATGGATTGTCTCAAAATCAAACTCTTTTACAAGAATTCAGAAGTTAAAACGTTTAAAAGAAGAAATTTTAAAAAGACGAGAAGATATCAAGCTTGCCCTCGAGAAAGATTTTAAAAAGCCATATGCTGAATCAGAGCTCACTGAAATTCATACAGCACTGGATGAAATTAATTTTGCTGTAAAATATTTAAAATCTTGGATGAAGCCTAAAAAGGTTTCTACACCAGTAACTCTTATTGGATCAAAATCCGAAATTCATTATGAAGCTCGAGGTGTCGTTCTTATACTTTCTCCTTGGAATTATCCCTTTTCCTTAATGATCAATCCGATTATCGCAGCCGTGGCAGCTGGAAACTGTGTGATGGGGAGACCTTCTGAAAAAACTCCACACACTGGAGTCATTCTAAAAGAAATCATTGAAGCAGTATTTGATCCTTCGGAAGTTTCAATTATCTTAGGCGAAGTAGATGTCGCAGAAAATTTATTAGATCTTCCTTTTGATCATATCTTTTTTACTGGCAGTACAACTGTTGGGAAAAAAGTGATGGCTGCTGCTGTTAAAAATCTGGCCACTGTTACTTTGGAACTTGGTGGTAAGTGTCCAGCTATTATTGATACCGAGGTGGATCTAGAATCTGCTGTGGCCAAAATTGTCTGGGGGAAGTTTTTAAATGCTGGACAAACTTGTGTAGCGCCTGATTATCTTTTTGTTCCAGAGAAACTAAAAGAGACATTGCTCGATCTTTTAAAAAAACAAGTTATGAAGCACTATGGAGAGACAAATCTTGATCGTCTTAATAATCCAGACTTCGCAAGAATCATAGACCTCGGAAGTTTTAAGCGCCTCTCCAAAAAAATGGAGCAGGAAAAAAATATTTTTTCAGATGAAGCTCTTATTGATCAAAAATATCTTCCACCAACAATAATAGAAACAACAATAAACAGTCCAATTATGGAGGATGAAATCTTTGGCCCGATTCTTCCTGTGATCACTTATAAAGATATTGGGGAAGTGATTACTTACATACAAAAGGGACCTAACCCTTTAGCGCTTTATGTATTTTCTACTCAAAAAAAATTTATAAATAATGTTCTGTCGTCAACCTCTTCTGGAGGTGCAGTGGTTAATAATGTGGTTGTTCATTTAGGCAATCCTCATTTACCTTTTGGAGGTGTCGGGCACTCAGGTCTTGGCAATTATCACGGACATTTTGGCTTTAAGACCTTCTCTCATGAAAAATCAGTCCTCCGCCAAGGAAAATTCTCCCTTTTGCCTCTCTATTTTCCTCCTTATTCTAGGATGCTAAGTAAATTTGCTTTTAAACTGTTGCGTTTATTTGAGTAACGATTGCAAAAATGATAGGATCTGCTCACATTTGAGGAGATTTTATGACGAGCTTAGTCCTAATTCTAGCGGGCCTGAATATTGCCCTCGGCCTGTTTATTTTATTCAAAATAAATAAGACGGATTTTAGTTTTCTAACAGCTGAAATTTCAAATGCTGTTAAACCTCTTGCGGAAAAAATCTTTCAAATTGAAACCATTATGGTGCAGAAATTTGAAAATCAAAAAGAAGTCACCAGGCTTCAGGTTTCAGAAATCATCGAAGATAAATTTAAAAAAATTGCAAATGAACAAAACAGATCATCTCAGGAAATTATTGAGAAATTTGGAAATTTTCAGCACGTACTGACTACACAGCTTGTGGCATTAAATGAAAAAATGGCAAGCGAGTTGGTGATTATGAATGAAAAAATCACCAAGAGCATGCAAGATAAACTCAATGAGATTTCTAATAGTGTTCGAGAAAATCTGGATCAAGGCTTTAAAAAAACCAATGAAACTTTTACGAGTGTCATTGAAAGACTTGCCAAGATTGATGAAGCCCAAAAGAAAATCGAGTCTCTTTCAACAAACGTTGTCTCTTTGCAGGATGTTCTAACTGATAAAAAATCTCGCGGGATATTTGGAGAGGTTCAACTTCAACAGATTTTAAGTTCAGTCTTTGGGGACAAAAACGATAATGTCTATCAACTCCAATACAAACTTTCCAATGGACTCATTTGTGACTCCATTCTTTTTCTGCCTGGAACAATGGGTAATATTGTGGTGGACTCTAAGTTTCCCTTGGAGAACTATCGTCGCATGATTGATCTAAATTTCTCTGAGGTAGAAAGAGCGGATTTCACCAAGGATTTTAAGACAAATGTGAAAAAGCATATCGATGATATTGCAAAAAAATACATCATTGATGGCGAGACGACGGATCAGGCTATCTTATTCTTGCCGGCCGAGGCAATATTCGCCGAGATCAATGCTTATCACCATGACATCATCTCTTACGCTCAAAATAAGCGCGTGTGGCTTGTGAGTCCAACGACATTCATGGCAACACTTACAACTATTCAAGTAGTGCTTCAAAATGTTGAGAGAAGTAAATACACTAATATTATCCAGGAAGAGTTAAAGAAACTGGGAACTGAATTTGGTCGTTACAAAGATCGTTGGGATAAGCTTGCCAAGCATATAGATAATGTCAGTCAAGATGTTAAAGATATTCACACCACTACTGAGAAAATCACGAATCGTTTCGAGAGTATTTCAACTGTAAAAATGGACAATTTAGTGGAGTAGAATATGAGCAGACTTGAAAACTATCTGCATGAATATTCTCTGTCTCATCAAAACAAGACGAATATTATTATTCATAAAATTTCTGTCCCTACAATCATGTTTAGCGTGATCGGCATTCTAAAAGCATTTCCTGTTCCTCTTGATTGGCCCTTATGGCTTGATTGGAGCACGATCACCATCATTGGCGCTTTAATTTATTATGCCAGCTTCAAGAACCTTAGGGTTTTCTTTTCCATGGTTGCACTTATTCTGGCCCAAGTGGCCTTCTTGGAATTTTTGCGTCCGCATTTTTTCATCCTATGCTTACTTCTATTTATCACTGCCTGGATTTTTCAATTTATTGGTCACAAGATTGAAGGCAAGAAGCCATCATTTTTTAGTGACTTAAGATTCCTTTTAATCGGGCCTATCTGGGCCTTGAATTTTTCACCGAAAGCGAATCAGTAAAAAAGATAGGGGATATTGCGAGTTCTTATAGATATGCTAGTTTGTCGTCCAAATGAACAAAATAGCACTAGTTGGCCTTCTATTTAACCTTTCTGCCTATGCACTTGATCTCGATGTGCAGACCAGGTCTATTTATGGCGTAGATAATCGCCGCGACATCTTTGAAAGTTCAGACAACTTGATGATTGAACTCTCGAGATCAACAGCTGCTCAAATATTTAATTATAACTTAATTCAAAATGGCGATACCTATACTCTTAAAGCAGACAGTTTACAAAAAAGTTTAGGCGTATGTTCTAATGAGCGATTTGCCAATCAACCAAAAGGTGCCAGATGCTCAGGATTTTTAATTGCTCCTGATAAAATATTAACAGCTGGTCATTGTGAAACGATGATGGGGGAGTGTTGGTATTTTTCTTGGGTGTTTGATTATGCCAACACAACGGAAGAAAAAAATTCTTTTACGTTTAATAAAGATCAAGTTTATCACTGCAAAAATATTATTAAGCAAGAGATGAACTATCCGGGGAATCAAAACGATTACGCGATCGTTGAACTGGATCGACCTGTTATAGGGCGAACACCATTAAAGCTTAGAACCGAAGGAAAAATTCCAGACGATGCTACTTTAACGGTTATTGGGAATCCAGTCGGACTTCCAACAAAAATTACCGATGAGGCCATTGTTAGAGAAAATACTAATCCAATCTTCTTTAAGATTAATTCTGATACATTTGGAGGAAACTCCGGCTCAGCAGTCATCAATTCTAAAACAGGTATCGTTGAAGGAATCCTCGTTCGCGGTGACGATGATTTTGTAAAGATCAACGATGGCAAACCGGACTCATGCCTTGCCACTGTTAAAAGAGGTGAATTCGAAGGAAAAGGCGAAAGCGTTACTCGAATTTCAAGTGTTCAAGGCCTTTAGTAATGCCAAGGATACTTAGAAAAATCTCTGGCCCGTTTTTCAACAAAAGAATTTCTTCCTTCAACAGCTTCTTCAGTACCATAAGCTAGGCGAGTGGCCTCTCCAGCAAAAAGTTGCTGGCCTACTAATCCATCGTCAATCATGTTGAAACCAAACTTAAGCATTCTCATGGCCGTTGGCGATTTAGAATTCATTTCTCTTGCCCATTCAAGAGCGACATTTTCAAGTTCTTTGTGAGGAACTACAGCGTTGACCATTCCCATATCAAAAGCTTCTTGAGCAGTGTAGTTTCTGCCTAAGAAGAAAATCTCTCTGGCGCGTTTTTGACCTACCATACGAGCGAGATAAGCCGATCCATATCCGGAATCAAAACTAGCAACATCTGGATCCGTTTGTTTAAAGATGGCGTGTTCAGCAGAAGCGAGTGTTAAATCACAGACAACGTGTAGAGAGTGACCTCCACCAACGGCCCATCCAGGAACAACGGCCATAACCACTTTAGGCATAAAGCGAATAAGTCTTTGCACTTCTAGGATATGTAGGCGACCGAGGCGAGCTAGGTCTATTTTAGAGCTTCCAGCGATGTTGTTATCGGCCCCTTCATATTTATAGCCATCTTTTCCACGAATACGCTGATCTCCACCAGAACAAAACGCCCAGCCGCCATCTTTTGGTGAAGGACCATTTCCAGTTAAGAGAACAACCCCGACATCGGGAGAGATGCGAGCGTGATCAAGAGCTATGTAGAGTTCATCGACTGTGTTTGGTCTGAAGGCATTTCTGACTTCTGGGCGATTGATGGCAATTCTTACTGTGCCTTGATCAACGGCGCGATGATAGGTGATATCTTTAAATTTAAAGCCAGGAACTTCGATCCATAATTTAGGATTAAATATTTCAGAAACCATTTTAACAACCTTTTAAAAGTGAATTTTTATACCAGTCATATTACACAAGGAACGATTTTAGCAAAAAAATTTTGGTTTTCACAATCAACTTTCAAGCTCTTGGGAATGATTATCTAATAATTATATTGGTAATATTTATTAATATAATTTGCAATGATGTACTGATGTTTATATAAGGCAGAAAAATATTTCAGACGGGAGAAATTATGAAATCTTTTATCATTGCTACATTAATATCAGCTCTTACTATCAACCTAAGTTTTGCTTCTGTTTCTAGCGATGTTTCACTTCTTGGTGATCTTGCCATGGGAGCAAATCAAACAGCTGTAAAAGGAAGAAGTGCAGAAGAAATGCTTAAGGCTTTTTTTGTTAATGAGACAGGTGATAGCGATATCGTATTAACGTTTAAAGAAATTGAAGAAATGTCTTTTGGTGATGAAGTTGGAATGGGGTTTACGAGTTTTCGATCTGCCAAGGGAATGGGAGAGTTTGCAGAAGGGCAACTAAACGATCAATTAGAAGGTATTGATAACAAAATTGAAGCCGCAAAAATGAAAAACAAAATTTTAAATTTAAAATCTAAATGGGCACCAACAATAGAAAGACTAGCAAGGGCCGGAGCTAAATTTGGTTATTCCGGAAATGGTCCAGGGTACTGTGGGGTTTCGTTTATTAAGTTAATCATTGTAGATCCTAATACTTCAAAGGTTTATGAAGTTTATCTTTCTGAAAGTGGGGAATGTTAAGGTAAAGGCCCTCGAAAGAGGGCCTTTTTTGAGCCTCTATAAAGTTTACACTACTTAATGTTAAGAATTATATAAATGCTATAAGACTAGAAAATTGAGCATAAGATGGTTACAGCAGACTTTCGCAAGAGGTTTTTTCTCTACGATTTTTAATTGCTTGTTATCTTGGTATAGAGATGAACAATAAGAACCCACTTCACGGCATAACCTTAGAAATGATTCTTAAAGAATTGATTGAATTCTATGGCTTTTCTGAACTTTCAAAGTTGATTGATATTAATTGTTTTAAATCTAATCCTAGCCTTAAATCCAGCTTAACTTTTCTTAGAAAAACACCTTGGGCAAGAACGAAGGTGGAAAACCTATATATTGCCTTTAAAAGAGAATTAGAAGAAAAGTAGTTACATCCATCTTCTTGTTGGATCTTTTTTATCGACGGGCCACGCTTTAAAATTGTCTTTTTTATTAACTGCCGTCATTAAATTGTGTACGACGATTTCGGTGTCTTCTAAGCTCCAAAAGTCTTCATTGAAATTATTTTCTTCGCGCTTGTCTGAATTTAAGATGAGGTGAGTGGCCAGCGAATAGACCATTCCGCTCATTGGAGGAATCAAAAGACCTCTTGTATTTAAAACGCCTTGAAGACGCGATAAAACGCCTTTTCCACCAACTGAATGCATCGTGATCATCACTGCCGCTGGCTTAAAGAGAAAAATATCACTCGTTTCATACTGAGTCGTATCTTCTAAAAATTTTTGCATCGGACTTCCCCAGCTATCCCAATAGGTTCCAGAGGTGAAAATAAATCCATCTGCCCATGATAATTTAGTTTCTAAGTTCTCCTGATCGTCTTCCAAATGAAGAACATCAACCTTTGCACCAAGTTTAGTAAGGTTATCTGTGGCCGCTTTAATTAAGACCGTTGTATTACCGTTTGCTCCAC
Organism: Bacteriovoracales bacterium; assembly: GCA_037444575.1. Taxonomy (GTDB): domain Bacteria; phylum Bdellovibrionota; class Bacteriovoracia; order Bacteriovoracales; family Bacteriovoracaceae; genus Bacteriovorax. The sequence goes on from JBBIME010000011.1 coordinate 34,013, forward strand.
CGAGGCTTCCGTTAATGATTAGAATTTTTTTCATGGAAGGATCTCCTGATTATTTTCAAAAAAGTTTTTAAGAATCATTTCATCATCGAGAGAAAATTCTGGTGTATTTAATTTATGAGAAGAGTTTTTTTGAGCTTCGTTCATGTTCCAGCAGGAAAGGAGAAGACTAAATAACTCCGGTCCAACCTCTGTTCTAAAGACGGTGGACTTTAGGCATTTAAATAGATGAATAACATAAGCATTCATATCTGAGACTACGTATTCAAATTCTTTTTTAAAATCTTTATCAGATTTTAAAAGTGATTTTAAAAGTGGTTGATCATAAATTAAATCAACAAGCTGATAAAATCCCAGCTGACCTTTAAGAGATTCATTTTGGTTAAAAAATTGATCAGCGTGCATTAGATCGTGAAGAGCAAAGCTTAGTGGATCGCGAGCGCCTAAAACTAGATCATCAATTTTATTTGGATCAGTTATAAGAGTAAGACAGCGAGCATTCTTAACTTGAAGTTTGAGAAGTTCTCTTGAATTAGGAATATATTCAAGCATTTCAATTTTCCATAATCCTAAAAACCAATTGATCATTGTGCGATTTATGGATTCAGGAATTCCTTTTAGATTAAAAAGACAAAAAAGATCAAAGGTGCTCATGTCTTTTAATTTTTCTTTTTCCCAATCCGTGAGTTTAAAAGTCTCAGGGATGATTGATAGTAGATCAGTGCCGCAATTTGCATCTATTTTTTTATGGGATTTTTTTTGAAGCCAATTAATTGGATGTTTAATTCTTAAAAACAAAAGAAGGTAGAGGGTTGTGAGATCAACACTTGATAAAGACAATTGCTTTAGGACCAAAATATTAGTCCTTAAGTAATCCCGATTCTCCTTTAAAAGAGGGGGGTCTAGTAGGATCTTTTTATAGGCGCCGTCTCTATTTTTCATAGTTTAGTAATTATCTTAGTGGATGACTCAAGTTTATGGCCTAAACGCCCGATAAGTCTACAGATGCGCGACTTAAAATACAAAAATAAAATTCTGGATCTCTCACTAATGCTCAATAGCGCGCAAAAGCCTATTCAAATTTTGGATGCAGTTAAATGGAACGAGGAAATTGAAGATTCAATCATAAAATCCAATTTCAAAGAGCTTCCGAAAATTGATTACAGCACGAGACCTCTTAAATATGACCCTGAAAAAAAATTGCAGGAATTTAAAGAACTGCGATTAAAAATCACCCGAGAATTAGGGGCCAACGATCCATTAGGCTCGATCTTAATTCGAAACTGCACCCAGTATGAAAATGTTGTTAGAATGTTGATGAATCGAGGGCGTGTTGAGTTCTACGATTACTCGAAAAAACTTTATGGCTCTCCAACTGAATATATGGGGGATGGTAAAACCAAGCTCTCTGATCTGGCCAATTCAATGAGTTCACTTCTAAACTCTTTGGATAAAAATAAACTAGATGGGGTTTATCAAAAAAATTTAACATCTGAAATGGTGGTGGATCAATTAAAGAATCGCTTGGAAAATTATTTTAAAGGCGAAAATATCAAAGTTAAATTATCTGACGGAATTATCTCAGATGCCTCCGCAGGTTCAGATTATATAAAAATTAAAACAGGACTTATGTTTTCTCCTCGAGATGTGGATATATTTGAAGTCCACGAGGGATGGACGCATTTAGGAACAACGTTAAATGGTCATGATCAACCATTTGCAAAATGGTTAGCAAAAGGTCCACCTTGCTCAACAATCACGCAAGAAGGTCTTGCCGTCACGATGGAGCTTTTTAATTTTTCTCTTTTCCCAAAAAGAGCGAAGCGTTTGAATGACCGCTTGCTTGCCTGTCAAATGGCCGAAGATGGAGCGAGTCTGTTAGATATCATTGCGTATTACAGAGAAAAAGGGCAAAGCGATGTACAGGCCATCAGAAATGCTGGAAGAATCTTTAGAGGAGCAAATCTTGAAGGGGGATCTCCGTTCACAAAAGATATTGCTTACTTAAAAGGTTTTGTGATGATTCATAATTTTATTCGTTCATGTATCAAAGAAGGGCGAGTTGATTCAATTCCTTTTTTATTTGCGGGAAAAGCGACACTGGAAGATCTTCCAGTGCTTTATAATTTTCACAAAGAGGGAGTCATTACAATGCCCAAATATCTTCCTCCGCAATTTCGAAATCTTGAAGGCCTAACTCTTTTAATGGCCCTCACTGATTTCTTAAATCGTATCAAGCTTGAAGATATCATGCGCGAAAATAATAATTCAGAGAAAAAAGCAGCTTAAGAGAGCTTATGGAGCTGGGGGAGTTGTCTCAGTCACTCCTGGAGCGTTTTTAAATCTCTCAAGGAAATGTTTGTGAGTCGGGTACTCATCGAGATTTAAAATTTCGCGGTATTCTCCCCAGTATAAATAGCTATAGAGGCTCATTGATAAAAAATTCCAGTGATCTAGATTTTTTTCATCTAATGTTTGTATCCATGGAGTGAGATAGTTAAGAATTAAAGGTACGCGTTCTTTTTGGCGTTCAATGTAACTATTATGAGCGTTTAAATCGAGCCCACCTCTACGAAGCGAGAAGAGATTGATAGAGGTATCCATGGCGGCATCGATGGCCGATAGAATATTTTCTTCTTCGATACTTAGAACTCGCAAATGATGTTTCTTTGCTAAATAATTATAGATCACACGAGAATCATAAATTTTGTAATCACCATCGAGTAAAATAGGAATTTTATTGATGGGATTGATAGATTTTAAATACTCACCATCTTTTTGTTCAAGATAATTGATGGACTTAAATTCATACGTTCCTAGTTTAAAAAGCAGTAGTCTGATTTTTCGAACATAGGGTGATGTGAAAGAGCCAATCAAAGTATAATTCATCTAATGTTCCCGGTTAAAATGTGATAGAATCAACTTAATTAACAATAGTTTTAGGCTTACAAGAAAGCAATAGATGTCATTATGAAATGTTCTTTCTTTTTAAATTCTGAGTGCAATTCCTGCGAACTTTTAGATAAAAGTTACGAAGAGACTATCAGTTTAAAAGTGGGGGAACTTAAAAAGCTTTTTCCTGGAGAGACCGAAAAATTAAAAGCACCTGTCACACTTAGTTCTGGATGCGCCGGCTCACGTTCAAAAGCGAAACTCGCCGTTTTTAACTTAGATGGTGAAATGCATTTTGGTTTCTACAGTAAGGATGGTGCGCCAAAACTCTTGGAAAGCTGTCCTTTGCACAGTGAAGGAATTAATGAACTTCTTCCTCTTCTGAAAGATATCTTAAAAAAATATCAAATTACTCCCTATGATTTAAGAACGAAGAAAGGCGAGATTAAATACATACTCATTTCTAAGAGTACCGATGAATTTTTAGTGCGCTTTGTTTTAAGATCAAAAGAATCGTTGGATCGCCTGAAAAAAGGCGCCGCTGAATTAGTATCTATAAATCCAAAAATAAAAGTTATCACCGCCAATATTCAGCCTGTTCATCAGGCCATTATTGAGGGAAATGAAGAAATTCTTCTCACCTATGAGAAAGTTATTGTTCATCAATTTGATGAATTTAAAATTGCATTGGGAGCAAGAAGCTTTTTTCAAGTGACTCCAGAAATTGCGAAAACACTTTATGACACTCTTTCTCTTGAGATTAAACGCGATCAACCTAAATCCTTAATTGATCTCTATTGTGGAGTGGGAGCCTTTTCCTTTTATGCTTCCAGATGGTGTAAAGACGTTTGTGGAGTAGAGATCTCTAAAGAGGCCATAGAATGCGCTAAGACTTCAGTGGAACTTAATAAAAGTAATATTGATTTCCATGCTATGGATGTCGAAGATTATTTGAAAAAAAATCCTAATAAATTTGATGCTGTTTTAGTTAACCCTCCACGACGAGGTCTCAATTCTTCTATCATTGAAAATATTAAGGGCATCAATCCTGAATACATTTACTATTCAAGTTGTAACGCAGAAACAATGCAAAGAGATTATCAAGAGCTTGAAAAAAATTATGAGATTATAAGTTTACAACTTTTTGATATGTTCCCTTACACAACTCACTTTGAAACACTTATGTGTTTAAAGCGAAGATGAGTTCATTTGGTCTACTTTTTTCTGAATGAGATTAGTCGCTTCAAGGAGAGTATTTTCATTAAAGGGTTTTGAGAAAAAATGGTTGAGATTGTTTGTGCTTTGAAAGTCACTAAACTCTGGATAGTCCGATAACTCACCGGCCGAAAACAAAAAGAAGGGAACGTTTTGGTGTTCCTTGTTAAAAAGATAGATCTTTCCACCATTGGCCCCAGGCATATTATAGTCAGAGATAATCAAATCGAAATCGAGGTGTTCTTTTAAAGCAGCTATGGCCTCATCTCCATTAGCGACTCTAACAAACTGGCAAGGATGTTCTGTTTCAAGAATCATCTCATAAATTTCTTGAAGAAACTCTTCATCGTCGGCTATTAGAACTTTTAATTTTTTCATATCTCAAGACTCATTTTCTTCTTTCAAGGTTAACTCGAAAGGAATTATAGTAAAGATAATAGATAAACTTTTCAAGGCCAATAATACATGGACAATTTACTCAACTACTCGCTAATAGAAAATCCACAGCAAAGTTTTAATAATTGGTTTGATGAAGCCTTAAAGGTCGAACAAAATGCAAGCGCAATGTCCGTTGCAACTTATGATCATGAACATAATCGTCCTACAAATAGATTTATTCTATTTAAAGGATTCAAAGATCAAAAGATTATTTTCTTCACTAATTACTTAAGTCCTAAATCACACGATTTGGATCACAACGCTGAAGTCGCACTAAATTTTTATTGGCATGTCTCTCAAAAACAAGTGAGAATCCAAGGGCGAGTGACAAAAATGAGTGCTGAGGAATCGACTGCTTACTTTCATTCCCGCGATCGCGACAGCCAAATAGCTTCTTACATTTCTACGCAAAGTGCTCCAATAAAAGATAAAGCGGCACTTCTTGAAAGATTTGAAAAAGCTAAAAAAGACTTCAATGGATTAAATATTCCTTGTCCTGAAAATTGGGGAGGGTATTTAGTTGATCCTTACGAATATGAATTTTTCTTGTATGGAGAAAATCGCTTGAATGATCGTTTTCTTTACAAATTGAAAAATGGGAAATGGGGAGTTGAAAGACTTCAGCCGTAAGTTTTAAAAGGAAAATGATGAAGCAGTTTAAAGTAGATCCAGAATTAGAGAAAAATTCTTTTTTAATAGCAGATTTGGAACTTTCCAGACTTTATATAAAAGATGATAAGGAAAACCCTTGGTTTGTTCTTGTTCCTAGAAAAATGAACGCCACGGAATTAATCGATTTAAATCATGAAGAACAAAGTATGTTGATGGAAGAAGTGACAATTGTTTCTGAGTTTTTAAATAATTATTATCGTCCTTACAAGATCAATATAGGGGCCCTTGGAAATATAGTTCGTCAGCTTCATATTCATGTTCTTGCCCGCTATGAGCATGATCGAGCGTGGCCCCAGGCTTTGTGGGGAACGACGCCATCACTTCGTTTTGAACAAGTCGAACTAGAAAATATCAGATCCAATTTCCAAGAGTTCCTAGAGTAGCCTTCGATTTCTTAGGCCGCTTTATTGGAGTTGGATTTTTCTTCTTCTTTTTTATCATTCATACTATCGATAAAGAGATTGATCGAAGCTGGTACTTCTTGAAAGAAGTCGTCATCACGGAAATATATTTTATTTTTAAGTCCGTTATTTTCAGTTGCAGCTAGAGTGAAGTAACGTTGTAAACGGTATAGAGGTCCTGCAATTTTGTGAGAGTAGAAGAGTCCCCATATAATGGCCACACTTGAAATGCTCGCTGCAACTGCAATGAACACTCTGGTCATGAATTTCTTTTGCTCATGAATCATCAGAAAGAATGGATGATCAGGAGGTAGATTAAGCGCTTGTCCTTTTTGCATATATGAGTGGAAAAAATAATCATTGGCCAGATAAATGATCGACATCGATACAATTGAGATCAAAAGTAGAGAGGCAATAAATTGAATTTGAAAATCTGTATTTATTAAGAATTTCTTTTCTCTAAGAAGCAAGCTGATAATTGGCATACGTTTTTTGAATGTTGACATAGGACCCTCATAATTATTATTTCTTTCATTGTTATTATTAGTTGCTTCCATAGATCATTTCCTCTTTCTCTTCTTGGTTATAGTTCATTTCTATGATCTTTGATTCCATGCTCACTGTATCAGCAGCTGGATCGTCTATGAAATCGTCTTTTTCCTTGGGTTTTTTCTTGAGAGAGGCAACAGCTCTTCCTGTGTCGCCATGATTTTTAAACGCCTGGATTCTTTCTTTAAAGGCGTCACCCTTAATAAGATCATTTATGTAATTAAGTTCTTCGGAATTAATTCCGTTTTCAGAAAGAGATTTGATCGCGTTCACTTCATGATAAGTATAATTTTCTTGAATCATCAAATAATAAACAAATTTAGGATCCCATTTCTCAGTGTTTACTACTTCAAGGTTCATTTTATTTTTTAGATCAACGATGTCGTTTTGGATGCGTTTTATGTCTTTCATGGAGCTAGCTTTGTCCATGAAGCTTTGTTCAAGAATTGTTTGCTTGTTTTTTAAATCTTGTTTGTTGTCATAGACTTTTTTAGCAACTTTAATTTGCTCGCGAGTCTCATGATCGATTTCGGCATTATCCTCATTGATAACTGTTCCAATTTTATCTAGCTGGCGACGCTTGTTTTGAACAAGGAGAGTATCTCCTTCAGTGTGATTGACTGAAGGAACAGGAGGCGAAGTTCTTGGTTGAGTCCCTATTACAACTTTTTGGGGATAAATCGTATCATCCCTTAAAAAAGAATAGACCCCCCACAGAACCAGAAAGCTGGCAAAGGCCATAATTGAGAGTGTTCTCATAATTGATTTCTTTTAATTGTGAGTGATTTTGTTCTAAACGACAGACGTGCTACAGACAAAAACCTCAGTTGATTTGAGTCCATTTTAAAGAAATATGTGGTGGCTTCAATCAACTCTGGAGGAAAAATCTAATTATGAGGATTAATGAAGGGTTAGGATGCTTTATTTAGGAATTCTTGAGTTATTGAGTAGTAGGGAAAAGTGGCAAAAAAAAAAGGCAAGGCCTAAGCCTTGCCTTATATTGAAATTATTTTATTTACCTTCTTTCACACTGGCAGGTAGACGAGCACCTCTTTGTTCTCCTCGCATATCTTCAACTTGTTGAGTTGAAAGAAAGCAAGTTGGTCTTCTGATTTTCTCAATTGTGAAGCAAGTTCAGTATTGAGTTTGATTACATTTTTTAAGTCTTCAGATGGCTTCATTTTTTCAATTTGTCTTTGATACTCAAGTAGCGATTTTGTTTTGTAAGCTAATTCTTTTTTTAGTGCCGTTACTTCGACACTATATTTATCTTTCATAGCATCTTCTATTTTTTCCTGATTGATTGATTTTTCAATCAGACGATCTTTTGTTTTGCGAAGCTCTGTTTCTAAAAAAGTGATCTTGTCTTCATAAGACTTTTGCTGATGCTCAAGAAGCTTAGTTAAATAAGTCAATTTCATCTCTTGATTGAAAGAAGCTTCTTTATAGTCTGCATTCATATTTTTAATGTAGGTATCTTCATAAGGACTTAGATCTTTTGCCATTAAAGTTGAGAAATTAGAGGCAGCAATTGCAGTCATTACGAGTAGAGCTTTCATGTGATCTTCCTTCAAATAAGATTGAGCTTATGAAAGCCTTTCGGCATTTGTTGAATAATACTTTAGTAAAAAGATCGGGCACGATTAAAAAGGGCCGGAAGTCCGGCCCTATAGTTTTATAAATATTTGTTAATAGTACTTTCTGGTGTTGGGTCCCACTCTTTAGAGACCTCACCTTTGTGAGTTGTTGGAAGGATTCTGCTCGCACTATCTAAAACCATAATTTTTAGAGTTTGTTTCTCTTTTTCAGAACAATTGTCATCACAAGCTTTAGTCATTTCGGCCATCATCAATGCCCCAACTGTGTATGGACCGTTTAGGTTCTCATCACAAGCTGCTTGTCCTTCATAGTCATGTCCTGCTGGACATATTGCATGGGTAAAGCCTAGGCTCAATCCATTTCCATCACTGTGGCGGGCTTCATGGAAAAATGTCCCAAGTCTAAAGATGGAGTTTGCTAAGGCCTCTGGATTTTGATTATTGATTGTTAGTTCTGGAGCAAACAATCCCTCTCCAATCTGGATGATTCCGGTGCGCGGGCCTTCAACAGATACTCTTTCAGATCTATGTAAAAATCCTCGAGAGATTTTCATCCCATAAACTATATTTTGTTTTTTTCCACTAATGTAAAGTGCAGCTCCAATGTTGGCCATTACAGTAAAGCTTTTTTGAGAATCCAGACCATCTGTCTCAAAAGTTTCGGCACTCGCAGAATAGGGAATGATGTCAGCATTTGGAAAATCGACATCTTTTCGATCTACATAAATCGCTCGCCTAATGAGTAGGTTAAAAGTCGAGAGAGCATTTTCTGAAATGACATAGTTTACTCTTTGGTTTAACCACTCTGAAGCGCTCTGGCCATTGAGAGTAGAAAGACCCATTACTTTTAATGTCAGAGGGGTTGCCTCACCCTTAAATTTAAAATTTTCAATTATATTTAGGTCTCGTTCAATTTTGTTTCTCAGGTCCTTTTTGATATTTTTGGCGAGCGTGATTTCGGAAGCATTAACTGTGCTTGCCGCTGCGATTAAACTGGCCACTAGTAGCTTTTTCATCAGAATCCCTTTGTTGTTGAGTTGTTGACGCTTAGTTATATGCCAATTGAGTATTTCTCTCTAGTAATAAGCCCGTAACCAGTAAACTTTACATGTTTTTAAAAGGGGGGTGGGTGACAGAATCCTCATTGTGTGAAGGCTTCCTTTCAGCTACGATTTACCAAGTATGAAATTTTTACTCGCTCTTACTTTGTTTACCTCTCTAAGGGGTGTGGCCGCTGTACCTGGTTGGTATTCAGATTATTTGAAGTCTAATCCAACTTGTGAGCGTGAATATCTTTGCGCTGTTGGAGATGGAGAGTCTGAGGCCAGCGCGCTTTCGGAAGCACGAAATGAAGTAGCAAAGTTTTTTCAAACAAAAGTGAAATCTAAATCTCAGGTTTCATCATCTTCAGAACAATCAAGTGCCATCGCTGCTGACGGAAAGTTTGATGAATGGACTAGTAAGTTAATAAGTGAAGAGACAACTGAAATCATTACTGGGCTTGAGGTTAAGCGCCAAGAGCAAGTCGATGGACATACTTATGTACTCATGGGGCTTGAGCGAGCAAAGACTGCAAAACTTTTAAAAGAAAAAATTGATAGTCTCGATATTGAAAATGCAAAAGCAATGGAATTAAATTCTCGTTTTACATATCCTAAGATTTTAAAAAATCTCTCCCTCATGGACGCGTTTAGAGAGCGCTATGATTTAATGTCTCAAGCACCTCTTCTTCTTAAAGTAAAAAAAGAAAACATCTTAGAAAAACAAAACAAATTAAGACCACTAAAAATAGCACTAGTTTCAAAGGGTAAAAAACTTCCAGCTAAATTGTCGCACACCTTGATTGATCTTCTTTCTCCTTTGAAAGTAGTGGTTGTGGCAAAAAAAACATCTCCCCAATATATTTTGCAATCAGAACTCATTACAGAAGAGCAGTATTTTAATGTCGATGGTTTTAAAAAACTCAATGTGATTATGAGAGTTGAATTACTGAATTCGAAATCAGCTGTAATGGGAAAAATTTCTGCTTTAAGTGAGCAGGTGGCAAGAACCAATGATCAGGCAATAGAGAAAGCTATACCTGAATTAAAGGAGTCATTGGAAAATAATTTAGATCAATTAACGACACTAAAAATGGAAGATTGATAAAAAGGTAAATAAACAGGAGATGTTTTTTATGAAAAAAATTTTAACGGGCCTCTTTCTTTTGACTCTCGCTGCTTGCTCGAGCACTAAAAAAGCGGTTGAACGTCCGGTAGAAGATGTTAAGCACACAGAAATTAAAAAAGAGTATGAAGTGCGTGATGCTAGCTCTAATTTTCGTCCTGGTTGGATTGAAGATGCTGAAGTCTGGGCAAAACAAAACGAAAAAGACACTGATAAAAACAGATTCTTTTCTTATGAGTCAGAAGCTAAGGTTGCAAGAAGCGCTGCTTGCGATATCGCAAAAGCAAATACTCGCGTAGATATCGCAAGTGAGATCACAACATATATTGAGAAGACTTTAGGGACAACACAAGAAGGTAACGCGTCTATAGATTTAAACAGTCCTAAACTTGCTTCGCTAAAAGAATATATGGAAAACACTCTTGCGGAAAAAGTTCAGTCAATGGTCCATGGCGCTCAAGTTGTAAAAACATATTGGGAGCAAAGAGAATTCAAAAAAAGTCTTGGAGCCAAAGAAGATTTCAAAGCGTACACATGTGCAGTTCTTATTCGCATGGATGCAGATCGCTTAAAAAAATCAGTAGAAGAAGCTGCTAGTTTCGTTGTGAAGAAAGTAGAGGATCCAGAAGCAAAAGAAAACGTGAAAAAAGCACTTAAAAATGTTTCAGAAAATTTTATTAAATCAAGAAAAGGTGAAATTTAAAATTAGGAGAATAGGAAAATGAAATATCTAGTAATGTTGGCAGCACTTTTAAGTTTAGCAAGCTGCGGATCTTTTAAAGCAGAAAGAGTTGATAGTAAAACTTCTGATGAGAAGGCCTTAAAGATTACGGACCAATGGGTTCAGGCCGATACTGAGCAAGTTATTCGCGAAGTAATGAAGGAAATGAATGAACATAAAGGTCTTCGTCGTTATATGATGACAAATGGAAAGCAATTGAAGATGTTTGTTGGAGAAGTTCAAAATTTAACAGCAGAAGCTTATTTTCCAATTACTGATTTAAACGATGAACTTCTCAATGAAATCTCTAAGCAGGGTGAATTCGTTTTAGTGGATGCAGATGCTCGCAGTCATATCCTTAAAGAAATTACTTATCAAAATGATGGGATGGTGGATCCCGCAACAGCAAAAAAAGTTGGTAAACAAACTGGTGCTGATTTGATGATTTTTGGAAACGTTTATATGAAACCAGAAAGCCGCGATGGAAAAACGATTAAGCAATATTCTGTAAATCTTCGTATTACAGATATTGAAAAAGGTATAGAGATTTTCAGAACGCGCACTAAACTTTCAAAATTCTCTGATCAAAATAAAATCGGCTGGTAATATTTTTTAGTGAAAAAAAAATTAAAGATCTCAATTACTTTAATGATGCTTTCTTTCGTTCTCCATGGCTGCTCAAGCGGCGGCCGGGAGGACAGAAAGGAACTTCGAACTTTTTTTCAGACTGGCTCTTATGATCTAGGGCTGCAATTTCTAGAGAAATCTAAATTCTATCAGGATAAAGACGAAAAATTACTATGTTTAATGGAAAAAGGGATGCTCTTGCATGCAAAAGGGGATTGGGAGAATTCTTCCAAAACTCTCGATGAGGCAAGGGCATTGTCATCTCAACTTTATACAATTAGCCTTTCCAAAAAAGCAGAGAAGACTTTGCTCAATGAAACCTATGATATATTTTACGGCGAGATTTATGAGCGCTCTCTTTTGCACTTCTACCTTTCATTAAATTCTATCCTAAATTATCAAAAGACGAAAAAACGAGACGATCTATTCCGAGCTCGCGCTGAAGTTTTGGCCTGGGATAGTTTTCTTGCTTCAGTTAAAGAAGACCGTTTGGGAAAAAGCATTTATAAGAACGATTTGCTTCTCAAAATTTATGGAGCAAAAATTCATGAAATGATCGATACCAGAGAAGATCGCCAGATTGCTTTACAACTCTATAAAGACGCTAGAGATGTGCTTCTAAAAAATTATAATACCTATCCATCTTTCAATACTCGCTACAAAGAATTTAAAAAAGATTTTGAAAAACTTTCAAGCTTACCTTTAGAAGAAGTGAAGAAAAAATATGTGGCAGAGTCTGATCATCAGAAAGATTTACAAGAATACCTAACCACAAATATCAATCGTCTCTCAAAAAAAGAAACTAGAAAATTATTAAAAGATATTAAAACGCCAGTCACTCTTATACTGGAAAAAGGTATTATTGCGGAAAAGATTGCAGATAAAAGTTTTTACGGTTTAGATTTTTTGGCAAAAGAGCCAATCATTGCATTGTTTGCTGCTGATGTTTTAGGACTTCTTCCTTCGCCGAACACTTATAATCCCGGCGGAGCATACATGGGAATTTTAGTGGCCAGTGCCGCTCTAAAAAATGTTGGAATTGCATTCGAACTTCCAAAAGTTTTAAATACAGAAGCACCACTTAAACAAACTCTTGTTATATTCGATAAAAACAACAAAGAAGTTTTAAGAAAAGACATTCCTCTTGTAAATCCAATGGGGGATATCGCTGAAGAAGCCGTCTTTGAAGGTGCCGCTTGGACTTATACAAGAGTAGGTTTTAGATTAGCAACTAAACATGCTTCTGCGATTGCGGCTTCCTACGCGACTTATAAGGCGTTAGGAGGCGGCAAGACCGAAAGAGGAGAGAACAATTTTCTCGCCAGGAATGCAGCCGTTATTCAGTACATTGGTGCTGCTAAGGTCATTGAAGAATCAGAGAAAGCAGACACTCGTTATTGGTCGACTTTGCCCAATGAAATACGACTCATTGATTTTGATTTAATTCCTGGAAATTATCATCTCGAGATTGCTGTAAGTCCGACAGAAAAGATCAGTCTTGGAGATGTTGAAATTACTGCCCAAGATTCTCCACAACTTATTAATGTGAGGAAAATTTGATCCGATAAGTTTCTTATGAAAAAGAAACTCAGTATTTTTATAGTTTTACCCTCCCTTATTGCTGCACTTGTTGTAACTTCATGTTCCAGCAATTTCACCCCGAAAACCAATTACAACGATGGCCCACAAAGGACAGTTGCAAATTCCCAGCTTGATCAATTGTTTGATGAGTTTAAATCTCATTATGAATCAAACCTAAGCGCAGATAGAAAAGCTGAAATTAAAACAGTTCAAGAAAATCTTGTGAAATATCTAATTGAAGCCTCACACAGTGAAGATAGCGAAAAGATAAAAATTTATAATGAGGCCACTGTTTATTTTAATAAAATGTATCCTGTTCTTCTGGAAAATATTCGCAATGAAAAGAAAGGACAAAAAACTTTTACTCCGATTATAAAAGCTCCTCTTTGGACACTTAAAGATGAGATTGAATTTCTCAACAAAGAAGCTGAAAAATTTCCTAGTCCAAAAGTATCAATTGATCTTTTGGATGGAATGAAAATGGTGACTCCTTTTTATAAAGATCTTTCATCTGAAGATAAAGCTTTAGCAAAAACTAACTATGACAAAGGTGCTGAAAAGTTATTGGGGACGCATGTTGATCTAAGTCCTAGTTTCAATGAAATTGAAAACGTCATTGAATTTAAAGGAAGTGATGATGAGAAGATTTTAAAAATTGTTAACCTTGTAGAAGAAAAACTTTCTAAGCATGAGAAGTCTATTCGCAACATTGGATCAGTTATCGCCAAATCTGGACAAGTGGATATGAATAATACTCAAATCCGTCTGGTCGTGAGATTCATGGATTATTATTTCAATAAACTTCCTGATGACGTCATTAAAACAATTATGTCAGAGCTGGTAACTGCTGGACCTAAATTGACAGAGGAAGGAGTTTTGAATGTTGTGTTCCAAAACACCGGACCGGGGCTCGGAAAAGTTTTACAACAAGTTGGTAAAGAAAAAGGAATGGGAGAGAAATTTTCAAAGCTCATGGCCATTCTTGAGTCTACTGGAAAACCAGTACCAATTCATTTAGTTGAAAGAGTTATTGCTGGTGATGAAGGAGGATTTGAGGTCAAATCTATCGTTTCTAAACCTCTTGGAACGGGAACAGTCGCTCAGGTAAACAAGGCAGTGCTTATTCAAGACAATATTGAAAAAGATGTGGCCCTTCGCTTTTTAAAACCGGGTGTAGAGAATCGTTGCAAAGAAGATATTGCGATTCTTCGAAACTTTGTTCCTGAAAATGAACAACTTCTAAAAGCAGAGGGAGTTCAAGACATAAAAGTCATGGAAACATTGATAAGCAGTGTTGAAAAATTCCTAAATGAAGAAACAGATTTAAGTATTGCAGTTGCCCATCAAAAAAAGGCCAATGAAGTCTATTCCCGATCAGTTAAAATTAGTGCTGATCCAAAATTTCACACATTAGAAATGAAAGTGCCAGAGGTCTATCTTCCACCTCATGGAAAATCGAATCTTCATATTCAGGAATTTGTAACGGGGGGAGTGAAGTTTGCTGATTTAGAGGATAAGGCCGCTAAAAAAATTGTAGCGGAAGAAATGCTTCGCATGTGGTTTGAAGAAGCTCTTTTTAGAAGTGGCTATCTAAACGCCGATTTACATCAAGGAAATTTTAGAATCGGTTTAATTGAAGAGAACAATAAAATCAAAATTATGCTTTATGACTTTGGACTTTCATCAACTCTTTCTAAAGAGGATCAGCGAGCATTTATTTTAGTGGGAGCAGGTGCTCATTTAAAATCATCTTCGACAATCACTGATGGTTTAATGGCCTCTATGAACTCAACAGATAAAAAGATTCGCAAAATGCTACTAAAGGACATTGAAGAAGAATTAAAGAGAAGTCCTGATAAAAGAGCAGAAGACTGGGTTGCTTGGTGTGTGAAAAAAAATTATTTTGTTTCAGACAAGCTTGGTGCATTTGCTCGCGGCTCACTTCTTCTAAAACAATTGCCAGAAAGTATTGGTGAGTCTGAAATGTTTATGGATGTTGTGATTAAGAGTGCAGCTAAAAATCTGGCCCACTCAATTGCCGATCGTGATTATAATTATCCATTAACAAAAATGGATATGGTTAAATTGGGTGCCGTGCAAGTGAAAAATTCATGCTTAAATCTAATTAAATCTTTTTTAAGCTTATTCTAACCAAGACCGTTTGTTAAACGGTCTCGGTTTCAGTTTCGGACTCTGGCACGACCACTGTCTCAGTCTTTGTATTGATGTTAATATTGATAAGAATCATGGCCATTAAAAATGTAATGACCTGAGCGCTGATAGTCTGCCATGTCGGAAAAAGTCCCAAAGTATCAAAACGAATATTCCATGGAATCAATGTTGCGTTGAGAATCCCAGCTTCTTGCAAGGAATGCACGGCCTTTCCTGCGAGTATAAAAGCAAGAGCACTCGTTAGAAGAGATGACACTTTAAAGAGTTCTCGAACAGGTATTTTTTTTGAGTATCTAAGAGCAATATAAGAGAAAGTAAAAATAAGACCAAGGGCCGCAATTAATCCTAAATTAATGGCATTTTTTCCATCATCATTTGTTTGAAACCAAAGAGCGCGAATAAAGAGAACGGTTTCAAAAGCTTCTCGGAAAACAGAAATGAAAGCAATTGTAGCTAGAGTCCAAAGATTTTTATTATCAAGGGCACCTTGAACTTTTTCCTGAAGAAATTTTTTCCAGCGAGAGATTTCGGTTTGGCGATGTAGCCAAAAACCAAAATAGAGAAGAATAAAGACGGCAAACGTTGACGTAGAAGCTTCAAGAACTTCTCGACTTGCTCCACTCATCTTCATTAAAAATCCAGAGAGAAACCAGGCCACAAATCCAAGCAATAAAGCTGAACCCCAACCAGCATGAACCCATAAGGCAGCTCTACTATTTCCAAAGGCCTTAATAACACTCAAAAGAGTAAGAATAATAAGTACAGCTTCAAATCCTTCTCTTAAAATAATGGCAAATGCTCCAGAAAAGGCAACGCCAAAACTTAATTCTTTTTCTCGTATTGCTTCTTCAACTTCATTAAAAACTTTTTGAGTAGATCCAATTTGAGATGTCAAAGTGTCAACCTTTGCATTTGGATCAGCGATGACCCTTCTAATTTTTGCCATCTCTGTTTCAATTTTAGCAATGAGCTTCGGATTGTTGGCCTTAACAAGTGGCTCTATAGGTTCGATTCCTTCAAGGTAAGCTCTTAGTGCGAAACTTTTGGCGTCATCTCTTGAAGATGATGTATTTTTTTTAAAAGAAATGAGCGCGAGATTTAAAAGTGAATTGGCCTTAGCTATGTATTGCCCTCCGGAGGTTGTATCATTTTTATTTCTTAAAAGAGCAAGTGCCAGATTTTTCTCTTTATCATCTTTACTAGAAATTTTATCTTTTAATTGTTTGTCAGAAAGAGTTGATAACTCTTCCAATGTGATTTCTTCATTAGAATAGTTTTTTTCATCAACTGAGCTGGCAAGTTCCTGATGGCGAAGCGACATTACATAAAAAGAGAGATCCCAAACTTCCTTATCATTTAATATTTGGTTAGGTTTCATTGCTGTATTTGGTATTCCAAAGCGAATGGTGTTGAATGAATGAAACGCTGAAATTTGACTCATACGTTTTGCATTGAAAAAGTTGGTAGGCTTTGGATTAAGTTCAGCAGCATTAGGGCCATCTCCCAATCCACTTTGCCCATGGCAACCGGTACAGTTTTGCTGAAAAAGATTTCTCCCATTAGTAATATCAGGCCAATTAGTTGGGGCCAGTACAATTTTGGTTTTATTAAGGATATCTTTTTGAATGTCTCTGGCCAAAATGGCCACAAGAACTGCATCAGATTTATTCTCGATCAACTCTTTTAATTTTTTAATTTTATCAAAAGTAGCGGGATCGCCGCTTATTTCAGGGAAAGTTTCAGAGAGGGAATAAATTTTTGTAATGAATTCTTTTTGTTCGGAGTATTCAGATTCAGAAATAATATTTCCTCTATCAACTGCTCCGCCATAATCAGAAGCAAGATAGTCGAGAAGGTGAACTGCAAAGCGAGGAGACTTATCATCGCCCTTATAGTTTGTTTCTATGGAATAAGCTGAGGAAAACAGCGTGAAAATAAGTGAGAGGAGCAATGTCATTTTTAGCATATGAACCATCTTTGTAATTTTAATACTTGTATTATACTCATTACAAAAGTTTGATTAGTCAACCAAAATTATATTTATTTACAAAATCGCATAGTTAGAGAGGTTTCTATTTCCAAAAGTCTTGATGATAATCAAAATGAGTTAAGCTTTTTACAGACTGTAAATAGCTGTGAATGATGGGGCTAAATTGAAACTCAGGGAAGATGTACATTCCCCATAAATGAGCAGCAATCATTATGTCTGCAATTGTGAGAGTTGGACTTTTATAGAATGGGCTTAAATTTTTTTCAATATCTTGCTCTAAAATTTCGTTGAGTGATTTTAGATAAGTCTCTTTATTGCGAATAAGATTTTTAAAAGGTCCTCGCTTCTCTTCTTTTTTCTTTTGAAAATAAATTCGTGATGATTCATTAAACTCTGGAGTCCAAATCCAGTAGGGCATACAGAGAGAGTGAACAGGATTTCCAATTCTACTTAACAAGTCTTCAACTTCATCCTTATTTTTTTCAAGAAATGCCCAAGAGAGTTGATTGCTTTTATCATGAGATTTGAGAATATCGAGGCTCTCATTTTGAGCTATGCCTTTATCATCAACAACAATCGGTAACATCTTAACGCCAGTAAGTTTGATTGGAGTTTCTTCGTCGTTATAAGCAACCATAATAGATTCATACGGGATTTTTAACAGACCAAATCCCATGCGAACGCGAATGCAAAATGGACAATGTTCATAGTGATAAAGTTTCATAGGAAGAATCCTATCATTTTCTTATAAAACTTGTTAATTTATTTTTATGAAGAAAATATCAAAAGATCTCTGGGCGCTATACGGGACACAGTTTTTTGGGGCCTTAAATGACAATGTTTTTAAAAACGCATTGGTCATTTTGATTACCTATCAAGGTGTGAGTATGTTAGGGATTAACTCTTCAGCTCTGGTTGCTTTGTCTGGGGGCGTTTTTATATTACCTTACTTTTTTTTCTCTGCAACATCTGGACACATAGCAGATCGTTATGAAAAGACAAAGTTGGTTAAGCTCATTAAAAAAATTGAAATTTTAATTGTCTTCCTCGCTATCTTTGGACTTTATCAAAAAAATTATCCTCTCTTATTACTTGTACTTTTTCTCTTTGGGCTCCATTCGACATTTTTTGGTCCACTCAAGTACTCTCTTATTCCACATTACTCAACACCAGAAAATTTAGTTTTCTCCAATGCTCTTATCAGCTCTGGGACGTTTCTAGCTATTTTAATGGGAACAATCCTGGGAGGATTGGCCGCTTCAAATTGGGGATTGAAATTTTTTCTTATTTTATTTGCGATCCTTGGGCTGCTGTTTGCCAATCGTTTAACGCCTGAAGAGCATATCGGAGTTGAGCATACAGACGTTGATTGGAATTTTTGGACTTCCACTCGCGATACTTTGAAGTTAACTTTTAAAAATTCTCTTGTTGGGATTCTCATTATTGGTTTGTCTTGGTTTTGGTTTTTAGGCGCTGGGCTTCTTTCTCTTCTGCCAGTATTATCAAAAAATATTTTTCACGGGAATGAGCGCGTCGCTACAATGATGCTTTTCACTTTTACTGTAGGCATGGGGCTTGGCCCTTTTGTTTTTGAAAGATTTTCCAGAGGAAGAGTGATGCGATCCCTTATTCCGCTATCACTTGTTGCAATGTCTTTTTTTATCTTTGATATAGCATTAGTGATCAATAAAATTTACAAGCAGAGTGCATTGATGACGATTGTGACAACACTTGCAGGCCCTGTAGGGGTTAAAGAATTTTTTAAATTAAAAATGAGCTATAGAATAATTCTCGACCTTTTTTCCCTTTCTTTTTTTGGTGGGATTTTTACAGTGATTCAGTTTTCTGAACTTCAGCGAATTACTTCTCGAACTGAGCTTGCTCGAATAGTTGCAGGAAATAATATTATTAATTCATTTTCGATGGTGTCTGTTTCAATTCTACTTATGATTCTTCATCAGTTGAGTTTTAATCTTTCAATCATATTTGGGATTTTAGGTGTGCTAAATGTCTTGATGTGTGTGGCGCTGATTTTTTTCTATCGACAGGAATTTAATAAGTTTTGGAGATTTTAAATGAGTGATAGGTCTAAAGCAATCATCGTCGATTTAGATGGAACCCTTTGTGATCTTGAACATCGTGTTCATCATGTACGGGCCTCCAAAAAAAACTGGAAAGAGTTCTTTGCGTTAATGGTTCACGATAAGCTCAATCATTGGTGTTATGAATTAATGGAGGCGATGGGGGCCCGCGGTTACAAAATTATTTTTGTTACAGGAAGAGATGAGACGTATCGATCTCACACGGAAGATTGGCTAAAAAAACACAATGTAAAATATGAGCACCTCTACATGAGAGCTGCCATTGATTTCAGACCCGACTCAGATGTAAAAGAAGAAATTTATCTGGAAAAGATTGAACAAGACTATCAGGTATTGTTCGTTGTAGATGACCGAAAAAGCGTTGTCGAGAGATGGAGAAAGCTTGAGCTTGTTTGTCTACAATGTGCTCCTGGTGATTTCTAAGAAAGAAATCTTTTTCCCAGATTTACTCTGACTCTTATTCCGTGGTAGAAAATTTCACCTTCCACCCTCATAAAAGGATTTTATGATGATCGTTGAAATTCCGAACTGGCCACTTCGTTCTATTGAAATCTTTACTCTCAAGAAAATTTTAGAAAATTGGGTCTTCTCTTTTTTTAAAACTGAGCGACAATCAGTATATACACTGATTGATCATGAAACTCTTTATTTAGAGTTTTAAATCGCGACGGAGATCCTTGTGAACACATCTTTTAAGGCGAGCGCTGTTTTAATTCTTATCTCACTTTCATTATCGAGCTGTAAGCTTAATCAACAGATTGAAAACAACAATCCAGCGATGAAAGGAATTGGTGGGATGGACCCAGGCAAAGAGAGAAATTATACTGCATCTGAATTACAGATATCTCGAAGAATTTGCGCTAACCTAAAAATGAAACGCGATACTTTCGAAAAGTACGATAATGGAAAAGTTGTGTATCGATTTAGAGCCGAGCTTCGTAACTGCGATAATGGAGTTTACAACGCTGATCTTTTTGAGGCGGCCATTTCAAACGCGAATTCAACAGAGCCTGAGTATATTGCAAGCAGAGAAAATTATTTTAAAGATGTTGTCACTGATCAAAGTGGAATAATGAAGCAAGTTTGTGATGCTGTTATTCAATCAGATAAGGTTCAGAACGCTATACTCAATGGCAATTTTAAATATAGCGTGAATTTTTTAATTGTGAATGGATATGATCGCTATGAAGTGATTAAATCAAAAAAGGATTCAACTGGTGGTTATAATCCTCTAAGCGGTGAAGCTGTTTCTATCATTAGTCAAAAAATACAAGCACCCACTGAATTTTTAGGAGTTGAAAAAGAGCGCATCCGTTACACGATGTGTGATTCAACTAGATACTCAACGACAAAGCAGACCTGGATTGAGAAACGAAATTTTTAAGAACAAATATATTTGAGGTGCCGCCTGCGGCACCTCAAAATTCATCAATTATAAATTTTCAAGCGCCTTAACAATTCCTTCCGCACTCAAATCAAAACGAGCATAGAGTTGATCCGCTTTATAGGCTGATTGCCCAAATTCACCGAGGATTCCCAGCGTTTTCGCTTTAAAGTTTACACTATTAGTGTGAAGAGCATGGACAATCATCTGGCCCATTCCACCAATCACCTGGTGATCTTCAATCGTAATAAGTTTTCCCTTCGTAGCTGCGAGTGCTGTCTTAAAGGTTTCAACATCAACGTGATTGATAAAAGAGTTATTGATAACTGTCGCAGAAATATTTTTTTCTTTAAGAAGTTTAGCGGCAGCTAATGCCTTTCCAACCATCGGTCCCGCTGCTGCAATCGTAACGTCAGATCCAGTCGTTAAAACGTTTGCTTTATTCCACTCGTATTTCATTCCTTCAACGTAACTTACAGGATGATTTTCTCGTCCTAGAAAGAACACAACTGAATTTGGAACCTTTCCTGCTTCTCTTTCGCGAGCAAAATTTGTGATTGCTTCATACATAAGAGTTTCTGCTTCACTAGAGCAAGCACAGTTGATAACTGTGACGTGAGGGATGCTTGAAAGGGCCGCAAAATAAGTTGTCGCCTGATGGCTTGCTCCATCAGCAGCGTCTTGAAAACCAGTGTGAGAAAAGAGAGCGATAACTGGTCCTTCAGAGAGGCCTGCCATAATGAAAGGAAGATTTCCTTTAGTGATCCCAAATTGCGCGAATGTATCGACAATTGGAATAAGACCTAATTTTGATAAACCGACAGCACTAGAGATCATATTTGATTCAGCAATCCCTACATCAATATATTGGTTAGGAAATTCCTTATGAAAAGCCTTAATTCCTGTTGAACTTTGAAGATCTGATGAAAGAGAGAAAACAGGAAGGCCCTCTTTCGCGGCCTTGATTACTGCGCGAGCAAAACCATCTTGAACTTTTTCTGTTTTAGCAGTTGGTGTACTTGCTTCTTTAGGTGCTGGTTTAGATTTTAAAATGTCTTCTGCCCAATTAACAAATTCGGATGGCGGCTCACCATTGTAGATTTCATTTACGAAGGCCACGAGTTTGTCGTCATAAGAAGAAAGGGGATAGCCGTGTCCTCCACTAGCGCTCTCCATTGTCGACTTTACTCCATAACCTTTGATTGTTTTAAAAACCACAGCAACTGGAACAGAAGGATTTTTCTCTGCAAAATCAATGGCAGATTCAACTTTTGAATAAACCTTCTGAAGATTGTTTCCTTCAATTTCAGTAATTATTTTCCAGCCAAGGCTTTCAAGAGAATTAAAAGTAGGGGCCATTGAAAATGAATCTTCATCGATTCTTCCACCAAGTTTTGTATTATTGTCAGAAATGAGAAGAACAAACGGATTCATTTTATTTTTAGCGGCCAAACCTGCAATGGCAGCGAAAGATTCTTTTGCTTCACCTTCCATTGCTCCACCGTCAGAGAGTACGCAAAGAGTTGTACGCTTATTGCCAAGAATTTTATCGGCCATCGCAAGACCTTGAGCTTGAGGCACGCCAGAACCAAGAGGTCCATTAGAAATAAAGACACCTTCTGGATTTAAGTGAGCTTCACCATGACCTGTGAGTTTACTTTCAATTGATCTGAAAAGTCTTAGATCGTTAAACGTTAAATTATCAAATCCGTAGTTTGCTCTTAAAGCATAAATTCCATTTTCAGCGTGGCCGGCGTCGTTTACAAAGTTATAAGTCTCATACCAATTTTTTGTTTTATCTTTGAACATGATGGCGTGAACTGCTGACATAATTTCAGCATAAGCAGCAGGTCCTCCCCAGTGAGCAGCAGCTCCTCCAATTGTTGCATGTTGATTCATTAAAGCGACGAGAGCACGAGTTGCTCTCGGATCTCCTACCGTAACATCACTACCTGAGTGATCTTTTACCGTCAGTGCATATTTTGGAGAAGACTTTGGAGTAGGGGCCAATTTAATTTTAAGCTTTAGTGCTTTCATGATCAAAATCCTTGATAAGAAGGTTTAGTGAAGAAACTATTATGAATGCTAATACCATAGTTGTTAAAGTGTGACTTAAAAAATGGGCCCCGCGAAGCATCTGGTAGATGGCCATAACCCATCCTGTAGTCATAGCAAGAGTAAACGCGAGCACTTTATTTCGTCTAGTTTTAAATAGACAAATGAGTGAGAGAAGAGCGAAGCCACCTGTTGCGTGACCAGCTGGAAAACATTTTCCACGCGGCCATTTGCCATCAATGGAATAGGGATTTTTAGGATAAGAGTCAAAAAGTTTTACGTAGGGAATTTTTCCAGCGAAGTGATTGAGATCATCTGGGCATTGAACGTTTGTTAAATTCTTTCCAATGAGAGCGACTCCACCAGGAAGAATAATTAAGCTTAGAGTAACAATGAAAAGTCCTTTTCTGTACTCTGGCCAAATATTTTTTTTCCAGGAAACAATCGAAGCAATTAAAGCGAAAGCACCAATGATATAAATTGGAATTTTTATTCCGTGATAAAAGATAGCTCGAAGCTTTAGTCCTGGATCTTTTAAGATCCAGGTTTTTTCAAGAGGAAGGTAAAAATGCTCTTGCAGCAAGATGTCTGTATTTGTGAATTCGAAGAAAACCAGAAGCAGTATTAGTGCTGCCAGAGAAACCCATAACGTTTTTTTGCCCAAAGCGCTTTGACTCCAAATATTGCTAAAACATTAAAATTAAACTCGAGAAATTATACGCAAAAAGGATAGCGTTGTACCACTCAAATTATGGGCAATTTTAAAGAAGCTCTCCAAAAAGTTTTAAAGTAAGAAAAAGGCTCTTTTTTGGCCTTGAAGCACTAGTATTCAGGAGCTTTCTTAATAATTTTTGGAGGGGGGCCAAAGGAATAAAGTAATTGTGTCGATCGACCGATATAATCAATCAGGTATTGAACTCGGAGTGTGTTATGTGCGAAGTATGTAAAGCTGAAGGGGTCGATTACTTATTCAGAAATGGGCCAAAAAAAGCGCTCGTTAAAGATAACTTGTATAAAGTTTTTAAAAAAGCAGTGGCCCCGGTGAAGCTATGCCATATTCATAGCGTTGAGCTGTTTCACATGGGGGAGAGAAGGTTTTTAAGGGAGCATCTCTATTTTGCAAGGGCACTTGCTCGAGCGCACATCTCAAAATCCGAAGTTTCAGAATCTTCTTTTGGGCTTTAATTTTTTTAGCTAAACTAGAGTTTCAAAATCTTTACGGAAGGAAGATCAAATGGAACTCAATCGCGATATTCTCCATGCAAAAAGTTTTATAAATAATGAATGGATTGGTCATTCCACCACGAATATTCTTTCTGTAAAAAATAAATACGATCAAAATATCATTGCGACAGTTCCCTATGCTGATGCCAGCGAAGTGCAATTTGCCATTGCGAACTCCGTTCAAGCTTTTCAAAGTTATTCCAGATTAAGTGCCTTTGAGCGAAAGGAATTTATATTGAAAATTCGCGAAGGATTGCTGGCGGAAAAAGAAAAATTTATTAATCTAATCGTCTCTGAAGCTGGAAAGCCTCTCGATTACGCCAAAGCTGAAATTGAGCGCTGTTTGACGGTTCTACAATTATCCGCTGAAGAAGCGGTGAAATTAACGGGTGAGACTGTCCCAATGGATTACGGATTGGGAGTTGGAAGATCTGCTTTTACTAAGCGTTTTCCAGTAGGGCCTGTTCTTGCGATTTCTCCTTTTAATTTTCCTTTAAATCTTGCCCTTCATAAAATTGGTCCAGCTCTCGCGGCCGGTTGTACAGTCATTCTAAAACCATCTCCTTTTACTCCGCTAACGGCCCTTGCCCTTGCTTCATTATGTAAACGCGTTGGCCTCCCTCCTGGAGTGTTAAATGTGGTCGTCTGTAGAAATGAAGAAGCAGAACTCATGCTTAAAGATGAGAGAATAAAAATGCTCTCCTTCACTGGATCTGCAGAAGTGGGGTGGAGTTTAAAGCAGAAGGCGGGGAAGAAAAAAGTAACTCTTGAATTAGGCGGGAACGCCGCTGTCATTGTCGATCGCTCTTGCAATATCGATGAAGCTGTTAAGTCCATTGCAATGGGCGCGTATCTTTACGCCGGTCAAGTTTGCATTTCAGTGCAGAGAATTTTTGTGGATCACTCAATCTTTGATACTTTTATTGAGAAGTTCAAACATGCTGTGGGCGAAATTAAAATGGGTCCTCCATCCGTTGAAGGAGTCAGTGTTGGGCCAATTATCGATCGGGTCCATTTAGAGCGCATTCAGGCCTGGATCAATGAGGCAAAAGCAGCAGGAGCAGAAGTGCTCTTTGGTGGAGAAATTGCCGATCTTGAACATAATTTGATTTCTCCAACCCTAATAACTAATACCAAAGAAGATATGAAAATTGTCTGTGAGGAGGCTTTTGGCCCTGTGGCAGTCATTGAAAAAGTTCAATACTTCGATGAAGTCATTCGCGTCGTCAATCGCTCGCGCTATGGCCTTCAGGCAGGTCTTTTTACCAATCAAATATCCCAAATGAAGTACGCCCACGAACACCTGGAAGTAGGCGCCCTTTTAATCAACGCAGTTCCTAATTTTAGAGTCGACTCTATGCCTTATGGAGGAGTCAAAGATTCTGGTTTAGGGCGTGAAGGGATTCGCTACGCGATGCTCGAGATGACTGAACCGCGCTTGCTCGTTTACTAGTCAAAACTCTAAATTTTATGGTACATTACATTCTCAAATTTCAATGGAGTGTTTCATGACCGTTCGCGTGCGATTTGCCCCTTCTCCTACAGGTTACCTTCACATCGGTGGAGCAAGAACTGCAATGTATAACCAGCTTTTCGCTAAAGCGATGGGCGGAAAATATATTCTTCGTATTGAAGATACAGATACTGAGCGCTCTGAAAGAAAATTCGAAGAGTCACAAATTGAAGATTTAAAATGGCTTGGCATCACTCATGATGAAGGACCAGATGTCGGTGGAGAATACGGGCCATACAGACAATCTGAGCGTCTTCATATCTATAAAGCGTGGGCCGAAAAATTAATCGATAAAGGACATGCTTATCACTGCTTTTGTTCAGAAGAAGAATTGACAGCCAAAAAAGAAGAGGCTGAAAAACATAATCTAGCTCCTCACTACGATGGAAAATGCCGAAAGCTTTCTCGGGAAGAAGCAAATGCTAGACTAGCTAGTGGTGAAGAAGCGGTCATTCGTTTTCATGCTCCACAAAAGGCGTATGAATTTAATGATCATGTGAGAGGCCATGTTGTTTTCCCAGAGGGAATGGTAGGGGACTTCGTTATCATGAGAGCTAATGGGCTTCCGGTTTATAATTATGCCGTAGTTGTCGATGATGCTTCCATGAAAATTTCTCACGTAATTCGCGCTGAAGAGCATTTAAACAATACACTAAGACAGTTAATGCTTTATGAAGCTTTTGGATTAACTCCTCCGGAATTTGCTCATGCTTCGTTGTTAATTGGAAGTGATCGCCAAAAACTTTCTAAACGTCATGGAGCTACTTCCGTTACCTTGTATAAAGAAATGAATTACCTGCCAGTTGCTCTTTTAAATTATCTTTGTCTTTTAGGATGGTCTCATCCAGAGGAGAAAGATGTTTTTGATCCGCATACTCTTGGAAATCTTTTTAGTATTAATCGCTTCATAAAAGCACCAGCGATTTATGATGTGACTAAATTAAACCATATCAATGGGCAACACTTAAGAGCGTTGCCAATAGAAACCATTCTGACCGAAGTTGAAAAAACAATTCCGACAACACATCCATTTCACAAAATGGAAATTGATTGGAAACTTAAATGTGTTGGAGTCTTTAAAGACAAAATCGATTTTTTCCAGGACTTTGCGAAGCACTTAGATATTCTTTTTACAACAGAAGTTTCTAGCGATGCTGAATATAAAGAGGCCATTGCTTGGGAAACAACTCCTAAAATTCGCGAGTACCTGGAAGGGGAAATCAATATAGCTAAGGTTACTGGAAAAAAGTTTGTGACAGTGGATGATGTTAATATCTGGAGTGATCACATAAAAGGTGAACTTAAAATTAAAGGCAAGCAGCTTTTCATGGGAATGAGAGTAGTTCTTACTCATCAGGCCCACGGGACAGACTTAAAATTTATTATTCCATTAACTCCGATCGAAGTTTTAGAAAAAAGAATTAAGCTCTAAAAAAAAGCCTCCGTAAGGAGGCTTTTTTTTTAAGAATTGGAAGTCGCTGGTAGATCGTCATCCATTATATCATCTTTAATCTTCTGATTTTTCTTAGAATTCTTATTTCCGCCAGCTTGAGAATTTTTATTAATTTTTACTGGAGCTTCTTCAGCGTCCTCATCCTCATTTTTATTCTTTGAAATAAGAGCATCTTTTTGGCTTTGGTAATAGAGATAATATTTTCCAACAAGATAGCCTTCAATATAAAAACTTGTACTATAAAGAAGTGATAACGAAGTAATCCCAAAAGCTGGAAGAATAAAACTCAAGCAGATAAAACTCAAAACGCCATACGCGAGCCATTCATCTTTTTTTAGGCCCTGGAGAGTCGTTGCAAACCCAAGCATTGAAGCAAGAATAATTGCCCCTCCGTGAGTAGGGAAGAGATTGAGAAGAGTAACTACAGATTCATCATGGTAAACATGGTTGTAAACAAATCCAACACACATTCTAATAGCGATATCACTTAAAGCAAAAAAACCTAAAAGGTATGTGGCCCATTTTCTGTTATAGACCTCGCCTTCGATGTAGACAAGAGCAGCTGAAATCATAGTGACAAAAATCCAGAAGCTAGTTGAACTGTAGTAGATCACCTCAGAACTTAAAGTTCTAAGTGGCCATTGCCAAAAGTCTGCATTTTTTGAGAACTCTAATTTATTGGCAGCAAATTGAGAGAAGTCTACTAGTTTTGTAGTCATTAAATACGCGATCGCAGAGATAAAGAGAAACGAAAAAGTCGTTTTATATCTTCTGATTGGAGTTAGAATTTTATCAGCTAAAAAGCTTGGTTTTAGCTGGAAGCTAGGCTTATAAGCTAAGGTGATAGCTAGAAGAACAGTAATCCACTGGATCGTATCTGACTTTTTAGATTCTTTATCAGTTTTAATTGATAGATAAATCTTATCCCATCTGACAACTTTAAATCGTTTTCGGAATAATTCCATTCCGGAAGCGTTGTAAAACATTCCCATTGTCGATTGGAAAAACTTAGTAAGTTTTAAAAAATTAGTAGGAGGGGCAATTCCGAATTCGCTCACTCCAACAGTCGTCATAGGAACAATTCCAAGACTTACTTCTTCATGACCTAATTGTTGAAGAGCTTCCATCGCAGAGAGAGTCAGAAGTTCTCCAATCCCTTTAGTTGCTTCAGATGTTGTTCTGATAAGCAAGTCTTCAAAGTACCAGCTTTTATCTGTTGCAATCGGTGTTGTAAGTAAAATACCATCGACAACATTATCTTTTGTTAAAGCGACAAAACATTTTCTGTCACCTGGAATTTCTTCAAAAGTCATCCCATGAAGAAAACCTGAAAGTGAAACAAAAGATTGAGCTTCCCAAAGCTCTTTTACTTCATTGAGTGTTGCAAGTTTTTCTTTGTCTTTAACGACATCAGTTAGTTTCCATTCTTCAACTCTAAGACCACTTTTAATGGCCTGATTTCTTCCAACTCTAACTTTTCTTCCAGCGTGCCCTGTTGGTTTAATGTCTGAGAGATTTACCCAAGGCTCTTTTCCAATTTGAAAACTAGCATAACCTAAATTAGCTAATGACTTAGCAAATGGAGTATTGATTGCAACAAAAGCAATTGTTCCACTTTGGAAGAAAGACTGAAGATCCTCTAGCGCAAGAGTAAGTGAAGCTTCATCTGCAGGTTTATCCAGAGGAGGAAGAGGCTCAAGGGCCACGAGATTAACACCTAGCTCTTTAGTAACTCCAAAAATCCAACCATTGCTTGATTCAAGAAATTTAAGATCAGACCAAAGCCATATATAGTGTGATGAATTGTAGGCCTGTTTTTTTAACCGACTATACAGCTCCTCAGTATTAACCAATTTCATCATGACGACTCCTCATATATATCCATAAAAATTTAAAATTACTTTTTGAAATATCTCTTTAGGCCAACAGAGATGTCTCTATCTCTATCGGTGTAGGTTTTGATTGGTTTAATAATTTATTCACTTCAACTTACGTTCTGCATCCAATCAAAAAATTGATACTTAAAAGTATTTTAAACTTTGTAATGATAAAGCCTAGCAATAAAAATAGGGAATAAAAATATGGCAAATAATTCTGAATATTTGGATTTGGTTTTTTTATTGATAGCTCACGGAAATTACATGGTCATTACATCATTGGCAAATTTAACGGGGCACTTAGTGAATAAGAGGCTATTATTACAAAATTAATTGAATCATTACAAAACGATTACATTGAAAAAAACACCAAAAATCACTAGCTAATAATCTTAATAAAAAGTTAATTTACGCTCTGCGAATTCACTATATAATAGCAAAGATGAATAGAGTTATTAACCTCATATTATTGAATGTCATTTTGCTGGTCGGTTGTGTTCCGAAGTCCAATCAAGATGACCTTCCTGATCCAGCACCAGAAACTAGTGGGGTCAATGCTTCAATTGTATTGGGAAATACAGCTACGTTAAATTTGAACTTCGTAAGCTCTGTCCAAGTAGACTCAAAAGATAATTTATATTTACTTGATTCAGTCAATAATCAGGTTGTGGTTTATGATTCGACTGGAAGTTTGCTTTTAAGTTTTGGAAGTCAGGGGAGTGCTCCTGGCGGATTTACTAATGCAAAAGATTTAACAGTCGATTCCTCTGGAAATATTTACGTCTCTGATAACGGCAACAATCGTGTTGAAATTTTCAATTCTTCAGGAATTTTTCTTTCCACTTTTGATAGCAGTGGATCTCCTGCTGGAAAACTCTCAAATCCCAGAGGTGTTGCCCTGGACTCAATTGGAAATATTTACGTTGTTGATACCGGCAATAATATCATTCAAGTATTTAATCCGTCGGGCATTTATCTTTTTAGTTTCGGTGGAGCTGGCACAACTCCAGGTCTTTTCAATGCACCCATAGGTGTAGCGATTGATATGTCTGGAAATATTTATGTTAGCGATAGCGGTAACGGACGCATTCAGAAATTTAATTCAACAGGTACATTTTTAACAAGCTTTGGAAGTGCAGGAAGTGGAAACTTGCAATTTAATAGTCCTGCAGGAATTTCGGTAGATTCAGCAGGAAAAATATATGTGGCAGATCTTGGAAATAACCGCATTCAAATTATGGATGCCAATGGAAATTTTGTTAAGGCCTATGGAACTCTAGGGACAAATACTAATCAGTTTAATTCTCCAAGCAGCATCGTTTTAAATAGTGTAGGTCACATATTTATTGCGGACTCGAAAAATTATCGCGTTCAAGAATACGATTTAAATTTTAATTATATTTCCAATATCGCAACGACAGGTGTGACAAATAACTTGTTTAATTCACCGAGAGGAGTTTCTGTAGATAGTTCAGGAAATATTTATGTAACTGATTCTGGTAATAACAGAATTCAAAAATTCGATAAAAATTATAATTTTGTTTCTTCTTTTGGTAGTCCAGGAACTGCAAGTGGACAATTGAGTAAGCCAAAGAACACTGTTGTTGATTCTGCTGGTAATCTATATGTGGCAGATGCAGGAAATAATAGAATTCAAAAATTTGATTTAAATGGAAACTTCCTTCTGGCATTTGGAACTCTTGGGGCAGGCAATGGACAATTTAATAATCCTGGAGCAATTGCTTTAGACTCCAACGGAAATATTTACGTTGGCGACTCCAAAAATAATAGAGTCCAAAAATTCGATGCAAATGGAAATTTTCTTTTAACTTTCGGAACACTAGGAAGTGGAAATGGACAATTTGCTTGGATTTCTGCCATTGCCATAGATTCCTCCAATAATATTTATGTGAGTGAAGGAACTACAAATCATCGTTTCCAAAAATTTGATTCAAATGGGGCGTTCCTGGCATCATTTGGAAGCACGAATCTTATCGCTCCAAAAGGGATTGCCTTAGATAGTACAGGCAATATTTATGTGGCCGATAAAAGCTTGAATAAAATTCTCGTTTTCGATACTAATGGATCTCTTATTTCAACTCTTGGCAACGGACAGGGGGTTGATGTAGGCTATCTTAATTCACCTGATGGAATTGCCTTAGATAGCTCTAACGATATCTTAATCAGCGATGGATTAAATAATCGGATCCAAAAGTTTAACCCATGAAAAAATTTATTGCGGCCATTTTCCTTTTAATTCTCCCAACACTTCGGGCGAATGCAAAAGATTTGGTTCAAAGTCCATATACTGATGTAGTCGAAAAAGTATCAGAAAAAGAAATCCTGGAGCTTGGAAGAAAATACAACACAAAGGCGGATGGCAAAATCCAACTGACTTGTCTTGAGACTTCTGAAAATAATCTCTATATCGGTCTTTGGCATAGCTTAACGATCAATTCTAATTTAAAAGATACAGCACTTATCCTTGAGGACTTCGAAAAATACCCTGAGGTCTTTGATGGAATTGTGAACTCAAAAGTTATAAAAAAATCGGACTCAAATTTTTGGCTTGTGGAATTTGAAAATAAGTCCCCAGTTTTTTTTCTGCCTAATATTCGTTATCAGATGGAATACAAAATGCAGACAGTTCAAAATGGAAAGCTGTATAAATACCATCTATCGAATCTTTATTCTCAAAATAGCATAACTTATTCAGATGGTCTGATTCTTTTAAAAGAAGAAAAGGGCATAACCAAATTTTACGAATTGGATTTTTTTAATGCTAACTGGGGAATTGCTGGAAATCTTGCAGGGGCAAATATCTGGAGTGATTCAATAAAAGAACTGGCAATCTCAGATGTTGAATTGAAAGTGAAAGCGGAAAATCTTAAACTTTCCTCTGATGAGAAAAAAGAAAAAATGGAATCATTTTTAAAAGAGGCTGTAAAAGAACAGTTGTTTGAAAAATGTATAAAAGATAAAATTAATTCTAAAAAATTTTTTAATAAATAATATTTGGACGTCATGAAAAAGAAAATTATCTGCCTTGTTCTCTTTACTGTTACTGCCTCTCAATCCTTTGGAAGCATCATTTTTCATCCTGAAAAGAAAGGACATCTCTTTCAGACTTTCTCTCTTTTTACAGAAGAGGGTCAGACAGCTATGTACCATCAGGATGCCTCTAGATATTGGGGGGAAATAGGATCGAGAATTACTCTTTTTGATGTAGACTCAATATGGGGTAAACCACAGTTTGTAATCGATGCTGGAATTCAGGCATCAATGCGCAACCAAGGAAAGGAATTTAATACAGATACGATTGATGTGAGAATAGGTATCTCTGGCCTTTTCACAATCGATAGCAATACTCGTTTAATGGTTTCAGTTTCACATCTATCAGGACATGCGCTTGAAGATATTCCAGATAAAGATTTAGTTCCACTTAATGTTGGCGATGAAACTATCAAATTTAGATTGATTCGAGACCATGAAAAAAAATTTAGATATGGTGGAAGCTTAAAGTATGTTTTTGGGCATGAAGGTGTAATAAAAAAATTAAATGCCGATCAGTTTCTTGAATGGCTTCCACTGAGTGAGAGAAATTCAATTCACGAATCAACTCCTTATGTGGCCTTAGGATTTGAAGAAAATGGTTTTGATAAATATGCTCTTACATCTCATGTGCAGACTGGTCTTTATTGGGGAAGTCACATGGGGGAAACTCATGACGAAATCCTTCGCCTAAGTTTAGGTGCCTATACAGGAATGGATCCTCGTCAGAAGTATTCCCACTATAAACACACTAAAAAAACTTTTGGTTATTTAGGACTCGCGTACGAATATTAATTAGTACGTGAAATTAAATTTTACTCCAACTGGAGGGGCTTGGGCCTGAGAGTTCAAAGTTAATAGAAACGATTCTACTCCTAAGGCAACGACTCCCCAAAAATGAACAGCATTTCCATAAGCGAGATTTCCATCGTTTTTATAGGCAAGCGTCCCTTGGTATAATCCTGAGATAAAAGCACTCGGCCAGCCATCCTGACTGTGAGAGAGCGCAAAGATAAGAGAACTCATCGGGACAGCGAAATAGGGAGATCGGACCATATAGTAAAATTCATTTTGAATAAATCCGCGAAAGAAAGTCTCTTCAGGTGCCGCACTTCCAAAGGGGTACATCACCATCTGATCAAATCCTAGAAATGCTTTGGATCTGTTATTTAGTGGCGTAATCTCTCCTTGGAGCTGATTAATTTCACTTCGATAGTCGAAATAGACAAAGGCAGTGGTGAGGGCAATCGGAATATAGACCCAAGGACTAGAGAGAACTTCCCAGCGAAAAGGGTCCTTGAGCATTTCCTTGGCACTTCGTTGATCTATTCCTTGCCCAAGATCTCCTCCCTCAAGGTTTAATTGATCGCGATAGGCAAAGAAAGTATTCATGAGATGGTATTTTAGCCCAAACTCTTGAAGAACAGCTGCTGTAAGCGGTTTGGTAGCATCATGCTTACTATAATCTGTTGCTGTGTTAACAGATGTAGTTGTTTTAGTTCGATATTGAATACATTTCTTTTTTATGGGGTCATATCTCACGCAATAAGATTGTCTGTGTCTCGTGGTAAACGTGTACGTACCAACTGATGGGTAATCGATAGGAGTTCCATCCAGAGTCAATGAACTATCTGGTGACATGGAGTAACCAAGACTAAAAGATCCAACTTCGAGAGCGGCCTCTTTGACTGCGTCTCCATATTCTTCTCTTATAAATCTTCCGCTCCCTGGAATAAACATATTCGTCCATCCAATCGCGTGAAAATTAGCATACGCACCCTCTGTACTGGCCAGAAAGAGAGTAAAGCAAAGAAGGAAATGAATGAGCGCTCTGAGTGATTTCATTCAGATTATATCCATAGTATTTTCAAATGATTTCATTGTACGCAAAATGAGAAATGCTGGGAATTAATTTTATCTTAATGTAATGAAACTTTAAAAAAATTGCAGAGCGTAATCTTTTCTTACAACTTCCAACAACAATTGAAGGAGTCTAACAAATTAGATCTAATAACAGAGTTAATTTTTGGAGGTCTTATGCTTTTAGGAGCAATACTTTTTAGTTTCCTGTCTTTTAATGCTCATGCAGACTACACGCCTTATACGGCCGACTGGTCTGAAAATGCAGTCATCCCTCCAGGAACAAATAGGGCCAATATTTATAATCTCGATCCTGTGACGTTAGAGCAAATGAAAATGGAAGGCTATAAGCATGCGATGAAATATCCTGTGACAGTTACTGGCCTTCTTATTCCTTATCGTCCTCTGCTAAATTTTTTTAAAGATGGTGATAGTCCTCTAAAAAAAATAATTCTTCAGTTAGAGAAAAGTGTCTCAGGATTTAAGACTGAAGCTGAACTCTATGAATGGCTTGGGCTTAATAAATTTAATCCAGATACAGCGACAGGTATTTATAAAATGCCTTATCCTAATGGGAAAAGAGATCAGTTTTATGTCGGTGCTGGTCTTATTAAGACGAAAGATGGAAGTGAAGGACTTACTTTTAGCTGCTTTACTTGTCACTCTGCAAATCTTTTTGGAACAACGGTTATTGGTCTGACAAACAAGCGCTCTCATGCCAATAGATTTTTCCATATGGCCCGAGGAATAGTTCCCTATATTCCGAATGGAATTTTTAAAGCAAACACCAAAGCAACTGATGGTGAAATGAGTATGTTTACTCGAACGAAAAAAAATCTCGTGTCGGTTGGATCGAAAAATCCTCAGGTCTTAGGTCTTGATACATCTCTTCCTCAAGTGGCACTTTCTCTTTCTTTAAGAAATGACGATGAATACGCTTCGAAGTCAAAATTCTATGAACGATTCCCTCGCGAAAATGAACTAGAAAATTTTGTAGCTGACTCAAAAGCACTTCCATGGTGGAACTTAAAATATAAAACACATTGGCTAGCTGATGGATCAGTTGTAGCTGGAAACCCAATCTTCACGAATTTTTTATGGAATGAGATTGGTCGCGGGACTGATCTGGTTGAATTGGAAGATTGGATGAAGAACAACAGAAAGACGATTGATGAAGTCACTGTTGCCGCTTTTGCAACGGAAGCCCCTCGCTACACGGATTTTTTCCCGGCAAAATCAATTGATCTTGAACGAGCAAAAAAAGGTGAACAAATTTTTGCTAACCGTTGCCAGAAATGTCATGGGGAGTACCAAAAAGCTTGGAGTGCTCCAAATGCTTCTGAGCTTAGTGATGTGGAAATTTTAGCGACAACTAAGGTGATTTATCACGAGAAGACTCCCGTTAAAGATGTTGGAACGGACTCTCATAGAAGAGAGGGTGTTAAGGCCTTTGCTGATGCTTTAAATAATCTTTCAATCTCAAAGTATATGAAGACGACAGTCATTCCTCAAGATGGCTATGTTCCACCTCCGCTAGTTGGAATTTGGGCGCGCTATCCGTATCTTCACAATAACTCTATTCCTAATCTTTGTGCACTTTTAACCAGACCAGAAGAAAGACCGAAGTCTTTTGTTCAAGGGCCAGCAGTTAATAAAGAGACGGACTATGATCAAGAGTGTGTAGGCTATCCTGTCGGTGGTAAGATTCCAAAAGAGTGGTTTAAAGACAAAGAGGCTATTTACTACGCTGGAAAACCAGGTCTATCAAATAAAGGACACACTAAGGCCTTTCTGGGAGAAAATGGGGAAGAGCTTCTGACTTCAGATGATAAGAAAAACTTGATACATTTCCTAAAGACGCTTTAGGTTTTGTGTTTTAAGGCGATATAAATTTCCCTACCGATCCAAGCATCGGTAGCGGCATAAAGTTTTTGATCGTTTTTTAAAGTGTGCGATTCCCAGTTGGAGAGCTTTGCTCTTTTTGAGAGTGTAAGGTCTAAAACTTCTTCAGTCATTCCTTTGAGACCAAAACTTTTAAGATTATATGTTTTAGCTAGATCAGCTAATTCAACAAAGCCTTTGGGAGTAAAAGGGAATAGTTTTTGAAGTCCTTTGATATCGTCTCTAATGGCCACGCCTATTTTGAAAACTGATTCATCTTCAAAAAAATTCGTTAGGAGAGAGAACTCACTTAAGGTGTGAAGTCTAAAAAGAAGAGCATGATCAGGTGTGGCCAATTGCAGAAGTGACACTTGATAAGACTCGCCTTTTTTAAAAGCAGGTTTTGTTTCAGTGTCAAATCCGATTAAGGGCTCGCCCTTAATAAGCTCTAAGGCCGGTGCTATCTCAGCGTCATGATTAATCATGATAATTTCGCCAGGAAATTGGGCCTTAACAAAAGGAATAGGTTCGTCTATTTTATCATTCATTGTATTTTTACTTAAGACTTTGTACCATCAGTTGCATAGTATTTTAAGCTAAAAAGGATAAAAGCAATGCCTTCTTTTGATTTAGTTTCAAAAACAGACATGATGGAAATGAAAAATGCCCTGCAAATGGCCCAAAAAGAGGTCAATTCCCGCTATGATTTTAAAGGGGCCGATGTAGGCTTTGAATTAAAAGAGGACAAGGCCATCGAGCTCAGAGCTCCGGATGAATATAAAATCAAAGCTGCCCTGGAAATTTTTAGAAACCAGATGGTGAAGAGAAATATCGGTCAGCGCTGTATTGATCCACAGAAGATCGAGCCGTCGGGAAACCGCATGCTCAAGCAACTCATCAATATCAAAAGCGGTATTGATAAAGACAAAGCAAGAGTCATTAACAAAATTATTAAAGACTCGGGCCTTAAGGTGCAATCTTCAATCTTGGACGATAAGATTCGTATCACCGGAAAAAAAATTGATGATCTTCAGGAAGCTTTCCAGATGCTCAGAACTAACAAAGAGGTCGACATCGAACTGCAAATGGAAAACATGAAGCGCGATTAATTATGAATAAAAAACGCTGGGGAATAGTTCTTGTTGTTGTCATCATTTCTTCTTGGATAGGTTACAGAGCTGTTCATGCTCCTGTTTCTCGCACAACTGTCGTAAGTGAGAGCGATTCTACTCAAAAGACTGATAAGAATACTCCAAGCAGTCTTAAGCTCAATTCAAAGAACTCAAAAGAAGATACGAAATCAAAAGAGCGCGAATTTACCGATGAAGATTTTAAAGAGTTCGATCAGATTGAAAAAAACTGGCTTAGTACAGTTGAAGTGATTGTTGGAGAAAAAAATTATCCTCGCTATTTAGAGATGAGAAATAGAAATGAGCAGGAGAAAATGCAGGCGTACAAAGAATATCATGATTACCTTAGACAAAAATATGGTGATACATTCTCCTATAATATTTCTGAAGATCAAAGCATTAGAGAAAAGCAAATTAATCAACGTTACTTAAAAGAGTTACTGGAACTCATAGGCCCTGAAGCTTTTAAAAAATACACAGAAGCAAAAGATCAATTTAACGAAAACATGAGAAGAGAGAACAAAGAATCGATTCAAATGGAGTTCTAAAATGACGATGAAAAAATGGCCCACGCTTGAAACCAAAAATATTCTAAAGGCCCATGTCTTTCGTTATCTTCAGGTAAGAAGACAATCTCCTCAGTCCTTAGAAGTCGGAGAGTTCGATATTGTCCAATGCTCAAATTGGGTTAACATCATCGCAATTACGGCCGATAAAAAAATAGTTTTAGTTAAACAATTCCGTCACGGAACTGAAGAATACACGACTGAAATTCCTGGCGGTGCCATCAACCACGGTGAAGATTCTCTTGTTGGAGCAAAAAGAGAGCTTCTTGAAGAGACAGGTTATTCATCAAAAAACTGGAAATCGATTGGCAAACTGGATGTAAATCCTGCTTTCATGACTAACACGTGTGAAGTGTTTTTGGCACTAGATGCTGAGAAGACAGACAAACAAAACCTCGATCCCTTTGAAGAAATCGAGGTCTTTTTAGAAGATTTAAAAAATGTTCCAGAATTGGTGAAAAGCAGAGCGATAACTCATTCGCTGGTTATTGCTGCTTTTTACTTGCTAACAGCGCAAGGTTATTTTGATTAACTACATAGTACAGTAGTTTTCCAATATTGATTCTTTTTGCTTCAATTTTATCCATAAGTTTATTACGGCAGTAGTCTGCTTGAACACATGAATGAAAAATTCCAAATTTAACATTGTCTAGCCAACTTCCTGTTGGTGGAATTTCCATTTTAGAAACCATATAAAGGAAAATTGATTGAGCATATCCTTCCTGGCCTGGTTGTAATTTAGCCATTTTTATAATGGCAGGTTTATAAACCTTGAATGCTTCAACTAATTCTCTGTAATCAATAACGTTATCGTGATTAGAATCAAATCGTATAAACGTGGATTCAATATTTAACATTGCTCCCAGGATGAGAATGTTATCACGTTTTTTCACTGGAATATTTGGATCGTTATTATCACGAGCAAAACCTTCAACACCTTTTAAATAATCGCTCACTTCTTTTTTTGGAGCTGTTACTACGTATTCGTTTAAGCGAGGGAAGAACTTTTTATAATCGGCCTTGTTCAAGAGGGTTTCATAAAAATTTTCATTGAAACATTCAGTTTCAAAGAGAGGATCTTCTTTATTGATCCCTGAATCGCACACGCTTGTTAGTTGTTCTTGGAATTTATTTGTTATCTGAGTTGCTGACAGAATCATTTGAATATACTCAGTCATCTCTATTTCATTAACATTTAAATCGCCATTTGATTTATTTTGGAAAAGGTCTGCAAGATAAACCGCATTTTGAGCAAAGTTTTCAGGTTTAGGAGACCATAGTTTAAACACTTCTAAGATAGGCTTCATGTCAAAAAGGAAAGCTTGGAATTCTTTTATGCTAATCTGCCATTGGCTTTGCTCATCTTTGTGACCATAGCTTTTAAGTAATTTAATGCCGGCCCACTTAGCAAAAGTAGCTTCCATAAATCCGTACTTATTTCTTAAGATATTATTGCCATAAGTCGGAACACCTTCATTTTTAGATCTAAAGTAACGAATATTAACAGCGACATCTTGGAAGTCTTTGTGAAGTTCAGTAACTCTCTGAGGAGAGAAAACACTGTATTCGTTAGGCAGATTTAAGATCGGAAGAAATTCAATTGGTCTGTTGCTTTCAATAATTTCTTGTAGGGCATTGTATGTGACGTTGTTAAAATAATTTCTTTCAGTCAAATCTTTGGCGATGTCGAGGCAAGCTTTTAAATCTCTAAGTGAGAATGACTCTTTATCTCCACCAATGATTTTGCTCTTGAGTGAAACAATGCTTGGCTTGAATTTTGTGACATCAGTATCTTTCACAAATTCCTGGGCCAGGCGCAGAATTTCATCCACAGTTAAAAGTTCAAAATCATTTTGGTTGAAATTAATGATCTTATAAAGTTCTTTAAGATTCATCAGGTGGAATCTTGCATAGTCTGTATCTGACGCAAAGTTTGTACTTTTAGCGTAATAAAGATCAAAACTTAAAGTTAGAATTCTTGGAAGTTTTTCAATAACCATTTTTAATTCATCTGAAGTGATGATCTCTTTATCGCCAGCAACAAGAACTCTTTTTAAGAAAATGAGAGAATCAACAGTTTCAGGGTTGATTTCTTTTGTCCCAAGTTTTTTGCTGATATCAAGGATGAACGTTTTGATATTTAGTTGTTTTGCCATCCCTGGAGATTTTGTAATGATTTCTAATGTGAAGTTAGAAAAGCGATTAACAGATGAATTAAATTTTGCTCTCAACTCTGCATAGCGCCCTTGGTTTTTTTCATCAGACATCTCTTTTAAAGTTTGAGTTATTTCGATTGCTTCCTGGTTAACTTGAACCAAAAGATTAAACAGTGGTGAAATATTTGTTCTAGAAATACGGTTAGCTTCGTCGCGAAGAAGAAGCATATTCAATTGGAAAATTAAACTCAGACCTTTAATGATGGCATCACTTTGGCCTTCGAAAAATTTTCTAATAAAAGCATTTAATTCACTTTCAGATACTGAACCTGGATTTTTTGAGCGAACATATTTAGTGAATTGAATGAAGTTTTCTTCTAAGCATCGAATTTGTGCCTTTTGATCAGCTTTAAAAATCTCACCTAATTTAGAGGCATCGATCTTACATGCTTGTTGAAGTTCTGTGTTTCTATAAACGTCTATATTCGCGACAGGTTTATCAGAGATGTATCCACAGGATGTCAGAGACACAGCAAGGACAAGGATTAAACAGTTAATTAGATGGCTTAATTTATTCATATATCTAAGTTTAAAGGTAGACTGGATAAAGTTAAAGGTCTATGGCCATTTCCTTACATTTTTACAGGGTGCATCTTTTATAATTACCAGATATCAATTACCTTGGAATAACCCTAATTCCCTATGAAGTTACACCCCGGAGAAGCCGTGTTTTATAACAGGTATTTATTACATAGTCTCTTGTTTCTTGCGATAATTATTAATTCCGCTCTGGCCTATGAAGGGGCCGTTTCATATGAAAAATACTATCGTTTAAATTCTCCTCTCTATCGAAGCTCGTCCGGGGATGTTATCAATTTTAGCTATGATAGTGCCCCTATCAGTGAAACTAAAAAGCTCGATGTTTTTGGAATGGCGGATTTGAAGCTCTATTTTCAAGACAATAATGCCGTTAACTATTCAGTCCAAGAAGCTTATGCCCGCTACAAGGGTGATTCATTTAAGTTATATGTCGGAAGAAAAATTCTCGACTGGAACGTAAATGAAAAGTATTGGAGCTTAGGGTATCTGAACGCCAACCAGGCCTTTACTCTTTTAAGTACAGAAGAAGAAGGTGTGACTGGGATATTATTCAATAAAGAAGTTGGTCGTTTTGAGTTCGATGTTCTCATGTCCTACCTTTTTATCCCTCAATTGAATCCCTCGATCGATTTTAAAAATGGGGAAGTGAGAAGTAAAAGTGACTGGGTGAGATTACCTCCAAAGAAAACTGTTATCAGTGGGCTCGAGGTTCCTATTTATTACAGAACTCCAAGTTATAAGGTTTCAAAAATTATTTTTAATAAATCCCTGGGAGCAAATATTAGCTATAAGTGGGGACAAGGTGGGCTCTCTGGTTTTGCCGTTTATAAACCAGAAAATAGATTGCGTGTGAATGCTGGGGCTTTTTATGACATCAATTTAAATCAAGTTGTTGTTGATCCAGATCCAACTGTTAACCATCACGCTTATTACGGAGTCCAAATTTTTCAGGCCTTCGGTGATCTAAAGACAAGAGGAGGGCTTAGTTACGTTGACCCTAATGCTCGTTTAGGAAAAGATTTTCCTGTTGATATTACAAATGCTCGCAAAACTTTTAAGTCTGAATTTTTTACGATTAATCCTCGTTATGAAAAAGAAGCCTATGCTCATATGAGTGCCAACCTCGATCGCAAAAGCTACTTACTGTCTTTAAACTACATTCATCTTTTAACTAAGAATACGAGGGGAAGCGATGACTTCTTTAGTGATACAGTTAAATGGAAAAGAGCTATTGGTGGAAGCGTGGTTTTTAATATCACAGACTCTTTTAATATTCTGTGCGATTTAAAATACGATTTTGAACGCTACGATAATATCTTAAAAAGTGAGTTGAAGTACAACTACAATCACATGGTAAGTCTTGCTTTGGGACTTGAGATTTTAAAGGCCCCTAAGGATAACTCTTTCTGGAGTTATTACCGTGCTAACGATCTTCTTTATTCTTCTATTGGTCTTTATTTCTAAGATTATTAAACGAGAAATTTTTACCTTCACTGGAAAAAACTAAATAACTTCTATAAAATTACTTTGATAATTTTATAGGAGTATACATGCGAGCAAGTCGATTTGGTTTTGAACTTGAAGAAGATTTTCATGAGCTACCACCAGAGAGCTTTCTTTATAACAGAAGTGGACCTTGGCCTCAGCCGGCAGCGAATCATCCATTAGGGGAAATGCCAGGAGTTTTACATGTCCCTTTTTCAGAAACATTAAGCTGGTGGCAGAAAGTTGGATCACGATATTTTCGCGATCTCTTCATGTATACACCCATTGCTCTTTTTAAGGCATTCTCTCAAAATGGTTTAAAAGAACTGGATGATGAAAAATTCGCAGAGATTTTCTATCACACTTGTTATGCCAAATATTTAACAGCTGAGCTAACCGCGAGCATGAAGCATCTTTTTCGCGAGTATATTAAGCCAGAGTGCAAGTACTATATTGTCGATTTTTTTGCGATGTCTGTTTTAAAACCGATAGAGGGACAAAACTGTGAAAAATCCATTACTCTATTTGAAGTTTGTGACGGAAAGATTAATCCCGTAGCAATTAATCTTCGTGATTACGTCATAGATAAATCTGATGGTGATCTATGGATGCTTGCTAAATTTGTAGCTATCCAAGGAGCATCAACTCACATCAATGTAGCGGAACACCCTAAACTACATTTTCCAATGGACGCTATCAATGCCATTACAAAAACAGCAGTACCAAAGGATCATGTTTTATTTCAACTGATCTATCCTCATCTTGAAATTACTTTGATGTTGAATTATCAGGTTCTCAACAATCCAACTTCTCTGTTGGCAAATAAATGGTGGATGATTTATTCACCTTTTCCAGCAACATCAGAAACACTTCATGATTTGATGGTTGTTGGTTATCGCGGAATAAAAGGGAATCCTTCATATAATAAATATGTCTACCCAATGAATGGACCAAGAAAAATTCACTCGGACTTTGGGACATTTCACGATCAGTATTATAAAGCTTATTATGATTTTGCAAAAAATGTATTAGATGAAATCCCAAAAAATGATAAGTACACCACTCGATGGGCCAATTACATTCATCAGCTAATGCCGAGTTTTCCAAACGGAGAAGATATTTGGAAAGATGATAATCTAGCTAAAGCAGTAGGCGTTCTTCTTTGGGATCTAACATTAGGACACGCTGTAGATCATAAAACTTATTCAGAAATACCAGCTTACTGGAATCCAATGAGACTTCGAGTGAGCAGTCCTGAGTATAAGGATCCTAATTTTAAATTTGATTTAACTAAAGCTGTATCGGTTGTTGATCAGACAAAATGGTTGATGGCCAATCGACTCTTTTATCAAGCTTGGAATATCGCCAATCTGGTGGATGTTGAATACGAATTTAATCTCCCGATTTTGAAAAAGCATGTCGAAAGTTTTAAAAAGGAAATGAAAGAGATTGAGAAAACTTTACCTACAAGAAATTATATGCCAGTAGATGAGATACCTGTCAGCATTCAATACTAGTCTTGTGCAAAATAAAAAACGCCATTTGTTACTAGTAAAACAATGAGCGAAAGAAACTCTTTGTCTTTTAAGTCTGATGATTTGAAATTAAATGCGACATCGGGATCATTTAAAAAGATTTTTTCTAAAGATTTTGCCTTCAATGTTTTTATTTTGAAGGCATTTCCTCCAATGGCAACAGTGGAGTGAGTTGAATCCTCTTTTGAAAAAGCAAGCTTGGCCCAAATGTCTCGCTTTAAATAAGCGCCATCTTTTAACATTGATTGAATTTCATCTTCGCTGAATTCCTCGGTTTCTAAAATTTCATTTTTAGGGCGAGTGAGATATTTTAAAAGAGATGCTTTGAATAAGTCCTTATCACTTAAACTTTTTATAAGATCTCGATGAACTTTTTCAAAAACATAATCTAGAACTTCTAAGCTGTTTTTTTGAAGAGGCATCTTGTGATCATTGAAGCTAGCTTCTTCCAAGTTTGCCATCAGCTCGGAGGCAAAGACATCCAGCAGGTCTTTGTAACGAATTGACTTGAATCCCAATGAATAAGAAACGCTGTCTTCGAGAGTAATTCCATGATGGGCAACTTTGGGAGGAATATAAACCATGTCTCCTGGTTCAAGCACCCATTCAATGTTTGGGTTAAAATCAGTTAGTAATCTTATGTCCAGATCTGGATGATAATCAGGGATTGGATTTTCCTGAATTAACCATTTTCTTTTACCTCTTCCTTGTAAAATAAAAACAGAGTAATCATCGATATGTGCTCCAACAGAAGCACCTTTTTTCGAAATCGTTGCCATCACATCGTCAAAGTGCCAGCGAGGAATGAAATTAATATTTTGGGTAAGATCAAAAAAATCAGGATTGATCAAATCGAGATTGTGAACAATCAATGTCCACAGAGCATCTTTTTTAAAATCAGATGATTTGAAAGGACCGCTTTTAGCTTGCCATGGATAATCGCCACCTTTTTCATAGACAAGTCTTGTTTCAAATTCGGCATCACCTGATAATTCAACAAAGTCTTCAAATGAGGATAAATCTTCTGTGTTGCTAACGGCGTTTTTAATAAGTAATGGCTTTTTATTCCAATACTTTTTTAGGAATTCTTCTTCAGATAGATTGTTCAAAAATTTTTTTTTCATACTTATGCTTTTGGCTTACGCTTTAGGGAGATGAAAGATTACTTGAGAACCTTTCTGACTATCTGTGAATTTATTCATATTTTCAACAGAAATTTTTCCATTCATCTGTTTTATGATCATGCCAACAATCGGGAGTCCAAAACCAGTTCCTCGTTCATTATTTGTCCCTTTGCAAGTCGTCCTGTCATAAGGAGAAAACAGTTTATCGATAATTTTCTCATCGATTCCGATACCATAATCCCGAATTGTCGCAACAACGAAATTATCTTCTGCTTTAAAATTAATTTCGATGGTTGAGTTTTTATAGGAAAACTTAATGGCATTCGACATGATGTTGCTGAAAATCTGGTGAAGGGTAGCGGAGCGATCTCCAAAAATGGCCAGTTCATCATTTGATTTAGAGATGCTAATTGAAATTTGTTTGTCTATTAATCGATCTTCAAAAGAATATTGAATATGCTCGATAATCTCGTAGATAGGGACGGTCGTGGGTGAAAGTGTGATCTTGCCATCTCTATAGGCCATCCATAGCCCAAGAGAAGTTGTCAGCTGTTGAATGTCATCACTCGCTTTTTTGATTCTCTCAATATTGCGAGTATCAATACCGTCCTGGCCCACCAATTGATTGCCAGATGTTTTGATAATCGAAAGCGGGTTATTGATGTCATGACTTAAAACTCGGAGAAGATTTTCTGTGAGCTCTCGAGATAAATTGAGTTTATGATTTTTCTCGCTGTTCATTTTGATTGCAGCAATAGTAAAGATCGCCACTAAAAAATCAAGACCCACGTAAGATGAAATGATCATGCCATCTCGAAAAAGATCAGGAAGAATGTTCGGAGGAAGCATTTTATAAAAACCGCAT
Source organism: Bacteriovoracales bacterium (assembly GCA_037444575.1). GTDB lineage: Bacteria > Bdellovibrionota > Bacteriovoracia > Bacteriovoracales > Bacteriovoracaceae > Bacteriovorax. The sequence continues at coordinate 78,893 of JBBIME010000011.1, forward strand.
AGGTAGAGAGATACGACGATAATAGAATTGAGAACTATTTGAGAGATAATTAGTCTAGTATTTCCAAAAAATCCAAGAATGACAGGATGAAGCGCAAGCCAGATCGCCGCTGGAGAGAAGACACCGCCAGTATAGACACAAAAGAGAGTTTGAAAACCAAGCCCACTCAAAGAGAGAACAAGACCAGAAACAAGATAGGATTGTGTGAGATAAAAAATCAGTGGAACAGTTGTATGGATGATGGAAAAAATTAATCCCCCCCAAGGGACAGGGTAGTGACTTCCCCATCCGAGAAAGCAGTAAATAACATACAACCACATGATCGTCGTGGTCGCTGTCCATAGGATTACAAGAGATCTTGTCTTAATTAGTGTTGTGCGATCAGGCTCTTTTTCTGCAAGGATGATCTGTGCAAATCGATCATAGAAAGAGTTTAACTTTTTCAAGAGTTTTCCTAATTTTTATCACGTTTAGAAATATGATATAGGAAAGATTATTTTTGGCAATGAGGACAGTAATAAGTTCCGCGAGTGGCGAGAGTTATTTTTATTACTTTTGTATTACTACACATTTGACAGATCTTTTGATGAAAGACGACCAAGTGACGAATTCCTTCGCCTTTTTCTCCGTTGGCATCTCGGTATCCACCGCTAAAAGTTGTGCCTTTGGTAGCAACGGCACCTGTTACGACGATTTCTATGGCCTGTTTTATCTTGTGAATTTCTTCTGCGGTAATATCACCAGTGATTCTAGTCGGTAAAATGCCTGCTCTGGCACAAATTTCAGAGGCCATATAATTGCCGACACCTGGAAATGCTTTTTGATCGAGTAGAAAAGGCTTGAGTGTTTTGTTGGGGTATTTAAAAAAGATCTCAGCGATATGATCTTCATCAAAAGAAGGGGAGCTTACATCGATAGGGAAGGCATCTTCTTTTTTCTTAAAATTTTCTTCGTTTAAAACATAAAAATGACCAAAGCGACGAGGATCGACATAAGTGAGTACACCATTTTTAGATTTGCTTTTATCGATGAATTCAATGTGTCCGTGTTTGTCTTGTAAGGGAGAGTGACTTGTGCGCCAGGATCCACTCATGCCTAATTGAGAAAGAATATGTCCATTAGGAGAGAGATCAAAGATGAGCCATTTTCCATGTCGTCTAATTTTTTTTATCGTGTGATTTTTAAGATCAAAGTCGATTTGTTTTACAAGGCGATTGGTGAATTTAGAAAAATAAACTGCGTCTATCTTAAAAGGTAAGACAGGGGAGAGTTGAGTTCTAATTGTTTCGACTTCGGGTAATTCAGGAATGGTACACCTAACCTGTTAAATTCGTTCATACGATACTACAAAAAATTGCTTCAAGCCAGCCGAAGCCAGCCAAAAGCCAGCCGAAAATTATAAATTGTTCGCTTTTTTGAAGTTTTTTAGTGAGACAACATTCTCTGCGCTGGCTTCGAATGAATTATCTTTTTGTAGAGTCTTACGAATATGATCCATAACCATTTCTGAGAAGTGCTTTTGATCGTCCTCATTACTTTTAGAGTAGTGATCAGCAAGCTTTAAATCTTTGTGTCCAGTCATTGCCAGTACAGCATCTAGGCCACCACCGACTTGTCTAGCTAGTTTGGCCATACCATGTCTTAGGATATGTGTTCCTGTGTATGGGACACCACTTTTTCTTTGTGCCTCTCTGTAATTAAGTTGAATGGTACAATAGTTTAGTGGATAACCTTCGACATGAAATACGAAGTCATTGCCAGGAATCCTAAAGGCCTCTCGGCGTTTTAAAATGTCCATTATTTCGTTCGTAATAAATACTGGCCTTGATTCTTTATTCTTTGGAAAAGGTTTCAATTCCAAAAAAGTTTTATCGCCTGAGCTGAAGATACAAGAATGCTTGATCATCATTCTTCGATTTTTCATATCAATGTTACTCCATTGAATGCCGCAAATTTCACCAATGCGACCTGCACAGTAAAATTGCATCATCGCCAAGTCTCGATACATTGGTGATAGGTAATCGAAAAATAAAAAAGCACTTTGCAAGTCTATTTGTTTTTTCTTGTCGGGCACTGGTTTAATGAAACCAAGCTTTCGATGTTTTGTTTTCACCGGACAAGTTAATAGCATAGCTTCTTTTTCAAATTGCTCGCTTTGTTTGTACCAATTAAAAATTGTCACAAATAAATTAAGCTCATTGTTTAAATTACATCTTCCTGCTTGGCCTCGCTGTCTTTGATATTCATCATTCTTAAAGTGTTCAACGTATTGATTAACCCATGAAGTGAATTTCGAAGGAGTTATTTTGTCCATTGGAAGATGTTCTATGCTTTTTAGAAGTTCATAGCGTCGTAACCAAATATCTTTCGTGCTCGTTGCGAGTGTAGGGAAGTGATGCTTTTGCATCACCTCCCAAACTTCTTTGAGTGTTGAAAAGTTGGAATCATTTTCTTCTTTGTCTGAAGGAGTAATGAAGGACACACCATCAAAGTATTTTCTCCATTGTTTTGCCTCGAAGATAGTATCAAAACTTTGTTGATGTTGCTTACCATTTATCTTTTTCATGGCAAGATACTTTCCAGAGTTTTGTTGCTTATAAATACCTTCAGAACCTTTAACTTTTACATAACCTTTTTTGCTCATAATTCTCCCTTCATCCATTTAAGGATTTCATTTGGAATGAACCAGAGCCTTCCGCGCCTTTTTCTATATGGTATATCGCCTTCAGAAACTAAGTTGTAAATTGTACCCTTAGTATAAGAAGTAAAACGAGATACCTCATCAATTCCCCATATTAAATTGTTAAAGAGCTGTGCCTGAAAATTGTCATTTTCAATGCCTGAATTAATATAGCATTTATTTTCCAAAATGAGAGGTGAATTATTCATAAATCTCCCTGGTAAAAATTAGTTAAAGTAGCGATTGTCCAATAGAGAAAGCATTGATTTCTAGGTATTCTTTTTCAATGCCTTCTTTGTTCGTAAAAGTGCGAAGACTTACTGGGCCTCGCACAAAAATCTCTTGTCCTTTTTTTAAGTGAACTTTGCAAAGCTCTGCTAATTTTCCAAAGACAACAACTTTTCTCCAGATCGTTAAATTTTGTTCGGCCTTAAGTCCTACCGACAATTCACAGATAGGATTTCCTTTTTTTGTATATGCAAGATAGGGATCTTTTCCTAATCGGCCTGAAACAAGTTCTGATTTTTGATTTTCCATTGAAGCCTCCTAAATATTAAGTTTCTTAACCAGAAATTCACCAAGGCTTAGCTTGATTTTGTTCTTCTCGTTGTGTTCGTCGAGAAGTCTTTGGACACGCTCCATTTCGTTTAAGGAACTCTCTTGGATTTTTTCTAAGTCTTTTGGAAGAAGTTTTGGAACAGCGTAAGCAGCAAGGTCTTTGAATGTTATTTCTTTTCCATAAGGCTTGTTGTTTACATCCTTAAGCATTTTTAGAATTTGTTCCAAAACTTCTTTGTCATGGCGAAGATCAACAAAGAATTTGTATTGTTGATCTTCGTTCATGACTTCCTCTTGGCTGTTTTCTCTCTTCCTTCTTCCTTTTTTTCCAATCTCATTTACTTCTTTATTATTTTCTTCATTCATTTTTATTCTCCTTACTTACTATTAATCCCCGCGTATTTTTTTATTTGTCCAGAAATTGACTCCATCTATCGAAACTACGTGAGAGAGAGGGAGTCAATTTCGTCAGGACAAATTAATTTTTAAAAACGCGGGGTTGTCTTGCCATTTGAAAACTTAAAGGCCCGCATGGCCCGAGCATGGGAAAGTTAGGGGACAACTTCAAAAAGCTGTAGAATGGTTTTTGATTGCCCTTTAACAAGGCCCGTGCCTTCATATAAAGAGTTTTTTCCTTCAAAGATCTTGGGAGTGGAAAAAAGAAAAATCTTCTGGTTAAAGTCATTAGATAGCTCCTGTCTTAAAATATTTGAATAGTTCTTTAGAATCTTTTCATCAGGAAAAAAGTAAAAAGCATAATCGTAGAAACTACTTTTTAAGTAGTGTTTTGCCTTTCCTACAATACGTGATTTTTCCTTTTGATGAATCTCAACTTCAATGGCCGAAGTAAAATTGACCCCATTGAAATTTCCCTTAAGTCTTGCATCTGGGATAATCTCATCAAAGCTTGTTTTGCTTTTGCCATTTTTGATTTTATGTTCAAGTTCAATTTCAGTGATGAATGGTTTGATCTTGGAAAGCTCAATTCCTAAAGAGCTAACCATTGCATCGTGAAAAATTGTTTCTTCTGACACAGAAGATTTTTGATCTTGATTGATAAACTTCTCAGCCAATGGAGTAAGATAGTAATAGTTCTTCCCATTAAGAACACATCGGTAAACATTCACAAACTTTTGCGACTTCATCTTTTGTAATAATTTTTTAGCATAATCATACTTTTTAAATTTCTCAAAACTTGAGCATTCCATAAGGCCTTTAATGTCTAGGATTCTCCAATCGGATAGGGGATATATAAAAAACTTATGATCTGTTCTCATCATTTCCATTTAACCCCCAAAAGCTTTTGGTTTCGTTTCAACGTTTTTCTTTTCTTCGATAATTTCTTTTTTAGGCTCTTCTTTATTTTCCTCGTTGTTTTTGTTTACCTCCTGTTCTTGCTCGATTTCAATTTTTCTGTTTCTTAGATTTATTAAATCTAGCTTCGTGGGATTGTGACGAAGAAGAACACATTGTCCGACTCTTAAATTTTTAATAATGTCGGGATGAACTAATAATTCATTTGCTTCTCTGACTGTTCCCATACCATTGGCATCACCATTATCAGTTTGCTTGGTATATTTTTTAGTGAGCTTAGTCCCAATCGAATTCGCAAAGAGGGTTGCCCCGTATTCCATTCTTTGCTTCAAGATAAAAAGATTAGAAGCATTTTCTAAAATCTGAAGCGTTAGATTTGGATCAATCTTGTCAATGTCTGAGGCAGATTGAACGGCCATGAATAACTGAATACCAGCGCCTCGGCATTTGTTTTGAAGTTCAATGAAACGTGGAGTAACTAATGCTCCAAACTCATCAAAGAAAACAGCGACAGAATCTTGCATCGACTTATGAGAATTGCTTTCATTGATTAATTTAAAATAAGAAGCGTATAAAAGTTCTCCTAAAAATATTTTTCCAAGAGTATAAGCTGTTTCGCCATATCCTTGAGTCGAAAGTCCGATATAAAGACAGGCCTTTTCATCTCTAATATTCATTAGTGTTTTAGTGTTCTTATCTTCTGTCAGGATTTTACCAAAATCTGATTCATTGATCTGGCTAAGCATAACCCTCAGCCCTAGAGTTTCTTTAGTGTTAAAGGACTCTTCAAGTACTTCGACAATATTAGATAAAGAGTAAGGCTTTTGAGCTTCTTGAATTTTCTTCAGAGTTTTAGTCAAAGCATCAGTCGAAACATTTTTATAGAAAGGCTCCGTCCATTCAAATGCCGAAATGATTCTATCTGTGACTTGGTTGATTGAACCTTCTCTGAAAGGGTTAAGCTTAATCGAGTCCTTGCGGTGCTCAGAAAAAATGTAGCAAGTTCTTTCATACTGCTTACAAAGCGTTCTAAATGTTTCTAAGGCCTCTAAATCTCCTTTTGGATCAATAAAGATAATGGGCTTCTTGCTTTGCAAAGAATGTTCTTGAAGTAGTGAAATTAAATTAGTCTTACCAAAGCCGGCCGCTCCAACAATAAAAGAATGTTTGGAGAAATCAATCTCAGATAGGGGTAATTCTCTTTTGGAATTTGTAGAATAACCTATTGCAGTTGGATTTTTAGTTTGTTTGCTTTTATACAAGTGCTTCTCCTCAATTTTTGAAATTTCAAAAAAGTTTTTATTCCATTTTTTATAAAGAAATTTAGAAAACTCAAATAAGGCCTTAAATAATTCAGTTCCTAGCTCATGGATAATTTCCACAAAAGGGGAGACGAGATCGAGTCCAGGGGCATTGTTTTTATTTTTGCTTGTCATTTATTCTCCTTATTCTTCGTAAACGTGTTCATAGGCCTTGAAAGGTGAAATTTCGATTGTCTTTCCTTGGTACTGAATCGTTTTCGCTTCTGTTTCGTACTCAAGTAAGTATTGCTTTTTGACCTTTCCTTTTAGCTCTTCTGGCAACTTTTCAATGGGAACCTCGTATTTCTTAACAGGTTTAAACGAAAGTTCTGGTTTTATGTTTTTAAGTTCAGGACTAAAATCAAAAAGTGGGACTTCTTCTGATTTTTTCTTTAAGGGATCATCAGGAATCATCATTTGTTTTAAATCTCTATTCTCTGGATCATTAGTATAAAGATAATTAGCAAGCAGTGCTCCTGCACCAGCCGCTAATGCTCCAAAGACTAGGGCATTTCCATTTCTTGACTCTTTATTAGGAGAGAAGACCATTCCTGACATTGCCCCCAAAGAACCTCCAATGATGGCACCTGTTGAAATTGAACCTCGAAGACTAGAGCACCCTGTGCCTAATAATGAGAAGACTAATATACAAAATAAGCTAATACGCATTAAGGCCCTCCATGAAAAAAATTAGAACTGGCTTACCAGCTTCAATAAAAACTTTAGGCTCTTGGTTTTTCATTTCATCAAGAAGCACATCACTTGTTGTTGAGGCTGAATTGGCAAGTCCTTCAAGAATTTTGTTTTTATCTGTTTCTGCATCTACGACACCAAGAGGAACGGCGAGTTTATTTTTTGAGGCATTGATTACACCTTTCGCAAAATCTGAAATGATCGCTCCTGCGATATATGAATCTTTGCCGTCATTGTATTCACCTCGAAGCCCAGCACTTCCATCAAGATTTAGAATTTGAACTTTAACAGAAACTTCTTTTGTGGGCGTAATCATCTTGTCACAAACAGTAAGAACTCTTTTGTTCTTAGTTATCCCTGAACATTTAAATCGAGTTCCTTGTGGTAGTGATGAACTATCAAGAGATTCAACTAAAAGAGGGGACTCAAGATTTGTAGAAACGACAGAGTTTAATAAAATTCCTCGTATTACTTTAGTTGTTTCAATTTTCTTTGTGCCATCCCAGATAAAAGGAACTTCTTCAGAAGATTTACTTTTTAAAAGTTCTAATAGCTTTTCATTTTGAGCTGAAAGCTTCTTAAGGAAATCTGAGTTTCCTTGGTTACTTCGTGCTGAAATGTAAACTTTCTTAGAAACAACTTCCTTTTTAGATTCCAAAGTCGTGATCTTGGCATTTGCAACCGAAAGAAGACTAAATGTAATTAGACGTAGAATCATAAAACTCCTAATTAAGAACTCTTGTCCCATCAATGAATAGAGGAACACCTTTTGAGAAGTATTCTTTAGCGACAACTGAAACACCGTTTACATCTATCCCTTCCTTTTTCTTCGAGACGACCATGACGGAGTTGTTACCTTCAAAGAGATCATAAGAAGCAGTTTCCTTAATCTTTCTAAAGTTGGTATTAATCATTCCATCTTCAATTTCAATAAACTGATGGGGGATTTTGTCTGACTCCATAACTTTGAAGTAATAGCGATTTTTAGAAGTCACCACAATTAAATTGGTCTCGATCCCTTTCTTCTTGGCCTTAAGGACAAGCGTTTTGTTGTTGTTGGCAAGCTCAGTAAAAATCTCTTCTTTTGTTCCACCGTATATAAACGTCCTCACATCATCCTTGAAGCTAAGAGTTGTAATAAGATTGGCTGATAAAAATAAAGTTGTGATTGTTGTTGGAAGAATTGAAAAGATCATTTATCCCCCTTGGTAAGAGCAAGTTCAGATTGATTTAACTCAGTCTCATTGATTTCTGAAAGCTTGTAGTAAAAGGGGAATCCAGAGCTAGATTTAAAATTGATAAGAAATGATCTGACTTTTCCGTCTCCCTTAACAATTATCCGACAAAGATTTTCTTTAATGGCCAAAACATTCAAAATCTCGTCAGATGCTACGTTAAATGAAGCTGTCTTAAGTTCATTGAGTATTGATTCTTCAATTAAATCTTTTTCAGGTTTTCCCTTGGTGATGCTTTGAAATGATTCTTCACAGGCCCAAGTAAGAAGAGGCCTGCTACTAACGAGACTGGAATTTTTCAAAACAAAATACTTTTTATCCGTAATAATAAAAAAGAGAATAATTGCGAGAAGAAGAATAACTACGCCCAAAACTAAGCGTAGTTGCTTATTCTGTTTTATAAACTCAGCTTCAAATGTTTCGTATTTCATTACGTTCTCCTTTTCTTAAGTTGTTCAGAGGTGATTTATTCAATTGGCTAACTTCCTTTTTTGGGGAAGTATGATCTGAGAAATGATCCTTTCTTCGGAAGTTTGGAATGTTGAGTTTATCCGAACGATTTATTGGATAATAAAGCTTGTTAGGTGTAGGCATTTCATTTTTTATTCCGTACTTAGTTCTTATTCCTTCTCGATGCTCGGGAGTAATTTTGTTCCAGAATGCTTTTTCATAACGAAATGTCTCTTGCTCTTGTCTGTTAAATGATTCTTGAGGATTAGCGTTTTGAGTTTTTGTAGATCCATTTGAAGAACCTATTTCTTTAGTAGGAATTTTAGAAAGCGACATTGCCTCATTTCTTGTCATGCCAATTTTTGCTAAACGGTCATCAACGCCTTCTGGTTCTTTAAATGGATTTCGCAATTCTCCTTTTTGGTTGAGATGTTTCAATTTTTCTCTGTTGGGATTATTTGCTGAGATTTCTTTTTTAAGCATCTCTTTAACAGAAGGACGGAATAGAGACTTTTTACCTAAATCCTTAGCAACTTTAGAAGTTGCTTTAATTCCACTCATTGCCCCTGGAACGGAAGTTACAAACTTCATTGCTGAGTTTGTCATTAATGCACCAATCGCACTTCCAGACATAGCAACGCCACCACCTCTGAGAATTCCAATTGTCAGAATAGGAGTCATAAGCATTAAAAGAGTGACTCCAAAGACCCATATAATGTGGTCAATACTGATAATTGCTAAAGCTCCATCTTTGGCAGGCACTTGAATGGAATTTCCTACAATCGCTAGAATTGAAACCAGAACAATTGGCATGAGCATACACCAGAGACTAGATTGGATAGTTCCAGCAATAGAACCTCTCGTGATAGGAAAAAAATAGAGAATGGCCGTTAATGGGGCAAAGACATAGGTTAAATGATAAACTGTTGAATAGATCAGCTTAAGAATCCAGATAAAGACTTTACTTAAAATAAAGAGAGCAGTTCCAACAAGATCGTTGATATTTGGAATCGAAAATTTTTGAAGCCAGTTCCATGAAGCATCTTCTTTAGTTTTTACTTTGACTTCAGTCCATGATCTAAGAAAAATATTTCTTGGTGATACTTTTCGAAGAATTTCTTCACTCGCTTTAAAACTTAGATTCACACCTTCCGAATGAATAGAGTAGAAAACACTCATAAAGGCCAGAACTAAGACTAGCTTCTTTATAACCTCACCAAACTTTAAGTCCGAAAAGTATTCAAGACAAAGAGCAATCACAAAACTTGGTAATACAAACCAATGAGAGATTTTCATGATTTCATCTCTTAAAATTTGAATCGTCGGTTCTTCGATAAGAAGCATCTCTTTAATCGCTAAGCTCATTAGTTTCTATCCGATGTTTTGTTGTAAAACTTATTGCGATTTATTTCTTCTAGTCGCTTATCCTCTAATTCCTCGGCTTTTAGACGATTGGCCATCTTTTGAGTTTTCAGCATCTCAAGTTGAATTTGTTGCATCTTTACTTGGTTTTCTAAAAGAAGTGCCGTGTTTTGGGCCGTAAGCTGGCTAGCTCGTCCAGTGTTTTTTGCCGAGATCGAATTAGCAACTTGCTTTTCAGCTCGCTTCACTTGTTGCTCGCTAAGTTTTTTATTTACTTCAACATAAGTTTCAGTTCGTTTTTCATCTTCTTTAATGTTGGAATACCTTTGCATCATCTCTTTTAGTTCGCTCATATTGTATTTAAGCTCTCTAATGGCACCATTTAATTCACCTAGATTTTGAACGTCTTTTTTAGCGGCCAACTCTTCCGCTAAATAAAGTGTTCTCTCTGCTCGAAAATAGTTGTCCTCCACAAGCTCGCTGTATTCACGCATCTTTTGAGTGTACTTCTCAGTATTAGATACAAGACGTTCAAGCTCATTAATTTGATTAGCTGTATTTGTTACAAGTTGAATCATCATGGCAGTATCAGTGCCAATTAATGCAAACGAATTAAATGAAATTAAAAAACTAGTAAAAAGAATTAATTTTTTCATTGGTGCTCTCCTGTATTTAAGTAAACGTATTGGTGAAGAATCTCTTTAAAATCCAAAAGTCTCTCACGCTCTATTTTGAATTCTTCAAACTTGTCTTTTTCTGCTTTATCAGAATTGAATAAATAGAATTTGAACGGACTGGAATAAAACCTACAAATTTTTTGATGAAAGTCCGAGATTAGTAGGAATTCTGAATAAACCCGCTTTTTCGATTGAAGAGATAAAACCATCTCTTTTTGATGTTCGGTTAAAAATTCACCGCTTGTTTCCTGTCTGAAAATGAATTTAAAGAATGTCGTTTGATAGATAACTCTACCAAGTGGTGTTGAAAGGAAATCTTCAAGGTTTTGAGAAATCGCAATGGCCGAAGCTCCATGCTTTCTAAATGTTCTGAAACTCTCAGCTATGAATTGCCCTTGATTTTCTAAAAGATTCCAGCACTCATCTAAAAGAAAAATCCTTTTTCCCTTTAGATGTTTAAAGTGCTCAATTAAATAGATAATGAGTGGAGCTTTAATTCGATCAGGATAGAGTGTCAGGTCAACGTAAAGTAGGTCTGGAGCCTCATAGTTGTCATTATTAAATGATTCCTCTAGTTCATTGAAGAAATAGCGAATGTCTTTAAAGTGTTGTTCTAAAATTTCGACAAAGTCTGAAAACTTACTTGCTTTAGTGAAATCCATTTCACTAAGCACTTCAAAGAGACGGCCTTTATCAACTGAAGATAAAAAATCATCATCAATAATACTTAAAACAAATGCTTTCAAATAATCTGGGTCTCTAAATTGAAGTGGATTAAAAGACTCGGGAAGACTTATTCCTCCCATATAATCCACAGTCTTTTTAAAAGAGTTTCCAAGGTCGAGAACAACAGCCTTTGTTCCTTTAGATACTTCTTCAAAAAGAATATTGTTAGCTAGAACGGACTTTCCTTGTCCAAGAGTTCCCGTAATCAGTGCATTGTAATAAATATTGTCTTTATGAAATAAATCTATTTTAAGTTCACGGTTACTTCTCGAATGAAGTGTAAATCCTTCATCATAAAGATATTCGTTTGGGAAAGCTAAAAGTCCGCTGACAAAAAGAGCTGGGGCCAAATGCTCTCTTTTCATTGAAGGTCTGACCCCAGGAATGATATTTGAGAAAAAGTAAGCAAGGCCACGTCCTTCGGAAAGTAAGCGCAAATCAAATAACTTTGCCTTCTCATAGAGTTCAAAGGTTCTATGATTAAGCTCTGCTAAATTATCTCCTTGAACAATTAACCATCCTTCCATGGAAAAAACAATTTCTGAACCTGTAGTGACCTCTTCCAAGAGATTTTCGTTTTGAACAAAGGCTTTTTCTGATTCGATATTTCTTAAAAGCTCTTGAGATAATGAAAAATGTATTTTTCTTTTTAAATTCAGTTTCTTTTTAGCTTTTTCTGAATCGAATTTTTTAATACATAAAACATGATCTCCAAAAGTTTCTAAAAAACATGGATTGATAGAGCTAGGGAGTTCGTAGAAGTTTAGAAGCCTAATGAACCTGTGACCAATGATGAGATAATCATCAAAAACTTCCAATTCTCTATGGACATCATGTTCCTTAAAGAGAATCGAAAGGGGATTAGGTATAAGCTCCAGCTTATGACTTATTCGATTGATCTTCTCATCGTTTGTATTTAAATAAAGAACATCGCCAATATAATAGAATTTATAAAAACACTCTTCTTTGAATGTTTTTATTTCTAAGTGCCAGTTCTCAAAAAATGCCTCAAGATCATTATCTTTTAATTGACTTAAATCCTGATGGAGCACTTTATACAGAGAAGACACCTCTCCTTTAAGAGAGGTGATGATTCCATTTTCAATCGAATAAATCGGAAAGATCATATAAAGACTCCTTGAGTGAGCCTCATTAGATCGTTTCGCCATTCTAAAATGCTTCTTTTTAAAAAGTAGTGCTGAAAATAACCTCTCGGATATCTAAGACTAACAATTTTACTTAAAATAATGCTTCCTAAAATGAGAAACAGAGATTGCCCTGATGTTAAATTAAAAATAGTCGATAATAATAACGATACGGCCATAAGGCCTAAGTCAATGATAGAGAGACCAACAAAAATTGGCCCGGTCTTTAAAAATTTTGGATAGTAAAATTTCACGCAACACCTCCTGCAATCCCGTTGAGTGTATTAACAATAGTTGGTGCCAAAACAATTACTAAAATTCCCATAATCGCTAAGGTCATCTTTTGCCCACCTTCTTGTTTACCAAGAGCCATGTATATTCCTGCTATCGCAACAGCCAGGACACCCAATGCTCGGCCAATCATAATCGTCTCTCTACCTAAGGCATCTGCTGTGCCTTTCAATGAAGCTGCAAAAGCTCCTGTTGTGAAAAATAATGTCATCATCGCTACATTTAATTTTTTTCTCATAGTCCTCCATTGTTAGTTGTAATAGTTCTTAACAGTGCTACTTACTCCCAAGCGAATCTCTTGAAAGTAATCTCCTGAATCTATAAGTTTAAACTTGTAGCCATAACCACGATTGGCGAGATCATTAATGAGCCAACTAATTTCTCCGACTTCCATTGTGTCTTTTGAAATTTGTGTATTTCTAGTTTGAGCTACTTGTGGAGTGTTAAATGGACAACCACCCATGCCTCGCCAATCTCCTTCGACACCTGTGAGTTTCACACCAAAGAAAGTGCTTCCTTTGAACGCCTTAAGCTTTAAAGAAAGATTTACTTCATCAAATGGTTTGATCTCTTTAATCTTTGATAAATTTTTAATTTCAAGGTGTGTGTTGTTTCCAACTTTGTAGAGTTGGATTTTTTTGTCTTTTAAAAGATCAGTTAGTCTGAATTCTTCTCCGTCGATAACGAGATAGAGTTTTTCTGCTTCGCCAGTTAAGTCTGTTGCCAGTGTGAGGGCCTCATCATAGTTGGTGTATTTGTTAATGTCCCAATAACAGACCATGTGTTTAGGAAAGCAGTTTTTTCCACAGCTAGATGGTGTTTCCCAACGAATCTTTTCGTTCTCAATTGCAGTTCCGAATCTGCTTAATGGTTTTAGTTGAACATTTACAATAGATCGCTGGTTGGCATTTCCAAGAGGCATAACGATTTCATCACGGTTACTTGAAAGCTGTGCTTCATAGGCGAAATATTGCTCATTGTTTTGATAAGCAAGTTCGCTCCCTACATTGTAAGACAAGACAACTCGATCTGCTGGTGTGTAGAGATGATCCAAATAATGTTCTTTGAATTCATTCGTCATGACAAACCATCGCCCAAGCTTATCTTTGTCGGCTACGTCTGAAAGATAAGTAAAGTCGGGAAGATTGTTTTGAAACTCTTTGATCTTTATAAGTGAGTCTTCTTTTACCTCATAGTTACGATCAAAAACTGTTTTAAGAATATCTTGAAATCTGATTCCATTTGCTCCACTCGCAACATAGAAGAATTTTTCTTCTAATGGAGTTTCAAATAAAACAGGAATAGACTTAGCTTTTACACTACCAAGAAGTGTTTTGTAATTTGTGTCCAGGGCAGGAATAGAAAAGTCATCAACCTCTGAAATAATGAACTCACCACGCTTAAAGAAGCTGTCTTTGATGAGATTCACAGGGGCATTTTCGATGACACTCTCAAATGTCTCGAAAATGCCTGATTGGAAATGTCTATCAACTGTAACTGTTTTTAAAAGCTCATAGTTTTCAGTTTCATGATTTAAAAAGTAAAAGTTGAGTTTAAGATCTTTTACTTCTTTGAAAAATGGACTTTCGTTTAGCTTTACTTGGTTTGATAAAGTGATTTTAACATTATCAATGACATTTTGTTCATTAAAGACATCTTGATACTTTAGAGTGTTATCATGAAAAAATCGAGGGTCAATGTCGGGATAGCTTACCCAAGAGAAATCTCGATCTTCAATAACTCCCTTTGTGTGATTCGGAAACCTTGCAAAACTAGCCGCTTTCTTAAGAGCATTTTCACGAGCAAAAACATCTCCAACTCGAAATTTAAAATCAGGATTTGTGTCTTTAATGTTAGTATCAATGACAAAAGATTTTTGATCCTTTACAGAGTCACCATTTTTAGGATGATAAAAGACTTCAATCTTATAGTTTTGAAGGAATTTAACTTTAAGTTCGGGTAAGTCAGCTACAAAAGGATTTGAGCCACGAGTTACTTCTTCACCATCCTTTATACCATCACCATCAGAATCATTATTAGGATCAATTTTAAAATCGGAGGTGGTGGCTACATTGCCACCACTGCCGCCACCGGCACCATCTCCACTTTTGAATGAACATGCTTCAAAAAGACAAAGCAAGGCCAGCACTAAAAATACATTTAGTTTCATATTTTCCTCCTGAGAAAATGTTTAAAATTTAGTTTTCTAAAAGAACTTTAACGTTTATAAATTTGAGCATCGGACTCCCATTCGATATCTCAGATTTTTTAATGCTGTTTAAAAGTTCTTTAATCTCTTTACACTTTTTCCTTACTTCAAAGTTTTTTTGAAGTTCTGTTTGAGTAATTTTTGATAAAAGTTTTTCAAGTTCTTCTGCCAAATTCTTCATGCTTCCTCCTTTAAGCCAATCTGATAAACATTGATTGAATTCTTTCAGCTTGTTTAATTAAGCTCTGATTTGTTACTAACTCCTCCACAGTTAGCATTGATAATAGTTCTCTGAATTCCAATTTCATTCTTTGAATAATGTCCATCTTTCCTCCTAGAAAGTGTTGTTGAGGAAATAGCAAACTAAAAAGAATTTTAATTGTGAATTGAAAAAATGGTTGTGAATGAAGAAAGTTATTCGTGGTGAACTTGATTGTTGTTCACCATGAGCAGTGATGAATTAATTTAAATGTTTATCGTGAGCACCGTTCACGGTTACCGTGAGCATATTAAGGGCTGTATTATTTCTGGTATGAAATTAAAAATTTAACTTTGATTTCGTATCTGTTTCTTCAAGGTACTCTTTGTATTTGGAATCGTTATATTTTATGAATACATTATAACTTTCTTTTTCTCCAGCATATCCTATTGTAAGAAAGTAGTTATTGTTTAATTTCCATGTCGGAAGACCTTGAAGTCCAGGCTCTTTTGATATGTATTTATTTCTTCCGTATTTATTTGTTAGTTTGTTAAATAAATCGTCATAAATCATTCTTGCTTCATCAATATTCTCAAAATAAATTTTTTTATTTTTTTCACCCTCAAGGCTGTATTTGTTTTTGAATATATAGATTGTGATATCAAAGGAATCTTTAAAGTAATGAACATTGAGGGCCGTATTGTTGTATTTATCGAAATTAAAATTCTCTGCACGAAATTCTGTAGCTGTTAAATTTAATTCGAAATTTTTTACTGTTGTTGCTTTACCATTTTTAAACAAATTTTTCTTTTGGATATCGTATGCACTGTCTGAGAATTTGATATTGTCAGTAATTAAATCAGCGTATGATAAATTAGCCACGAAAAATATTGAAGCTAGGAAAAGTGATTTTCTTTTAATTATATTTGTCATTGATGTATCTTAGCACTGCTTGAAAAATTGTTAAACAAAAGAATATTTAAAGGCTGACCCTTATGGACGGTTATTTTTAATTTTTTGATATAAATTAATTACTGGCTGATTTTGAGAAGCTCGCTCCATCCTGTCACATACCTCTGTGACTTCTTAACTTGTTTCATATACCACGCTTCCTTGTTGGTTCCACATGCAGCGACTTTTAACATTTCATGACCTTCTCGTTCGTTAATTCGATCCATAGTCCTCATAAGAATTAAATCGTTCTGAGAATCATTCTCTCCGAAGAGGGATATTTGATGTTCATCGGCATCTTGTATTTTAGAAAGTCTAATAAATGCTTTTTTATATTCATATCCTGAAACAAAAATCTCATCTAATAATTTCCAAGCCTCTCGAATTATCTTTCGTGTATCGCAAGTTGGAGCTGATAGTGGTGCAGATTTCACCTGAGCATACTGAGGAACTTCTTTGAATGGATTTGTTCTGATATATATTTCGATTTCTCCACAGACTGATTTTTGTTTTCGGAGTTTTTCACAAGCAAGACTCGCATAACAAGCAACAGATTCTCGCAGAGATTGCAGATCAAAAACGGGAACACCAAAGGTACGACTACAGATGATTTCCTTTTTTTTCTCTGCAACCTCATTGAAGGAGAAACAGGAAATTTCTTTTAACTCATCTTGAATCATTCGGCCTATTTTGGTGAATATCTTTTGAATCAATAATTCATTTTTGAAATCTCTTAGCTGAATTGCTTTATGAATTCCAATTGATTTCATTTTGATTGAGTTTTGTCGGCCTATTCCCCAGACATCTTCTATTGCAAATGTTCTCAATGCGGAATCTAATTGTTCTTTTTTCAGAACACTAAAAACTCCATTAGTTGATTCGTCTTTTTTTGCAATTCGATTTGCTATCTTAGCCAATACCTTTGTTCTTCCAATTCCTATTCCAACAGGGATTCCAGTATTTCTCTCAACAGTGTATTTAATTTTTCGGCAATATTCTTCAATGCCTCTCTCATCTAATCCAGTAAGGTCTAAAAATGCTTCATCAACCGAATAAACCTCAAGCGATGGTGTAAAGTCGAACAAAGTATCCATTACTCTCTGAGACATATCTGTATAGAGTGCAAAGTTCGCGGAAAAGACTGCGACATTATTTTTATCGCAAATTTCTTTCACTTGAAAATAAGGTGCTCCCATTGCAACACCTAATTTTTTTAATTCATTAGTTCTAGAAACAAAACATCCATCGTTATTTGATAGAACACCAACGGGTTTATCCCATAGGTCGGGACGAAAGAGTCTTTCGCATGAGCAATAAAATGAATTACAATCAACTAAAGCGATGATCTTTTCATTTTTCTCAAAACTCATTTAATGAATCCAGCGATACCAATAACAACTCCCCACAGAAGACTTGATTCTTGGTTGAATATTTGAATGTCTTTATATTTTAGATTATCAGAATGAAGAATAATTGAATCTCGTCGAATTAAAACTCTTTTACACATAAGTTTATCTTCATGCCTAACAACACAAACTCGGTTATGGAAATCGGAGATTGAGCGATCAACAATTAATATCTGTCCAGCTCGAATAGTTGGCTCCATAGAATCACCGTCACATTCAAAAAAGAAGGTTGTGTTTTTGTTCTTGATAAAAAGCTGATCTAAACTTTGGCGATCTTCTATAAAGTCGTCTGTAATTCCGAATAGGCCACAAGCAATTTTGACTAAAAATTTCGGGCATTCGATTTTATCACCAACTAAAAAAGGAAGATCGATTTGTTTTAAACTTGTTTCTAAATTGATATTATTAACTGAACTTATTTTACTTTCCATAATTCGCATTATAGACTTACGTAAAACTTACGCAAGTTGTTTTGGAGGGAGCATCTGTTTTTCTATTCAAGTTGATAAAAATATCAATAAGTTATCTAGCTACCTCAAGGCTGCTATCAAACCATCAAAAATGATGGAATTGGAACGCTTATTCAAATTTCAAGCTGAAATGGAGCCGAGTGAGTTTAGGCAAGTTCTTGGGCTAAAGGGTGTTGAAGATAAACAACTCAGTCTTTTTAAATTTTCAGATGAAGAGAGAGAGTTAAAATTTTTCAGACTTCCAGAAGATGATGGGAGAATTTTTTCAAATTACTTTGCAAATGTAATTGTTAGTGAAAAGGGTGAAAGAATAATTCAACCTATGAGATATCGAGTAAGGCCTCACTATTCTGATGAAGAACTCCCTACGAAATATAATGTTTTCAATGCACGTATCGATTCATTCGAGATCCGAGATACTTGGAGACCACTTTTTATGCGAAATCACGGGATCATTCCTTTCACTAAATTTTACGAATGGGTTCCTGGTACTGATAAAAAACCAAAGTTGATTTCATTTTTCCCAGAAGGCAGAGAAACAATGTGGGCTCCTTGCCTTTGGGATGAATGGATTTCTAAAGATGGAAGAATTCATTTTAAATCTTTTGCGATCATTACTGATGGGCCACCGAGTGAGATACAAAGCATGGGTCATGACAGATGTCCTATTTTTTTATCTGAGGAAAAAATTGATAAATGGCTTAATCCAAAAGGGCAACTAAAGGATGAGTTGTATAAGATTTTATCCGATAGAGAACAAGTAAAATATAATTACTCATGGGTGGTATAGTAACTACTTGCTCAAAAAATTATTTTGAAAACAAATCAGAAAATTAGCCGACATAAAAAGACGGGTTAGAGCATTTTATTTCATTAATTTTATTGATATGCCGAAATGAATCGCATGCGATATTTAACTAAATCCCGTTTCAAGTTAGGCCTTGATTGCCCTACAAAACTATTCTACACAAAGAAGCCGGATATCTATGCGGATGAAAGTCTAGACGACCAGTTTTTAAAAGCTCTTGCAGAAGGGGGCTTTCAGGTTGGTGAATTGGCCAAGTGCTATTTTCCAGATGGGATTGAAGTTGATGGACTCGATTATGAAAAAACTTGGGCGAAAACCCAAGAGCTATTAAAAAATGAAAACATTGTTATTTTTGAAGGAGCTTTTAAATTTAACAACCTTTTTGTTAGAGTTGATATTTTAGAGAAAAAAGGAAACACCCTTCATCTTATTGAGGTGAAATCTAAATCGTTTCGTTCAAAGGATTTGCCACAAGCGTTTTGGCAAAAAAGAAATCCAAATAAACTCGATTCAGGATGGTTCCCATACATTATCGACATTGCTTTTCAAGCATATGTTACGAAATTAGCTTTTCCTCAATTTAATATAAAATCATCACTAATGTGTTCTGATAAAGATAAGATTTCAACAGTTGATGGTCTTAATCAAAAATTTCTTTTGAATCGTTCTGGAAAGGGTGAGAAGGTTGTTAAAGTTGGAGACGTTTCGTTAGATTCTCTTGGTGAACCTATTCTGACATCTGTAGATTTAACTGACATTGTTGAAAAAATTCATAATGAAGTTGAGGAAACTCCAAAATTTGAAAAATTAGGTTTTAAAGACACTGTTTCATTCCTGGCAGATAAATATGCAAGGGACGAGAAAGTAGTTTCTGAAGTAAATAGTGGATGCAAAGGATGTGAGTTTAGAACAAATCATCCAATTTTGAAAAGTGGGTTTGATGAATGTTTTAAATTCGCTCATGGGCTTTCAGACGAAGAATTAAAAAAATCATTTGCTTTTGATGTATGGTTTTCTCCAAAACTAAAAAATGACAAACTTCTAATGGAAGATATCGACGAATGTGACTTTAACATAAAACCTAACGATGATGGAGAAGATGGTTTATCTCGATCTCAAAGACAATGGCTTCAAATTGAAAAAGTAAAAAACAATGATTTGTCAGAATATTTTGACAAGAACGGTTTCGATCGTATCAGAAATAATTTTAAGTTTCCTTTGCACTTTATTGATTTTGAAACCTGTATGGTCGCTATTCCATTCAATAAAGGCCGAAGACCTTATGAACAAATAGCATTTCAATTTTCACATCATAAGCTAAATGAAGATGGAAGCTATGTACATGCTGGCGAATGGATTGAAACATCTCCTGGCAAGTTTCCAAATTTTGATTTTGTACGTGCTCTGAAAAAAGAATTAGAAACTGATGATGGGACTATTTTTCGTTATTCTAATCATGAAAACACCGTCCTGAATCAGATATATGAGCAATTGATTGAATCCTCCGAGCCTGACAAAGAAGATCTTTGTGTTTGGATTAAAACTATTACCCAAGATAGAGAAGAAGGATGGATTGGTGAACGCAACATGGTTGATCTTTGTGAAATCATCAAGAAATTTTACTACCACCCAGAAACGAAAGGATCGAATTCAATTAAGTATGTATTGCCAGCTATTCTAAAAGCACAAGGAAAAGATGGAGATCCATATAAAAATCTTCCACCCGTATTTGATAATTATGACAGGAACACGCTCGATTTAATGATGAGTGATGATGACATAAGAAATGGTGGAGCTGCAATGACAGCATATGCTCTTATGCAGTTTACGCAAATGAGTGTAGAGGAAAGAGAGAAAATTAAAACAGCACTGCTTCGATATTGTAAACTCGATACGGAGGCAATGGTTTGGATTTATCAATATCTAGAAGCAAAATAGGTGAATAATATGTTGCTGCACTTTTTTGATAAGAGAGAAATTTTAGGAAATAACAATGAGTAAATTATTTAGTAAGAAATCATTTGAAGTATTTAAAAAATTCGAGTCTGCCAAAGGTGATACCTCAGTATATGACAGCAACGAATTTAATGAATCCGTTAGAAAACCATTTGAATTAATTTTGAATGAGCTTGCTGATATGGCAAATCAAGAATTTAAAGAATTTAACTTGGAAACCAGTAAAGGAAAAGTTAATAGCAAACATGTCAGTCGCCAAAACAAGCTGTTTTATCATTTTTGGGGTGCGCTCTACAGAAAAGAACTTGAGAGCAAAAGTAATGATTTGCAAATATTTTGGTATATAAAAAAGGATATATTTAAATTTGGAATTTTCTTTGGTGATAAAATAGAAGAAGTAATGTTTCAAAAGATATTAAATAACTTTAAAAATAATGCTGATTTTATTAAGGCTACCTTGCAAGAAATTTCTTCTGATTTTTTTACTCCTAAATTGTTAATAGATGATAAACATGGATATCTCATAGAAGAACTGAATCTAGATGAATTGAATGCCAGTTGGGAAAAAATAAGAAAGAACGGATTAAATATTTGTTATGTTTTTCCGCTTACTGAGATGCTCAAGAAAGATGAATCGTTTGTAAAGGATATAAGGAAAGGAATAGTCAAACTTTTACCGATCTACAGATGCCTGATTAATAATACGCTAAAAGAGTATGCTTTAGAGAAAACAGATATGAATATCAAAAATGATCAATTAATTAAATTAACTGCTTTAAACACAATCTTTTTTGGCCCACCAGGAACTGGGAAGACACACGAATTAATAAATTTGCAAAGTAAGTTCTTAGGAAGAAAGGAAAATGTAGAAAATCGACTTAAGGAATTTATTTCAACTTTGAGCTGGTGGGAAGTTATTGCAGTTACCTTAGCTGATATTGGAAAGGCAGTAAGTGTCGCTGAACTTCAAGAGCATAAATTTATCAAAGAGAAGGTATCACAATCTAAACTTGATCGAGCAAGGCCAGGTAATGTTTTATGGAGCAATCTTCAAAGTCATGCTTCTGAAGATTCGAAGACTGTGAACGTAGCAAAGAAAAATGGTGTTTTAATTTTTGATAAAACTAATGAAGCGAAATGGTATTTAGTAGATAATTGGAAAGAACAAGTTAATGATCTGGCAATTGAATTTGAACAATATAAAAAGGGTCAATATAAAGCTGCAAACGATAATCGTTTCGCAATGGTCACGTTCCATCAAAGTTATAGTTATGAAGATTTTGTAGAAGGGATTAGACCAAAGCTAGATAGTGACTCTTCTGAGATCGAATATGAAATTAAAAAGGGCGTCTTCAGAGAAATTTGTGAACTTGCAGAAAATCATCCAGACGAAGAATTTGCGATTTTTATTGATGAAATCAATCGAGGAAATATATCAAAAATATTCGGAGAGCTAATTACACTTATTGAAACAGATAAGCGTATTTCTACATCAGATCCTTCAAAAGGAATTAGAGTTAAGCTTCCGTATTCTCGAATTGATTTTGGTGTTCCAGATAATTTATATATCATAGGAACGATGAACTCAGTAGATCGTTCAGTAGCTTTGGTGGATATGGCACTAAGAAGAAGATTTGAATTTCAATCAGTAAGACCAAAAGTCGAAAAAGTTGACGAGAAAGGAAACATTAAAGAAGTAGATCTGAAAAAGATTTTTCTAAATTTAAACAACAAGATTACAGTTCTACTTGGGAATGAGTATGTAATTGGCCATTCATATTTTATGAACGAAAATGTATATGATTTAAAGACGTTTAAAAGAACATGGTTCAATAAAATTCTTCCTTTACTCCAAGAGTATTTTTTTGATGATTGGAAGAAGATAAGAGCCTTGGTTAAGGATTTTGTAAAAGAAGAATCAATAAACGGATTAGAAGATTTGTCACTTCCTTTTGATGGAAAACTATATTCTTTTAAATCAATTGAAGTTGAAGACAAAGATTTCGTAACAATGCTTAAGGGCCTTGAATAGTGAAGTCTATTCTTTTTTATGAGTATGAAACTAAAAAAATTGATGATCTTAATTTAAAAGATTATCAAAAGAGATTTCTAGAATCTCTTTCAGAGAATCTAGTTCCTCACAAGTCAGTCTTTACTTATTCTGCAAAAACAATTTCAGCGTCATCAATTGTTGGGATGATTTCATTTGATAATGTCCAAATTGAAATACTTCCTAAACTTCTAAGACGAAGAGGTGAGGATGATGGGAATTGTATCATTAAGAATCTTATGTTTATGCTTTCATATACAAATCAATTAGAAATTTCTGATTCTAGTATTTCTTCAATGGCCAAAAGTTTTGATTCATTCCTAGAAGCCTATATTTCAATTTTTGCTAACCGCCTTATAAAACAGTTACGAAAATTTGGTTCACCTAAAGCATATATCGAGGAAGAGGATAATCTTGAAACACTTAGAGGGAAAATTATTTTTCCCAAACATCTAGCTCAAAATTCTTTTAATCGGTCGAAGGTTTATTGTGGTTACAATGAATTTTCTCAAAATAATCCTACTTCTAAGGCATTTAAGTTTGTGGTTGCAAACCTATTAAAGATCACAAGAAACTCAGTCAACCAGTCAGCATTGAACCAATGTTTTGCTCTCTTTGATGGGGTTTCTGTAGAGTATGTTCGGCCTGAATTACTAGATCATGTTCCAAATGCTAAGCGTGATCCAAATTATCTTGCACTATTAAATTTAACGAAGATGTTTCTTAGAAAAATGAGGCCTGATTTTTCTGGAAACAGAAATGAAAAAGTTTTTTCTATTCTTTTTGATATGAACGAACTCTTTGAAGAATTTATTTACACTGTAATTAAGAATGGTAGCTTTGATGTAAATGCAGAAGCTCAAAAGCAAAAAAGGCTTGTTGATAAAGTACGATCCATTGGGGAAGAGTGGGAAAACAAATCTTTGTTTGATACTTTTACAGATATTACAGTAACTCCTCTTAACGCAAAAAGACCTTTTATCATTGATACCAAATATAAGATCATTTCAGGTTATCGTGATGGCATGAAGAACCCAGATGTTTATCAAGTTCTTGCCTATAAGCAAATCTACTCAAAGCCAAATCGAATCCCACCTGTGATACTACTTTACCCGAAGGATTCCGAGGATATTAGAAGGGAGTATAAGATTACTGATTCCGATACTACATTCTATGCTTGGACAATAGATATTTCACGAGATTTGCAGCGAGATTTTCATGAGTTCAAAGATGAGTTACGAAAATTTTTAATTTATTTTTCTGAGGTAGCTTAATTTCTTTACAAGAAAACACTTTAGCAAATCTAGTAAAACTAAAAGGATTACAAATGGCAAAAAAAATTGAACGTATTGATGTAATAATTATTGCACAACCATGGGTACAATGTGTGATGTATCACGGGAAAAATGTTGAAAACGACAGTAGAGATAAGAAAAAGCGAGGCACAGTTGCTGTTTACAGTAGTAAGTCTAAAGTGAATGGAAGATTTCAATACTGCGAAGAAGAAATGGGAATAAAGCAAAAATATGATCCAGATCTAGCAGGTCATATTTTGGGATTTGTAGATATAATTGATGTAATTGAACCAAATACAAAAAAAATTCCAGCGAAGTATAAGAAGTGGTGGAATCCGGGATCATACGGTTATGTTTTATCAAATATTAGATTGCTCAAAAAGCCTGTAAAAGTTAGCAAAAAAAATGGAATCATTCGTTGGTGGCATTTGCAGGGAAATGATTTGAAAAATGTTCTAAGTGCTATGACTGAAAAACAAAAGAAGCAGTTTAAAACATTTGAAGAGCCCGTAGATTAGATTGTAGTCACTCAGCTATTGATCTTTTTGTTCGCGGTGATCATGTCGCCCGTTCATCATGAACTTTCGTTTCAAAAATGAAAAATCCACTCCATTGGGGCCAGTTTGACCACTTTAGGGCTTGCCAAAGTGAAGTCTGGCTCGATATGTAAGAATTCCTAAAATTTATTTATAAGGATAAATAGATGAACTTGGAACAAACTCCACTTTCGACGTGGGAAGAATTTGTTAAGAAATCTGTAACCGACTTGAAGGCAAAGTATCCTACTTTGAACCTGACAACGATTGCAGCGAAGATTAACGTAAATCGAAGCACTCTAAATCGTATTGTTAATGAGGGAGCTAAGCCTCAGCTAGACAATTATATTAAAATCATCAGTGGATCAGGAAATGGTCAGCTGATGAATGAAGCCTTGTTTGCTTACGATGATGCTCTTACATCAAGTCCGATGAATCATATTCAAGTGGCCATTACAGAAAAGAATAAAAATCTCACGACACCAGAATTTGAAGAAGCCCTTGATGATCGAGACAATTTTATAGCTTATCTTTTGGCCTCTAGAGCTTCTGGAACTACAGAAGCTGAAGTTACTCATGTGATTGGAGCAAAAGGCCTTGGTGCTCTTAAAATTCTAGTTTCTAAAGGAATTCTAAAAGAAGAGGGCGAGGTCTATAGACCAATTAATGAAAATGAAATTCTTGTAAGATCGTTCGAAAGCATTAAAAGGCATCTTAAAACATATGCAGAGCATTACAAAGTTGAGCATGTTGGAAAGAAAAGAAACTACGTCCATTCACTAACTGATGGACTTAACATTGATGGTGTTGAAAAAGTTCAAGCACTGCATCGTAAATTTCATGCTGACTTAATAGAAGTCATGAGAAATGAAAATAATTTAGGGCCGATACCTATGTTCTCAGTGGCGTTTTGTGATACGTTTACGGGAATTGATTTTAAACACAACACGACAGAGGTGCTTCAATGAGAACACTTTTACTTCTCACTCTTTTATATACCAATACTTTATTTGCTAACTCATTTGAGGTTGAAGCAATTCACTTAAAAAATGGTGAAGTTGTTTCAGCTCAAGATGAATCTTATTCTTCTCTTGATGAAGTTAGAGCTATTGAGATCGTTGATGAAAACAACACTCATTCACTAATCACTCCTCGCATTTTTAAAATGCTATTAAAAGGTGGAGGAGATGCTGGCGGTGGTGCTCCAATGAACTTTGGTGGAGATGGTTCTGGTGGTTCTCCAATGATGAGAATGAGCACTAAAGCCGCTGTTCGAGTTGGTGGTGATGGGTCTGGTGGAGGCTGATATCAAGCCTTGTAAAATCTAATAATTCAAGATAGTTGCCGGCTTTTAAAGTCATGGTATCTTAGCTTAGATTGAACCTATCAGAAGATCGGAGGATGAAACTATGAATGACAATAACGAAAATAAATCAAAAACAGCAGGCCAATTGCTTAGAGAAGATTTTTGGGAAAAGAAAAAAAACCGAAAAATTTCTCCTGAGATAAAAGAAATCTTAGAAAAAAATAAAGAAGTAACTTTGAAAAAGAAAGACGATAGCAACAAGAAAGTTGCAAGGCCACATAGTCCTGAAGCTGGGGTTTAATGTTACTTAAAATCGAAGAATTAGAACAAAAAATTGCTCAAAATCCAGCTTTAAAAATTGGATGTATTGTTGATACAAATGTAGTTTTCGCAACCTCATTTCCTCTAGACACTTACAACGATTGGGGTGAAGAAGTTTTCGATACTCTTCACAAACTTAATATTCCTATTTTTACTAATCTAAATGTTCGGTCAGAGTTTATTGACCTCAATAGACGAGTTCTTATCCCAGAAGGGCTTATAGATTTTTATGATGATTATTCCGAATTGCTGAGTGGTGAAATTGAATCCAGTTTGAAGTCTTTAAAGACAAGAAAGAATAAAGCCAACAATGAAAACAGAACATTTAAATTTAACGATTCTGATATTAAGCAGTTCATGCAAATGTTCAAAAAGTTAGAGCATTCATCTGGAAAAGATTTATGGCAACTTTTTTGTCAGTATTATCTTTTACCTTATATTGAAAATGCTTGGGAAAAAGCTGTTCAGCGAATGAAAATAAATTTCTTGGGAACTAGAGAAATAGAAAGCAAAGAATTTTTCGACAAACATCCATCTTGGGAAAACATGGTGAAGATAGTAGGGCTTTCTGGAATTGGTTCTTCAGATGCAATGATCATTAATCTATTTCAAGAATCAAAAATTCCACTCATGATTACTGCTGATGTTGGTGTGAAAAATACACTTTTAGGTTTCATGGCTGCTGAAAAATTCGTACTTGCTCCAAATCCGACTAATTGAGTTGCATTCTTTGCTTTAATCAAAAAATGATCACATTTCAGTTTCTCTAAAGGTTCATTGGCTTCTTTGAACAGTCCTTGAATTAATTTTATATAAAGTAGTCAGATATTGACCCAAAAGAATTTCATTTTATTGTAATTATTCAGTTTTGAGCGATAATTAGTAAATAAACTCTATTAAATTTATGACTCTTTTTAAGAGCAATCAAACACGGACGTTTGAGGTAAAAAATGAACATTGTTCAGGCTGAAGAAAACTTAAAAAAGATAACTTCAAAATTCTCAAAAGAATCTTTTATATATGATCTCTTGGGAGCTTATGATTTTCCTAAATCAACTATTTCCAAATTAAAAATTAAACTTAAAAAAAATCCTGATGATGATGTTGTCATACCAAGTAAGCTTCACTTCGTCGCGGTTTCTAAAAAAGAATTAGATGTAAAGTTTGATGAGCTTCTTAAAAATTATTCTACTGTAAAAAAACAACCTCGATTTATCGTTGTGACTGATTATCAAACAATTAAAGCTTACGATACGAAGATGGGGGAAAAACTTGATACAGAAATAAAAATACTTTCAAAGCATCCTGATTTTTTCCTTCCTTGGGCAGGTATCGAGAAAAAAGTTTTTCAAGGGGAAAATCCTGCTGATGTAAAGGCGGCTGAAAAGCTCGCAAAATTTTTTGATCTAATTCTTCAAGACAATATCAAACTTGTTGAGAAGAATCGCCATGCACTCAACGTATTTCTAACAAGAATACTTTTTTGCTTTTTTGCAGAAGATACTGACATTTTCGAGAAAGATCTTTTTACTAAATCAATTAACGATCACACAAATAAAGATGGAAATGATTTAGCCGATTATCTCCAACGATTATTTGAGGTGTTAAATAAAAAATCAAGAGTAGGACTTCCTGACTATTTGAAAGAATTCCCTTATGTAAACGGTGGCCTCTTTGCAGAGGAATTTCCAATTCCAAAATTTTCTAAGAGATCACGAGAGTCATTGATTGATCTTGGAAGCGATCTTAACTGGGCCGAAATCAATCCAGATATTTTTGGATCTATGATTCAAGCCGTAGTTCATCCAGATCAACGTGCAGGGCTTGGAATGCACTATACGTCAGTGACTAATATTATGAAAGTCATTGAGCCATTGTTCTTATCTGAACTTAAAGAAGAGTTTGTTAATGCCAAAGGAAGTAAAGCTAAACTGAAAAAGCTCTTAGAAAGAATTAGTAATATCAAAATTTTTGATCCAGCTTGTGGTTCAGGAAACTTTTTAATTATTGCCTATAAAGAATTGCGTCTTTTAGAAATGGATATTCTTAAAGTTCTTGGAGAGATTCCAATGTCGGGAATTTCACTTTCTAATTTTTATGGAATCGAAATTGATGATTTTGCACACGAAGTTGCGAAACTCTCACTATGGCTTGCTGAACATCAGATGGATGTATTGTTTAATAGAGAGTTTGGTTCTGTTAAAGCGTCCCTTCCACTAAAAGAAACGGGAAGGATAATTTGCGGAAATGCCACGCAAACCGATTGGACAAGAATTTGCAAAAAATCAAATGAAGATGAAGTTTATGTCTTAGGCAATCCACCATACTTAGGTTTTTCAATGCAGGAATCGTCTCACAAAGAGGATATTCTAAGTGTTTGGGGAGAACCGAATAAATTAGATTACATTTCATGTTGGTTCAAAAAAGCATCTGAATACATTAAAAATTCAAACGCTGAATTTGCATTTGTTTCTACTAATTCTGTATGTCAAGGAGAGCAAGTTGAAGAGATGTGGCCTACTATTTTTTCAAGTGGTTTAGAAATTACGTTTTGTCATAAGTCATTTTTATGGAATAACTCTGCAAAAAGCAAAGCTGCCGTTTTTTGTATAATTGTAGGGTTATCAACGAAAGAAAAAAGAAAAAATAAATTCATTTTTACCGCTAATAAATCCCGTAGTGTTTCAAAAATAAATGCATATCTTACTTCTGGTGACGAAACAATTGTCAAAAAATGTCAGGAGGTTCTTTTTGGACAATTCCCACCGATGGTTTTGGGTAATATGCCTAAAGATGGAGGCGCACTATTTTTAACTGAAGAAGAAAGAGCAACACTACTTAAAAAGCATCCTGAAGCAAAAAAATACATACGCAAATGCCTCGGTTCCCAGGAATTCCTTAATGGAATCACTCAGTATTGCATATGGGTAAATGAAGAGGAAAGCGATACTGCCTCAAAGATTCCATTTTTAAAAGATCGCTTCGAGAAAGTAAAAAAAATGCGACTTGAAAGTCCAAAGGGCGGAACAAGAGATTACAGCAAAAAGCCTTATCGCTTTGTTGAAATAAGACATCAAGAGAAAATATCTATTATCATGCCTAGGGTTTCATCTGAGAGAAGAGACTATATACCCATTGGCTATTTAGATAAGGATGTCATTGTTAAAGACCTCGCATATGCTGTCTATGACGCCTCCGAAGTCTTATTTGCATTACTTACTTCAAGAATGCATATGGCCTGGGTTCGAGCTGTCGCTGGAAGACTAAAGAACGATTACAGATATTCATCCCTTATTTGCTACAACACATTCCCATTTGTTGATATTTCCAAAGAAAACGAGGAAAGATTAAAACATCTAGTATACCAACTACTCTCGGAAAGGGAAAAGCATTCAGGAAAGACTCTTGCTAATCTTTACGATCCCGACATTATGCCAAAAGAGATACTTCGTATTCATCAAGATATTGATGCTCTTGTTGATAGTTGTTATCGAACTAAAGGATTTGATTCCGATGATGAGCGATTAGAATTTTTGTTAAAAGCATATAAAAACAAAGTTGAGAAGAAATCATGAATAATATTATAGATGTTAATTATCAAAGAACTGGTGAAAGCACGAATACCAATAACATGGGTATGCGTGATATGCAGGCACGTGCTTATGCCATTCGAAACAAACAATATATTCTGATTAAAGCACCTCCTGCTTCAGGGAAATCAAGAGCACTAATGTTTTTGGCTCTCGATAAAATTAAAAAGCAAAACCTCAAAAAAGTAATAGTTGCTGTCCCTGAACGATCTATTGGGGGGTCTTTTCAATCTATTTCTCTTACGAAAGAAGGATTTTTTTCAGATTGGAAAATTTCAGAAGGTTACAATCTTTGCACATCGGCAGGAGAAGAAAGCAAGGTACAAAAATTAATAAAATTTTTAGATGATAAAGAAGAAATTTTAGTCTGTACTCACGCCACTCTACGTTTTGCTTGCGATAAAATAAACCCTAAAAAATTTAATGATTGTCTGGTTGCGATTGATGAGTTCCATCATGTTTCAAGTACGGAAGATAGCAAACTCGGTCTTCACTTGAAAAGAATTATGAAAGATTCATCGGCTCATATTGTAGCCATGACAGGTTCATATTTCCGCGGTGATAGCACTCCAATTCTTTCTCCTGAAGATGAAGCTCTATTTTCTAAAGTTACTTATAATTACTATGAACAATTGAATGGCTATACTTACCTAAAGTCTCTTGGAATTGGTTATCATTTTTATCAAGGACAATATCTTTCAGCTATCAAAGAAGTTTTGAATACTGATAAGAAAACGATTCTTCATATTCCAAGTGTAAATGCAGGTGAATCGACTAAGGATAAGCATGATGAAGTCGCAAGAATTTTAGATTCTATTGGCGATGTCTTAGATGTAGATGAAAAAACAGGCGTTCAGAAATTAAAAAGAAAAGGTGACGGAAAAATGATTCTGGTTGCTGATCTTGTAAATGACAACCCGAAAGAACGAGAAAGAATTGTAAATTATTTGAGAGGAATTAAAAAACCTGAAGAAATGGATTTAATTATTGCTCTAGGTATGGCGAAAGAAGGTTTTGACTGGGCTTTTTGTGAACATGCACTCACTGTTGGTTATCGTGGCTCACTTACCGAGGTAATTCAAATCATTGGTCGATGCACCCGTGATAGTTCAAACAAAACTCACGCTCAGTTTACAAATCTTGTGGCAGAACCTGATGCAAAAAGTGGTGACGTTGCAGATGCTGTAAACAATATGCTCAAAGCTATTACTTGCTCACTTCTTATGGAGCAAGTTTTAGCTCCAGTTTTTAAATTTAAGCCTAAGATCGATGGAGAAAAGCCAAAACCTGGGGAAATTCAAATCAGGGGACTTAATGCTCCTAAAACAGAGCAAGGAAAAGCGATTCTTGAAAATGATATGGCTGATCTGAAGGCCACTATTCTTCAAAATGAAGAGATTAGAAAAGCGATTGCAGGTCTAACAGATTCAAAATATGTCACAAAAGAACTTATACCTAGAATCATTAGAGAAAAATATCCTGATCTGGATGAAGATGATGTTCAAGTTATTTCTCATCACCACAATATAGGGTCTGTTTTTAATGGTGGAGAATTTAAAACTGAAGGCAATAAGCAATTCATCAAGATGGCGGAAAAATTTATCAATATTGAAGACCTTGACATAGATCTCATTGAATCAGTGAACCCTTTTCAAAAAGCTTATGAAATTTTATCAAAATCTGTTAATTCAGATGTCTTGAAGCAAGTTCAAATTGCAATTACAACTAAGAAAACTCCAATGACAATCGAAGAAGCAAAGTATCTATTTCCTCGAATAAATGAGTTTTATGCAGAAACAGGTAAAGAGCCTGACCCTAATTCTGATGAGCCATTAGAGGCTATCTTGGGGAGGGCATTAGCTTATTTAAGAAGAGCTGAAGCCGAGAATAAATAGTAATGAGTGAAAAGAAAAAATATATTCCACCATCTAAAA
Source organism: Bacteriovoracales bacterium (assembly GCA_037444575.1). GTDB lineage: Bacteria > Bdellovibrionota > Bacteriovoracia > Bacteriovoracales > Bacteriovoracaceae > Bacteriovorax. The sequence continues at coordinate 110,356 of JBBIME010000011.1, forward strand.
AAGAAGTTTTGTCTGAGTTGAAGCAGATTGATAAATTTAATCTCTTAGTAGTAAAGGCAAAAGATAAACTGGTTACATATGATTCTATTCTTATTTCTAAGTTTGAAGAAATAAATAATTTTATTGATGAATTTAAAAGAGTTCCCACAGATAAAGGTGGTGGCCCGATTGAGTTTCAACTTTTTTCTCGGCTGTTGGAAATACAATTAGATCCCCAAAAAATATTAGCTCTTAAAGAATTTGATAGATACCAACTTTTAAAAAACTTAGATAAAGAAGTCACTAGTTCTGAATATCATGAAGACATAGAAGAAGTACCAAATACGAAAGTCGGTCTTACTGATACTTTTAATCTGCTAAAAATGCCAGGAAGCTCTATTTTTGATCTAAAAAATGTGAAGTCCAAAGAAGAAAAGATTACAACAATGCCAGATGAAGTTGCCCGAAGAAAAAAATGTGAGGACTTTGTATCTTTTGAACCATTGTTTAAAAAATGCCAAATTGAAATCGAAAATGGAGATCGAAAAGTCGTTAAATTTCGGGACGAGCAAGATGTAAAAAAAGGTGAGTTTTTTATTTACGGCGGAGTTACCTGTTATGTCGCTGAAGTTGGTGCGAAAGAAGTTAAAAATAATAGAAACAATGCGAGGCTTAGACTAATTTTTGAAAATGGCCTTGAGTCGAATATGTATCACCGTTCTTTGACAGCTGAACTTTATAAAGATGGCCGTCGTATTCTTCCTCCTAGGTTAGGAGAAAATGAGACAGAAATTAATGATAAAGACTTAACTGGATTTATCTATGTATTATCATCAAAAAGCATGGACCCAAATATTAAAGCTATTCCAAATCTATTCAAAATTGGATTTAGTACGACACCTGTAAAAGATAGAATTAAAAATGCGAAATCAGACCCAACTTATCTTATGGCTGAAGTTCAGATCGTTGCTTCATATAAAGTTTCAGGAATTAAACCTAATTATTTTGAAAACCTAATTCACAAACTTTTTGACCACGTCAAACTGAATGTTGAAGTGACTGACAAAAATGGCAAAAAGGCGGCTCCAAAAGAATGGTATTCCGTACCAATAGATGTAATTGATGATGCTCTTAGGTTAATCCAGACAAGGGAGATTGTTGGGTATGTATACGATTCAAAAGAATTTAAATTAGTTAAAAAATAAGTGCTCCAACGAATTTTGATGAGGAAAAATGAAATTAGAGAAAGTCATTATCAAAGGGTTTAGGTCATTTGGACAAGAACAAGAAATCTCTTTAAACGATCTGACCTCAATTGTTGGCGGAAATGGAGTTGGGAAAACATCATTTCTAATAGCCTTAAATCGTTTTTTTGGGATCACTCAAAAAGATAGGCAAATAATAAACGAAGATTTTCATTTACCACTAGGGCAGCAAATTGATGATGAACCGGAGAGAAAATTCTTTATTGAAGTTAAAGCAATATTTCCTGAACTTATTAGTGATGATCAAAATCAAGATGCTGTCGCCGAGTGTTTTAGAAATATGACAATTGACCCCGGTCCAAACGAAGCTCCGTATGTAAGGATGAGACTTGAAGCAACCTATACGAGAGATCAATATGGAGAAGGTGAAATTAAGCATGAAATATATTGGATAAAAGACTCTTACCTTGAGACGTATGAAGTGGGGGAAGAGGAAGAAAAAAAGTCAATGTCTTCGAATGATCGCCAAAAGATACGAGTGATCTATACACCTGCAAGCCGAAGTCCAGACACTCAACTTAAAGAATTTTCGGGGAGCTTGATTGGTAATTTTATAAAATCTATAAATTGGATAGCTTCTCCTGAAGTTACATTAAGAAATGCAGTAACCACTGTGAAAGGTGTGTTAAATGAAGAAGCAGGGGTTAAAGTAATTAATGAAATAGTTTCAAAAAGATGGAGCAATCTTACAAGTTCATCAAGATATTCTCAGCCGAACCTTAGCTTTATTGATGATGATGTAAAAAAATTATTGAAAGATGTTTCAATGAATTTTCAAACTCAAGGTGCTACTCAACAATCGCAAATTGAAAATTTAAGCGATGGAGAGAAATCTTTGTTCTATTTCTCTTTATTACATAGCTCTTTGAGTTTGAAAGATGCTTTTCTTGGAGATGAGGAAATTACGATTAATGAGCAAATTCTTAGGATTAAGCAGTCTTTCGATGAAGAAAAGCTTCAATTTCCAAGTTTAACTTTGTTGGCCATTGAAGAGCCTGAAAATCATTTATCTCCACATCATTTTGGTCATTTAATTGAATCGTTTCGAGGAATTGCGAAGTCGACTAATTCGCAGGTCGTTTTTTCAAGTCACTCACCATCAATAATATCAAGAGTTGCTCCTGAGGATATTCGATATTTTAGGCAAGAAGGGAATGTTTCGATCGCAAAAAAACTAAAACTTCCTGATAGTCAATCAGAAGCTTTCACTTACGTAAAAGAAGCTGTTAGAGCTTATCCTGAAATATATTTTTCTAAGATTGTTGTACTTGGAGAAGGTGATTCTGAAGAAGTAATTTTGAGGAAACTTTTTGAAACAAAAGGCTTACCTCTTGATCGTTCAATGATTTCCGTAGTCCCTCTTGGAGGGCGACACGTAAATCATTTTTGGAAGTTGTTATTTGATTTAAATATTCCATATATTACTCTTCTCGATCTTGACTTGGGTAAAGAAGGTGGTGGATGGGGAAGGATAAAATATGCTATCCTTCAACTTCAGAGCCTTGATATTCCTCTTGCTCAAATCACGAACACCACAACTCAAGATCAAGTTGATGTAATGCACTCATGGACTGTTTCAAATCAGCAAGAGCATACTAATCTTCATACTTGGGTAAATCATCTGCAAAATCAATTCAATATTTTTTTCTCTAAAGATTTGGACATTGATATGATGATGCTAGATAAATTTTTTAATAATTATACTTCAATCATACAAGCACCTCAGGTTGGGCCTCGATCTATCCCAGGTCAAACTGATCCAAACTACCAAGTACGGGTTAATGAAATTGTAAATGCCATTTTTAATTCGACGACTATTCCAAATGTTTATGATTACACTAAATTAAACTATTATAGATACTTCTTTTTAGGAAAAGGAAAACCTCTTACACATAGCTTGGCACTTAGTCGTTTAACCACTAATGAGTTTTTGCAAAATTGCCCAGAAGTACTTATCCAGCTGTGTGATGCTGTTGCTAGAAAGCTTGGTTATGAAGCTCATGGACAGTAATGTATGAGAATAAATCAGACCGATTGGGCTCCTATAGGTGTAGATGCTTTAGAGCCACTTGCGCTTGAGTCTGTTAAATTTAATTCTAATTTGCTTGTTATTGCTGGCCCTGGAGCTGGAAAAACTGAATTGTTGGCGCAGAAAGCATGTTTTTTACTTCAAACACACGAGTGTAAGTATCCTCAGAGAATTTTAGCGATAAGTTTTAAAAAAGATTCTGCTTCCAATCTGAAAGATAGAGTAGCAAAAAGAATTAATGATACAAATATTAGATTTGATTCTCTTACTTTTGATGGTTTTGCAAAGTCTATCTTAGATAATTTTAGAAACTCATTACCAGAAGTGCTCCGTCCTACAAAAAAATATGAAATCTCTTACCTTTCAGATGACCAAGTTCAACAATTTTTAGCAGGCCTGGATTATCAAGGACGACAAAATATACAACCTTTGGTTGAAATTATTAACAGTCAGAGAGGCCATCGAAAAAGACTTGTTGATAATTTCATGAAAAAACATTTTACCAGTTTTCAGCTTGGCACACGAGGGAGAAATCATATCCTTGACTGGGCTGCGGATTTATTGTGGTTGCATCTAATAAGAGGTGATGAAAATGGAAGTAAAATTTCATTTCAAATGATTTCAAGGCTTGCTGAGTACATTATTTCATTAAATCCATTAATCAAAAAATCAGTGCTGGCAACTTATTCACATTTATTTCTCGATGAGTTTCAAGATACTACCACAATCCAATACGAATTTGTAAAAACTTGTTTTTATCAAACTGAAGTTATTATCACCGCAGTCGGTGATGGTAAACAGAGGATAATGACATGGGCAGGGGCACGAGAAACTATCTTCTCTGATTTTCAAAATGATTTTGGGGCTGAAAGTAAAACATTAACAATGAATTTTAGGTGTGATCCTCGTCTTGTTGAGTTACAGACGGTTGTCGCACAATACCTGGATGCGAATTCAATACCACAAGTTTCGAACAGAGAAAACGGTGGTGTTATAAAAACCATAGATTTTAGAGATGAAGTTCAGGAGTCAAGAGAACTTGCACATAAGGTACAAAGACTTATTCAATCAAATGAAATTCCACCTGAAAAGATATGTTTTTTGTTTAAACAGCAGGTGGCTCAAAACTCTGTACAAATAATTCAGCAACTAAATACTTTGGGAATCAAGGCTAGAGTTGAAGATGAGTATCAAGATTTATTAAAGGATGAAGCTATAAAGATTGCTTTAGTTTTTATTCGATATGTTTTTGGTATTGATTCAGATGCACGAGATGAGGTTTTCAAATTGTTAATAGACGACGATTCTTCTCTCGCTGATCTTCGAAGAGCTGAGCATGGTCTTGTACATTTTAGAAATAGAATAAGAAACAGCAACGATTTTTCGACAGAAGAAGCAGTTTCAGAATTCTTGCGAGAAGTTTTTGATTTCGTAGGAAGTGCTCGGTTAGCTATTCTCGTTCAAGGATTTAATCAAGATGAAATCAATAATTCGATAGATAGATTTGCACTGAAGTTTTCGGAGATATTTAACCGCCAGAGAGAGATCGCACTTTCGGTAAAAGAATTCATAGGAGAGGCCGTGATTCCCTGCATGTCTATCCATAAGAGCAAAGGCCTTGAATTTGAAATTGTATTTTTTATAGGAATAGAGAATGGAATGTTTTGGAGTTTTGCAAATCAACCAGCAGAGGATATTCAAACATTTTTCGTAGGGATTTCTCGACCAAAATCGGAATTGTATTTAACTTTCTGTAATCGAAGAAATGGGAGTGGACAGTCAAAGAATCCGATTCAAGAGATTTATAATTTTCTAGCTGCCGTTAATGTAGAGCATGTAGATCGTACCAATTGAAAAAAATAAATTTTATGAAAAATAGATGGTGGGTTATGGAGAAAGTTGAAGTTTGTGATCAGTTTAAAGCTAAAGATAAAATACATTCACCTGATGAACGAATTGAAAATATAATTCATCATAATGATGTAAATTATCTTTCTGGGTTACATTCGGCAATTGAGAAAATTTCATTAAATAAGAAGGTTCCTAAAGAAGTCGCAATTCAGTTTGAAACTGCAAGAAATGTGTTGCTGTACTCATATTTTTCTTATCGCATGACAACAGTTGCTCATTTATTTATATATTCTGTATTGGAGAAGGCAATTAGGGACAAGCATAAAACGACTTATCCAAATGAAACAAAATATTTTAAGGGGTTAAAAGATAGTCTTGTATATGCACTTAAAAAAGGTTGGATTCAGAAAAAAGATTTTTATTTTTTTGATATCAACAATGATGAAATAACTAAAACTGATTCAGAAAAGGATATTGATTTTTTTGTTCAATATAGAAATGAATTGGCTCACTCGCCTCAATGGTTATTACCACCATTTGAAGTAGCTCAGCATTTTACTTTGTTTCAAAAAATGATTAATAGGATGTTTTCTTAATGAAGGAGATTTAAAATGTCATGGGTAGAGAATATTCTTAAATTGATCGAACTTAAGGCAAGATACTTTTTTGCATTATGGATTCTAGGAGCACTTTTAATTTTTTTACCTTTGGCCATTAAGGAACAAATGGGACTTGCAAATCTTCCATTGGTCATAAAACCATGGATAGGTATAATTACGCTAGTATCATTTGTAATGTGGGTTATTCAACTTTTCCAAATATTACGTAATTGGTTTAAATTGCGCCGTATGCGGTCAGATATCATAGATCAACTTCATACATTAACTAGTGATGAGCGAGATATTTTCATTGTTTGCCTTGCAAAAAATCAGAGAACAATTCATCGTAATATCACTGACCCCGACACCCACAGCTTGGTTTCCAAAAGATTGTTAATTCAAGCTGCTGGAGCAGGCAATATGCTTGCTTGGCCTTTCACTATTCCTACATTTGTCTGGGTACATTTGAAAGAAAATGATGTGATTCTTTTTCCAGAACTTCTCGACGAAGATGCGACAGAAAAAGTTTTAAGGAGACAAAATAATGGAATATGGGGCCGATGAGCATCTAGCTCTTTTTTTCACACCAGCCTAAGCCAGCCGAGTAGGGGCTTTTGATGAAATATAATGAAATCGAATGAAAAATAATGAAAATATAAAAGGCACGAAAGGCAGAGTTTCACTCGTAAATCGTTAATAATAAAACATTTTTAAGAAGCAATAATTATGCCTCGGGTAGTTCGGGAATAGATTTAACCTCTTGTAAATATTGATTTTTCTTATTTTCACATACTCAATATTATTTGTAAATCGCTTACAAAATATAGACGAAAAATAGATATTGGTATATATTTACCAATATGAAGGCTGTCTTAAAATATTCTAATAAGCTCACTATCAAAAATCGCTACGTGATTGAGCTTATGATTCATGAAGTGGTAGATGTTAAAAAATATCCGGATGGAATTAAATACGGCTTAATATGTATCGATATAAAAACTAAGAAAAAAGTTCTTCTTGATAACCATCAACCAAAAGGACCACATATTCATATCGATAACACTGAATTGCCTTATGAGTTTGTAAGTGAAGATAAATTAATAGAAGATTTTAAAAGTCTAGTTTTTGAACATTTGGAGATTAAAATATGAAATCATTAATCGTATCAATTAAAACTTCGACAGAAGCCCTTGATGATTTTAAAAGTGCCTTAAAGCTTGCACGAAAAGGCAAATTGAAAGACGAGCATTTCGAAGTCTCGTTTGATAATAAGAAAGACTTCGAGAGATTTGTTAAAAATATTTACCTGCTATCAATGATCATTACTTATAAGCCAAGATCAGTTTATGAGCTGGCCAAGCTATGCAACTTAGACGTTTCTAATTTGAATAAAATAATTATATTTTTTGAAGAATTTGGAGTTTTAAAGTTACAAGAAATGAAAGTTGGCGGCCGTAATGTTAAAAAGCCAATTGTTGAATACGATAAAATTGAATTTAAACTAGCTGCTTAATTTTGAATTAATTTGTTCGATCTCGGATAAGGATGATGATGCAATTAAAAATTAAAAACATCAAAAAAGAAAACTTCATAGTTTACGCTTTATTTATTGTATCAATTGTATTCTTCATGCGAGTGATGATGGATTTGACTTGGTTTGAAGATGAGTTAAGAGGATATTGGGTCATAAAGAGACTTATTCTTTCATCACTCTTGAGTGTAGGTTATCTTTTTCAGCTTAATAAAATTAAAAGCATTATGCCTCGAATTTCGAAGCTAGTGTTAATCGCGACTATTTTGCTTTCGATTTTATGGCCAATTATTGGAAGTCCTCAAACTAAAGTGATCTTTGTAATTTTATTCATTTTGATTTTTCTGAAGAATAAGCCGATACCAAATGAACAAAATTAATATTTTTGAATTAAAATCGAAATCAGAGCAAGAAGCTTACGAATTTTTTGATAAATTTATGAGAAAACTTCCAAGAAATCCAGATCACTCCTTTAATAAGTTAACTGGTGGATTTGATGATAATGATGTCGATGCTATCAGGCATGCATATACCTCAGGAATTTTCACGCAAGTTTATGGAGAGAAAATTGCTTTAATTTTAGGGGAAATGAATGAGTTAACTCCTATGGGAGGAAGTAGTTCAAATAATACTAATTCCAGCAAAATGGATCTTTGGAATAATAAAGTTGGAATAAAGTACAGCAAGAAAACTAATGGGAAGCTAAAATTATTTAAATTTCTCTTAAAAGCGTTAAAAAATAATGAGCTAATTATTGATCCAGAAAATGATCCAAGAATTTCTAAAATCGATAGCGTGGACCCAAAAAAATACCAAGATAAAGTTACAGTTATCAAGGAATCCAAAAAAGGTAAAAATTTAAAATATTTTGATATTAATTCGAGCTTACTTTTTAATAGAGAAGAATTTATTTCGGCCATAGTGTATGGGAAATATCCTCGTTATGAAATTAGAAAAATAAAAGGTGAAGCTACTCCTGTCTCTAAAAAAGATAGCCTCGTTCCAAATAATCTAGGCTAAATTTCCGACTTTCTCATTGGATAAAATTAAACGTGATGAAGTATCGTGAAAAAGAAGACTAGCAATTCAATGACAAACTACTAAAATTTCTTGTTTGATTGTTGTACCCAGACCATTTCGGGTAGTTCGGGCATAATCCGTTAATACTTGGATTAAAGCGGACAGTCGAAAGTTCTGGATTGAATTCTTTCTTAGGATTAATTAAATCGTAAAGAATACGTCTTCCAACTGAAGTAATGTCTCACTCGTTCGGGATGAGCAGATCCGATGTGAGAATCCCAATAAGCTGGGATTGCTTCCCCTTGGAGTAGATTGGGATCGAGTAGGTGATCATCCAGGCCTCCCCACCTCCTTCGTCATAGTAGGGTTTACTCCACACAGGCTTCCTCGAGTTGACAGGCCGAACGTACCAGTCCTGAACCGAGTAGTCGTAAGCGTCGATGAGATTTTTTTCAACAAGTTTTCCTCCGCTTCTGTAAACATATGGTGAGGATTTGATTAGCCTTCCGTTTTTTTCAACAGGAGCAAAAGCAAAAGCGGCGCCGTATATGTAAGAATTTTTGGTCAGGTATGATCTAAGTAATGCAAACGCGGATTTATTATCCATTGGCACTTTCCGAGTGATTTCCTTGCCAAGAACTCTGAGTGCATCCTCAACCTGGGCCTTAATGGCAGGCGCAACTTCTGTCTTAGGCTTAGAGGCGTTAGGTCCAGCTGCATGAGATACGCCTGAGCATACGGCAAGACATATTAAAACAATTGTACATGCAATAGATACTTTCCTCAGATTTTTCATCATGAGCTCCTTGCTGATTGCTGCTGCATAAAAGGCGCCAAGTAATAATTAACTTTTTTCAAAGTATCTGTGTGTTATGAGTTTTCGAATATTTCATTCTAATCTGATTGAGGAAAACTTTAAAAGGGGGAACTATGAAAAAAATTTTTAAAGTGATTCTGTTAATTACAGCCGCTATCAATTTGAATGTGGCACTTGCAAAAGACAAGAAGCAAGCAGATTTCGAAGCACTTCAAAAAAAAGTAGAAGAGCACATCAAAACTTTTGATGATCTCGACTTCAACGTTTTCTCAAAGCAGAAATGGGGTGAGTTTAAAAAAAGCCATACTCAAGATGTTAAGGTTCACTGGCCAGATGGACATGTGACAGTGGGACTTGAAAAGCACATAGAAGATTTAAAGTATATGTTCACTTACGCTCCAGATACGCGGATCAAAGAACATCCGATAAAAATTGGACAGGGAGAATGGACAGCTGTCTATGGCATCATGGAAGGAACTTTCACGAAGCCAATGACAACTCAGGATGGAAAAACGATTCAGCCAACGGGAAAATCATTTAAATTACCGATGGCCACAATTTGTCATTGGACAAAAGAAGGAAACTTCGATGAAGAGTATCTATTCTGGGATAAGCAAACTTATATGAATCAATTGGGGCTCGGAAAATAATTATAACGTTTTTTATATATGAAAATTTCTTTTTGCCGCTTGAAGCTTTTGATAGCTATCAATAAGTCTTAAATGCTTATCCAGTCCTTCAAGTTGCATATTCGTTTTTGTAAGACCAAAGAATCTAATTTCACCAGTAATTGTTCCAATAGCATTTTTTAATGTTTCAGCACCAAACATTCTGGTCAAGTTTGGAATATAGTCATCAAGTTCAAGTTCTTCAGAGATCGTGATATCTAAAACCGTATTGAGTGCCATGTAATACATTTTTCTTGCCGTAGAATTGTCGTTAAAAGTTAAAAACATTTCCACTAACTCTTTGGCCTCTTCAAATCTTTTAAGTGCCAAAAGAGTTAGGCATTTTAATTCACCAATATTGAGTTGTCCCCAAACGGTATTTTCATCAAAGGCCACACCAATCAACTCCGAGATTTTTGTGTAATCATCAATTTCACTTTCATCTAATTTCTTAACTAGTTTTGAAAGTGCTTTATCATCAAGTGAATGAAGATTGAGTATGTCTGATCTAAAATTAATCGCTTTATTATGGTTATCCCATATAAGGTCAGATGACTCATAGATTTCAGAATATCCTGGAACTAAAATTCTACAGGCCTTAACTCCTAATTCTTCAAAGTCTGCAATGTAAACTTCTTTTTCCAATTGATTGAGAATATCCATTAGATAATTATATTCATCTTCAGTTGTGCCGGAAAAATCCCATTTGACAAATTCGTAATCAGCTTTTTCACTGAAGAATTTCCAGGAAATAACTCCCGTTGAATCGATGAAGTGATCAACGACATTATTATGTTCACAAATAGCATTTTGATTAAACGTAGGTGGAGTTAAAACATTCAGGCCTTCAAAGCTTCTTCCTTGAAGAAGTTCAGTGAGAGTTCGCTCTAGGGCCACTTCAAATTTCGGGTGAGCTCCAAAAGAAGCAAAGACACCACCGTTTCTTGGATTCATTAGAGTAACGCTCATGACGGGAAATTTTCCGCCTAAAGAAGCATCTTTAACGATGATAGGAAATCCTTCTGCCTCTAATTTATTGATCCCTTCCATGATTTTAGGATATTTTTCTAGAACACTTCTAGGAACATCAGGCAAAGTGATTTCTTCTAGAATAATTTGGTTTTTTACTGCACGTTCAAAAATTTCTGAAAGGCACTGCACGCGCGCCTCATATTTAGTATTTCCAGCACTCATGCCGTTGCTGACGAACAAATTTCCAATAAGATTTACTGGTATATAGACAGTTTCTTTATCTGATTGACGTTCGTAGGGGATGGCACAAATACCGCGTTTCGTATTTCCAGAATTAGTATCTATTAAATGTGAAGCCTTTAATTCATTGTCTGGATTATAAAGTTCAAGAAGGAGTTCATCCATTAAACCTTTTGGAAGAGAGTCTTTAGGCCCGGGCTTAAACCATAATTCATTGGGATAATGAACGAAATCACCTTCAGCAATATCAACACCTAAGAATTGATCATTGTATAAATAATTATTACTAATGCGTTCTAAATATTCACCTAAGGCCGAACAAAGGGCCGCATCTTTTGTCGCACCTTTGCCATTAGTAAAACACATTGGAGAATCGGCATCGCGAATATGAACTGACCATACATGTGGTATAGGATTTCTCCACGAAGCGATTTCGATTTTGATTCCTAATGCCGCAATTTTTGCAGTCATATTCTCAATTGTTTCTTCCAGAGAGCAATCTTTTCCTGGAATCATTGTTTTTAATTCATTGGCAGAATTCTGTTTGTACATTAGACCTGAATCTTTTTTTAGAACATCAATGATCTCAATATTAAATTCAGGACCCTGTTGAATAACTTTTTTTACAGTACATCTATCAATTGATTTTAAAATTCCTTCGCGATCATGTTCTGAAATACTCTCGGGTAATTCCACTTGGATATTAAATAATTGTTTATATCTATTTTCTGGATCAACAATATTATTCTGAGTGATTCTGATATCTTCAGTGGGGATATTTCGGGCAATACAATAAACCTTTACAAAATAGGCGGCACACATAGCGGAAGATGCCAAAAAATAATCGAAAGGACCAGGAGCAGATCCATTGCCTTTATAGCGGATTGGTTGATCGGCAACTAGGGTATAGTCATCGAAGTGAGCTTCTACTTTTAGATTTTCTAAATAACGTATATTAATTTGCATAATAACAAGGCAGTATCACTGAATAGGTAGACTTAATATTGAATTATCTTATGGTAGGTAATAATTACAAATTATGGAGTTAGAGCGGGGAATTTGGCCTGACAGTTGCTTCTCTATTTCAAGATATTTTCAAAAGGAGTACTTATGAACTGGAGCTATAAAAAAAGTTTATGTTTTCTTACTCTGTGTTTCTTCATGTTAACTTCTTATGCTCAAGATGATCTGTCTGACACCAATAAGGGAACTCCTCCTAATTTTAATACTCATTGTAGGCTGGCAGATCCAATTCCAGAAAGCTCATTTCAATTCACATGGAATCCTTCAGATAGAAATAATCGTCTTTCATTTGATGTTATAAAAAAACTAGTTCGCGTGTCCTCAACCGGCCCAACGCTCCCAGGACCAGCAGTTGATTATATATTTGTTAAACCAGGAGGGATAGGCAGTTATGGGGCACTGGTCTTTAAAAGCTATAGACTCTCTTTTCCAGTGATCCCTTTTGGAACAATTCGTGGCGAAACGGGACAATACCTTATTGGAACATTGGAGGTTGATGGAGCTAGGCGTGGAGTTTATCTATGTGATAAAAATTTGAAGAATGAACTGCAGGAGTAGTGGTTCAGTTATATTTCTGCATAGGGAACGAGCAATTTTTTAATAAATGGCGTTTTGGGATTATTTAAAATCTCATCGACTCGTCCAATTTGTTCGATTTTTCCATCGATCATAATCGCTAATTGTTTTGATAAGAATATGGCGTCTTCATGATTGTGGGTCACTAAAATCATTGGAATATTTAATTTTAAGAAAAAGTTTTTCAAATGAGATGCAACTTCTAACTTTGTCACTTGATCTATATTTGATAATGGTTCATCAAACAAAAAGAGATCTGGCTTTATGGCCAAGGCCCTCGCTAATCCGACACGTTGACGTTGTCCTCCAGATAATTCACTTATCTTTCTTTTATCAAAATCTTTTAGTTGAACAAACTCCAACATTTCTTGCGCTTTTTTTGTTTGTTCTATTTTTGAAACTCCTCGGATTCGCAAACCATATGATACATTTTCAATTACTGTTAAATGAGGAAATAAACCGTAGTCTTGTGGCAGGTAACCAATGTTTCTTTTTTCTATTGGAAGATTTTGTATCTCTTTGCCATTTAAAATAATCTGTCCGCTCTTCAGAGGCAGTATTCCCAAGATAGCAAGAAGCAAGGTTGTTTTGCCACTTCCTGATGTGCCCATCAGTACGAGATCTTCATCTTCTTTAACTTCAAGATTTAAATCTTCTAAGATAATTTTTTTTTCATACCCAACGGTAAGATTTTTAATGTTTAAGCCACTCATTTGTATTCACTTCGTTGAGAAAGTTTTTTAAATATAACGAGGGCCAGGATTGAGGCGGTGGTTCCTAAAATGGTTGCTGCCAGTGCTTCAGTTGTTAGCTTTTTAGCTCCTACTGCAATATAAGTGGGGAGCACTTCTGTTTTAAACGGAATAACTCCAGCAAAAATGAGACTTCCTCCAAGTTCTCCCATCGCTCTGGACCAACACAATACCGATCCGGCGGCAATCTCCATGGCCGACATTGGAAGAAAGACTGTTAAGAAAACTTGAAATTGATCTGCCCCTAATGATCTGGCCGTTAAATTAATTCCTGATTTTTGAATTTCTCTAAAACGTCTTGCAACAGTAGAGATAATAAATGGCGCTGAGATGAAAAATTTTGCAATGACAAGTGCAAAAAAAGTATAAGTGAGATTGACGTGAAAGGGAGACGTTGGTCCAAGCATTAATAGAAAAATTAACCCCTCAGCGACAGGTGGAAATGTTTGTGGAACATCTACGGCCATTGTTTCTAAAAATATTTTCCCAGGAAATTTTTTTAAAGCAAAAACATAGGCAAGAGGGACGCCTAGAAGAATGGCCGCAACTGTTGTTACAATTGATGAAGCAATACTTAACCATAAAGCAGAAAGTATTCGATCATTAACAAAAGCGGCAAGAACCTTATTTATTGACCCCAGTGCTAAATAGTATTGAAATAAAATTGTTCCAATTAAAAAACTAAGAGTTAAGGCAGCGGTGAAATAAAGAGTAGAAATTAAATATTTTGAATAAAAATTTCTCATCACTCCTTATATCTCCCTGTCGTTGGAGGAGAAAAATATATAAAAGTTATGTTAGATCATTTGCAAAAAAATCAATTCTTGAAATAACTTTTTTAGATTATTTATTTTTTATATTCAATGTCAAAATTTTAAGTCGATCTGATCTTAACTTGATAGGAGACTGGCATGAATAAAAAGATGATGATCCGATTTTCTATCATGGGATTTGCAGCACTATCAATTCTTGCTAGTTGTGGAAAAGGTTACGGAGGTGGCGGTGGGGGATATTCAACGTCACCAATTTCAACGGCAGTCGTAGAGGTAGACTGTGCTACCGTTGTATCGACAGGAACTGTCAATATACAATCATCTGTATTTTCACCGGGCATTGAGACTATCCCTCTTAGTGGTGTTGTGAAATGGATAAATAATGACAATGTTGTTCAGACCGTTACAAGTGGATTTCCAAACGCAGTTGATGGAAAATTTGATACAACCATAGTTCCAGGAGGAACGAAATGTTTAAAGTTCATGGGGGCCGGAACTTATAATTATTTCAGCAGAACATTTACGAGCACGACAGCTCAGGTGATTGTGCAATAGTTAGGATAGACCCGATTTCTCTGAGTCTATCCTAATCGTATATTAGTGATGATGATGAGGCATAACTGTAATAATTCCCATCATTGGTGTTCCAAAATTTCCTTTATCATCTTGGATTCCTCCATCTGGACCTGGAGCAACTGGTTGGTTGTCCTTATCTAATTTTGAATGGAAACGGCAGAAATATACAAACGTTCCAGGGTGACGGAAAGTCTTTCTTAAAATTCCAGGATGTCCTCCGTTATGATCAGTTCCTGGAATAAGAGTATTCATTTTTCTATATTCAGGGGAAGTAAAAGCATCATCACTTACAACAGTGTGATCATCAGTATCGTTATTCATCCACTGAACTGTCTCTCCCTCATTAATTTGCATTGCAAATGGGATGAATTTATCCACTCCTGGAATCATTACTTTCTTAACATGATGATCGTGTTGTGGATCTACTCCCGCCAAAGCAGATCCCATTGATCCTAAAGTCGAAAATAGCAAACACAGAATAATTGTTTTCATTCGTACCTCCTTGATTGAGTAAGAACAAAGTAGGTCTTTAAAATTTAAATATCAATGTGCTTCTTATCAGTGAATTAATTTATGGGATGGACTGATAAAATCTATTGTTATTATCTTTTAGAGCAATCTATAAATTAGAACATGAGAAGAAACATCGTCTTATTGACGGTTCTAATAATTACATCCGCATTTGTTCAAGATGCTTTTGCCCTACCTGTGTTTGCAAGACAAACTGGACTTTCATGTATTTCCTGTCACTTTCAACATTTTCCTTTGCTCAATTCTTTTGGTCGTCAATTTAAATCCAGTGGCTATACATGGAAGGGAGAAGAAAGCACAGTTGAAGGCGATAGGCTTTCCATTCCAAGCACGTTGAACATGGCCGTATTAACCAGCGCTGGCTATGAAAAAAATAATAGTACTGCAAGTGTTACTTCTGTAAAAAACACTGGGAATGGAACATGGTTTGTTCCAGGAAGTAATGGGGAAGCTTCTCTTTTTTTTGGAGGGCGAGTAAGCGACAATGCAGGATTTCTTGCCGAGTTGGGATTGGGTGGTAATGGTGCAGCTCTGGGATCTGCTAAATTGCCAATCCTATTTAAGATAAAAGATGATAAGCGTGCTGGTTTTGCATTCTTCAGCACTGATAATCAAGGCGCATCTTATGGCTTTGAAACAATGAATACTGGTGCCAATGCTGTTCACCAGATGAGCAATACTCCTGGATTTAATAATGCTCACACGCAAGCGATATCTGCTCAGCAATTCATTAATACATCAGGTATCGCAACAGGCATATCTTTGATTGCTAATGCAGACAAGGGCTTCATCAATCTGACAAGATTCAATCAAGTCGGCATCGTGGGAACTCCAGCATCAACCTCTTCAGGTGCCAATTCTGCTTCACTAAATTCCACCTATATTCGTGTCGCAGGATTTTTTGCTCTCGCAAAGTGGGATACAGGTCTAGGGATTCAGAGTTGGAGCGGGAGTTCTGCTAACGGAAATGGAGTACGCTTTTGCACAAAGGCCGTGGCCATTGATGGACAAACCCAAGGTGCACTAGGTAGTTTGCCTGTTGGTATTTATGTCAGCTATGCACGCGCTCCTGCTGTCGCTTCTGTCGCGACTCAGGGAAATACCTACAATGTTGATGGTAATGGCAAGCAAGGAACAGACACTAGAAGTTCTTTGAATATTTCAGGAGAAGTGGGAGTAAGGCCAGACATAACGGCCATAGGACTTGGTATTCGTCTTGGTAAAAGCGGCCAAGCAGTTTTAAGCAACACCAATGCGTCTGATAATGCAGTATTTCTGACAGCTAGTTATAAGATAGTCCAAAATATGTTGGCCCGATTATCCTACACTCGCGAAAGTGGTGACTACTGGATATCTGCTAACAAAGATGCAATCGGCAGTCGCACGACCACCATCAACCTCTACACATTATTTTAGAATCAATTGACCGATTATTTTACTCGGAAAAAGGAAATTTCGACCCCTTAATATTATTTTGATACTGGGTATAATGAAAAAGTGTTTACCAAAAAGGTTTATTTATGAAGATAAAACTCAATATCACAATAGTCTTATGCTCAACTTTAATTTTAGTCCTACTAACTTTCCAAAGTTATAACAATCAATTGAAATTTTTAAAGAATGAATTTGTTCAAAGCAAACAAAAAGAATCTAAAGATGTCTCTAAAAATATGTCGACACAATTTAAGTATATTCATCAATTGATTAAATCAATTGCTGCATTTTCTAGTATTCAGCAAATTGATCGTCATGCAAAAAATTTTACAGAAGAAAATAGAAATTCACTTAGACAACTATATCGTTATGCATATTTGAATGTAGCATTATCTGAAATTTATATTGTTCCTAAAGATTTGAATCCTGAAAAGATCGATCCATTCACAGGAAAACCTGAAGAACCTATTTTAATGTTCGATGATTTCATTTCTAAAGGTGAGGAAAAAAAGGAAGAAGGACCAAAACTTGAGCAAGTTGAAACTGAAGAGTACAAGCTATTAAATGAGCAAATGAGCTTTTTCTCAAAAAACTTTCCTAAGAAGATAGAAAATAATGAAGACATTCCCGTTATATCAGGAAGAGAAGTTATTACTTGTGACAATAGTGAATTTAGCGAGAATCAGTTAAAAAAAGGGGATAATCATTTAAGAAATGGATTAGTAATTACCACTCCAGTCTACGACACAAAAGGTGATTTTCATGCGGCCGTAAGTGCGGTAGTGCGAACTGCGGTTTTAAGTCGAATGTTGCCAAAATCTAATTATCTTCTCTCATTAAATAGTCAAACATCAATATCAAATGATCCGACAGATGAGTTGAAAAAATTTATTAATAAAGTTAATAAAGGTGCAGCGAATGACCTGATTTATTCAGAGAAGATTAAACTGGATATTCCTGATCAATTTGGAAATTGGGAGTTGTATGCTGTTGCTCCCGATTTAGAATTTTATAATTCACCTGAGAGTAAGAATTCTAGAGACATCCATTTATTTATCGGGGCAGCAATTATTATTTTGGGAATTGTCATTTCATATTCTTTGAATAAATCAAATCAAAGAAAAGAGCTAATTGATCGACTGGTAAAAAGAGTCAATGAATCTGTGGCCCATTTAAAAGAATCTTCAAATGATTTAGCGAAAATTAGTAATGACCTATCTTCTGAAACAACACAACAAGCTACCTCGTTACAAGAGACTGCCTCATCACTAACCGAGATTACTTCAATGATCAATTCAAATTCAGATCACACTCTAACAATTGTTAAATCATCTGATCTGAGCTTGAAGAATGTTGAAGAAGGAAAAAATACAATTTCAGACATGACCAATTCTATGAATGATATTTCGACAGGAAATCAACTGATAGTTGAACAAATATCATCTTCCAATCAAGAAATTAATCAGATTTTAAAAGTTATAAACGAAATTGAATCAAAGACAAAAGTAATTAATGACATTGTTTTTCAAACAAAGCTTCTCTCGTTTAATGCTTCTGTTGAAGCAGCAAGAGCGGGTGAGGCAGGAAAGGGATTTGCAGTTGTAGCTGAAGAGGTTGGAAATTTAGCAGCGATGAGTGGTACAGCGGCAATTGAAATTTCTTCTTTACTAGATAGTAGTGTTAAGACGGTATCGAGCATCGTGAGTAACTCTAAGGCAAACTCCGAGAGAATTTCAAATCAAAACCAGGAAAGAATTAGCAAGGGATTGAATACAGTCAATGAATGTGAAAAAGTTTTTAATGAGATATGGTCAAATATATCCAAGACTTCCGATATGATAAAAGAAATCTCATCTGCAAGCAAAGAGCAATCAAGTGGCGTTTCTGAAATTAGTATGGCCGTTTCGCAATTGGATAATTCTACAAATCAAATTTCAACAAATGCTAATTTAGCCGCACACTCTTCCCAAGCGCTCGCTGAGCAAATAATTCGATTAGAACAGCTATCTAGGGATTTAGAAAGTTTGACTAAGGGGTAAAATTAAATTTATTATCCTTAGATCATTTACTTAAATTCTTTGTTTCCGTGGAGAGCGTAATTCGACATGTCTTTTATTTATGAAATAATTATTGTTGGTTTAGTTTTGAGTGCTGATTCCTTTTCTGCTGCAGTCGCAATGGGGCATAGACCTTTTTCAGAAAAAGATGCTTATCGATTTGCATTTGCTTCTGGCGGAGCAGAAGCACTTATGACTTTAATTGGGGCACTCGCTGGATCACTCGTGATAAGTAAGTTCTCGGCCATAGACCATTGGATTGGATTTATTTTACTAGGAGGAGTTGCTCTACACATGTTGTATGAGGGCATTGTAGATCTAAAGAGTAAAGAGATCAAAGAAGAGAAGTTGGAATTTCATAGTTTCAAAAAAGTTCTGGTCGTTTCATTTGCCACAAGTCTGGACGCCTTCGGAGTTGGAATTGGGTTAGGTATTTCTCAAAAGCCTATTGTTCCATTCATCATATCAATTGCTTTCTGGGCATTTTCAACGACGATCATTGGACTTCATTTGGCCCAAAAGCTATCTCAAAAATTCGGTCCCATTATGAACATCGTTGGTTCAATTGTTTTGGGTGTATTGGCCTTTCAGGTACTAAAAATATAAAATTTTCTCACAAGTTTTTTTCAATTCCTGAAATAACTTTTTCAAATTATTTATTCTCTATCGTTCATGTCAAATTCTCTATTGAGTTAAGTTAATCTAATTGGAGTAAAGATGGCATGAATATAGAAGTAAGGATTCAGCAAAAATTTTCCGCGTTGGGATTTGCAACACTTTTGGCCCTTTATAGTTGCGGTAATACTTACAGTAATAGTGGAGGGGCAATATCTCCAGTGTCAACGGGGATAGTGCTGGAGGTAGAGTGTGCAACAGTTGTGGCAGCAGGGATTGTAAATATATCAACTACATTCTCTCCAGCGAGTGAGACAATTATTATGAATGGAATTGTTAAATGGATAAACAATGACCCAAGTACTCAGACAGTCACCAGTGGGATTCCAGGCGCTCCAGACGTGAGGTTCGATGTATCGCTATCACCGTCTTCATCGAAATGTTTAAAATTCACAGGCTCAGGGACGTTTAACTACTTTAACAAAAACCTTCCAACCATGACAGGGCAGGTGATTGTCCAATGAAGTTATTTTGAAGTCCCTAATTCACTAGATGAAGTGGATTTTGGTTCTGATTTTTGCTCTCTTTCTTTGATTTTATCACGAGAACTATTATTAATATGGGCGCTAGATTTCTCACATTTCTCAGCATGCACGACTTCATTATCTAGAAGTGCTGCAAGATCTGGTACCACAGCATGTATGTTTCTATCTAAAGACGCACAGGTCGCTTGGCATTGTTCTCTAATTGCTTCTTGCTCATCAGATTTGTAATTCTTCCAGCAAGCTTCATAGCATGTTTGAACATTGAAACCAGTGTTTTGATGCGTTTTACACGACTCTAGCATTTGTTTCTGTATTACTTGAGACATTGATTTAATGGCCGAAACATTGCGATTTGAGTATGAGAAACCAAACAACAATTTAAATTCATTTTCAAAATTATAATCTTTTAATTTATTTGTGCAGACAAACTTTGACTTGTTAAGGACCTCTACGGCCTTCCATTCATTTGGAGTAATTTTAAAGACTGTCGTAGAACTAACTGTATCAGCGGCGTTAGCATTTACTGCTGTATAGAAAAGTACACACGTCATTAAAAATGTCTTCATCTTCTTCTCCTATTCTTGAGATCCTTATCGTCTAAATCAAATTTATCTTGAATTGTCGATGTAAGTCATTGGTATCGCAAGACGGATATTGAGGATGATTCCGCTTAGAAGGACTGAGAAAATATACACAATAGCTATACTTCTTGTGTGTGACTGAAGAATTTCTTTTTAGGTGCTTTGGCCTGATTTTTATCAAGTGGACTAAAAATTTCAGTAGCACCGTTTTTGGAGAATACTTCTTTTGCAATTATTTGCTTAGCTGGATCATCAACATGAACTGAAACAATCATTCCATTTTCTTTAACTAATTTTTCGATTTTTTTTGCTTCAGCTTTTGCAAGTCCATAACCGACAAGAACTCCAGCAACGGCGCCTGTATTGGCCCCGATGGTTGCTCCTGTAATTGCACTAACGAATGGACCTGCGGCCATAAACACACCAGCTCCTGGAATGGTAATTAAGCTTAGTCCTGCAAGAAGGCCAAGAACTCCTCCTTCTGCGATTCCTATCGCCGCCCCAGTTTCGACACCTTTAATAAGTTTCTGTTTGTAAAAATCATGAGGATCTTTTTTTTGGGACATAAGAACT
Organism: Bacteriovoracales bacterium; assembly: GCA_037444575.1. Classification (GTDB taxonomy): domain Bacteria; phylum Bdellovibrionota; class Bacteriovoracia; order Bacteriovoracales; family Bacteriovoracaceae; genus Bacteriovorax. The sequence continues at coordinate 131,363 of JBBIME010000011.1, forward strand.
GATATATCTTCGTTATTAAAATTTTTATTTTTTAAGTCATCCAATGTTTTTTTTAATTGTTTGTCGTCTTCAAAGACAGCAATCACAGCGGGTTCTGCTTCTTCAATAACATTGTTTAAATCTTCCATATGATATTCCTTGTTTTTGAATTATAAGGTTCATGATGAGATTAGAGTAGCGAAGCACGGTCACCAAAATATAATACATATCAATGATGCCAAGGATAGTTTTAAATTATTTTTTGTTGGTCCTTCGATTGCAAGTTATACGTTGAGAATGGAAGTCTTATTTTTGAGAACTTCAAAATAGGAGGACTTATGGCGACGAATGAAAGTCTGCTTGGGGTTTCTGAGAATTTATACACACCAGAGATTATACAAAAGATAAGTGATACTCTCGGACAATCAGTAGGAAAAACAAAAGAAGGATTGAAGTCAGTTGTTCCAGAGTTCATGAAGGGAATAGTTGATAAGGGCTCTACTCAAGAAGGTGCTTCAACTCTTGTGGATATTATAAACACTCACAAATTTGAGTCTAAGATTCCTTTAGATGAAAATAAGCTTAGTGAAAGTAATGAGGTCGTTAATAATATTTTTGGAAGCAACTTTAATAATATTGTTTCAAGACTGGGGACATCTACAGGCCTTGGTGCTTCAAATATAACTAAGATGTTTGGTTTAGTGGCACCATTCTTTATGGGCGCTATCAATTCTAAAGTTAAAAGTGAAAAGTTAAGTGCAGCTGGGTTGATGAACTTTTTTAATCAACAGAAAACGGTTTTGATTAGTGCCATCAGTACTGGGACGTCAGGGCCATCAGATTACTATGCTCTAACAGGAGAAGAAGCTGAAGGGAGAGCTTATAAAAAAAGTTTTTTCCAAAATGTAAGTTGGATGAAAATTATTTTAGTGGGACTTGTTTTAGGCGGAATGGGGGTATGGTGGAATCTTGTTCAAATAAAATCGACAGAAGTGCTACCTCCTGTTAGTGAACTTCGTACTGTCTTATCAGAGGGAACGATTACTGATCGTCCTATACATTTTCGGTTCGAAAAAATAGCATTTACAGCTGGTACAACAAGAATGATCCAAGGATCTGATCTAGAACTTGGATATGTTGTCAATGTAATGAAAGAATATCCAATGGCCAAAATTCGAATAGAGGGATTTACTGATAATACAGGCAGTGCTGAAGCTAATAAGATTCTCTCTAATGATCGCGCAGTCGTTCTTAAAGAGGAGCTCGTGGCCAGAGGTATAGCTGCAAATAGAATTGAAACAGTCGGAATGGGTGAAGCTAGTCCGCTTGTTAGCAATACAACAGCAAAAGGCCGGGCGAAAAATAATCGAATCGAATTAGTAATTCTAAATTACTAGTTTGATATTTCCCATTTCTTTTCTCCTGCTTGATTGAAATTTTGTAAATCTTGCGGAGTAATGATTTCAGCATTAACTGCTTTTTCAAAGATGCTTGCTTGTATAATTTGTTGTTTGTATCTATCGCAATCTACATCTTTAGAATTTGAGCAGTAACCAGATTCAATTACCATCTCTAAACTTGGAGTGTGACCACCTTCTGGCATAATGAGAGCTTGTTTCTGTTTTGATTTAGAAAACTTGAAATGTCTTAATCCTTGATCAAGAGAAGTTGCAGGATCGTACTCACCAAGAAAATAGGTAACAGGTACATTAACTGGATATTTTTCAGCGGTATATGGTTCGTTAGTGTTATTTTCCAAATGAAGAGGGGCACACATTGATTTTCTATCAGTGTTATTGCGATCAGGAATGAAATGACCGTCTTTTAAGATTAAGAGATGACTAAACTCAGGATTGGCCATACTCATTTCTTGGCATGCAATCATTCCCATCATCACGTCTCCATTGGAATAAGTTTCTGCTGGAGTTGTTAAGTCAACAGTTGGAATCATTGAAGTCATCATTTGAGCAAATTCAGCGTCAGATGCCTCTTGATCATCTGTAGCTTTGAAAACCGTCTCATCTAAAAAACCCTTAATTCCATTTTTAAAGTTTCCAGTCCCCATTCCCATTCTGGCCATGTAACTAAACCAAGTCTTGGGCATATCATTTCTTTCTGTAACTGAAATAAGTTTTTCTTGCTTATCTTTTGGAAAAGAATAAAAAAATTCTTCCATTAATTTAATTTTTCTTTTTGAAATCCAAAGTGTTTCGTCGGCCTTAAATACTACACCTTCAAGAATTAAAGAAGACGTGCGCTTTGGATATTTTGAGGCAAAAATTGTTGCAGGTACTGTTCCGTAGCTATGACCAAAAATAGAGGCCTTTTTAATTCCAATTGAATTTAAAACCATTGCGGCATCTTTGGCCGTATTTTCAGAAGAGTAAAATTTCGGATCAAGGTACATTTCTTTTGTTGGAGGAAGAGAGCAAGCAACTCCTCTTTGATCAAAGAAAATTACGTTTGTGTTAGGTAAGGAGAATTCATTTCTTCTAGCGACTCCTCCTGGACCTCCGACAAAATAGAGGACTGATTTTTTAGTAGGATCAAATTTCTTTTTTGTATAGTAATAGATGCTGGTTGTAGGTCCATTCGGTTGATCATAGTAGGCAGGAACCGAGATCCATTTCCCGAATTCAGAATTAATTGTTTCCGCGTGCTCTTTGCAAGTTTCAATACCATCTTTGTATTCATCCGGAATCATGAAAGCATGTAGCTTGCCGGATGAATACAAAAGCCCAATAAAAGCAAAATATTTTATACAATTTTTCATGTCAGTGAGACTAACATACGGGGGGAAGATTGCTATATTGGAGGTATTCTTCTGTAAAATTTACTTAGTCACAGAAGTAGGTTCCATTCTCTAAGTGTACGATACCCCATAGGTCTTTAAGAACTGTGTTTTGTACATCCATAAGGCCCGTGCTTCCTGGAATTGAATAAAACGTAGCTTCAGTGTCTTGTTGATTAACAACTCTAACTGGAGATAGAACTTTTGAAATCACTCCAGGAGCGGCCAGTACTTGGACTTGGGCCACATCTTGGTTAAAAATAACTAAATTGATATTTCTTCCAGAATCATCTGTATTTGCGCATTCCGCGATCTCAAAATCAGAGGCCATAATGTTCATTGAACAAAATAGGCTTAGTGCCATGATAACAAATTTCATACAATCCTCCTTCTCGTTTAAATATTAGGGAATCTTCTCTTTATAATTTTCTTTTCCATTCGAATCTTTGAAAATAATTGTCCATGACTGATCATCACCCTTCTTAAGTACGGCATAACCAAATCCGCTGGTCGTTATATAAGCATTTTTATATGACATTGAATCTAGAGTAGACTTAGTGATTTTAACCGGGAAACTTGTTAGATCAGTTCCACTGTTTCCAAGAACAATTTGTTTAGCATATTTTTTTGGTGTCACAATCATTGATGAATGAATATGCCCACTTAAAATCAAAGAGACTTTGTCTTTTAGAAGACTCTTTTCAAAATAATTTCTCAAATGAATATTGATTGGAAAGAGGGCGATCTTAAAAGGGGCAATTCCGTAGATCGGTTTATGAGTCACCATCCAAATGTGTTTAACATTGAGTTTTGAAATCTTTTCATAGACGTCATTAAATCTTTTTACCCAAATGGCCTCATTATTATCAACGGGCATATCGGTGATTGAAGAAGTATCAATGTTTACAATTGCAATATCTCCAATTGTCATAATTTGAGGTTCTTCGTATTCAACACAATCTTTATTCCAGGTGTAGTTTGCTAAAAGTGTTTTATAACCTAAAAAAGCGCGCGAGCAATCCTCATGATTACCACGAACGATAATAATGGGAGTCTTTAATAGAAGACTTTGCATAGGTTGAAAAAAATCCAATTCCCATGGTTTCCATTCATAGCCAATGACAGGTGAATATTTTTCACAAGGCTGACCAGCGCTACATTTTTCTCGGTAGTGGAAATCTCCCAGGTGAATAATTAATTCAGGGTTTTCCTTAGAAGCCTCTTCTACAATTTTTTTAAATGGCCAGACATTGGGATCGTTACAATCTTGAAACTCTGATTTGATTTTTCCTTCTTTTATTCGGCATCCAGTGTCGCCTAAAATGACGATTGTTTTTGGAGTTGAAAGAGAGGGGAATTTTTTTTGTACTTCCTCTGTGGATAGTTTTTTCTCTTTGATGTCCAGATCTGAAAAACTCAAATCTTTGTCAGCCTTTTTATGTTTTTTGATAATTGTTTTATTCAGAACACCGGATTCTGTTATCTGATTCCATTCATAGGCATATGTATTTAAACCTAATCCAAAAAGTAAAACTGCAATTAATTTCATTGAACACTCTCTACTTGTCTATAATGTTTATTAAACCAGTCGCGGACTAAAGGGAAAGTAAGCATGCAGACAAAATAGGAAGACAACTGGCCCAAGATTGAAATCCAGGCAATTCCTTGAAGCATGATTGAGCTAGCAAATAATAAGGATCCAAATCCCAGAATTGAAGTAAAGGCCCCTAACTGCACAGCATGTGAAATTAAACGTGCACTCTCTAAAGATGAATGACCTTCTTTTTCTCGATGGCGCATATGCACGCCCATATCAATTCCCGCAGCTAAAACTTCTGGAATCATGGCCACATTTAAAATTGTAAATGGGATACCAAATAGCCCCATTAAGGCCACTAGAACAACTACACAGAGAATTAATTGCACTTCCAAGAGGAGGGCATCTTTAAATTTTCTGAAATCTAACCAGAAAATGAGAAATGCTCCAAGTAAGAACAGAGCAAGAACTAATTTTCCGTCTTCAATAATGTGCTTTAAAATTTCAGCAAATACTAAAGTGTCACTTCCAACTTCCATTCCTGGAAATTCTTTTTTTGCCTCAGCAAGTGTGTTGGCATACTTGATAATAGCGTTGTAATGACTTTGTTTTTCTTTTGGGAAAACGATAATGATATTTCCATCGGTCCCAAAGTTATCATTGATTGCTCTTGGGATAATCGATCGATCATATGGAGTGGCGTTAATCCATTTATAGATATTCTCTTTTGGAATTCCTGACTTTTCTTCAAGCTCCTTTGGATCAACGTTGTAGACGTAAGTGCGAATTTTAGCGATTCTCTCTGCGCGTTTTTTCATATCTGGTGGAACCAGATCGTACATTGAAACAACCTGATCAATCGTTTGCGCATTCTCATCGCTTCTTAGCCATTCAGTGAGTGCGATGACTTGATCTTTATCACGAGCAAGAATGGCCGAAGGAGAGATAGCGCGACCGAAAATACTATCAGTCATTTCGTTGATCTTTTGAATCGCAGGGGGAAAGCTGTGAAGCTTATCAAAATCATATTCAAAATAGGCCCTATACAACCCAAAAAGAATAATAGGGATAAAGATAGGAAGAAATTTTACCACTTTTAAATTGAAAGGATATTTACCTAAAATAAAGCGCCGTCTTCTTATTTGAGAAGCACTTCTTTCCGGGAGAATTCTGGCAATCATTGGGAAGGCCAAAACAAAAACAAGATATATAACTATGATACCCGTTCCAGCAAATGTCCCTAACTCAGAGAATCCTCTAAACTTTGATAACGTTAAAATAAAAAATGAACAAGAGGCAGTTAGGGCCGAAGAAAATAAAGCGCGACGACTTAGGTGAAAATAGGTGTTTCGTGTAGCAACTTCCTTATCTAAGCCTTTTTCTCTTTCTTGATAATACCGGCGAATAAGGTGGATGCCAAACTTGGAACCAATCCCAGATAAAATAGCGAGTAAAAAGCCTGTTAGGACATTGATTTGACCTACAAAGAAGTAGGCAAGTCCTCCAGTGATACACATTGCCAGCAGTACAGTAAACGCCGTTGCAATGGCCCCTCTGAATGTTCCAATTCCCCAGACTAACAAAATTGTAATTGCAATATTGCTTAGAATGGCCGTCTTGGTAATATCTTTTTCATACTGCTTTTCTTCTTCAGCCTTTTCGACGTAACGACCAGATAAACTATATGGAAAATGAGCTTCGTCACTATCTTTAAAAATCGAGTCTATTCCATTGCGAATATTATCGGCCAAGTTTTTAGATCGAATGAGGTCTGTAGAATCAAAAGTTGGACGAACTAAAAGCATAGCGTATTTTTTGTCTTTGGATAAAAAATAGCGATCAGCACTTGTGCGACTTTTTAGTTTATTAAAAAAATTATTGGCCTCTTTAATTTGGTCTTCGCGATCAGATTCATCCACTAGCCCAAGGCCTGTAGTATCGACAGGTCCTTTAGAGAATAAGATTCGCGCATAGTCTGTTAATTTTTTGAAATCTTTTCTTGGAATAATATAGAGCGCCTTATCTTTTAGCATGAACTCTTCGCGCTCAAAATAAGTATACTTTACATCCTTTAAATCCTTTATTTTAGAATCAATGAGAGTGAGTTTAGACTCAGGATTTGTGATTGGCCCAATGAGCACAACGATGTATCCACCCCCGCCTACCTTAGAGACGACATGGTTCATTTCCTGAATACTTTCGCTATTTTCAGGCAAAAGGGCAGCAAGGTCTAAATTTATCTTTAACTTAGAGGAATATTTAACTCCTAAAGTTGCCAAAAGGATTAATAATATTGGAGCAAGCCAATAGAACTTGAGATTAAACTGCAGTATTTTTTTCATGGGATATCAATAAGATTTTTCGTGCTTTTTGTACATGGAAAGATTAGCAAAAAATTGACTTACCGAGGAAAAATTTATATTAAGCACTATCAAAAAAATTTGGGGACGTGCTTATGAAAAAGATATTTATATTCTTCTCTTTTCTATTAAATTTCAGTGCCTTTAATCTTCAAGCGGCAAGCATAGCTCCAGAAGAACTTATCAAAGATATCTTTTCAAAAACCGGTAAAGAAAATCTTCTACTTAACGCTAAATTAAAAGACGAAGTTGAATCCCATATTGATTTTGGGGAAATGGCAAAAACAATTCTGGCCGCTGAGTATGGAAAGCGTTCTGCTACTGATTTAAAGTGGTTTGAGTCAACTCTAAAAGAAATCATCACCAGATCAGTTTATCCTTCAGCTCCTAAATTCTTAGAAAACGTAAAAATCAGTTATAAAAAGACTAAGGCCAATGATTTAGACGCAAAGGTCTCTTCTAGTGTTAGTAAAAAAGGCGAAAGTACTGATGTTGACTACGTACTGAAAAAAGTAAACAACGAATGGAAGGTTGTTGATGTGGCCATCGATGAAGATTCTTGGGTCAAAACCATCAATGAAAAAGTTCAAAAGACAATAAAAGAAAAAGGATGGAACGGGCTTAGAGATCTTATGAATAAAAGATTAAATGAGCTTAAATCAAACAAGAAATCATAGTGCGACTACTTTTTGTTTCAATGTCTCTTTTTGTTCTCTCGTCAGCTCTTCAAGCAGAAGAGGTTCCAGTATCTGCGCCAACGCAAACAAAGATACTAACTTTAAAGGATGCAATCGCATTAACTTTAAAAAACAATCTAGAGATTAAAACAGAAACTTATAAAGCTCCAATTGCTGAGACTGATCTGACATTGATTAGGGGAGAGCTTCTTCCAAAAATCAATGCTACCGCTGGGGTTGGTCCCATTAACGGGAAAAAAGGGAATTTTTCTTTTTATGAGGATACTCATACTTGGGGAGCTGAGTGGATAGCTAGCATTGAAGCAAAAATACCTCTTTATGTTTGGGGAAGAGGGGATGATTTAAAACACGCGGCAAAATTAAATACAGAAATTAATCAACTCGACGTTAATAAAAAACAAAATGATGTCATCTATAAACTAAAAGAAGCCTACTTTGGCTGGCAATACGCCTTGTCTCTTCTTGATTTTGTAAGTGAAACTCAAAAAGATTTAGAGCAGGCGATTAAGGCCCTCGAAGAAAAGAAAACGAGTAAGAGAGAAGATATTTTGCGTCTTGAAGTTTTTAAGTATCAAGTTCAAGAAAAAAGAATAGAGATTGAAAAGTCTGTAAAACTAGCTCAGATGGGAGTGAACTTTTATATCGGTCAAAATTTAAAATTGGATCAGAGTGCTGGGTTTCAAAACGAAAGAGAGTGGATTGAAATTGATCAAAGAGAGTTAAAAGAATTTAACTACTATTTCGATCTTATGAATACTTTTTATCCTGATATTCAAAAAGTTGGTAAGGGAATTCAGGCTAAGTCAGATTTACTGATAAGTGAAAAAAAATCCCAGCGTCCATACTTTGGGGCCATCCTAAAATACGATTACGCTCATACTGATCAGAGAACCGCTCAAAAAAATCCGTTCATCTATGATCCTTACAACAGAAGTGATGTTGCCTTTGGGGTAGGAGTTACTTGGGATATTGATTTTGGAGTGAAGCAATCTAAGATTGATAAATTGGTTTTAGAAATCGCAGAACTTAAATCAAAAGAAATGTATGCTAACGAAGGACTCAAAGTTCTTTTAAATAAGGCCTACATGGAAGTTCAAGAAGCACAAGACCGAGCAGAGACTTTAAAGAAGGCCTATAAATCTGCAAAAAGATGGTTAACTAATATTGGAGCTTCTGTAAGTTTAGGATTAACTCCAGCGAAAGATATTGTAGACGCATATACAACTCGTGCTCTTGTTTACAAAGATTACTATGAATCTCTTTATCGCTACCACATGACATGGGCAAATCTAACTGTTGCGACAGGAACAGAAGTTGATCCACTTCTAACAAATAACAATTAAATTAATGCAATAGAGATTTGTGAATTTCAGATTGATCTCTCCCTCTCTGCTCTATTCCCATAGAATAAAAAGAGGCCTTTTCTGGAAGAGTGAAATAGAATTGAGATCCTTTTCCAGGTGTACTTTCAACCCATATCTTTCCTCCATGAGCAGTAATAATTCCTTTGGTGATATATAACCCTAAACCACTTCCCATTTGAGACGTTTCCTTTGCTTGCCAGTAGCGATCAAATAAATGAGAACGAAATTCTGCCGACATTCCAGGTCCATTGTCTTCTACGCAAACATGGAGTTCATGATCTATAAATTCTAGTTTTACAATGACCTTCCCTCCAGGAGGCGTGAATTTGATTGCGTTACCAATCAAATTGGAAAATATTTGAATCACTCGATTAGGATCACAAATCATCTCAAGATCAAAAGTTTCAGGTATAAAACGGAGATCAATTTTTTTATCTTGGGCCAACGGAGTAAATATATCTTTCACTGATTTTAATAACGGTTCAATCATTATGTTTTGTAAGTCAATGCTAAAAGTTCCGGCCTTTATTTTTTCAATATCAAGAATGTTGTAAATTAATCCATTCATAGAATTTGTCGCACTCAAGATATTTTCTACATGTCGTAGTAAAGAAGAATGTTCGGGTTTATTTTTTAGTTGCTTCTCAAGAAATTGAGAAGATAGTCTAATTGAAGAGAGAGGGTTTTTTAAATCATGTGAGACGACTGATACAACATCTTCTCGGTCTCTTATAGCATTTAATGCCTCTGAGTAGAGTTTTCCGTTTTCAAGTGAAAAGGAAACTCGTTGAGCTAAATCTTCGACGAGAGGGCGATCATGATCACTAAAATTTCTTCCGGAATAACCTAACCCAATAGTTAATGTTCCAAGGACATTTCCTCTTGATTTGAGAGGGACACTTATAAATGATCTAAATTTTAGTTGCTCTGTAAATATTTTTCTTGTTTCTGGATTCGAAAAAATTTCTTCAATATGTTTTTTGGTAAGTGAAGGTACAAACATTGTCATCCCAGTTTTGGCAACTTTCATTACACCAGATGTAGCGTATTCTTTGATAATATGTAACCCTAATGCTTTTTCGAGTAAAATCTGCTGAGCTGGATCTGCATGTTTAATTGCCCGAAGCTGCAATTTTTTGCCTGAATCCAAAATGTGAATAAGGCACCAATCTCCTATTTCAGGGACGGCAAGTTCTACTGTTCGATTAAGAGTTGTTTCAAAATCTATTGTTTCGGCCAACTCTTGTGATATTGCATTTAAGAGTCGTTGCTGTTCTTCATAATTTTTTCTCTCAGAAATATCTCTGATGACTGCAGTAGTAAAATAACCATCTTTTGTAAGAGTTGGACTTAATGAAATTTCCACCGGTATTTCAGTTCCATCTTTTCTTTTTGCTACTATATCAAGTCCAACCCCCATTGCTCTTGATACTGGCGATTGGGCATATTTCACTCTCTGTTCAATATGTACTTCTTTTAACCTATCAGGTATCAAAATCTCTATTTCTTTTCCTAGAAGTTCCTCCTTTGAATAACCAAACCATAATTCGACTTGCCTGTTTAAAAAAGTAATTTTCCCATTCTTATCGACAGTGATAACAGAATCGTTGGCATTTTCTAAAAATGATTGAACCCGATTTGCAGCTTCTTCTGCCTTTAATTGTGCGTTTCTTCTATCGGTAATGTCTTCGTTCACAACAATTGCACCAATAATGATTCCATTTTGATCTTTTAGAGGCACAGATGAGTTTTGAATAACTTTTGTAGAACCATCAAAGCATTGTATTCTAATCAACTCGCCAATAGATGATTGACCGTATTTAATTGCTCGATTTGCTGACCATTCCTCTGGTTTTATTTTTTTTCCTGTATCTTCCCACCAGGCTACATATTCACCATACTCTTCAGGTCCAACGTATTTTGTTCCCGCCCATATTTGTTTTCCTGCTTCATTGCAACGGTAGATTTTCCCACTTTTATCAAGTAGCCAAACACCTATTGGGATAATTTCAATAACCTGACTAAAAAGTTTTTCATTGTATGATAGAGCTTCTTCAATTTTTTTTCTCTCTGTAATATTTTGGACAGTCCCAAGCATGCGTATAGGTTTTCCATCTGATCCAAAATCAACAGCAGCTTGTTCATGAACATAGAGTAATTCACCACTTATGCGAACAATACGGTGATCAATGGAGTAACTCGCACCACCTTGAAGAGCTTTGTTTACAGCTTCTTCAACCAGTTTTCTATCTTCAGGATGCACCATTGCAAGAAAGTTTTCGTAAGTAGAAGCTGATCTAGACTTTGGAAGACCAAAGAGTCTAAAAACTTCATCAGACCATGTGAGTTCGTTAGTAGGAATGATCCACTCCCAACTTCCAAGCTCTGCAACTTCTTGTGCCTGCGCCAGGGCATTTTGTTCATGTCTTAATTTTTCTTCGGCGATAGTTCGAGCATTATCTAATTCGATTAATTTTTTCGCACTACTTATGGTCACTACTGAAAAAATTAATAGCATAATGATGCTCACTGCAGTGAGAAGCAATAATATTTCCTGATCATTTTTTCCCGCTCCCATGATTGCAGCAATTCCAAAAAGCAAGGGAATAAAAATCATAGCAAGCGCAAAACGACTTAAAAGCTCATTTGCTGGTGATTTGTTATGAAAAAATTTAAGAATTCCAACTTCCGGGCGATTAGTGATAATGCTCAATGAAAGGAGTAAAAATGATAGAGCTGTCGGTATGGACATTCCAGAAATATGTCCAGAAGTAAAAATATGATATAGATGAGTTATTCGATATGCGTGACCGACAAAAGCTAAGGCCGCAACAGAAAAAAGTAAGATCGCTGAAACTTGCGTTGCAACTATATATTTACGGTAAAGCACCAGTGAACAAATTAATAGTATTAAAGCAATTGCAGTGTTTGCAGAAGGAGAGAGTGATTGACCCTGGATAGATGGATATTTTGTAATTAAAAAATCTAAGAGGATATGGTTTATAGCTAGTTTTCTTCCCGTGTAAAATTCAGCAAGAGAGCCAATAGAAATTAGAGATATAATTGAAATAAAGATGAACCTCAACATTTTTTCAAAATAGCTGGTCGATTTTCTCCAAACTAATAATAAAGTTGTTGATCCGAAAAATATGGCGATTGAAGTGTTCGGCGTCATAATTGAAAAGCCTTTAACGAATTGAGGAAGGGTGTCTAATCCAAGCATCCAGGAAATAAAAACGCTTAATGACAAGATCATCGTCAAGAATGCGGAAACTAATGAAAAGCGTTTTGCAAATAGAATCAACTTGTCTGACATCAAATCCCCCAATTGTTATAACCTGCAAAATACATTCCTGATTTTAAGGGGGGCCAAAATATCCCATTTAATTTATAGATAACTTAACTTTGAAAAAAATATATTTAAGTGCATAATGGATATATGAAAAATAAATTATCAATTCTTGTTATCGATGACGAAGCTCCTCTAGAGGATATTTACAAAAACTTTTTGGCAAAGATTGGGGCCAATGTTGTTTTCTTTGATCATCCTCAAAAAGGATGGCGCGCGATCGATAAAGAAGAATATGATTTGATTATAACAGATCTAAAAATGCCAATTATCACAGGTGATGAGTTTATCTCTATCGTCAGATCTTCAAAGTTAAATTCACGAACGCCAATTATTCTATGCTCTGCTTTCATTAATAAGTTAGTCATATCTGAGATCACGAGAGAGAGTAAGGTTTATTTTCTCAATAAGCCTTTTGATAGCAAGATACTTTTAGAGTTGGTCACAAAAGCAGTTGGAGTTAAAAGATCAGATCTCGCTGATCATCAAACGCTTAATGAAAAATGGCTTCAAGCTTTTTCAAAGACGCTATCAGGTCTAGGGGGAAAAGCAGTTGAATATAATCCAATCGATAAATTCGAATTATGGAATTTTGAATCAATTACTTTTAACTTTGTTATCGTAAAAGATAATGAGCAGCTCAATGTATCTTTACTAATGAAATTGAAAACCTTTTTAAAAATAGCAGGAATCATTCAAGGAACTCAATACAAAGATATAGAGCATGAAAATCTTCACGTTTGGCAGGAATTGATGCATAAATCTTTGGAAGGGACTGGAAGAGTGACTTTCTCAAAAGTTATAAGTCAGGAAATACTCACTCTTCCAGAACAGAAATCTTCATTTTATAAGTTCGAGACAAGTTTTGGCGAAGTCCTCGCTTTTTTAAATTAATCCACGTTACTTAGTTTTTGGACGATTGATATGACTACAGTTGATCGTCTGTTTTTCTGTCTTCCTTCACGACTACTGTTGCTTGCTATTGGATTTGCATATCCAAAACCTTGGGCCTTTAGGCGTTTTTGGTCGACACCCAATTTCATAAGTCTTTCTTTAACGACTTCAGCTCTTTTAATTGAAAGCCTGTCGTTTACAGCTTTTGGACCGATATTATCTGTATGGCCTTCAATTAATCCGAAAGAATCTTCATTTGTGTTCATATAATCGGCCACTGCTTGTAGTTGATCATTGAAAGAAGGTTTAATGTCCGCTTTATTGAAATCAAATTCTACAGTGACTTGAGGTATTACTTCTCTCATTGGAGCAGCTTCCTTAACAGAAACGCCCTCTTCAACGTAAGTAACCTTTTCTTTTTCTGGTTCTGCAGTCTTTTCTTTTTCTTTTTCTTTTTCACCACCAAAATAAAAAGTAAGAGCTAATTGAGGAATGAGGACATGGTCTCTTCCTGTTGGCATATCACCCATGATTTTTGATACATATTGATAATCAACAAGTCCTGCTAGCGAGAGAGCATGTGATAGGCCATATTCAAGACCTGCTCTCGCGTAAAGTGATAACTTACTGCTTGGTGATACATAGTTCTTAATCCTTGTGAGACCAGTTCCGACTCCGAAGACTGGACTTAGGTCTGCAGCTCCTGCAGTTCTACAGAATGCCATGAGATTAATGTTTTCAAAATTGAGATCTGTATTTTTAAATTTTTCTTTTGATACACCTAGATCTAGTCCAAATGAAGAAGTGAGAAGATATCTTCCATAAATAGAAGCGGCCCATTTGGCATCAGCTACATCATTAAAGTTATTTCCACCAATTGGAATGGGAATTCCTCCGCTAATTCCAATACCAAATTTATGGGCGAGATCATAGGAGTAGGCCTGTGAAAAAAAAGTTAATGCTAATAAGGCTATAAGTTTTTTCATAAGTGTCTTCCTTGTTTTGTTTCTAAACCTTAGGTTTAAGATACATACGTGCATTTGTCTTTCACAAGGATTTCACGATTAAGATTTCTTAATTTAGATCTTTGCTATGAGGGAGATTCTATTTTGGAATTATTGCGCAGTCTTGAGTAGAGGTAATTCAATAACAAAGCAGGTATTGGAGGAATTTTTTTGATAGTAAAGTTGTCCGTTATGATCAGTAATAATCCCGTGTGAAATACTAAGACCAAGGCCTGTTCCTTTGCCAGATTCTTTAGTTGTAAAAAATGGTTGCATGATTTTGGGAAGTAAGTGATCCGCGATTCCTTCTCCGCTATCGACAACTTTGATGATTACAGAGTTCTCGGTTGTGTAAGCTTTAATTTCTACCCATTTATTCTCAAGAGGGAAAACAGCATCAAAAGCATTATTTAGTAAATTGAGAAGAACTTGCATAAGCTGAGAAGAGTGTCCCAAAACAGTTGAATCTTTTAGGGAGGAAATATCTTGTCTAAGCTCAACAGAATTCGCTTTAAATCTTTCTAAACTTAATTGAAAAGTATCATCAATAATAGCAGTAACATTTACTACTTTCATCGGATCATTTTCACTGTTGCGAGAAATAATGCTAAGACCTCTTACTACTTTTCCTATTCTTTGTGCTGTTGAAGCTATTTTTGAAAGACCTGTTTCAAGATTATCCTGATCCAATTCTTGCATATGAAGCTTTCGAATAAGTTTTGTAACTTGCATGATAATAATTGAAAGAGGATTATTTATTTCGTGAGCTATCCCGCTGGCCATCTCTCCCAATGCTGACATTTTTGAAGTATTGAGAAGTAATTCTTCGGCCCGTTCTTTATTGGCAAGAAATAGATCTTCTTCAACTTTTTTTCTGTCTGTCGTATCTAAAGAAAGAAGTAGAAGACCTTCAGGAACAGGGGAGAAACGCAACTCAAACCATTTTTTTGATTGGTCTGGATAAGTGTGTTCATAATCAAAAACTTGAGCTGTTCGCTTTTCCATACTTTCACGAAGCTTTGAAAACATTTCAGTATGTTCAATTCCAGGAAAACATTCCATCATTGTTTTTCCAATGATCTTCTTTTCTGAAAATTTAGTTTGTGAAACGGCAGCTGGATTTAAAAAGAGATATTTATAATCAAAGCTGATGAGATGAAGACCTTCCCTCATATTGCCAAGCAGGGAAGAGTTACGGGCATGAATGAGAGCGAGTTCTTCTTCTGTTTGAAGGGCCTCGAGTGCAAAACCAATATTTCCAGCAAGTGATTCAAGTTGCTTTATTTCAGTTTCATTAAAAAAATTTAATTCAGAAGCATAAATATTAAATATACCGATTGTATCATTTTTAATTTTAATCGGAATAGCGATGCTAGAAGCATAGCCGCGCTTACTTCGTTCTGAGCTCCAATTTGATACAGGCTGGTTATGGGTAAAATCATTGGCGACGATACTCTTTCCTTCGCGGAAAGCTCGCCCTGTTGGTCCTCTTCCGGATGGGATGTCTTCAATGGAGATAGGTGGAATGCTTGAAAGGTATCCTTCTTCTTTTCCATACCATTTAATAGGTTTTATCGTTTTGGTCTCTTCATCAACAAGACCAATCCAGCTCATTAAAAATTTCCCTTCATCGACGGCAATTCTGCACGCTTCAGCAAAAAGAAGTTCCCTGCTTTTTATATGCAGAATCATGCTGTTTACATTGCTGATAACAGCATGCATGCGATTCGTTTTTTCTAATTTTTCTAGAAGTGATTTCTCATCCATTACTGGTCCCGTAATGGCATTGTAATGTAGTTTGTAAATATTATCAATCGATAGGATTTATAAACTTGCACCAATATTTAACAAGAAGTGAGTGCTCTTATCTTCTATGTTGTGTGAGAGGTCAAAAATAACAGCGGGGATTGATATCTTTTTAAAATAATAACGAAATCCGATACCTACAGTGTTCTCATTGATCGTTTTCCCATCGATAATGGGGTCTATCAGTTTACTACTATTAAATTCATAAAAGGGAGTGAGATACACGTTGCCAAAAAGATGCTGCTGATACTGGGCAAGTGTACCAACGTTACTAGTTGCCGGTAGCGACGATTTGTCATAACCCCGATATCCTTCATCCCCACCTAATATTTTTGGAAAGAGAAAAGAGTGATCGTTTAGAGTATGACCATGAAGTCCAAAATTTAAGAAATTTTTACCAGTTGGAATACTCCATTTAACATCTCCTTCATGTCTAAAAATCCATTTACCTCCATAACTTTTTATTGCGTAGAGATCATAAGTTGTAACCATTCCTTCATACATCACATCCAGAGCTTGAAAAGCATTTAGGTGATGTCGAAAAAAGATACCTTTGGATTTATCTCGATAAGTAAGTTTATCGTGAAAAATTTTTTTATCTGTATAAATTGGACCCATTTTGAAAACTTGATTTTTATAGAGGTAGTTTGGAGTAATGAGAAGACTGTCATAACGAGATTCATGAATATCATTAACGTTTCCTGCCCTTTTAAATTCAACATAGTCATTTTTTCGAATAAGTAGAATTTTAATTCCAGTATTAGGGGAGAAAAGAGATTCATCCTGATAATAAAGAAGTGCATTGAAAATAGAATTGCTCCAACTTATTCCAGGAGCAAGAGTTCCAAGAGTTCCAAAAACATTGTCCTCATAAAGAAGAAATCCACGACTGTTGTAATTTCCAGATTGAGTGATCATCGGAACTGGAAAGAGAGTCCATTTCTCTTCAATTTGTATTTTTAATATTCCATTTTTAAATTCAGCGTTTCTAAAGTGGATCTGATTAATGCGCCTTAAGTTTTCAATAATTTCTTTTAGATTCTTCTCTGTTAATTCCTGGCCGATTTTAATTTGAGCATGAAGAATAATAGCTGACTTTGTGGTTTTTTTATTGCCGATAATTTCTACATCTTTCAATATTTCAGCTTGAATCGTATACGAAAATAAAAAAAACAATATGAGTTGAATTAGTTTTCTCATAAGAAGTTCTAAGCTGTTTCTGTAATGTTTTCAAGTCTACATCGAGGACTCATTGAGAAAAATTATGGGACCTATTTATGGAAGAAATGTGTTAGCTAATGAAAGAAGTAATTTAATCTAAAAGCTTTTCATTCTTATTTAATTTGTATACATCAGCATCTCTGAAAAAATCATCATGGTTTTTTCAAAAGGATTTGCCATATGTCTAATCAAAAAAAATTAAGAGGCGCAATTATCGGATTTGGTTTCATTTCATCAAAGGGACATATGCCGGCCTATCTTGATCGAATAAATAAATATGGAGATGTTGAAATAATTGCAATTTGTGATATTTGCCCTGAACGAAAAAAAGACGTTCCTAAAGAAACAAGATTCTACGATGATTATCTTGAATTGCTCTATAAAGAATCTGAACAACTTGATTTTGTCGATATCTCCACTCATGCAGCTGACCATTATAAAATAGCAAAAATTTCATTGATGATGGGATTAAATGTTTTATGTGAGAAACCATTAACAACATCGGTAGCTGAAGCAGAGGATTTAATTCGAACAGCAGTTCAACACAAGCGAGTTCTTTTTCCTTGTCATAATTACAAGCATGCTCCGGTTGTAACGACTATTCGAGATGTTGTTGAGAGTGGAAAAATAGGCAAGGTTAAATCCATTACACTTAATACTTTTAGAAACACTCATGCAGTTGGGATAAAGGACTGGAAACCTGACTGGAGACGCTTTAAAGAATTTAGTGGAGGTGGAATAGCCATGGATCATGGCAGCCACAGTCTATATCTGACTTTCGAATGGCTTCGAGGATATCCAAAATCAGTAACGGCAACCGCATACAATTTTGCTCATCCTAAATATGATACAGAAGACAATTTTTCTGCAGTCTATGAATTTGAAGAAGGCATTGCCAATGTCCATTTAACTTGGACAGCGGGCACACGTAAAGTGATCTATACACTTCAAGGTGATCGAGGTGCAATAACAGTCGATGATGATCAAATGCAATTATCTCTTATTCATGAAGTTGATGATGACCAAAAAAGTCATAAGGCAGAATGGGTAACTGAGAATCATACTATTACTTCAGACTGGATGGATTCAAGTCATGTGAGTTGGTTTAACTCAATGTTTGATAAGTTCAAGATGGCCATTGCCTGTGAAGATTATCTAAATAAAGAAATAGTTGATGCCTATTTTTGCATTCAAGCAATTCAAAAATCATATCAATCAATTGATACAAACTCTCAGAAAATACCACTGGAAAATACTTTTCCCAATATAATCTAACCATTTTTAAGGGGGCCTTCGATGAACATGAAAATTGAAAAAATTCAACCAGCCACTGGGAAGCTAGCTATTTTAACTCCAGGAATGGGAGCTGTCACTTCAACGTTGGTTGCAGGGGTTCTTGCAACGAGACGAGAGTTAGCTAAACCAATTGGTTCACTTACTCAAATGGGGAAAATTAGATTGGGTAAAAGAAACGAGAATAGATCAAAATTAATTAAAGAGCTTGTGCCATTAGCTGAATTGAACAATGTAGTTTTTGGAGGATGGGATATTTTTCATGATAATGCTTATGAAGCTGCCGTAAAAGCAAAAGTTGTTGATCGTAATTTACTTGATCAATTAAAGAATGAAATGGAAAAAATTACTCCAATGAGTGCTGTATTTGATGAACGCTATATTAAAAATATTAACGGAGAGAACACGAAAAAATATAAAACTAAAATGGAGGCAGCTGAGCTTCTTCAACATGACATGAGAAACTTTATGAAAGCTAATGATTGTTCTCGTGCTGTCATTGTTTGGTGCGCTTCTACTGAGGCCTATAATCCTATTAAAGAAGTTCATCAAAGCATTAAAGCATTTGAAGATGGTCTAAGAAGTAACGATCCAAATATTTCTCCTTCCCAAATTTATGCTTATGCTGCCATTAAAGAAAGAGTTCCTTATGTTAACGGATCACCAAATGTGAGTGTAGAAATTCCAGCGCTTCAGGAACTTGCAAATGAAATGGCCGTAGCGATTGGAGGGTCTGATTTTAAAACTGGTCAGACTTTGATGAAAACCATCATTGCCCCAGGATTAAAGAATCGTCTTCTCGGCGTTGAGGGATGGTTTAGTACAAATATTTTAGGGAATAGAGATGGACAAGTTTTAGATGATCCTGAGTCATTTAGATCAAAAGAAGTTTCGAAAGGGGGAGTCCTTGAAGACATTCTCTCTAAAGAAGAATATCCAGATTTGTACTCTAATCTCTATCATAAAATAAGAATTGAATACTATCCTCCACGTGGAGACAATAAAGAGGGATGGGATAACATAGATATTATTGGATGGTTAGGGGAGAGAATGCAAATTAAAGTCGATTTTCTTTGTAAAGATTCAATTCTTGCTGCTCCTATTGTTTTAGATTTGGCCTTATTTATTGATCTTTCTCAAAGAGCAGGGATGAGAGGAATTCAAGAATGGCTGGGTTTTTACTTAAAAGCACCACTAACAAAACCTGGAATTAAGGCGGTTAATGATCTTTCTCTTCAATTATTAAAACTTGAGAATACTTTGAGATTTTTAAGCAATGAAGAACTTATAAATCACCTTGGATTAACTCATTATGGAGTTGATGAAGAGTGATTCCTCTTAAAGTTTTAGGAATTTATCGAGAAGAAAAATATTCTAATCGCGCTATCACTGCAGATAAGGCGATAATGGATGAAGTTTTAGGGACGCTTAAATCTAGATTGCTAGATGATGTAATTGTTTCTTTTGTTCGTCCTGAAGATCTCTCTTTCGATTCCTTAAGTTTAGATATTGATTTAGTATTTTCCATGGCCCAGGAAGAATCTATCCTAAAATTTCTTGATTTTTTAGAGTCAAGAGGAACTGTAGTGGTAAATTCTGGAAGGGCCATTCGAAATTGCTATCGAGGAAAGCTTTCTGAACTCCTGAGTGATGAAAGCTTTTCCTATCCTCGCTATACTTCATTAAAAACATATCAAAAGCCATGTGAATTATTTGATTCAGACAATGGCTATTGGATAAAGAGAGGGGATTTTCATGCTCTCGTTGATGATGATGTAACCCATGTTGAATCAATTGATGACATAGCAGATGTACTCAATCGGTTTAATGATCGGGGAGTAGATGAGGTTATCTTGCAGGAAAATTGTGAAGGAGAGCTGTTTAAGTTTTACGGTGTTCGAGATAATTTCTTCAGTCTTCGTTATATGGGAAGAACAAGCAAAGATCGCTACAGTTTTGTTCCTGGGAATTCTGATATTTATTTTGATCAATCACTTTTAGAAGCGTTAGCTCATAGGGCCGCCAAAGTTTTGAATCTGGATTATTTTGGTGGAGACTGCATAATAACACCATCAGGGAAAATGCACTTTATTGATTTTAATGATTGGCCTTCATTTCGAACCTGTGTGAAAGAGGTTGCTCCTGTTATGGTGTCGTATGCATTAGAAAAATTAAATAGTGAGAGGTTACATGATAACAGCATTGATCAGCGAATTTAAAAGTAGCATCAAAAGTCCTGATACGGAGGAAAAGCTCGATTTGCTTATCTATCGTCCATTTGGTTTTTTGATTGCAAAAATTGCAAATGCTCTTGGCATGACTCCAACAATGCTTTCTCTTTTAGGATTAGCATTGGGAATACTTTCAGGATTTTATTATTTGGAGCCAAACAATACAACTGCTCTTATCCTGGCGAGTGTATATTTTGTTCTCTCTGGAATCTTAGATAGCTCCGATGGACAGTTAGCACGAATTTCTAATCAATCAACAAAGTTAGGATTAATTCTAGATGGTATTTGTGACTCTATAGTTACAATTGCGATCTATGCCGCTTGCGCTAAGCCCTTTATTTCGATGTATGGGCCAATTTTTATTCTCGTCGTAATTCTTGCTCTTTATCTGCATTCTTGTCAGTGCGCTATTCTTGATTTTTATCATCGAGAGTATTTGTTCTTTGGATATGGAAAAACTGATAATGATACATATTGGAATCCAGGAGTTAGTGATGGAATTTTGCTCATTGAAAGTTCACCAAATAAAAAATCAAAAATTATGAACTCTCTTCGCATGACTTGGATTAAAAAACAGCAATTATTAACTACTCGCTCAGACAAAGAAAGAAAAATGATGAGAGAGTATATATTAAGAAGTTCAAGCGAGGAAAAAAATAAGTTTATGGAGTCCTACAGACGACACAACTTATGGCTATTGCCCTATTGGCGATTGGTTGGTGTTAATGCTCATACAGTTTTAATAATCGCATTTATGTTCATGAAGAGATTTGATCTTTATGTGGTAGCATTTGATCTGATTATTCTAAATCTTATTGTCGGTGCAGTGGGGTACATGCAAAAGAAAGCAGATCATAGGTTTTTTCAAGAGTTAAAGCTAAGCGATAAAATGTCTTCAATTGAATCCAATGTATAATCAGCTATACTGGATTTAAGATTTGGATCTATCAAAATGGTCTTAATTCCTAAGGTCTTTGCCGGTTTAATGTCACGGTCAGGATTATCACCTACAAAACACACTTCTTTTGGATTTGTTTGGCATCTGTTAAGTGCCAGTTTAAATATTTCTGGATCTGGCTTTTCAAATCCAGCGTGATAGGAGTCAAGTACGAAATTAAAATTATCGATCAATGAAAACTCATTAAGAATAACTTCTAAATTTCCACTAAAGTTTGAAATTATTCCAAGTTTAAATCCTTTTTTTAAACTTCCTAAAATCTGCTTATTTCTTTTTAAATAATAGCTTTGAGCTGCGGTAATGGCCTCTGCTACTTTGTGTATTTCTAAGTTGTTCTTTTGATTTATTTTTTCTGCAATAAGATCACACATAATGACATTCATATTTAGAAGTGTTGAATTGGCCACAAGAGCTTCATCTATGACTTTTCGATCACTGTAGGTGTAAGCGTCTTGGAAAAGAGAATAATGTTCTTTGGGGTTTATAAGTCCAAAACGAGCAAATTGATCCAGGAAAAGCTTGCGTGAGTGCATCCCATCTGAATCCAGACACCCTCCAAAATCAAAAAGAATCCATTTGGGTTTTGATTTCAATTTTTATTCCTTTAAAAATGACTCTGCAGTTTTAATATCCTCAGGTCGATCAATGTCTAATGTTTTTTCTACATGGAAAGCTTTAATTTTGTGTTTGTTCTTTACCAATTCAGATAGGAAGTTGCGCATTTTAGTTTGCCCATTATTTATCATCTCACTAAGTAAGGGGATAACACTATCAGAAAAGTAGTATACTCCTGATGTGATATGAACATCTTTTTCTATCGGGCATTGGAATTCAGAAATGTATCCGTGATTATTTATTTTAAGCGTAAGAGGTTTTTCGTCCTCAATAAATGATGTCACTAATATGGCCGATTCATCATCTTTAATAGTTTTACAAAATTCATGAAACTTTTTAGCGTCATGGGGTTTTACAATGCTATCAACCATTGAAACAAAAAAATGTTCGCCTGATTTAAGGTTTAATTTATTGCTTGCTTCAAAAAGAGAGTGCATTGAGCTTGAAGTGTTTTTAAAAAAATAGCTAGTGTTATGCGACTTAAGACTTGGCAGAAGAGAAATATCCATTTTAAGCTCATCCTCATTAAAAATAATTTTAACGAGATTGAAGTCTTTAAAGTGTAAATTTTGATAAGTTAATTCTAGAAGAGGCGATTCATAGATTTTTACTATGGGTTTAAACGGAGAAATTGATTTTAGTCTTGTTCCTTCTCCTGCTGCTAGGATAATTGCTTTTTTCATCTTTAATCCTATTTAATTTACTCATTAAAAATGTTAAGACGATTTGCGTTCTCTTCATCTCTCTCATATTCGCTCAACCATCTCATTATCTTAAAAAAAAGGAAATGCAAAATGGAAATATCTCAGCCTAAAAATCAGAGACCTAAATTAATCACAACCATTCCTGGTCCAAAAAGTCAAAAACTACGAAAAGAAGAAGATGAATTTATTGCTGATGGACTTCAAGGATTTGCTCTCATGGCCGGAATTGTTGTTGAAAGTGCAACAGGAAATGTTATTCGCGATGTGGATGGCAATGAATTTTTAGATGTCATTGGAGGCATTGGTGTAAATGGATTAGGACATTCACATCCAAAATTTATAAAAGCAATTACTGAACAAGTTTCAAGGGCAAGTGTTGGAAGTTTTACTACGAACGCTCGATTAGAGTTTTTTAAATTGTTTGATAAAATTAAATTAGGAAATTTGAATCGGATCCAGCTTTATTCCAGTGGATCTGAAGCTGTTGAATCAGCACTGCGACTTGCAAAAAACAAAACTGGCAAATGGGAGATGGTAAGTTTCTCTGGAGGGTTTCACGGAAAAACACAAGGAACACTAGCTTTGATGGGCTCAGATTTTAAAAGAACATATGGACCTTTTGCTCCAGGAGCAAATATCATTCCGTACGCCAATTGCTACCGGTGCCCACTTGGGGCAACATATCCAAGTTGTGGAATGGGCTGTGTAGAAGTTGGTCGAAAACAACTGAAAGGATCTATCACAAGTGGTGTGGCAGCATTTATAGTTGAACCCGTTCAAGGTACAGCTGGAAATATAATTCCACCAAAAGAATTTCTTCCAGCAATAAAAGAACTCGCTAAAGAGTTTGATGCTCTTTTAATTGCGGATGAAATGATTACGGGATTTGGAAGAACTGGAATATTTTGGGGATCAGAGCTCTCTGGTGTTATTCCAGATATAATGACTATCGGAAAACAATTTGGTGGCGGATTTCCAATAAGTGCAATTGTTTCAACTGAAGAGATGGTTAAAGTAAGGCCATGGGGAAATCCATCAGGATCATCTTCAAGTTACGGAGGAAATCCTCTTGCTGCTGCCGCTGCTAAAGCATCGACAGAAATTATTATCCAAGAAAATCTTGTTGAGAATTCACGAAACATGGGGAATTATTTTTTAGAAAGACTGAAACCGTTTGTTGATCGCTATTCTTTTATTGGAGAAGTCAGAGGTGCGGGACTCATGCTGGGAATTGAGATGGTCAAAGATAAAAAGACTAAAGAGCCTCTTTCCAAAAATGCCTCTAATTGGATATTTTATGAATTTTTAAAAAGGGGACTCCTTACAATGTCCTATGCCTCAAGCTTTAGAATTCAGCCAGCAATGACAATTGATCAGGACACAATAGAAACAATCGTTGCCATCATGTATGAGGTTTTTGATTTAGTAGAAGAAAAAGGCATTAAATTGATCTAACTTATTTTATCTGCCGTACTTTACAGTGAAACTTGCTTTAGCAAGGCTGTTTTCTTCAATACTTTTCTTCACATCATTTGCTTTTAGCTTTTTATCAATTTCAATTTTCTCTTTTTTCATTGCATAGACAGTAAATACATAGCGATGAGGTCTATCGCCTTTTGGAGGGCAAGGACCTCCATAATGTGCCTCTCCAAAATCAGTAAGAAGTTCCGTGGCGCTTTTTGGAAGTTTTCCTTTGTTGGAAGCCCCTTCTTCTAGCTTGTGAATATTCGCCGGAATATTTAAAACTGTCCAATGCCACCATCCATGGCCTGTTGTTGCATCTGGATCAAACACTGTGACTGCAAAACTTTTTGTACCTTGAGGAGCTCCATCCCATTCAAGTTCTGGAGAAATATTTTTTCCAGTACAGCCGTATCCATTAAAAACATAACTTTCTGGAACGCTTTCACCAGCTTTTAGGGACGTAGACCAAGCGACAAAAGAAGTATTTTGTGATTCATATGCCATAACTCCTCCTTGATAATTTAATTCTTTCCCTCTCAATGTATTTCATCAAATCGAAATTAGTTATAAAAGTAATCTCCTATAGAGTGGATTGATTTTTTATATCTAAAAATCACTGTCATGTGCCGATCTTCGGTGGTGTACTAATGAAGTATGAAAGTAGAAAGAATTAAATATTCAAGTGAAGATAAGGCCATGAAATTGGCCGAGGAAAGTCGTGAAGAATGGGAGAAAGTTAGTTTTTTTAAAGAAATTTTCATGGGTAATTTTAAGTTTGATTTAATTGATCCATTTCCAACAAGTAATAGAAAGCAAACGGATGGATTTAATAAGTTTTTGAGGGATTATCAAAAATTTCTAGAAGATGAAGTTGATGACGATCTTATAGATCGAGAAGGGAAAATCCCTCCAGGAATTATAAATAGACTAAAAGAAATGAAGTTATTTGCTATAAAAATCGACAAGGCCTACGGAGGTCTTGGATTTTCACAATCAGAATATAATCAAATACTAAAACTGACTTCCAGTAAAGGATCTAATATCTCAGCTCTTCTTTCAGCTCATCAATCGATAGGAGTTCCTCAGCCATTAATATTATTTGGAACGAATGAGCAAAAACAAAAATACCTGACTAGAATTGCCCAAGGACAAATATCTGCCTTTGCACTAACGGAAGCCGATGTTGGGTCAGATCCTGCCAATATTGAAACAACCGTTGAAGATAAAGGAGATTATTATTTACTCAATGGAAGAAAACTTTGGTGTACAAACGTAACAATCGCGGATGTCATTGTCGTGATGGCGCGACATCTTGAAGATGAATCAATAAGTGCTTTCATTGTCGAAATGAATTGGGAAGGAGTACTTGTTGAACATCGATGTCATTTTATGGGGCTGAAGGCATTGGAAAATGGAGTCGTATTTTTTCATAATGTAAAAATTCCAAAAGAAAATTTAATTTATGAAAAAGGGAAAGGTTTAAAAGTCGCATTAGTTACTTTAAATACGGGAAGACTGGCCCTTCCTTCTTCAATTGTTGGAGTGGCACAAAAAATGTTGGAGATAGCTCGCCTTTGGTCAAGAGAAAGAGAGCAGTGGGGAAAACCTATCTACAAGCATGAGGCCATAGCACATAAAATAACAGATATTGCAGTTAATACGTTTGCTATCGATGCAGTTTCAGATATTGCAACAGTGTTATATGAAAATCATCAAGATATAAGGCTTGAAGCAGCTGTCGCTAAACTTTTTTGTACAGAAGTTGGTTGGAACAATATAGATGCTCTTTTACAAATAAGAGGAGGAAGGGGGTATGAAACTGCTGATTCTTTAAAAGAAAGAGGTGAGGCCAATATTCCAGTCGAGAGGATGATGCGAGATTTCCGAATTAACCGGATTTTTGAAGGAACAACTGAAATTATGCATCTCTTTATTGCCAGAGAAGCTGTTGATCAGCATTTAAAAATATCAAAAGTATTGTTGGATAAACATACTAGTCTATCAAAAAAAATAGTAGCTTTGCCAGCAATTTTTGGATTCTATTTTTTTTGGTATTTCAAACTATGGCTCACATGGATTTTTAGTCCTTGTTATTTTAAATATAACAAATTTTCACGGCACCTAAGATTTATTAATCGATCTACCAAAAAACTAGCAAGGGAAATCTTTTACGGCATGATCATTTATGGTCCAGGTCTTCAAAATAAACAAAGCTTTCTTTTTAAAATTGTAGATATTGCTGTTGAATTGTACACGATGGCCGTGTGTTTGGCCAAAGCACGAAAATTTCAAACGCTGGGAAATAATGAAGCAATGGATATGGCCAATCTCTATTGTCAAAACTCAACGACTAAAGTGAAAAATTTGTTTCGAGATTTATGGTGCAATAACGATAATGCAAAATATTCTATGGCCAAAAGAATTGAAGACGATGAATTTTTGTGGCTCGAAGAGGGGATCATTGAGATGACAGATAAACAAAAACAAACCCTATCTCCAAGGAGAAAAAAATGATGCAAGAAATAAGTATAAAGGTTGATGGTAAAACTTTATTAGGACATATTTATCTTAATTTAAAATCAAAAGCCTGGGTTGTTTTTGCTCATGGTAGTGGAAGCTCTCGAATGAGTGAAAGAAATAATTGGGTTGCAAAAGAGTTGGAGAAAAAGGGATTTTCTACACTGTTATTTGATCTTCTTACAGAAAAAGAAGATGAAGTTTATATGAATCGTTTTAACATTCCACTCCTTGCCGATAGACTTGTAGCTGCAACAAAATGGTTAGTTGAAAGCGAGTATTATAGAAAAGAACCAATTGCCTATTTTGGAGCAAGCACTGGTGCTGCCGCTGCTTTAGTGGCAGCAGCAAATTCTCGTTACCCAATTTATTCAGTAGTAAGCAGAGGAGGAAGACCCGATCTCGCCGGAATTGATAAACTCAATAACGTTACAGCTTCTACACTACTCATCGTAGGTAGTCGCGATACAGAGGTCATTCGTTTAAATGAAATTGCCCTTAGAGAACTTCCAGATGCAAAAATTGTTTTAGTTCCCGGTGCCACTCACTTATTTGAAGAACCAGGTGCCTTAAAAGAAGTTCTTACTCTTGCTGCTGATTGGTTTCAAGTACACTTGCAAGACAAACATATTGAAGGAGGCGCTTATGAATAGATGCGATCAATGTGGAAATGCCTATGGGCAAACATTTACTGTTATCATGGATGGGAAAAATTATAATTTTGATAGCTTTGAATGCGCAATTGAACTACTTGCTCCTCACTGCTTCGTTTGTGGCACTAGAGTTATAGGCCACGGAGTAGAAAAGGATGCACGGGTTTTTTGTTGTGCCAATTGTGCACGGATGGAAGGAGTGACCGAACTCAATGATCATTCGATTACCGAGGATATAAATTCATAGAAAGGCCCGCAAACTATGCGGGCCTTTCGTGTTTAGATGAGCTAAACGCGTGACTTATTCTCTAGTAATTTCATCTTTTTTCAATTTAAGTTTTTCTTTCTTTTTCTCTTTCTTTTCTTTGATGGTTAATTTGTGTTTTGCTTTTTCTGCTTTTGCCATACTTATCTCCTTTTGCGATTGACTAGCACCACTTGTATTTTAACCAATAAGTTTATTTCAAGCATCTTGCGTACTCCTATATAAAAAGTGAATATAATTATTTTAAATGCAAAATTAGTCATATAGTTTTTAGAGAGTAGACGTGGAATTGATTAAAAATTTATAGTCACATTATCTTCAATGTTTTGGAGGTATTATGTTCAAATCATTTTTCATTCTATTGCTAATTTTATCTTTTAAAGCTGTCGCTAATATTAATTATATAGAATCTCTAGATATTTCAGTTGGTGTCAATCATGTCTGCGCTCAAACGGTTGCTGGAATAAAATGTTTTGGCAATTCTGAGAGTGTAACCTTGAATGCTCCTACAAATTTAAAAAATCCACACTTGCTAAATTCTGGTAATCGCTTTACCTGTGCAATGGTTGATGAGGGGATAAGGTGCTGGGGAGAAAATCCAGGAAGGGGGGAGACAAATATTCTTATTGGTAAGAATATTTTGAAAAAACCAAAGCTGCTTGCTGTTGGTTATGATCATGCCTGTGGAGTTTCTTATAATGACAAAATAAAATGTTGGGGCAACAACGTTTTTGGTGAGATTTATCCTCCTTCTAATCTAAACAACATTACAGAATTATCACTTGGGATGAGTAATAGTTGTGCTATCGCAAACAATAAAGTCATTTGTTGGGGAATGTCTTTTGCTGGATCAACGGATGTCCCTGCTAATTTAATTAATCCTAGAAATTTGACTTCTGGTTGGTGGCACCATTGTGTGCAGACTGATGAAGGAGTTAGATGTTGGGGATATCCTTATAAAGAGTACACTCCTCCTGACGATACAAGCATAACCTCTTTTACATCGGGAGGTTTTTATAACTGCGCTATTGTTCAAGAAGGTGTGAAGTGCTGGGACGATAAAGGAAAAACTCACTTGATTGAAAATAGCAATGGCGCATTTAAAGTAAGCATTGGTGCAAACGTCGCATGCGCGATCACTACTGAGAAAGGTGTAATCTGCTGGAAACTTAATAGTATCGGAAAGTATAAAGTCCTGAAGTCTTTTGTTCCCTCAGGAGGGATTGCTAATATTCAATTCGTCTCAGCTGGAAATGCTAGCACTTGTGCCTATGGAGATGATGGTGTCTTAAAATGTTGGGGATATAATCCTGATGGCGCTCTGGATGTTCCAGTAACAATTCCTGGTTCTGTTTCATCACTTACTTTAGGTTCTCATAAAACATGCGTCGTTGTTGACTCTGCTTTAAATTGTTTTGGTGACACTAATAGTGATTATAGTACTCCAAAAGATCTTGGCAATGTTACCATGGCCTCTTCTGGAGGCTTTCATGTTTGTGCAGCTACGTCGGATAAATTAACTTGTTGGGGGGATGATATAAGGGGAGCAGTAAGTAGTGCTCCAAAAAATTTGACAAATATATCTCAAGTGGCCTCAGGTTTTACTCATTCATGTGCGATTTCTAACAATGAAGTTTTTTGTTGGGGGGGAGAAGGGCTTATAAAAAATGTAAATCCATCTAAGAAAATGATAAACCCGAAAGCAATTTGTGCAGGAGGAACCTTTTCATGCGCAATTAATAATTCCGGAAAAGTTAGTTGCTGGGGCGAAAAAATACCATTTGCTTTTGCCAAGGAATCTACTTTTTCAAATGAGGTATTAAAAGTACCTAATGAAATTAATGGGGCAGTGGAAATTTCATGCGGTCTTAATCACGCTTGCGCTATTTCAAACGGCAAGGTGAAATGCTGGGGTGATCAATCCGGTCCTAATATTAACATCAAAAATCCTCACATGCTCACAGCTGGATTTAGCCATACTTGTGTTTTGGGGAACCAAGGGCTTAGCTGTTGGGGAACGATGCTAAATATGCAAATGCCATCTTATTCTTTAGAGAAATAACAGGAGGAACAAATGAAATTAATTAAAAATATATCGTGTTCAATTTTGCTCTTTGGAAGTCTAATTCAAGGAGCGAATGCTTATACTTGTACAAAATATGAAGTAAATACAATTTATATTCCCATCCTGCGTGAAGTAGTTGACTGGCCTGATGATATGATTAGACCTTATGCTAAAACAATGTGCTTACTCACCAAAGAGAAAGTAGCTTTGCAAAAATCAATCAGTACTCGAGCAGAAGATATCCGCACAGGAAACTGGAGAATTTGCAAAGAAGTCATCCCTGGAAATCCAAATCCTACAGATGCCGAATGCAAAACGGCATACCGTGCAAAAGTAAATGGTTTAATTGATCAGTGTATTGAACTTGTTGGTCTCGGACACAACCCTCATAATGTTGGATTATTTCTGGATCCTCTTGATGTTGAAGTCCATTGTTTGCGAGGAGTGAACACTGCCTTAAAATAAAAATCTAGTATTGCCCCTAATTTAGGGGCAATTTATTTTCTTTTCTTCAACTGTTTGACTTCTTTTTCAATTGTCTCAACTTCTTTTAAGTCTCCACCATATTCAGGAAGATCATCTGATGTGGCCCCAGTTCTTCTTGTTGCATCTGGAAGCCAGTCATCTTGCAAGTTCTTATCTTTTACTCTGTCTTTGATTTTTTTATTGCTCATCTTTATCCCTAGACCATCTTTTAAAAAAGTGGCCACTTCACTATTAGTGGCCACTTTATGTGATCGATTAAGGTTTAGTGATAGTGTCTTTATCAAGAACAATTTTGTCATTTTTAGAAAACGCTCTTCCCGCTAAACTTGCTTGTTCCTTCATTTCAAAAGTTAATTGAGACATAACTGTACCAACCATTGAGCTTCTTGCTTTGATTAAGACATTGTCACCAACTTGCCAGTAAACATTTGAAGCTTTTGCTCCACCGATTAATTTAATGGTCACATCACTTCCAACTCTTAAATCTCCAGCAACTTTAAAAATGAATACATCTGTATCAGTACCTTCAAGAGTTAAATCATTTGGAATTGTTACGCGTGAATTCCATTTATAGATACCTGCTGGAAGTGTTTTATTCCCTAGTGCCCCAGCGTAGACATCAACTTTGTCAGCGTCTGGAGCTAGATTTTCAGCGTCATTATATGCGTTGATTAGATCAAGTTTTGCTTGTGTAATGAATGCAGAATTTTTAATGTCACGATCATCTCCTGCATAGATTTCTGGAGCTCCTCCAGTTACCTCCTGTGGAGTTAGTCCAAGCATTGATCGAGCTCCTGGTCTTAAGCCAACTTTTCCAGTAATAGCGTTCTCAGGAGTTGAAGCAATTGCTGCATGTGCAAGAACAGCAAATTGTTCAACAGTTCGAAGATTTACTGCTTTTACACTGTGATTCGCTGTTATTGTTTTCTCCGCTTGTGTTTCAGTTGGAGTGACAATCGCAGAAGTTGAGTGCTGAGCTGGACTCTCATTTTTCCCGCAACTAGTTAAGGCCATCGTCCCCAACAATAGAGAAACTAGAATTCCTGATTTTTTCATTGCTATCTCCTTTTACTTAGTTTTGGTAAATAATATTATTTACACGACATAGCTAATAATCATGAAATTAATAATAAAAAAAATTCTTTATATGAATATTTTGAATAATCATTCCTTATGTGAATACAAAACCTTTAGAAAATTACTATAAAAGAGTAGTCCATCTATAGATCAAGGCTATGTTAGATTTTTTAATTCTTATTTTTTTTCTTGTATGAAATCGGTCAATGTAAGGAGGATAAATGCGTACCTAAGTGACCATATAATGAGGTAATTATGAGATTTAAAAATAGAGAACACGCAGGGCAATTATTGGCAGAAAAACTTTTACCATATGCCCATCTCGATCCCATTATTTTGGCAATGCCCCGTGGTGGAGTACCAATAGCTTATACAATTGCCACAAGATTAAAAGCTTCATTAGATATTGTTCTAGTTAAAAAAATTCAAGCACCAGGGAGTGAGGAGT
Source organism: Bacteriovoracales bacterium (assembly GCA_037444575.1). Classification (GTDB taxonomy): domain Bacteria; phylum Bdellovibrionota; class Bacteriovoracia; order Bacteriovoracales; family Bacteriovoracaceae; genus Bacteriovorax. The sequence continues at coordinate 163,142 of JBBIME010000011.1, forward strand.
TCGCTATCGGAGCTGTCGCAGAAGATGAAAAACCGATCCTTAACGATGCTTATATTGATGAAGAAAATCTTGATAGGACAAAAATAGCAGAGACTATTTCTAAACGAATCAAGGAGATTCGGAGTCGCTCTATTCTTTATCGAGAAAAGTTGCCGGCGCTCTCTTTGATTGGAAGAACTGTAATTGTTGTAGATGATGGTCTTGCTACTGGGGCATCAATGGTTGCAGCGCTAGAATGGTTGCGAACAAAAAAAATTAAAAGGCTTATCGCTGCAGTTCCTATTTCCTCTAGCGAAGGAGCTGAAAAAGTGAAGGCCATTGCAGATGAATTTATATCTCTTATTACGCCTGAGAACATGTGGGCAGTGGGGTATTGGTATGAAGATTTTTCACAAGTCAGTGATAGTGAGGTTGTAAAATATCTTGAAAAAAGGCATGAGACTGCAAAACCAAGTATCCCTACAAAAAATTTAACTGATGAAATTGTAGAATTAGCTAAGCCATTTAAGAGTAGTGGAGAACTAGACCAATATATCAATGAAATAGCAAAGCATCGAGTTGTTATGTTGGGTGAAGCAACTCATGGAACAAAAGAATATTATGAATTAAGAAAAGAAATTTCTCAAAGGTTAATTCAAGACCATGGATTTGATTTTATCGCAGTGGAAGGAGATTGGCCAGATTGCTACAAATTAAATGAATATATTTACTCCGATGAAAAAACTAATCCCCGTGAAGTTGTCCATTCCAGTTTTCATCGATGGCCTACGTGGATGTGGGCAAATGAAGAGGTCCCTTCACTAATTGAGTGGATGAAAAAAAATGATCTAGGTGCCTTCTATGGGCTTGATGTTTATTCTCTTTTTGAATCTCTTGATGCGACAAAAAAGTATTTAAAAAAAATTGATCCAGCTTTAGCTAATTTGCTTCAAACCAATTATGCATGCTTTGATGCGTATAGGGGCAATGAAATAAAATATGCTGAATCTCTCATGAAATTGCCAAGGGGATGTCAGCAAGAAGTGATCTCCAATCTTAGAGAATTGCTACGTCTACGGTTGGAGGATACAAAACTCACTGAGAATGAACTTTTTAGTATTAAACAAAATGCCCGGGTGATTGAGAAAGCTGAAAAATATTATCGTACTATGTTAAGCGGGAGAGCTGATTCATGGAATATTCGCGATACGCACATGCTTGAAACTCTCGAGAATCTTTTGCACTTCCACGGTCCAAATAGTAAGGCCATTGTTTGGGCCCATAACACCCACATTGGAGATTATCATGCAACTGATATGTTGGATGATGGCTATATTAATCTCGGAGGACTAACGAGGGAACGATTTGGAATTGAGAATGTCTATCTCTTGGGATTTGGAAGTCATCATGGAGAAGTAACTGCTGGAAAGGCATGGGGGGCAGAAGTTCAAAAAATGCAACTTCCTAATGCCAAACCTGGATCCTATGAAGATTATTTTCATCAAGCTGCCATGAATTTAAAGGCCACAAGTCTTTTTCTCCCCCTGAATAAATTAGAGTCGAACAGTTCACTTTATCAAAAACTTGGTCATCGCGCAGTCGGGGTTGTCTATGATCCTCTTCATGAGCGACATGGAAGCAACTATGTACCAACTAAACTTGCTGGCCGCTATGATGGGTTCATATTTGTTGATGAAACTCATGCACTAAAACCAATTCCTTCAACTATTGTTTATGGCGAAATTCCCGAAACGTATCCAGCCGGGCAATAAAGGATATTTAGTAGTTGCTTAAATTTGTAAATTGCTACTATGTGCTTCTTACATTTAAGAAGATTTAGAAGTATTCTTATAGGTGGAAAAAAACTATTTATTCACCTTGAGAAAATTATGAATTTGAAGACAACACAAACAAAACTTTTTCTTTTTGTTTCGTTACTCTTAGCATCTTTATACAACCTGACCTTCTTTAAAAAGTCACTAGCAGTCTATTCTTTGTCAGGAAGCTCAATTCTATTTTTAATTTCGATGTTTGTTGTTTTGATTTTCTTTATAAATATTGTTTTAAATCTTTTCAGATCAAAATACACAACAAAACCTTTTTTAATTGTATTTCTTCTTCTCTCATCTCTTGCGGCTTATGTCATGGACAGCTATGGAACAATACTTGATGAGACAATGATTTTGAATATCTTCAACACAGACAGACATGAGGCGATGGACCTATTTAGCTTTAAGCTTGTTCTGTATTTCATCTTTCTAGGAATTGTCCCATCCATTATTGTCTATAAAACCAAACTAGAAGAATTTTCTTTAAAAAAAGAATTAGTATCAAGAGCGAAAACATTTTTTAGTTCTCTTGTTATTATCATTATAATGCTTGCTTCATTTGGGAAGAACTACGCTACATTTTTCAGAGAACAGAGAGTTCTTCGCAGTTACACTAATCCAACTTTTTATATTTTTTCAGTTGGAAAGTTCTCGAGTCATTTCTTTATCAATACTAAAACTGAATTAATCAGGCTTGGTTTAGGCGCCACAATTGATCGAAAACAAAATGTTAGAAATTTAGTGATCTTCGTTGTAGGTGAAACTGCAAGAAGAGACCGGTTTTCGCTCAATGGATATCAGAAAGAAACAAATCCTCTTCTAAAAAAAGAGAACGTAATCAGCTTATCCAACATGACTTCTTGTGGGACATCTACAGCCATATCAGTTCCTTGTATTTTTTCTAATTTTCAGAGAAGTCATTTTAATGCTGATAAGGCCGCCACTACAGAAAATTTATTAGACGTTCTATCTCATACAAACAAAGTGAATGTTCTTTGGAGAGACAATAATTCAAACTCAAAAGGTGTCGCCGAAAGAGTGACTTACCAAGACTTCAAAATGCCTCCTGCAAATACTGTTTGCGATCCAGAGTGCCGAGATGTTGGAATGCTTGTCGGTCTTCAGGACTATATAAATAAGGTCAAAGAAGGCGATATTTTTATCGTTCTTCATCAAATGGGAAATCATGGACCACAATACAGTAAGAGATATCCATCGCAATTTGAAAAATTTAAACCAGTATGTACGACTAATGAGCTGGAGAAATGTTCTAATGATGAAATTAATAATGCTTATGACAACGCCATTTTATATACAGATTATTTCTTATCTCAAGTCATCGACCTTCTAAAAAAGAATTCTAATGATTTTGGAACCAGCATGTTTTACGTGAGTGATCACGGGGAATCATTGGGGGAAAATGGGGTTTATCTTCATGGACTACCATATTTTGTGGCACCAGATGAACAAAAAAATGTTGCTGCTATCCTCTGGTTTGGTGGAAATACTGCTAAGAAAATTGATTATAAATTGTTAAAAGAGGAATCTAAGAACGCTTATTCCCATGACAATGTTTTTCATACTTTTCTTGGCTTGATGAATGTCAAAACATCTCTTTATGATAAGAATATGGATATTCTTAGTGGCGCCTTAAAAAAATAATAAATTCAAATTCAAAAAAAAAGACCAGCGGATTTTCTAATCCGCTGGATTTCATTTCAAAAAATTAATCATCATAACAACTGAAATTTTATAAAATCATTTGTTATTAATCCTTGCTGTTGAAGATTTACAATATCATTTTCGAAATCAGTTACTGTTTGAATGAAAAAACTTGCGTCTTTTTGATTCAATTGCGCAATCATTTTGCAATTAAGTTAATCAAAAGTTTTCTTGAGTTCGGTTGACATTGGTACATCTGCATTTATATGAGTGAAATTTTTAATCTAAAAATATTTTGGCGCAATTAATTTTATCTGATATCTACAAAAAAAATGATCATCTCGAATCATTTCATCACACAGGAGCATTTATGAATAATTTTTTTCTAATTGTTGTATTGCTTTTTTCTATGAATATTAATGTCGCAAAATCAGAGGTGTGGCATTCAACAAACAAGTGGAATCATTATTGGGAGAATGAGTATAGGGATTGGATTAATGACAATCTTTCAATAAATGTATTTAAAAAAGATTCAGGAATTCTTTCAGGTATATCTACCGATTGCGCTGATGCACTTTATGATGTAAGAATCCAATTCGCTTACGAGCACTCACTGCCTTTTGTGATTAATGCTCCTGATTCTCTTAGATCTCAAATGAGAATATTTGGAAGTGACACTTCAATGTTCGATTCAATAAAAGATGAAAGATCGCGTGTACGGGCCTTTATTAATTATATCAATGATGAGGTGGGGACAGAGAATTTAGCAAAAGATACATTTCCAGTGAAGATTAAAGATATTGATTCGGGGATTGTTTATTTTGTAGAGTGGTGGCTATTTGGAAAAGATGAGCATCACTCATACATAGTGAAAGGATTTGATCAAAACAACGAACTACTTTACTACGCCTCAGATGCTCCAAGAAAAGTTCGAAAACTTCAAATTGATAGAAAATATCCAAGATTCAGTTTTAGTTCATCACCATATGGTTTTAGAAAATGGAGACTTCCTGAATATTTATTAGTCCCAGAAAAAGAAATTCCAGAAGAAGAAGGATATAGCAACGAACAATATAAAATTTTAGAAAGAGTTGGGAAAAGAGGAGTTCTCAAAGAAATTCGAAGACAGTATCAAAGATAAAAAAAGGAATTAACATAGAGGAGAGTTGATGAAGAAGTTAATTTTTACCACGTTTTTATTTCTATTAATGACTAATCTTTTTGCTGAAGAAGTAACCGTTCCACCATCTACACCTGACTTTGTTTATAAGAATTTAAGAGAGTCACAATCTAGCTTGATCACAGCTGAGAAAAGAGTGGAAGTGGAAAAACTTTATAAAGACACTAAGTCTTTAAATGTTCTTCATTCAATTATTACTGATCATTCGATTAATCGTTGTGCTACAAAAGTTTTAAGTGCAATTAGAAACAAGCTTAATCTAAAAAGTAAAACTGATGTCGAATATGCAATTTTAGGTTTGCGTTTAGATGATTCTATAGACGATATTAGTGCCAAAATTTTAATGAACACTAATGATCTATCCATTATGATTCCAAATCCGATTTCAAGGGATGAGTTAAATTCAGAAGAAGAAGATAAGGCCCTTGAGGTTTTTAAAACTAAAGCAGTGGATATTCGCAACAAAAATCTTTGCATTGAGGATTCTTACAGAGATCTTGTTTCAAGTCTTGCTTCAAAGGAGCCAAAATTTTATAGAAACTTAAAGCATATTAATAAGCTGGCTCTTGATAACAATCTTGTTTCTGAAGAAAACTTTAAAATGATAGAACTTTTTAGGGCAAAAAAAGTATATGAATGGCCAATAACACTTTCTGATTATGCTCGAAGCCTAGACGTTTTTAAGAAAAAATTTGTCGATAGAAAAAAAGAATCTGCACCATTTGTTACTAATGTTAAATATCGTCAAAAGAAATCAATGAGACAGAGTCTATATGAAAAATATGACAGCACTCAGATTATACTTCTCGCCAATATCGTTAGAGATTTAAAAAAGAGATTGGATTCTAAAGATATTACAATCAATATCGACTATTCTGATCAGCCGACAGAAATTATTAATTTAGCTCCAATGGAAAAATTTCGTTTCATTTTGAAACTTCTAAGAAAAGAGTTGGCCAATATTAATAATAGTTCATTGCTCAATGGTAAATATGCAAATTATTTGGATCTAATTACTGCAAGCTATGAAGTTGGTTATATTAATTCAAATGAAATTGAACAACTGGCAAGTTTACAAGAAATTTGGAATCCTTCAAAAACTACAAAAGAAAAAGTGATGTACTGGGTAAGTAATTTTGGAGGAATGGCGTCCATTTTCTTACCACCCCCTTATGGATTCGTTTCAGTAATGGCCATAATGATGATTGATCAACAATTAAAAGATGCACCAGTAGATAGAAATGCAGATTACATTCTTTTTTAGGAGCAATATGAAAACATTATTTTTTTCCCTAATTCTATCATGTCAGCTATCCACTGCGTTTGGGGACGTTGTGAAAAAAAGAGCTGTCGTACGCGATGAACAATTTAATGCAAAAATTGAAGAGGTTATACTTCCCAATTTAACAAGTAATAACTCTTATGAAGGTAAGTATTTCAAGATTGTTAAAGGAAAGAGTAATAAGGCCATTAGTTTTAATGACCCAGAAGAACTCCAACTAAAAGCAGCTACTACTTATTATCATTTAAATCGTGCCCGTAAATTTTATACGAACGTAATTAAGTCAAAATATGTTCAAGATTTGCCTCAACTTACTATTCGGGTTGAGTTGGGTAATGTCTTTAATGAATTGGGCCATTTTGCTAATGATAACCTAGATCCTCAATCCAACAATGCCTTAACTGTTCCAGCAGGTGATGGGTATGAACCAGGACATGTTGATCCATGGGGAATTGAAATTTGGTTTAGACCTTCAAAAGATATCAACATAAAAGACATGAAAGGTGTTGTTGATGAAACAAATTTAAAAGCCTCTTTGAAGCTTTTTAGAAATCAAAGTCATATGATGAATTTAGAAATGTTTTTTATTAAACTTTTAAGCACTCATGACACTAAAAGTGCTATGCGACTAGCCGGAAGCTCTGTCATACTCGAGGCCATCTATCAGAGCTCAGGTCTAATCGCTCAGTTTTTTACTCGAAAAATTTATCGCCTAGATTCTGCACTTGTTCCAGAAATCATTTATCATGAGTTCTCTCATGTGGCCTTGAGTGATCACTTGGAATTAACTCATTCTACACCTGTAAATGAAGGACTTGCTGATTATTTTGCGGGAAAAATTGCTAACAGTAAGAAGCTTGCAACACACATCAAAGACTACAATCTCTTTAGTGGAAAAGAAGTTAAGAAAAAACAAATGTACCATTTAGCTTTTGAGAGTGGTGATTTTGCAAATGCCGATTTTGTTTTTGGACTTCTCTGGAATTTGGGACAAACTGTAGGAAGTGATATTGAGGCAGAATTCGTATACAATATGACCAAAAATCTTTCTACAAATGTTTCTATTCATGACGACTTGATTAATGCTGCTTTAGATGAATGTAAACAGTCATGTAAGGATCCATTGAACGACAGACTTAAGCTCTACAAGCTGTTTGATTCAAAAAATATTTAAGGTCAAAATATTGCACAGATATTTGGCGCTTTCTTTAGTCCTAGGTGTGTCTAAAATTTAGTCACTCCTGGGACTTCTCTTATAAATATATAATCTTAGAACATTTTAATATTTTATAATCGGTATTATATAATACCTTTTATAATCTTTTAATGGTTACAGAAGGAGATCGATTTTAATGAAGCCCTCTGAGTTAAGACTCATTATTCGCGATTCTATTCGAGATGAAAGTATTCGTAAGAATTTAAAGCGAGCAGATAAAATTCATGCTGAAAAAATTGCAGCCGCTGCGCAAGAGGAGCGGACAATACGAGAAAATAGAAAGATTTCTATGATCAAGCACTATGATGACAATATGAAAAATCTTGAAGCAAGAGATAAAGATGTCGTAGCACACCAATCTTTTTTGAAAGATGCACTAAAAATTATCTAATTCATAAAAAAATCATATTTTTTTTATTCAAACTTTTGCCCCATTATCATTTTTGACTATATTAATGGGGGATAACAAATGAAACTTTTATTGCCAATATTTTTTCTACTAACAGTAACAAGTGTTGCATCTGCAGGTGAAAAACGCACCTATACGAAGGTTAATCCTTCAGAGGCAAAAGTCGTAATTGAAACTGATCAGTTAGGCGGAATTCAAGCAGCATCTTTTGTTGATGGCAGAGAAAATGAACGATTTATTCAAGAAATGTTTAAAGACAAAAATTCCAAACTTTATCAATTAAGAGCTGCGATTGAAAAAGAAAATTGCAATAAAAACAGCACGCCCGAAAAACCATGGATCGATGGATGTGGTCAAGTGACTTTGACAAAAGAAGTAGAAACATCATTTGGAAGAGGCGGGTGGGCATCTGCCGGTGCTGGGTATACTTTTTTTATTGGTTTTACCAATGAAGGAACAGGGAGATTTTTTGATGTATCCCATATGGCATCCATTGGTGAAGATGTTGAAGCTCAAACTACAACTAGCGGCGATTATGCTGGCAAATCAGTAAAAACGTTAACGCTTCAAAAAGTAATTCGAATTGATGAACATACACCATAAAATATTTTAGTCTGGTATTTGTCTATCAAATTTTTCCGTTTTTACTAACGCTAAAATTACAACTGCACCAAGCAATGCTCCAACAGCACTAGCGGCTTGATTGGAGCTATATATTCCAATTGCTTGACCCAAAAAGCGGCCTACAAAGGCGCCACCAATACCAACGATACTAGTTAAGATTATTCCCATACTATCATTATTACTTCTTACAAAACGTGCGACGAGAGCGACGAATAATCCTATAATGATTGTTCCTAACGTGCCCATGATGAACTCCTTTTTATGAGCCTCTGTATTGATAGAAGCAACTAAAATGCCAACCGATGAGATGAAACTATTTAACTTATGTTTTTTTATTATGCTTATTGCAGTGGAGAAATACTCCTAATAGATGATAAATAATATTAAGGAGAACAGAGTGATATATGAAAAAATAGATAATCTAACCGCAGAGATATTAGAAAGTGACAAAAATTACTTAATGGCGGAGTGGCTTAATGTTGTCCGATCAGAAATTAATGTCTCTAACAATAAAACTGACTCTGAGATTATCGATCATTTAGGAAGCTTTTTTAATATCCTTGTTTCTGCTCTTCGCACATCACAAGCCTTGAGTCTATTAAATGCAAATAGAGAAATTTCAAAAAATCACGGTTTTCAGCGTGCCCAATTTTCTGATTATTCTCTTGCGCAGTTAATGCAAGAATATCATCTTTTACGTGAGGTCATCTTCGATTATCTAGCTATTGAAAGCAATATCACTCCAACTGAAGAAGATCGAAAAATTATACATACATTTATTGACAATGGTCTGCAGGCAGCATCGAATGAATTCATTAAAAATTTAATGGACTCCAGGGATTCTGAATCGATCAGGACACTCTCTTTAGTTAATAGAGTTGGACAAAATTTAACTTCTAAGTTGGATTTAGATAAAATACTTCACTCAGTAACCGATGCTGCCAGAGAAATTACAGGAGCAAACCTAGGTGCCTTCTTTTATACAGGGAGAGATTCAAGTGGCCAAAAACTTTTGTTCTATACATTTTCTGGTTTAGAAAAAGAGTTGATTGGAAAACTTCCTTATTTGAAATCCACTGAGGAATTTCATCCAACGTTTGCAGGTTTTGGAACAGTTCGCTCTGATGACATTACTCAGGATATTCGATTTGGGCAAAATCTAACTTATTACGGATTGCCTAAAGATAATGATTTGTCTTTAAGAAGCTACCTTGGAGTTTCTGTCATCTCTAAGGCTGGAGAAGTTTTGGGTGGACTTTTTCTAGGGCATCAAGATGTTGGACTTTTCACTGAACAAGATGAAGAGATTGTCGAAGGACTAGCAGCTCAATCCGCCATAGCGATTGAAAATAGCAGGCTATATCAAAAACTTCAGGACGCTATAAAAGATCGCGATACTTTTCTTTCAATCGCTTCTCATGAATTAAAAACACCATTAACAAGTTTGACATTACAAAGTCAAATGAGAAGGAGACAGCTTGCTAAAGGAAATTTGACAATGTTCGAAGAAAAAAAATTAGCGGCCATGTTTGATTCTGATATTAAACAACTTGCAGGGTTGAATAGATTAATTGATGACATGCTCGATATCTCTCGTATCCGAACTGGACGACTTGAACTCAATAAAGAAATTTTTGATTTGAGCAAGCTGACACATGAAATTGTCGATCGATTTCGTCCTCAGTTGGAAGAAGTTAGCGAAAGACTTATTTTTGATTCTATTGAACCAGTCTTTATAGAAGCAGACCCTTATCGATTAGAGCAGGTTATTGTCAACCTTTTAACGAATGCCATGAAATACGGTCAAGGTAAACCACTTGAGATTAGGGTTTTGAGTGATAGTAAAAATTGCAAAGCTTTCTTGAGTGTAAGTGATAATGGTATGGGAATTGGAGAAGAAGATCAGGAAAGAATATTCTCCCGTTTTGAACGTGCCATATCCGCTAATGAAGTAAGTGGGCTAGGGTTGGGGCTTGCAATTGTAAAAGACATTGTTGTTGCTCATGGTGGAGAGATTCATTTAGAAAGTGAAGTTGGAGTTGGCTCCACCTTCACTATTTCTTTTAAATTAATTAATCGAAATTAATTACGAATTGATTTCTGCAATTCTTCAAATCCCTTCATAAAGCTTATCATTTCTCTTGCCACATTTGTTGGCTCAGGATTTATTGGCGTTGAAACGTGACAGGTTCCAAGTTTAGGGGTTCCATCTGGATCATGATCACAGATAACTTTGGCATTACAGCTTTCGAAGTCACACATAAATTCATTGCTTGGGTGTGATTGGAAAACTAGATCAAATCGAACAATGGCATCATCAATACCTTCTACGCATTTGTTGAAATAAGTTTTATCGGAAGAAGTTGAGCACAACCAATCATAAACAACTTGCTTAAAAGCATCCATTCCAGAATTTATAGTAATTGGAGCGACTGAAGGAAGAGCCAGAAGAGAGTTCGCCATTCCTTTTTCACAATGTCCATCTGAATTATCGAATTTACAGAAAAATTTATTAAAACTAAGTCCTCCCTCTTTAAATTGTCCCCAGACAGAGTTGTAATTATTTCGAGCTGGCTTCATTCTTACACATACACCAAGTTTGCAAGAGAGGGTTTCATTAAAAGAAAATCTGTTAATCTCTACGTAATTTCCTCTTGTCCAATCTTCTTCTTTATACCAATGGCCATCTGATTCTATTCTTTCAAACATTGAACTAGTAAGTGCACCAGAAACAGGGAGTTCAATGATCTCGCTTAAATCAGGGGCAATAGAAAAGCCTGTATTACAGGCATTAAGAGTCACATAGGCATTCGGCAAAAAGTGCGATCGAAGTTGTCTTAAGACATTGTAGTGATCTCCTGGATAGAAAGCAGCGTTCATGTCTCCAATTTTCATGGCCCATGGAGATGAGTGTCCATAAAAATCAAAACTCGCGATCTGAGGAAAAACCAACATTTCATTTAACATGTTTGTCGCTGTAAATTTTTCTAAAACTTTTTTTGTGACCAGAATATTGTAATTGGCGAATACTTCATCATCTGTTGTGTTAAAAACATCAGGACTACTCATGATTACTACCTGATGATCTGGATATAATTCTTTGTAGCGATACGCTCTAGATATTCCTGATTGAAAAAATTGGTCAGAATCCTCTTTGACAGCTGAACCGACGACGATAATGTGAGTGATTTTTTGTGTATCTAATACAAGATCTTGAAAAAGTCCTATTCGGTATTCAGTGCTTGGAAAATCCGGATAAGGATTATTAGTCATTGCATGCGAACGATTGAACAGAAAAATGTATGTAACTATGAAAATAAGGAATGAGAATATTTTCTTATTCATAAAAAACCACCTGTAATAATTACGTTAAGTTTTTTTCCTAACTGAAATGCTAAGGCCCAAAAAATACTGATGGAAATACATAAATTATATGGCCTCACGTGAGTTAAATTTATATTGTCAGGTGATTTATTTAATCAGGAGAATTATTGATTAAAATGCTTTGATAATCATCATAGTCATTCCAAATAATTTCCATCATGAATTGATATTTTTAATTCTTAACTTTATCCACAATGATCACATGGAAGACAAAAAACTAGGAAAGGAGTTTTTTATGAATTTAAAAATACAAAAAATAACAATCGGCCTTTTAGCTTCTGTTTTATTAGTTAGCGGATGTGGAAAAAAAATATATACAGAATCTGGTTCTGGACAGGGACAGGTTAAGGTACCGGAGACGAGGCCCTCTGAGCCTTTAATGCCGATTGATATGGGAGTCTCCAGTCAATTTGCTGTATTTGCCTATGCTTCTATTACTTCAACCCCAGATTCCTCAATCAATGGTAAGGTTGGACTAATGCCTGGTACTAAAGAAATGATCAAACTCAAATCATCAGAAGTTAGTGGTGGTTTAGATGACATATTGGGAAGTAATAGTGGTTTAATCCAGTCTGACTTACTTGGAAGAGCAAAGGCCGACATGGTTCTTGCCTACAAAAAAGTATTATCTCTCTCTGCCGATCCAGATAAGATTGGAACTTTTCAAGGGGATATTGGTGGAAAAAATTTAGGACCAGGTGTTTATCAATTTAATTCTGGACTTGTTATCTCAAAAGATTTCTATCTAGAAGGATCTGAAAATGATGTTTGGATTTTTAAAATTCCAGGCCATTTGAGAGTTGGCAGTGATGTGCATATGTTTTTAAATGGGGGAGCAAAGGCAAAAAATATTTTTTGGCAAGTTTCAGGAAGTACTGTTCTTGGAGCAAATTCTGATTTTTCAGGAACAATCATTTCTCAGCAATTTGTTGATTTAAAAAATCATGCAGTATTAACTGGTCGGGCATTTGCTAAAAATGGTTTTATTAATCTCTACAAAGCAACTATCAATAATCTATAACAAAAAGGCCCCAAAAATTTGGGGCCTTATATTTATTGAGCGTAAATGAGTGTTCCGCCTTTTATTCTATTGATAACTTCTTCACTGTATCGTGGATCCAATGCTGGACATCCCCAGCTTCTTCCGATTTATCCCCCAGGCTGCACGTAGTCCGCAGGATGTATAACGATTGCCCTAGATCTAGCATTCGAGTTTGTAGGAGATAAACCATCAAGGGCAAGAGATAGTCCGTGTCCACCGATGTATGTCTCAGCGGTCAAATAAAATCCTTGCGAACTCATTTCTGAACCAGGGGTATTTGAAAATATCGTTGCGTATCCAGTGTAGTTTGGATCTGAATTTTTTCCGTGAGCTACAAGATATCTATCAACTGCTCCGGAAACCATATCAATTAAATATAATCTTTCCTTAGAATTATGTTGAGAAAAATCAATCACTCCAAGGGTTGATTTATTTTTTATAATTGACTTATGTGAGTCAAAATAATCGATGGCCTTCTTTAAAAGCGCTGCGGGCACTTCATGATTTGGATCCAGGTGAGAGTAGAGTGAGCTATCATATTGAGTGGGTCCAAAGTCTGTTGTCGACGCAATCCCAGAATTATCTGTTGGGGTTGTATTTGCCACCTCTGGTAGTTTTGATCCTGAAGCAAATGCTTGATTAAAACTGATAAGAAAAAAAACTGCTATAAAGAAATGGCGAAGGTTTGCGGCCTTCGCCAAGTTTGAACTTTGCTTCATCCTGAAGCTCCTTTTTTAAATTTTTACGTTTAAAGGAAACCATTCATTGATTTCGTGTTTTTAACTATTGCAGATGCCATACCACCTTGAGATTTTCTAAAGATTTGAATGGTATCCTGTGCTAGCAAACAAATCCTTTTAAATAGTATCATTGTGACAATTTTATGCGTCACCGACTTTTTTACTTTCAAGATTTCAGAGCTATAATTTCACCGAGAAGAATCATCATTGAAATGGATATGTATTATTTATTTTTTCGGTTTTCCTCTCTTACATCATTAAGTAACTGCAAATTCTCTTGAACTGATTTTGTTTTTTGATTTTGTTGCATTTTTTTATCAGTTATTGGATTTGTTGCTTCAACTGGTTTGACTTCCTTGATTGAAGTCTTTTCAGTTTTTTCAGGATCAAGTAAGCGCACAACATTAGGAGCAATAAATTCTTGATAAGATTTCATTTCTAAAGAATTTATTTTTCGACCTTTATGCTCAATCCCGTTTTCTGTTTTGACTATAGAAACATGATCACCTGGAGACAAATCCATACTCGATTCTGGAGTTTCTCCTTCAATGTGAACAGCTCCTTCAAGAAGGGCAACTTGAGTGATTTGTTTACCATCAATATCTAAAGAATTGACCATAAGTTCTGTTCCTCTTACCCCCATACTGATAAGTGGAGTTTTGATTTTTAACTGGTCTGGGTCAATAGATTTAGATTTGATAAGTGCTCGCCATTGACCTTTTAGAATATTGAATTGAGCATTGCGGTCATTTTTTGTTCTATAGGCCCAATTTTCTACTTTAAATTCTGATTGGGGTCCAAGAGTGACAACTGATAAATCTATCATTTCCATAACGATAAAACTTTTTTCCATTGTCTGGATAAGATCATTGTTATAAATTTTTGATCCTTTTTTTAAGTCTCTATCGCCAATAATGGCCTTGCCAGTAATTGCCTTAATTTTTCCCAAATATTTAGGAATGAGCGTGGAGGTCTTTGGATCGAAAGTCCAATCTTTATCATTTTCAGCAGAGAAAACATTTGAAGTTAGACTTATGAGCAAGCTTAAACTAATGATAAAAATTTTCGTCATACAAATAATGATAAATTAAATTAAATTAAAATCCATAAAAAAAATCCACGATTACTCGTGGACTTTTTTAGATATTAATTTGTGTGAAAAACTTAAAGTCTTAATTATTCATAGCTTCAAGTCTTGCTTCGATGTAGAAATCTAGATCAGCATCAGACAATAACTGATTAAGCGTCTCACCATTCTCAACAGATTTATTGATTTCAGCTCTAATTAACTCTCTAAGGCCTGCAAGAGTATCTTGATCATTTCTCTCTACTGCTTTTTCAATTTCTTCACGGTTTAGATTAAATATGTTTGAAAGTCCTGAAGAAGCTCTTGTCACGAAATAAAGAGCAGCAGAAACTCCTTCCGAAGCAAGTGAGATTCCTTTTCCTGTAAGTCTGAAAGATCCTTCAATGTTGTCTTTACCAATAATTGCATCTGCTACTTTAGTTGAAGCGTCAGATCCCTTTGTTAAGGCTTCAAAGATAAGTCTAGCTAGTTTTTCTGATGTCATTGATGAGAAATCAATTGGCTTTTTAAATACTTTATATAGTTCGTCTATAGCTTTTTTGGTTACATCAGAAGAAACATCTGTTCCTTTTGAAAGCTCATCTAACGCTTGAGAAAGGATTTTAAAAGAAGCTCTTGTTGTTGGTTCAGAAATATCGGCCAATTCAGTTAGTAATTTCGAAAGTTGTTCACCTGTCATTTTAGAGGCCGGCGATAATAGGATAATTAATTTCTCTGAAGCTTTTAGTGATGCTCGTCCAGCGTCAGCAGAAGCATCAAAAACAACTGCAAGACCATTTGCTGTCATTTTAAAAACAGGTTGAGAAACTTGTGAAAGCTTCACTATTTCTTCCCCAATTCTTCCAGACGTCTGAGTTGAAGCTTTCATGCTTTTTGAAAGAATCTCTTTTAGTTTACCACCAGTCATGTCTGCTACTTTAATTGTAGCGTCTACTGTTGATTCACCTTTGTCTGAAATGTAGTTTCCGGCCTTTGATGTTGCATTGAAACTTCCATCTCTCATCTCAGATAAAGATCCTGCAAAAGTTTGAGTTGCTAATAATGTTACTACGCTTGCGATAATTACCTTTTTCATTTTTTTCTCCTCGGGTGTGTTGTGTGTTGTTCTCGTTATTGTTTGTGCTCGCTTAAAAAATTATTTGTTTAAATATAGTTTCATAGAGATTATTTTATTTGAGTCGCGTATTTCATCGATCAGTCTTTTTATATCCAACAGCTCTTTGATGTCGTCTGCATAATATTCTTTAACCATTGTGACAATTTTTCTTTCGATGTCTGTTACTTCTTTTATCTCTGATTCATGTCTTTCAAAATCCTCATCTGATAATGTCAGTGGGATCCCGTAATTATTGTCAATAGACTTTAATCTTGAATCTTTTCTTTTGCTGTTCCATTCACGGATTAAGTTTCCAATTTCAGATTGCTCTTTTTCACGATCTTCTAAAAAACTCCCAACTTTCTCATCTATTAAATGTTGTTTTACTGTCAGAGTTGCTTGGGCAAGTATGGATAGTCTACTTAGCTTGCTTTTTGCTTCGTTATTAACTCCCATGTCGAGGATGGTTTTATAAGAATCACCAATTTGCTCAGCGGAGACACTCTCAAGAGATTTTTTGATCTCTTTAGATTTGCTTGTTTTTCCTATGCTCAAGAGTTCGTTAGCAATACTTGTTAAGAGCTCTGTATCGCTTGAGAAGAAAATTCCATCTTTACGGGCCTTGTCTAAGTCTTTAAAGTAATTTTTGTCTGATAATTTACTGTCAATAATTTTAGTCATCAAAGAATAAGGTTTTACAATGCTTCCATAGCTTACAGGATGTTCATTTAAAGCAGATTGTAAGAGCTCATTGGATTCTGAAGCACAATTGTTTGATATAAATTTGTAGTCCCCAACATATTCCCAATAATTTTCTAATACCTTGTAAAGAAATTGTTCTTTCTCTGCTTTTGAGAAGTGGATAGGGAGGCTGTAAAGATCTCTAAGTTCTCCCATGTTGTATTCTTCTACGACATTTGGAAAAGAGAGCATGTAAAGGATAGAGTCGTATCCTCCAATTAATCCTTTGATTGTATTTGTCTTAATGTCAGAAACGTTAGCTCTGTAACTTAAAACTACGTGGTATAATTTGTCTTTTAAGCAGTTCTCATCAACTTTTGTTCGAAATGGTGCACAGACAACAAGCCTATACATCGCGTGTCCAAATCCCGAAATAAGCTGGTCGCCTCCTGAAGCTAATAGATAATCAACTCGGTAAACTCTTTCAGGTGAGATATCTACAACAGATCTTTTATCATCAAGAATAATTTTTGAGTTGATGCTACAGTTAATATCTGAGAAAGGAACATACTCGAAATGGTTTGCATAGTAATGATAATAAGAAGGTCGCTTGCATTTATACTCAGGATCCATGATAAAAAATTCAAAATTAACAGCAAAATGCTCTTCTAAGTTTTTATATTCGTAAGCGTCCGGAGATCTTTTTGATGATAAATTCTTGGCCTTGTTAAAAAAGAGATATTTTGTTTTCCAGTTAGATAACTTATAAAAGCTATTTAACCCGGTGACTGTATTTTTATCGCTTTCATTAATCAAACCTCTGCAATCTTCACCTAAAGTGGCATTTCCACTACAAGCGTTTAACTTACCAAGATAATCTTTTGCTCTTATTTTTTTATGATCATAGATGTGAGATAGTTCGTGTAAAATAGTAGCCATGGCCTGACGGTAATAGTTCTTGTGTCCACAATTAAATTGAATTGCGTTTTCTTCGCCCTTTAAAATTTCTGGTAGAAATAATTGAGAGATATTAATGATATTTGGTTTAAGTTGATTAACCTGTCCAAGAAGCACATTTTCTGGCTTTTCACATTTGTTTTTCGATAGAGCTATGATTCCTTTGTTTTGTTCAAAATCCACAAAGTTAATAATGATTTTTTCTTTGAGTGCCTCTTTTATAACAGGAGGAACGCGATCTTCCGTTTCTTTTAAAAAGCGAGTAATGGCATCTTTATTTTTTGCGGCAATATTTTTGTCTTCAAGGCCAAAGAGACTTAGCTCGCTATTGCTAGCATAAGAGTAGTTTTGAATGCTAACTAAAAGAAATAGCACGAAGAATTTCATTAGTTGCTCCCTAGCTAGTCACCTGTACAAAGATTAGACATTGTTTAGTCATAACAAGCTGATCTTTTGTTTAAAAATTATTCACTAACTCATAGTGCAATTCTTAAACCAACGAGTGGCAAGGAGATGGGGATGTCCTATTAAGAACTTATCGCATCACTAGCTCTTTTGCTCCGACGACACCGATAAGTGGGACTTTATTAGCGTGGGCAAGGATTTTATTTATGATTTTGCCATGGGAAAATAGTTTCCAGCTTTCTTTGTCTTTTGCCAGATGCAATTCGTAACTTCTTCTTTTTCCCGTGATAATATTATACAAGATATCGATTGTGATCATTCCCCCTTGTTCTACATCGAAGTTTTCGGGAGTAATTTTAGCGAAAGTTCGTTTCCCTTTTTTATTGAATACAATTCCTTCTTTAATAAATGACTTAATTTCAAGAGAGTCCCTCTTTGTTAATTTTGAATTACTGAAATTATCGATGAAAAATGTTTTAAGAGTTTGAGTTTCATCGCTCGTATCAACAATGAGCTTGTAGTAATCACTGTCAATATCAGTAGTCACTGTTGCAAGGATTTGTTCTGATGCCTTAGAGCGTGGGGCCCAACTTAAAATAAATAATGCAATAAGAAGAGATAGAAAAAGAAGTTTGTTGTTTGCAGACATGATTCTCCCTTTGGACATGTGTGATTGCCAAAGGGTTATTAATCAAATTTCCCTGCAGATGAAAAATACAAAATGCGTATTGAATTGATAGGAATAGTGAATGAGTCTAGTCGTTGCCTGGGCCTTTGGCGTGATAGGCCTTTCTCTTTCTAATCCCTGGTCTGGTTATTTCCATTCTTGGATTTGGATACATGAGTTTAACAACATTATTAACCGCAACAGGTTTGCCAAATTTTATTGATTTAAATATTGCTTCAATTACCTTGATATCAGCAATCCCTTGAGCAGCGCTAGGTTCAGGATTTTTGTTTTTGATAATGCAATCAGAAAAATAAATGATCTCTGCTGAAAATTGATCACGTTTTTTATAGTTTTTTGTTTGTTCCTTAAATATTCCTCTTCCCGCAGTAAAGACACTCAATTTCATGGCGCTGTCATATTTATAAGCGTTTTGAAGTCGCAATCTTCCATGTGTTCCAATAATTTCATAATCAGAGGTTTCAAAAGCTCCTAAGCTTACAGTGAAAGTTGCAAGTCTTTCCTTCGGAAAACGCATAACGACTGAAGCTGCCTCATCACAATTACTAAATCTTATGTCGCCGCTTTCAGCGGTCAATGCCATGACTTCTATCGGCTCATCTCTAAATAAGCACCGAGCGGCATTAATACAATAGATGCCAATATCATATAGGGCACCACCTCCAACTTTTGTATCGCAAAGTCTAATGTTGTTTCTATCTTTAATTTGGAAACTAAATGAAGAGTTAAAGAATTTTAGATCACCTAATTTTCCTTGTCTGGATATTTTCATTGCTTCTAAGTTAGCAGCTTCGAAATGGAGACGATAGGCGATCATTAATTTGATTTTATTTCTTCTCGCGACTTGATCCATGTGGACACAGTCTTCTTTTGTAACGGCCATTGGTTCTTCACATAGGACATCGATATGATATTTGGCAGCTAATTCAACAATTTCTCGGTGAGTATCATTTGGAGTTGAAACATAGAGAGCATCAATCTCTCCACTCGCAAGACATTCTTCTAGTTGATTAAAAAGATATTTCTGCTTAATTCTGTATCTTTTCGAGAGGAGTGTTAATTTTTTTTGATCCTCAGAAATAAGGGCCACCAGTTCTGAGTTTGAATTTGCATTCTTGAAAGCTGGAAGAATTGCTGTTTGAGCAATATGACCAAGCCCTACAACACCATAGCGAATTTTTTTAATTTGTTTTGCTTTCATCCATTCCTCCATGACCAATCACCTTGATCAGATATGGTGTGTCTTACCATTTTTAAATGAGCAATAGTAGTGCCAAGAATGCTCCGTGTGGTTTGACCCTTGAGCATAAAAAACTCGGGGCATTTGTAGTCACGTTGGGAAAACTGTCTGGGAAAATTGCTCGTTGAGCGATTGGTTTTGGAGTTATATAAAAATTATTAGAGGAGGATCTTTTATGAGGTCAAATATCTGGAAAGGGTCTTTGAGTTTTGGTCTTCTCAATATTCCAGTTCAATTGATGAAGGCTGACGAAGAGAAAGATCTTCATTTTTCTCTCCTTGATCAAAATGATCTATCTCCCATTCACTATAAAAAAATAAATGCGAAGACTGGAAAAGAGGTTCCCTACAAGAGGATCGTGAAGGGGTACGAGTATAAAAAGAATGAATATGTGGTCATGGAAGAAAAAGATTTTAAAGCGGCCAACGTGGAAGCCACAAGAACAATAGATATAGAGAATTTTGTCAACATTGACGATGTGGACTTAATGTTTTTAGAGAAGCCTTATTATCTTGTACCAGAAAAAAATGGCGAGAAAGGATATTTTCTGCTTTGTGAGGCCATGAAAAAAAGTAACAAAGCAGCTGTAGGGAAAGTAGTCATTAGAACAAAACAACATTTGGCCCTTATTATGGTTCGAGGAGATTACCTTGTCTTGGAGATCATGCGCTTTGCCCATGAAGTGCTTGAAACTTCCGAGGTTGAATATTTTGATTCAATTAAAAGAATAAAGTTTACTGCTAAAGAAATACAAATGGCTATGGATCTCATCGATGGGATGACGGAGAAGTGGAAACCAGATCAATATAAGGATACTTATTTTTCCGATTTAAAGAAAATCATCGCTAAAAAAATTAAAGCAGGTAAGGGAAAAATTATCGAATATGAAGAGCCAGCTCCTCTAAAAACAGCCAGCAATGTAATTGATTTGATGCCCTTACTTAAAAAAAGTCTTGAGAGCAAAAAGCATCCTAAAAAAAATCATAATCAAAAAAAGAAGAAAAGAGCATGAAGACTTCATTGAAAGGGTATGCAAAAAAAAGAAATTTTAATGTCACCAGAGAACCACGAGGTGAAAAAAATGAAAAGCTATCTCTTAAAAAGAAGAAATTAATCTTTGTCGTTCAGGAACATCATGCAAGTCACTTACATTATGATTTTCGCTTAGAGCTTGATGGGGTATTAAAAAGTTGGGCCATCCCCAAAGGTCCGTCAATGCATCCAGAGGACAAAAGACTCGCTGTTGAAGTCGAAGATCACCCACTAGCATATGCTCATTTTCATGGAACGATACCTAAAGGAGAATATGGAGCTGGAGAAGTGTTGATTTGGGATGAGGGAACATGGAACGAAAAAGGGGATGCTCATTCAGGATTAGAAAAAGGTAAACTTGAATTTACACTATTAGGCAAAAAGCTTAAAGGAGAGTTTGTTTTAGTGAGAATGCCTGATCGTGGAAATGGCAAACACAATTGGCTTTTGATGAAAAAAAAAGAATAACTATGGCCAAAGCAAAATGGCCAGGATTTATTTCACCTCAATTGGCACTTTTGGTGGATTCTCCTCCAGAAGAAAGTAATTACATTCATGAAATTAAGTTCGATGGCTATCGCCTTCAGACACAAATTAAAAATGGAAAGGCAAAGCTCCTTACAAGACATGGTCACGATTGGAGTGAAAAATTTCCAACTCTTATTAAAGCATTAAATGGATTAAAATTAAATAATGCCATTTTTGACGGTGAAGCTGTTGTTCTTGATAGCAAAGGGAGAAGTCACTTTTCACTTCTGCAAGAGGCCCTCTCAAACAATGATGATTCTAAAATATTAATTTATCTGTTTGATTTGTTTTATTTAGACGGAGAGGATTTACGCGAACTTCCTCTTAGTGAAAGAAAAGAAAAATTAAAAAACATAATACCAAATAATCATTCAGTTATTCGTTTTACTGAAGATGTGAAGAAAGATGCAGAGGGATTTTATAAACTTGCATGCCTTCATAATCTTGAAGGAATTATCTCCAAAGATTCATCCGCTCCTTATTTCAAGGGACGAAGTCAACTTTGGCTCAAATCCAAATGCACAAAAAGACAAGAACTCATCATTGGTGGATTTACGACCGGAAAAGGGAGTCGGGAGATCGGAAGAGCGGCCCTTCTCCTTGGAGTTAATGAAAAGAATAAATTTCGCTATGTAGGAAAAGTAGGGACTGGCTTTAACCAGCAGATGTTAAAAAAATTGAAATCAAAGGTTGAAAAATTAGAGCGTAAAAAATCTGCCTTTGATATTAATATTCCAAAAGGAAAAAATATTCACTGGATAAAACCTGAACTTGTTGCCGAGGTGAGCTTTACAGAGTGGACAAGGGAAGGTTCCCTTCGTCATCCTGTTTTTCTTGGGCTTCGTGAAGATAAAGAAGCTAATGAAGTCTTAAAAGAAGAAACTCACCATGATGAAGAGGTTATTCTATCTCACCCTAAGAAAGTTCTATTTTTAAAAGAAAAAATAACTAAAACAGACATTGCTAATTATTATGAGCAAGTTGAAAAGTGGATTCTTCCACATATCAGCAATAGACCACTCTCACTACTTCGTTGCCCGAATGGGACGTCTCGACAATGCTTTTATCAAAAACATCCGCAGATGATGGATGTAGAAAAGTTTTTTAAAACTTTTAAAGTAAAAGAGGAAACTAAAACAACTATTCAAATGGCACTTGATTCCAAAGTAGGGTTAAAGCAAGTTGTTCAGATGAATGCGTTTGAGATTCATGTCTGGAATTGTCATTATGATCAATTGATGTATCCAGATCAAATCGTTATAGACTTTGATCCCGATCCTGATATTGTTTTTTCTCAGGTTGTACATGCTGCGAATGTTTTAAAAACAATGTTAGAGAAATTAAATCTTAAAAGTTTTGTAAAACTTACTGGTGGAAATGGGCTTCATGTCCATATACCAATAGAACCTCTATATACATGGAGAGAAATAAAATCATTTTCGCGAGCACTGGCATTGATGATGGTTGAAATAAATCCCAGTCTTTATGTTGCTGTTTCGACAAAGAAGTTACGCAAAGGAAAAATTTTCATAGATTATTTACGTAATTTATTTGGTTCCACGGCAGTTGCTCCTTACTCTCTGCGTGCGCGAGAGATTAGTTCTGTGGCCATGCCAGTAAGTTGGAGTGAACTTTCAAAAATTAAAAGTTCTAAGCAATTCACCTTAAAGAAAGCTCTTTT
The DNA here is from genome assembly GCA_037444575.1 of Bacteriovoracales bacterium. Taxonomy (GTDB): domain Bacteria; phylum Bdellovibrionota; class Bacteriovoracia; order Bacteriovoracales; family Bacteriovoracaceae; genus Bacteriovorax. The sequence continues at coordinate 185,884 of JBBIME010000011.1, forward strand.
AAAAATAAAAAATAGAAAAAGCGATCCTTGGAAGAATTTCTTTTTAATCAAACAAAAAATTCCACTCTTCCATTAAGTATATTAGATAGTATCAATGGTGGGTTCTTTCCAGACTCTGATCGCATCAGGAGGAGGCATTGCTCCCACTTTTATAGGGGATAAATCTAAACATGATGGTCCTTCAATAACTTTTCCAGCACAATCAAAACGAGATCCATGACAAGGGCAATCCCAAGATTTTTCGGCCGAGTTCCATCTTACAATTCCTCCTAAGTGAGGGCAGACAGCTGAATTCAAAGTTAAGTTTCCATAATTGTCTTTATAGGCAGCGATAATTTGAAGTCCATCGCGATAGACAACTCCTTCGCCTTCGATGAGTTCTTCGATGTCGCCTTCTTGAGTTTCCAAAAACCAATCTTTGTATTGAGCAATGGTGTTAGCATTCTCTTTAAAATAAGCCCCGGCAGTACTTAAGCGAATGCGAGATGGGCTATATAAATGTTCCCATGGATTTTCTCGACCTAAGATCAGATCAGTGATTAGCATTCCTGCAATCGTTGAGTAGGTCATTCCATTTCCAGAGTGTCCTGTGATGACATAGACATTTTTTTTATCCAATGGATTGTGTCCAATATAGGCAAGTCCATCAACAGGTTTCATAACATGCCCAGACCATCTGTAAAGAATTCTTCCGGCGTCCGGAAATCTTTTTCTTGTCCAGTTTTCTAGTCTTGTATAACAGTGTTCTGGATTATCTTTTTGTCCAGTTTTATGGTCTTCACCACCGACAAGCAAAATTTCATGTGAGTGCATATCTTCTTTTACTAAACGAATATAGTGATACGGATCACCATTATCCCAATATAGGCCTTTAATGATTTTTGATTTTGGAACTTCTACGCCAATCACATAGGTTCGGTATGAAGATTGTTTTGTATGAATGGCAACGAGATCGTTTATTGGACTGTTGGTTGCTACTACAATTGATTCGCATGTAACAATATGATCATTTTGTAATTTAACATAGGCATTATCTCCACCATGAACTTCGATTACATGTGAATTGGTAAAAATTTTCCCGCCTCTTTTTTCAATAATTTCGGCCAGCGCCTTAAGGTATTTTAATGGATGAACTTGAAGTTGGTTTGGAAAACAAAGTGCCGGACCTGGATCAAAAGATTGAAGTGGAATTTTATCTGTTGTGTATACATCTAAAAGACCAGCTCTTTGAATGGCCTCTAGTTCTTTATTAAAATACTCTTGACTCTTTTCTCGATTACTTTGAAGACTGTAGTTAGGAATTTCATCATTGGCAGTGAAGAGATATCCATTGACTCTCTCCATTTCGCAATCAATATTTTCTTTGGTGATAATTTCAACTGCTTTTTTTATAGCGGTTTCATGGCTTTCAGCTGCCAACTTCGCCCCTTTTTCTCCGTGATGTTTCTCAAGTTGATAGTAGCGTTCATCGAGAGAATAGGTAAATTGCGCAGTTGTTCTTCCGGTTTGACCACTTCCAATTTCAAAACCTTCTAGAACACATACTTTTCTTCCTTCTTGCTGGAGAAGGTATGCTGTTGTTAGACCAGCTAACCCTCCACCAATGATACATACGTCAACATCGATGTCTTCAGAGAGAGTTGCATAGGTTGGCATATCGATGGATTGCATCCAATGCGAAACACTTTCTCCGTGATGTAGTGTGATCATAAGGCCTTCCTGTTAGAAGAGTAGATCATTATAGGAGTGAGGAAAACGAGTGAACCGATAAAGCATGAAGAAAGGGATCCCCAAAAACTATGGATGGGAATTGTGATATTCTTGTAAATAATTAAACCAACAAATGAACCAACCGTTGCGACAAGCAGATTAAGAGCGTATCCTAGGCCATGTCCTTCAATAAAAATATTGGCCAGCCAGGCAAAAAATAATCCAACGATCAAAACAACAAATATATCCATAAGAGTTTCTCCCATGACTTTTGCTCATCATATTGAAGGATGCTCTTAATCATTACGGAAGAAAAATATATAAAAGATATAAGCATTATAATCTTGCTTTATGAGTCATAGCATTTCATAATTTCGACCATGAAAATTTCCTTTGGTCTAAAGCGCTATTTAAAATTATTCGCGACAATAATTATTGGCTTTTTTCTTCTTAGCTCTCTTTTCGTTCTTGTTTATCGTTTTGTTCCTGTTCCATATACTCCATTGATGTTCTGGAAAAGCGCTTCCTCAGTTTTTAGTAAAGAAAAAATTGGAATAGAAAAGAAATGGGTTCCACTTACAGAGATTTCCAGCTCAATGCAAAGATCAGTGATAAGGGCCGAAGACGCCAAATTTTACATTCATCACGGATTTGATTTTGAGGCCATTGAAGCCGCCATTAAATATAACAAGACTCATAAAAAACAAAAAGGTGCTAGCACCATTTCTCAACAGACTGCCAAGAACGTTTTCCTTTGGCCTTCGAGAAGTTGGCTTCGAAAAGGAATGGAAGTTTATTTTACAGTTATGATTGAAACTTTATGGAGCAAAGATCGCATTCTTGAAGTTTATCTAAATGTCATTGAGTTAGGACCAGGTGTTTATGGAGTAGAGGCCGCTGCTAAGAAATATTTTCATAAAAAAGCAAAAAATCTAACTTCCCGCGAAGCTGCTTTAATGGCAGCAGTTCTTCCCAATCCAATTAAATTCAAAATAAGTAAACCATCTTCTTACGTTTTGCGAAGACAAAGAAAAATCATGGGCGGAGCTTCTGTAATGGCTTCAGTGCCTAAAACTGAAGTAAATAAAGTAGAAACAAAAGAATTTTTAGATATTAAATTTGATGAAGAAGACGAGAAAAATGTAGGGCCAGATAATGGAGGAGTTGAATCATCAGAATCAACTCCTCCTGCGAAACTTTAAGAAAATTATTTGATAGTGCGGGCAAGTTCAAGACCTTTTAAGAGATCTATTCTTCCACCAGAAACCATTTTGTCTTTAAAACTACCAATTTTTGTAACCGATTTGATTAAAACATCTTTTAATTGCTTATATGTCAATTGAGGGTTGTGAGAGAGTATCTCTGCCGCAACTCCTACTGTCATTGGGGTTGCCATTGATGTTCCAGACATCGCTCTGTAGTTATTCCCAGGTGTCGTTGAAAAGATGTCTGAACCAGGCGCTGCAACGTCTACACTTGTAGCTCCATAATTAGAAAAACCACTCATATTTCCTAGCCATGTTGTTGAAGCAACAACGAGAAGATTGTCGTTATCAAAACTAGCTGGATATGTAGGATTTTGGTCGATATCACTAGATTCATTTCCTGCAGCGGCGATAACTAAAACACCGTAATTATCTGCAATAAATTTTAAAGTGTCAGGGATAAGTCGTTTACCCGGATTAGAACTTTTTCCAAACGAACAGTTTATGATACGAGCGCCATTTTTAGCTGCATAGATAAATGCTTCAGCGATATCTACATCTGTTTCATCTCCAGCATTAGGTACTGCTCTGATTGCCATAATTTTTGCATTTGAAGCAATGCCCGCAATTCCAATATTGTTGTTTTGCTTAGCTGCGATTGTTCCGGATACGTGTGTTCCATGTGAGTGAGTATCCATTGTATATTTGGTCGCTTTGCCTTCAGAGTTTCTTACGACAACGTTGATTCCATGAATATCGTCCACATAACCATTTCCATCATCGTCTATGCCATTGTCGGGAATTTCACCAGGATTTGTCCACATGACATCTTTTAAATCTTCATGCTCATCGTCGACTCCCGTATCTACTACAGCGACAATAACCGGAGTTGTGTTAGTCGTCCCATACATTTTGTAAGCAGAATCAACTGAAATTCCACCTCTGCTAGCATCTTTTAACGCCCAAACTTTACTTGCCCACATGTCATTGAATTGGTCAGTTCCGTGTAATAGCTTATCGCTCATTTGTTCAACTTTAGGCATAGGAAGCGCTTTTCTTTCAGAGCGATGATTTCTTTCTATATATTCAATTGATCGATTATTTTTTAAGGACGCTTCAAGCTTAACGATGTCATTCGTTCTTAAGACATAAACGTTTCCAAAAAGATTCTGAACGCTTTTGATATTGGTAAGTTTTGGAAGGGATTGTCCAGGTTTTAGTTTTACAACCAACTCATTAGGAGTATCGGCGGCATGAAGTACATTGAGAGAAAAAATAAAAAGAGTAGTTACTAGCAGCTTCATCAGATTCATCCTTGAATAATAAATTTTTGCTTGAAAAAAATATTACAGGATGAATCTTAAAGCGTGAAATTGATGTGAGTTTATGTTTGAAATATTATTTCAAAATTTGTTCCGATACTGAAACTAAAGCATCAAGAGCATCTTGATCTGACACAGATGAATCTTGCGCTTGAATATCTTTAATTTTCTGAGTTAGAAAAGAAGTCATTATTCCTGATTGCATATACTCTTGAGAGTCATTGATGATTAGAGCAGCTTCTTGCTTAGGATTACCACTTGATGCAGCAGAAGAGAGGGCAAGTGATTCAGATGGAATTAATGTTGTCCCAACAAATGAAGCGGCAAATGTGTTAACAGAAAGAGCAAGGGCCATGACTGCGATAAGCTTTTTCATAAGTTTCTCCTTAATAGTGGTTGCATGTTTACCTTTGTATATAATGCCACGGTGTTTTGATCAAGTAATGCATCCAATCCCTATAAAATTTACCTAAATGATCAAAGAAAAGTGACCGATAGAAGGGGAATGAAGAACAGCTTTTTCATTCTCATTCTCTTTGCAATTCCTTTTTTAGGATATGCCGAGCACAAGGTGTTTGATATTGAGGATGAGCTTAATTTCAACGATCCCTGGTACCAGAAAAATCGCTCAGATGAAGAAAATTTCAAGCGATTGGTTAAGGCCCTAGAGAAAATTCCCAGCGGAAAAAAAGTCATCGAAAAGGCCAATGAAAAAGCGGCCCAGAAAGGCTTTACTCTCTATGATGTTGTGGCCATTGGAGATGGATCCCTCACCGATACGACTTTGATTAGAAGGTTTTCTGCTTCAGACCCTAGTCAAGTTATGTATGAAACTAAATCTAAGGTCTATCTGAATCGCCACCTTCGAACATTGGATGCACTTTTGGATTTTGCCCACGAGCTCACGCATTTTACTTACCGCGAAGCCTTCAATCCCTATGATCATCATTTTACTCTAAAAGATTTTATCAAGGGCACAGTTGAGGGAAGAGGCGGAGAGGTAGATGCTTACATGGTCGAGTGCAAAGTTCTTTTTGAACTTCTTCCTGGAAGCAGTTCCGGCAGAACTAATTGTCTTAAGGTTTATGACAAAAAATTGGGAATGGTTTCAAAAGATCTGGGAATTTCGGAATTCTACAAAGTTGGAAGCCACTTCCGTGACTTTAAAAAAGATATTGAGAAATTTTCGCTTAGTGAAAAAGATATGCCGCAAGCAAACGATGGCGAAGCACTGTTTATTTCCTCAGCTTGGGGGCTTCCTTATCCAGTCGCAGCAGTCAAAGAGTATACCAATATAATGGATCGAGTTTGCAAAAATGATAAAAACCGCCTGTCTTTAATGCAAAATAAAATCACTCGATCTCCAGCGAGCACTGAGGATATCTCGGGATCTGCCGTTGCTTACAAAACAATGTTCGAAGATTTCAAGATCCGTTGTGATAGGTTCACCTCGAATTAAGCACGACAAGTCAAAATAAAATCCCAATTAATTGAAGAAAACTCTCAAGCAATGTGATTGACGATAAATAGTCGTCTCGGTAAATTATTTATGTAATAATTGTGAAGATTTAATTAAGAATTTTTTTGTGCGGGCAAAATTAGGAGCACGAGATGCAAGACAGCGTCGTTTTGATGAAAGTTGATGATTTTTTAAACTGGGGTCGTAAGAACTCTTTGTGGCCGATGACTTTTGGTCTCGCTTGTTGCGCGATCGAAATGATGGCAACAGGTGCTGCAAAATACGATCTAGAGCGCTTTGGTTGTGGTGCCTTCATGGCAACTCCAAGAAGAGCGGACCTAATGATTGTTGCTGGAACTGTAACATTCAAGATGGCCACAAGAATTAAAACTCTATATGAGCAAATGCCAGAGCCAAGATATGTTTTATCAATGGGCTCATGTGCAAATAAAGGTGGACCTTACTGGCAACACGGCTATCACGTTTTAAAAGGCGTTGATGAAGTAGTACCTGTAGATGTTTACGTTCCTGGTTGTCCTCCTCGTCCAGAAGCTTTAATCGAAGGAATCATGACTCTTCAAAAGAAAATCGCCAATGAAAGACTTCTTCGCGATAAGTGGGTAAAGCATGCATAATCAAATCGCAGAAACATTAAATAAAGCTGTTCCAGGGTGTAATGCTGTAGTTAATACTGCAACTATTGGTGACTCTTCAATTACAGTTGATTCAAATTTTATTCTTGAAGTTTGTAGAACAATGAAGAATTGTTTAAATCATGAATTCAATGTTCTTCAAGTCATCACAGGAACAGATTATCCTGATAGAATTGAATTAACATATGTGCTAGCAAGTTTCACAAAAAACTTAGAGTTATTACTTAAAACAAATCTTCCACGTGGAGATAAAAACAATCTTCCAAAAATTAATTCTGTGGTTTCAGTTTGGAATGCAGCTAATTTTCAAGAGCGTGAAACATACGACATGATAGGAGTGGAGTTTGTTGGTCACCCAGATTTCAGAAGAATTCTTTGTCCTTACGACTGGGATGGACATGCTCTTCGCAAAGATTATGTTGTTCAGGAAAAATACCTTGATATGGTAGTAGATCCTCCTCATAAAAATAATACTGATGACCAAATGTTTGGAAAACGTCTTAAAGCAGAACTTGGCGATCCAAAAAGTGTAAGTGCTAGCTGGAAAGATAAAGATAGCGGCGATGCTGAAGAAGCAAAGGATGGTGAGTAATGTCAACTCATACAGAACATAAAACAGATGATAAAATTATTTTGGGTGACCAAGAAGTTTTAAAGTCAGATCTTCTGACTTTAAACATGGGGCCTCAACACCCTGCTACTCACGGGGTTCTTCGTGTAGAAATCAAAACCGATTCAGAAATCGTTGTTGATGCTATTCCACATCTTGGATACCTCCACAGATGTTTTGAAAAGCACGCTGAAAATTTAGATTATCGTGGAGTCATTCCTTTTGTTGACCGTATGGACTATCTAGCGGCAATGAGCATGGAGTGGGGATACTCTCTAACAATTGAAAAGATGCTGGGAACAGAAGTTCCAAAGCGTGCTGAATATATCCGCGTTTTGGTTGCTGAACTTCAAAGAATTGCTTCTCACCTTATTTTCTTTGGAACATATGCAATCGACTTAGGTGCATTCACTCCATTCTTATATGCTTTCCAAGATCGCGAAGAAATCCTTCGTTTGTTTGAAGAGCTTAGCGGTGCCCGCATGCTTTATAACTACGTTTGGATTGGTGGTGTTTGGAATGATGTTACTGATGATCATCTAAAGAGAATTGAAAAATTCCTTGATCGTTTTGAAGAAGATCTAAAAAAATATCATTCACTTGTTGGTGAAAACAAAATCTTCATTGGAAGAACTGCCAATGTTGGTGTGATTACGAAAGAGCAAGCTTTTGATTACGGAGCAACTGGGCCAGTTCTTCGTTCAACTGGAGTTCAGTGGGATCTTCGTAAAAAACGTCCATTTGGTTACTACGAGAAATTTGATTTCGATATTCCAGTAGGAGTTGGAGAAAAAGGATCTGTTGGTGATTGTTGGGATAGATACCACGTACGCGTTTTAGAAATGTTTGAATCGGTGAAAATTATTCGTCAGGTTCTAGCGGGAATTGAAGCTGGTCCAGTTATGGGCAAAGTACCTAAGATTATCAAAGTTCCAGCTGGTGAAATTTATATGAGAACTGAGTGTCCTCGCGGAGAGCTTGGATACCACTTGATTTCTGATGGAGGAAAAACTCCATACAGATTAAAAGTGAAGTCTTCATGTTTTACTCACGTATCAATGCTTCCGGTGATGGCACCAGGGCAAATGGTTGCGGACTTAGTTGCTTCAATTGGTAGTATCGATATCGTTCTCGGCGAAGTAGATAGATAGAAATAAGGAAAAATAATGGAAACGATTCACCTTAAAAAAAATATTGAACCAGATCTTACGATTGCTCAATGGTTTAGAAACGTTTACGAAGCCGTAAAGACGACTGCAATCGGATTGGGAATCACTTTTAAATATGTTTGGGCAAAACCAGTCGTTACGATTGAGTACCCAGAAGTAAGAGAAGAGCTTCCAGAGAATTCTCGCTCACGTCTTTTTAACGATGTTGAAAACTGTATTGCATGTCTTCAATGTGCAACAGCTTGTCCAGTCGACTGTATCTATATTGCTGCAGTAAAGAGACCAACTGATGCTCCAAAAATTAAAACAAAAGATGGAACACCAATTCGTCTTGATTTAAAGCAATACACAATCGATACAGCTCTTTGCTGTTATTGCGGACTTTGTACAACAGTTTGTCCTACAGAGTGTTTAACTCACACGAAAGATTATGAGTATGCCTCATACACATTAGCAGCGATGAAATATAATTATCTCGCTCCTGAAATACGAGCATGGCGAACAAGAATTGTTAAATAGTCTTAAAACTAAAAAAGCTCCCACTGGGAGCTTTTTTAGTTTTTGGGGCAGGGTAATGAAAAAGCAATGAGTGATGAAGCTATCGAGTATAAGCATAACTATAAAGAAGTTTTTCTTTATTTCATTCGTCTTGGTTGTTTAGGTTTTGGTGGCCCTCTTGCGCTCGTGGGAACGATGCAGGCTGAGCTTGTCGAAGGCCGCAAGTGGATGGATGTTAATGATTTTAATGCCAGTTTCTCTCTGATTAAAGCAATGCCTGGGCCTGTGGCCTTTCAAACAGCAGTTTTTCTAGGAAGAACTCGCGCTGGTTTTTGGGGCGGATTTCTCGCTGGTTTTGGAATTGTTTTCCCGGCCTTCTTGATGATGATTCTATTCTCGATGTTTTTTAGTTCGATCTCGCAGCTCGCTTTCACTCAATCCCTCATGCTTGGAATGCAAGTAGCGGCCCTAGGAGTTATTCTTGGAAGCTTAAAAAGTTTGGTGAAGTATAACTATAAAGATATTTTTTTCTGGGTTCTCGTTTTAATTTCAGGATATATTAATTATTTTCACCCGAGTCTTGAGCCTGTTGTTATTATCGGTTTTGGAATTTTGATTGTTTTTCAAGGTCGATATAAAAGAAGATTTTTATCAGTTGCTCCACTTCTTCTATTTTCAAGTTCGGTTAAGAATCTGGCCCTTGTTTGTTTTAAGGCCGGGGCCCTTGTTTTTGGAACAGGATTGGCCATTGTTCCGATGCTTCAACACGATGTCGTTGTGAAGTACCATTGGCTTACTCAAAGTGAATTTTTAAATGCTTTAGCCTTTGGGCAGATGACCCCTGGACCAGTTGTTGTAACTGCAACGTATGTCGGTCACAAAATCGCAGGAATGACTGGAGCAATCGTTGGGACGGTCTGTATTTTTGCAGCGGCCTTCTTTCACATGAGCACTTGGTTTCCCCATGTTGTAAAAAAATTGCGTGGAAAGATCTGGATCAATGATTTTGTTTTTGGAGCTGTCGCTGGAGTTGTTGGGCCAATCATTGTCACTGTTGTAAAAATGGGATTGGGAATAGAGCTAAATTTTTTCTTAGTCTCTATGGCTATAATTATTTTTATTCTGACACTGTTTAATAAAGTCCCCCTATGGTTACTTATTCCCATGGGGGGCGTATTAAATTTTTTAGCAATAAAAATGTTTTAGTTGTTTAATCTACATCCTGGATTCGCAGGAATTTTCTTAGATATTTTATTTATTCTTCTTCCTTGCATTTTTACTTCATATGAAAGTTCACAGTCAGAATCTAGGGAGAGGAGTGAGTTGAGAACTAATTGATTCTTTAATAACTCTTTACCCACAAGAGCGTATTTCTTAACAAAATCAGAAGAGTTTAATTGCTGTGAGTTCATCTGGATAAAAATAGAATTCATTCTGTTGATTGAAGATCTTGTTTCACTTTGTAATCTTGATTTGCATTCAGACATACTTTCATTCAAGATTTCGTTTGGTTCATTTTTATGACATAGATTATCTAGGTCATCACCTTTTTGAAAGTAGTTCTCAATCATTAAAATAGCGTTGTTCATTTGAGTATTGATGGCCTCTAGGTTTTTTGCGTTTGAAATTAACTTTCTAGTGAAACGTGAAGGAAGTTCAGCGCTAACTTCAATTTTTACATAACCAAGTTTTCCACCAGCTTCAAATGCAGGCACATAGTGAGGAGCAAACTCAGATCTAAGTCCAGTTGATTGGTATAGTTTTTCTAAGGCCTCTTTTAGTTTCCAGTTTTTTGTTGAATCATTTTCGTAACTCCATAGGAAAGTTGCCGTTTGATCCTCTGAAAGAAGCTGGTTGTTTGAATTATAATTTTGAGCTTTTCCTGCATAAAACGATTGAGTGAGATTTTTATGCATGTGGAAGAATCGTCCATTTAATTCTTTAAGGTATACGCCATAGTTAAGATTTGTAAATGATTTGTCATTGTTGTAGATAGTATTTGTTTGTCCGTTAATTTCAGAAGTAGAAGAGTTAAGAGTTGCAATCATTGGGATACCAAAAGCAATACCTCTTGATTTGGAGATCTCTGTCGTATTGAATGAATCAATTTGTTCAACACCTGATACTAACGAATTTAATGAAAGTTTTTGAGCAAGGGTAGCATTTCCTTTTAGAAGTTCTTGATAAGCACGAATCGCTTGTTTTCCTCCAACTTCAAAATCGAAACCATAGCTAAAGCCTTTATTCATGTTTTCAAGCTTACTTGTATCTAGAACATAAATTCCAAGACCAGTAAAAAGTGATGCTTTTTTTAGATTTGTTTTAGTTACTTGAACGAAAACTTTTGTAGAAGAATCTTTTTGAACAAAAGTTTTAAATCCACCTTCAGCGACAACACTTCCACCTGCGAATGCACCTCCAATGCCAGCTCCTGCTGAATAAAGCATTCCACCAGTGCTTTCATAAGAAACACTTTCACCCGATTTATATGACTTCAGTTTTTCGTATTCGAATGGAATTGTAAGAGTTGGAAGACTATCAACAAGGGCCTCATTGTTAACTAATCTTTCGTATTGAACAAAAGAGTTACCTGTAACCATTACGCCAACGAGTCCAGAAGAAAGGGCGGCAAGCCCAGTAGAATTTTCAACATAAATTTGGGCCGCATTTCCTAATCCAAGATTATATTTTCTGATTTGGGTAACAGCAAAACCATCGCGGTAATCATCAAGAATAAGGTCTTCAGAATCAGCAAATTCATTTCCTGTTAAGTTCACTGGTTTATCTAAAATATCATAGTTGCCAAATGCTAGAGGGAGAACTCTTGCTTTTAATTTCTTTTCAGGTTGGGAATTTGAAGTCGTAGTCTGTGTGTTGCTGGTGTTCGAATTGTTATTGCCATTACCGTTGTTATTTCCGTTACCATTGTTCGTAGTTCCATCACCATTGTTAGTGTTTCCACCGCCGTTGTTGTTTGTTCCACCACCGTTATTGTTTGTTCCACCGCCGT
>JBBIME010000012.1:0-127524 GCA_037444575.1 Bacteriovoracales bacterium
TAATCTTTGTAAATACTTCCATAACAGTCTCCATTGAATTGTCCATGCTAATAGCATGAAAGTTATTATCAATCGAGCTGTTCACTAATTATGGGAAAATTCTCCAGACAAAGGGGCTCACTCTATATCCGTTGCCAAAATTTCAAATGATGTATTCGTTCCTTTTAATTTTGAATTGAGTAGCAATCCAAGAGAATAAGCTTCTTCTCCTGTCGAGCTTGCAGCACACCAGACGTGAATTTTCTTTTTTTCTTTCATTAGAAAATAAGGCAAAATATCTTGCTCTAGAATATCGAAATGGGACGCTTCTCGAAACCAATCTGTTTTATTAGTGGTCATCATGTTAATAAAGTTTTGCCACTCGCTATCAGTTGAAGGAAGCGATTGCAGATATTTTCTATAATCTGCAATCGTATCCATTTTTAATGAGAGAACTCTCTGACGAAGTCTAGATTTGACTAAATCTTTCTTGGCAATAGAAAGTGAAATCCCTGCCAAGGTATAAATTGCTTCCCTGAAAAAATAAAAGTCATCTTCATTTAAATCTAATACTTGCCTTTGGATTTCAAACATAATTGATCTGTCTTTAAACTTCTTCAAAGCGCGGGTCATTTTCTATTGGAATATTTCGTTGATCCAATCCCAGAATTTTATTGAATGAATGTTTTTCATTTTCCTTTACGGGCCTTGATGGTGTTATTGAAGCATTATACTTTTTATTAATTTCCGGAGCATAGGCAATCAAATGTTTTTCGGTTCCACTTCCTTTAATCGCTTCAACTAAAATACCAACTACAGAACTCAATGAATCAGTCTGAGCTGATAATTCTTCAGCAGCACTCGCTGCCTCTTCTGAAGCTGCAGAGTTAGTTTGAGTAACCTGATTTAATTGCCCCATCGCCTTAGTGATCTCTTGCACTCCAAGAGCTTGTTCCTTACATGCATTTGAAATTTCTGCTGCCATTGATGTCACGCTGTCTACATTGACAACAATCTCATCCAAGACGAGTCCACATTCTTTAGCGATTCGAGTTCCTGTTTCCACTTTCGATTTTCCATCCAAAATCAGATCTCCTACTTTTTGTTTCGTATCTGTTACAATCCCTCCAACTCTGAGAATACTGTCATCTAGCATGGCCGTAATTTCCTTAGCTGCATTACCGCTCATCTGAGCAAGATTTCCAACCTCTTCAGCTACGACTGCAAAACCTTTTCCATTCTCTCCTGCCCTTGCCGCTTCTACTGAAGCATTAAAAGAAAGTAGCTTCGTTTGAAAAACAATATCGTTAATGACCTTTGTTTTATTTCCTATTTCGGAAATAACTGTGACAATTTCAGAAATCTTTTGATTGCTTTCATTGATTGATTCCATAATTGTAGAATTGCTCACATTGATTTCATCAATAGCACTTATCATATTCTGTACAACCTCCTTCCCTCTCGTTGCACTCTGCTTGCTACTTCCGGCGAGGTTGTATGTTCTCATTGCATTTTCAGCATTTTTTTGGATCATGGAATTTAACTCATCTACTGAAGCTGCTGTCTCTTCAAGTGAAGAAGCTTGCTCCGTAGAGGCCCCCGATAATTCTTCCGAAGATGAAGCAATTTGTTGAGCCGCACTCGTAACCTGTCCTGAGCCATCTGTAAGATTTGTTATTACTTGATCGATAGCACGACTAAGCATTCTCATCATAAAAAAAGCAAAAACAATCCCAAATAAAATAGAAAATATACTTGTCGTAATCATCACTGTTCGAGAATGTCCATAAGACACTTCCGCTCGGTCGCTCTCTTCCTTCATTAGCTTTTGATTTCGTGCAACAATGCCATCAATGATTTTTTCTCCCGTTAGACGAAATTCACGACCTTTACCTTTACTTATACGAATGGCCTCTTTGTCATCCCCGGCCGCTGCTAACTTTAGTTCCTCCGTTATAGTCAACCACCACGACTCATAAGTTTTCTTAAACGCATCTAAATCTTTTTTCCCTAAATCACTTGAAACTTTGTATGATCTTTCAATCAATTTTTCTATTTCTTCATTACGCTTATCAAGCCTTGATTGATATTCGGCCATCCCCTCCTTCGTATCATCGAGAATATAATTTTTCTCGTTGATCAACTGAGTGAAAAATAAGCCTTGTAACTCCTGGGCATCATTTAGCCTTACAGCATTCACAGTAACGATAGTCTTCATCGACTCATTAAGATCTGACATGCCTTTAATTCCAATTACTGCGATCAGAACACTTGCGATCGTAAAGATGCTCAGAATAAGTGCAATTTTCGCGTTCAAACTCCATTTTTTCACAACGATTCCCCTTCTTGTTCAATTAGTAATTTAGTTTCTTTCCCTACTGAAAAGTTACGTTCAATAATTCTCGGATGAAACCTCTCCGCGCGATATGCGTATTATTACTACTTCATTCGTTAATTTTTTAATAAAGTGATATTGATCAAAACTACATCTGACATTTGTCATGTTTTGGATTTTTTTATTCACTCATTTTACGCCAATTGATCTTAAAACTTTTTCTTGAGATAAGAGATTTATCATTGAATTCTAAAACTTCACCAATTGAGAGATCATCATCAACAGTCAAAACATCCCCAAGCAAGTGTGTTTTTTGATGCTAGTGTTTTGATCATAGGTAGACAGTACTCTATTTACGATTAGCAATAATGATTTTTTAAAATTTGAGAAACTAAAAAATTGGGACTTATGGGTTTTAAAAAAAACAGCGTTGCTCCCTCTTGCAAACATTCTCTAATGCCCATCTCAGCACCTCCTGACATAAAAAAGAATTTTGGCCTGTTTTCCATCGAATTAATAAATCTTAGAACGCTAAGCCCATTACCATTGGGCATTCTAAAGTCAGAAAGGACAATATCGAATTCTTGACGCTTCAGTAGATCAATAGCAAAATTTCCAGACTTGGCAGTACTAACATTATGCCCATGGCATTTGAATTCTTCAGATAATAGATCCAAAATGTCAGGGTCATCATCGACTATTAATACAGTTAACTTTTTTATCATATCTACGTAAATATCTCTTTCCATCAACGACTCCCACTTCTTTTCGTTATCATATTCTTCAACGCCATCACTGTTTCTTCATAGGTATGCTTGTTATACTTTTTTCCCAGGACCTCAAGAACTCGATTCACATTGCTGATCGTTGGATTATCTATAATTTTTAAATACTCATCCACAAAATCTTCAACAACGATAAAAACCATACTGACTGGAGAAATGGAATCGCTTAACAACTCAGAAAAGCCAACTCCATTTTTTGAACCATGATGCTCTCTTATGATTTCAACGACACCAGATGGAATATTTTCGAAACTTTCAACAATTGCCGCTGAAATCATCGCGTGATTTTGGATTAACAATTTATCACCTTTGGCCAGACCACTATTAATAACATCTGTTGTGCTGTGATACCCCACCAAATCATCTCTCAATGAAATGTCGTGAAAATAAGAAACAAAAGTAAAAAAGTCTTTGTCGTGTAGGTATTTCATTTCAAAGCTTGGGAAAATTTTATGAAGGACTAGACATCCTAAGTATGAATGAACATATCCATATGAAAGTTTTTTTGCTCTTAGAGATTTCAAAAAACTTGCAAGTGCATCGTCTTCTCTCACTGATGACATCATCGACTTTATACTCGACTCCACAATCTCTACAGTGTGCTGATCAACTCCCAATGAGTGAATTCGTTCAGAGGTCAAATTATATGCTTCCGATCCCAACTGGATTCGATCGATACAAGTCAAACTTGAATTTTCAAGCTTGACTGAAAGATGAGAACTCGCAAAGTTAATAAATGAATTATAGTACTCTTTTAATATGTAGAATTCTCTTAGTCCGGCAGCTTGATATTTTTCAATATCAGCTCTGGTAAATTGATCGCAAGAGCGGAGACGTTTTATATATTGATACTCGTTACCTTTTTTTAACCGAATGTAAACATCACACCCCATACTTGCTGAAGAAATATTTAAGAAATAGTTAAGACTTACAGGAACAAATTCGTTAATACTCTTTGCCTCATCCATACTTGCATCAATGTTCAAAATTTTACTTATTTTTGCTATTATACTCTTCCAACATTGATTAATATCAATGGCGCTAAGATGAGGGTAAGCTGAAACGTTATTCCCAATAACAAGAAGTGGAATAGAAGATTTTTCTTTTTCCAGATAGCGGGCAAGTTTAATTCCAGTTTTTTCCGACTCAATATTTTCTCGGCAAATAACCATATCTATATTCGGAACTATTTCCAAAAGTGAAACGGCTTCAAATGCATTTTTTTTCTCAATGACATTTATGCCAAGGCACTTCATTATATTAAATTTTAATAGATCCCTGAGGGTGTCGTTGTTTTCTATAAGTATGATTTGTGACATGCGTGTATATCGGAGCACTTAATCTTGAACAATATGACATGAATCGAAACTAAAATTGATAATTATCAGTTTCAGATTTTTTTAATTTAATACACCCCCTTACATTTACTTTCGCCTGCCACACTCAATGCGTATTAGCACGCATTGAGGGATTGTGATCGAAATACAACTGGTGAAATTTTAGATCTAAGGGCTTTCTGGTATCAGCGATACTTTATCAGAGTCGAGTCCTGTACGTATTAATACGTACACAAAACCCATAAAACATGATTTACATCATATTTATTTTAAAGTTAAACTCTATTTGAAAAAGATCAATTTTACCTTTACGAGTAATGAAAATGAAAAATAAGCCTCATCTCTCTTGTGAAAATTGTGCTTCTTTAGCTGAAGGAATTTTTTGTAACTTGTCCTCGCCGGAGCTTGACGAAGTTTCTCATCACAAAATCAATAACACTTACAAAAAAGGTCAAACGCTCTTCGTTCAAGGCAATCACCCTTTTGGTCTTTACTGTATTAGCAAGGGAAATATCAAATTGACTAAAGCTGCCCCAGATGGAAAAGAAACAATCGTTCGCATCGTTAAAGGAGGAGATTTTCTCGGGCTTAGAAGTCTTTTCTCAGACGATAACCACTCAGTAACTGCAACTGTGATGGAAGACAGTGAAGTGTGTTTTATTGATAAGAAATTTATTTTAAAAGCGATTGAGAAAAACCCATCTACTGCACTTAATATCATCAACAAACTTACCCGCGACATGGGACACGCTGATAACAAACTCTCTTCTTTTCAACAAAAAAATGTTCGCGAACGTCTCGCTGAACTTATTCTTTTCCTTAAATCAAGTCACGGCGTAAAAGACAGTTCCGGTCGGTGGAAAATCGAATTGAAATTAACACGAGATGAAATGGCAACAATGATTGGAACTGCGAATGAAACACTTATACGTTTTATGTCGGAATTTAAAGAAGCAGGAATTATTGAGCAGGAAGGAAAAACTATTTTTATTTCTGATGAAAAAGTGCTGATTGATTGGGCAAATATTAACTATTAATTTTTATCTAGATATTGCAAATAGCGAATCAGACCTGCAACATTATCGATTCCAAGTTTTCTCATAATTCGCGAGCGATGTTTTTCTACAGTTCGTACACTGATTCCCAGCACCAATGCAATGTCTTTATTTTTTGAGCTTACACTAATCAAGTTTAACACCTCGAGTTCGCGCTCAGAAAGGCAATCCGGCAATACTTGCTCTGCTAAAGGTTTTTCATCAATAAGAACTGATGATTTAATCCCATTGCCAATGTAGACTTTCCCTTTAGAAATGCTTCGTATTGCTTCAACTAACTCAGCAGGAGGTGCATCTTTTACAACGTAGCCTTTTACTCCTAAATTTAAAAAACGTTCAACATATTCGCGCTGATTCTGCATTGATAGAACAAGAATTTTACTCTTGGAATAATTTTTTCGAAGTACTTTTGCAACATCTAGCCCATTCATTTTGGGTAAGCCAATATCAAGACAAATCACATCCGGATGAAATTTTGCCGTTTTTTCGATAGCGTCTTCTCCACTCATTGCTTCAGCAATAATTGAAATATCTGTTTGTCTTCCCAAGTTTGCTCGAATGCCTTCAAGAAACATTGGATGATCATCAACTAATAAGACACGAATTGATTGCTCTATCATAAATTACCTCTGGACAACACTCGATACAGCTTTCATTGGAATCGAAATAAAGATGGTTGTCCCATTGCCGGGAATCGAATCTATCCGGGCAATACCACCGATGCCGATACTACGTTCTTTTATGTGCAATAGACCAAGCCCTGTATTTGTCACTTTACTAGAATCGTAACAAAACCCCTTACCGTTGTCGCTAATTTCTAAGCCTAAGAGTGAATGGGAATGAAGAAGGCTTATCCAAGCATGTGTTGCTTTAGAGTGCTTTTCGATATTGCCCATGGCCTCTTGAACAATTCGATACAATGCGAGTTCAACATTTTTATCGAGAGATGTCGAAAGCTCTTTAATATTTTGTTTAACTTCAATTTTGGTTCTCGCTTGAAATTCACTACACAGAGATTTTAGAGCAGTAGACAAACCAAGATCATCCAGAATACTCGGTCGCAATTGATAGGAAATCCCTCGAACCTCTTCGATAACATTACTTAATAAATTCTCAACAAGCCCCGACTCTAACTCTTGTTCGGATCGAAAGCGATGAAGAATACTTCCTAATGTTTGAACGATGCCGTCATGAAGCTCTCTAGCTAACCGAAAACGTTCCTCTTCTTGAACATTAATAATACGCTCAGCATATTTTCTAAGAACACTTTGAGCATTCTTAAGCGCGCTAATATCTGTTACCATCCCAACTGATCCGATGATTTTATTAGATTCATCAAACCAAGGACTCGCTGCCATTCGAACATGAATGAAATGTCCATTTTTATGAATAAAACGAACTTCATAAGTCCCTTTTAATCCTGTTTTTCTCTCGTCCCGTTGGTGCAAATATTTTTCGAGATCTTTTTTATGAATAAAATCTAAAACTGAGCGCCCCATTAACTCATTTGGAGAATAACCAAACATCTCGGCCAAGTGATTATTCAAATATGTTATTTGAAACTTCTCATCAGAGATACAAATTCCCTCTTGCGCGGTTTCAACAATAGCTCGATATTTTTTCTCACTTACATTTAGTGCGCGTTCTTTCTGTAATGTTGTCAAAGCATCGCTTAATCTCCGACCGATCTCTTGAAAAAGTTTTTGTTCATCAATTGTCCAAATCCGATCGTAAGAGCATTGATGTATCCCGAATTGCCAAGGCATATCACCTCGGGGAGATATGCACATCGATAGAAATGTTTTAGTATTGAATCGTTTTGATATACCTTCAGGTAACGAGAATTCTGATCCTGGACCAAACACTACCGGCCCTTTAGAATCAAGTAAAATTTTTAACAAAGATGCGACATCTGAATCCATTGGAATTTCTTTCGCCAATATGATTGCTCCTGGATATTCCGGATGCGTACGTTCCATCGGCACACTCCATGTGGCCGCATTTGGGTCACACGGATACTGCAAATACGCCCGATCACAATCAAATATCACTAGGACCTCATCAAGCACATCGTTCATCATCTGTTCAAGCGTTTCTGCTTTTTGTATGGCTCGGTTTACTTTATCCATGCTTTCAAAAAATTTAAGATTTGCTCGGGCGCCTAACTCTGCGAGCTTGATATCGGTGATATCGCGGGAGATAATCACTATGCGATGGACTTGTCTGAATTCATTCTGCACTGGTATGTGTGTCGAACGGTAAAAACGCAGCCCGGAGGGCATGTCAAAAGAGATGTCGTCTTCATAGGTTACTCCAAGCTCGAGGCAGCGACGACACGCAGACTCAGCGACACGGGCAACCTCTTTTGGGAGCGCTTCGATAATAAGTTTGCCTACCAACTCTT
The DNA here is from genome assembly GCA_037444575.1 of Bacteriovoracales bacterium. Classification (GTDB taxonomy): domain Bacteria; phylum Bdellovibrionota; class Bacteriovoracia; order Bacteriovoracales; family Bacteriovoracaceae; genus Bacteriovorax. Next base: position 7,896 of record JBBIME010000012.1, read on the forward strand.
TTCCCACTAGACCAGACGATTTCTCAAAAGAGGGATTGATCGCGAGAGTTCGGAAATGCCCATCAGATGTAACTTCCGCCAAGATGAGTGAATCCGAAACTTGATCAAAGATTTCGCGAAAACGCTCCTCACTTTCACTTAGTTTACGCTCTATCAACTTGCGTGTTGTAAGGTCATGGCCGACGGCAAGCACGCTAACTATTTTTCCACTTTGGTCGTATTCCGGTACGATTGTATACTCGAGATAAAGTGTTTCTCCATGGGCATTCTCCCAAGTGAACTCAAGCGTCTGACGGAGTCCGGTCTCGAGGGCCAGACAAAGTTTTTTTTCATACTCTGCATTGATTGGCATGGTAACTTTGGGAATATCACCAATGTTCTTATTGATGACTTCCCAAGCAGTCAAACCGCTTGCAGCTTCCCAGGCCGGGTTCACATAAATCCGGCGTAAATCCTTATCGTAACGTACGATCAAATCGGGAATATTATCCGCGAGAGTTTGGAACTCTTGTTCCCTGAATTTCACAATATTCTTCCTCTTGCACTGAATGATGTATCAATTTTTATTGCGGAATAAAAAGTGTATTTAACTTCCCCGGAAATAAGTTAAATTATTCTTCAAAAAAATCAATCCCTAAATGGGACAAGTTAATATCAACTTTGAAAACACTGGATATTTTTCTTTAGGAGAAACATTGACCGATCATATTTGGATCTAAAAGATTCACACTTATTTGTTGAATTTATTAAGTAAGACTAGCTCACAATTTGTATAAGTTCAGAGTTACATTCATCATAAACAAATTCCAATTACAACATTAAGTGTGGAAATAAAAATATTCCACACTAGAAATATTGGTCAGCAACTTTGTGCCCTAAAGAATGGAGGGATTAAAATTACGGGCGTATGACAGGTCTGTCGCTTTTCGCTTCCGCCATTTTTTACTTCGTCCACCAAAAGACCTTTTCCCACTTACTGTATGTATGACACATAATACAGTTTCTTATGTGTTTTATTCCTTCGAATACGTGAATTTTATTTGTTCTCGCCTTATCTTCATGGCAAGAAGCACAGCTTACACCATAGTTAAATTTATACTTCACTGAATTTGATTTCGAATCATGGCACATTAAACAGTCATTTTGTTTTTTATGATAAAGAGTTTCTTTTCCCTTTTTCCTTTGGTGCATAAGACTTGATTCCGGGTGAACAAAATTTTGATCGTAATGAACATCCTTCCACTCTGTTTGATTATGGCAAGTACTACACTGTGGCTTAACCGACAGTTTATGAGACACTGGAGCATCATTTGCCACTTTTCCATTATGGCAGCTCAAACAATTTGTATCACCTGTTGCATGTTTATAAGTAGCAGGTTTCCAGCCTTCTGTCTTATGGCATTCAACACAAGCAAACTTGGTAGGCACGTGATCTTGTGATTTTGATTTTAATATTTTGTTCTCTGGATTATGACAACTTTCGCAAGTCTCTCCAGCTTCAATTTTATTGTGATTAAATTTAGAAATATTTTTCCACTTTTTCTCAGAGTCATAAGCATGACATGTTTGACAGTCATTATTGGCGCGACTTAACTTTTCATGAGACTTTGTTTCTGGTCGAGAATCATTAACAGTTTGATGACATGTCTTGCAACTGCCAGGAGTTGGTGAATGATCTCGTTGATCAAAAGTTAGATTGTACCATTTTGGTTTTTTATTTTCCTCAGCTTGATAAGTATGGCAAAGAGCACAGTCTAATTTTGTATAATTTCCAAGTTTAGAAGGGTGAGTATCATCAGGAGCGTCTTGCTGATGACAAGACATACAGCTTGTTGGTGCACCTGACTTATGATTGAATTTTTTTAAATCAGTTTTCCAGTCAATTGTACTTCCATGACATAAGTTACACTCCCCTTTATCCATTCCCACAACCGTTGGATTTTGTTTATGGGCCAATGGTCTTTGGTTATCATGACAAGCGATACAACTATTTGGCTTAGGAGAATGCTCGCGTTGGTTAAACTTTAAATCTTTCCAACTCGCAGCTGGTTCCTTTGCAATATGACATTGATAACAGTCTACTTTTTCATACCCTTTTGCTGGATGGTTCTGTTCGTTTTTTGGTCTTGAATCACGATGGCTTGTTAAGTGACATTGATTACAATCATTAGTGGCCATCTTTTCATGATTAAATTTTGTGACATTCCAAGAATTTGTACTATGGCACTGAATGCAATCATTTTGATTCCCTACTTGATCTGCCCCATGTGGAGCTGTTTGTGGCATCTTTGTTTGGTGGCATTGGGTACATGATTCAACTTTAACAGTGTGATCAAATTTAATTAATTTCTTCCAACTAAGCTTGTTGTTTTCACGAACGGCACTATGGCATTCAACACAGTTACGATTATCTCCGTGAACAATTTTGGTTTGAGGGCGATTAGATTCGTGGCATTCAACACAGCTAACTTTGTTATAATCATCATGCTTTGATTGAATTTTTTCTACTGCTGTCTGTTCTGTAGTGACTGGAGACGATATTACAAAATCAGAGCCTTTGCAGCCTGCAAGCACTGCGATCAAGGCGATGGCCAAATAATTAAAGCATTTAATTTTCATTACACAAATATATCAAATGGATGATCTTCTAAGGTTAAACAATGAAAAAGTTACGCTACAGAAAAGGCTAAGATTGGTCATGATTTTACAGTTATCACTGAGAAAATAGCTGCAAAATCAACAACTTCCATTCTCTCGTGTAACTTATTCAAGGGGCCAACATTTAAATCTGCTTTTATGTTAGAAAAGGACATCTAAGTTTTTTGAAGAAGGAGTTCTTAATGAAATTTTCTGGCATGATTTTGTCTTTAATTCTGCTTTCCAATATATCTTATGCAGGGATTATTACAACTGATCAGTCTGACAAAACAATTGAAAATGTTAAGATTGCACACTCTGCAATAGTTACAACAGATAAAGGCGATGCAAAACTTGATCTCGTTGGCTCCGGCATCTTTGTAAAAAAAGTTCTTATCACCAATATTAAAGTTTTTGTCGCACAAATGTTTGTAGATAACGCTGGAAAATTTGTTCGTACTCCGGAAGGTGCCTTGAACTCGATGGATGATATGAATATGGCCGCATTCAATTTAACTTATCTCTTTAGCGTGGACGGCAATAAAATCATGTCTGTTATTAGCGATGCCCTTGATGCCAATAACGTTGATACGGATAATGAGGCCATTCAAGAATTTTTAGATGCCCTTAAGGCCTCTGGAAAAGTATCAAGTGGAAAAACAATGACCATCGTTTTAAAAAGAAATGATGATGGTACGACAAAAATAACTTTCGAATCACCGAGTGGTCAAATTCAAGAAATTAATGGTGACAAATCTGTCTTTAAATCAATCGCGTCCATTTGGTTAGGCAATACTGCAGATGACGGAAGTGAGAAGTTAAAGGCTTCAATCCTAGAAGGAAAATAGTATGAAAAGATTAATCGGATTGATGTCGATTTGCGCTCTTATTCAAGGCTGTGATGCCATGAAGGCCCTGGACGTAACTGCAAATAAGTTACCTGCCACGATGGAGCAAATGAATCAAAAAATGGATAGTACAGTTAAAGGTATTAGCGAAACCAACAGTGCTGTTCGTGAACAGAAAATGGGAGCCTATCTTGATTTAATGTTTAGAGATGAAAATACTCAGGACCTGGAGCCAGTAGCATTGGGAATGATCCCAGGGGCCATTAAGCTTGGGGAAGTAATCACAGCAAAAGAGGCAGTGGAACTGACTTCTCTTTTTGTAAACGAAATACATGACCAAAGACCAAGTGCTGAAGATGCAAACGATCCTGCAGTTATAAAAAAATATGATCATCAAAAAATGGCAAAATTTTCGGCAATAGTAACAATTGCAGGTTTCCTTCCCGATGAAAAAGTTGATCAAATTATCAATGATCAGATAATAAATAGTGGGCTCTATATTGACGAAGCCTACACTTTTTTAATGGCCAGAGTTTTCTTCCTTGGCACTTTTGTTAATGAAAAAATACTTGCGAACCCTATTAATTCAATTGAAAAAATGAATGATGCCATAACTAAGATCGAATCAATTGATAAAATTTTAAAGTTGTATTTAAAAGATCCTGTGTTTAAAAAACTTATAAAAATGGACATTGATGGTTTTCTTAAAAGGGATGCCATTTCCGTTTCTTTATACAGTGATGATGGGAATTTTGCTGATCCAAACTGGTCAACTCCAAAGCTTTGGAAAAAAGTTTTGAAAGCTTTTGATCGGGATTTAAAAGCTGTAAATTTATTGGCAGCTCCTCAGGACCAAAAAGATGAAGCCTTGAAGAAAATCAATCTGATGAAGGCCAGAGTGCAAGCTAATTTGGATTCCTGGAAATGATTAAAACCACGACATCAACTTGATTTGCCACTCAAAAAGCATCCATTCGCGAGCGATATCGTGAATCGCATTTTCGCTTTTCCATTGGCGATACAATTCACGATCGCTCAAGTTATCATTTGGATTAAGTACACCCGCCACTTTAATCCAGCCAGGTGTTTGCATTATAGACTTGGGAGTTATAACAAGATCGTTTTTAGAAATATCGGGATTGCCCATTTTCCATAATCGCCAAGGGTGACCTATAAAGCTCTTCAAGTGCAATTTTCCAATGGTTTCAACTTTCCCTAGAGTGAATCCAATTTTTGAAAATACAAAATTCACAAATTCAGAGCAGTTCATGCTGGAATCATTTTTGATTTGTGAATAGTTGTAGGGATATTCATTTTCCACCAAATTTAATGCCACTGATTTCATAGTTTCTAATTGATCGCTGGTTAATGCTTTTGGATTTCTGATAACAGCAAATTTTCCTGGAGAGCGATTTAAAAATTCATCGACTGTTACAATTTGAGCTTGGGGCGGATACTCTTCAAACACCTTCAACTCTCCGTTGTATTTAAAAACAACTCCAATATGTCCAAAGCGACTTCTTGTAGCTGCCTCAATATACGCGGTACTGGAATCTTCTATGATTTCAGTTTCACCAATAACGTCACCTTCCATTAAGCTTAGCTCGTTAGCATAAACAGAAAACTGAGTTAAAAAAAAGAAAATGAAAAAAAGAGAAAGATACTTTTTCACCAATTACAATCCTTACAGAGAAGAATTACACATAAACTCTTTATTTAAGTTTAAAGTAAAAGGCAAGCTACTAGAGCATTATTCACTTAATAAGGCTGAACAATAGAATCTAGTTATATGTTCTCTGCATAATTAATAATCAAAATTATTTAAACACAAACTGATTGTGACAAGCAGAGCAATTCTCAAATCCCGCGACGTTATGATTAACTGTCACTGATTTTGCCTTATCCTTCAGGTGACAAGAAATACATTCACTGGATCTCCCTTGGTATATTCCATTGCTATGACAAGCATCACAGCTTAGTACGCGATGACTTCCTCTCAGTGGAAACGATGTCAGCGAATGTTTAAACGAAGTGACTTCCCAGAATTCTTGTTTATGGCATTCTTTACAGTTTGGAAGTGTACCATGGTGTCTATCATCTTTTTGATGGCACATTAAACAATTCTCACTCATTCCACCCAATCGCCTTTGGTCCTTATGACATTCATTGCATTTCAATACATAGTGAACACCCTTTAGAAGAAAATCTTTATGGAAGTTTTGAGTCGATTTCCATTTTTTATCCTCTGAGTGACATTCCTTACAGCTATTGCCAAACTCTCCCTTGTGAACATCTTGGTGACATACCTTACAGTTGTCTGTTGAGAGCCCTTTAAAAGCAAATTTGTGCATCGGGTTTTTAGGTGGAGCAGTAAAAAAATCATTGGTCTTAGTATGACACTTTATACATTGTGCTTTCTCATGAAAGCCCGTTAAAGGAAACTTCGTCATATTGTGATCAAAGTTTTTTAACTTATGGAACGTCTGTGTTACATGGCAAGTAGTACATGCTTTTTCTTGTGTGCCCTTAGTAAATTGGTTGGTGTGCACATTAGTGTGACATGATTCACACAATCCTTTTTTATCATCAACAAATTTAAAGTTTCCTTTCGGGCGTACATTCTTTTCCTTGTAAACGATGAATTCATTAGTCGGTTTATGGCATTGTACGCATGTAACTTTTGGATCTGAATGTTTTCCATCTAAAGCAAAATTTGTTTTGCCGTGATCAAACTTTTTTAAATCCTTAAATGTATCAGCATTATGACATTCAAGACACGACTTACTTGCAAACTTATCGCTGAATTGATTTTTGTGAACATTGGTGTGGCAAGCCTCGCAAAATTGCTTTTCGCCAAAGTTGAATTTAAAAATTTTGTTCTCACCATCTTTATGACAAGTATTACATTGAAGCTTGGTATGTTTTCCTTCCAAAGAAAAATTAGTATCGACGTTGTGATTAAATTGTTCAGATGTCTTTGTCTCTTTCCATGAAGTCGTAACGTGACAAGAAGAACATCTCTTATCCAAGTTTTTCTGAGAAAACGTTTTTAAATGTGGACTCTTATGACAAATAACACAGTTATCTTTTTCTATATCTTTAAAATGATAAACTCTTGGCGACTCTTTGTTATTTACATCTGAATTTGTATGACACTTTATACAAGCAAGTGGAGTGTGTTTTCCATTAATTTTAAAATGAGTGTCTAAGCTGTGATTAAAATTTATCCCCTCTTTAAAGCTTCGTTCGTTGTGACATGTTTGACACTGATCCAATTTTCCAAATCTGGTTGAAACAAGTCCACCAAATTGATGGATGTCTTTATGACAAGAAATACAGCTCGACTGAAGTCCCGTCCATTTATGAGGAACCATTTTTGCTTGACCACTTAAAAGCTTATAGGTCACTTCAGGTAAAGGAGCTGTTTCCTTGTGACATTTTACGCAAGTAATATCTGCGTGTTTTCCCTTTAACGTCAACCCTGTAATAGCGTGGTTAAATTTTGGAATTTTCCATGAACTTTGATCATGACATTTTGAACACTGACCATCGCTATATTTTTGTGACAATGTGTCTTTGTGATATGGTTTATGACAAGATAGACAGCTATCCGTTTTTAGATTATCCCATTTATAAATTGATGGCCCGACTCGATCTCCATTTGGAGTATGACATCGATTACAAGACATTTCGGCATGTTTTCCTTCTAATTTATATTGGGAAACTTTGCCATGGTCGAATCCTTTTACATCTTTCCATTTAATTTCATTGTGGCATGAATCACAGTCTTTAGCTGCATAATCACCTTTAAACAAGTGGACGTCTTGCTTTTGGTGACAACTCTTACATGTCGTTGTCAATCCCATGAAGTGCATGTCCGCTTTTCTAGTTGCCATCTTGGCCCGTGTCTCTTTATGGCAATCAATACACTTTATATCCTTATGTTTGCCGTGAAGAACATGACCCGTTAAATCATGATTAAATTTTTTAATATCAATTTTGGTCGAATCAAAATCGCGACCTTTATGATCAGTATGGCATTCAATACAATTCTTTTTAAGAGACGCTAGTCCGTGGAAGGTTTTTTTGCGATCAATCGATTGTTTAATATCCTTATGACAACTTAAACACTGTGAACTGGGAACACCTTTGCCAGCATCATGACAAGATAAGCAGTCAACTTTTTCTAAGTTTTTATGCCCTTCAATCAAAGGGCCAGGGGCAAGAAGTTTATTAAGCAAGCCTTGCTTCACATCTTGAGCATGCAAAGTAGACAGGAGCATATAAAAGAAAATAAAAATAATTTTTTTCATAACTGCCCCATTGGAGGTGAGCCATCGCGAATCGGAGCTTGTCCACCTTCGCCAAAACGATAAGACACCTTAAACAAAATACTAAAAATGGAAACATTTCGATCCCACGTATTTTGTACTGACACAAGACCAAATAAGCTTCGGTCAAAAAATCTTGTATAACTTCCTTCTGTGATAAAGGCCAAATTTAATTTTTCACTTCTTCTTTTCTCTAATTGGAAATCTTGATTGATTGAAATTTCTCTAAATTTATTCGAATGAAGAAAGCCCCCGCCCAAGATCAGGTCATTCGAAGTAAAATTCTTTTTAGCTCCAACATTAAGGGTTCCACTAATTTCATCTTTAATTATCCTTGGGAAATAAGTTCCAAACTTCAATTCTGCCAAGTTCTTCTTATCTACTTCACGTAACCCCAATGTCAATTTTGTTTCATAGGACATCTGATTGTAAGCACTCGGGCTTCTAAGAGAAAAAGAGGTCTGGTGATAACGACTTGATGGAAGAGTTTCTCTTACGTCCTGAATTCTCACATAGTGAAGAGTGTCTATTGTCGATAAAGATGTACGCAATTTAAATTTATTTTTAAGATCGAACACATATGTCGTCCATAGGTTTTGTATATATATTTTAGGTTCAAGATCTAAATAAAGAATTGAAGAAAAGTTCTCTCCTTTTGCATTTTGAAAATTGGTGTTGTTAAAAAAGTAAAAACGATCAACTTCGCTTTTAAACTGTTGCCGCACTAATGATGTAGTTGAATACAAATAACTATCCCAGTCCTTACCCTTGTCTTCAAGAATAAAGTATCCGCCATAGACTTTTGAATCTGTTTTAAACTTTATTTCCGTCTCATCAATTAATTGTGGATTAAGACCATAAAAAAGAGAAAATTTTGTCGATAGACCAAAAAGGCTTTTTCTAAAGCCCATATCTAAACCATCAACAAAAACGCTTCCAGCTTCTGACAAAGAAAATCTGCCTAGAGAATAATCGACGCCTTCATTCAGGCCGGACTTATGAAGGTTAAATTGATAGAGCTGAAGTTTGTTCTTAGCAACTAATTGTCGTCTCTCGTTACTTAACTTATCAAAGAAATTATTTTTGTCTCTCAAATCTACAGTGAACTCATGACTAGTATCTAAAATTTTATCGAAATTTACATAGAGACGTTCTGATAAAATGGCCACGTCATTGTATCTATCAAGCTGAGAAGATCTGAAAACTTCTTTGGAGAAAAATCCCCCAGAAATAAGTCGACCATAATAGCTCGCGTGTGATCTAGTCGTAAACAAAACTACAACTAGGAGAATCAGTCCATTTTTAAAATTTAATTTCTTCATTTTATTTTATAAATTATCGTTTAAAATATAATTTATACAACATGATAATTACTCCCCATGGATTGATATGAAACTGAAACACTACGAATTTATCTGCCTTATTGTTAGTATCTTTTTAGGATACGAATATGCTGTTTTAAATCAGTATATTCACGCTGAAAGTATTATAAAAAACATATCTTCGATCATTGCTCCTCGATATCATCTCAATCTAAGCCCTATCCCCGGATATCCCCTTAGTTATTTCCTGGGCTGGCTTGGTTTTGGAGTAATGCTCACAATGAATTTATATACTCTGAGAAAACGATTTAATGTTTTTAGAGGATTAGGAAAACTTTCGAGCTGGCTAGAGTTTCACATTTTTTGTGGAATTTTAGGTCCAATCTTAATTGTTTTTCATTCAAATTTTAAAATCTCAGGCCTGGTCTCAATCAGCTTTTGGAGCATGGTCATTGCTTCCACAAGTGGCATAGTCGGGAGATATTTCTACATCCAAACTTTAAAGAAAAAAGAAGAACTCAAAAAAAATGTAGCTTCGCTAAAAAGTAAATTCGTGCAACAACATCGAGAAAGTTTTTCAGATGAAAAGTTTGAGGAAATTTTTAAATACGCAAACAATGCTGCCGGTGTAAAAGAAAATATCTCAAATCCATTGAGCGTATTCATTTTTTCCCTAAAGTCAGACATTGAACTTCTATTTACTAACCCTGGAAAAGCTTTTGGACTCAATAAACAGGATGGAAATTCTCTTAAGGAAATTGGTGTGGAAAGCCGTAGGATCTTACTACTAGAGCCTTTTAACCAGCTACTTGGCTACTGGCATTCATTCCACCTTCCATTTGCATTTTTTATGTATATCGTAGCCGTTATTCATATCATCACTGCTCTACTTTTTGGAGTGAAGCATTGATTTTGAAAGATACAATACATAAATAACCAACTGAGAAAGAACTGCAGCTATAACCATGAAGGTTCCACCTGAAGAAAATCCATACGAATGCAGACCAGTGGCAAGAATAAAATTAACTCCAAACCAGGCCATGATAACTAATATGTAAGTAAATGGTGATAGCACTAACAATCGTAATGGCGAAATCCAACCTGCAAAACGTCCGTGCAGGATAGCTAAGAATCCTAAGTCTGCGATGAGTGCCCAAGTCTCTTTTGGATCCCATCCCCAAAATCTCCCCCATGAGTAATCTGCCCACACTCCTCCAAGAATAATTCCAGCAGTCAGAAGTAAAACACCCAACTGAATTGATCTGTACGCATAGTGAGAAAATCTATTGATGAGTTCTGTATTTTGATTTTTAAAAAGTGATCTAATGAGTACGATGTTTCCTAAAATCATTGCCATTGAAAATGCAGCATAGGATATCGTCACAGTTAAAACATGGATGGTCAGCCAATAGCTACTTCTTAGTACAGCGACAATAGGATCCATATTAGGACTAATAATTAATGGAATATTTTCAGTTAATAGCAGTAGCAATGAAGCCCCGAGAGACATAATTGCTAAAATATTTCTGTCTTTATAGATAAGGTAAAAAATGTAACTAAAAAGGGAAATACCAAATGAAACCCAAATCATTGTTCCATACATATTAGTTACAGGGGGAAACTCAGTGATATAAACTCGTGTCCCGAAACCAATAATCAGCATTAAAAGTGGAAACACAAGGACAAAACTAAGCACGTTATCGTTGAGAATATTTTTAGAGAATGGAAGAAAGCTTATAAACGCAATTACAAAATAAATTAGTCCTGCCCAAAAGAAAAGCTTCCATTGATTGTACATAACCTCAAGGAACATGCGATCTCTTTGGTTCATGAACTGATTTTCAACTTTAGCCGACATTGCAGCAGACATAAGTTCCTTAGACCATTTTTTAGTTATATCTGAGCTTTGAGAAGAAGAAATTGAAACCAATAAATTCTGCATGGCCACTTGAGTGGCATTTTTATCATCGCCTTCTTTGTAAATGAGCCCCGAAAATAAGAGGTCACCACTTTGAATGGATTTAAGAAGCCACATTTGATTAACTACTTCCAACTCAGCACTCTGTATTGGTGTCAGTAGGTTTTTACTTTTCTTTTCAACTTCTCTGGCTGCATTGGCCAAATTCATGATATCGGTCTTTTCGACTTCTTCTAAGTTAAACAATGTTCTTTTTTTCTCAAGCTGAAGAAGCTCGCGCAAATCAGTATTTCTGATATTGATTACTTTAATTAACGATGAGTCCTTAAACAAATGCATGGCCATATAAAAGCCGACTGGACTCAAACCAAAGAGTGATTTTTTCCCGGTTAAGAAAAGATTATTTTCACGAGCGACAGTATCAAGGGGCTTTAATCTTCCTCTGTCCTTAATTGGAAGAACTTCCAGTTTTAAATCATTAAAATTTTGAGCGATCTGTTTTAAATCAAATTCCAATTTCTCATCAGAGACAGATGTCGACTGAGCATGAAGAATTGAAGAAAAGAGAATGATTAGCGTTACAAATAGTGTTCTCATTAATTACCTATACATTAAACTTTGTTTGAAATCGTTTACTCTTTTGAAGAGTGTAAATAATAATTCCCAAGCATAAAATAATACTACCAATATACTTAAGCTCTCGTCCTGGATCTCGATTAACGGAAAGAATGGTTAGTGCCGGCGAATTGGGAGTGATTTGGTAACTCGATTGATAGAATGTATAGCCTTCTAACTTAAGTGGCTCATTCATATAAATTTCATGAACTGGACCTTGACCATTGATTTGGACAAAGCTTTTATAATTCATGGCCATTTCACTTCCGGGATAGTCATTTTTTTCAAACTTTACAAGCGAAAGAGCAAATGGAAGAAACATTCTCTCCTTTCCATAATAAACTCGAACAGGATTATTATTTGCCATGAAATTCATTTCACTATTTTCTGTAATCCAATTTTCCTCACCCTGAGGAGATTTTAGAAGAATGGCGCTTGCTGGAAGTGGCATTTTTCTCTTTGGTTCAGATTCTGTTGGTGTATAACTGTCGGTTGCGTTTCTCACTCCTAAAAATGTAAGCTCTATTCCCATCCATGGAGTGACAAGCATTTCTTTTTCGCTTAACACCTTCTTCATTAACTGCTCGCCATTTTTAAACAGAGTCACTTCCACATGGCCTTTGTCTAGTATTTGGAATTCCACAGTATTTTTTATTCTATCTCCAACCTGCGCTCCAACCTTAGGATGATTGCTTGGCATCTGCATTTGATCTGAATTACTCATGCCAACGTTTTCTGAAGGCGCTGAGGCGTTCATTTGGAATGATAATCTGTAACCAAAAACGCCGTTGGGGTTTAGAGAAAATTCTGGAATATTTTGATAGATAATTTCACGAGCTGTCTGATCGCCTTTTGTTGCAACGATCTCAAGAGCTGGGTTGGATCTACTGGCATCGCCCTCTTCAATTTTATTATTTGCAATCTGAGCATTTTTAAAAATTTTTGTAATTTTTAATTTGATATCTCCTAAATCCAGGCTTTGTTTCTTCTCAAAATTAAGAGACTTTACCAGTGCCCCTTTCATATCCTTAATAAATAGCTGGCTTCCACCTTTTACCACTTTAGCTGGAGTTAATTTCTTAATAGATTTTACTGGATCAGACTGGACTTGTTTTTCAACCAACCTAAATGTGGCCGGTCCCATTTGGACTTCTTTTTCAAGTTCAGTGTTTAAAATCTGAACGACATCAAAAAAAGGACTTTTAATTTTAAAATTTAAATTTTGACCTCTGTCATAATTTTTTTCTGGAACATCAACAAACGGTAAGAATGTGCTCATTTTTAAATTAGCATTGTTTGCTAACGTTATATCACTTAGATCTCTTTTTTCTAAATAGCGCGTGATGAAAGTCTTGTTGCCATCAATTTCCAAAACATTTTGTTGAAGAAAAACGAGATTGGAGTCAGATTTTTCATAAATCTGCATTGTCCCATCAATCCCCCAGATCATCGTTAAAACCGACCCAAATAGTAAGACAAGCATCCCAAGATGAGTAACCAAAAAACCGACATGTCGTCTTTTCCAAGGCAGGCGAGAAAGAGTCGAAAAGAGTATGTTTACTCCGAGGAAAAATAAAATAATTAAGAACCACCACGTCTTATATATTTTTAGACTGGCGTACTCGGCATTATATTTACTCTCCAAAAGAGTACCCGCCACGCTGGCAGCAAGTAAGAGTAACATTGTTGGCACTGCCAACTTTATTGAGGATAAAAATTTAAATATTTTCTTTAAATAAAACATCGTTGTGTCTTCCGTTGATAGATTAATTTAAATCTTATCATGATAAGAAACTGTGGCTAGAAATATTAAGGCAATCTTTAAATAATCCGATATAAAAAAATGAAAAATATTTCTCGAGAAATCTCTTCAAAAAATACAAATAATACCTATCTAGATCTATTGGCCGATCATCTCGACTATTTTGGTTACCTACTCATGCTTGCCATCGCTCTTTTTAGCATCCTGAAGAAATCTAAAAAGAATAAAAAGGCGATTTCAACTCTAGAAAAAAATATACGCGATAACTTAAATGAACCGGCCACCATGCACCCTGAAATAAATGAAAGTTTATGCGCTGGATGTGGTTCCTGTGTAAAAGCATGCCCTGAAGGTGAGATTTTACAACTTATCAGTCATAAAGCGGTTTTAGTTTACCCTACTAAATGTGTTGGTCATGGTGCTTGTGAGCAAGCTTGTCCATTCGGTGCCATTGATTTGGTGTTTGGAACTAAAACGAGAGGAATGGAAATTCCAAGAATCAGCCCTGATTTTGAAACGAATATACCAGGTTTATATATCGCTGGAGAATTGGGGGGAATGGGACTCATTAGAAACGCCATTAAGCAGGGAAAATTGGCCGCCTATCACGCTATTTCAAAACTAAAAGATGTTAATCATAAAACTGATGTCGATATCTTTATAGTTGGAGCGGGTCCTGCTGGTTTTAGTGCAGCCTTGGCTTCAAAAGAAAAAAATATGAAATACAAAATTATTGAACAAAATAGTTTTGGAGGAACGATATACAATTTTCCAAGACAGAAAATTGTTACAAGCCATCCCCTTGAGATTCCAATTTTTGGAATAAAAAAATTCAAAAGCAATGTTGTCCAAAAGGAAGAAATCCTAAGCATTTTTTCGAAAATTAAAGAGGAAAACAATCTAGTCATTAGTGAAAAAGAAAGTTTTAAAAATTTAAAGAAACTCGATAACGGAACTTTTGAAATAGAGACGAGCAAAGGGACCTACACTTCTAAAAAAGTCATACTGGGAATGGGAGTCAGAGGCTCACCTAGAAAACTAGGGCTTCCAAATGAGGATATGCCTAAAGTCACTTACAACTTAATTGATCCCGAAGAATATCAAAATGCATCGATAGCAATTGTTGGTGGCGGTAATGCTGGTCTTGAAGCTGCTCAATATTTAAGTAAGCCGCATTTGAAAAATAAAGTTCACCTAATAGTTAGAGGTGGACCCGAAGAAGCTTTCAGTAGAGCTAACGAACAAAACCAAAAATTAGTTTTTGAACAAGAAAAGCAGAAGCTTGTTACTATTCATTATGATTCCGCCATAAAAACGATTGAAAAAGATTTCATTCTTATAAATAAATCAAATGAAGAAGTTAAATTAAATAACAATTATATTTTTATTTTCGCTGGAGCTGAAGTTCCTTTTAAGTTCTTGATGTCCCTGGGAATTAATATTGATAAGGCTCACGGAGAGAAGAGGACATAATTTGCCAAAATTTTAAGGCATTTTTTTAAGAAAACAGATAGTAGTTACCCTTAGAAATTAACAACTTATTTTATGGGATATTAATTTGATTAATTTGATAAAATATAAAGCATGAGAATAGTTTATTTACTCATATTTACTTTGCTAATCATCGCTGGCTGTAAGCCTGGTGATTTTAAAATATCGTCTCCGAGAGCTTCTTCTGGGAGTCCCTTAACCAATTTTAATCACAATTTGTTTTTATCTTCCAGCTGTAAACAATGCCATGAAAATAAACGTCCGATCTCAACCCCTGCCCACGGAAATGGGGCCGATTGTATTTCTTGTCATACAGCTGCTCCAAATATTGTTGGAGTTAGAAGTTGGTTAAACCTCACAAGCTTTAACCATTCACCAATGCCCTCTTCATGTATCAGTTGTCATGAGAATAAAAGACCTTTACTGATTTCGCCTCACCTTGCTGGTCAATGGGGAGAAAAACAAGACTGCGCTAGTTGCCACAATTATCCAAGCTGGAAGCCTGCAAAGTTTGATCACATCAAACCACTCACCGATTGCGTTCAATGCCATCGAACAGCGACTAAAGATGATAGACCTCTACCGAAGACATCTCACCCATCTTCTTTTTACAATCAAATTGATTGTATCCAATGTCATACTAATTCGAACAATTCAAAAAAATGGACCGATCTTATTTTTAATCACAGAACTCATACACCAGCTCCAACGAGCTGTATGAAATGTCATGAGCCGATGAGACCACTCTCTCACACTGTCGCTCCAAAAATAATGGGAATGAATAAGGCAGATTGTAATTCTTGCCACACTTCTACTACAGATTGGAAACAGGTTGCGGCCTTTGATCATGAAGTGATGAAACCGACAAGTTGTATGGGATGCCATTCGGGCAGTATTCCTGCAAACCAAACAGCTCACCCTTCGGTCATTGGAAACTATAACAAGATTGATTGCGTTCAATGCCATACTTATGACAAGTCAACAACGCCAAGATCATGGACAAAAATTATATTTAATCACAACACACACTCTCCAACTCCAACGAGCTGTATTGAGTGCCATAAAAATGTGAACAATTCATTGCCTGCAAGTGGGACGCATCTGGCCGGCAGTCGATCAACTTTAGACTGTGCTACTTGCCACAAATTTGATGGAATAAAACTTTGGACTAATTTTTCAGTATTCAATCATATTGCCATTGGTGCGACAGAAAGATGTGATAGTTGCCATACAAGCGGCATAAAAACCTTAACTTCAAAACCAGCTACTCACGTTACTACGACTCTAGATTGTAAATCTTGCCATAGCTCCACTGCATGGAAGCCAGCAGGTTTTACTCATTCGCCAAGCGATACTAATTGTATGAGTTGCCATAATGGAACAACTGCACCTGGGAAACCAGTTACTCACATAAGAACAATTGCTCAATGTAATACTTGTCACACGCAAGCAGCTTGGAAACCAGCAAGCTATATCCATTCTACTTCTGATACGGACTGTTTAACTTGTCACAATGGAACAACCGCGATGGGAAGACCAGCGACACACAATCTACCAACAGCTAATCATCAGTGCGGTAGTTGCCACAATCAAACTTCATTTAAAACAGTTGCCTTCAATACAGGCTATAGACATTCCGCTGCCGGTGGATTACTTCCAGATGGAGCTACTTATCACAGATCTCAATCATCGTGTACAATGTGTCACTCGACGACAACTGATAACGTAAAGTATACTGATACAGCTGCCAACTCTGTTTATTCTCCAAAATGTGCCGGCTGCCACACTTCAAACTTTAACAGCGGACATGGCGGTAGTATTGGATCTAAAGCTAATTGTCTAAATTGTCATTACTATAGCGGCTGGTAAGAGATTACTTACAAACAGAATCAATTAATTTTAATTCTTCAATGTGCTTATTTAGAATAATTACGTTTGATTTATTTAGAGCAAGAGTATTCTCTTGTTCAAGGGCCGTATTCGAAGTTTCTTCCAGTGTTCCCATTCCAGGAATACTTTTGCTATAACTTTTAATTTCATTTAACTGAGTATTTAAAGTGAACTTTTCTTTTTTTACAATTTGGGCCGATTGATCCTTTAAGATTGTTAAGTTTTCTGAGTAACGAGTTTTAGCTTCGTCTAGGCTGCTGATAATATCAGAATTAGAAGAGATATTTTTTGTATCAACAGTTCGAGTATCAATTGAACTCAAATCTAATTTTTTATTCAAATCGACACTTAAGGATTCAAGGAAAAAACTTTTGATTTTGTTTTTTGATTCTTCACTTGCAAAATAAGAAGCAACTTTGATTGAAGTTCTCATCGCATTCATTACAGCGCCTGCACTAAAATCATTAAGCCCTTTATTTAGCTCAGTTGATCTTTGAATTGTTTCCTTCAGATATTTTACATTTGTCTCTTGTCGTTTTATTTGAGTTTTAATTTCTTTTTTAGAGCTTTCTGAACATTGAAAACCATATGAAAGAGTACTAAAAGCGAGAGTGAAGGAAAAAACTAAAACTTTAGATTTCACAGGGATCTCCTTTTGCATAAACCGTGTTCAGATTTGTTATTTACAGAATGGTAACACGATGCAAAAAAGCTTCAATAATTAGTCTTTATTTGTGTAAAATCTACAGACTCAGTGAGGATTCGAGGGGTTAAAAACACAGGATTAATATCTATAAAATCACTAGTTTAAGATTTGAAATGCCCTGGAATCTCTTGGAAGTGTAACAATGAAGCTTGTACCTTCTTCTTCACTACTTTTAACAACGACGCTTCCACCATGGGCCTCAACAACTCCTCTTACAAGTGTAAGCCCTAGTCCCCATCCTTTTTTCCCACCCGCCTGGGCAGAACTTGTACGATGGAACGGTTGAAACAAACTGAGCTGATCTTTAGCGGATATCGGGTTACCAAAATTGTGAACAGTAAGCTGAACAACTTCTTCTATTTGCTTTAAGGAAATCGTGATCAACTGTTGAGGGAAACCATACTTAACGGCGTTGTTAGTAAGGTTCTCAACAACTCTACGAATCCCCTCTTCATTCCAAAATCCAGTGATATCTTCGCGATCAGTTTCCAGCATAAACCGATCACCGAAAGCAACACCAAGATCTCTAAGAGTTGTTAGAACTATCTCTTTCATATTACAAAAATTCATGGTGAGTGCAAGCGACTCTCCAGCGCGAATGCGATTGGCGTCTAATAAATCTCTGATCATCTGATCCATGCGATCAATACTCTTGATAACTTTCACAGCGAGTTGTTGATTTTTCTCTACATTGTCAGGTCGTCGTAAAATGAACTGGGCCCCCATTTTGGCAGCAGTAAGTGGAGTTCTTAAATCGTGAGTAAGCGTAGCTACGAATTGTTCTCGCAGTTCTCGCTCTTTTTCTAAACTCAAAGCATAGTTATGAGCTTGAATAAGCTCTGTTGTTTGCTTATTCATTTCAATTTCTCGCATTCTCAGGGCTTCTTTTTCTTTGTTAAAACGATCCAGAGTAACTGCAATCAAATTTGAAAGTGCATTTATAAAACGCAAATCAGACTCAGAGATAGTCCCCAAGCATTCAAACTGAAGAAGACCAAATGTTTCAAGGCTACTTGTAGCAAGAGGAAAAGTAATATACTTGCTATCGCCTTCATCGCAAGTTTTCTCTAGAGGAAGAGAACAAAAAGATAACTCATGCTTTCTGCACTCAACATCTTTAAAAGAGCAAGAGGAGGTAAAGTATTCATAATAATTTTCTGAATACTCCATTGCTCGATCAATACACTTCTGACTAATACTAGAGTCATACCAAATATCGGCTACACAATGTCCGTTCTTCTCAACTAGGAGTACTGTTTTAAAAGAAAACAACCCTCCTAAGCTGATGCAAATTTCGGGGAAAGTTTTCTCAACAGTCTCAAATGTAGCTAAATATTTACTCACTTCATAAAGCGCCTCAAGTCTTTTAGTCTGAACATCGCTGTCATAACTATTAACGTTTTCATTCAAATTTTCTTTAAGGCCCTGACTCTCAATTAAGGAAGCCGTCACGACATCGGCAGTAAGATTTCCCAAAACATCAACAAGCTCTTGAAGAAGAAAACGGAAGGCTCCTGAAAGCTCTACAGGATCAATTTGTTCAATTGGAGAAGATTGATCCAATGAAATCCCTGATGAATCAACATTTAATATTCCAAGAACCGGGTATCTTTTTTTTGTCTGATGTAGGACACGATTAAGAATGGCCATAATCGTAGTTGTATTCATAGATCGCGATGCTCTTTTCAAAAGAGTTCTAAGTGTATCACTGAAAAAATCTACCAGCTTTTTTGCTGGCAAATCTTTTGTCGCTTGATCAAGCCAAGCATCGATATCATGAGAGCTATGGGAGTTTTGCATAATTTTTTTTTGAGGAATGTACTCAACTTGGTACGTTTGATCGCCCCGTTTTTTCTCTTATGTCCGTCTTTTAGTCAAGAAAGTAATCTGCAAGAAATCATCTGAAAAAACTATATAAGTAATAGCCTTTATATATTTTTCATAAAAAGTGCATTCGTGATGAACTCAAGAATGAGATATCTTTAGAGAGCTCTAAGAGTTTTCGAAAAGTTTAAAGGAGTAATAGTGCCAAATAACAATGAAGGATCAACGACTCCCGATAATCTCAATGCTGTTCTCCAGAGTATGGTCGAAGGCATGATTATTCAAGACAGTTCTGGCCAAATTATTCAATTCAATCAAGCAGCATTAGATATCTTGGGGATGTCAGAATCTCAAGTCAATGAACCAGAATCAAATGAACTCGCTTCATCAGAAGCTCCAATTGGATTAAGCGAAAGTGAGTGGAACAAGATTTTTCCTGGCAAAAATCATACTGGAATGAATTCATTGAAGACCGGTGAAATTCAACGCAATCTAGTCATGAGAATTTTTCGTTATGATGGGGAGGTCCGATGGATTTCATTAAATGCTGTTCCCATTATAAATCATAAAACAGGGAGGCCACATCAAGTCGTGAGCACTTTTACTGACATCACCGAGATGAGACGTGTTTTAAACGATCTTAAACAAGTGCAATTGCTCTTTAACATTTCACAAGATTTAATGATCATAGCTAACCTTGAGGGATATTTTAATAGAATTAATCCTCGTTTTACGGAAGTGTTAGGTTATACACTGCCTGAAGTAATCTCCAAAAAGTTTTTGAGCTTGGTACATCAGGATGACCTTGAGTCAACTTCAAACAAAATGAAAAAAATCGCTGAGAATAAATCTATACATTTTATCAATAGGTATAAAACAAAAAGTAATGATTATCGCGTCTTTGATTGGGTTGTTGTTAAAGATGCTGAAACCAATTTGGTTTACTTTACGGCCAGAGATATCACTGATTATCGAGCTGAGGAATTGGATCTTCTTCATGCTTCACGATATTATTCTATTGGCGAAATAACGAGTGGACTTGCCTACGCCATTAATGCCCAACTCTCTATCATGGGAGGGCATCTCTCTTACGTAAAATATCAAATCGGCCAAAACAAAATCAATATCCTTGAATTAAAAAAGAAAATTCAAAGCATTGAAGATGCTATCGGGAAGATGGCCAAAACAATCAAAGACCTGGGATTTTTTGCAAGAAGTACTGAAAATGAAGAGATCGCTGATATTCCATTTTCTCAAATTGCAGAAAATGTACACAATCTGAGTAAAGAACGTTTCCGTATCCATGGAGTGAAGTTAGATGTTGCAGTTGAAGAAGATCTCATCATACGATGTAGACAAAGTCAGATCGCTCAAGTCCTCATCACACTACTTAATAATTCCTACAATTCCATTCACTCTCAAAGAGACAGTTGGGTAAAGCTTGAAGCTATCTCTAAAAATGGTCGCGTACTCATTAGTGTAACCGACAGTGGAGAGAAAAAACCAGAGGCTCATATGAATATTCCCAAAGGTATCATTGAAGAAAATTTTGGAGCGATATATTTCGATAATTCCAGTCCAAATTCTAAATTTGTTATTGAGTTTCCAAGGGTACAAAGAGAGAAATCAAATTTAAAGTGAGAGAGCCTATATATGGAAGAAAAACAAACCGTAAACTCAAAATACAAAAGCATCCTGGTTGTTGAGGATAACAAAGAAATTCAAAACTCATTAAGAGCTGCTCTTGAGGTTGAAGGTTATAGTGTTTTTACCGCGGACAATGGAAAGGAAGGAATTGAGCAGCTTGCCAAAATACCTACTCCTTGCATGATTCTTCTTGATTTAATGATGCCTGTTATGAATGGGTGGGAGTTTGTGGAGGAAATTAGTAAAGACATCATGCTCTCTGCTATTCCTGTCGTTGTAGTAAGCGCATTTGGTGACAAAAAGGGCACCCCGAAAACTGATGGATACATTCAAAAACCAATTGACTTAGATGCACTTCTTAATACTGTAAGCAAACATTGTGGCGGCTAAGTTTGTCCTATGAAAAAAAATAAACTGGCACTTTCACTTAATGGCGGTGGAGCTCGAGGAAGCTATCAAGTGGGGGCTCTTCGTGCTCTTTATGAAATTATTAAAAAAGATCAGAATCTATTTGATATCGTCACTGGCAATTCTGCTGGCGCCATTAATGCAATTTTCCTTGCAAGTAACGCCGAAGACTGGGGAAGTTCAACTCAATACCTCGTCGATTTATGGAAACGCATTACACCTGAAGACGTCTACGACATAAGTCAATACAACATGACAAAACTTGGGAGCCGATTAGTAAAGGGAACTCTTTTGCGAAACTTAGCAGGAGGAACGCCTGTCAATGGACTTTTAGATACTGCTCCACTGCATAACTTACTAGAGAGAGAAATTGATTTTAAAAAAATTCGACAACACTTTGCTGCTAAATATCTTTCCTCTGTAAGTCTCTCCACTACAAATTACTATTCCGGTTCGAGTGTCGTTTTTTTTGATGGCGATGAAGATGAAAATCTCGAAGAGTGGTCAAAACCTTCGCGCTTTTCAATTAGAACTGAATTGAATGTAAATCATGTTATGGGATCATCGGCCATCCCTCTCTTTTTTCCTCCAGCTAAAATTGATAACAGCTATTATGGTGATGGCTGTATAAGACAAATTACTCCACTCTCTCCAGCTATTGAATTAGGAGCGGATAAAATTATCACCATTGGTATTCGGCATCAGCACTCGATTGACCACATGAAGGAACTAAGCTTAATGGCCAATCCCTCACCACAAATCAGTCAAATTGGTGGTGTTATGATGAATGCTATTTTTCTTGATTCTCTTGAAGCAGATGTAGAACGACTTGAAAAAGTAAACACCATCGTTGAAATGATGGGACCAAAGTCTCCTTGGAAATATATTCCGATTCTCTCACTTAGACCTTCCAGAGATCTTGGGGAAATGACTGAACAACTTGGAAATAGACTTCCACTAGTGCTTCGCTATTTTCTTCAAGGAATTGGAGTAAGTGGTCAATCAGGACTAGATCTCTTAAGTTATCTTGCCTTTGATTCTTCCTACACCTCTCAGGTTGTAGAACTTGGCTACGAAGACACAATGGCAAAGAAGAATCTCATTTTGAGCTTTATTAATTCCTGATACAATTGCTATATTATTTTCCTAGCTCTTTTAGCTGTCAAATATCATGATTTTTCTTAATTAGTTTTGTTGCTAGTGTACTCTTTCCTAAAATCTATTCCACTTGAAATTCATTCTTGTCAGAGTAAAATCAAATTACACATTAATTCTTTGGGATAATTATGCATTTAACCTTCAAAAACAGAGTCTTGCTTTCACAATATTTCGTCGTATTTCTCTTTATCGTATTTTGTGCTCTGATATTCGCCAACATCAAAGATACAAATGACAACAAGGTTCACTTCGCAAGGGAAAGCTTCAATCAATATCGATTGGCCTCACAATCCCAGTATGATATCGCACAAATCCTACAATTTCTTTCAGCAGTTAGTGCAAGCAAATCCCAGGATGGACTAGATGATGGATTTAAAAAAGCAGAAGTTGCGTATAATGATCTACTGGCTAATTTAGAAACGCTAAAAAAAGAAGCTCAAAAAAGAAATAATACAAAGCTACTTTCTCAAATCGAAGAAATAATTCCTCTGTGCAACGATTATTATTATACTGCCGTTGAAATGGCCAACACATACGTTAAGAGTGGAACAAAAGACGGCAACGAATTTATGCTCACTCTCAATGAAGTTGCAAAAATCTTACACGAAAAAACAACTCTCCTTTATCAAGTCTCTAATGAGAATTTTTTAAGCAACATGGATCAAATTGCAAAGAGTACTTCGTTGATCAAGCTTCTTTCAATGTGGGGCCCACTGTTTGTTCTGGTTCTTGCCTCATTTATTATTTTCGTATTTGCTAAGAAAATGGATCAATCGCTTAAAGATGTTGTTCTAGGATTAGTTGAAAACTCATCAGATCTTGAGGGCGCTTCAATCTCATTATATGAAAATTCACAACAATTGTTTCAGTCAGTTGAACAGCAGTCAACCGATATGGATGTTACATCTTCAGCTGTACATGAAATAAGTGCAATGGTCGATAGCAATGCAGATTATTCATCTAAGGCAAAAGACGCAACAGTGCAAACGGTACAAGTAACAGAGACAGGAATTGAGACATTAGAAAAAGTTTTACACGCGATTGAAAATCTCTCAACTAGCAATTCAAACTTAGTTCACGACATGGAGAACTTCAATAAAGATGTAAGTTCAATGATCAACGTTATTTCAGAAATTGATCAGAAAACTAAAATTATCAATGACATCGTTTTTCAAACCAAACTTCTCTCTTTCAATGCTTCTGTAGAAGCGGCCAGAGCTGGAAAGCATGGAAAAGGTTTCTCTGTTGTCTCTGAAGAAATTGGAAATCTGGCGGCCATGTCAGGTAACGCTTCCAAAGAAATTACTGATATGCTTTCACGAAGTGTTACGACAGTTACAGATATCATCAAAAACTCGGAAACTAAGATTGATAAAATTCGCAAGGAAGCAGCTGTACAAGTTAAATCAAGCAAAGAAATTGTTAACGAAGCAAAAGAAGTTATGTCATCTATTTTAAATAACATAAATTCCGTTGAACAGATGAACAAGGAAATTGTTGTCGCTTCAAATGAACAAAGTGTTGGAGTAAGAGACATTAATAACTCTCTTTCTAATATCGCAACGTCTATCAAAAATAATCGCGAGGTTGCAGAAGAATCTGCAGAACAATCAAAGCTACTAACTAATCAAGCTGAGAAATTAAGTCACGTTATAGATGATTTCCTGGTTTTTATTGAAGGAAAAAAAGAAGGAAATTTTAATTTTAAGGCTGCAATCTCGGCCCATTTAGGATGGAGAAGCAAACTTAACAACTACCTCTCTCATCCCGATGGAAGCTTAAAAGCAGAAGTTGTCTGTAGAGATGACCAATGCGCTCTTGGAAAATGGCTTCATGGAGATGGGGAGGTGTACAAAGAAAGACATGCAACAACGTTTGTGAACCTTGTCGACTCTCATGCTAATTTCCACCGCAGTGTTGGACAAATTGTCCAACTTATCGATCAAGGAAAAAAGAATGACGCCCTTGATGAATTACGGCCTAATTCAACATACATTTCAACCTCAAAAAAGACAGTTGATTTACTTAAGCAGTTGCAGAAAGAAATTGGTTAAGGAGAGAGACCTCTCTCCTACAATTCCGTATCAAAAATTCCAATTACCACCTGCTTCCAAAAAATAGTTTTTTGTTTGGTAGTAATTTCACGACTATCTTTTAAATAGACATCCATGATTTGATTCATCTTTTTATTATAAGCTGAGTTGTAAACCATCACACCACTTTCAATATCATGAACAAAACTTCTCTTGTTCAAATTGACGGATCCAATATAAGAAACCTTTCCATCCACCAACAGAATTTTCGAATGCAGAATAACTCCGGGTTCTGTGTATTCATACATTTTTATTTTATGTAAGAAACGATTCACCCCACCTTTATTTGCATCACTTAAAATAATGTCAGCGGTATCCCCTTTTAACTCAAGTCGCGTAATCAAACTGATTTCTACTCCACGAGCAATCGCACGAGCGATAGCATCCCCTAATTTTTTTGTTGGTCTAAAATAAGGAGTTGAGATTCGGATACTTTTTTCTGCACTATCTATTACCTCAACATAAAACTTCTCTAGAGCATCGTCATCTTTATAGGGAATAGACATAAAATGACGAACAAGGGCCGTCTCTTCTGCACGATCAAAATAATTTTGATCAACAGGTGTTTGTGAAACGATATTCTGATTTATACTTCTGATGTAAAAATTTTGCGAGTCCCTCTGCCAAAGAGTCATATAGTGACTTGCCATCTCCTCTGCAAAAGTCTTTGATCTGATTTTCATTTCATAATCTCTCCAAGGAGCATAGCTTTCATCACTTCCCTTCTTATCTCCATACTGATTGAGTTCAGGAAAAGCTGAAAGATCCGGTTTCTTCATGAAAACAAATCCATCGTGAATATTTCTTCCGCCGATGTAAACTTCATTATTGGCCGGTTCATCTGAAAGAGTGATTAATAGTTTTACGTGCATAGTTCTATGAAGCTCGCTGAAGTGATCCCAAAGACCTCCTCCATCAGAGTCATATTTAAATTCCTGCAGTTTTATATTGTTTGAACTCTCTGCTAATTTATGGAGCATCAAGCGATCTTTTTCTAAAGCGATTACATCTGATATGAGAATGTAAACCTTCACTCCATGATCAGCATGCCATTTCGCCAATCGAGCAATAACTGCTCCATAGAAATCATTTCTAAAAACCAAATAAGAAATCAAAACTGTATTGAACTTTGGAGCTCGCGAAAAATCCAAATCTGCATATGGATTCAACTTTGTTATAAAATCTTCTGGTAGCGGTTGTCCTAACAACGTTTCTGCTTTCGCCTTCAATCCTTCGACAGGTTCTTCTAGCGTTTTAATATCATTCACCTCTAGAGGACATGTCATGGAATTATACTTGGGAGTTAAAAATAATTTTTCTGGTCCTTTGAACGAACTTGCATCTGGTAAAATACAAGTTTCAAATCGATTTTTTAATTCAGCAAGATGTGATTTTTCTTTTAGGTCACTAACAAGCTTCACTCCGTAGTTTATTTCTGGATGATTAAACTTTTTAAAATAAACTTCGCAACTACTTACTTGTTGATTGAAATAAAGAATAGTTTGAGGCGAACTATCTGTTTGCTCATAAATTCTAAAATTGACCTCTTTATTTTTTGAAACTGACTTTGAAAAAAGAGATTTTTTTATTTTAAAATCTGCATCACATTTTATCGTGGCATCAAAATATCTTTTACCATTGGGAGGAAATACCTCTCCATTTAGCATGCCATTTTTAATTGGAGTCCATGCTTTATTGACTATTCCCAATTGATAATCATTCGTCCCACTTAAATCGAGAGTAAATTCCCGAACTATTTTTCCATCCTTTAAAGCATAGTCCACTGGTTCACTGATGATTAGCTTCTCTTTTTGTTTTCGCCAGCCTCTATTAAATTCTCCCCATTGAGTTTGAGGAATTGCTGAGCCTAAATGATCAGCTTCAAGAGCGATAGCATTGTCATTTTCACTAATTCTCTTTTCTATCTTTGCAATTTGCCCTTGAATGTTTTTAAGTTTATCAGCGTCAGATCCTGTTGGGTCACCATCTGGAGTGCTTAGAAGTCTTGCTTCTACTTTTTTTTCTTGTTCATGGAGATTTAATAATTCAATATTGAGAGCGTAATTTTCTTCTAGTTTTTTTGAATCAATGAGATCTGCTTCTGCTGATGGTTTTCTAAATCCTGGCACCTGACAAGATTGCAAAGAGAGGATGGAAATTACTCCAGTGATCACCAGGCAAAAATGAATAATGATTTTCATGAAAACTCCCAAATAAAGTCTTCAATCTTTTCGGATCAACTAGCTTAAAGATAAACTTCTAAATTAAATTCTCTTAGGGAAATAGGACAAAAATACCCGACTAGAAAACTCTTATTCGGCGTAAATAAGAAACTCTTGTTTGTTCGAAGGAAGTTGAGTCGCAAGTACGACTTTTAGGCCCATTTTGCTGACGAGATTAAGATACATTGGCACCCTTTTAACCAATTCAAACTTAGTCATCTTAAGGGTAATGAAAGCCCCCTTTAGAGATGGTCTGATTTTTTCAACAACTTTTTCGATCTCTCTAAGCGTTCCCTCTGGAGGAAGATTCATATCTACAAAAAGCCAGTCAACGTGATCTTTTAATTCAAAAACTTTAAAGTCTTGAATGGCGACATGATGGTGAAAAAACTTTGGATGCGATAAACATACTTCGCTCATTAATCCCGGATCAATTCCTTCGACACTTAATCCTTTTTCTAAAAGAGCGTAGGTTGCTCCTCCAGGACTTGAACCAATTTCTAAGGCGTGCTCACCTGCACTAAGATTTGCTCCTACATAATCAATACCATCAAGAACTTTCAAATAAGCTCTTGAGGGAGAGATTTCTGGCAACACATTTGGAGAGAAACCTCCAGGCCATGGTGCCGTTAAATGTGAACTTCTGAATTCACCTAAATAATATTGATCTTTCCCATTGGCAGAGACTTTGATGATCTCTAGGGCATATTCATTAAATTTTATTTTTGGTGACTCATAAATTTCTCCGTCCTTAGAATAAAAAAGAACAGGTCCTCTGAATTCGCTGGCACGTGCGCGAACTTCATCGAGAGTCCCTCGCATAAGAAAACGCCCGAAATGGCGGCAAAAAACTGGCCTTAGCGTCTTTCCAAGGGTTCTTATTTCCTTGAACGTAAGGAAGCCTTCTGTCGAGTAAGCAAATCTAAGTTCTGGGTAAATAAGGCGGATTTCTTCTTTTAAGAAAGACTCGCTCCCTGGGTTGCAAAGGAAGTAGAAAAAATTAGGTGTTTCTGTATTTTGTGACATGAGTTGTGATAGATACCACTAAAATGGAAAAATTCAAACGCGTTTATATTGAGATCAGTAATATTTGTAATCTTCAGTGCTCGTTCTGCCCAGAGGTTGACCGAGAAAAAAAGATTATGAGCCTCGATTTATTCGAAAAGACCCTGGTTCAAGTCGCACCACTTACAGAACAAGTTTGTTTACACTTAATGGGTGAACCCCTGGCCCACCCGGAGTTTGTAGAGGTAATTAAAATTTGTGAAGCTCATGAGGTAAAAGTTAATCTTACAACGAACGGTATTCTCCTTAATCGCTATGCTGAACTTCTCTCAACAAGTAGAACCTTTCATCAAATAAATTTTTCTATACATAGTTTCAAAGACAATTTTAAAGATAAAAGTATTTTGCCTTACCTTACTGATATTCTAAATTTCTCGAAACTTGCCTTCGAAAAAAGACCAGAACTCTATATCAATTATCGCATGTGGAATTTAAATGATCCTACAGTTCAAAATGTTTCTAACAAAGAGATCATTTCAAATATCGCTCGTTTTTTTGATGTCGAAATCAAAGAAGATGTCGATGTAGGCTCAATTAAAAGTAAGCGCATCTGGAATCGGGTTTATCTTCATTTTGATTCGCGCTTTGAGTGGCCAAATCCATTGATGCCGATTCAATCAACCAAAGGCTTTTGCCATGCTCTCTCTTCTCACATTGGCATTCATGCAGATGGAACAGTTGTGCCATGCTGTTTAGATAAAGAGGCCCGATTAAGTTTAGGAAGCACAGACTCTATGCCTCTTAAAGAAATCCTCGAGGGTCAAAGAGCTCGCAAGATGCGCGAAGGATTTGCTCAAAAAAAATTGGCAGAAGATCTCTGCCAGCGCTGTACTTACATCAAAAGATTTCAATAGGTTAATTACATTCTTGGGAAAATTAAAGGTATCGTTTAGAATATCCGATAAGTTTAGTAAGAAAACCTATCAAGAGCTTTATTGCAATGACAGAAGAAGAACTGCAACAGAAACGCCAGGAATTCAGAGACGCCGAGGTCCAAAATAGGATTTCTCAACTCTCTACTGCGGAAGAATACCGTCAGCAGACGCTGAGGGTGAATTATACGCGCAAAAAAGTAAAGACAGGTGTTGGGAAAATTGGCTGGGCCCTAATATGGGGACAAGCGACTTTCCTCCTCTTTTTCTCTGCACTTTTTGTTATTAGTTACATTCCTAAAACTAAGTTTATCGTCACAAAAATAATGCCGTAAAATTGCCAAACTCCTCCCTTTTATGAAATAAATTTGGGCATGAAAATACTCTTATGTGTATGCGGTTCAATTTCAGCTTATAAGTCTCTCGATATCGCCAGAGGATTAGTCAATAATGGCCATGATGTTAAAGTTGTTTTAACTAGAGGCGCCCTGAAATTTGTTGTTCCAGAAGTTTATACCTACCTCGGCGTTCAAGATGTTTATCTTGATGATGAAGATTTCAAGCATAAAAATGTTTTACATGTCGATCTCACTCGCTGGTGTGACATACTAGTCATTGCTCCTCTATCGGCCAATACTCTTTCGCGATTAGCGCGTGGAGAGGCCTCTGATCTTTTAACTTCACTTTTTTTAGCAACTGAACCAACAAAACCGATTGCTATTTTTCCTGCGATGAATACTCACATGCTCGCTCATCCTTTTACTCAGGAAAACTTTAACGAGTTAAAAAAATTAAAAACGCTCAACAATGTTTTTATCTCCAGTACGAATTCCGGGGTTCTTGCATGCAATGAAATTGGCGAAGGAAAACTTCCCATGGTAGATGAAATCCTAGCACTCATTCCAACTCTAAAAGCTCCGTTTACTGAAAATATTGAAAGAAAAAAAATTGTGATTTCAACTGGAGCGACCATTGCTCCTCTTGATCCTGTTCGCTATTTAACCAACTCGTCTTCAGGAATCACAGGTTATCATCTAGCTGTTTCTGCTTTAAAAGATGGCCACAAAGTTGTCGTGATTGCCGGAAAAAACTCAGTTAAGGAACTCGATTATTTATCTAAGCATCCTTTCTATAAATTAATAAGAGTGACAACTGTAGATGAAATGCACAAGGCAGTTCATGCTGAAGTTAAGAATGCTCATGCTTATTTATCAGCAGCGGCCATTTCTGATTTAGAGTTTGATGTTGCGACTGAAAAAATAAAAAAAGAAACAGTGGAAGGATCACTCAAAGTAAAGAAGGCCGTAGATGTTCTGAAGACTGTGATAGAAGCTAAGTATCCTCATCTTAAAATTGTAGGATTTGCAGCTGAAACAGATCTAAGTGATCCTGTACTCACTAAGAAGTATAATTCTAAGCCCGTTGATCTTCTTGTCGGAACCAGGGTTGATAATGGTCTTGCCACTAATGCCCAGTCTCAAGGATTTAACGTTGGAAGTGCTTCATACCGTTTTGTAAAAAAAGGCATGATCACTCCTTTTAAAGAGTTCGATAAAAAAGAGCTTGGTGATATTATTTTCGAACTAATTAACCTCTAAAAAATTATGATTAAAGTTTTTACAACACAAAAAGATTACAACCATTTCAGAAAAAATTTAGGACATGATTCTGTTGGAGTAGTTCCCACGATGGGAAATTTACACGAAGGGCATATTTCACTTCTTAAAAAATCTGTTGAAGAAAATAGAGTAAGTGTCATTACTATTTTCGTTAACCCAAAGCAATTTGGTCCCAATGAAGATTTTGAAAAATATCCTCGCACTCTAGATGACGATCTTGCAAAAATCTCTAACGTTGCTTTTCACACTCAAAACACTGAAAAAGAAATCGTTGTATTTGCACCAATAACTAACGACGAGATTTACCCTAAAAGTTTTAATACCATTATTAAAGTTCTAGGAGTGACTGAAAAACTAGAAGGGGCAAAAAGACCAACGCACTTTGATGGAGTGACAACTGTTGTGTACCGTCTTTTTAAAATCATTGATGCGAAAAATGCATATTTTGGACAAAAAGATTTTCAACAATGTATTGTTGTCAAAAAGATGGTCCAGGATTTAAGCCTGGACATCAAAATTCATATCATGCCGATTATTAGAAACTCTGAAGGATTGGCCCTCTCAAGTCGCAATCAATATTTAAGTGAGTCTGAAAGAAGTGAAGCGCTTCATCTTTCAAAAACGCTTAAGCGAATTGAAATGATGATAAAAAATAAAACAGATTATAAAGCGTTGATTGAATCTGAATTAACAAACAATAAATGGGACTACCTCGAAGTTTTAAACGCCGAAAACCTTGAAGCGCCTACAGAGCAAACAAAAGAGTTGGTGGTTATAGGCGTATATAGATTAGGCAACACAAGACTTCTGGATAATATTTTGGTGAATACTCTATGATGGATAACGAATTTAATATTGATCCTACCTATCAAGCGACTCTTGTATCGCTTGTCTCCCCTAATTTCCCTGATCACAAGACACAAGCAGAATCTGAAAGGTCCATGGTTGAGCTCAAAGAGCTTTTGCGTACACTTGGTTTAAAAACAGCGTCTGCTCATATTCAAAATAAAAAAGAGATTGATCCTGCTACCATTTTAGGTTCGGGAAAATTAAAAGAGATCGCAGAAGTTGCTGAAGCTGAAGGATCAAAACTTTTAGTCTTTGACTTTGAATTAACAGCTAGACAAATCACTAATATCAGAAAAATCACAGGGCTCTCAGTTGTCGATCGAGTTCATGTTATTTTAGAAATTTTTGCAAAACATGCACGAACAAAAGAAGCAAAAATTCAAATTGAAATTGCTCGTCTTCAATATATGCTTCCTCGTTTGGCCGGATTTTGGACTCACTTAAACCGTCAGCGCGGTGGTGTCGGGGTTCTTGGTGGTGAAGGGGAAAAACAAATTGAGCTCGACCGTCGTATTATTCGAGAAAAAATAGAATTCTACAAAGAGGAGCTTGTTTCTCTTGAAAAACAAAGACAGGTAAGAAAAAAACGTCGCGAAAACCAAGCGGTGACAGCTGCACTTGTGGGTTATACAAACGCTGGTAAATCCTCCATCATGAATCGTCTCTGTCGAGTAGAAATCCTAGAAGAAAATAAACTTTTTGCGACTCTTGATTCAACATACAGAATGCTCAATCCAGACACAAAACCGCCAATGATTATGATTGATACAGTTGGATTTATCTCCAACCTTCCCAATACTTTGATTGATGGATTTAAGACGACACTTGAATCGGCCCTAGAAGCTGATTTACTTGTTATAGTTTGCGATATCTCTGACCCTCATTATGAGAAACAACTTGAAGTTACAAACGATGTACTAAAAGAACTCGATGTTGAAGGCAAAGAAAGACTGATTGTCTTTAACAAAAAAGATTTACTTCATGATGATCTAAAGAAAAAAATTATCTTAAGAAAATATCCTAATAGTTTTCTGGTCTCTAGTTATGATCCGGAAGATATGAAGGCCTTGAGATCGCATATCATTAATTACTTCCTTGATAAACAGGCCCATTACGACCTTTTTGTTCCTTACGAGGATGGAAGTGCTCATTCGGCGATCATCTCAAAAACTAACGTCGTGAGCACGCATAATCACGAAAAAGGGATTTTTTATCGAATTCGTGTTCCTGATTTTATTTTTGGAAATCTGGGTGTGCAAAAATATATTCTTGCACCAAATGACCCAATGGTTTCTGAATCCTATTGGGATGAGAATCATCCAAATCCTTAATGGTGCAGTCTGAAATAAACCGCTAGAGCGAAAACAGTAATAGTAAGCACTATGCCTATTATTATGGTGCGAAGATCTTTATCCATAAGTATTAACTCCTGTCTTTTCTATTCTAACAAAATGGGCCATACTTACTAGGAAAATATTATTGAGGTTTTATGAATAAGCAATTCACACCACCAGCATCTGTAAAAGATATTCTCGATAGAGTAGAGCGCCCCAAAACAGCGGTTGTTACTGGAGGTATGCCCTACGCCAACGGTCCCCTGCACTTAGGCCATCTAGCTGGTGCAATAGTTCCACCGGATATCATGGCCCGCTATATGCGTATGCTCATCGGCAAACAGAATGTTCTTTTTGTCAGCGGAAATGATGATCATGGTTCAACTTCTGAAGTTGCCGCTCTCAAGGCAGGAATGCTGGTCAGAGAATTCATTGATCAAATCCATGCCAAACAAGTTGAGACGATCACTCGCTACGGAATTTCATACGATATTTTTTCGGGGACATCTCAACCTGATTGTTATCCTGTTCATAAAGAAGTTTGCCAGGACTTTTTGATCCGACTCTGGAAAAACAAGATGCTGGAGAAAAAAACCACGAAGCAGTGGTTTGATCCAAAGATCAATCGTTTTCTTCAAGATAGAAACGTGACAGGGAAATGCCCGAATCCAAATTGTACAAATGAAACAGCATACAGTGATTCATGTGAAGTTTGTGGCGTTCAATATGATCCATCCGAATTGATTAATCCAAAGTCTTCACTCTCTGATGCGACTCCTGTTTTAAAAGACACAGCTCACTTGTGGCTTGATATGTGGAAAGTTTCTGACCAACTCACAGGGTGGATCAAGACAAAACAAAATAAGTGGCGCAAAGGCGTTTTCAATGAAGTATTTGAAACGGTTCAGCCTGCATTTCAATTCGACAATACTCACGAGCCCACGTTTAAAGAAATGCGTGCGACTCTTCCAAAACATAAATCTCGTTATGCTCCTGGAAAAAAAGTTGTCGTGCAATTTGAAAGCATTGCCGATTACAACACTGGTTTCTCTGCAATGGCGTCCAAAGGAATCAAATGCGAACCTCTCGACGGGTGGGCCCACAGATCCATCACTCGGGATGTGACTTGGGGAATTCCAGTGCCGGCTGAAATTGATCCGGAAATGAAAGATAAAACTTTATATGTATGGCCGGATTCATTGATTGCACCAATTTCATTCTCAAGAGTCGCTCTTGCTAAACAAGGAAGAGATCCAAAAGAATGGGAGCGTTTCTGGAAAGATCCAAATGCAAAAATCTTCCAGTTCTTAGGTCAAGACAACGTTTATTTTTACGTGCTCATGCAAGGAGCGATGTGGATTGGTGTTCGCGGAGATGATACAGCAGACTACACAATGACTGACGTATACTCTGTTTTCCATTTAATGGTCAACGGCGAGAAAATGAGTAAGTCCACAGGAAATTATTATACTGGCGATCAACTGACAAATGAAATGGGATACGATGCAGATCAAATCCGTTATTTTCTTTCGACATTGAGCTTAGCGGAAAAGCAATCGAACTTTGATTTTGAAACTTTCAAAGAAAGAAATAAATTTTTGGCCGGTCCAATGAACGCAGCGATTGAAAAACCCATTGCCGCTGTTCATTCAAAGTTCAATGGAGTTGTTCCAGATGGAAAACTACTAGAGAAGGCTGAAAAAGAAACTATGAAGATAGTGCAGATGTATGTGAAGAACATGGAAAAAGCCGATCACATTACTCTACTTGGCCAAATTGAAAACTATGCTCGCTTG
The DNA here is from genome assembly GCA_037444575.1 of Bacteriovoracales bacterium. Classification (GTDB taxonomy): domain Bacteria; phylum Bdellovibrionota; class Bacteriovoracia; order Bacteriovoracales; family Bacteriovoracaceae; genus Bacteriovorax. The sequence continues at coordinate 42,303 of JBBIME010000012.1, forward strand.
ATCAATAGTTTTTTCGTTCAATACAAACCACATGATGATCGTCATGATGAAACAGAACGAAAAGATGCTCTCTATACATGTTTCTACGTTTTAAAAAATTTAATGATAATGCTTCATCCATTTGCTCCTGCTACAATGGAAAAAGTAAGAGAGTCATTAAATCTTCCTCTAAATGTTTTCTCTGTGGATGAATTGGGAAAACCAATTCCAGCAGGACACGCAATTGGCGAAAAACAACAATACTTTCCAGCGGTAGAAGGAAGCACGGAAGAATGATCAACAGATTTTTAAGAGTAAGACTAAGATTTATTGCCTCATTAGTATTAATGGGGCTTAGTGCTCTATCTTTTGAACTTTTAGATTTAGCAAAAAAACTAAGCCTCTTAGAAAAAATTCTTATTTCCTATAACGTTTTTCAATGGACGTATCTTTTAAGCTTGGTCTTTATCATTTTCACAACGAGTTATAGAAAAGCAAAAGAAGAAGCGCTCGCTCAAGACGAAAGCGCCAACTTCGTATTGGGCTTTTCATCTATTGCTTCAGTTTTAACTCTTATTACAATAGCTTTTGAATTAAGTTCTGCTAAGGAAGCTCACGGTCTTCACAAGTCTCTTCACCTTGCTCTTCCTGCAATAACCCTAATTGGAGTTTGGGTTCTTCTTCCAACGATGTTCGCTATTCATTACGCCCACCTTTATTATCAAACAGAAAATGAAGAAAAACGACCTTTGCAATTTCCAGACAAACCGATGTATCCCGATTATTTTGATTTCCTCTATTTCTCGGTCACAATCTCCTTAGCATCGCAAACAGCTGATATAGCTGTACATTCAAAACGAGGAAGAAGATTAGTCTTGATTCAATCTATACTTTCTTTCATCTTTAATACAAGCGTACTTGCTTTTGGAATCAACGTTGCCGCAAGCTTGCTGAACTAGAGACAACTATCCTCTTTGCAGAATATATTTCTTCAATGCCATTTCTTCTTTTGCTTGCTGAATAATTTTCTCTGGCACGCGCTTTAAATTTTTTGCTAGTCCTATAGTGGCCAAGGATGAAATTAACCATTTAGTTGGATCAAATTGGTACCAGCGAATGCCGTTTCTAAAGTCGCTCGGGAAATAGTGGTGATAATTATGATAGCCTTCTCCGTAAGTAAAAAAGGCCAATAAAAAACTATCACGGGCCGTATTGTCTTCAGTATATGGTCTCGTTCCAACAACGTGACAAAGAGAATTAATAAAAAATGTACAATGATGAACAAAAACCAGACGAAATATTCCGGCCAGAGCAAATCCAGTTAGTGCCGATCCAAGAAAATGTCCAATCAGAGCAGGAAGAATCAAACCTGAAGCAACAGCAATTAAAAAGTAATGTCGATGCTGCCACATTACCAGTTTATCTTTTAATAAATCTTTGCAAAAATTCTTTTCAGCACCTGGTTCTTCTTTGTAAAAAATCCATCCGATATGAGCATAAAAAAATCCTCTATTGATATTATAAGGATCTTCGTCATGATCTACGTGGCGGTGATGAATGCGATGATCACTTGACCATTTAAGGGCTGAATTTTGAAAAGCCCCAGCACCAAATATCAGAAAAAGTAATTTAACCAAATTATTTGTTTGATAAGTGCGGTGTGAAAATAGACGATGATAACCAGCAGTAATTGATATACCCGTTGCAAGGTAAAAGAAGATAAACAAAATCAACTGCTGCCAATTTATCCAATGATTATAAGCGCATAAAATTAGTAAAACGATGGCCACAACTGGGGTAGATGTTAAAAAAATGACATTTTTCCAATCAATTTGTTTCTTCATAAAATATCCTCACAGACATCATTATGGACTAAAACAATTGAACTAAATGTAAAAGTATTGTAACAATTCTATATGATTAAATCTCGTTGGTTTTACCATCCCTTATTTATTTTCATCTTCTCACTTTTAGCTTTGGGAACGTCCTTAATCATCTATATCCGATCGTATTTGCAGGTAAACGCAGAATTAGAGAATTTGGTGATCAAGTATCATCTTAACGCCAATAATTTGATGCAAACGGAGACTTGGGTTCTTATTCTCGTTCTCTCACTTCTAGTAGCTGTAATATTGGCCGGTTTATTGATCATTTACATCTATTATCAAAAAATGATTCAACTTTACCGTTTACAACAAAATTTTATCAATGGTTTTACTCACGAGTTAAAAACACCGATAGCTTCGTTGCAATTATTCTTAGAAACATTTTCTCGTCACGAACTTCCTAGAGATGAACAATTAAAATATCTTGAATTCATGAAACGAGATACCGTCAGACTTTCTGATAATGTTAGTCGCATCTTAAATCTAGGACGTTTGGAAGATCGAAATTTTAAAGCAGAATTTATTGAACAAGATTTAGTAGTGCTCATTGAAAATTTTTTAGAAAACACCCCTCACCTATTTGAAGAAGGCAAAGTGACTTTTCATTCGGATGTAAAATCCCTTCTCCTTCCAATCGATACAGCACTTTTTGAAATGCTATTGATGAACCTTATTAAAAACGCTCTTATATATAACAATTCCAAAGAAAAAACTGTAGAAATAAATTTATCATCACTAGGAAATAAAATATTCTTAGACTTTAAAGATAACGGAATCGGTCTAGAGAAAAATCAGCTAAAAAAAATCTTTAAGAAATTTTACCAGGCCGGAAAAAGCACAAAAGGAAGCGGATTAGGTCTCTACATTGTCCAGATTATAGCGAAGCTTCATAAAGGGGATATTCACGCTGAGAGCCTTGGAAATGGCACTGGGAGTTTGTTCAGACTGACACTAAAAAGAGTGGAGCAAAAATGATTATTCCAACAAACAAAGAAAATAAAATTTTAGTTGTTGAGGACGAGAAGCATATTGCAGAGGCAGTCAAACTCAATTTGAAAATGTTAGGTCATGAAGTTGTATTGGCAACAAATGGACTTGAAGGATTAAATCAATGGAGAGAATTTAATCCCGATTTAGTTATCGTTGATTTAATGATGCCTGAAGTAGATGGCATCGGAGTCATCACTGAAATTAGGAAAAGTGATCCAAAAATTCCAATATTAGTAATTTCAGCCAAAGATCAGGTAAAAGAAAAAATTCGCTGTTTAAGCCTAGGTGTTGATGATTATATGTCTAAACCTTTTAATCTCGATGAGTTTCTTTTAAGAGTTGATCGACTACTTGTTAGATCAGAGTGGTCAAGGCCCCAAAAAAGTGATTCTGAACAAGAGAGTTTTACCTTCGGTCCAAACATGATCGATTTTAAAAATCTCAAAGGACATACTCGTGAAACTACTTTTGATCTCACTCTTCAAGAAATAAAAATTTTAAAAGTTTTTATTGAAACCCCAAACTTCCCTTTCACAAGAGAAGAGATTTTGGAAAAGGCCCTGGGCTACGACAGAGGAGTCTCCACCAGAACCTTAGATAATTTCATAGTTCGCTTTCGAAAATATTTTGAAATAGATCCTAAAAAACCAAAGTATTTTAAAAGCGTGCGCTCGGTTGGATATCTTTTTGATCCTTCAAGCTCTGATTAAAGTGTAAACTTAAACTCAGAAAGTAAAATCCCAGGAACTCTTGATCCTCCAACATCTCGTTGAAAATATGATCCAGTATTTGGAATAACTTCTGAATAATTTGTTAAATCAACTAAAGCATTTCCAAAAAGAGAATAAAAACTTTCATCAAAACGCAAATCTTGAATCGGACTAACGATCTCACCGTTTTCTACCCAAAAACATGCATAACGAGTCATACCTGTAAGTCTTGCTGTTTCTCGATCCGACCAGTTCAGGTAATGAAGATCAGAAAGATAAAGGCCAGTTCCTAATTCTTTAAAAATATTTTCACGACTTAATCCGCCAGTGGATATAACGGGAGAGCGCATTCCTTCCCAATCGGATGCATTGTTTGTATCGACTTTGTATTCATTTGCAGTTCGTGTTGAAGTTAAAAAGTTTTTAAATTCTCCTTTTTCAACTAGAGGCAATAAACTTGGAGCAACTTCACCTATGTCGTTAAAGCGAGGACTCATCCCTAAAGAGAAATCTTCATTTAAAGAAAACTTTGTTGAAAGTTTTTTCTTTCCTTCCCATAGATCTTTGAAAGATCCATCCCCTCTTTTATGTGCTCCCATTGAAACTCCTCCCCAGGAAAGAATTCCCAACAATTCAGAGACCGCAGAAGGAGCAAGAAAAACGCGATAAGACCCACGCTCAATTTTTTTTGATTCGCGATTCATCAAGCTCAATTTGTATTCACTGTCTTTTATGTTTGCTTGAAGTGCCTTAGCGTCCCACTCATTTCCAGCGTAAAGAGATTTCACCGCTTTTTGTTTGTCGTTATAGAGAGAGTAATCTAAATAATAATTTCTAGTTTTAAACCAATGAAATTGTCCTTTGGAATTGATAGTTGCTCGAACAATATCTCCGCTAGAAAAAACGCCTGCAAGATCAACATGACCTGCACTTTCTAGAACATTATTCATCATTTCGTTGTTCGTTGGTAAACCTAAAAGATTTTCATCTTTTGTTACGCCATAAAAAGCGGGCTTCACTAAATAAGGATCTTCAGGAAGTTTAGAAATCCATTCACGGGCTTCTTTAATTTTTTTAACGGCCGATAGAACATCTTCTTCATTTCCTCTAAAAGGAAGAGTGAAACTTAAAGTTTTATTGCCCTTAATGAAATTAAAATCAATGAACGCCTGATGCAAATTAGTAATTTGGCGAACCTTCGCTTTTGATAATCTTGTAAAAAGTGTTTCTTCTGCGGAAAGAGTTAATGTAATAGACTCATCTGAAGTAAGTTCATTAAATATTTTTTTAGCAAAAATTTCTAGTGATGATGAATTAAGTGCTTCCATTATTTTCCTCCCCCAAAAACTTCGATATTTGAAAACAAACAAGCTGGGCTTGCGTGTCCCACAAAGATCACCTGATTGGGTTCTCCTTTTCCACAATTAGTAAGTCCGCCAACTTCAAAAGTTGAGCGATCTCCGACCATCTTTAACTGATTCCAAAAAGGAGCCGTAATTCCTCGATAGTTTGGATTTTTTAAAAGTTTAGTGAGCTTTCCGTTTTCAATAAGGCTTGCGTATTCACAACCAAACTGAAATTTATTTCTATAGTCATCAATCGACCACGAACGAGTCGTATGCATATACACTCCTCGTTCCACACTCGCGATCATTTCATCAAGAGTTGAAGTACCCGGCTCTAAATTAACATTTCCCATTCGATCAATAGGAGCTCTATTCCATGAAGTCGCTCGCTGACTCGATACACCTGGAAGATTCAATCGTTTTTGGGATTCCAAACTTCCAAGACCTCGTTCTAAAATTCCATCGCGAATAAGAAATTCACGAGTCGCAGGAGCACCTATGTCATCGGCAAAATAACTGGCGTTTTGCCCAACAACAGTCGGATCAAAAGTAACATTCATCAATTTCGATCCATATTGAAGAGTCCCAAAGTCAGATGGCCTTACAAAACTCCATCCTGCATAGTTTCGCTCATCTCCCAAGATGCGATCAAGCTCAAGAGGATGACCGATGCTTTCATGAATTTGTAAAAACATTTGATCAGGAGCAAGCAATAGATCCATGGTTTCACTTGGACAATCATCAGCATCAAGCAATTGAAGGGCCTCTGTTGCCACTTTAACTGCATTCTCTATTAATTTGTTTTTATCTAAGCGCTCTAGCCCATATTGAGCACTTGTACTATCGCCGAAAGTTCTTTTTTGAGATCCCTTATCACTCGTCGCTGTTGCACTAAGACCTATCGATGATCTAATAATTTTTTGATTAATATCGCTTCCATTTGTTGCCACAAGATGCGTATCTGTTTCAGTGATTGAAAAATACGCCGAGCGAGTAGAAACATGATCGTGAATTTTCATTGAGCTTGATAGGGTCATTAATAGGTCAGTCAGATCACCTGGATTAAAATGATCAATCCCCTTTTGAGCTGGACTCTGGTAACTTCCAACGAGCTTTGGTCTTACACTCTCTGAAAAAGAATGCAGGCCGTATCGTTTTGCGTTCAGCGCTGATTCGAAAGCTTTTAGAGCGGCCCTCTTGATGTCAGATGGTTCAAAAGAATTGGTGGCCGCATAGGCCAGTTGGCCCCCGACCATCACTTCAACCATTAAGCCGTGATCAACAGAGCTTGTGACTCCTTCAAGTACTTCATTTCGAACACTGATACCAGCTGTTTTAGTTTTTACTTCTCGAAGAGAGATGTAATCCGCTTCAATATTGAGAGTATTTAACAATTGTTTTAAATTCATAATTTTCCTAAAAATAATAATCTTGTGATTTTATTATCACGGTCAGAAAAGGAAAAGACCAGTTAGATTACTTAAAGATTGCGAAGCAAAAATATTGCAAAATAATTTTCCTTGAGACTCATCGCTCAGACCTCATTCTTTAGATTGCCTTGAATATTTCTTGATCAAAAAAGATATATGAAATTCTGAAAAAAAGTACGAAATTAAATTAATCGGAATGAATGGAGTTAAGGAAATGAGAACTTTTAACAATATCGCAACACTTATAAAAACTAAGAGAGCTGAACACCCAGAACAATACACTCAAGGAGAGCTTGCAAGTTTCCTAGGATTAAAATCCGATAGATTAATTGCAATGATTGAAAACGGAGGTTGCAGTGTCCCTTTAGAGGCCATGCCAAAACTATCAGAAGTTTTAAACATTCCTCAAGATGATTTCATACAAGCGGTCATGAAAGATCATGAGGAATCACTTGATAAATATTTTGCAAAAAATTTTAAGAGAAAAATTACTTACATGTAATCTCATCATCAGATTCGATTATCTATCACCCTTTTCAATTTCCCTGTTCTCGCATTGCCATCAAGTTGATGCATTTCTACTATTTCAACTCTTAATGGGTGAATAAGATTTTTGCCAAGGATGTCTGCGTAGACAGGCTTCTCTTTTTTAAAGGCCTCAACAACTCGATCGACAATTTTTGAATCGGGTTTTAATCCATGGCCTGCTATTTTAAAAGTAAGCTCATCCTTATGGTTAAAGTGATTCAATACCATCTGGAATTGAAGACCACTTATTTCTTTCAGTGTATTCATCACCATTGCTCTGGTATCTTCAAAATACACACTGATTGTTCCTAATCTTGCCGCTTCATCAGATCTTCCTTGCAATTTAAATTTGCGGTAAGGAGTCTCCGGAGTATCAATCCACATTGCTAAATCCCCTGCTGGATAGCGAATGATGGGCATAAGTTTTCGAGTGAGATTAGTTATTAACACTCTCCCAACTCTATTTGTTTCAACGATAACTTCGTTTGTATCAGGATCGACAATTTCGATAATATTCGCGCGATCAAAGACTCGATGTTCTCCATCTGAGCAAGACTTATCCGAATAGCCTAAAAGGCCGGCATCAACACTCGCGTAACCGACAGAAGAAATTTTTAAATTGGGAAAGATCTTTTTAAAAGCTTCATATTGATCAGGATATAAGGATTCACCACCAAAAAGAACTTTTTCAATTTTTACCTTGGGATAATTCATCTTTGCTTTTTCATAATACTCAAAAAGAGTAAGAATGGCCGATGGAACTCCAGCGATAACATTGATTTCAAATTCTTCCAGAGTTTTTAGAATTTGCTTAGCGTCCGTTGCTCCCGCAATTGGAAATTGCAAAATTTTTTTACTCTCCACAGGAATCCATTGAAGGGAATCTTTAATAAAAATAAATGATGAATACAAATCGCCTACGTAAAACAGATTGGCCACTCGGTCATTATCTTCAAGAATTCCTTGAGACATTCCCCATCCAAAGGCAGTTGTAAAGCTCTGCCACTCAAGTGAAGTAAAATAAGAATATTTTGGAGACCCAGTGCTTCCTCCGCTTTTAAAAACAATTCCATCTTTCTCTTTAGAAGTTAACACTTCACCTTTCCAAAACAGTGACTGATCAATGATTGGTAGATCAGAGAGTTTATCAAAAAGAATTCCCTGATAGAGTTCTCGATAAAAAGGTGAATGCGATGCCGCGTGCTCAACAATTTCTTTTAAAGTCCATTTTTGTATCGCCATACTAATTCCTGTGATCAATAACTGATCTCAATTTTCCAGTGCTAGAACTAAAAGTTAAATCATCTTTTGTAACAATCTCTAGTTCAAAATTTAAAACCAAGTCGTCGAGAACAACAAGATGAAGATCTTTATATTCATTTAAGATCATCGCTCTTAACTCTTCGTTAGACATTTTGGAGTATGAAGGTTTTTCCATTTTTAAAAGAAGTCTTTCTTTTTCTGCATTAACTCCAGGATAGAGATGCAATTGGAAGAAACCTTCATACTCAAGCTTATCCATTAAGATTTTTTGAAATTTTTGATAGCTTAAAAATGTGGTGCCAATTCTAAACACATCCCCATGGCGCCCCATGAGTTCAAAGCGTGTTCCAACTCTCCCACACTCACAAGGACCTTCAATAATTCTTCCCACATCGCCAATCGCGTAGCGCTCAATCTTTTGTCCTTGTCGCACTTTTGAAGTAAAGAGAAAGCGTCCAACGTCTCCTGTTTTGACAGGGCGATCAGACTCCAATTCAACGACCTCTAATTCATGCAGCCTTTCGTGCAAATGATGAATTCCTCCGATGGAGAATTCACATTGATATCCGAGAGGCCCAGCATCAACAGATCCGTAGCTGGCAGAACGAATAAACTCAACTCCATACTCTTTTATTAAAAAAGTTCTTTGAGACTCGCTAAAATGCTCTCCTCCAAAGAATATTTTCTTAATTCCACGATACTTTTTAAATCTTTCCTTATTGGCCAAAAAAAGTTGCATTAAATACGATGGCATCCCTAAAAGTGTGTCGACTTTATTATCTACAATCGTTTTACCGACCATTTCAAAATCTGTGCTCGCGCCCATCGGAAAGTGAACAGCAGAAAGTTTTTCCAATATCGTAAAAAAACTAACAAATCCTCCGTACAAACTTCCTGCATAAAAAAGATTCATCACTCGATCAGTAACAGGGTTTAATCCGGCAGCATAAAGTCCTTCGGCCGCAAGTTCCATCTGGCGGTGGTAATCTTCATAAGTAAAAATAGAAAGTTTTGGCTCCCCTGAACTTCCACCGCTGTAAAAGTAGAGATCTGAGAAACGAGATTCAACTTTTTGATTTTGAAAATCAGCCTTTCCCATAATCTTCTGGTGTCTTGGAATGCGTATCGATTTTTCTTCTTCAAATGAGCTTTTATTCTTCATTAAACTGTTTGAACTTGAATCAGTGTAGGTGATTTTTTGGCAATAGCGGGTTAGAGCATAAACACCATCGTGAGGTTCTCCCAAATAAGAATCAGTCATCTCTCCGATTGCGCGCACTCTTTGAACTCCCGCTTGAAAGAGCAATCTAGTGAGCTCTTCCACTTCTGTTCTATCAGCAGAAAGTCCGACGGTTTGCAGATAAACTTTCAGTGGGCGAAGATTCGTTATGATTTTATTTTTAGGCATTGGTTTTACCCAAATAGTTCTAAAAAGTGGTGAAGCATTTAATCCTTCTGAATTTTCAATATAAATTCGCCAGTCATTATGCTTTGAAGTAATAACTTCACTGTTACCAAACATTGAATTAAGACGAACTTGCTCTTTTGTCACCGTAAGTTCCGCCATCTCTTGCGTTGTAGGCATTACTCGATCAATAGTTGGAGATACAGCATCTAAGGCCTTCGCTAAATTTTGAGAAAACAATTTAAGCTCATCAAAGCTAGCATCTTCCAAGAAAACACACTGAGGACTTGAGCAGGCCATTTGCTCGTTATTGCAAATTTCAAAGGCGAGATTATTTAGCATCTCTTCATTGGCAGCCGTTGATGCAGAAACATAGGCAAAGGAAATCTTATGCCCCCACTCTACAATGCGAGCACGGCTTGGGGCCATCTCTCTTAAGCTTTTGATACTCTCTTCACCACCCCAGGCCGATAAGACATCAGCTACAGATAAAAAATCACTGAGATATTTCTTATCTGAGGACGGTATTTTTCCAATAGTAATATAATTTTTTAATGTGTGTGTTTCATCGAGTGCGCATAGTTCATGATAAAACAATGCTGCAAACGAACTATCTTTCCTTGCGAGTTTTAAAACATTGACGTTTCCAGAGAGTAATCCCTCAATGACTCCCAACACACTTAGAAGAGGTGAATTATTTGGCGTAACATGAACCAAAACCCCCAAAGGATACCAAGATTCGAAATGATTTTCTTTAAAACTAATTCTCTTTAACTCGAAAGGAAATTCACTTCCAAACTCTCTTTTAAGCTTTAATCGCAAATTAGATATTTCTAAAAAGTCCTCGAGAGACTTCATAGATAATTCAATTTCGTCTTCCCGGACATCCGCTCTTGATTTTAAGTCTTCAACTAACTTTTTATAAAAGCTGCCTCTTTCTTTTAGCTTCAAAGAAATTTTTTCTACAAGATTAAAAAACAAATACTGAGAAAGTGGTTTTTGACTCCACAATTCCTGATCACTAATATTTGCATAAAATAATTTTTTAAATTCATCATCGCTGACAAGGCGTCCTTGCCAAAGATTAGACATTGAACTCATTGCTCTTTTCCTTTTAAAAGTTCACTGGCAGCGAGTGCACAACTTTTATTTTTAGAAACTCCTGCTCTTCCATGCACTCTAAAAAAAGGAGTGTTCAGGCCGCAGCCACATGATTTAGCATCATGAAGGGATGCCATATCTCCCATAATGACTGAATGAGCTGGCATGGAAGTAATATAAGGAGATACAAAGTGTAAAAATCCTTTTCTTTCAAAGCCAAGAGGTTTTAGCGTTTCTACATCTCGAATAAAAACTCTTGACCATACAGGAACGTGAAACTCGTGATTCTTGCATTCGATATAAGGAATACAGTGCTCCACAGATCCAAATCCATCGCGCAATCTCTCGTTTGGAATTCCGAGCATCTCTTCCACTAGCTCATAAAAATCTTCTTTTGAGATGGCCTTATCAGCGTTTCCTTTCCATCCCCCACCTAAAAAGACAAGGGAGTCCGGATGCAATTTCACAGGAGGAATTCCCAATTTCTTCATTCGCTCTAATGCAAAATAAAAGAATGCAGGAAAACCAAAAAGCCTTACAGGAAGACCTTGTTTGGCAAATTTTATAAAGGCTTCAATCGTTCCAAAACAATCAAACTCATGCCCCCCACTCCCGGTGAGTTTCAATGCATAAAACACTTCATTTACTGGAGCATACTTGCAAAGAAAATTATCAGTGTAAGCTGTCCCTAGTTTAGAAGAACTTTCTGTTTCATAACTAAAAAGAACGTAGTTGCATTTTTGCTCAGGCGTTGTCCAATTGTATTTTTCAAAAATTGAATCGACCATTTTCTGTGCGGACTTAATTGTCCATTCATCAAAAAATATCTGAGATTTTTGTCCGGTGGTCCCTGAGGAAGTCAGATGCAAAAAGATATCTTTTTCAGGAACGGAAAGAACTTCATGTGCTTTGAAAAAATGGGCCCAAAGATGAGGAATGAGAAGACAATCTTCCAAGGTTTTAACCTTTGAGAGATTAAAATGCTGAGAGTCTGCTAATTTTTTATAGAACTCACATTTTTCAATATGCCATCTTGTGATTTCTTTCATTGCCTCGACAAATTCGGCATCTTGGTCTTTCAAATTTTCATAAGGAGAAGTTTGCTCGCAAACTTTTTGAACAAGACTTAATCTCAAAGGATCTGGGACATTAAGTTTTTGATCCATAAATAACCTCGATAGTATCAAGATTGACTTGCTTCCAAGCATCCACATACTGATCAATAAATGGTTTAAAAGGAGAAACAAGGGCCATGCCTCTAAAGTTTAATGGCTCCATCGTTCTACTCATCACGATATAGTCTTCAAAGTTGTTCTCAATTTGTCTCATCGCTGGATAAATGGCCGATGGAACAAATTGTCCGCCTAAGAGGATGTCAATTAATGGCGTATGTTTTACATTTACTAAAACTTCGATGTAAGAAACTCCAATATCATCAAGCTGCATATACAGATTTGGAAGTCTTCCATTTAATTCGGAAAGTGGATGGGTTGATTTTATGAGCGTGCAGTAGCCATCACGTTTACTAAAATAAGCAAAGATATCCATTCGTCCTTTTTTCTCAGAGATCAGCATATTCGGACTGTGAAATGGAAAGAATCTATCACTAGGATCTGGAAACATTTCTAAGAATTTTCTGTACACATAATTAGGGGCCCTAATGATTTCAAATTTCCAATTTGAATCGGGTTCTTTAACTATTAGAGCTTTTGTATCCTCTGCTTTAGGAATATCAATTTTAGGAACCAGCTCCTTTAATATCTCATAAAGAGGCATCAACTTTGTTGAAACTGTTTCAACTGATTTTCTTTTTTCTAGAACATTTTTTCGGAATTTTGCAAACAATGTAACAGTTTCATATTGGTTTAATCGATGTGCATTTGGAAAAATCCCCAACGGTAAATAGCCATTTTTAATAAATACCATTTGAGGGCCGACGGCAATTGTTCTCGTCGTTGCATAAAGCGAGTTAAGACGCTCATCTTTTTCCAGGAAAAATTCGCTGACATATTTAACTAAGCCTTTGCCAATTTTGTGATCTTGATATTTGGGATGAACGACGAGTCCTACAACTTTTCCGATTTTGTTTTCAGCATCAATCTCGACGATAAGAGCTCCACCAATGATTCGGTTCACTTCATCTCGGGTAACCAAGCACAAATGAGTATCTTTATTTTTTATAGATTTCTTTAATAGATCAGGATCTGTCCCATAGGAGATTGGATACTTTCTCCCATAAACCGCTCTGTATAAGTTGATAATTTCATCAACATCACTAACATTTGCTTCCCCAATTTTTAATTCATTTCCGTTTTCCATACTGATCCTTTTAAAAATTTAGGCATGATAAGAGCTATTAACACAACCAATAGTCCACTGACTTTGGCAAAACTTGGTATATAGACATAAGGAAAAATAAGTCCTGAAAAGCTCAGTGATATTGGAACAGAAGCTGCACTGATAATATTTACGGCAGTCATAATCGCTGGAACTTCTCTTTCATTAAGTGCCGTTTGGAAATAAGTAAGAATTTGGATATTAAGAAAAGTTATTAGAGCTCCAATAGAAAAAAGGACAAAAGCCCCCTGCCAGGTAAAAAGTGAAAACGCAAAAAAGAGAATAGATATCCCGAACATTAATGAAACGATGGCAATCATTGATATTCTTTTATCTCCATTGATTTGAAAGTTTGCTAGCGACATATAAATGCCTGTTAAAAATGCTCCCAATCCCATTGCTCCTTCAATTAAGGCAAGGGAACTAGAATCTCCTGCGTATAAGTTTTGTACGTACCAAGGGATCATAACTAAAAGAGGAGCTGTCACTAAATTTAGAAATAAAAAACTTCCAAGAATTCTAGCAATATGAGGGTATTTTTTTAAAACACTCATTGTTCCTTGAACAATTTCACTTTCATCTATCGATGCGACCTCTTCTGAATTCACATTGGTCTTTAATCCCAACTGTAAAACTCCGGCCCAAAGAAAACTTAAAGCATTGATCAACACAAGTGTTTTTAAATCGACGATGTTTAAAAGAAAAATGGCAAATGTTGCTCCAAGAATTGTAGAAATAGAAAGACTCATATCAATGAGTGCATTTAGCCCTATCACTTTTTCAGCGTTCACCAACTTTGGTGGCAATGAGAGAATGGCGGGATTAAAGACACTCGATCCAAGTCCCACTAAAAATCCCGCTACAAAAAGAGCAGTTAGTAGAGTTTGATCTTCTAGATGAAATAGAAAAAAACTTGCGTATAAAAATAATAAGACAAAGGCCCTAAAAAATTCAGAAGCGATGACTGTTTTTAATACACCTACTCGATTAATGAAGTTTGTTGAATAGAAGGCCATTAAGAGATGTGGAAAAAAACAGATGGCCATATACCAAGGCACGACGTTGATTGAATAGGTTTTTGTTAAAAACCAAACAAGACCTAACGACATCATCTTGTCACAAATTGTAGAAACTAATTGTGAGACAAATATGATCAGCGCATTCTTATCTTTTAAAACGTCAAAACTTATTCCACCCATAAACTTATTTTAGAGGGAGAATACATCTAGAAATAGAAGGAATATTTGGCTTACCAGAACTTTAGTCAAGTAATGCAAGAATCCTAGAAGCAATATTTTTTGCCTCTAGAGGCTTAGGTAAGAAAGCTTTCACCATTCCTTCAACTAAAGGGCGTGAGGACTCATCCCCTACAGCGACAAGAACTGCTTTTTGGCCATAAACTTTCAGATTTTCCAGGTGATTTTTAGCTGTATCCACATCAAAAATAATTAAGTCGGGCAATAGATCGTCTAAGAGGTAGAAATTGTTCTCCAAAGTATCAATGGTATAAATCTCCGCGCCTTTTGCCTTGAGAGCAAACTCCATCATTGAGCGCATGAACTCGACTTTTTCGATGTAAAAAACTTTCTTAGTTTGATTGTCAGACTTTACCATAGGACCATTTTCTTGTTACTCTTAGTAAATGTCAAACCTAGTTCGTGTTATTGATAATCTTTCAGGAACAACTCTTTTCGAGACATCTCTCGAAAAGCTGGATGAGGCATACGCTTTTGCGGCCCTTATGGAAAAAGAAGGACTCGACATTAAGATTGTGGCCCCTGGACTTCCTGAAACCCTCATTACAACTCTTGGAGCTGATGATCAGGAGATCGGTGAATACAAAAAAGGTTTAGACAGTGAGATCGCTTCACATGAAGATGACTTAGGATGCGCAGTCTGCGTTCCAACCAAATCCTAGTTACCAAACTCAAAAATAAAAATTTCTCTCTGTTTATTTTTTGGAGTGAGATCGGCCGAAACAGACTCTGTTGTTAGACGCTCGCTATATCCTAATTCATTCATGGCAGTGATAAATTTTTGAATATATGCTCGACCTGGATCGGCTAAGATTATTTTTCCTTTCGGTTTTAAAAAAGCAATGAGGGCCTTCGCTACTTGCATAGGATGCTGGCTTTCATAAAGAATGTCTGAGCCAATAACTAAATCAAATAATCCCAGATCAGTTTTTGTGCGCTCAATTTCATTTCTCCAATTCATTACTCGATAAGAAAAATTAATGTCATTTGCTTTTTGATTGAGTTCTAAAAAAAGAGGAACATCAGAGTGAAAATCTGTCGCGATAATATCTCCCCCCTTTTTAGTAACAAGAAAAGATGGGAGGGCCAGACCGCAACCAATTTCAAGAACGCGCTTTCCTTTTACATCTATTTTTTCCAGGTGCTGACTAAGGCCTACGCCTGCTTCCCAGAGAACTCCAAAATAAGGACAGTATTCTTCTGCTAAAGAATTGTCTTGATCGTCTTCACCAAAAAATTCGCAAAGGGTATCGATACTTTCATCGAGATCACGAATAGTCGTCAGCTCAAAACCTAAAACTGACATTTTTTTAATTTTATAAGTAAAACCGTGATTGCTTTTCATAGCTTTTTCCAATCGTCTTATATTTTTAAATTATATAATCAAAATTTTCTTAAGTGTAACTTTTTTGTAAGAGCAAAAAAGAAATTATTGAAGTATCCATTACGCGACCTAAGGATTATAAGAATCCCAGAATTTTTTTGGAGAATACAATGAATAAAATACTTCCTCTCATTCTGTTTTTTTGCTTCTCTAATGCTTTTGCTCAGAATTTGGTCCTTAGAGATTTTTCAAAAACAAATCTTGAAAATATTCACCAAGGACACAATGAAATCATTTTAACTTTTGATGATGGCCCTAATCCTGGAGTTACCAATAAGGTTCTAGATATTTTGGCTGAACACAATATCAAAGCGACTTTTTTTGTTATTGGAGCCAATGCTAAAGCTCATCCCGATTTAATGAAAAGAATTGTTGATGAAGGACACATTGTTGGAAACCACTCAATGACTCATACAGCACTTAAACATCTAGATCCTCTACTTTGGAAAGATAAAGTTAAAAGCGAAGTTTTAGATGCTCACACTGTTATTGTTCCTTACATGGTAAACGATCGCCATTTCTACTTCAGAGCACCTGAAGCTGCTTGGGCACAAAAATATGCTGATTTTCTCAACACAAGCGATATTGGAAAACAATACATCGGCCCAATTCTTTGGGACATCGGTGGGGAAATTGAATTTAAAAATGGAAAATATCTTCAAGCTGCAGACTGGGAATGTTGGTCAAAAAAAATCTCTGTTAAAGATTGTATGAGTGGTTATCTATATGAGGCTCAACAGAAAAAAGGTGGTGTTGTTCTTATGCACGACCTAAGACAAAGATCAGTTGAAATGCTCACAAAGATGATTCCTGAATTGGAAGATAGAGGTTTTACTTTCTCAACATTAAATGATGTAAATTGGAAATAGACACTAATAAAGTGTATAACAATTTAATATCAAGAAATCTTAACACTTGATTGTTATACACTTTTCCTCACAAAAAACATGTTTCAATAGCTGATAACTCTCATAAATAAATTTTTCATATAAGGATGTAATTCTCCCGTAATATAGTTTGTATGGAATCAACATAATGATTTTAACAATTGTTCACGGGGAAAGAATATGTTCAGAGGCAGAAGCTTAAACTTCAAATTGCGTTTATCATTTCTATTTCTTATTGTTTTTTTAATAATCATTGGTGGTATCTCCCTATTCTCTTTAAATCGAGTATCTAATAAGTATGAGCATGTCTCGCGTGTTAATCTACAAAATGCTATTAGCCTTGGCCAAATGGATTCAAGCTCTAGAGAAATTTTGCGAAGACTTTTGCAGTTTACCTTAATTACTAATACTGATGGCGATAAAAAACGCATTGAAGAAGCAATAACTAAAAATATTGAAATTTTTCAGAACTATAAAAAAACTTATGAAAATCTTCCTCATGTGGACGGTGAAGAAAAATTATACAGAGATGTTGATTCCAACTGGAGAATGATTGAACCTTTAATTGATAAGGCAACTATCTTAGCAAAATCCAGTATAGAGTCTGACAAAGTTCAATTTTCAGAATTGTATAGAGGTTCTTTAAAAGGTCCTCGAGATGCCTATTTCTTAGCACTTTCCACATTAATAAATTTTCAAAAAAAACAAGCGACTCTCTGGACAAAAGATGCAGAGTCAACTGCTGATCTCTATGAAGAAGTGACAATCATCACCTTATTTTTCGCTGTCATTTTAGCCGTTATTTTAGCATTCACAATTTCTAATTCGCTAACATCTAATTTACGTTCTATTGTTCAAACCTTAGAAGATAGTTCTAATGATGTAAAAATAGCGTCAACTCAAATTGCAAGTGCATCTGAAGAACTCTCCAATGCAACAACTGAGCAATCAGCATCTCTTCAACAAACTTCTACTTCAATCGAAGAAATCAGTTTAATGATCAAAACTACAACTGATAATGCTAAACAATCTACTATTCTTTCAGCACAAAGTTTAGATACAGCGGAGAATGGAAAAGCAGTTGTCGATCGTGTGACAAAGGCAATTGAAGAAATTAGTACTAGCAATACTTCTATCGTCAATCAAATCAATGAAACAAATACTGAAATCGAGAAGATTGTACAAATCATTAATGAAATTGGAACTAAAACAAAAATTATTAACGAGATCGTTTTTCAAACAAAACTCTTATCCTTCAATGCTTCAGTTGAAGCTGCTCGTGCTGGAGATCATGGAAAAGGATTTGCAGTTGTCGCTGAGGAAGTTGGAAATCTTGCCTCGATGAGTGGAAATGCGGCTTTAGAAATTTCTAATATTCTCGATGGAAGTATAAAAACCGTAGAAGGCATTGTCAGGGATTCAAAAGAAAAAATCGGAAAACTTGTAACTGATAGTAAAGAAAAAATAGAGGCCGGAACTCATATCACTCTCGAGTGTAAAGAGGTGCTGGACAATATTGTTTCACAGGTGGAAAGTTCTTCAAAAATGATTGCTGAAATATCCAATGCTAGTGCTGAACAAGCTCAAGGTGTTCAAGAAATAACAAAGGCCATCCAACAGATTGATCAAGTTACCCAACAAAACACTGCTAATTCAATTGAGTCTGCAGCGGCAGCCAACTCTCTATCTAATCAAGCTGATATGTTGGATTCTTTGGTTCATGGACTAGTTCAGACAATCGAAGGGAAAAACAAAGCTGGTAAGTATAAAAAGTCGTCTCCCCAAATTTCTGAAGAGACAACTTTTATAAACGATTCATCCCAGGCTCACTTAGCTTAATTTACGGTCCTTGGAACACAGCCAATTCTTTTATCAGTAGTTCTAATTGATGAAGGTATTCCTATTGGAACATTACCATTAAGCGTATCAGGAGTTCTTACGGTGAAAAGTTTTCTATTTCCTTGTTCTAAAGGATCAATTGAACTATCAACTGGCCAGTAGTAATAAATAGTCTTGGCATTCATTGCGTTTTGATCTGCCCTAACTTTAAGTCCATTTTCAATATAGAAACCGTATTTTTTTATGAGCGATTCAGTAACAAACATTGTCCCGTAGATTGTTCTATAGGTATTATTATCCTGGATTGTTTCAGCTTCTTTTTCTGCCACATAAAGACCTTCAGTATCATCCATATAGTCTCCTAGAATATTAAACAATGGCTCATTTCCATTGTAATCGCTATGAGTTGGGCAAAATGCATTTCCTGTTTTTTGATCGGTAAAAGGGAGCATCATATATCCAAGAGGGATATTAATGGTTGAAGTATAAGTAGTAGATGGACGGTTTGGATAATTGATTAATTTTAAAATATCTACTGTAGCGGTCACACCATATTCATTATAAAGTCTAGTTGCAATTGTCTTATTGATAGCTAGCCCTGTGCCGTCATTATTCACAAAATGCGAATCTGCCTTATCCCACATTGCCGTGAGCTGTGGAATGAGCTCCAATCTTGGGTATATTGCAGAATCATTTCCAGGATGAAATACCTCATCATGACAAACTATCGGAGATTGATTTCCTTGACCAACAGGTGGCATAGGTGGAGGCGTTTCATTACCTGCAAAGTAAAAGTAATTTCGAGCATAGTTTGTTCTTCTCATATTTCCATTGCTATCCATCTCCCCACCATAGATCAGACAAGTGTATTGATTGATTGGAGCTATTTTTAAAGCTCCATATGGATCTGATGGCGGACGAGGTGTTACTCTTCTTAATTGAAATTCTTTTGATTGAGCATTTGATCCGGATTTTCCTTCAACAATTTTTAAAATGTATGTTCTATCCTTAGCTAATTGTTGAATATTAGCTGTGAGTGAATTTGAACCATAATCAATCAATACTGGAATATTCTTGATAGTATTCACACCATCCGTTGCATTTAAAAAGCATTGTGGACTTGTGGTATCGCCGGCCAATTGAACATTACACCAGTTATAAAGATTTCCAAGTTTGGGATTGCTGCTAACATCTGGCCCCATAATTGTATTTAAAAATAAAATGGGGGAAGATGTCGCTGGCATTTGGCGACAGTAATCATCGCAATCACTTATTATATCTGACTTCCCATTTAAACATGAACAGAATGACTTAATATCAATTTGATTCGTAGGACGTGTTTCGTTCTCTTTAACATCGTTTAAAAATCTTAAAGCAAAAGCTTCTGAATCTTTCTCATTATATCCCCAAATATGAGAAGCCTCGTGAAGCAAACGCTTCTCTACTTCTAATGAAGCCTTCTCCAATTCGTCATCAGTTTTCCCCATGAAGGCTTCATAATAAGGTTTTAGAATTTTGACAGCGGGAGGATTAACGACATAATCCATTGCGAGTTTTCTTCCACCTCTGTACGCATTTTTCTTAGGGAGTTGTTGAAGATGATCATAATTTAATGTTTCTTGAAGAACTGCTCTCCACACCGGATGATCATGCAATTCTTTAAGATCTGAATCGATAATTTTATGTTCAAGATTACTTGTCGCCATCTCTAAAATTTTAATTGATTGCTTGTAAGCGAAACCACCATTTCCAGCATCATCTCCACCTCTGGCAAAAACATTTGTCGAAACAAGACTTAACATTATAAGAATATATTTAAACTTCATTTGAAATTCCCTCTGAAAAACTTTTCGATGATTTACTTAATGGAACAAGGTGAATTCCGAGATTGTACACTCTCGTCTTTTCTCCCTCGCCCATGAACTCAGACATGCGCATTCTGAATTTTTTTATTTCTGCTTTTGCTTCCTTTAATTTGTCTTCATTGATGGCCACAGTAATCGAAGTGATATCGCGCTCGTGAATATCGTCATGCTCTAATGAGTGAATCGTTTTCTCGAGAATTTGTTTCTGAAAATGTCTAATACCGGCCGAAGCAATATCTGTGGTGGTTGAAAGATGAGTAGATGTTCTATAAAGTCTTCCGTTTTCATCTCTGTCTAAAATTTCAAGACGAAGTAATCTTTCTATCGCAAGTATTACTTCAAGCTCGCTGATTGAGAGCATCTTTGCCATCCACTTATGATCTTCGCGAAAATTTTCTATAAAAAGGAGTTGAGTAATACCGTAGTGGTACCATTCCTTCATGGCATTGAAGCAATCAATGCTTAATTCTTTTTCTTTTCTCATTTCATCTTTTTGTTCACTTGAATTGTGAGTTAGATAAAAAGAATAAAGTAGCTCTCTTTCTTCCGGGCCCAAGACTAAAGCATCCGCTATTCTCACTGCTAAATTAAAAGTGAGTTTTCTTTTTCCAGATAGGACTCTCGATAAAACTGCTGGACTTACGTCCACCATTCTCGCGAAAGCTCGCATTGAAAAAAGAGGATTCTTCTTGGTCTTTTCTTCCAGAAGATTGGCAAGCCAAGTTTGTGATGATGACTCAATTGTATTTATAGTATTTGTTTCCATATAATCATTATCGTTGGTTTTAAAAAATATAAAAGCCTTTTGACAACAAAGTGTTACCACATGGAAACATCCGATCAGAACAATCAGGATACGAAAAAACTAAAAGAGTTGGGTTACGATGTGTTGCCTTCAGGAAACATTTGAGTGAATGAGTCTGGAAACACACAAAATGACCCCAGTAGACCAGAATTTAGAATCACTTAAAATAATTTTATTACCAACAACTTAGGATGAGTATGAAATTATCAGCTGCTTCTGTCTTTCTTTTTGCGTCCCTACTTCTTTCAAATCCTGGACTCAGTAAAGAAGGCCATGGTGAACACAAACGCGAATCAGGCCCTGTTAGTGCAGACAATGCTCTCACTCTTTTAAAAAAGGGTAATGCTAGATACATAGAGGCCCATACTCGAAAAGATGGTGCTGGAAAAAAAGAACGAGAAAAATTAATTACAGGTCAGAAACCTTACGCTGTAGTTCTCTCTTGTAGTGACTCGCGCGTTCCTCCTGAAATTATTTTTGATCAAAAATTAGGAGAAATATTTGTCGTAAGAACGGCCGGACAGTCACTCGACTCTTCTGCCATTGCAAGTATCGAATACGCCATCTCACATCTTGGAAGTAATCTCATCATTGTCATGGGACATGAATCTTGTGGAGCTGTAAAAGCAGCGCTAGACACCTTAAAAGGTGGAGACGCTGGAAGTCTGGCGCTTAATAAATTAGTTGCCGATCTACACCCTCGCCTTAAAAGATTCACAGAACTTTCTCGTACTGATGGAGTCATTGTTGAAAGCTGGGTTAATGTTGAAGGAGCAGCAAAGGATTTAGTCGAACGATCGGAGCTTGTGAGAAAATTAGTGGAATCTGGCGAAGTTAAAATTCAACACGCTTTATATCATCTAGGTTCTGGATCAGTTGAATGGAGATAAAAAAGCCCGCATTGATACGGGCCTTTTTTAGAATCCAAACTTAATGTCCAAGTAACTCTTTTGCAAGATTTGGCATATTATAAATTTTTTGAATTGAAGTAATAATACCTTTTGCGTGAACTCCAACTGTTCGTCCTTGTTCATTACCGCTAAAGGCAAACTCTCCTACCAGTGATTGAATATTTCCATCAAAGACAAGGCCTACTAAATTTCCATTGCGATCTATTATTGGACTGCCTGAATTACCTCCAATGATGTCGTTTGTAGTAACAAAGTTCAGAGGAGTGGACAGGTTAAACTTATTGCGGGCCTTCGAAATTTTAAGAGGCATCTCAAAAGGAGTTTTGCCATCAAAGCTTTCAGATCGTTCAAAGTACCCCATAAAAGTTGTCTTATAAGGAACATGAGTAGTCCCCTGATCATATCCTGCTACTTTTCCATAGCTAAATCTTAAAGTTCCTGTTGCGTCTGGATAAATATTTTTCCCTTCCAATGCAAAACGAGCCTTAGCAATTTTTCTACCTTCGAGTGCATTCACGCTTTGAATTTTATCATCATACCACTTACGTCTTTCGCGCAATTCACTATCAAACTTGCTAAACCAAACGATAAGTGGATCGTTTGCACTATCGACTGAAGGTTTCCCTCCATCAATAAGCTTTCTTCGAAATGTTGGATCAGAAAGTTTTGTTCCACTTAGCAATGAATGAGCGAGGGCCTCTGGCGTTTTTCCATCCAAGATTTTTTTAACAAAGGAATCGTCTGGACCTAAATTTTTCAGTGCCCAATGTAAATCAGTTGCAAATAACACTTCTTCCATGTCTGTATAAATTGGAGCTGGAGAGAAAAGAAATAATTTTAGTGAATCAAGCGATGAATCACGGAATTCCTCCAAGCGATCACTATTTGGTTTTGCTACCTCTGTACTGTAGCGATAGATCAGCCCGGCCAAACTGACTAATGTGGAACTAGATGGTAAATTGCGATAGAAGAAATCTTGCGCTCGAGCTCTGTAGAGCTCTTGTGATTTTTCAATATTCTTCCAAGATGTTCCAGTAAGTTTAGAGAGCTCACCATTTTTTGATACTTTTGCTTGTAAGTCTTTCTCTTGTATTTCAAGACGACTCATAAGCTTATTGTCATTGAGGCCATCATAATAACCAGTCATCGCCTTTATGCTATTTTCAACTCCGAAGATAAAACTTTTTGCTCGACGAGTCTCTTCTTCTCCCTTCGATGAATATTTGAGTAGGGCATCGCGACGAGTTTTCAATTGTTGTAACCCTAGAGGAAGTGAAAGATCACGTTTTGTTTGTAGTTGAGACAACGTAAGATTTCGAGAAGTACTTCCAGGGTGACCAGTTACAAAAACAAGATCTCCTTCTTTTAAATTATCAGTATTCCACTTCAAGTAATGTTTGGGGTGAACTGGTTTGTTGTTTTCATAAGCGCGAAGAAAGGCAAAATCGAGATTGTATCGAGGGTAAGTAAAATTATCTGGATCTCCTCCAAAAAAAGCTGCCTGATGTTCAGGGGCCATTACGAGTCGGATGTCAGTATATTTTTTATATCGATATAACCAATATTCTCCACCACGATACAATTCTACAACATCGGAGCGATGGCCTGTTTTATCAGTTGATTCTTTTTCAATTTTTGCAATCTCTGCCTTGCGTGCTTTATTTTTTTCATCATTAGTAGAATTAGGAGGTAATTTATCAATTGCTTTTTGAATTTGGTCAGTCACTTCCACCATTGAGATTAAATCGTTAACTTCAAGATCTGGACACTTAATTTCTTCAGCAATAGTGTGAGCATAGAAACCATCTTTGATAAAATCTTTCTTTGCCGTAGAAACCTTCTGCAATTGTCCGCGGGCAACGTGATGGTTCGTCAAAATTAGACCATTTGACGAAACGAAAGAACCTGAGGCTCCCCCAACTCGAAGAGAGGCCATTTGAACATGCTCAATCCACTCAGCAGAAGGTTTGAATCCATAATGTTCTTCAAGTTTCTTCATCGGAGGATTATCAAAAGTCCACATGCCCTCATCGGCAAAGGATGGAGATACGACAGACAAAGAAGTTGCAAAAAATAACCAGCGGAAAAAATTATTCATTTTCGTTTCCCATAAGCATTGTTGATGTATTCATTTTTGCACTTGCGAAACCAAAAGTGTAGTGGCACCTACTCATAGTTTTTATGGATTATTCAATAAATTGGCTTTGATCTATAACTCAAACAATTTTTAGGAGGATCCATGAAAACATTTTTATTCGTGAGCTCATTTCTTATTACGTCTCTAGCTATGGCGGCACCAAGTATAAATATCCCAAAATTAAAGGCCATCGTTATCCAAAAATTTATTAAAGAGGCAAACAATCCAAAATCAGAATTAGCTAAGCGAATTAACCAGATCAATACTGAGAACACCGATGGTAGAAATCCTGACGGGAGCATAACGTTTCCAGTGAAACAAGAACATCTGCAAGTCGTTTTGCTCTCAACCGAGGACATGACAAACCCATGGCACTATGGCCATAAATCTGAAGATGGAAAAACATGTACAGCAGACGGAGACTCAGCATCATTTCTCCTACTACTTTCAAGTTATATGAAAGTTCATATGGCGCAGGAGTTTGCTGCCTTTCCTTTTACTCTATCGGTCTCTGAAAAATTAAGTGCGAAGAGATTAGATGGTAACAAGATCGAATACTGCCAAGATGTTTACGACAACGAAAAGGAGTATGCGTTAGCTCCTGTTGAATACGCTCTCACTGAAATTAAAGAAATTGAAATCAAATAATACTGGCAAAAAAAAGGCCCGCGAATCTCGCGGGCCAGTTCATACTCAAAGTTGGGTTAAAACCTTTTTGTATAAAAATTAGAAATCTTTTTTGAACTTATCAGCAAGAGTTGCAGTCTTAACTTTTTCAGTCGACTTGTACTCTCCACCGTGAGCAGCAGCTTTCATTGATAGAGCGATTTTCTTCGCTTCTTTATCAACAGAGATAACCATAGCTTTTGGCTTGTCACCTTTTTTGATAACGTCAGAAGGTTTTTCAACTCTTTCTTCAGAAAGTTCAGAAATATGGATTAGACCTTCGATACCAGTTTCTAGTTCTACGAAAGCTCCGAAGTCTGTTACGCGAACAACTTCTGCTTCAACAACTGTTCCAACTGGGAATCTTGTTTCAATTTTTTTCCATGGATCTTCTTCTAGTTGTTTAATACCTAGAGAGAATTTTTGGTTTTCTTTATCAACAGCTAGAACCATTGCTTCAACTGTTTGTCCTTCTTTGAACTCTTCAGCTAAATTGATGTTCTTTCTTGTCCAAGAAATATCAGAAACGTGGATTAAAGCGTCCATATCTTCGCCAACTTCAACGAATACACCGAAGTCTACGATTGATTTAACTTTTCCTTTAACCTTGTCACCAACTTTGTACTTAGCAACTAGAGCATCCCATGGGTTAGGAGTTAATTGTTTAAGACCAAGAGAGATTCTCTTGTTTTCAACATCAACGTCTAGAACTTGAGCTTCAATTCTCTCGCCTGGGTTGAAGTGTTTAGTTGGGTTTTTAATTTTGTTTGTCCAAGACATTTCAGAAACGTGGATTAATCCTTCGATTCCGTCGTCTAGTTCAATGAATACACCGTAATCTTTTACAGATACGATTTCTCCAGAAACTTTAGTTCCTGGGATGTATTTTGACTTAGCTTCTTCCCAAGGGTTAGCTTGAACTTGTTTTAGACCAAGAGATACTCTTTCTTTATCTGTGTCGAATTTAAGAATTTTAACTTCGATTTCGTCACCGATGTTTAGGATGTTGCTTGGGTGTTTAACTCTTCCCCATGACATATCTGTAATGTGAAGAAGACCGTCGATACCACCAAGGTCAATGAATGCACCGTAGTCAGTAATGTTTTTAACGATCCCTTTAACAACCATTCCTTCTTCGATTTGAGAAAGGATTTCTCCGCGCATTTTTCCTCTTTCTTCAGCAAGGATTGCTCTTCTAGAAAGAACGATGTTTCCGCGTTTTTTATTGAACTTGATAACTTTGAATTCCATTGATTTCCCAATGTACTTATCAAGGTATCTTGTTGGACGGATGTCAATTTGTGATCCTGGAAGGAACGCTTTAACACCGATATCAACTGATAGACCGCCTTTAACTTTAGCGATAACTGTACCAGTAAGTGGTTCACCAGATTCACAAGCAAGAGAGATTCTATCCCATGCTTTAAGAATTTCAGCCTTATCTTTCGATAGGATTAGGTTCCCCATGTTTGATTCTAGTTTTTCCAAGTAAACTTCGATTACGTCACCTGATTTAATTTTCAGTGATCCATCGTAGTTTTGGAATTCTTTTACTGATACAAGACCTTCTTGCTTGTACCCGATGTCGACTGTTACATAATCTTGACCGATGTTGATGATTGTTCCTTTGAACACTTCACCTTCTTCAAAATTTTTAGAAACAGACGTGTTGAGAAGTTCACTAAAATCAGTTTTCTGAACTGTTTCTACGTCTTCACCAATGACGACGTCGTAACCTTTCATCCAATTTTGTTTTAGTTCTTGTTTTTGAGCCATAAATACCTCGAGAGAATTTTTTTACCAACCAAAGGTTGGCCCCAGCGTAACTTTAAAAAAGTGTAAACCAGATTTGAGTTTGCAATATACTAATATTGGGGAGCGTTGTCCACTGAACTATTGAGAAAAAGGCTATTTTTTACGGAATAGACGGGCCCTTCTCTGAACTGCCTTGCTGTAGAGGGACAAGAGTTGGGTTTTATAGGTTTTATAGGAGTGCTCTCTCTCGATAAAATACTTATAGAGCTTGGTTTTCTCTCTAAAAATGGCATTTCCCAGGATGACTTTTTCCCATTTATCCTTAAGCTCTCTTGCGTCAAAAAGCTTATAGGTCTCGCCAACGCCTTCGTACTCTTCGATTAAATCCTTTGTACAGAAGTTGCGGGCAAAAATTGCAGGAACTTCATTCATCAGGGCAGAAATGGCAAAGTCCTCAACCAGCTCAGCTGGGGCATTGCTAATCCAGACTCCCAAATTAGTGATGACCCCGACTATATCCTTAGTCGTTACAAATAAAATATCATCTTGAAGCTCTTGTTCCTGAATGAGTCTCATCAGATCCGGCAAAATGCTAATCGTTTGAAACTCCACTGCTGATATCAACACAAGTTTACTCTTTTGTCCCCCTGGCATTTTTTCATTGATAACTTTCAGAGCAAAAAGTAGAGGCGAGAGCAAAGAGATATCAGAAATTTCTGGAGAGACATATGTTCCGGCCAAAAAATAATTTTTGTACAAATCAAAATTTATCGCGATGGCCTCTGGGTCAGCAGCCCCTTCCATTTTTATTCCCATTCCAAAATATTCAATTTTCTTAAGGGGCAATCCCAAATTTCCAATAGCATCTTGAGTGAGATTTTTATTAACGAGAATAAGAGAATCTATTCGAGAGATAAGGGGGCGATACCAAAATCGCTGCAGAGGTTTATCAATCACGTGATCCATCGTCACCACTAATGTTGTTAAATTTTCTCTTTTAAGTTGAACACTCAAAGAAAAGAGAAGATTAAAATCATAGCAATGGAAAATATCAATCTTTGCGCGTTTGTTGATTTGTGAAATAGGAAAATGTTTGTGAAAAGTTGTTAAACGACTTAGAAAATGAGGCTTAAATGGAACAACTTCCATTTCATGCTCTTTAGCTAATTTTGCCAGGAATGAATCTTCATAAGTGCAAAGGTAAATGTTATACCCATGCTTTTTTGCAAGAACCATGTCTCGAAAAGCAAAACGCTCTTTAGTACTCCAATCTCTGGTTGGAAGAAGATAGAGAATGTTTCGAGAGTACTTATTGACCAATGTTCAACCTATTTAGCAATCACGCCTGGTTTATATTCTACGAGATCTCCATAAATAGATCCCAGTTTAACTTTTGCCTGAAATTTAAGAAGTCTTTTTCCTTCATCAGCAGCATACCAAAAATTGATATCTCCACTTTTTTGAAGAACGCCTGGGAAATGAGTTTCAGCTTTCAGACGGTAAGCTCTTACATCCTGATCATTTACTGAAATGGTTTCTTCTCCAACAACTTCAATTTTTAAAAGCCAAGTCTCCCCTCTGGTTGAAACAGGAAAGTCATAATGATCGCCTTTATGTAAAGGAAGTCCTCTTACAAACTGGAGGGCCGAAAAAGAATCCTGAAGATAGCGAGGTATATATTTTTCTAAATGCTCATCTTTGTCTGAGCCTTTCTTAACTCTTTTGTACCAAGTGAGTACTTTTGATTGTTTGTGATCAAAAAGCTGAAGATCATCAACATTTTGTTTCTTCTCTCTTTGAATTAAAGAATATCTAATTGGCAAAAATTCTTTCTGATCAATAAAGGTATCAAGAGAGTCATCTAGCCAATAAAAATAGCGGTAGGCATCTTTGGATTTAAAACGGGCAACATAATGATAAGCCATTTTATCACCTAACTTCACAATATCTTTTGAAGTCATTGTGATGTATCCCGCTGTTACGCCGAGGTAAGAAATAGCGATGATCGATTGTTCACCTTTATAAAAAGAAGGTTTGACCTTTTCCCAAAGAGGTTTTGAAACGGCATCGTAATCTTTAAACAATTGAGGGTAATCAGCAGGATATGGTTGTGGACCTTGAGCTGTCTTTACTTCTTCTTTTGCTTTGACAATTTTAGCCACTTTGCCATTTTTTTCTTTTTTTACTTTTTTAGAAGCCACTGGAGCTTTGGAAGCTTCTGGAACTTTTTTTGCCTCTTCTTTTGCATCTGTCGTTTCACTTATTTTAAATTTTTCCGCTTCATCTTTTGAGAGATCAAAAGAATTCACAAGATCTTTTTTTTCAGAAGACTTCATCAAACTATTTTTTTCATCTTCAAAGCTTCCGCATGAGCTAAGTAGACTTAAAGAGAAAAGCATTAATAAAATTTTTGAATTCATATTGGCACCCTATTAATAAATATTTTTAAAACAAGAATCGATGATCTCTTTTGTCTCCTGTTCACCTTTCATGAAGTGAATATCCACTTCCAAAAAGACAATTGAGTCATCATTTATAATTTTCTTTATACGAACAATATCCTTTTCTGTTGTCACAATAAGAGCATCTTCATTTTTGGCATATGAAAGAAGAGCGTTGATTTCATCAGGCTTAAAAAAATGATGATCAGGAAAAGATTCAGTAACTAAAATTTCAGCTCCCAAGTCTTCAAGCAATTTATAAAACGATTTGGGATTCGCAATTCCAGCGACACAAATTACTTTTTTATTTCTGATTTCATCAAGAGTGTACACCCGATCATAAGACGAATTGTAAAATCCATTGGGACGATAGCTCACCTCTGCAAACTGAATTCCCTGAGGCAAATAAGGCATAAGCATATTTTTAAGCGAGAGAATTTTTTCTGTTGATGCTAAATCCGCCCTTCCAATAACAACAAGATCAGCATCTTTAAGCGCAGATAAACCTTCTCGCATATATCCCAATGGGGCCACTCTATATCGAGCTAGTGGCATGAGGGCATCAAATAAAACAATATTAAGTTTGCGCTTTAATTTTATGTGTTGATGTCCATCATCCAAAAGAACAACATCGGGCTCAACTTTTGGGAAATAAAAACTTAAATTTTCACTGCGTTTTTTACCAACGACAATTGTAGCATCTTCAAGTCGTCTTGCTAAAAGAAGGGCCTCATCTCCATAATCAATTGGATCTGGGCTTATCTTTTTCCCAGCGTAAATAAGACCACTGGAGTTCTCAAGCTTCCCTTTATATCCTCTCATTAAAATCATGACTCGTTTATTTTTAGAGTGAAGATACTCTGAGAGCCATAGAGTGAATGGAGTTTTTCCCGTCCCACCAAAAGTGAGATTTCCAATTGAAATAACAGGAACAACAAAAGAGCGTTGTTTTAAAATTCCATAGTCGTAACAAATTCTGCGCAAGTAATAAATGGAAGCCCATACCCACGAAAGGGGTGTCAGAAAAATTTTCTTAAAAATTTTGCTCGGAAGAGAGATTTGTTTTTCCATAAGAACTTTTGATCACGCCTGCCATGTATTCGGGGATATTAATTCCCTCGCCACGAACTAAGTTTTTAGTCTGTTTGAGTTGCTCTTTAAGCTCGCGATACTTATCTCTATTATAGTACCAATTCCAAAAAATCGACACGATATTATAGCTAGTAACTTGATCTTGCAGGAGTTCCGGAAAAACCGTGCGATTTTGTATGATATTAGCAAGACTGATATCCCCTCTATACTTAACCAAATTCTCGTAGATAAATTGGTTGAGTAAAGATGTCTTGTAACAAACAACCGTCGGCACTTCAAAAAGAGCGCATGTCAGCGTCACAGTTCCACTAGCTGCAAAGGCAAAATCTGCAACTTTAAGAGCAGCAAGCAAATCTTCATTTGTATAAATTTTATCAAAATGAGCATTGTAAGATTCATAGAGCTCTTCTTTTACACTTGAAGATTTTACAATTGAAAGCTCAATTGGAATTTCTTTTTTCAAAATCCCAACTGATTCAACGAAAGTTTCAAGAAGACTTTGCACTTCCGCCACTCTAGAACCAGGAAGCAATAACAATTTTATAGGAGTTGAGAATTCTTTTTTAGAGTAGTGCTCTAGTTCTTTTTGATAAGTCGTCCATAATGGATGATCAATGGAGATAACCTTTTGCACTCCTCGCTCACTAAACCATTTTTTTTCAAAAGGAATAATAGTGAAAAGCGTATGAACATAGCGACTTAATTTTTTTACACGGTACTCTTTCCACGCCCATGCTTGAGGAGCAACGTAGTACAGAACTTCAACTCCAAGTTCTTTTAATTTTCCAGCAAGTTTTAAATTAAAAGATTGATAATCAACTAAGATGGCCACTTTCGTGTCTCGTCTCTTAACTTCTTCGATAATATGATTCATCGCTTTTAGATAGAAAGGAATTTTGGTGATTACTCCGCTGTATCCCCAAGAAGAAAAATCTTTAAGGTGATACATGAGTTCAAGTCCTTGGGCCTTAAGTTCATCTCCTCCAACTCCATAAAATTGAGTATCAGGAGATCTCTTCTTTAGCTCAGAAAAAAAACTCAAGGCGTGCTCTTCGCCTGATTTTTCTCCGGTAATAATCAGGCACGAATTCATCAGATCATTACCTCTTTCCCGCTTTGAACGCTCTCGATAACTTTATCAATTAAGCGTACAGCAAGAAGACCATCTTCTAGTGAAACAATAGGTTTAACATGCTTAGAGATTGAATTATAAAAATGCTGATGCTCAAGCATTAAATGATCGCGCTTTTCATATTTGTCTAGGTTCACAAATTCAGGACCTGGAGAGCTTCCTAGTGCTTCTTGAATTTCATTTCTCATCAGATCAACCAGAAGTGTTCCGGCCTTATTGGAAATTTCGAGCTCTCTTACTTCTTTAGTTTGATTGCGACCAACTGTGATCGTCGCGCGATGTCCTGATTTAAATTTAAAATTACTTGATACATAATCGTATCGGTTTGTTCTCATTTTAAATCCAATAGACTCAACACTTACTGGTGTTTCACCAAAAAGATAAACAAGAAGATCCAGGTCGTGGATCATAAGATCTTGAACGACGTCCACATCAGTAGCTCGCCCCTTAAAAGGAGCAACACGTTTTAAAGTGATATGAGCTGGAGGAGTAAAAAACTGTTTGTAGTTTTCTTTTCTCTCCCACGCCTGATGAAATCTTTCCGAGTGACCAACTTGCAAGATAAGATCTTTGCCTTTTAGAAGTTCCTGCAACTTCAATGCTTGTGTCGTTGTTTCCGTTACAGGTTTTTCACAAAAAACATGCTTATTGTTTTTTAGAAGGTATTCCACTAGTTCAAAGTGAAAAGATGTTGGTGTCACGACAAAAGCAGCATCAATATCATTGATACATTTTGAAATATCATCAACAACAGTCACATTAGGATGGGCGGCTTTAGCTGCTTCCATTCCCGCTGGAAATTTTTCAACAATATATTTTAATTCTGCAATCTCCGGAAAGCTTTCTGCTTTTTGAGCGTGCCATTTTCCCAAGTGTCCATAGCCAATGACGGCCGTTTTAATTTTTCTCACAAGCAATCCTTATGCATTAAACGGAGCAATTCCAATTTCAGATTTTCTGATTTGCTCGGCCATTTCTTGAACGACGCGGTTGTCTTTGTATTCAACCATGTATTCTTCGTGATCAACAAAAGCGCGTGGAGAAATTTTTGCAGTTTCCATTGTACGAAGGAAATCGACGACTTCTGAAATTTCCTGCTTGCTATAACCTTGGCGCTTCATTCCGATGATATTGATTCCTTTTAAGTGTGCTCTATTTCCCATCGCTGTACAAAAAAGAGGAATATCGCGATCGATAGCGGCTGCGCCACCAATATAAGCTCCACGTCCAATTGTGATGAATTGCTGAATTTGTGTTCCTCCACCAATACCAACGCGATCACCGATGTGCACGTGGCCTGCGAAGTTTGTCGAGTTAGCGATCGTGCAATTATTACCAAGCACAACATCATGTCCGACGTGTACGTAGGCCATCAAAAGACAGTTGTTGCCAATTGTAGTGACTAAGTTTTCTTTCGTCGTCCCTCTGTGAATTGAAACATATTCGCGAAAAGTATTATTGTTTCCAATCACAGTTCTTGTTGGCTCACCTTTATAAGAATTATCCTGAGGAGGTGCACCGACTGAACAACCTTGAAAAAATTGATTTCCTTCTCCAATAGTTGTGTGTCCATCAACTACAACGTGAGAATGCAAAACTGTGTTTGCTCCAATTTCGACATTGGGGCCGACGATACAAAATGGGCCGATTTTCACAGTCTCATGAATCAAAGCCTTCGGATCGACGATAGAGCTTGAGTGTATATTTGCCATATGAACTTCCTTGTTTGTGGAACTCCAAATAACGAGTCCACTGTTTCTTATACTTCTTGCAGAATAAAAATGCTCCAGTGGAGCATTTTTTCCACAAACTATTGCATTTTAAGTGATGCCCAAACAGTGCATTCACTCATCAATTGATCATTGTGATAAAGTTTGCATTCACTAGTAATAATAGATCCTCGGACCTTTAGAGTTTTTGTAACAATTTTTAAATCCATTTCTGGAAGAACTGGTTTTCTAAAACGAGCATCGTTAATTCCAAGAAGTGCTACTTCCATTTTCATTTGAGCTGGATTTTGATGAACAAGAAGAACGATGAAGCTTGTTGCTTGGGCCATCATTTCAACTTGAACGACTCCTGGTAAAATTGGATAGTCTGGAAAGTGCCCTTTAAAAATTGCATGATCTTTTTTAGTTCTGTAGTGAGCGATAACTTCGGCATCTTGGATATCTTTAACATCTAGAATTTCTCCAGCTGAAAGCGTGCGCCCTGGGACTGTTACAGATTCAACTGAATCGATAAAAAGAAAAGGATCACGATGGGGAAGAATTTGTCTAACTTGATCACTATTTAAAAGCATAAATACCTCGTCTTTATTATTTTTTTTCTAAGGAGTGTTTTCTAATGTAGGCCACTCCTTTCATCCATTCTTTAATATCACGAGCTGGAAATCCTCCAACGACTTCGCCATCACCAACATTGCCAATGACTCCAGCATTCCCTGCCACCTGAGCAGCTTTACCAATTGAAACTCCATTGCTGATAGCAACCTTTCCACCGATAACTGCATAATCGCCAAACGTACAACTGCCAGCAATTCCAGTTTGACCGCAAATGATTACTCCGCGCCCAAGTCTGCAATTGTGTCCAATTTGAACTTGATTATCTATTTTGGATCCAGCACCAATTATCGTAGGAGAAAAAGTTCCACTATCAACACAAGTATTAGCGCCAATTTCTACATGATCATGAATAATCACAGATCCCATGTGCCAAACTTTTAAGTGTTCACCTTTAGAGAAATTATATCCAAAGCCATCTGCCCCTATTGAGCAATTAGCGTGAATGCGAACAAATTTTCCAATTTTTACATTTCGATAAATAACTGTGTTTGAAAAGATTTCACAACCTTCTTCAATTTTCACTCCAGACATTAGAACAACACCGGAATGAATTTTTACATCTTTACCAATGACTACGTTTTCTCCAACAAAAACACCTTGAGCAAGCCAGGCACTCGAATCAACACTCGCTGACCCCATTTGGCGGCCATCAACGATATCATTAGGAGATTTAATTTTCTCATCATAAAACGGTTTAGAAAGATAAGACATCCCAAGATTGACATCGTTAACTGTAGCTATGAACAGTGAGATGCTTTTAATCTTTTCTTTTAACTCAGCATCCATCAGATCAAAGAATTTTTTTTCGATTACAAGGCCCGTACTTTTAAAAGTAGCGCTCTTTTCTATCCAATCGTTCAAAAAATTTTTATTTTTGATAAATACAAAATGATTTGGAGTGAGGTCAAAATTATCCGTGATGCCAAAAATCTCTAATTCGCTCTCTCCAGAGACAATTTCGAAGCTATTGTCGACATTTTTTAGGTTGCCTAATTTCATTAGGTTTATCCCCTTAAAAAACTTTGGGACCCAAAAAGCGCGAAGCTCTGGGTCCCAATATTTAGAACTAAAATTTTAAAATACTATTTAGGAAATTTTTTATTGTATGACTTGATTACATCGTCAGTAAGATCTTTTTCTTCTTTTGCATAAAGAATTGGAGCTGTAGCTGCTTCATACACAAGATCTACGTCAGCAGATTTTGCAACGTCATCAACAACTGCTTTTACTTTTTCAAGAATTGGAGTTTTTAATTTTTGTTCCATGTCTTGAATATCTTTTTGGAAATTCGCAGTTTTTTGTTGGATCGCTACGATCTTCTCTTGAATTTCTCTTTCTTTTTTTCCTTTTTCTTTATCGTTTAAAACAGAAGCTTTCTTTTGGTAATCATCTTGAAGCTTTCTGATTTTATCTTCTTCGTCTTTTAAGATTTTTTGTTTTTCATCAAAAGATTTTTTTAGTTGGTCGCGAACAGCTTGACCTTGATTAACTGAAACAAGAACTTTTTGAACATCTACTTTTCCAACTGCAACTTTTGCAAATGCAGAGCTAGTAATAAGTAGAGATGCCACGATGGCGATTAAAGATTTCATTTTAACTCTCCCTAGTATGGATATAAATCTTAGAATAATTGTCCTATATCAAAATGGAATTGAGAACCCTGATTTTTATATTCTCCAGTCATTGGATAACCAAACTCAAATCGAAGTGTTCCAATTGGCGAGAACCATCTAAAGCCGAAACCATAGTCTGTATAGATTCTTACTTTATCGAATGATCCTGCGTGTCCAGCGTCAAAGAAAACGACCCATTTCAGACCTGCTTCTCTTGAAAGAGGGTGCTGAAGTTCTAAATTGGTAAAAGTCGAGAAAGTACCACCTGTGTTAAATACAAGTGTTTGTCCTGCAGAATTTTTTGCTTCTCGCTTAGGGCCAACAGCTTCATAAGCGTAACCGCGAAGGTTTCTTGATCCACCGAGAGTAAATTTCTCTGTTCGAGGAATCGCTCTAGCACTTACTTCATCCAGTTTTCCAGCATAGAGACGAGATCTAAAAATTAAATCACCCCAAACTGGATAGAATCCACGAGCTTCTGTTTCGTTCTTAACCCATTTCTTATCGCCGCCCACTCCTGTGTATTCAGTGGAGTAACTTAAGAAAACTCCCTTTCTAGCATCTGAGCGATCATCGCGTCGATCGTGAACAATCGAAGCTTGAACTGAAGAGGCCAGACCATTTTCAACTGTAGGATCAATCGTCGGGTCATCGACGGATTTAATCTGAGTGTCTACTAATTTATAAGTCGTATAAAGGTTGGTGAATGTAAAAATTGGGTAACCAACTCTCACGTCCAATCCTTTTTTTCTTTCACTATAAGACAGAGAAGAACTGTCTTCACTAAGGAAAACCCCTCCTCCTAGTGACCATTTTGTATCGAGAAAATACGGCTCTGTGAAATCAACACTAAACGTATTAGAAGTCTTAGCGACATTTAAACTAAATGTTAAATTCTGTCCCATCCCTCTAAAGTTTGATTGAGAAATAGAAGCCTGGAAGAATCCACCTGTTGCTGTTGAATAACCAGCTCCAAGAGAGATTTGTCCTGTATTTTTTTCTTTCACTGAAATTTCAACATCGAGAATGTCTTCTTTATCTTTTGGAGAAACAGTATTGAAGACAATCGATTCAGGTTCAAAGAAACCTAAACGTTGAACATTTTCTTTAGATTGACGAAGAGCTGTACCATTAAATTTCTGACCTTCACGAATCAGAAGTTCACGACGGACAACTTTATCGCGAGTTTTAGAGTTACCTTTAACTTTAATTCTTCCAAAGTAAGCAATCTTCCCTTTTTCAAATGAGAACTCAACATCAACTTTGTTTTCACCAGGAACAATGTTCAGGTTACGAATAACGTTAGCAAACGCATACCCTTCATCTTGGTACATTTCAGTTAAAAGCTGGATATCTTTTCTTAGAGATTCTTCTGAATAGGTTTCGTTTTCTTTTAAAGTCAGCTTCTCGCGCATATCGCTTTCAGGAAAAAGTATTTCGCCCTGAAAAGAAATTTTATTAACAGTAAACTGCGGCCCTTCAGTGAGCTTCATTGTGATGAAAACCCATTTTTTATCTTCTGAAACAGTGATCTCTGGTGTACCAACGTTGATTTGAAGGTATCCCTTCATGCGGTAGAAATATTTCAATCGTTCGATATCATTTTGGAAATTGATCTCTTTGAAATTTCCTGATCCTGATAGAAAAGAGAAGAAGCTATCTTCCTGAGTTTGAAGAATGCTTTTAATTTCTTCGTCTTTAAAGGCCTTATTTCCAAGAAAGCTAATCTTTTTAACTTTTACTTTATCGAATTCTTTGATGTTAAAAACAAGTTCGATATTTTCATCATTGATTTTCTTTTCTTTGTAATCAACTGAAGCAAGAAAGTAACCTTTTTCTTCGTAGTGTTTTAAAAGCGCCTGAACATCGTTTTTAACAGAAGTTGCATCTAGGATTGAAAAAACTTTAGTTTTAACTTGGCCTTTTAAATCATCATCTGAAAGACCATCATTTCCTTCGAATGAAATTTTAGTGATGATTGGCTTTTCTTTCATCTTAAAGATGAGAACATTTTTTCCACCAATGACTTCGTGTTCGGCTGAAACTTCTTCGAAGTATTTCATGGAATAAATTTTTTCTAGATCTTTCTTTAAAAGATAGTTATCTAAAACCATCTCTGCTTTGGCGCCGATTCTTTCAAGAACAGCTTCTTTTTCGACTTTCTTTAATCCTTTGACTTCAATTCTATCAATCTTAAAAAGGTCAACTCTTGGGCCAAGATCTTCAGCCGCAAAAGAATTTGCAACGAGGTTAAAGCTCAAGGCCATCCAGAAAAATAAAGATATAAATCTCAGAGACATAGATCTCCACAACCGATTAAAAAACTAAGGTATTAAAAAGTAGCAAGAACCAGACGATGTGCAAAGGAATTTCTAGTTCTTAGTGCTGGGCAGGAACGAGCATTCCATCTTTCATCAGAAATTGACTGCTAAAACTCTCGGCGATCATTGGATCGTGAGTGACAACGACCAATGTCGACTTGAATTCTCGTGAGAGCATCCGAAGGAGTTGAATAACTTTTTGTGAGTTCTCCGAATCAAGATTTCCAGTTGGCTCATCGCAAAGAAGTAATTTTGGCCGTAAAGAAAGTGCACGAATAATGTTAATTCTTTGCTGCTCTCCACCAGAAAGTTCGAAAGGAAATTTTTCAAGGCAATGTGTGACCATAAGAGTCTTAGCTAAATCAAGGGCACGCGCCTTCACTTCTGCAGTCTCTTTTGCATCCATTCCCGCAAGTCTTGCGGGCAGTAAAATATTGTCTAAACAATTCATCGACGGCAAAAGAAAATGAAATTGAAAAACAAAACCGACATAACGATTGCGATAGAGAGCAAGTTCCTCATCTGAGAGATCAACAAGATTTTTTTGATTAACAACGACCTCGCCATCTGTGGGACGATCAAGTCCACCAAGCAGATAAAGAAGCGTTGATTTACCAGAACCAGAAGCTCCGCGAATGAGATATTCTCCCCCCTCATCCATCGAAAGCGTCACTCCATTTAAGGCACGGGAGTGCTTATAGAATTTTTTTACGTTCGTTAATTTGATTATGGTGCTCATCTTAATTAATCCTTTAATCCTTAAGCAAATTCTTGTCTGAGTCCTTCGAGTAAACTTTTTTGTTTTAATCTTCTAAGAAGATAATAAGTGATAAGCAAAATCCAAACGAGAGCTCCAGCGAAAACTAAAAGATAGTCTTTTAATGTTAAATACAGCTCAATTCTTGGCATATAGTAAATTTCCGCGGGTAACTCAAAGAAAGAAAGCTTTGAAAAAGCTAATTTAAAAATTTGAAAGAAGACAACTGAAAGAATGCACGAAAGAACCCAGAAAAGCATAACGAGTTCCAGCCAAAGATCACTCATGGCCTTTTTAGAAAGCCCCAATGCTTTAAATAAAAAAAGTTCTTTAGACTTCTTCTCGTTAATAAAAATAATGAACGCTAAGATGTTAAAGATCGAAATGATGACGACAATTTGTAAAATAAGGCTAATCATCACTTTTTCAACTTTTACAGCTTCTAGGATAGAGCTAAATTCTCGCCAGTAGGGCTTGAAATAGTAATCAGCTCCGAAATTCTGACGTAATAAATGTAATGCATCCTCTATATTCTTTATTTCCTCTCTGGCATTTTGCTTTTTAGGAATATTAAAAGAAATCATGTTGACCTTATTTCCTAACTCTAAAATGCGCTGAATCTCAGCCAGAGGAACGTAAACAATGCGAGAATCTTTTTGATAAACCCCATGATTGATAATTCCAGCAACTTTAAATCTCTCAAGTGCCGGCATGGATTTTATTTCAGTATTTCCTTTGCCAAAAGCAAGAACGATATCATCTCCAATGTGAATTTGGTTAAGTTTAGCAATCTCACTTCCAATGGCGACAGTTCCAGATTTTAATTTTAAAGGAAGTCCAACAACCTCTCCGTAAGACTCATCAATTCCTTTGACTAAAATACCTCTAGACTCATCATCGAAGATTAAAAAACTTTCAGTTTGAACGAGAGCTGAATAGGTTTTTATTTTTTCTACATCGAATTTTCTTTTTAAGTCATCGTTTAAAACAAAAAAACCATTGCGGGAATTCATGGACACATCACCCGCTGATTTTTTTAAACCAAGCTTTAGCGCGCGATCAAATCCATCCATAATCCCCATAGTAGAGAGAATAACAGAAATAGAGAAGGCCATTCCCACCAAAACGCCAATTGCAAATTTCACAGTTGTGGGATTATCGAGAAAGAGAGTTAAAAAAAGTTTAAAGCGAGGGGTTTTCACTTAGTGTTCACCTTGAGAGGTTCCCTTCTCCACCATCCAGCGAAGATAGGCATCAATGAAACCATCAAGATCTCCTTCTAAAACTTTTTCAGCTTGAGAAGATTCAAAATCAGTGCGGTGATCTTTTACTAATTTGTAAGGATGAAGAACGTAAGATCTAATTTGAGCTCCCCAAGCGATATCTTTTTTACTCGCTTCAAGTTCAGCTTCTTTTGCTCTTCTTTTTTCCATTTCAAGTTCATAAAGACGCGAGCGTAAAACTTTCATCGCTTGAGCTTTGTTTTGAATTTGAGAACGTTCATTTTGACAAACAACCACGATATTTGTTGGTAAGTGAGTGATACGAACTGCAGAGTCAGTCGTGTTTACTCCCTGACCTCCAGATCCACCTGAACGATAAACATCTATGCGCAAGTCTTTATCCTGAATATCGATTTCAATTGTGTCATCAATTTCAGCGGAAACAAACAAGGAAGCAAATGAAGTATGTCGTCTTCCTGCTGAATCAAAGGGAGATAGTCTTACAAGGCGATGAACACCTGATTCTGATTTAAGAAGCCCATAAGCATAATTTCCGCTAACAGTGAGAGTAGCCGACTTAATTCCAGCAGAATCTCCTTCTTGCGTGTCCAAAATTTGCACTTTAAATTTTTTAGATTCGGCCCATCTTATAATCATTCGAAGAAGCATAAACGCCCAATCGCATGACTCCGTTCCCCCTGCTCCAGCGTTGACAGTGACAATAGCGTTATTGGGATCAACCTCTCCTGAGAGAAGAACTTTTTGTTCAGCTAATTGAAATTCAGATAGGAAATTTTTATAAACGCCAATGGCTTCTTCGGCCGATGATTCATCATTTTCAGTTTGAGCGAAATCAAGAAGAACATCGAAATCATCATATAATTGTTTTAAGTGCAGATAGGTATTAACAACTTCTTCAATAACAGATTTTTCTTTTTGAATTTTAGCGGCATTGGTGGAGTCATCCCAAAAGCCTTCCATGCCCTCGATGCGTTTTATTTCTTCGAGACGGTTTTGTTTCTTTTCAATCTCAAAGCGACCTCCGAAGAAGATCGAGCTTTTCCGTGTAATTTTTTATATCGAGTTTTTTCTCGTTGAGTTCGATTTTTAATTGTTCATTCATCTTATTGACCTTTAACCTTTACCTTCATTTTTTTATAAATTTTATCTACTAATTCTGCCTCAAAGCTTTCCATAATTTTTTCTTCTTTAGCTGAGATCTCATGATCAAATCCTAAAAGATGCAAAAATCCATGAACAGCAAGGTGAATGACTTCCTCTTCAAAACTAATCTTAAATTCACTGGCCTGGGACTTTGCCACATCTTTACAGATGACCAAATCTCCGAGGTCGACTTGAGGAAGATTTTTTTCAAGCACTTTTTTATCAGGTCTTAAATTCTCATAAATCGGAAAAGACAGGACATCCGTTGCATAATCCTTGTGCCTGTATTCGCGATTTAATCTTTGGATCTTTGTTTTTCCACAAAGAGTCATGGCCATTGTCACATCTTTGACGCCATTAAAATGCGGATTATTTTTAAGAAATGCACCAAAGCTTTTTTCTAACAAGGGCACAAGTGCTGAAATGCCACTTGAGAGTGAGGCTTTATCTTTACTAGTTTTCTTTTTTATTCCACTATCATGTAGAGTTATGCTTAATTTCATCTGTAAAAAGGTACCACATGAAAACTAATTTTGAAAAACTAAAAGATGTCATCACAGAGCTTCGAGACCCAAATCATGGCTGCCCTTGGGATTTAAAACAAACCCATGAGTCATTACTCAAGTATCTCCTGGAAGAATCCTATGAATTTATCGAAGCGGTGGAAGAAAATGACCCAAAAATGATGGAAGAAGAAATTGGAGACGTCCTTTTGCAAGTTCTCCTTCATTCTCAGATGGCCAGCGAAAAGGGACTATTTGATATTGAGTCAGTGTCCAAAAGATTATCTGACAAGCTCATCAGAAGACACCCTCACGTTTTTGAAAATCGCAATACAAAACTTGATGCCGAGCAAGTTCTCATAAACTGGGAAAAAATAAAAAAAGAAGAAAAGGCACTTGAAGAGAGCAAGCAATCTCATCATCGCATTAGTTATAATGCTCTCAATGCTCCTCCACTTGCAGCGGCCATAAAAATTGGAAAAAAAACCAACGAAATTAAATTTGACTGGGATGATTACGCTCAGGTTTCTTACAAAGTTGAAGAAGAGTGGCAAGAATTAAAAGAAGAAATCACTCCAGGCAGAGAACTCAACCGCGAAGCAGTGTTTGAAGAGTTGGGAGATCTGCTTTTTTCAATTGCTCAACTATCTCGTCATTTAAATATGGATCCAGAAGCGGCACTTAAGGCCGCCAATAAAAAATTTGTTCGTCGTTTTCAAGCAATGGAAAATTTAATGCTTGAAAAAGGAGCTCGCCTTGAAGACATGAACCAGGGGCAAATGGATGTTTACTGGAATCAGGCCAAAGTAAATGAAAAAGCTAAAAGATAGTTTAATCAAACAAACTGAAGACACAAGACTCTACCAAATCCCAGTTCCAATCATTGGATTGACTGGAGGAATTGGAACGGGAAAAAGCACCGTTGCCGATCTTTTTAGAAAAAAAGGAATTCCTGTCATTGATGCCGACAAGCTTGTAAAAAATATTTATCTCAAACCAGAAACTCACACTTTCATTAAGAAAAATTTTCCAGAAGCTTATCACGACGAAAAAATTGATTTTCGAAAAATTCGAGAAATCGTTTTTGCTAATCAAGATTCTAAAGAACTTCTGGAAAATTTTATTTACTCGCACATGCCTTTTGAATTTAAACAGGCCTTTTGGGAATTTAATAAGCCTTCTTTTATTGTCTACGATGTCCCCCTTCTCTTTGAAAAAAAACTTCATCAACTCATTGATCTTTCCGTATGTGTTTATGCTCCAAGGGAAGTTCAAATTGAAAGATTAATGAGTAGAGATCAGATTGATCGCGTGCTTTCTGAAAACATACTTGCTAATCAAATTGATATCGAAGAAAAGAAACGACTCGCTGATTTTGTCATTGAAAACATAAGTGATCTCAATAAACTTGAAACAGAATTTGAAAGTTTTTTAAAATGCATTTACCCCTAAATGATTTTTTACAAGACTTTCCCCATGTCGCTCTTGCCTCTTTGGCCGAGAACGACGAACTGTTAGAGTATTACCACCAAACCGAATTAGCCGCTAAAAGCAATACCGTTATCTACAAAAGAGGCAATGACTTTTTTCAATTCTTAAAAGAGCGAAGTGAGAATTTTCTCGTTTTTACTTTAAGAGACGACAATAAAAAACTTCAAGGCGTTGGTGTTGCCTCTTACCGTTTGGGCCATATAAATGGTGAACTAACGACGATTGGCTACCTGGGGGATTTAAGAGTTTCCATGAATAGAAAACTCATTCGCGAGTGGCGAAATTTCTATGGAACTTTTATTAAGAGATCGCCAGAAATCATTGAAACAAATTTTTGCAAATATTACCAGACAGCATTGATGGCAACGAATGTTTATTCTAAAAGCAATTTAGTGGACACCAAAATTCCCAATCTTCATTACAAAGAACTGGCCACTTATCAGATGGTCAATATCATCGGCAAAATCGGTTTCTCCTCAATTTCTCCTAATGTTCGATTTGCAACGGCCTTGGATAAAAATACGCTTATTGAATTTTTGCAAGCAGATCATCAAAGAAAACTTTTTGGACATGATTGGGATACCGAATTTGAAAGAAGACTTAACACTTGGAAAAATTTTAAAATAGAAGATTACGTCCTCTATTTTGATTCTAATCATAAAATCATTGCAGCAACTTCAGTTTGGAATCCTATTGCGTCCAAACAGATTATTGTTCCTCAAATACCTGTGATCTATAAACTGCTCGAAGGCGTTTCGAAATTTATTCCAGGATTTAAGTTAAAGCCAT
The DNA here is from genome assembly GCA_037444575.1 of Bacteriovoracales bacterium. GTDB lineage: Bacteria > Bdellovibrionota > Bacteriovoracia > Bacteriovoracales > Bacteriovoracaceae > Bacteriovorax. The sequence continues at coordinate 85,654 of JBBIME010000012.1, forward strand.
TACCTAAAGCGATGCTCCCGATTGAAATTCTCTATTTGAATCAAATTAGTTTTGCTCCTCAATTAACTTTTAACCAAAAAGAAATCATCTTTAAAAATATGGTCGATCTTGTTTTTAATCGTAACTTTAATATGCTCGCTTATTGCGACTTTGAGCGAGAGAATCTTCTTGGAAATATGAAGCATTTAATTACCCAAAAAAATTCGATGGGATTTTATAGCGTTCATTATAAGAATGAAGATAGATCGCTTAGAGATGAACTGTTCTTAAAAGAAGAGGACTCATCGCCAGCTTTTGATATGGCGTTGGTATAAATTTTACCAATAAATGAACGAAAGAAATCTTCCCCATTTAGGTTTTTTCTTTTCAAACTGTTGTTTGGTTACATAACGAGCTTCTTGATAAGCAGGTGTCGTTCTCACCGCCCAACGGGCCATCCTCATCATCCAACGCACTTTTTTAAAAAAGTTATATTCTGGGAAAACATTATTAATCACTTTATATGATCCCTGAACAAGGGCCACTTGCATGATAATGACAAAGAAAATAGTACCAATTAAAGTTTTAAGGGCCCCTGATTTTTCAATCAATGAATCATGTAAATCAAACTCCAGCGGCAAATGAAACGCTTCATCGATTTGATGAATGTGATTTAAAGTCACCCAAGAATTTTGCTTACTTTCCGGATAATATTTTTTAATCATTCGATAATAGCTTAGAGTAAATGCTTCCAGCTTTGCTCCAGGTAAAAACACAGAGGCCGGAGCTTTTTTGATAATGAATGCAATGATATTTTTTAATCGTCTTGAATCGGCATAAATCTTTTTTTCTTTCCACATAAATTCAGGATTAGCATCCAGGAAATGCTTAAATCCTCTTGAGTGATAAAGCTCTTCTATCGCAAATTGCCGAAGAGACGATTGAGCTTCTGTATTTAAAGTCTTGGCTTCTTTTTTTAAGCTCCAAACTCCATAAACTAAAGTCTGCTCAAAAAGCACAATGGCTTCAGAGACGAGTTTAATGTATTCAAAAAATAACTTATGTCTTTTATCAACAGAGAGTTGATTGAATTCCTGTGTTCCAAATAAAGGAGTTATCTCCGGTACATAGAAGGATCGATCAAAGATTTCCCGGCTTAACTGATAGGAATTCCATTTCTCTCGGAAATTTTCCTGATGGTGTAAATAACTTGAGAAGATTGTTGCCCTGGACATGAGAAAAAGTTTACCAATAATTATCCTGAAATTCAAAATCTACTGATAAAGATTTGCTTAATAATGATTTCACTCAACTATTACTTATTTGTTCCTTTCAGTTCTTTCAACTATAATTGACTCATGATCTTACTTAGAAGAACCAGCGATTTAAGAAGTCTTCTTTTTATTGGCTTCACTCTCTTCTCAATGCTTTACGCTTTAAGCCTCCCTTTAAATGGGTTCAATTTCATTACGTACCTTCTCGCTCTTTCTTTTTTTACTTACTGGGTTTTTGTATGCACTTTAATTAATCATAATCATCGCCATCACCCCATTTTCAAAAATAATTCTAATAATCAATTTTTAAATTTGCTTATATCCCTTGCTATAGGGGCGCCTTCAACAAGACTTCATCTTGTTCATCACTACAATCATCACCTCCATTACCCAAGTCACGAAGACTGGAGCCATTTCGAATTAAATGCCAAGGGAAGTGGATTTATCAGAATTTTGACTTACCTATATAATGCAACCAAAACGATGACAAAAAATCGCGCTCAATTAGTTCGGACAAGATACCATCAATCGGCCCTTAGAAATGAAAAGATTTTTCTCTACAGCGCGAGTGTTATCGCTCTTCTGATCAATTGGAAAATGTTCCTTTTCTTTATTGTCCCTGGATGGTTTTTGGGGCTATCGCTTCTTTTGACCAGCAATCTTTTAAATCACGATAATTGTGATACGAATTCAGGCATTAATCACTCCCGTGATTTTTTAAATGGCATTGAAAATTGGTTATTATGCAATAACGGTTATCATACGGCACACCATTTAAGACCAAATCTTCATTGGGAAGAATTGCCAAAGCTTCACGCTGAAAAAGTGCAAAGTGAAAAAAGAAGTGAATTTGTCTGTGGATCTTTCTTTATTTATCTTGCTCGTTATTGCTTAAAATTGTCATAGGATTTAATACTGATAAGGCCTTAACAATAACGCCTTTTCCAATAGTGCACCCAGGAGCAATTCGAACTTCCCCACCTATGACAGCATCAGCACCGATGGAGATTGGTGCAATAAAAATTTTTTCTTGATTGAGAAGATGAGATGTCATTTTCACTCCGTATCCCACGACAACTCGATCACCAATCTCAACTAAATTTCTATCCAAAATTTCGACTCTCGGAGACCAATAGACAAGCTTCCCGACTTTTGCTCCCCAGAGTCTTAACCATGCCGAGTAGAGAAAAGGAGGAATCCTTAAAATCTCTTCAAGAAATGGAAAACGAGCATAAAGAAGCTGCAACTGAATCCCATACCACCATACAAGATGCCCTCTATCAAAGATTCGTTGTGTTCCATGTTCGAGTTTAAAAAAGAGGTGGATTACTCGAAAAAGTAGAGGAGGAATTAAGTAGATAAAAACAAGAGTAAAAAAAACCTGATAAAAAACACCTGATATTTTCAAGAAACAGACAATGAAGACTAACAATTGAATAAAAGGCAGGAGGTTACCTAAGAGGAAAAGAATTTTCACTTTGCTTATATTCATACTTTTAGCTTACAATGTTTGTAACCTGGAAGGCCATATGAATAAAAAAGATATCTTAAACGATACTACTCCTCCAACTAAGCTGAATATTACAATTCAAATTCTGGCGAGTGCGACCTCCCTTTTTTGCTTATGGAGTGCTTCCCACTACGACTCATGGTTGATTAAGATTTCAGCCGCTCTAGTCTTCTCTTTTTCAAATAACACACTTTTTTCTCTCCTTCATGAAAGTGTTCACCGTTGTTACTCAAAAAATAAAACAATAAATGAAGTCGCGGGAAATCTTGCAGCTGCATTTTTTCCAACAGCACTTGTCTTTCAAAGAACATGTCACTTAGGCCATCACCTAAGAAATAGAACAGACCATGAAATGTTTGATATGTATTATCCTGAAGACAGTAAGCTTTTAAAATACACTCAATACTACGCCATCTTGACTGGCTTTTATTGGCTATCACTTCCAGTTGGATGCCTCATGTATATGATTGCTCCATCGTCATATAATATTTTTAAATATCTAGCGAAGAGTACTGACTCAGAAATGATGTTGCCTTTTTTAACTCACCCTCTGAAAACCCGCATTCGTTTGGAAATGTTTTATTCGCTAGTATTCCAAGTAAGTATTTTCTACTTATTGAAATTAAATTTCGGATCTTGGCTTCTTTGTTACTGGATTTTTGGAATGAACTGGGGAGGATTACAATATGCGGATCATGCCTGGAGTGAAAGAGACATTAGAAATGGTGCTTGGAACCTAGCTGTCCCAGCTTGGATGCAGGCTGTATTTTTAAATTATCATTATCATAAAGTGCACCACCAACACCCACTTGCTCCTTGGACAATTCTTCCAGAACTTGCGGAAAAAAATGGAATGCGTCCATCATTCTTTAAAATTTATCTAGAAATGTGGAAAGGTCCAAGACCAGTCAATGCACCAGCGCCAAAACCAATTGATGATGAATTCAGAAGATTAATTGGTTCTTAATCTATTTACTATAGAGTGCCATTAACCAATTTAGATAATTGCTCATGACGTGATCATTTGATCCAAGAGTTTTGTTATCCAAAAAAACGCCATGACTGCAGTCAGCTTCCACCTGAAAAAATCGTCGAGAAAAGATCGACTGAATTTCACGTTTTAATATCTTCAAAGGGTTCATGGATTTTTCTGAATAGACTGTGAGATAAGCAAGACTATGTCCTCTACCGTTTGGTGCATTGATAATCATCATATAGTTTTTTAATTCTTTAACAGTCGTCACTGCCAAAATAAAATTTCCACCAAAAACAGTGAAATTCAAATTTGCTTTTTTACCGTAAAAGGTTTTCATCAATTGATCTGATAGCGTCGAGCCTTTTATTTCGTAATCGAGTTCTATTTGATAAGCATAATCAGATGGATTTTTAATAACCGGTGCTTTTAAAAGATGGCGCAAATGAACTGTTTCAAAATGGGGAATATCAAACGCGTTAGCAGGGCCGACAAACCATTCATTTTGAGTTGTAATTGTTTGGACTGATGAAGCGTCAAATTTATTAAAATCCACTCCTTCAAAAAAGGGAAGATCAAAACCCGCAACTTCATCATTGAAGAAGAACACTAGTCCATTTCTTTCTTTTACTGGATAAGATTTTATTTTAGTTTTATTTCCCTGATAGCAGCTGCCAATTTTATCAAATTCATAGCGATGAAGAAAACATTGTAGGCGATTGTTTTTTACGCAGCCGAATGCCAAATCAGCATTCATATGCGGACAGCGACGATCAAGAGCTATAATAGAATTATCTTCAGCTCTAAAGGCAACAAATTCCACACCTGCAATACTAAAGGCTTTAGGCTTTTGAGTAATCTTTTTTGATGATTGCACGTAAAACCAACTTTTAGGAAATTCTGGCAAATCTCTAGTAGTTTCCATAAAGGTCTCTCAAATAAAATCTTCTAAAACAAAATTCAGCCAAGAGCATTCCGCCGGCAATATCAATCAGGTGATGCTGATGAGTTAAAAGCACACTGCTTGCAATGATTGAAAACCACATCCAGAAAAAGTAAGGATACTTCTTAATCGAAAAGACTAAGATGCGAATAAAGAGAAAGCTGTATGTAATATGAAGAGAAGGAAAAGTATTTGCAGTTCTATCAATTCCATAGAGAGTGCGATAAAAGCCAGACCACTCACCTACGACTTCAGCTCTGACAAATCCAATGGGCGCAGGGATAACGAGAAAGAAAAAACCTGCGATAACAGTGGCCCAGGCCATCGTCTTATTTAAAGCATGAAGTTCAAGAACAGAAAGAGAAAAGGCCGGAACGAGCATCAGTAAATTAAGAGATACGTAACCTAAGATCATGAAAGGAATAAATGGAATCTGCAATTCCAGAGGGTGCCACAATTGAAAATGATAATTGTGTTGTTGCGCCAGCCAATTAGTGAATCCGTAAACTGAGACAAAAAGAATGGTTTGAAACAAGCTTAGTTTCAAATAAACAAGAATTCTCTCTTTATCAATTGTTAACATTCTTTAGCCTAAAAATACTTGAGAGCATAATAGCTCTGAAAAAGTAGATGTGAAAAAACAATGATATCTACAAATAAAGTGTAGCGATTTACAAATAGCCACTTCGGATCATCAGAAGCAAAATAAACGTTCTCATTTTTCTCTTGAATTGATCTGAGCCTTAAAAAAAGAAATGCAAAACTGATTTCAGCAGTTGTTGAGATAAAAAGTATAAAGAGATAAATAGCGACTAAGAAAGCTTCTGCTCCCATTGAGAGAGTTGTCAGCTCATGACGAAAATTAAAAAGCAATGCTGAGCAACCAATCAGATGAAAAAGATCGTGACTGATTCCGTAGCGAGGACTCCAGTTAAGCCACTTATAAATCATCACCATTTCCAGAAGACCTCTTACCCACCAGCTAATCAAATGAAAGGCCACGATAACTTTCAAAAATGTTGGAGTCGCGGGATGAAAAAGAAAAACAAACGGGAGAAAAAACCAAGTTTGAATTGTATAAGAAAGCCAAAATGCTTTAGGCCAGGAGATAGGGCCACCTGTCCAGGGATTATTGCTGCTTTGTTTTTTTCGATAAAAAATTGCAAGCGAAACAACCACGAGAGGCCATAGCACCAGAATGACTTTGCTTATAAAATTGAATTGCTCCATAAAAAAAGTGTATCTTCAAGCTTTTCTTTTGTAAAATGACTTGATGATAAATCAACTTCACATGGAATGGCTTTGCTTTAAACAGCATGTTTATTTTTCGATTAGAAATCGGCGTTATTTATTCATTGCCATTGCCCAATATCTGTATTCATTTATCAATTGGAAACATGCTCAAAATTTGCGCTATACTTTCTGCACGTTACAATTAATCGATGATATTCTCGATGGCGATCGAAAATGTGAAATCGAACCTCTCGACTATTTAGAAAATTTAAAAACGGCTATTTCCAAAAAACAATTTGGACCTTCTGATCTTGAGCAGATGACCAGATTTCTCCTCCTAAGAGTTGAGCAATTTGGTCCAATGAAAGATGAAGCTAAAAAAGCTTTTTCTGAATTAATTGATATCATGATGGCCGATCGAAGACGTGTTTTGTCCAAAAACATTTTTAACAAAGAAGAACTTCTCTATCACCACCACACGACTTTTAGATACTCCCTGGATATTGTTCTCATTGCTCTAGAGAGTCCTCTGCGCTCTTCCTCAATGCCTGAAATCCTCGATATCTTCGCCTGGTGCTCAACAGTAAGAGATTTAAAAGAAGACCTCGACAAAAACTTAATTAATATTCCTCTCGAGATTACTTCGCAAGTTAACAGCTTTAATTCCTTAACGACAGAAGAGAAAATATCGAATCCCGTAATCCATCGCTGGCTTGTTGATGAAACAAAAAAGGCGGAATCCCTTTTTCTAATTTGTGATTCTAAAATGAAAGAGATCCATTCAATCCATGGCTCTTTTATCTTTAAAATGTTTCTAAAAAGCATGAAAAAATACACACGAGTTTTTCATGCATAAAACGCTAGTCTCAATAGACAAATTCTTGCGAAATGCATTTGAACTAGTTATAAAGAATTCTCTTTCAATCATTGTCAGTACGGTGGTTTTATTTCTTTTTTTTACTTATCAAACAAAGCATCTTACTCAAAGTGTCTCCATTGAAGATCAGCTCGATCCAGAGATGCAATCTTCAAAAGACTTAAGTACTCTCAAAGATTTATTCGAATCAAATGCTTCTCTTGGATTTATTGTCCTCCCTAAAAAAGAGCAATTTTTCACTTATCCTGAACTCTGTAAACTTCAAGAGAATATAAATAATACTGCTCATAGCAATGGTATTATTTCTGATTTCATTTCACCTTTTAAACTTCGTTATGCTCATTATGAAAATAAGATATTAACCTATCAGAGAGTATTGGAGAATCCATGCGATGGTCATACCGTCACTCTTGTTAATCCCATCTCGCCTTTAGCTAAAACTCCGTGGCTTACTTTACTGACTGACAACCAAGCAAGAGATCTTACTTTTAATTTTTCTATTAACCCCAAAGTTCCCCCAGGGTTTTATGGTGATTTTGACTCTGAAGGAATCGAAGCTTTAATGAAAAAAGTTGAATCCTTCATTCCTCATCAGCTGTATTGGACAGGTCCTCTGGCCATGCAATTCTTTACATTAAAAGGAATGGCGCAATCTCAATGGCTCAACTTTATTATTATCATTCTAATCTGGGTGAGCCTTAGAATTTATTTTGGAACATGGAGATCTGGTGCAATATTCCTTCTTTCATTATTCTTTTCCTCTGTTCTTATCTATGGTGGGATGGCACTCTTCAATCATCCCATCGACATGCTCTCCTCGTGTCTTTTTTTAATCCTTGCAGTTTCATCGCTAGAAGATTTTATCTTTGTGGCCCAACATCAACTTGAAAATAATTGCACTTATATTGAATCGCACTTAGAGCTGATCACTCCAAGTTTTTTTACTTCACTTACAACTGTTTTAGGCTTTGGTTCCTTAATGACCTCAGAGTTATTGCCAATCAGACGTTTTGGAGGATGGGCCGCTTCTGGCGCCTTTATTGAATGGGTCGCTGTTTTTCTTTTGGTTCCTGCTTTCATGAATCGATTTTCTTCTTGGAGAAATTGGGTCAATAAAGAAAAATCTTTTTCAATTGCTAAAACTAAAAAAGTCGTTAAGAAAAAACCATCACTACTTTTTTCAAGGTTTGCTTTAATTGTTTTCATTCTGTCATTTTTTTCGATCAAAAACTTTAGGCTCTCTCAAACTCCTTCAGAAATGTTTCCTAAAAATCATCCTTATCAAAAAATGATTGATTATGTGAGAGGTAATCGAGACTGGGAAACAGAATCAAGTTTATTTTTCTCTCACAGCATTCCCAAACAAAAGAAAAATGAAATCTTAAATTCAATTGTAAATCATCCCATTATTCAAAAAATTGAAACTCATAATGAAACATATCAGTTTCTTACAAAAGATATTAATGATCCGTTGATTAAAGATTTAGTACTCAATGAGTTCAATCATACCAAATTTGCGGAACGCTATCTTTCTCCTTCTGGAGATGAACGCGCTATTGTCTATTTAAAAACGACGAACACTCAAAAGATAAATGAACTAAGAAATGCAATCGAGCACCTTTGTCCTAGTCATGAATGCTGGATAGGTGGAGAAATTGTAGCCTTTGCAGATTTTTCAAAAAGTTTAATTCACACGCTTTTTGAGAGCTTCTTTATAAGCCTTCTCTTAGTTGGAATTATTATTTTTTATCTGGCATGGGCGACAAAAATTAAAAATTATTTTTCGTTAGTCATTGCTTCTTTCTGGGGCCCAGCTGTTATTTTGTGTCTTATTTATGCACTGGATTTATCCATTAACTTTGTTACCTGTATTATCGCTTCAACTCTTGTTGGTCTCACCGGGGACAATGCTATTCAGTTCATGTTTGCGGCAAATCACAATGATCTTCAGTCTGGGATTGAAGAGCGCGGTCCAAGTTCTCTCTATTGTGCTCTCACCATGGGTCTATGTTCATTAGTGTTTTTGGGCTCCTATTTTGAGGCTCCCAAAATACTAGGAGCACTTCTTGCCGCTGGCTTTTTCTTCTCTTTGATTGGCGATGTTTGGATTCTCAACGGGTTGACCAAGAAAAAATAGGATAGTCTGTCTTTTCCTATCAAGAAATCATTAAACAAAAATTCCTCTATGAAATTAGCCTGTCAAATGTCATAATATTTTGATGTTATTTCTCTTAAATTCATAAGGAGATTTCTAGTGAAAAAATTAGTTTTATTAACTCTTTCTTTTGGTCTTACCTTTGGGGCCATGGCTGCACCACAAAAACAGAAACCGGTTTCCATAACAACTCTTGCTCCATACAACGATTCATGGACAAGCGACATTAAAATGTCTTGGAAGGCCAACCATAACGATCTTGTTGCTAAAATGAATAAGCAAGAAAAAAGCAGAAAAATTGCTTCTGAGCTTGATCAAGAATATTTTGAAAGCAAAATGTCTCCTGAAATGAAAAAATTTCGTGAAGATTTTTTGAAAATTAAAACAGCAGACGAGCTAGATAACAAACTCACTGAACTAGACAAAAACTACGAAAAGCTTGGCTCTGACGATATTAAATTTATCGCAGCTCAACTTATCCCTATGCGTGCACTTAGAGGTCTTGTTTGGAGACTCACCCCAACGGTTGAAGATACAAAAATTACTCACAGCATTCTTGTTACCCAAGTTAAATCGCTAGCGGTTAACATGAAAATTTTTCTTCCAACAGAACAATGGAATGCTGCTTTTGACTATGTAACACAGCCATTTGTTCAAAACGGACAATTTCCTTTTACAAGTGCTGGAGTTGCTATTGCTCAATTTCCTAGAGGAAACGAAACCTACGTTCAGGCCTATGTGAGAAGCGCAGTACTTCCGATGTTAAGAACATCTGCTCAACGTTTAGAAAAATTAGATCTTAGTAATGATCAAGTGGTTTGGGATAATAAACTTCTTTATGGACCAGGGTCTTTCCCTTCTGCTGTAGATCGATATGCATTAGTGGGTGAAGTCGAAAAACAAAATTCTCTTATGAACATCTATGGATCCATGTCTGAATTGGCCTATCAATCTGCTTACTCACAAGAAGGCGGAATGAAAATGAATCAACAGATTTCTAAACTGTATGGATGGGATTCATTCTTAAGTAAAATCGACGGCGTTCCCGCTTCTAAGAGAGTCCAAGTTATTCGCGATCCACAATACTTAAGATGGGGGAGATTATTTGATGATGGCCAACAATGGCTAAATCTTTCTTGGAGCTACCTTGCTCAATCAGTTGAACATGGAGATCTAGCTTGGACAGCTATGAAAAACCGCCCTGTTTCTGAAATTTATTTTGCTGATAACTCTCGCGCTCTTCCATTTCAACGTGCAATCGGTCTTCGTTTAGATAATTTAAAAAAGATGATCGAAGGTCCAACAATGATCAGAAGTTTCATCACTGAAGAAACGACAACGGTTAATCTAAAAGATTTTTACCTTAATCCTCCAAAGGATTTAAAAGATCTATATGCAACTCAATTTGAGGGAGGATCTGAAATGAATTCAGTTTCTTTGAAAACAAATTCAGGGGTTCAGAAATTCACTTATAGAAATTATCTCCATGGTCGTGCAACTGGATGGAACATTGATGTATACAAACGCTATTTCCCACAAGTTAAATCAGGTGAGGATTTAAAAAATACAGCAAGAATTCTTTCTCAAGGATGGGGAAGTTCAACAATCGCTATGCCACTTGCTAATTACTTAAACTAATTTCTTCCAATCTCTCCAGGTAATTATACCTGGGGAGATTTTAAACCCATATTGTCGCATCAACCTTTTTTTCTACTTCGTAAACACTCTTGTCCCCACTTACTCCCAAATTTCTTAATCTCTCGATTTGAATATGTGGTTCATCCGCTGGTGTCGATTGAAACTGAGTAAATAGACTTGGATTTAAATTTCGTGCCTGAGCATCCATAATCCAAACATCCTGTTCTATAACCTGTCTGGTATAAAAATGAATAAATGGTTTGAGAATTTTTCCAACATAAGGAAGTTTATAACCAATGTAGGTGTAAACTCTCGACTTCATTTTAGAAACGGGTGTGCACTGAGAGTTAATTATGTATTTGTAATTTTCGCCAAATGAATAATCTACCCTTGTTACATTGGGGAAAATGAAATGATCCGTATGCTCCATTGGTTCATTTTTTGGATTTAATAATGGTTTAATGAGAACGCCAATCTTGTCGTCTTTTTGATGATAGGTAACGAGTACTCCCCCATTTTTTGTTTCAACTGTAATGGGAACTTTTGTTAAACTTCTATTTCTAAACCAGCCCTTATGAACAAAAACAGTATGTGGAACATCCATAAAATTTTCCACAAGATTTGTAACTTCATTATTAAAATCAGTCACCATAAAGTAATGAGTCCAACCTTTTGTATCCGATCTAACATGAGGAAATGACCAGATTTTGCTCTCGTCTTTCTTTTCAGGATCGCCCATCCAAACCCAAATCACACCATCGCGTTCAACTGTCGCAAAAGATTTTTGGCAACGTTTTCCTTTGATCATTTCCGGACCTTCGGATGGAACACTTGTAACAACTCCATCAGAGTTATAAATCCATCCATGGTATGGACAAACAATCTGCCCATTCTCCACATTTCCACAAGAGAGTTCTGCATGACGGTGCAAGCATATATTTTTCAGACAAGCAGCTTTGTTGTTTGCATCTCTAAAAAGCACTAACTTCGTATCATAGATTACAGTTTCATAAGGATCTTTTTTCAGCTCACTCGATAGACAAGCAATATACCAATTGTTAATCAATTCCCTATCGCGCTCTTTTAAATCTGTTTCGATCATAATTTTATCCTCGCACCAACAGTAGCGGTTCTAATTTTATATTTCCTCTAATACTGATTTGTTTTGAACTATAGCGAAGATATTCGTCCATCGCCTTTGTATTGAAATTAACCTGACAAGAAGAAAGCTGGTTAAGTTCGCGTGCCAGCCTATAATGGAAATGTTGCATAAGAAACTCTTCCACGTACTTTTCAATTCTTTCCTTTAAATCACTACTGCCATCCCCATCAATTAAAAGTTGATAGTGAGCATGAGGCTTTAGAAAGGCCAATAACGATATTGGCAGAACATTAAATTCACTGGTAATTTTAGAAATTAGATCTTGAGCAAGTTCTGCAGAAATCTTTTCTCCCACAAGATCTACTTCATTTATTCGACCTAAAAAATTAAAACATGGCGTATTTTTTACTAGGCCATCAACAACAAGTAGATCATTTAATCGGTAACGAAAAAATCCGCTTGCGGTCGTTAAAACTGGAGAAACTTTCATTCCAATTTCCAGCTTCCAGGAAGGAAGAATTTCTTTTGTCTCATCAACAAGAAATTCATAGAAGTGAGAATTAGCTGCCAATGGAAATTTTCCTTGATAAGGAATTGTCACCACTCCTTCTGTTGCCCATAAACCTTTAGCTTCAAAGTGAGCATGCGGAAATAATTTTTTCAGTTGATCGGCAAAGTAGGATGATGTTGAAGTGGCCCATGAACTAATCAAAACCAAATCTGGAAATAGCTCTTTTGTTAACTGGGCACTAATTGTGTCGTGTCTTGAAAGTATTTCTTTTGTATCAGCATCCACAGAATTACTAAAATAATCTTTTTCTTTGATCAAGAAATCCAAAAGTTCTAATAAAAATGTGGGACTCCAAACTGAAATCAATGTCACTTTTTTTGAAAGAAGCGAAAGAATCGATTCTTTCATCGAATCTATTAATGTTGGGGTCATGGCTGCAGTTGATGGCATCGTCATAATCTGCTTGAGGAAAAATCGTTCAAGACCTACAAAAAAATCCAGGTCATTTGTTCGGTACTCGGAACGCATTTCTTCTGGAAGCCAGGAGAGAGACCAAAAATGAGTCCCATTTTTAACTTTGGGATATCGTTTATAGATATCGTAAAGCCATGGAGAGGTTGCCCTCCAAAGCTCAGCTTTAAATTCTTTAGTGTATGGAATCCATTTTATTTTTTGTGTAGAGCCACTCGTTGGAACAAATTGAACACTGTTTTTCTCTCTTACTCTTCTTTCTTCTATCGAATCTCGACAATCATCGTAAGTGGTGATGGGATGAAGAGTCTTAAATTTTTCGTAATCTCTTTCACCTGTTAATTTAAAAAGAATGTTCAGTTGATTTTTTTTCAGTTCATCAAGTGCATGTATAAATGCTGAATGATTTTTTAGACAGGACCATTCAATGATTTGATGACATAGATGTGTAATCATTTTTTTTTCTTAAGAATTTTTTTAATTATCTTGAATGGATGAACTATACCTAACAAAGGATCTACTTCCCCTACACAGGCAAGCTCATGGCCTTTTTTCCAATCAGGGTTCTTGGATTGGAAAAATTTAATTTTGGGGAACTTTTCCATTAGCTCATCTGTAATCGGAGCGACAGAATCTCTTAAGTGCTCATGCTCAGTCTCACTAAATTCAATGACCCCGGTTTTTTTATTATATTTTCCTGGATAGATCTTGTCGGACAATCCTTGGATCAGCGACAGAAATTCAGGAGGAGTTTCTTGGTCATGGCGAGGGTAATAGTTAATAAAATTATTCGCAAGGAGAAGGTATGTTTTATATCCTTTAGAAATCAAAAACCACCAAACAGGTCTTGTCGGGTACCTGACCTTCAAAATAATAATATTTTTTAAAAACTCCATAGTTAAGGCCGATGTCCCCCAGTAATCAGGGGCAATAATAGTGTCTCCACTGTAGAGAATGCGGTAATTCTTATTATTATGAGGAAAGTCGAAGTCGTATAGGGTTGAAAAACCCTGAATGCATTTATCTTTATCAAACATGAGGATGACCCGAGATTTAGCTCGTAAATCATGCTCAAAACGTTCATAAGATACATTCTCATAGAAAATTTCAAATAGCTTAAACATCTCAACAATCTGAGAATCATAGAGTGAACTAATCTTGATAGTTTTAGAAAACAATTTGCGCTTCATCTGTTTATTGTACGCAAGGTGGGAAAACTCGTAAACAACAAACAAAAATTTTACAATTACTTCTAACTTTGGTGTAATTTTCAAAATGAATGAATTAACTCTGCCAAAGCGTCTAAAGGATCTCTACCTTAACCTTGACCCTCGTTATGTAGTAACGGGTCTACTTTTGATCTACAACATTCTTGGAATCACCGTTTTAGGCTTTAATCGCAGCTGGTTGCAAATTCTTGTTACCGTCACAGTTGGGGTTGTTCTTCATATTTTTTATGATGTTCTTTTTTATAAAAAATTTTATTTCCCAATAAGCGCTCTCACCACAGGATTAGGCTTATGCATCTTGGTCAACTATGGGCATAGCTTGATTTACCCTCTCGTTCCCATCTATTTTGCCATTTCTTCAAAGTATTTTTTCAATTTTAAAGGACGACATACATTTAATCCTGGGCTCATGGGAGTTACGCTCTCGCTATTGATCGCAAGTGATTTTATCTCATCTGCTCCAGCGTACCAATGGAATGGATTAGGGGCCATGGCCATTTTTATCATTATGCCATCTGTGATTTTTTTCATGCCAAAAATTAATCGCACTTATATCGTCCTTTCATTTCTAACAGTGTTTCTTCTGCAAATTACTTTGAGATCTCTTCTCATTCGTCATTACTTACCATTTAACACACTCTTTTTCGGAACAATTACGTCACCATCTTTTTTCCTTTTCGTTTTTTTCATGGTTACCGATCCACCAACGAGCCCTTCTGATAAAAAAGAGCAAATAAAAGTTGGTGCCGCTCTTGCTCTACTCGACTTGGTCTATCACTTGTTTTCGAGCTATCACACATTTTTTTATGCAGCGATCACCTTAGGAACGATTCGTTTTATTTACTTTCACTTCAAAGAATCAAAAACGGAAACCAGTTTAGCCACTTATTTTAAAACGAGATTTTATGACAGTGGTTATTACAAGAGATTTGCTACTGTCCTCGCTATTGGATTCGGTGGATTTTTCTCTTATAAAGTTATTGGAAGAGACGCACTCTTTAAGCCTGATATTGGATTTCATTTTGAATTACAGAAAACTGATACGACCAATATGGATTTTAAAAAGGGCGAATTGCTCGACCAAGTTGATCCACGTGCTCAGCACATGGGAAAATGGCTCCTCGCTATTTCTGATGGAATAGCCATTGGCGATTTCGATAATGACGGATTAATTGATGTCTTTTTTACAAATGCTCACAAGTCTCCTGAAGATCGCAACGCACTTTTTAAAAATATGGGGAACTTTCACTTTCAGCGCATTCCATCTCCAGAGCTGACTAAGTACTCAAGTGATTTTAAAAAATATGGAGTGCCTTCAAATGCCATGTTTGTTGACACTCACAACTCGGGAGTTTTAGATCTATTTGTAACTTATGCTTTTGGAAGCGAAGGAACATCTAGACTTTTTTGTAATCAATTGAAAAAAACCGGGAAGCTAGAATTCGTTGAATGTACCGAAGAACTAGGACTAAAAAAGTTTAGCAACTCCGCAACAGCAAACTTCTTTGATTTTAACCGAGATGGGAAATTGGATTTGATCATCGGAAATACGATTGCAACTCACCTTCCCGATTACAAAACACCTACGAAGCTAGATCTCTTTAATCTCCCTAAGGCTGAATATCCAGGAGATCGCCGCATGTTTAATTTCATGCACGATAGCTGGCATAAAGCAGAAAACGGTGGAGTCAATTATCTTTTTGTTCAAAAACAAGATGGCTCCTTTGAATTTATGGATCCGAAAAAAATTGGAATGCCTGAAACGAAATGGACGATGGCGATTGGCACAGCAGACTTCAATCAGGACGGCTGGCCTGATCTCTATATGGCCAATGATTTTGGGGCCGATGATCTCTACTATAATCACGAAGGAAAATATTTCGAAAATTATAAAGGCGAATTCTTTGGAAGCATCGGAAAAGATACTTACAAAGGGATGAATGCGACCGTTGCTGATTTTGATAGAAATGGAATGATGGATATTCAAATCTCAAATGTTCACCATCAACTACAAGCAGAAGGAAACCTTCTTTGGTATTTCTACCCTAATAAGAATGACAAATTTCATCCGGAAGTAAAAGATCAAGCAACCTATGCTGGCGCATTGAACGAAAATCGATTTGGCTGGGGCGGAGCTGCTGCTGACTTTAATAATGATGGCTGGACAGATCTCACTCAAGCTAATGGAATGGTAGATGATAACTACGATAAAAAATACGAGAAGTGTCCGGACTACTGGTACATCAATGAAAAAATCGCAAGATCAAGTCCAGAGATACACCGTTATTTAGATAACTGGGGTGACATCAGAGGAACTTGTATCCATGGCAAAGAAAAAAATCGCCTCTACATGAATCGTGGAATAGAAAAGCGTCCACAATTTATCGACATCGCTGAGTATGTTGGCATGACTCAAGTCGGTAACTGGAGAGGAATGGCAGTTGCTGATTTTGATAATGATGGACACGTGGATTTAATCGCATCATCTCTTTATCGCAATCCACTTGTTTTTAGAAATGTTCCAGATGCTGAGTACACTAAGAAACATCACTGGATTGGATTGCAGCTCGAATCTCAAAATTTTAAATGTAATCGCATGGCCATTGGAAGCAAAATTCATATTGAAACAAAAGAAGCTGATGGAAAAATTTCAAAGCAATTTTTTGAAACAACACTGGTCAATGGTTTCTCTGCTCAACATGATCCTAGAGTGCATATTGGACTCGGAGCTAGCAGTGAGATTACCAAGCTTACTGTTTCATGGTGTGGACAAATTGAAAGAGACTACAGCGACTTAAAAATAGATAGCTATAATAAGATCACGTTAAAAGAATAGAAGAAATTATAAAACTTCCCAGGACTCAATGGCCCCTGGGACTTTCCTGAATATGGGATGAATCATAATCTGCTTTTCTTTTTTCATTTGAAGATAATAAGAGGGTGATCTCTTTCGGAGTTTTCGTTTTAAATGCATGATTTCAAATTTTATTTGATCTTCTGTGACTTTGATTTTTTTTCTTGAGCCAGTTGGAAGCTTGGTCTGTATTTTGGAATTATCAAATGAGTATCCTCTTTTATGTGCTTCCCTCCAGACACATTCTAAATAACTGCCAATAAACTCTAACGGGAAATTTGAATTTTTAAATCTTTCAAGCTGGGGGTGATTTTTATATCCCTTCGTTTTTCCTTGAAGTACTTTTTGCGCAAGAAGAGCTTCTCTCCACAGGGAAACAAGCCCTTTGGTGTCGAGATAGTGAGGATGTATTGACCAAATTCTCATAGATATGAATACACATTAAAAAAAAGGCCCAGATTTCTCTGGGCCTTATCGTTTGATTTACATTAATTCTGTTGTTGATTCAGGAGGAGAAATTACTTTTAGATGCTCTGGAGTTAATCCAGAAATTTTGCACATATCATCGATTCTCTTCATCTCTGATTTTAAATTCCCCACCAGGGCCTTTAAGACTTGAACCATTTCCTCATCTTTAGAGTGTGCACTTTGTGATATTCGAGATCCTGAAAATTGTGCATTCTCTAGGTTATTTTTAATGGCATCGAGGTGTTGCTTAGCGGTTTCTAGATCAAGCTTTTCACGAGACTCAACCATCATATCCATTTTTGTCACTGTAACATCAAGTTGAGTGACAACGTCATTAAATCCACCAAGAACTTTTTCAAATCCTTTCATCTCTAATTTTATTTTGCCAAGGAATTGATCGATGCGAAGAGTATCATCCTCATGGTTTTGGAAAATTAACAATTGATCAAGAACTTGAGTGATTCGCGACTTAAACTCTTCAACATTACCTTTTAATTCTTTAAATTCAGTTTTTAAAGTTGTAATTGTTTTTAAACTTTTCACGTAATCATCAACTGTTTTCTCTGCTCTCTCTGCCCCATTTAGAATTTTATTTTGATCTTTATAAAGTTCTCTAGAAGCACTAAGGGCAAATCTAAATTGTTCTTCCAGCTGATCGCGGGCATCAAGAACAGCTGTCACTGAAGATTTAAATTGGTTGTATCTACCAACTGAAGCTCTTTGAGTTTCAAATGACAACACTAGAGATTTTCTAATATCGGCAACTATGTTTCGTTGCTCAGAGAGTGCATTTTCAAGACGATCAATTTCGCCTGAAAGATCATCGCGAAGAGTTTCATTTTTTTCTACATACTGAGAAAACTTTGTATAAAGCTCTGCTCCGCCCGCTTTTTCAATTTCAGATCTAAGCTGTGACTTTAAATCAGTAGTCATTGATTCATCAAAGTAAGCATCCATCATTGCGCCCATAGGTTTAACAATTGCTTCTTGTTGACTGCTAATTCTTTCTTCTACTTCACTCATTGGATAAAAAATAACCATGATGCGTTTTTGTCCTGAGTACTCAGCAGTAGAAACATGCATTTCATATGGGATTGCTTTGGCGATTCCTGCTGTTTTTACCTGGATTTTGTAAACACCTGAAGTACTCATGCGAAGAGCATTTAAAACAGCACTATTGTCCTCTAAATTAGTAAAACGCTGTAAGAAGTCCCATGAAAGAGAGTCTCCTCCATCTTCATTGAAGTTTTGTAATTTCCATTCGTCATAAAAATGAGAATTTCCCCAAATAAGATTTAAATTCGTATCAAGAAGAATCGCTGCAAATGGCATTGCTTCTTGAAAAATTGATCCGAATGTCATTCTTTTGTGAACATAATCACGGTATTTTTCAAGTTCCGCTGTAAACTCATGAGAGAATTGATCAATGTTTTTAGCTTCCGCTGGAAGAAGACCTTCTTTGATTGTATCTAAAATTAATTTTTCAGTTTTAGAAGAACCACGTTTTGTAGAGTAATTATATAAAACAAATCCAATTGCCAGTGAAGTTACAAGACTGGCAAAAACAATGAGCAATGAAAAGAAAACTGTTTGAGAACTTTTCTCAAATTGAATTTTTTTCAAGGCAATTTCAGGTTCAACAAATTTAAACCATGTCTGGTAATCATTAGAGAAATCTTTATAAGTACGATTGAATTTTTTGTGATCATCAACATAAGTGTCTAGTCTTCCGACCTCTGCTTTTATCGTTTTTACTCTATTAATAATTGCAGCTTTTATATCAGCTTGAAGACCAGAAGCTTCTGTGAAATTTGTCATTGCTTCGATGTCATTATTAATTGATTGTCCTAAATTCTGAGTCTTTTCAAAATTATAGAGACCACCTTGCATTAATCGACCTGGAGAAGTTTTGATTCTTAAATTCACGGCCATCTTAGTTAGAGTTGGCCACTTCTTTTCTGTTACAAAACTTTCAAATGCAGATACTTTTGTAGAGATACTATTAAGGATAGTCGTTAGTTCAGGAGCTGATTGAAAATTAATCAAATCAGTTTTTACTTTTTTAGTGTTCTCTTCAAATGATCCTTCAGTGGATTTAATAGATTTTAAATCGTGAATGTCTGATTCAAGACGAGCAAAGATTCGATTGGCATCTTTAATTCGATCTCCATCTACAAACTTTCTGATCTCATCGATGTCGTTGCGCTCTTTTACTGCGCGAACTTTACTTGTTCCATCGTATAGGTTGCTTACATACTCAATATTTAAAAGCCCTGATGCCCAGTAATACTTCACTCCATAAGCAAATAAAGCGGTTATTGCCACTAACACGGCAACATAATAAAAATGCACAACTCGTCCTAGAGTAAATCGCATAAGAGCTCCTTAGAAATAGAAGAAGAAAATAAATTACTGATTAAAAAGGGAAAAGAAATCGATTGTTCGATAATATGTAGAAACATCCTGTTCCCTCATTTGTCTGCTATCACGACTATTTAGATTACGAGAAAAGGCATCAGTTGAGAGATTCCCTTTCACTGGTAGTATGATGGAAACTGGACGAAATATAAAGGGAAAGTGCAATATTTCTTTGTTAGCGGATTCCAGACGAGATAAGTCTGGTAATCCATAAGTATGTTTCACTGAAAGGTCACTTCCTACTTCAATAACATTATGTTCCCCCACTGATCTCACATCTTCCAGAAGGGCGCGGTAGTGACATAGGATATTTGAAAATCCAACATAATAATTTTCTTTAGGTCCCACTTTAAAATTAACTTTATAGAGAAGAGAATCATCATGGGAAATATCAACTTTTAAATCCAACTTAAATAGTCCACCTCTTGATGTTTTCTCTAAATTGAATGTAAGTAAAACTTTTTGTCTTAGAAGTTTTCGCGTAACCACATAAATAAATTTGCGGTTTGCTTCAAGGTGGTCATCCTCTAGAATTGCACCAGATATTAGGATTCTACTTTCATCTAACTTCGTCTCAAGTGATCCGTGATAGTTAAATAGTGAAACGACAGAGAGTACTTCAGGAATAATTTCTAGAATGAGATTCCACTTTTTTAAATCAATCTTTGAAGTTGATTTATGATATTCAAAATTTTTGAACTTCGATTTTGCGCTAAAAAAATCTTTAAATATTGATTCTAATTTCTCATCGAGAACTCGTGAGACAAAATCAAATTGCACCACTTGCGTTTGTGCATTGGCGTCTGCCTTTCTTTTCATTTCAGTTAAATGAAAATAGGCTCTCCCAATCAAAGGGGAAAGAGAAAACTCAGAAAGAAGCTGAATATCCTCAAGGGTATTCAAACTTTTTTCAAAATCATCCTGATATGGCACTGGAGTTTGTTTTTCCATTTTTTAGCTAGCAAGATCCTCTACCGATTCAAATAGCGTTCTAAGTTTAGCTTTTAGTTTTAAAATCGCTTGAGTATGAAGTTGCGAAACTCTCGACTCAGTAACATCTAATACCTGGCCGATTTCTTTTAAGTTAAGATCTTCATAGTAATAAAGAGAAAGAACAAGTCTCTGCTTTTCTGGCAAAGTCATAATCCCCTCTTTGATTTTGTCGCGAGAATCTTTCTGGCTTACAGTCGTGTAAGGGTTTAGTGCTTTGTGATCTTCCATTACTTCAGAAATAAGTTTTTTATCACCTTTGTTGAAGCTGGCAGAATCATCAATATTTAATAACGAAATTGATTTTGCTTTATTTAGCAGATCATGAAATTCTTCTTGGTTCATTCCTAGCTCTGAACACATTTCTTCGTCAGTGGCAGGACGTCCAAGATTTGCTTCTAGTTTTGAATAAGCTCTTTCTACTGTTTTAGCTTTTTCACGAATTGAACGAGGAACCCAGTCTTGAGCGCGAAGTTCATCTAAGATGGCCCCACGAATTCTGAATTCAGCGTATGTCTTAAATTTGTTATCGCGAGTTGGATCAAATTTTTCGATGGCATCCATAAGCCCGATTACACCGCAAGAAATAAGATCATCCAGTTCAATATTTGAAGGAAGACGAGATGCTATCTTCTGCGCGATATATTTAACAAGTGGTGCATACTCAACGATAATCTCATCTTTAACTTTTGTATCAACAGTAGAGCGATAATCTTTTAGGTTCTTTAATTTTTTTGATAGAGTCGACATGCTTGATCCCTCCTAAACTGTAAAACGAACATCGTGTTCGAGGCGAGATGTGTTGTATGATGCAAATTCGGAGTCTGCACCATTAGCTACGCCCTCTATCTCTTCGGTAAATTTTCTTACTATTTTCACGAAATTCTTATGCAGGGAAGAATTTTCCTGGTGAAGTAAAACTGTATCAAACTGATCGACAGGAGTTGCCTCATTTTTAATTCCACCAAGAATGTGAAGTCGGCATTTTAAAAATGTTTCGACTGTTTCACTCAAGGTTTTTACCATTCTTTGGTATTGAGGTTCTGACGAAATTTTATTGATGAGCAAATGATTGTCATTCACTCCAAATTCTTTGTTCAAAATTTTAATCAATGAATAGGAATCCGTAACTGATGACTTATCTGGAGTCACGACAACAAAACGATAGTCGCTATAAGCGTTTAAAGTAAGGGTTTCTTTGGTAATTCCTGCAGGGCAATCAAGGATAATATAATCATAATCGCGTTCATGATTAACAAGAATGTCGATAATAATTCGATCAACTTCCAAAGTCTTGTTAAAGAGGTCTATATTCCCATTACACCCAGAAAGCAGATGAAGATTGCCATCCTTATGAAGGCAGTCATCAAACTCTCTCTGAGCTGAAATAAGCTCATAAAAATAATTTGTAATTGGAAGGCCAAGCTTCACAACAGTGTTTGATAAATTTGTATCACAATCAAGCAGAAGAACTTTGTAACCTGAATCTGCTAGTAGCCTTGCCATCTTCACAGCAACTGAAGTTTTTCCAACTCCACCTTTGCCTGCAGTGACAGAAATAGTTTTTGCTTTAAGACTTGTTTTTTTGGACTGGTACTTGTTCTGAGAAATGAGCCAATCACTGGGATTGGATTTTTTTAAACTAAGCATGGACTTCCTGTCTCCTCTTAGGCTGCTTTTTTATGGCGAGTTCCCTCATGGAACTCGTCTTCAATCAAAATTTAAGAAAATTTAAAAATACCGGCCAGGACTCTCTCTGCCGTAGCTGCTTCAAGATCATCTGGTACCACTTCACCTGTCCCAAAAAACTTGTAAGGAAGATCTTTGATATCTTGAGTGATATTAAAGAGTGATCCGAAATTCAAGCAAGCATCTAAGTGTGAAACAACCACACCATCCGAAAGGCTTCGGTAAGTGCCAAGGACTTTTCTATTGTATAATTCTGTATGAATTGCGGAAAGAGTGATCAATACTTCCACTTTTGAAAAAGCACGTCTTAATCCATCGATAAATTTCTTAGTATCGTTACTTTCTATTTCGCTACATTTGTAATCAATGAAGACGCATTTTCCATCTTCTAGGGCCTTGCGACACTCAGAAACAATCTCCGCAATGCTAGCTGCCTTGATTACATTCATTCCAAAAAGTTTTTCTGCAAAATTTGCTTTTGGCTCATTGACAGAAGTTACATTTCTGATAATTACAGAATCTTTTTTAATTGCACTTATTTTTTGAACCATTGAACTTTGACCACACGATGCCTCTGATAGAAACACTGTGATCACTGGATTTTTTTGTGATGCCGCTTCCGAAAAAAGTGGCATAGCTGTAGATACAGTCGTCATCATTTCTCTAAGAGCAAACTCAAAAACAACATCAGCATTTTCAACATCAGACTCAGTCAATTCAAACAATCCTTTTTTGATTAGTTGCTGAATATAAACTTCATTGATATCAAGACTTCTAAGAGTTGTACGAAGTTGGTAAATTCCAATTGGTTCTTTTTTATTAATTCGTTCAAAACTTTTTGTAAGTTCAAATAATTTTTTCTCTAGATCATCAATCTTTGATTTTTGTTTTTCAAACATCTCATCAGCAATTAGACGAGAACCTTGGGAATTATTCACCTGCTGAGCTGGTGCTTGAGCTTGAGCTTGAGCTTGAGCTTGAGCTTGACGAGGAACCTGACGTGGAGCTTGAGTAATTGGTCTGCTCGCTTCTACTTCTTCATCAAAATTAAAATCATTATTTGATCTAGGATGACGATCTTCTTTTTCTCCAAGACTTAGAAAATCATCAAGACCCGCGCGTAAGTCAGATTTAATTTGAGAAGCAATTCCTTTAGTAGAATTTACCTGACGATTTAGTCCTGCACTTCCGTATCCGCCAGAGCTTCTTCCAGTTGTTGATGAGTTTGAGCGAGAGTTTTCATGTTGATCTATCATATTCGCTATGTATCCTGCACTACCGTTATAAAATTCATTTTTTTGATTATCATTAAGAACATTATCTACATGAGCTTTTCTCACATAATTTTTTTCAGAAATGGCAGCTGTAATTTCGATTTTCTTTTTTTTGAAAGCGCCCTTTAATCCCTTATTGGTTATTGTTTTCAAAATAACCGCATCAGGACCAAGCTCGCGTTTGATGTCTTTTAATGCTTCTTCAATAGTGTCAGCTTCAAATTTTCTAACGTACATTTATTACAACCTCACCGTTCCTAGTGATCTGATATTAGCATCAGGGCTTAATTCATTGTGGCTTACTACCACAAGGTTGGGGATAAATTTTTCAGTTAAACGCTTAAAGTGTGAGCGAATAACTGGTGAGCACAATACAACCATTTTCTCTCCCATATTGGTTGCCTCTTCAATTTTTTCATTGAGAGAAGCCAATATGATTTGAGTAACCTTAGGATCCAGAGATAACTGTTGCCCTTGGTCTGTCTGAATAATATTTTGAGCGATCGACTCTTCAATATTACGATCCAAAGTAAACAAAGGAATATCTCCTTGATCACTTTTGATCTTCTCAGTAATAGTTCTAAACAGAGCTTGGCGGCTAAATTCCGTCAAAGCATCTGTGTCTTTAATTGTAGGGCCATACTCAGATAATGTCTCTAAAATTGTGCGTAAATCTCGCACAGAAACACCCTCTCTTAGTAAATTTTTCATAACTTTTAGAACGATTCCCAAATTTACGATATCAGGAATTAAATCATTGACTAATTTTGGATTCGTCTCTTTAAAGTTATCCACAACTCGAACAAGTTCCTGACGACCAAACAACTCATGCAGATTAGATTTTAAGATTTCAGTTAAGTGAGTTGCTACAATTGTTGAGCAATCAACTACAGTATACCCATTATATTGAGCATCTTCTTTTTGATCTTCAGAAATCCAGACAGCACGTAAACCAAAGACAGGCTCAGTTGTTTCAACCCCATCCATTTTTTCAATGACGGTTCCTGGATCCATTGCCAGGAAGTAATCCGACATGAGTTCGCCCTTAGCAACCTGAATACCTTTAATTTTTACAGAGTATCCACCCGGCTTTAATTCCAGATTGTCTTTGATCTTAACTGAAGGAATGATAACCCCCCAATCGAGCGCAAAGATTTTTCTCATGTGTGTAATACGTTCAAGTAGATCACCATTTTGTTCCGTATCAACTAAATGAACTAATCCATAACCAACTTCTAGCTCTACCAACTCCATATTGAGGAGTTCTTCCAGATTTTGAGCTGCTGGTTTCTTCTGAACTTCCACTGCTTTTTGTTTTGCTGCAACTTCTTCTTTAGCATTGCTTTGTTCAATTTTATAAGCAACAAATCCAAGCGCTCCACCCATTAAGAAAAAAGGTATTTTTGGAAGTCCAGGGATGAGCCCAAAGAAAATGAGAACGGCACCAGCAATATAAATTGCCTTTGGATAAACCTTAAATTGCTTCTGAACCTGAGTCCCGATATTGTCTTCGTTTGTATTTCTAGTAACGATAATACCGGCTGCTGTAGAAATAATAAGCGCTGGGATTTGAGTTACAAGACCATCCCCTACTGTTAGAAGAGTGAAAGTCTCAGCTGCTTTACCGATATCCATTCCGTTTTGAGCGACACCAATGATAATACCACCGAGGATATTGATTGCTGTAATTAAGATACCTGCGATAGCATCTCCGCGAACGAACTTCGAAGCACCGTCCATCGACCCGTAAAAATCTGCTTCTTCTGCAACTTCTTTACGTCTTCTTTTTGCCTCTACATCGTTGATCAATCCAGCATTTAAGTCCGCATCGATCGCCATTTGCTTCCCAGGCATTGCATCCAATGTAAATCTTGCTGCAACTTCAGCTACACGACCAGCACCTTTAGTAACAACCATAAAGTTAATGATTACTAAGATGATGAAGATAACGATACCAACAACAAAGTTCCCTTGAACAACGAACTCCCCAAATGATTTAATAATCTCTCCGGCCGCCCCTGTTCCGTCTTGAGCACCGTGAATAAGAATATTTCTTGTTGAAGCTACGTTAAGAGCAAGTCTAAAAAGTGTCGAGATAAGAAGAACTGAAGGAAATGTAGAAAAATCCAAAGGCTTCTTAGTATATAAAGACACGAGCATGATCATTACTGAAAAAGCTAGAGATAAGGCCAAAAGTAAATCGAGAACAATTGGTGGAACTGGTACGATCATCACCACGAGAATCATCAAAATCCCAACAGCCGCAAGAACGTCTGGTCCTTGGCTGAAGATCTTCATTTTCTTTAACATGTCATCCATAATTCACCTATAAATTAAGCAAGTGCCTTTTTCTTTTTCTTAAGCTTGTAAACAAACGCCAACACTTCCGCGACAGCTTTATATAAATTGCGTGGAACTGGTGATCCAACTTTTACTGTTTTATAAAGTGTTCTTGCTAAAAGAACGTTTTCAACAATCGGAATGTCATGCTGTTTTGCAATCTCTCTAATCTTTAAGGCCATGTGATCCTGACCTTTTCCAATAATCATTGGACTTACCATTTTCTCAGAATCGTACTTCAATACAATACTTATATGAGTTGGATTAGTGATGATAACGTCAGCAGTTTGCACATCCTTGATCATGCGCTTTCTCGACATCTCTCTTTGGATCTGACGAATTCTCTGCTTAATTTCCGGATTCCCGTCTTGCTCTTTACTTTCTTGTTTTAATTCTTGTTTCGTTTGTTTTAACTTTTTATGGTATGTAAATTTTTGGTAAGCAAAATCAAGCATTGCCACCACACCAAGGGCCATAAGAATGGCAAAAGATAATTTCATCAACAGATCTTTTCCATAAACAAACGACTGATAAAGCTCCAGGTGCATAAAACCGTTATAGCGAGCAATATCATCTTTTAAATAAACATAAACAACCGCCAACACGACTGCAAATTTAATTATCCCTTTTACTGTTTCAAAAAGAGACTGCATGGAAAAAAGTTTCTTCATTCCATTAAGCGGATTTACTCGGTCAAAATTGAGCTCAAGAATATCTGGTGAATATAAAAATCCAATTTGAGCAACTTGAACAAGTACACCTACACAAAGAGCTGTGAACATAACAGGTGCACCACATTTAAGGGCAACCATGAAAGTTCTTGAAGTGATAGTGTTAAGCGATTTTTCGGTATAAGCAGAAGCAACATCTAAAGTGTAAAGCCACTCAACATATTTAGTGAGTTCTTCATAGATGTAAACAAGTGAAAGCGACAGAGTCAAAAGACAAGCTGCCAACACAAGTACAGACGTGAGTTCGCGAGAAGAGGCAACATCCCCTTTCTTCCTAAACTCATCTATCCTGTGCTGGGACGGTTCTTCGGTTTTTTCCCCGTCTTGTTCTTCGGCCATTCTAGCCTTCCCCTATTTTATCCTTTCTTTACGAAAGGAATTGAAACCACTGTCCTAGTTTCTCTGTATAAATTCTAAAGCACGTTTGAAAAAATTCGTCTGATCCAGCGACGAATACTAAAAGACCTAAACCAATATTAATTGCGAAGCTTACTGCAATAACGTTCATTTGAGGAACGGCACGAGAAATAATTCCCATAACGGCATTGATAACAACGTTAATAAAAATCATTGGACTTGAAAGCATCAGTGCCGAAACAAAGAAGGCCTTAAACATCATCATGAAAAATTCTGGTGAATGGGCCATCTTTCCAAGATTGTATACATGCACTGTTGAAAAAGAAGATACTACACCTTTAAACATCGGGATCAACGCCCCTGAAGTTAAAATCATCATCAATACTGTCCATTCAATTAATTTTTCAAAAGGACCAACTTGTCCACCAGCATTTGGATCAAAGTAGTGAAGAGCATTGAATCCAACTTGTTGAGTGATAAGAGCACCTGACGAAATAAAAATGCTCATAATCGATTTAACAAAAAAACCAATAACTAATCCGATAAGAGTATTAAAAATTGTAAGATACCAGAAGCTGTTTACGCCCACATATCTTATATCCATCAACAATTGATCTTGGATAAGAGGAAAAAAAGCATATGTAATAACAACAGTTGCAAGTACCTTCACAACTGCAGGAATCGCAACGTTATCAAACAACGGCAATTGGAACATCACTGCAAGCCATCGAGAGAAGGCCAGCCAGAAAGCTACAATCATGGTCATGTCTGTAATTTGTAGACTGATCATCTTCTACTTCCTATCGCTCCATTACTATTTTAGGAATATTTAAAAACAAATCTTTCGTAAAAGTCGTAAGTGTGTCCGACATCCATGGTGCAAAGAAAACAAGAGCAGCAACGATTACTAAAATCTTAGGGATAAACGAAAGAGTCTGCTCGTTGATCTGAGTGACTGCTTGAAAAAGCGATACCAAGATCCCCATAATAAGAGCGCCAATTAACATTGGAGCTGAAACCATGAGTGCCACTTTAATTGCCTGGTGAGTAATGTCAGCGTATGAGTCAAATTGCATTTACTACCTCTATGGATTAAACGATCTTAAAATTGAGCCCGTTACTAACTGCCATCCATCAACTAAAACAAAAAGTAATAATTTAAACGGAAGCGACACAACGACTGGAGGTAACATCATCATCCCCATGGCCATAAGCACTGAGGCGACAACCATATCCAAAATAAGAAATGGTATATAAAGTAAAAATCCAATCTGAAACGATGTCTTAAGTTCTGAAATAATAAAAGCAGGAATCAAATAATGAATAGGCACATCATCAATTGTGTTTGGAGCTGTCTTTCCTGTTACATCATAGAACAATCCAATGTCTGCCTTTCTAACTTGCTTCTGCATAAAACCGCGAAGAGCAAGTGTGATCTCATCAATTGCAACTGTAGTTGTAATTGATTTCTGCATATATGGCTGAATCGCTCTATTGTAAATTCTCTCACCTGTTGGTTGCATTACAAACATCGATAAGAATAATGAGAAACCTACAAGCACTTGGTTAGGTGGCATGTTTTGAGTCCCAATCGCTTGTCTCATAAAAGAAAGAACAATCAAAATTCTTGTGAAGCTTGTACACAAAATAAGAATTGAAGGTGCAAGCGTGATGATTGTAAAAAGCATCAGAACTTCGATTGAGTCGACCAGGTTTACACCTTGGCCAAAGTTAATCGACATCCCTGGAAGATTTACACCATTAGGATTTGCGGCCTGTGGAAACGCCAAAGCTGGCAGTAGTAACATTGCCAGCAGTGATAATAACTTCGTTAATTTAATCAATCGCCTTGATTTAAGAGCTTCCATGCTCACCAATCCTTATTGTATTTGTTTCATGTTTTTCATTTTTGTCTTAATCTGATCTGAAAATCTCACCTGATCTTTTACAGGGGCCTTCTCTATGGACTTGGCCGCATTTGTAGTAGATGGCTTTTCATTTTGAGTAACGATGTCATCAGATTCAGCGAGCATATCATCAAGAGAATAATCGGAAGCAACTGTATCCTCTTTCAATTTAAATTCTTTTGGTTTTTTATTAGCAGTATATAAGTTTGTATCAAAGTTTGATCCAGTGACTTCTTCTTCACCAGTTTTAATCAAACCAGCGACATCTTGAATTTCTGAAATAAGTGTCATTCCACTTTCAGTGTTTGAAACCAGGAAGACTTGCTTATGAGCTTTAACCATCATCAAAGTTCTCTTTGGTGCCACGTGTGTTGTACTGATAACTTCAACAAGTTTTGTACTGTGAAGAAATCCAAGCTTTCCTTTTTTGATGACTCCTTTTTTAAACAGAGTTAATACCCCGTAAAATCCAAGAATCATTAAGCTTAGGAATGCAACGAACTTACCAATATAAGACGTCAGAGAAAAATTAGACTTAGCTGGTTCTTCTTTATTAAACGAAGGCTTAGCAGCTTCTTTTTGAACTCCAGCCTGGGTCAGATTGACTCTATCGGCAGCTCCGGCAGTATCAGCTTGGACCTTTGCAGGGCCAGCTTTCTCCTTCTCTTGCTCTGGGTGTTTTGCAGCTGCCAGTTTTTCATTTTCTTTTACAAGTGTAGATAAATAATTTTCATCCAATTTTTCAGCATCAGCATTATTAGTTTCAATTGCTTTTGCCACAACACTTGGCGAGCGATTAACTTTAGTAGCGGCCTTTGGCGTTGTCGCCAGACGAGGAAAACTCACATCAACAGAGCCATCTTTTAAAGTGATATTAACCAGTGATTCTTTTCCTTGAAGTGAATATGGAAGAGCTGCTTTAACACTCACAGTATCGCGATCAGCTTGAGTAGCTGTCACTATAGTGTCGTTGAAATGTCTTTGAATTTTGCTATTTACATGAGCATTTGGAATTGTGATTTGAAGAGTTTTATCAGTCACTTTAATTTGAGGATTATCATTAAGATTTCCCACTAACTTAATTGAAAGACGATTTTCTGATGCTTTATCACTTTTAAGTTCAACAGCTTTGATATTTACATCATCAGCAAATGCCGAAAGAGTAATAAGAGATAAAAGAACAAGTGTTAATTTTTTCACCGGGATCTCCTCGTATTACTTAAGAGTTTCAATTCTTTCAATTGGGCTGATAATATCTGTTAAACGAATCCCAAATTTTTCGTTAACAACAACTACTTCACCTTTTGCAACCAGCTTGCCATTTACGAGAATCTCAAGCGGCTCACCGGCAAGCTTATCAAGTTCCAAAACTGACCCTTGACCAAGTTGTAGTAAATCTTTCACGATAATTTGAGTTCTACCTAACTCAACAGAAACTTTAAGCGGAATATCCAAGATGAAGTCGAGGTTTTGGACTTTAAGTTTGTTAAGGGAATCATCCCCTGCCTTTACTTCGTCCGCCATTCTTTCTATGTTCACTTTATTCATTCCCTTCTCCTAATATCAATTCGTATTTATTTTCTATTATTCGTCTTCGTTTTTTTCATAAGCAATTGCAGAATTCACTTTCGTAATCTGAACTGCACGATTGCCTTTGTATGTTCCCATTAGGCATTTCATCTTTTCCACACCTTCAATTGCTACCGAAACTTCTCCAGAAGCATCTTGATTAAGAGGGATAATGTCTCCAGGTTCGAGAGTCAAAAGATCTCCAAGAGTCATCTCTGCTTCACCTAAATGAACGACAACTGTCGCTTTAGTATTTTTGATGTGCTCATTCATCGCCTGCGTCCAGATCGAATCAGCCATCTCGTTGTCAGTTTGGAAACTTGAAGAAAGTTTTTGTTTAATTGGTTCAATTGTTGAGTATGGAACAACAATCATGATTGTTCCTGAAGCTGATTCAAATTCAACTTCAAGAGTTGTAGCAATAATAACGTCAGATGGAGGAACAACCCCTACGAATTGTGGGTTGATCTCTGTTCTTAAATATTGGGCATCAATACGGTGAACAGGCGCCCAAGCTTCTTCAAGATCGTTAATTGCCATATCCATGATCTTTCTCATAAAAGAAAGTTCGATCATGGTAAATTCTTTTCCTTCGATTTTAGTAAATGGTCTATCTGTTCCGCCAAAATATGAATCAATAATGGCGTAAGCAAGTTTTGATTCAAAAACTAATAGAGCAGGACCGCGAAGCTCGTTAAAACGCATGATACACATACACGATGGAATCGGAAGTGTGTTAACGAATTCACCGAACTTCAAAAGATCGGTTGAAATAATCGAGATCGTAGAAATTTTTCTAAGAGAGTTTGAAAGAGAAACACGAAAGCTTCTAATGAATCTTTCATAGATAATCTCAAGAATAGGCATTCTTCCGCGGATAACGCGGTCTTGGTTAGTCAGGTCATACGTCTGAATATTTTCATCGGAATCGTCATTTGAACTTCCGCCTGAATCACTGCTACCACCACCTGAAAACGAATCGCCACCGCCATCGTTAACAGCGTTTAATAGTGCATCTACTTCATCTTGACTTAAAACTTGCGCCATAATCTTCCCCTCCTGGGATTCATAAAGCTATAGAACACTAACATCATGTTCGCGTTCAAAAACAAAAACGACTTCAGTTGATCTGAAATCCTACATAGTAAATATCAGTAACTTGTCCATCGACTAAAAAATTATTTATCGATGTCTTCACTTCTTCTTTTAAATATTCTTTGCCTTCTTTCTTTAAAAGCTCTTCTGGCTTTTTAGCGTTAAGCATACTGATAATTGTGTCGCTAATTTGAGGTTTTCTTGCGTCCACTTCTTCTTTTTTTGCTTCTTTATTAAATTTTAAGACAAGAGAGATACGGATAAATCTTCTTGGTCCATCTCCTTGAGCTAAGTTTGCAGTAAATGGCTCTAATGGATAAAGAAGTCCATCGGCTTTTACACCTTCAACTTCTCCTTTACCTTCGCCTTTTTTCTCGCCACCACCGTGACCGCCTTCAGCTTTTTTCTCACCATGTCCACCACCGCCTTCGGCAACAGCTGCATGCTCTCCACCGCCACCTTCAAGATCTTGTTTCATAAGATCAGCTGCAGTTGTAACTGAATTTAATTTTTTATGATTTTGGAATTGGAAAAATCCAATTGCACCAACGGCAATTGTATTTACTAAAACTAAAATTACTAAAAGGGGATTTTTACCAGAAGGTGCTGCTCCTGCATCGTCCTTCTCAACTTTTTCTTCGGCCATTATATTTTCCTTCCATGGAATAAAGTGGTACCTGTCAAAAATTATACATAGGAAGGCAATTTCGTTCAAGTGATCTTATGTAAAAAAGGCAAAATCTGCCCAAACAACCATGTTCGGGCAACTTATTGATGGGTTTTTGACAGTTGGTTTTTTGACAGAGGAAAAAATTACCTACTAAACAAGTCCAGTGCTCCGCTTACCTGAACTTATAGGGATTCTTTCCAAGGCTTTCCGGGTTTAAATTTAGGAACAACTCTGGCCCGAATTCTGATTCTTTTTCCGGTAGAAGGGTTTACCCCCAAACGTGAAGCTTTTCTGGATTTAGTAAATGTTCCAAATCCAACAAGCGTGACGTTCTCGCCTTTTTTAACTGTTCTCTTTATAGTTTCAAGCATGACATCAATAAATTGATTGGCCTGCTTTTTAGTCATGTTCGATAACTCACTATCTTTTAAAAGAGCTTCTATTAATTCTTTGCGATTCATTAAATAACCTTGTTGTTAAAATTTAGAATCCTCTAATTGATACAATTCTTCTTCAAGAGCAATTCTTAAAGACTCTTTGATTGATTTTAAAATCAAATCAACTTTGCCAGTATTGTTTGCATTTTCAAGAAGGGCCCTCATTAAAACAGGCGAGAGATTTTTATAGAATTCATCAAAATTTAGATTCACTTCAAAATCAACAATTGCAATAGCATGGTGAAGATCAGCCTCGAGTTCAAAAAATGCATTAATTAAATCAAAAAGATTTTCTTTTAGAAGAACTGTTTTTAATTCTCTCGTAAAAGTTCTTTTTAGTTCATCTGCGTTTGAAAGAGTCCATTTGTGCTCAATGAAATCTTTTAAGGTTAGCGCTTCATCGCTACGTTTTTCTTGATATGTACGATTTCTTTTTAATCCCAGATTGCTATAAACTGATCCTTCCATAATCTTCTCTTTGTAAAATATAAAACATAAAAAAAGGCCACAATTAAGTGGCCTCTTTTGCTTCATTATAATAACAAATTTAAAAATTACAAATAAAGCGCAAAATCTTGAGATTAAATTTTAGATTTTAGAGTTTAAGCTTTCCTCTTTTTTGTAATTCATCAACGATAGTTACAAAGTACTCAGCAGGATACGCTCCTCTAACTGGAACACCATTGATAAGGAAACCTGGAGTTCCTTGCATTCCAAAACTTCCAGCTTCTTTTTGGTCTTCTTCAATTCTTTTAGTTACAGCTGCAGAGTTTAGGTCTTTTTTAAGTCTTCCCATGTCTGCACCAACTTGTTTAGCTGTTGCTTGAAGGAAAGCTTCCCCATTTTTTAACTTTCTTTGGTTTTTGAAAATTTCATCATGGAAAGCGAAAGCTTTTTTCTCATCTTGTAATCTTATTGCTTCATAGTATTTTGCAGAAATCATAGCTTGTTCGTGGAAACTAAGAGGAAGGTGTTTATAGATAAAACGAATTTTCCCGTCATATTTTTTAAGTAACGCCTGAACTGTTTCATACCCACGAGAACAAAATGGACATTCAAAATCTGAATACTCTACCAATGTAATTGGAGCATCTTTAGGACCTCTAATGGCTTCATCTTTTCTGATCTCTGCAACAAGTGGCTTATCAAATGACTCTTCTAATTTTTTCTTTTCTTCGGCTTCGCGATTTTTACCCATTTCCTCTTGAGCATTTTTAGCTGCCTTTTGAAGAGCTTCAATAAATTCTGCTGGATGTTTTTCAATTGCTTCAGTAAGAACTTTTGGATCATCTTTTAAGATCTTTGCCATTTGCTCTTTAAGCTTTTCATCTGAGGTACAACTTGCGAGAAGGGACGCGCTTAGGAACACTACTAGTAATTTTACAAATTTCATTATCCATCCTTTTGTTGGGGAAATTTCTGTGATTTTTTTTGCTTTCTTATTTTCTCAAATTTTCGAATTTTTTCTACTGTTTTAAAAGGGACAATTTTACTCAGTCATTAAGTCAGATTCTTCTGAACGTGATCAAGATATTTATTTATCCTTCGACAGTCATCACGAAGATAAGAATAACCTATCAGATGGATTCGATTGTGATGATTCCCCTTTAAAAATGAGCGCATCGTTGCAAACACCGCAAACGCAGGGCCTGAAACTTTCCCATAGAGGTGAACGCCAAAAAGACAATATGTAAGAAAGTGAATGCCGATGAAAAAATTAACTGCAATATCCGCAACTGAAAACTGCTCTTCAATAAAATAACGAATCCCCTTACCACTGGCCGGAACATGTGCTGAAAGGAACTTTTGAGAAAGAAGATAAATCTGCTCACGGACTGCATTGTTAACAATAAAAACCCCCAGCGAGGCCAGGAGCGCAAATATAACAATAATAAAAAGGTAACTTAAAAAGAAATTTTTCTCAAAAACAGGTTTATGAATTCGAGTAAAATCTGAAGGGATATCTATCTTTTGAAGCTTGCCCTTTGATTTTGCTTCATCAATTTTAGAAAAGAAAAAAATTGAGAATGAAGTTAAGAGTTTTAAATCAGAGAAATAATCAGGTGAATCATAATGTTCTCTATTATTAAGGCGCTCTTCGCAATAAAGACTTATCACCTTAAACGGACGAATCATGATTGCTGAGAGATAAAACCCCAAGAGAAAAATAAAAATAAAGGCACCTACGACATAAGGAATGTGATCGAACAATGAAGAATAAATAAAATCATAAAAGGCTTCCTGGAATTCATTTGCCCCAGGATACCCATTGGCCACAAAATAAATCAGATCGATTTTTAAAAGAAGATAAGTAAAAAGAAGGACCGCAAAATTAAAGCCTAAAGAAATAAGAACAAACTTAATTCCCGTTCCAAGCTTAAAGACAAACTCGTCATCATTATAGCGATTCATTATCAACGATTTTATTTCCATATTCTAAATTGAGTATAAGGGATCCAAGCCTTTGCGTCTAAGCACTGAAAATTCTTCGCTATATCTGACTAAAATGGCCTTCTTTTGAAAAGAATTAAAGTGTTTCTATTAATTATCCGAACAGTCATTAGACATAAATCCTCTCGTGGAGTCGGAGATGAAATTGCTAGTGAAAAATTCTTTTCCCCTTGCCCTTATGACTTGTTTTCTTTTATTGGGCGGCTGTGGAAAAAAACAAAACCAAGTCAACTCTAATGGGTATGTTGGTTCATCACCTTACAGTACTAACAATCCAATCTTCAGTGGACCTGGAGGGGCAGCGATTGTTAACCAATATCAAACAATCAGAGGATCCGTTACTTGTTTACCGGGAAGAAATCGTCTTGCCAATGACGTAAGCTTCTATGTTTCGGGTGGATCATATTCCGGAACAACTATTGGTGGTAACTGGCAACCAGGCTTTATGAGCCAGGGTACCGTTAGCGATCTGTATGTAGGTGTGAGTGCTTACCGCGATCTTATGTTTATGACAAAAGTAACAAGCGGAAGCCAGGTCATTGGATACAACGTTACTCTTTCTTTCTGTGAAGTACCAAACGCTTATATGAACTACCCAGCGCTTGTTTCTAACGATCGCGCGCTGATTAATTTCCAAGCGCCTAATGGGATTACAATTAATACGGCAACCTCATGCGGTTACGGGTTGATTGCAGCTGCTGTAAATACAGTTATCGTTTCTCAAAGAAGTTTAACGAACCCATACACATCAGACTTTCCAGTCTACACTTCATTTACAAAACCTAATTGCCAATAATTTTTAAAATCAAGAGAGCGCTAGGAGTAAAATCCTAGCGCTTTTTTTTTGCCCGCTTTATTCGGGCCATCTTCGGAATTTTTTGTTGTCTGCTTTTTAGAAAACTCTCCACACCTCTTACTACTGCATTAGAGTAGTCATCTTGAAATTTTGGATTCATCATCCGAACTCGTTCTTTCTGTGTAGAAATAAATCCAACTTCAAGCAGAACACCTGGTCTTTTTGAAAGGGCCAGTACATAAAACATCCCTGGCTTAATTCCGCGACTATGGATTCCATACTTGCGACCGACTGAATTTTTAATCTCTGAGTGAATATTTTGAGCAAGTGGTTTTGAAGTACTCATTGTTTGATCAATGACCAGATCGACAAGAATTTGTTGAACAACAAATTCGTCTCCTTTTGTCTGAACGTTTTCGGCCTTCTCTACTTTCTTAATTGCCCAGTCATCATGATTACCAAGATAATATGTTTCAAACCCTATGGCTCCATTGGCCGGACTGGAATTGATATGAACAGAGATGAAAAGATCAGCCTTGGTTTTTTCAGCAATGGCAGCTCGCTCTGGAAGAGATACGGTTCGATCAAAACTTCTTGTTAGAAAAACACTGTGGCCTTTTTCTGACAGTTTTTCATAGATTCTCTTAGCAATGGAAAGAGCGATGTCCTTTTCTTTGATTATCTCTGGTGGATTGCGCCCGACAGTTTCTGCCTTGGCTCCATCGTCTTCTCCTCCATGGCCTGGATCAATGAGAATCGTGAACGCAAACGAGCTTTGCATCGATAAGAATAGTATTAGACTCAAGAAATATTTCATGAAGTAAGTTTAATACAACTTTTTCAGAACGTGACCAGGAAAGTAGTGAGAAAGAATTTTTTTATAAGACCATCCACGCATTGCCATAGCAAAGGCTCCCATCTGACAAAGCCCAACACCATGGCCTAAGCCTTCTCCCATTACCATAATTCCTTCGCCTTGCTTAACAACAGAGAAGGTATTTGATGGGAAAAGAACTCTACCAAAATATTTTCGTAGAACTGCTTTCTCGATAATAAATGGTCGATCATTGATATAAAAATTAACTGTGAATCTATCAATTTCATCAGGAACTAAAATAATTGAATTTAAATCCCCGGCAAGTCGTTCTTTTAGATACCCTTGCTCGCTTGCCCAAAGAAAGAAACTTTTAAGTCTTTCACGTGTAATGAGATTGCTCCATCCCTTTGGACCGATATCGTGGCAAAAAGGACAATTTACAGATTGATAATCCTCTTCTTTATTGTGCCATACTTGATCTGGGCGAAGTGTTCTTCCTCCGCATTTTGCATGAAAAAAGATAGGTTCAATGCGACCAGTTTGAGTTGTTAAAACTTCCCCTTTTGTCTCAGTACTTGCTTCATTAGTTGACGCTGTTACATCAAAAAAATTTCCACCGACTTGATGTTTTTCAGAACTCTCCAAATCATAATAAGCTTCATTGCCTAATTCTTTCGTTACCTGTTGAGTGCGAATTTTATGTAGGGCATATGTTCTTGCTGCAACAGCTTGAGCCTTAAGGGCCTCTATTGGCCATTTAGGATTCATTTCTTTAGTAAGGAGTGAGCTGATGTAAGTTTCCATTGGAACTTCATTGACGATGTCGCAGCTATCCCCTTTAGCGTTTGTGATAACTTTAAACATCCCCTGGTATTTATCATGGCCATACGAGAGTAAACCTGTTGGAGACTCCAATGTCGCAAGAAGGATAGGTTTATTTCTTTGCTTATTTAAAGTGGTATAAGTTTCACAATTAAACTTTACAGTTTTTTTTCCACTGTAAGTTTTAACATCGTTATTAAAAAAGAGACGGCGTTTTAAATCGAGACCAGTGACAAGAATACTTCGAAGAGATTTTCCGACACGAACACTTACGATAGGAATTTCGCCGCAAAAAGCAGCGCTTGTAAAAAAAAGTGTAAAGATGATCAAAAGAAATCTTCGCATCCTGCTTACAGATATCCCATGAGTTAAGATTTTAGAGTTTCATCGTGAAACTCATTAAGCCATTCTATCTTTATAAGGGGTAAAATCGAAACTGATGATCAAATTTTCCCTACACGCTCCATCACCTTTTGGAGATCAATCCAAGCAGTTCTTTTCATGTTGGGATTAATAGTGAGAAATTCAGGATGAAAGATGGGCATCAGGGCGAAAACACATTCACCATGTTTTTTATCAATAAATTGGCCATGAATAGTTGACAATTTTTCTCTCTTTCCAAGAAGAATATTGGTAATGGTCGCACCCAAACTTACTACGACTTTTGGACGTTTTAGATCGATAAAATCTAATAATTTTTTTGTCTCCAGACTTGGCTTTTCCAAGTTTCCGGCAAGGTCGTTGATGTTTTCTAACTCTTCATCTAGCGGATATCGATAAAATTCAGATTCATTTAACTTCATAGCAGAAATCATTTTCCCTAGAAGGTCATCACCAACTCCATTAAATGTATCGCCTACAAAGAGAACCTCGCTCAGATAAGAATGCTGACTTTCTTTAGTTAGGATTTTTGCTGCTGGAGAAACAGGAGTTTCCTTTGCAGTATTCTCCACTGGACTGGCCATAGCACCTGTTTTTTCTATTGCGATATCTGTCTCTTCTGTTTGAAGAAACCATGCTGACTGCTCAAATAGGGCACCCTCAAATGTCGTAAAAAGAGGATCTTTTTGCTCCTTTTGGGCCTTACTTTTTTCTAGAATTTTTTTGAATTGTTGTTCCATAAGCAAATTTATCCACAAGGTCTCATTTTTAGGCTCGAGTGTAAAGACACTTTAAAAATCTTCCGAAAATTATTTTGTAACGCTAAAAGGAGCACCTGCATGTCTATGGAAACTGATTACAAATTTGAAAACTTCCAAGAGTATTATGGAGACATCAAAAACGTAAAGAAGATCATTAACGAATGTCAAATCTGTGGCGCAAAACTTGTTCTTACTCATTTATCAGATTATAAAAATCTTTTAATGCAAGAATCAGCTCGTTGTCCTGACTGTGGTCAAGGTAATAGAAAAATTATTCACATCATTAACTGATGACCTAAACGTCATCAGTTTTTTTCTTTCGTGGTACTTTTTTATTGAAAACTCGTTTTGTTTCTTCTTTATGATGAAGCTTTCTTGAAAATCTGTGCGCTTCATCTCTCATCTGAACAATAATTTTAAACAATGATCTGTTTTGATTAAGCATGTATGGATTTGTCCTTCCTGGAATGATTAATCTCTCCTCACTTCGTTTTATATCTTCATTTTTAAAACCACTTTTTGTGCGGACAACTTTTGATTTCGCAATCCCTACAACTGGAATGGAAATTTTAAATTCCTTCAATGCTTCTTTAAAAATATTTACCTGTCCAAGTCCCCCATCGACAATAAAAACATCCGGAAGATTTCCATTATCAGATCTTCTCGTAATAAGTTCTTTCATCATGGCAAAATCATTATTGCCCTCAGGTCGCTCTGTTAAATGATAATAACGATATTTTTTCTTATCTGCTTTTCCATCATGAAAAACAATCTGTGAAGCTGTTGGGCTTGTTCCTTGAAATATAGCAACATCATAACACTCAAGAACAACAGGACGCTCGCGAAGCCCTAAAAGATCTTTTAGTTTATTTAATCCAACGTAGACACTGTCTTCATGAAGCATCCGAACTCGCTGCTGCTCAAAAGCATGATCGCGAGTGAGATTTAAAAGAGAGTCGTATTGTTTCCCTGGAGAACGCACGCGAATACCTTTTGCGAGTGTCTCTATACCTTTTTCCAGAAGAGTATTTGCTTCATCAGTCATCTGAGTGACAATCAAATGTGGAAGTGAATCATGTGTGCTAGAGTAGTATTGAAAAAGAAAATTATTAATCGTCTCTTCCACGCTGTCTAAAATTTCTAAATTAGAGAAACTAAAATTTTTGTGTCCCAAAAGAATTCCGTTTCTCATCATATAAATCGAAATATCTACTTCAATTTCACCTTGATAGAAAGCGACGATATCGATATCGCGCTCACTTTCTAATTCGGCATTACTTTGTTTAAAGTTGTTTGCAAATTCTGAAAGAATTTGCAAGCTGTCTCTAATTTGTGCTGCTTTTTCAAATTCTTCATCCTCTGCCGCTTTATTCATCCTTTTCTCGAGCTCGCGCAAAGTTTTAGCGCCACTTCCGGAAAACATATCACGCGCAAGATTTAAATCTTTTTCATATTCATCTTCCGTAATTTTTCCCACACACGGAGCTGTACACTGCTTCATTTGATAAAGAAGACATGGCTCTTTTCTTGTTTTAAAGTCACTCAACTTACAATCTCGAAGACAAAAACTTTTTGTAAGAATTCGAATAACATTTGAAATATTGCTACCAACAACAAAGGGCCCGAAAACTTCTATACCTTTTCCTCTTTTTACTTTTCTGATGTATTCCAAACGAGGAAAAGGCTCATTGTGGTTGATCACAACGTAAGGATATGACTTATCGTCTTTTAAACGAATGTTGTATTTGGGCGTATGTTTCTTGATCAGATTGTTTTCTAATACAAAACTCTCTGCATCGTTTTCTGTGATAATAAAATCAAAATCAGAAATATGCGTGACGAGTATTTCTGTCTTAGGACTTTTTAAGGTGCTGTTAAAATAAGAAGAAACCCTTGAGCGAAGATTTTTTGCCTTTCCAACATAAATGATTTGATCGCTGTTATTTTTCATCAAATAACAGCCTGATTTTGTCGGAAGTAATCTCGCTTTCTCTTCTAATTTCTTTACAGAATCATTCACATTTTATACTCTTGTACGAATTCCTATTTTATAAACCCCTCTATCCAAGGTTCCCAAAATGGCCGAATTAAGCGTCGGAAAAGAAGTTCTCTCTCATTGCTCAAAATGTAAATTAACTCTAGCACATATCATCGTTACGATGAAAGACACAAAGACTCCTGACAAAGTTCAATGCAAAACATGCAAAGCAACTCATTCATACAAAGATCCAAGTGCTGCTAAAGCAAAAACATCAGTTAACAAAGTTATCAAATCAGCTAAGTCATCATCTTCTAAAAGTAGAAAGCCTACTGAAAGTGTTGCTGAGCTCTGGAATAAAGCAATCAATAAAAGCACGACTCACGCTAGAGCTTATTCAATTAAAGACTCATTTGTTATGGGAGACATCATTGACCACCCAACATTTGGTCAAGGTGTAGTTGAGAGACTCATCGACAACAATAAAATTGAAGTTATCTTCCAGGACGATTACCGCACATTGATGCATAAGAAATAAAAACAAAAAAGGGAGCTTTTAAGCTCCCTTTTTTTTATCCAAATTTTCTCTTAGATTTTCTCTTTAAATTAGAATCCAAATCCAGCAGAAATTCCGATGTTTGCACCAAATCCACCGCCCATGTTACCCATTGCGTACGGTGCTCCACCGTAGTATCCAGCTCCACCCATTCCATATAAATCTGTGCGAGCGTTCGCAAAGTTTGCATATAGAGCCGAGTTTGCCATTTGGTTAACAGAAGCATTTCCTTGCATACGATCGTAACCTGCTGCCGATTGTCCTTGAAGCGACATTTGCATTTGCATTTGTTGTTGTTGTTGATTGTAGTAACCGCCGCCCATTCCTGGAACACCGTAACCACTACCACCAGCGTATCCACCAGTTGCTCCCCAGTATCCACCATTATTAGGATAACCAGGACCTACACCAACACCCATTCCACCTGGGCCCATACCCGGACCATATACTCCACCACCAGCTCCTGGGTATCCACCTGGATACATTCCGCCAGCTCCAGCCCCTGGATAAAATCCTGGAGTTCCACCTGGGTATGCCATTCCACCGCCAGCACCTGGATACAATCCACCTCCAGCTACGCCACCTGGATACATTCCACCTGCGCCACCTGGATAC
>JBBIME010000013.1:0-127231 GCA_037444575.1 Bacteriovoracales bacterium
CGGAAGTTAAGCTCTTCAGCGCCGAAGGTAGTGCCAGGGAAACTTGGTGTGAGAAAAGGTCAATGCACCCTCTTTATTTTAAAAACCCCAGCTTTGTCTGGGGTTTTTTATTTTGGGCATCTTAAAATCATCATGAAAAAATCAGAAAATATTCACATCGGACACTGTACAACTCCTCATGGAATTCGAGGGGAGTTTTCATTTGTTCTCTATAATCCAGAAGATTCTGTATTACATGATGGGGCAATAGTCTCACTAATGCCTCGATCTGAAAGCAGTTCAATTCCTCAAGATGGTAAAGAGTTTAAAATCAAAAAAATCAGCTTTGGAAATAAGACGATTGTTACACTTGAGGGTGTTAATGATCGAAATATAGTTGAAGCAATGGTTCCATTTGATATCTATTTTGCCAGAAAAGATTTTCCTGAAACTGATCCTGATGAGTATTACCTTAACGATCTTCTTGGACTTGAAGTCTTTGACTACTTCACCAAGTTGCCCGTAGGTAGAGTTGTGGATTTTTATGAAAATGGTGTCCAAGTTATTTTAAAAATTAAAACAGACAAAGATTTTATCGATCTTCTTTTTATTGAACAATATGTTCATGAAGTTGATCTAGAGAATGGACGCATGGAAATCATAGTTCCGGTGATGATTGAATGAAAAAAATTTGGATTATTACATTGTTCCCAAATTATTTTGATTCTCTGATCAATTTTGGAATCACTGGTTCTGCTCTTCGTGGAGAGAGAGGATCTGGAATTGAAATTAAAGCAGTTCAACTTCGAAATTATACTCCCAAAGATTACAAAGGTGTCGATGATTCTCCCTATGGTGGAGGAGCGGGCATGGTTATGCGCGCGGATGTCTTGAAAGAGGCACTAATGAAAGGTGTAGTGGAAGATGGAAACTATGGTGAGGATTGGAGATCAAAACTTCATATTGTTTTTCCAGGACCTAGAGGGAAAACTTGGAATAATTCGTACTGTAAAGATTTTGCAAAACGTTTTAGTGATCCGGCTTCTAAAGATTTGGTTTTCATTTGTGGTCGATACGAAGGAATTGATGAGCGATTTTTAAACCTTTACGTTGATGAACAAATTAGCGTTGGTGATTATATTCTTACAGGGGGAGAAATCCCTACGATGGCCATAATTGATTCTAGCTTGCGTTTTTTTAGTGGTGTTCTTGGGAACAAGGAAAGTTCATCTCAGGAATCGTTTCAAACAAACCTATTAGAACACCCACAGTATACAAGACCTAAAGTTTTTGATGGTGTTGAAGTTCCAGAAATACTGATGTCTGGTCATCACCAAAAGATAGGAAAATATCAAAAAGAAGAAAGTTTGCGGATTACTAAGCTGTGTAGGCCTGATCTGCTTTTGAAAAAGGAGAATGAATGAGACTTTATTTGGGACTGGTTCATCATCCAATAAAAAATAAATTAGGGGAGTTGGTAACAACTTCAGTTACTAATCTTGATATCCATGACATCTCGAGATCCTGTCGAACATTTGGTGTAAAAAATTATTTTATCATCACCCCTTTTGTTG
The DNA here is from genome assembly GCA_037444575.1 of Bacteriovoracales bacterium. Classification (GTDB taxonomy): domain Bacteria; phylum Bdellovibrionota; class Bacteriovoracia; order Bacteriovoracales; family Bacteriovoracaceae; genus Bacteriovorax. Next base: position 1,554 of record JBBIME010000013.1, read on the forward strand.
CCCAAAAGGAGCTAGTTGATTCTATCCTGGGTCACTGGGAGCAAGATAAGGCCAATGCTTTCAATCCCGATAGACAGAATGCTTTAAGTATTGCCAGATGCGTCGATTCCATCGAAACGGCAATTGACAAGATCACAGAAATCGAAGGACAGAAACCGCTTATTGCTGTGACTGGAGCAAACTTTGAAAGTTATGATGGAGATGTTTCGCAATTGACAAAAAAGCTAGAAAGCGGCAATATGCCTTGTTTTCTATTATTCGGAACTGGTTGGGGATTGCACCCTATAGCGCTTGAAAAAGCGGACTTTAAATTGTCGCCGATTAATTCGAAAAATTCTGATGGGTATAATCACCTCTCAGTAAGATCAGCGGTTGCCATTTATTTGGATCGCTTATTTGGAAGATAGTTTTAAACCTACTCGGTAAGAACAACACAACGTTGGTCCTCTGGGAGTAGCGAAGATTAAAGGAGTTCATATGAACTTGATCGACGTAGTTAACAAGGATCACTTAAATCCTAAAGTTAAAGACCTTCCTGATTTTAAATCAGGAGACACTGTAGCTGTTCACACTAAAATCACTGAAGGATCTAAATCGAGAATTCAGATTTTTGAAGGTGTTTGTATCGGCTTCAAGCAAAAAGGTGACATCAATGGTCACTTCAGAGTTAGAAAAGTATCAAACGGTATTGGAGTAGAAAGAGTTTTCCCTTTCCACTCACCAAACGTTGATAAAGTTGAAATCATCCAAAAAGGTAAAGCTCGTAAAGCGAAACTTTACTACTTACGCGAAAGATCTGGTAAATCAGCTCGTATCGCGATCGATTACGACAGAAAAGAATAATCAATTACATTTGAATATTTGTAAGAAAAGACCCCTCGAAAGAGGGGTTTTTTTTTGTTAAATTCTAACACCATGTTTGATTTATCATTGTTCCGAAAAAATTTTAAAACCAAGTCCCAATTTTTTATTGCTGGTTGTGATGAAGTTGGAAGAGGACCTCTTGCTGGACCTGTCGTGGCAGCTTGTGTGAGTCTTCATTTTGAAGAATATCAGGAAAAAGAGATCAAGCTACTTTTAAAAGAGTGGAACATTTTTGGAGTCAATGATTCCAAGAAACTTACAAGTGAAAAACGCCGGCAAATCATTTCTGATTTACCATTCAGTGGACCTTTAACGGTCAATCAAATTTATACTCATCATTATTCAAAAAATGTGAGTCTCAAAGTCTCAATCAAAGAAATTCAAGCCCAAACAATCGATGAAATTAATATTCTCAATGCATCTCTTTTGGCAATGAAAGAAGCCGTGACTTTAAGCTGCGATTTTAATAAATCGGGCCTGGTTCTTGTTGATGGCAATAGAACCTTTAAAAGTGATGGAGATAAAGTTGAACTTCTTCCTGTCGTGCAGGGGGATGCGAAATCGCTATTAATAGGACTTTCTTCAATTATTGCTAAAGAGTATCGCGATGACCTTATGAAGAAATACTGTGCTCAATATCCGGGATATGACTGGAGCGCTAATGCTGGCTATGGAACTAAGAAACATCGCGAGGCAATTGCTACTTTAGGTGTAACAGAACTTCATCGCAAAACGTTTGGCGGGGTAAAAGAATATTATGAGGAAGGGAGATAAATTTGAAAAAGATTTTTCTAAGCTCCTTCATCAAAAACACCATCCAGTTCTAATATCCTCACTGCTGCTTAGATCTCATAATGCCGGCCAGATCGATGCTGCAATTCTTATAAAAAGAAACAATGAATGGATCCTTTCCCTATATGAGTTGAAGTCATCACGAGCTCCCTCATGGTCACAGAGAAGTCGACTTTTGAGAGCACAAGACTATTTAAGTAAGGTTTTGGAGATGGGCGTAAAACTTGAAGTAAAGTTTTGCCAAAAAGATGAACCTTAATTATCCTTTTAATTATGAAAAAACTCATCATTTCGATTGGACTATGTTTCACACTTCTTTTTTCAAGTTCTGCCTTTGCAGTTGATCCAAAAGTTAAGATCTTAGGAACGATGGCCGGATATGGAGTTGTAGGTGGAGCACTTCTAGGAACCGCTTCAATGGCGTTTGATGCTGGACCAAGAGCAATTGCAAAGGGTGCTTCATTGGGACTTTACGCTGGATTATTATTCGGTGGATATGTCATTTTAAGTTATGAGATGAAAAAGCGTGGGTACAATACTGATCAACAACCACAAGATTATTATCCAGACAGCAGAAGTCAGTATGAAGATCAATCATCTTATAAACTTCAAGATTTAAACGACTATGCTCTGGCCGGAGTTGAAAATAAAAAGGATCCTCGAAAGGATCCTTTGCTTGCATTTAATTTTGTAAGTCTAGAATTCTAGTTTTGGTAAGTATTTTTTCTGTTACCAAATTTCTGATTTAAGTTTTCAGTTTCATCGCTGTCGAATTCAGCTTCAATAAGTTTGAAAGCATCAAAGTTATAAAGTTTAAAAACTTTAATGAATTCAGTTTTTACATTAGATAGTTTTATTTGCGATTTGTTTTTATTGAGAATTTGAAGTGTCTCTACGAAAATTCCAATCCCAGAAGATCCGACAAAATCAAGGGAGTGCATATCAAGAGTAATCGTTGATGCCGGATTTTTTGTCGAGAGTTCTTGAAGCTCCTGACGAAGAGGGAGAGAATTTTCGAAATCAAGGCCCCCATTCATGTGAACCGTAATGTTGCCTTGAGAATCTGTTCTAATTTGCGCTTTCATCGCCATTTTGATCATTCCTTTTTAAAGGTTAGATGTGCTAGAGTGATTGTAGCACCGAATTAAGTTTTTCGAATCTGATACGCTTTTTGCCTATGACATAGGAGAGTGATTTTGTCGGCATTAACATTAGTAACCCTTCCTATTGGAAATTTAAAAGATATAACATTAAGAGCACTTGAGTCCCTAAAAAAAGGCGAGCACTTTTATGCTGAAGACACGAGAGTTTTTAAAAAACTTCTAGAGTCTTTAGAGATCGATTATTCGGGAAAATTCATTGATTCATTTCACGATCACAGCGAAGGAAAAATTAAATTCATCATTGAGAAACTTCACTCTGGAGTAGATATTTATTTAGTCTCAGATGCTGGAAGTCCGATGATTTCTGATCCGGCCTATCCTCTTCTAAAAAAAGTTAAGGAAGAGGGAATAGAGATAAAGACGGTGCCAGGTGTAACATCAGTTGTAACAGCACTTGAATTGAGTGGGCTTCCACCTCATCCATTTCATTTTTGGGGATTTATCAGTCGATCTAAAAATGAAAGAAAAGATTTTTTTATTGAACTGAGTGGAATTTCTGGAACGCATATCTTTTTTGAATCACCCCATCGCATATTTGAAACAATCGATTCTTTTTTCAATGCTCTTCCGGAAGGAGAGTTAATTATTACAAGAGAATTAACTAAAGCGTTTGAGTCAGTTTATCGAATTACTAAAAAAGATTTACCTGAAATAGAAAAGATCATCATGGGTAAAGGTGAATTCGTCGTATTATTTCACATTGAAAATCAGAAGAATTCTCCTATGAATAATGCTGAGGTTGTGGAGCTCGTAAGAGACTATTTAGAAGGGAAGCCAGGAACTAAAAAGTTGGCAAAAATCTTTTCAAAAATACTGAATGTAGATACTAAAACAATCTATGACCAACTATCGCGCTCGGATAAGTAATTGCCATATCTGAAATTATTTTAATGTTCGAACGAAAACTCCCCGAAACTGTTTTAAGTAAAAAATTATTCTTACTAGGATAGAGTTATGCTCGTTCGTATTATTGGTGGACACGGCGGAGTTTCTCCTGGCTTTAAGGCCACATCTTATTTGATTGATGGAAAACTTTTAATAGACGCTGGATCTGTTGCTTCTGGTATCCAGATTGAAGAGCAATCTCATATCGATAATATTCTCATTTCTCACGCTCATCTTGATCATATTTCTGATTTAGCTTTCATGGCCGATAATTGTTTTGGTATGAAGGGGAAACCTTTTGAAGTTTATGCAAATTCTCCAATTAAAGCGGCGATAAAAAAACATTTGCTAAACGACATTATCTGGCCTGATTTTACGCTGCTTCCAACAAAAGAGAATCCGACTTTGCGCTTTCATGATGTGACACCTCTTCAGTGGCTTACATTGGGTGAATACCGCATTTTACCTGTGCCTGTTAATCATCAAGAAGGATCATTGGGTTTTATTATTGAAAGAAAAAATACTGCGGTAGTTTTCACTCAGGATACAGGGCCCACTGATAAAATTTGGGAATACGCAAGGGATTTGAAAAATTTGAAAGCGATTTTTACAGAAGTGAGTTTTCCAAATTCTCTTTCAAAGGTGGCCACAGACAGTCAACATCACACTCCAGCGACAATGAAAGAAGAAATCAAAAAGATGCCTAAGAATGTTCCAATTTTTTTAGGTCATTTAAAACCGAACTTTCAACACCAGCTCTTCTTAGAAATTGAAGAGCTGAATGATGAAAGGATTACGATTTTAGGTTCAAGCGATACTAGTTACGTTTTCTAATTACGGCATTCCCGGCAAGATAAAAGGTTGTCGACCTGGAATGTTTATCGGTTGAAAACGTCCAGGGGGCTGAGTTGGCGGGTACGTTGGAGTTGCTTTCTCATCGGCAGGAGCAGCTGCTTGTGTTTCGTCTGCTTTTTTGGATTCTTTTTGTTTGCATTCTTTTCCATTCCAAGACCAGGTATTTAATTGTCTACCGGTATCAGGGTCTTTATCCTCAGCTATTTTCTTATTACACTTATCTTCTTCACTCTCAGGTGTAGGAGGTGCTTGTTTATCTACACATTGACCATCTTTCCAATCTTTCTTGTCATCTTTTTTACACTTAGCTTCTTCACTCTCAGATGCAGGTTCTTGTCTATCAGTACAAGTTCCTTTGCCATCCACAACTTTCCATTCTTTCTTTGTATCTTTTGTACATTTCTGTTCCTCTGTTTCTGCAGGGGCTTCCGGAAGTTTTACGATGCTTTTGAATTGAGAATTTAACCAATCTAAATCAGTCCGTGCATTTTTTGAGTGTTGATTAGCATTAATAAAATGAAGGATAGCTTCTATTTGATCAAAGTTTTCACCTGAAGAAATAGCTTTCATAAATTTGCTGTAATTACAGCTTTGAACTCTGTCACCTAAATCAGGGGATTTTGAAAATTTCTTCAAGCAGTATTTATTATTTGCGATAATATCATGCATTTGTTTAAGAGAATCTTTAACAGCTTCTGAAATAGTTTTGTCTTCATCTGCTAATTGTAGGTCCTGATCTTTAGAAAGACCTTTAAGGGATTCGATCATTTTATTGAGTGGAGACCTTGCTATGTTTTCAAGATACTTTGTTTTAAAAGATTTTTTGTTTCCTTTGTACTTATCCAAGGTGCAGATTCGATCTTGGGAATGAATAATAAGATTTTTTAACAAGTAAATATCTTCTGGACTTAATTCAAATCCTTTAACTTCATTTTTCTTAAGTTCAGTAATAAGAGTGTCGAAGTTAATGCGATTTCTTTCTTTGTCGTTAGTATCTTTTGAATCAATTGCTTTAAAAAATTTTGAAATATCTGGATTATCCTTAAGGATTATTTTGTTATCTTCACTTGAAGGATCATGATTAATTTTTTGATATACTTTTCCAACTTTAACAAGTGCATTTTGATATTGCCGATAAAGAGCCTTTTCAATTTTTTCTCCAGGAGAGTTATCAGCATCAGCTTCATTTCCTATTGCTTTTGACTTACCTTTTATTAATTCAACATTTTTTCCTTCATATTTTAAGGCGTTTTGAAGTTCAATATAAGCTTTTTTAAATTTTGTTACATCGTCTACAGTGCAAGATTTAGGTTTTGCTGGAGCTTTTTTTTCTGGAATTTCTTGTTGAGTAGCTGGAGCGGACTGAGTAACTGGGCCTGTCTCAGCAACAGGATTGGCCTGAACAGCTGAAGCTGAAGTTGGATCTTGAGCTGTAGTCGGTGAAGAATTTTCGCACGAGCGAACAGTCGTGATAGCGCCATCTTTGCTTGTTGTTTGAGTTGTGACTATTTTTCTACCTGAGGCTTCACATTGCTTTCTTATAATATCTTCAGCAGAATTAGCATAAGCAAACTCTGCATAAGCTAAAGTCAGTGCTAGAATTAGTGTTTTCATAGTTTCACCATAAGGTCTCATTCTACTATTATTCGCCAAAAACATAGTCTTTCAGTCTATTAATCGGCATTTTCTAAACAAAGCTTGAGAAATACGATATGGTATCGAGAGAGCATTACTTTTAAAGTGCCAACAAAAGTGGCCAAATAGAATTTATGAGTGAATTTTTTAACGAAAAGATTGAATCTGAGCTTCTTAGCTTCATTCAAGATCACTATGGTGGTGAAGTTTTCACCCCGGGGCTTGAACGAACAAAGCCTCTCTATTTGCCTTTTATTAAACGTGTTGCAGACGACGGAGTAAAGGTCACCATTATCGCGGGCACAAATGGGAAAGGGCAGACGGCCCATACTTTGGCCCATTATGTGTCTATTTCAAATCAAAAGTTCGCACTTTGGACTTCTCCGCATATTTTAAGTTTGCGCGAGAGATTCCATTTTGATGATGGCGATGTCTCCTACACTGATTTATCCAAAGAAATTTTTGAAACTCATGAATTTTTAAAAAAAGAACATAAAAATCTAAGAGTTTCTTTTTATGAATTTTTATTTCTAGTTTTTCTAAGACTGACCTTTTTTAAAAAGAAGCGAATTGATCATCTCATCCTTGAGGTGGGCCTTGGTGGAAAACTAGACGCTGTAAACCATTTTGATGCTGATTGCACTTGCATAACTTCAATTTCAAGAGATCACCAGGCCATTCTTGGCAATAGATATGACCTCATCCTCCAAGAAAAAATCGCTGTCGCAAGAAGCGGCAAACCTCTTTTTACTCAATTCCATTTGGAGTATTTGAATGAACTGGCCAAAAAATACTGTCAAAGTAATGGCGTTTTATGGCGTCCATTGAAAGTATTTAAACAAAACTCCGGAAACTATTTTTTAGAAAATCAGAATATGGCCCGCGCCCTTTTTGCTGAACTAGTCCCAGAGATAGAACTTCCTAGTGAATCGGAGGTCCCACTCTTTAAAGGACGTAGAGAGGAGATGACTTTTAATGGAAATACCCTTATCTTTATAGGTGCACATAATATAGATGGCGTCAGACGAATGACGGAACTTTTTTCTGCTGACTCTAAAGAATTATGGCCTACTCGTGTACTGATGAGTTTTTCTAAGCGACCAGTGCAAGAAGTTGAGGTCATGCTTAAGACGATTGTAGAATTTTTTGGAAATGAATCAAAACTTTTAATAACAGGTTTTGATCACCCAAAAGCTCTGGAGATGTCTTCAATTTATGCTGTAGAAGAAAAAATTAACAAAATTAGCAAAGGACTGTTAGATTTTGTCACCGATTGGAAAACTGATCTTAAAAATACAAAAAATCAAAAGATTTTGGTCTGTGGATCTTACTATTTTGTTGGTGAAGTCCAGCGTTTCATTCTTACTATTTCTTAGTATTTTCTTCTCCAATTCTATTTTTTCCCGAGAGGCATTTGAATTTAATCTCGGACAAAAAATAAATATTCTTTCAGATAAGGCCTTCCGAAAAACCAGCGAAAATGAATTTGAAGCTGTAGGAAATGTTGTTATCACTCACCTGAAAAATTCTATTTATGGAGAAAAGGCAAGAATTAATTTCACAACGGGAGATACCGAAGTTATCGGGAATGTTCGATATATCGCTCCTGAAATGACCTTGTATGGAACCAAACTAAACTACAACTTTGTCACCCGTCAGATTGATATTGATAATGCCCGTCTCATATCAGAAAACTTTGTGATCACCGGTAAAAAAATTCTTCAGACAAGCCCAGAATTTATTTACGCAGAAGAAGCAGAGTATACAACTTGTAGAGATTGTCCTGAATCATGGAGTGTTTTTGGGAAAAATGTAAAAATTGAAATGGGGAAATATGTAAACATCAAACACGCCTATATTAAAGTAAATGGCGTTGTAACGATGTATTTGCCTTATATTGTCTTTCCTATCAAACAAAGAAGAGAGACAGGACTTTTGTTTCCACTTATTGGATTTAATTCAAAAGAAGGGTTCCGTTATCAACAACCTTTCTTCTGGGCGATTGATGATTATAAAGATCTTACACTTGTCCCATCGACTTTTGGTCATCGAGGTCTCGGTGGAGAGTTTCAATATCGCCAAAATTTCAAAGAGAAAACATGGGTTGAGTTAAATACATTACAGTTAAACGATAAGATTTATGTTCCTTATAAAATTAACAAAGACCAAAGTGGGGATAAATTTTATCGACAATTCTCAGATCTAGAGTTTCATTCCATTTACAATCACAATTTCAACAATCATTTGTATATTACGAATACTTCTGACTTAGATACCATAAGAGATTTGGATTTTTTTACCAATAATAAGATTCGAGGAACAGAAGTTGGGGCCGGAGGATTTTTGGAGGGGAGATCATCTCTATTTTCTCTCACAACAGAAGGCTATTTCAATAGAAATATGTTTATTTCCAACCCTCGAGAATTCGATCATCGCTATGTGCAGATTTTACCAAAAATTTCGCTGTCCTCAGTTCCATATAATTTGATCCATACACCTTATCCATTCGTTAAGAATATTTCGCTGGGGCTTAACTCTGATTACACCATCTTTAAACAAAACAAAATGGATAACACTGGATTGATTCGAAATGCTAGAAGACTTAATTTAAATCCTTATTTGAAATGGCAACTGGGGAACTTAGGTCCTGTTTTTTTCTCTCATTTATTGAAGCTTGATTATCAAAATTACGTTTTTCCAACTGATAAAGATAAACGTTTTTCCAAGAAAGGTCTTATATATGAAACAGAGGCTAAGTTTGAATTAGAGAGAGTTTTTGGTCTTTCATACACTGAGCAAAAAGAGTCTGTTCAGTTAAAAGACCCAACAGATAAAAAAAATCAATCAACAATTGGAACTCTTCCAAGTCTAACAAATAACAAAGATGCAGTACTGACGACTGTTGTTAATAATAGTTACCGTCATTCACAAGAATTTAAATTAAAACATTATTACCTATCGAATCAACACTTCAATGGAAATACTAACTTTAGAACGCAAATTGATACAGATGCAGGTCAATTTGATTATGTAGATGCCCTTAGAGAACGTGAGCACGTAACTAACCAGATTACGGCACAAGACTCTCTTCCTTTAAGCAATACAATTGAGATTCAGTGGAACAATAACCTTATTAAGAAAGCTGCAAAAATATTTGATCCTTATATCGATGGTCGCTATTTAAAAGATAATTTTGATTATTCAAATGTAGCTTATTTTCAACTTTCTCAAGGTTATGATTTTAATATTAAGTCCGATCAGGTGATAGATCATTTAACCAGACTTTATATAAATTCTGGAATGACGTTACAAAGATTGTCTTTTGGAGTTCAAGAGTTTTATTTTCATAAAACTTCTGATCATAAACTGACCTCAACAGCTGGTTATAACTTTGATAGAGCAAGTCTCGGAGGGAGATTTACTTACAATTCATTTAATTCGTCTAACACTCCTGTTACTAAATTAGCAGGGTATGACTTAAGTTTGCGCGCCAATGATTTGGTTACTTTTAAAAATTCGGCAGATTACAACATAGAGACAAAGGCATTCTCACAAAGTAGTTATTCTCTTTTATACGCCCCTCTTAATAATTGCTGGAAGATTGAATTTACCTATGCACGAGATTTAATCGATAATAAATTTGGACTGTTGCTTTATATTAATTATAACGAAAATAATTTCACTTCAATCAATGTTAGATAAAGCAAAAATATATATTGTAGATTTTGAAGATAGCTTCACTTTTAATATAGCTTCAGAACTTTACGCCTATGAAAAAGATATCATCGTTGTTTCTCACGAAGATTTTTTTTGGGAAAAAAATTTTGGTGCCTTTATTGAAGGAGTAAAGACTCCTACTGCAGTTATATTAGGGCCTGGACCAGGAAGTCCGCACGAATATAACAATTATTTTCCCGATATTTTAGAGATTAAAAATCACCCCAAGATTTTTTTAATGGGCATTTGTTTGGGACATCAAATTCTGGCCCTGATTGATGGACTTACTATTGGACCTTCATTAAGACCGGTTCACGGAGGACAGATGAAAATTAATTTTGAAAATAAAAATATTCTTGTTCAGCGCTATAACTCCCTGGCAGTTTTTGAATCAAAGAAAAAGCAGAAAGAGATTCAAATAAGACAATGGGAGAGAGGTATATCATATCAATTTCATCCAGAATCAATTGGCACTGAAAATCGCCATCTATTTTTTAAGGATTTACTGGATTTTATTCACTGATTTACAGGCAAATTCCTCCCATAACAAATTCTCAAAGATAATTTGAGTTAAGCTCTTAGTATGGGGAAAAATATAAGAATAGAAGGCATTTACGATCAGAGAACTCTAAAACACCTAAAACAAAATGGATTAAAGGATTTTTGTTTCGAATTTTCACCCAGAAGTTTTAATTTCATCCAGGAATATGTTTTTTTAGAGCAGTTACTGCCTCTATTTAGTTCGACTGATAGATTGTTTTTACATTTTTCCAGATCAAATGATCCAATGGTTTCAAAACTTATTTTAGATTTAAAAAAATCAGGTCAAGACTTAGGAAATATATATTTTGAATTTGATGAGTGGTCGGACTCATCAATGCCTATTAATTTTGAGCATAAGTATTTATTAAATTTTTCCAATGATATAGATTTATCTAAGATGATAGGTCCTAATTTTAATGGATTTGTTTTTAATTTTGATTTTTTTGAAAATCTTCACCATAAAAATCTTCTCACAAATTTTTCGAGCAATTTCTTCACTCGTTTTCACTCCAAGCTTAAAGCTGATAACTTAATGCTTTTAAGAGCTGACTGGAATAGTAATTTGATTAGTACATTGTTTGATCTCTTTGATTTTGATCTTCTCTCGCTTCCTATTAACTCAAAGATTGAAGTTTGCTATCGAAATGTTGATCTAAATAAATTGACGAGTGAAATGGAAGTCCTTCAAAAAAATAGCTTTTTATCCCAGGATTTTTAATGAATATTCTTTTAACAAATGATGATGGCGTTCATGCTCCGGGTTTAAAAATTTTAAGAGAGACTCTTTCAACAATTGCAAATGTTATGGTTGTTGCACCAATGCAAGAGAGATCAACAACAGGACATACTTTAACTCTTGATCACACGCTTCGCTTAGCTGAAATTGAAGAAAACGTTTATGGATGTAGTGGTTTTCCTGCCGATTGTTCAGTGATGGGGATTGCTCATATTTATAAAACAAAAGGTCAGAAGGTTGATTTGGTTATTTCAGGAATCAATCGTGGTGCAAATTTAGGACAGGATATTTTTTATTCGGGAACAGTCGCAGCAGCTCGCGAAGCTGTTTTTCATAATGTTCCGGCCATCTCTGTGAGCTCTTGTATGGATTTTCGAATAACAGAGAAAAATGATTTGTTTTACTATACTGCTTCAAATTTTATTAAAACTCTTGTACAATCAAATATATCGACTTTTATTCCTCCCATGACACTCATGAATATTAACGTTCCATGGGCCGATCAGAAGGAGATTAAAGGTGTACGAGTTACAAAAGTTGGATTTCGCAGATACTCCGAGGATGTTACTGAAAGAGTAGATTTTCGAGGAAGAAATTATTACTGGATTGGCGGCATCTATCAGGGATATGAAAAATTTCTAGATTCTGATTGTCATGCCGTTGAAGAGAGTTTGATTTCGGTTGCTCCTGTTAAGCTAATGGATTACGGAATTCCACTAGATGATTTAATGGGGCAAACAAAGAAGTTTCTAGCAGATGCAGGGATTAAATCTGCTTAAGCAATTAGGGATGATTGGTTTAATGACCAAAATTTTTAAATTAATATTTATTTTTTTAGCTACATCATTGATGTTTTCAATAACATCTTGTTCGTCAATGAAAAGTGGTCACTATGTTCAAGTGAAGCCTAACGACACTCTGGATTCACTTGCTAAAGAGTTCAATGTTCCCAAGGAAAAAATTGAGGAATCTAACTCCGGGAAAAAAATAGCACCAGGAGAGTGGGTTTTTATCCCTTTAAAACGTGGTGTTCTTGCCTCTGATTATGAAACAAAGGCCTATGATCCAAAGGCTTATTTGAAGTCTGGAGAATTCTTATGGCCAGTACCTTCTAGCAATACAATTAGCTCTGGATTTGGTCACCGTTGGGGCAGAGCTCATGAAGGAATTGATATCTCTGCACGCGTAGGATCACATATTGTCGCCGCTGCTGAAGGAGTTGTTGTTTACTCTGGAAGTGAAATAGGTGGATACGGAAATATTACCGTTATCGCTCATAAAAATGGTTTTTTTACAGTCTATGCTCACGCAAAAAGCAATTTTACTCATCAAGGCCAAAGAGTTTATCGAGGTCAGGTTATTTCTCAAATTGGGATGACGGGAAGAACAACAGGCCCTCATCTTCATTTTGAAGTTCGAAAAAATGGAGAAGCGATCGATCCCACTTCATTCTTAGCTTCTAATTAAAAATATCCTTAACGTGTTTTTGAAAACATCTCTAAGATTTTGATGTACATAAGGGCAGTGTTTTTTGCATCTTCAAGTGCCGTATGCTTAACTTCCCCCATACCTAAATGTTGCATTAGTTTTGAGCCAGAAGAACACTCTGAAGGGAGATATTTGAGATCAATAAGAGTGTTTGCAGTAGAAGAGAGATCAAGATTTCTATGATGGAAATACTTTCTCATAAAATCCCAACCAAGATCTCGATTTAAAAAAGGTAGATCAATAGCACTCATAGATTTTCCAAAGAGAATGATCTTCTCTTTGTTTTCATTTTTAAAATAGGCCTTCACTTCCTTGCTGAGAAGATAGGTTTCCAGTTCATCTTTAAAGCTATCCATCTGCATCCCAAAATTATGGGCCTTATCGATGAGTTTTTCGTTATGCTCAATAACCCAAGGAGCAAGATCAGGTTTTAGTGATTCAAATGAAGGGCATTTTATAAAAAAATTTCGTGCAAGTGATTCTTCAACACGTCTGGTTTCTGTACAAAAAGGGATCATTCCGAATTCAATGATGTAGTCTTTTTCATTCAGACCAGTTGCTTCTAGATCGATAGATAGATAACGCATATGTAAAGCCAGGTTTAGGTTTTTATTTTATGCTAAAAGAACTTTAAATTATTGTCTACAAATAAGAAACTTCGACAGCTGAGATTTCTTTGTAATTAATAAAATCTTTGAGGGTAATTTGACAGCTAATCAAATCGCCATTGACGATGCATTTTTTGCAAGAGCCGACTCCGCCACAGCTTGATGCGATTGTGATTCCATTATCCAATAGAAATTTCATTAGGCTTAAATCAGAAGGAAAATCTGTTGGAACATCTAGAGATTTAATTGTTTTTCTTGATGCAAGACCAATTATGAGAATTGCTTGTTTCAAGGGGAGCACCAAAGTCTAGCTGCTGAGCGATCATCTATGATAAGGCCTTGGTTTTGGCGTCCGTTATATATAAAACTAGCAGCCCCTATAATATCTCCTAGGGCATCAACGTGATAAATGGGGAAGTTCATGCTGAGAAAAAAATCTAGCTGTGACTTTCTCCCACGTTTTGATTCATAAAGTATTCTATCTGGGGTACTTAAAAAAAGATGTCTTGAAAAATTTAGTAATTCTTCAAGAGACTGATAAGAATCCACTAAACTGATGTCATAAGTAACTAAGTGTTTTAAGTGTTGAGCTGGATTTCTTCCGGATGCGGAAAAGAGCACAATGTCTTCTCTTACATTTCTAAATTGGCAAACCGGTAGAGGAAGGGGAGCCACACGAGTTTTTAAAAAATATGTATTGGCATAATTTTTTAGAGGTTTTTCTATCGTAGCTGAGCTCACAGCGATAAAGAAATTGTCACCATCTTTTAGAGCAAAATAATGTGATTTTTTTTGAGATGAATAAAAAAGATCATCCTTGACTCTGTTTTCTACACTTATATCAGTATTACATTTTAAATCCAAATCAGTCTGTCCATCATTAACAGGAAAGAGAGGATTCTTGGAGAATTCATAATAAGAATCATTATTTAATTTTTCACTAAGATAATTTGCAATAATCTTTCTGTAGCTAATTCTGTTGAATGATTCATGCTTTGTGAGAACTTCATCTCCTTTTATAAAAGACTCTGAGAGCGTTTCATTTTTTATTAACTCATTTTTATAGGCTTTTAAAAAATTTTCAAATTCCGGGCTTACGTTAATATTTTGGGGAACTAGCTGATCAAGATTTTCTGCTAACTTTGAAAGACTCTTTGCAGAGTCAAAGTTTTTAAGAAGCATGTCCAAGGCTTTTATATAAGGCATTTTAGAATCGTCATCTAATTTAATTGGACGAAAATCAAAATATGAAACTTTCCCATTAAAACGTAAAAAATATTGCAGTCTAGCTGTTGGGGATGCAATATCTGGACGTCTGCTCATCTCTATTAGAGATAACAGTGCTGATTTTTGAATAAAGCTATAATTTTTATTTTCGAAGATAGATCCGATAAGAGTATTATAGAGTTTTAATGTTGAATCATCCTCAACCATAAGTTGAATTTTGTTATTGTTGGGACAATGGAGATTTTTTTTATTAATTTTTACAATAGGTGCATTTTTTTCAGATGAACTTGCAAGGGATTCAACTTTAGTTGAAAAAAAAGTGCAGCCTGAGAGTAAGAAAATAAGCAAAGGGAGTGAATAATTAATCATTCTCATTAGCTCGATCGTCTATGTAATAAAATCCCTCGATAGACTCTTTAACTTCACCCTTATTTTTGATGGATTCATGAAAAATGTCATCTAGCTTGAGTGCCTCTGCTTCAGCGTTAGTGGCCTGGACAATCAAGATAATCCACATTCCAGAGTGTTTTTCTCCAGTAGCCGCCTGGGTTGTAAAGTTCAAAATTTTATATCCTCTATTGATGAAATCATAGAAGATTTTATCAAATTGCTTCTCTCTATAGCCCGTCGATCGAGCTGGAGGGGAAGGGATAAAGAAGGTAAAAGATTGTATTTTATAGTCTTTTTTAGTGCCTAAAAGTGAGCTTATGAAATTAAACACGATTTCCTTTTCCTGATAAATTCATTTTCTTTTTGAAGTCCATTAAAGTGATAAACAGTTTAATGATAACCCGGATTATGCTTTTGTGGAAAACTTTACCCACAAAAAAATTTTTACAACAAAAAATTAAATGCGGTTATACTTATAAGAGTAAGGGATAGGATGTCCACTTACTAGTGGCAGGATGCCAAAAAAAATGGGGGCTTTGCAGGGGCCCCCTTTTTTATTTGGAGCTAATACAAGCAGGAATTTTAATAAACGTCGGAAGTGATTTTGCCAACTGACAGAGATGAGGATTGACTGCAGCGTAGGCATCCCAGTTATCAAAAATAGTAGTCGCTTTTCCTTTAACCACAGCAAAAATTTTATTTTTACCATTAATCGTTGCAAATAGAGGGGCTCCACTGTCACCTGGCTCTACTCGCGATTGTGATTTGGAATAAAGATATCCAGTCCATTTATACTTATTTAGTGTTGCCATTCTTCTAGTATCTAAACTCGATTCACTAAATATATTGATCGTCACTGCAGAAAGGCTTGTCTTGGAGATATTATTGATTAAGCTCGCATGCTCCGCTGGAGTAACAATATCTGCTAGAGTGATATTTGCGAATTCTGGAGTTTCTTCATTCCACCAAAGAAGTGCGACATCTTCTGTTGGAGCAATCTTGACCTTGGCGCCACTACGACCAATTTTATCTACAAGAGAGCGAGGAATTTCAATATTTACATTTTTAGTGAGTTTATATTTTTGACCATAGCCAACACGTACAACTTTACCGTCAGTTTTTCGTGTGACGTATTTGTACTCACCAACCTGAATCTCAACTTCTTTTATCCCCGCAACATAAGCAAGTGCCACGCAGTGAGCAGCAGTGATAAGAACGTTCTTATGGATTAAAGTGGCATTGCAAAAACCAGGTGCCGTTTCACCTGTTGAATCAGGAGCATCATTTCTAATTTGCACGACATGAGTCCATTCTGGAGATAATGCCGGTGTGGAATTAGTAAGAGCATAAGAATTTGTAAACGAAAGAAATAAAATAAGCACAAGAGATGTTAAAGTCATAAGATTTCCTCTCTCTAAAATAAGACCAGATAAGATCATCTAATGAAATGATCCTAGCTGAAAACTATAAAAGTCAAACATCTTAAGTTTTTTAAGAGAGTGTGCCTGTGTTTATTTTAAGATCTTCTACGCTAACACCATCAGCAAGTTTAACAATCTCGAACTTAGTTCCAGTTGGCCTGAAAATCCCAATTTCAGTTACAACGAGATCAACAACATCAAGGCCAGTGAAAGGCAATTTACATAGAGGAAGAAGTTTAGCTTCACCGTCTTTTGAGAAGTGATTCATCATAACTATAACTTTTTTGGATCCATTGACGAGGTCCATGGCACCACCCATTCCCGTTACTTTTTTTCCAGGAATCATCCAATTGGCAAGATTTCTTTTTGCATCAACTTCCATTCCACCAAGAACACAATAATCGATATGGCCCCCGCGGATCATTCCAAAACTCAAGGAGCTATCAAAAAAACTGGCACCATTTTTTATCGCGATTGTTTCTTTACCTGCATTGATAAGGGTGGGAGAGACAGAATCTTTTTTTGGTCTGCCGCTAACTCCGAGAACTCCATTTTCTGAATGAATCATAATATTAAGTTCTGTTGGAATTCTTTCTGCGATGACAGTAGGCATTCCAATCCCTAAATTCACTGATGAGTGAGGTTTAAAAAATTTGATGACCTCATCGGCCATTTCAATATTAGACCACGGCATAATTAATTCTCCGTTACTAAAAATTCGATTTCATTTTTATAATTTTTTCCTTGGAAAATTCGTTGAACGAATAATCCAGGTAGATGAATGTCATGAGGATCAATTCCGCCAACATCTACTAATTCCTCTACTTCAACGATTGTTGTTTTTGCTGCCATTGCCATTAGAGGGGAAAAATTTCGGGCCGTTTCTTTAAACCAAAGATTACCGTAGGTGTCTCCGCGCTGAGCTTTAATGATAGCAAAATCAGCGTAAAGAGCAGTTTCCATAATACATGGTCTATCAAACATTTTTACTTCTTTTCCTTCGGCAATCAGAGTTCCATAGCCTGTTGGAGTATAGAAGGCGCGTATACCCATTCCCGCAGCACGAATTCGCTCAGAAAAAGTTCCCTGAGGAACAAGTTCGACTTCAATTTGTTTATTGAGCATTCGTACTTCTAAATCAGGATTTCCCCCGACATAAGAGCAGTAGGCTTTTTTTATCTTGTCTTGAACTAAAATTTTAACAAGGCCTCTTCCGGAATTCCCAATGTTGTTGGAGATAACAGTTAGATCCTTTACATCCATGGTCGTTAGAGCATCAATGCAATTTTCAGCGATTCCACAAAGACCAAAACCACCACTCATTAAAGTCATGCCGGACTTTAAATCATAAAGAGCTTCTTTGGCATCTTTATAAACTTTTGGATTTTTATTATTCATTGTTCATCCTTTAATACATTAAAGACTTTTGTCATGCCTTCTCTTAATAGCGCTTCACTAATTATGAGAGGAGGGGCAAGGATTATACGATTTGCTTGAGCAACAAGATAAAGACCTGCGCTCATGAATTTTTTACCATCAACTGTTTTATTTAAATCGACAGCACAAAGCATTCCTTTGACTCTTATTTCTTTTACAATTTTTAAGTTTTTTAATTTTTCTAATTCTTCTAAAAAAACTTTTTCCACATGACTTAAGTTGATTTTAAATTTTGCATCTTGGACTATCTCCAAGACTCCGCGCATGGCCGCTACTCCGAGTGGATGAGCATAGTTTGTAAGGCCACAGCTAAGAACATTTTCTTCATAGTAATCAGCTATTTTCTTTGATGTCCATACTGCCCCAAAAGGAACCATCCCACCAGAAATACCTTTTGCTAAACAAATCAAATCAGGTACAACATCGTAGTGCATGTATCCGAATGATTTTCCAGTTCTTTCAAAACCGCAAACAACTTCATCCATAATGAGAAGGATGTTGAATTCATCACAAAGATCGCGAAGGCCACGCCACCAATCAAGGGATCCAAAATACACTCCGTTTCCACCGGTAATTGTTTCAATAATGATTGCTGCAATATTATTTGGATCAGTTTTTAAAATTATTTCTCTGGTTTTTTTTATTGCATCAGGATCAGTTGGTTCAGGAATTCTAACAACCCAACCTTCAGGTGTCATATGGGATGGATTTCTCCAGTCTCCTGTGACTGAAAGAGCACCTAGAGTGGCCCCGTGATAAGAGGTCTGACGTGCTAGAACTACTTTTTTCTTAGTTATATCGCGAGCAATTTTAAGTGCATTTTCGACACTCTCAGCTCCACCAGTTGTATAGAAGATTTTTCCATTCTCTTTTTTCATATAGCGAAGCAAATCATACGTCGCTTCGTTTTTATGAGGATAAATTCCTTTTGGAGAACTCATAGGGATTGTATCAAGTTGATCTTTAATATGCTTGATGATGACGGGATGATTATGTCCAAAGTGGGCCTGATAGCTTATGGAAGTCAGATCAATTAGTTCGTGTCCATTAGTTAACTTAACTTTAACTCCATCGACACTGGCAATTTCAAAACTGGCAGCATCTTTTTGTTTGGACCAGGAGATATAGTAAGGAAGTGTCATAACATTAATCCTAAGTTAATTAAGTTTTTTAAAGTCAGAACCATCAAGAACAAATTCGTATTCTTTGTAGTCTTGATCATGAGCAGGACATCCTCTCCAGAAAATGTGTTTTCCTGCGTTCAAATCACTTACGCCGCCGCCACAGGTGAAAGAGGGATCTTGAACACCTGTTTCATAGTGAGAACATATAGATTTTGGGAATTCATCATGATCAGTGAGAAGATTTTTAAAATCTTCGAGATCGCGAACTTTGTAAGACTTGCGTGAAAGAAGACTATAGCGATTAAACGTCGTTGAGCTCATGGATTTTTTATCTTCTATTTTTTCAATCTCCGATCCCAAGCAATGGTTAGTGTGAAAGATGCTTCCCACCTGGCCTTTAAGAATAGCAGCTACTTTTTCATAGATTGATGGCGTAATCTCCAGATGTTCTCCTCCATCACGCGAGCTTATGAGATAGTTATGTCCTGAGGTTACAGGTGCAGTGAGGAGAGTTCGTCTCATCTCAGCTAAACTTTTATCTTCGAGAGCACGTCTTACAAGTAAGGGCCATATAATGCCAGTTTTTGCATTTGTTGTGTTGATGTTGTTAACACCAATTAAGCAATTATGAGTATTAACTCCCATGAGACCAACACATCCAACTAGACTCAATATAAGTTGTGCTGAATGATGTTTAGTTTCGGGGACGTGAATTATACTCATATAATTCTTAGCTGATCTATGCATGTCCCACGTCTGTCCTGACATTATTTCAGTAGGAGTCTGAATGTGAACAGTTGAGCATCCTTCTTCAGGTAGGCTGATGTCTCTAAAGTCTGTATAGTTATTGAGAATAACAATATCTGTAAGAGTTAGATTCGATCCTTTTGCAATACCTTCAATTTCTTCTGTGATATTTGGAGCAAATTTTCGAGACAACTCCAATTGTTCGAGCGCCAATTCATTTAGTTTTCTGGAAAGAGCAGGGTTTTTAGCAAGCATCAATGTGCGTCTTATTTCTGCTAATTCTTTAATGGCAACTTTAAATTCTTCTCCATGGGCAAGTCCCCATTCTCTTGAGGTCTTTCCTTCTTGATACTTAATGTAGGGAAATTGGCAATTTGTATTCATGAGTTTAGGTATTCCTTCATTGCATCGTAAGATGGACAGACTGTATAAGCTTCGCCGTTATGAACAAACATTCGACTTTTGGAAGATGGAATAGATCCCTTGAAGTAACCAAAACCATTATCAATTTTCATGCTGTCAATTTCATATCGAGAAAGTTCATCAACCAATTTTTCATGGAAAAGCTTAGATGTTTTTTTGTAGTCATCCTGATTTTTCATTACGTTACTAAATGCATGGTGATAGCTATTAAAAGAGAATTCATCTCCATCCCAAGTACTAATTAACATCAATGGTTGATCGAGGTAATAAGCATCTTTTGCAAAGGCCAATCCTGCTTGTCCACCGAAATAAACAAGTCCAGCATCTGGAGTGATATCCGGAAAACATGAAGCAAAAAAGTTTTTATGGGAGAAACGAAAAAATTGAGAAGCGGTTTCATTATAAATTAAAGCAACTCCATATTTTTTTGATAGATCTCGAAGGCCTCTAAGAAATTCATAAGGCATTTTTTCCATGGTCTTTTGAAGAACTGGTTCAACCCACACTGCAAAATAAGTGCGAGTAGCAAATTCAGCTTCAACAAGCTTTAAGACTTCTTGATAGTTGTTTTCATTTGGATTTGGAAGTTTTTTAACTTCAAAATAGGGATCAGTTTCAAGACTTAATGATCTGGCCAGAGCTGAACCGTTACCAAAAAAGTGATTTTTAAATGTCATCATTTTGGTAATATGATTTTCCTTTACGTGGCCTTCTGATTTAACCCAGATTGTTTTTGCAACTTTATCAACACACTCGGATTGACCAGAGCATGTAAATCCATGTCGAATTCCTTCGGGAAGAACTTCAATAACTTCTTTTACGCCTTTTAAAAATGTTTCACTAACAAAGTTTGAGAGACAAACTTTGTTAACAGCGTATGGCATTTGAAGATCAAAATAATCATTGCTTAAACTTCTAAGAGAGAGAGGAATATGAATTCCTCGTCCTAGGTGAAGAGCAGGTTTTTTCCATTCCGCTTTTGTCGTGTAGTAAAAAACATCACGATGGGATTCAAAATCTGGATAGTCTTCTCGGATGTAGTTTTGCTCAATCGCTCCAAGAGATAAATTGATGTTAATCATCGCTCCAGCAAGTCGGTCACGATTTCTTCCTTGAATGCGTTTGACTCCTTTTGTGAGGGCCATGGCAGAAAGAGCATATTTAAGAGCGCGTCCGATTCCCGACTTTTGAAGTAAAGGATCTATTGTCACATCGAGCATGTATAATGAATCTTCTTCTTCAAAGTTTGGGTCCATGCGTACACCGCGCTCAAGTGGATAAAGTTTTAGTGGACCAGCAAATGCAATTCCAACTAGCTTTTTATCACTCTTGTTTAATATCCCAAGACAAAGTGAATTGCGGTTTAATACTGTATGTTCAAACTTTTCGATATCCGTTTGTCTTGCAGGTTCATAAACTTTTTTCTCTAAGTTGATAATTTCTTGTCTGAAATTTAAAAAGTTATCGGCCGAAATTTCAATGAGTTGAACGTCAGATTTTTGAGTGATTAATTTTTCAATTTTCTCAAAAATTAGTTTTGTATTAATCTTTTTTCCCAATACCTTTTCGAGTTTGGTATTTATTAAAAGACCATGCCACTCATAGCTCTCTTGAGCTTCGGTAGCATCAGTATCTACGTGAGTAGGAATAGGGTGATTTTCATTTAGAAATAACTCTCGGCAGATGTAATCAAGTCTATCAAACAAGAAATCTAAGTCTTTATCACCAAACGCCATATTTAATCTAAAACGAAGAGTTTGAGATCCTGCAGGGTAATAGAGAAGACCGTGCTTAAAACGTAGATCTACAAATTTATTAAGTAGAGTGGGATCGTTAACATCAAAAGCAAAGGCAAGACCATTCGTGCGTGGTCGAGAGACGAATTTTGAATGTTTCTTTAGAAATGCTTCAAGTCTTGGAATAACCTGTTTTTCAATTTCAATGATGCGAGATTGGCATTGATCGAGACTAATACCATGGGCATATCCTCTAAGAGCAGAGGCCACAGAGAACTCTTCGCCTTTAAAAATATTTTTCGTTTCATGGTGACTTAGTACAATTCCAATCTGTGCTTTCTTCGCGCAAATGACGTAGTCAGGATTAATTTGTTCGCCATTTAATCCCTTTAGATTTAATTGACGATGCCAGAAAAACTCTTTCCCGAGGTGAAATCCAGTTTGAACTTCGTCGAAAATAACAGGCACCTTAAATGTTTTTGCCATTAAGAGTAAAGCTGTGTGAAAACGATCAGAAGAATAGCAGTCCCCACCTTCACATTGCATAGGCTCTATTAAAACTGCAAATATTTTTTTTGTTAGAAGTTGATCTCTTATTGCTAAAAGCGATTCTACTTCTTTTTTTACCATCGCATCGCTATTCCAATCTTTCGGAACGCTAAATCCTTTTAGGGAAGCTTCATTCCAGGTTTCTCTCCAGTCTTTTGGTATAGTAACGTTGATCTGACTGTCATAAAGTTCAGGATATTTTACATATTCTGCAAGATAATTTTTCCATTCAAATGGTTCACGTTTTGATTTGTTCCATGTCGCTGCCAGAGTTATCATCATTCGCCCGTGGAATGATCCTTCAAAAGCTAAAACTTTATTGGCTTCTGGATTAACTCGTCTTTTGTAACAATAACCCAAGGCCGTCTCGTTTGCTTCTGCTCCAGAATGGACAAACGTTAAGTATGTTTTTTTCCAATTAAGTTTTCTGTTAAGGAAATTTTGGTAGGCAAGTCTCATGTCTTTAAATTCTTTAGTCGTCGAATCATTCATCCACGTCTCTAAGAATTCAGTAGTTCCAAAAAAGACGGAGGAGTTAAAGCCATGTCCCAATGTTGCAATTTGAGAAGCAGCATCAAGAAGATAGTGAGTGCTACCATCCTTTGCTTCGATTCCCAGATATGGACCGATACAATCTTTTAACTTAGTCATGTACGTCTTTTTTTCTGCGGGAATCATCTTGTTGGCATAATAATGCTTTAAGATTTCTGAACCATGATTAGCGTCGTCAGCATTGATAATAGGTAATCTCATATGTGCCTCTTAAATTTCTTTTACAGAATGTTCTTAGCAATAATATCTTTAAAAA
This sequence comes from Bacteriovoracales bacterium, assembly GCA_037444575.1. Classification (GTDB taxonomy): domain Bacteria; phylum Bdellovibrionota; class Bacteriovoracia; order Bacteriovoracales; family Bacteriovoracaceae; genus Bacteriovorax. The sequence goes on from JBBIME010000013.1 coordinate 24,702, forward strand.
ATTTATTAAATGAATGACCGTTATTTTCCATCATTTTTGGAAACATTGAAATTGGAGTCATTCCCGGAAAAGTATTAATCTCATTTAAGAATATTTCCCCTTCATCAGTATAGAAGAAGTCAATTCGAGAGAGGTGACGCAATTTTAAATGAGTAAATGCTTTGATTGCATAAGCACGCATTTTTTCCACAACTTCAGCGGAAAGATCAGGTGCTACGATTTCTGTCGTTGTTTTGCTTTTAGGATTATACTTCTCTTCGTAAGAATAAAATTTAGTTGGACAATTAATTTCACCGGGAACTGTAGCGATGATTGCGCCATCGTATTCATAGGTCGATATTTCTAATTCGCGAGCATTGACCATTTTTTCAACTAAAACATAACTAGAATATTTAAACGCTGAAATTAAGGCTTGATCGAGATCATCTTTATTAAATACCTGGTAACAACCAACGCTTGAGCCTTGAGAAGCTGCTTTAACAAAAATTTTCCCATAGCGATCAAAAAGGGCATGAGCGCGCATCTTGTCTTCCATGCTTGTTAAAAATTCAAAAGGGGTATTGGGAATTTCAAGAGCATTAAACCATAATTTACTGGTGACTTTATTAAAGCTGATAAGACTAGCTTCTGGTCCGCAACCGATATAGGGAAGTCCTGTGAGTTCAAAAAAGGTTTGTATCTCTCCAGTTTCACCAGGAGGTCCATGGATACATGGAACAACGATGTGGATATCCCACGTCTTCGAACCTACAAGTTGGCGTTTAAAATTCAATTCGACAACGTCACCATAGGTATCATCGCTATTTAAAATACGAAAAATTTTATCTTTTCCTATTTCTACTTTAATGACGTTGTAGAGACCAATATCGTTTAGATTTTTTTCAATATATTTTGAAGAAACAAGGGAGATTTCATGTTCGGTGCCGCCACCTCCACAGAGGAGCAGGATGTTTTTTTTCATGGACCATTCCTTCGGTAATAATGAGGGGCAATCATTCGCCCCTCACTTTGTTTTTTTATTAACGCAATTTAGCTGGAATTCTTTCCTCATTTAATTTGCTGAAAAGTTCTTTAACTTCAGCAATTGTTAAATTTTTAGATCCAGCTTCACCGTGAGCTCTAATACTCACAGCTTTATTTTCCATCTCACGGTCTCCAACAACCAACATGTAAGGAACTTTTGATTGTTGAATCTGGCGAGTCTTATATCCCATAGTCTCATTTCTTTCATCAACTTTAACTCGTACACCGATTTCTTTTAAATCCAAAGCTAGAGTTTTACAGAACTCAAGGTGTTTATCAGTTGATACCGGAACGATAGTTGCTTGCTCAGGAGCAAGCCAGAAAGGAAATACTCCAGCGATGTGTTCCAGATAAACACCGATAAATCTTTCTAGAGAACCTAAAAGAGCTCGGTGAATTACGACTGGACGAACATCTTTTCCTTCTTCATTGGTATATTTTAGATCAAAGCGATCTGGCATTTGGAAATCAAGTTGGATTGTTCCCAATTGATGCCATCTTCCAATAGCGTCTGAGATTTGAATATCAATTTTTGGTCCGTAGAAAGCACCGTCGCCTTCATTGATGTGATAAGCGTGTCCTGTTTTATCAAGAGCACCTTTAAGAGCAGCTTCTGCCTTATCCCAAGTTGCATCATCACCGGCCTTAGATTCAGGACGAGTAGAAAGACCTACTTTAATTTGCTTGAATCCAAAATGATCATAACAGATAAAGAACATTTCCATTAATTTGATAATTTCGTCTTCGATTTTTTCCATCGCGATGAAAATGTGAGCATCGTCCTGACAGAATGAACGAACGCGAGTAAGCCCTGCTACTGCTCCAGCACTTTCATAGCGGTGAAGACGACCAAAGTCCGCGTATCTCATCGGTAGATCGCGGTATGAATATTTGTAGTGCTTAAACATAAGCATGTGACAAGGACAGTTCATTGGCTTGAGAGCGAATTCTTTTTTGTCGACCATTGAGAAATACATGTTCTCTTTATAGTGCTCGTAGTGTCCTGAAGTATGGTAAAGGTCAGTGTCCAGAAGCATCGGAGTGATAACTTCATCGTAGCCATACTTCACATAAATTCTTCTCATGAATGAAACGAGCTCATTGTATATAGTCGTTCCTTTTGGCATGAAAAAAGGAGAAGCTGGTGCAATTTGATCAAAGTGAAAGAGTTCTAATTCTTTACCAAGTTTTCTATGGTCGCGTTTTTTTGCTTCTTCAAGAAAAATTAAATGATCTTCAAGTTGCTTCTTTGTTGTAAAAGAAGCAGCGTAAATCCTTTGAAGCATTTTATTGTTAGAGTCACCTTTCCAGTAAGCTCCAGCAGTGTGAAGAAGTTTAAAAAATTTAGGAAGGTGTCCTGTGTTTTCAACGTGAGGCCCACGACAGAGGTCTACGAATTCACCTTGTTGATAGAGAGAGATTTCCTGATCAGCAGGAATGTCGGAGACGACTTCAACTTTTAACGGCTGATTTTTTTTCTTCCAAAACTCAACCGATTCATCACGAGTGAATACCATTCTTGTAATAGGAAGCTTCTCATCGATAATTTCCATCATTGTTTTTTCAATGAGGGCAAGATCGTCGTCATGAATCTTAACATCGAGATCAATATCGTAATAAAACCCATTTTCTATCACTGGACCGATCCCAAATTGGGGATTGTGGTCCTTATAAATGCGATTAACGGCCTGGGCCATAAGGTGAGCAGTTGAGTGGCGGATTGTGTCGAGATCGTATTTGGCCATTTAAGTCTCCGAAAGAGTATGAACATGAAAATTTTACAGTGCTAGAATAGCAGTGCCATCCATATAAATCAACGACTTGAATCTTACTTTTAGAAAAATCTTACAACGATCTTTTGACGCTTAAAATCGCTCGTGATATGACCTGCCAACTTCACTTTTTATACAAAGAAGAAGCGGTCAATTTTTTTGGAGAACACCTATGGTATCGACTCTAGATTTTGGGATTTCTGAAGGGCAATCAGAAGGACATCCAGCGCTGGGAATTTTTCAAGACGAGACAAAAAATATTGTCGGCGAGATCACAGGTTCTGACATTGGAAGATCTTATTACCAATTAGGAAAAGTTTATTATGATAAAGCTGACCTCGTTAAAGCTGAAGAAGCCTTTGTTAAGGCCTTATCTTTTGCAGATCCAATCAGAGATGGTTTCTCAATTCTTAAAACATATGGTTTTTTAATCAGACTAGCGTCAGAAAAATTAGAAGATTCAAAGGCCCAAAAATATATTCTTGAAAGTGAAAAATTGATGGATGCTCTTTCACGAGCACTTCCCACTCTTACATCTGAGTTTTTCTACAATCTTGGAGTTGTAAAAAATTACGGTGGGAATTTTGAAGAAGCTAAGTCAAATTTTGAATTGGCACACAAGAAAGCGAACGAGGAAAATGAACCGGAACTTCTTTCTAAATGTTTACTTTCTCTTGCGACAAATGCTTTCTATAGAAAGGACTATGAACTTTCTCTTCGCTATTTAGATCAGTTAAATGATCTTCTTAAAATAATCAAAAAATTCTATCTTTCAGGCGCGATGTATTCTTACTACGCAAAAATTTTCATTGAATTAAATGAAAATGAAAAGGCCCTTAATTACTACAAACTAGCTAATGAATATCTTCAAAGTAAAAAATGCTGGAACCTTTATGGATATATCCTTTTTGGGAAGGCAACTGCTCTTAAAAAAGCTGGAAACTTTGATGAATCTCTTAAAATGTTTCACCTTGCTCAAGAATCTATCGATACAACTATCTTTAAGCGCTTAAATCACTTAATCGAAGCTGAAATTGATGATGTTAACGATAGTACTGTTGATCTGTATCTGGATCGTACAAATAGAAAAATCGTTGAAAGAACTCTTGGAACAATTGATTTCAAACACAGATTTGTTCTTCTTGAAATTCTCTTCCTTCTTTCAAAAAATCCTGGAACATATTTTGATAAAGAACAATTAGCAAAAATGATCTGGAAAGATGAATACAACCCACTTATCCATGACAAACTTATCTATACAAGTGTGTCTCGTCTAAGAAAACTTATTGAGCCAGAAGAAACAGACACAAAAAGAAAATATATCATTCGCGGAAAAGATGGTTATACGTTTAACCCTCTTGCGAAAATTCGCTTCCATATGGAAGTTAAAACAAACTCTGAGCGATCAATTGGTAACGTTGATTTAAGTTCGCCTGTTTAGTTTTTAATGACTACTACATTTGATTACATCGAAGGCCATGAAGCTTATAAAAGCGACATGGCCTTTGTGCTTTATGAGCTTGATCGCGATTTCTTTCCCACTCCATGGAGCTTAGATTCGTGGAAAAATTTGTTCCATGAACATGATCGTTTACTAGTCACGATTAAGAATGATGACGAAGTTATAGGTTTCTGCCTCTTTGATAAAATGCCAGAAGACTCGTTTGCGCATTTACTTAAGATTGTTATCCATCCAAAGTTCCGAAACCAAGGCCTTTCAAAAAGGCTTTTAAGCGCGTCACTTTCACATCTTGAAATGAATGGCATCACTCAATTTTTCTTAGAAGTCGAGGAGAGTAATCTTCCAGCTCAAAAACTATATTTGACTCTAGGATTTAAAAATATTCATCGTAAAAAAGATTTTTATGGTGAGAATCGTGCTGCGCTTATAATGACCAAATTTAATTAGCAGTCTTAGAACTTTATTGATATTTAGATTAAAACGGTATCCAAAATAAGGAAGGGCCTATTATGAAAAAACTACTAATAACTGGAATGTTTCTTGTTCTTACTTTATTTTCATTGGCCAATGGCTATGATGCTGAGGTTGTATCATTTGGCATTACAGACACTCAGACGATTTTGAAAATTAACGATGATATTAAATCGGGCGAATTAGTATGTGTTAAGCATTTCAAAAATACTTTGCATATTACAGGTATGTGGTCATCTAACTACTCAGTATATGATTTAACTGTTCAAAAAAATAATAGTCTTTCTGTTATTTATAGATCAGGAGAATGGACAACGGATGAACCTGATAGGGCCTTAAAGGAATCTGGCCTAACTGATTTAGTAAAATGTAAGGGCTTTTCAAAGTCTCACAGTACGGTTTTTGGCGACTAGTCGCGCAGTTTTTCGAGCTGCGTCGCAACGCTTTCTGTCGCAGACTTAGTTTGCAAATCCTTAAAATTTTGTTATAGTGGCCTTGTAGAACTTTTTGAATTTCACTTTTATTAGCTTTTTGAAAAGTTTCTATCTCCGAAAATATTAAACAATATCAAGGGTGGATTTTTTTAATTCCGCCCTTTTTTTTTATATAGGGTCTAAATAATGGTTCTAAAGAGTCCAAGAAGTGGTTTGGAATTAAAGTTTCACGAACTTGCTTCAAAGATTTTACATGATTTGAATCTCGAGTTGTATGATCTCGAGTGGCACGCTCAATCTGGAGCGCTGACATTATTTATCATGGATCCAAAAACTAAAACTGCTCTTATAGATGACTGTGTAAAGGTAGATCGCGCTTTTGATCCTTATATGGAATCTGAAACGTGGATACCAGAAAACTTTACATTGGAAGTATCTTCGCCTGGGCTGTTTAGAAATCTTTCGACAGTTGAACACTTTAAAGGTGTAGTCGGCCAAGACATTACTCTTGGGCTTCTTAAAAAAATTGATGAAGCTGTGTATCCTGAATTTCCAAAAGCTCTTCGCAATAATTTAAAAATTAAAGTTAAGTTAATAGAAGCAAAAGATGAATCGATTGTTATCGATGCTAAAGGTGTGCAGGTAGAAGTTCCGTACACTCAAATTAAAAAAGCGAATTTAGAAACAAATATTAATAATAACCAACAACCAGATAAAGTTTAAGCAGAGGTTGAAATGAATTTCTCAGAATTAGGAAGAATGATTGAAACATTAGGAAAAGATCGCGGTATCGACAAACGCGTTGTTGTTCGTGCAATTGAACAAGCATTCCTTGTGACAGCTAGAAAAAAATACGGAATCCAAGGCGAATATGAAACTAGATATAATGACGCTGAAGATGAAATCGAAATCTACCAATATAAAAATGTTGTAGAAAGCGTAAAAGATCCAATTATTGAAATCACAATTAATGAAGCTAGAAATTTAGATAGCGACGTTGAGATTGGTGACCAATTAGGGATTCGTATTGAAAACCCAAGCTTTACTCGCGTTGATGTTCAGACAGCTCGTCAGATTATCTTCCAAAAAGTTAGAGATGCTGAAAGAGAAATCCTATTCTCTGATTTTAAACATAGAGAAGGGGAACTTGTTACAGGTATCGCACGCAGATATGAGCGCGGAAACGTAATTGTAGACCTTGGAAAATCAGACGCTGTTCTTCCAAGAAAAGAACTTATCCCAGGTGAAAACTTTAAAACTGGCGATAGAATTCAAGCATACCTTTCTGAAGTTGTTATGACGAACAGAGGTCCTGAAATTCGTTTATCTCGTACATCTCCAATGTACTTAGTAAAATTGTTCGAAGTTGAAGTTCCAGAAATTCTTGATGGAAACATTGAAATTAAATCAGCAGCTAGAGAGCCAGGACAAAGAGCTAAAATCGCGGTTTATACAAGCGATAAAGAAATCGATCCAGTTGGTGCTTGTGTTGGTATGAAAGGTTCACGCGTTCAAAACGTTGTGAATGAACTTCAAGGTGAAAAAATAGATATCGTTCGTTGGAACTCTGATATTGAAACTTTTGCAAGAGCAGCTCTTGCACCATCAGAAATTTCAAATATTCAAGTTGATCACAGCAATCATTCAATGGATGTTGTTGTTGAAGAAGATCAATTATCACTTGCAATCGGTCGCCGTGGGCAAAACGTTCGTTTAGCAGCGATGCTTACTGGATACAAGATCAACATTATTTCTAAAACTAAATTACAAGAAAAAATTAAAAAAGCTGTTGAGAGTCTTGTTCAGATCGCTTCAGTTTCTGATGCTAGAGCTCAAATGCTCGTTCAAAACGGGATTATGTCTGTTGGTGATTTAGCTGCAGTTGATGCTGAAACATTATCTGGAATTATTCATGGTACTGAAGCTGAAGCAGCTAATATGTTAAAAGATACACATGAGGCCATTGAAAAAGGTCTTATTAGCCTTGAGTCTGATGAAGAAGAATTGGTTTCTGCTTCTGCTGTTCCTGCTTATAAAGGTCTCCTTGACAAGCACAAGGAAGACAAAGGTGATGGTAAAGATAAATTCTCTGAGGCTGAAAAACGCTTAAGAGAAGAGCTAGCTGCCTTTAAATTGAAATAAGTGTTTATGTAAACGGAGTTAATAATGCCTAAAAAAGTTTTTGAACTGGCAAAAGAATTAGAGATTGGGCCACTTGATTTGGTCGAGTCTTTAAAGACAAAAGGTTTCAATGTTAGAAACCACATGGCCGAACTCTCTGATGAGGACGTCACTAAGTTTCTTTCTGAATTAAAAAAAGATAAGGAAGAAACTCTTGCTGCAACTGCAGACGTAAAAAAGAAAGTCGTTAGAAAAAAAGTTCCAGCAAGTGAGACGAAGACAGTTGAGAAAAAGACTGTTGAAAAGAAAGTTGTAGAAAAGGTAGAAGCTGCTGAATTAGAAGTAAGCGCAAAAGAACCTATCGAAACAACGAAAAAAGCCTCAACTGTAAAAAAGAAAGCGACAGTTATTCGCAGAAAGTCTGATGAAAAAGAATCAGCTTATGAAGGTGAGCAAGAAGAAGTTTATGCTCGTGAAGCACAAGCTCCTCAATACGAAGAAGAAGCTACTTTTCAAGAGCAGGCAGAATTAGAACCAACAACTGAAACTGTTGAAGTTAAAGCACAGCCTACGACTACTACTGGTGGTTTAAGAGTTGTTTCTAAACCAGTTGTTCGTCCAGCCGAGACTCCAAGTGTTGAAGCTAAAAAACCAGTTGAAAAAGTAGAAGAGAAAAGAGCTGGTGTTGATAGACCACACCGCTTTACTCCAGTTTATACTCCTTCAAAAGATCCAAACTTCATTGAAGCTCAGGCCGCAAAAGAAAGAGAGGAAGCTCGTCGTGTTGCAGCTGGTTTACCAAGAGTGGCAACAACTGAAGATGAGGATTCAGACGAAAGCAAAAAACGTGGTGAAGAGGAAAATAAAAAACGCATGGGTGGTCTTGCTGCAATGATGACTGGTAAAAAAGTTATCGCAAGTAAAGCTCAAGCAATCACTATGTCTCGTGCTGAAGAAGAGTTGCGTTCGTATACCACTTTAAGTGGTACAGGTAGACCAATCTACACTCAGATCATGAGAAAGAAGGACTATGCAGGTCCAATTCAGCAAACAGAAATTACAGAAGTTAAAGAATCTAAGCGTGTTGTTCAAATTCACAGAGGTGTTGAACTTGGAGAACTGGCCAAGAAGCTTAGTATAAAATTTAAAGATCTTGTCGATGAATGTCTTAAGCTTAATCTTTTGATTAAAGAAACAGATTACGTCGGACCTACTTTGGCAGCTGAAATTTGTGAACTCTTTAACTACAGAGTTGAAGATAAAGCATTTAATGAAGAAAAAATTATCGGGAAAGCTGTTTTATCTGAAGAAGAAAAAAACAAACTTCCTATTCGTCCACCAGTTGTTGCAATCATGGGTCACGTTGACCATGGAAAAACAACATTGCTTGATACTATTAGAAAAGAAAAAGTAGCATCAGGAGAGGCCGGAGGAATTACTCAGCACATTGGTGCTTACTCGGTTAATGTTGATGGTGGTAAAAAAATTACGTTCCTAGATACACCAGGTCACGCGGCCTTTGCAGCCATGAGACAGCGTGGAGCTCATGCAACAGATATCGTTGTATTAGTTGTTGCAGGGGACGATGGTGTAATGCCTCAAACAAAAGAATCTATTAAGTACTGTGAGAACGCAGGCGTTCCAATTATCGTAGCTGTTAACAAAATGGATAAGCCAGGTGTGAATCCAGATAGAGTTAAACAAGAATTGACAGAATTTAACTTGATGCCAGAAGACTGGGGTGGACAAACTCAATATGTTCACGTTTCAGCTCTTAAAGGACAAGGAATTGATGAACTTCTTGATGCTATTTTACTTCAAGCTGAAATGCTTGAACTTCGCGCTAATCCAAAAGCAGCAGTAGAAGGCGTTGTTATTGAATCTAAAATTGAACCAGGAAGAGGGCCAATCGCTACTATCCTTATTCAAAATGGAACATTAAATAAAGGTGACTACGTAGTTGTTGGTGAGACTTTTGGTCGAGCTAGATCTCTTACTGATCATTTAGGTGGAAACCTAAACTCAGCAGGACCTTCAACTCCAGTTCAGATTCTAGGTCTTGAATCAACTCCATCTCCTGGAGATAGACTCAATACTGTAAAAAATGAAAGAGAAGCTAAAAAGATTGCAGAAAACCGTATTCAAGAAAGAAAACTTCTTGCGGTTGCTCCAGAGAAGAAGAAAGTTTCTCTTGAAGACTTCTTTGCTAACGCTAGTAAAGAAGGTGAGGAACAAAAATTCCTTAACCTTATTATTCGCTCTGATGTTCAAGGATCTTATGAGGCCATTAAATCAGCTCTTGAAACTTTGGGTAATGCTGAAGTTGCAGTTAAAGTTATTGCTGGTGGAGTTGGACCTATTACAGATTCAGATGTTCAGATGGCGGCTACTTCAGGTGGATTTGTTATCGGTTTTAACATGAGACCAGTAACGAGTGCCCGTAAGATGGCAGAAGATAAAGGTGTAGATATTAAAAACTACTCTATTATCTATGAGCTAATTAACGATGTGAAGCTAGCTCTTGAAGGTCTTCTTGTTCCAGAATTTGTTGAAGAATTCATTGGTAGAGCTGAAGTTCGCGAAGTTTTCAATATTCCTAAAGCAGGAGTTATTGCTGGATCTTACGTTATTGATGGCAAGATCGCTCAAGGCTGTAACATTAGACTTCTTAGAAACGGAAAAATCATGCATGACGGGAAACTTTCATCGCTTAAGAGATTTAAAGACGACGTTAAAGAAGTTAAAAACGGCTATGAATGTGGTATCGCGCTTGAAGGATACTCTGACATTAAACAAGGTGATATTTTCGAAGCCTATATGATGATTCAGAAGAAAAGAACATTGGATGACGCTGCTGGCGTGACGATCTCAGGATCTAAAGAAGCTAGACCAGTTTTATAATTACTATGGCAAAAAAAAATACTTTCAAAAAAGAGAAATATGAAGAGAGACTGTTGAATGAAATCAACAGTCTTCTTCGTACAGCAATTAAAGACAGCAGACTTCAAAGAGTGAGCATCACTAAAGTTGAACTCTCTCCTGATTATGGCTATGCCACTGTCTCATGGGATACATTTGACTCTCACACAAGAGGGGATGCTAAGAGCGCGATTGAAGCAGCTGCTGGTAAAATCAGAACGGAATTAGCAAAAGTTTTAGAAGTTCGACATGTTCCCGCGTTAAGTTTTATCTATGACAATCAGTTCGAAGAACAAAAAAAGATCATGGATCTTCTAACTCGTGCATCTGAAAACGACGACGAGTAACCTCTCTATATGGATTACAAAAAAATTCCTCTAGTCTTTAATGTGAAGAAACCTGTGGGCGTTTCATCATTTGATGTCGTTCATCATTTCAAAAAAAATTTAAATTTTGATTTTGGAAAAATTGGTCACTTTGGAACACTTGATCCTTTTGCCGAAGGTGTTCTACTCGTTGGAATTCAAGGGGCCCAAAAACTTAATGATTATGTTCATAAACTTTTGCCTAAAACCTATAAGGCCCGAGGCGTTTTTGGTGGAAAGACCAATACGGGTGATTTGACTTCAGAAGTAATTTTACAAAAAGATATAAATGAAGAATGGAAGAATGCTTCCAGAGAGCGTCTTGAAAGTTATCTTGGTGAGAAATTTTTAGGGGAGTATTGGCAGAGACCCCATAGTGTTTCGGCGACTAAATTTGAAGGGAAGCGCCTCTATCAACATGCACTTGCAGGCCGAATGATACAAAAAGAAAAAGTAAAAAGAGAAATCTATTCTTTTGAAGTCATTAGCTATGAGTATCCTTATTTTGATTTTGTTGTGAGTGTTTCCTCTGGCACCTATGTTCGAAGTTTATTTGAAGAAATAGCTGAGACTTTTGATGGAGTTGGGGCACTTCTGACTTTAGAGAGACTGGCCATTGGATCTTTAGGAGTTGATACTGCATTAGAGAAATCAAACTGGCCGATAAAAGCTGATTCAACTTTCCCGCTTGAATCAGTGGCGATTCCCCTTGATCAAGTACTTCTTCTCGATAGCATTGTATTGCAGCTCCTCCAAACTAAGCGTTATTTACAGGGACAGAGAATAGATCTTCTAGATGTTGAAAAAAAGAATAATCCCCAACCAATTTGTTCGGAGAATTATTATTGGATCTATAACGAAGATGGAACTCTTTTAGGTTTAGGAAGGCCAGAGGGTGGAATGCTTCATGCTATTTTTAATCTGAAGCTTTCAATTGCACAATTTTGCTAAACATTTTAATCTCTTATGATAAAATAACAAAAATAACTGATAATTTGACTCGTTTTTAGATATAGGAGTTTTTTGTGAACACGACCTTTATTGCCATGGCAGTGGCGATCCTTATAGGACTTGGATTGCTAATAGGGATTGGAGCTTTAAGTTTACTTTCTGGTGCTCTCAATTTCTTATTTGTTAAACCAAAAATTGAAATTCTAAAAAGTAGTTTTGGTGATAATGGTTTTGCTTTTTGTTTTTCATGGGATCAAAGTGCAGAGCCAGTTCGTTTCGATCGCGTAAGACTGCACTTATTTAATCCATTCGGATCTCCAACTCAAATGGACATTACTCGCGAGTTTGCACCGTCTGGAGATGATTTCGCTAGAGATATCGAAATGGGTTCTGTTATGAAAGATCTTCTTTCAGCAAAAGGATTAGAGACTGCAACTTTAGAAATTGAAGTGACTGCAACTAACGACGGAGTGACTCACCAAAAATCGATGAAAGGTATAACTTTTAAAGAAAAAATTTCATCGGCCATAGTAACAGCTTCTGAAATGAATGAGAAATTAGTGACTCCAAAAAAGAAGCCACTATTCACAATTCCTGAACAAAGTTTTATTTCGCCACCACTTCCAAAAACTGAGAAGCAACTAAAGCTAATGACGAATCCAATTTTTGCTGGCTCATTTGCAGGAGCACAAGAAGGTGGAGCTGCACCAGCGGCCGCTGCTAATTTTGCAGTCTCTAAAGTATGGATTGAACCAGGTTGTATTGTGTGTAACGCTTGCGAAGGCATTTATCCTGAAGTATTCGAAGTGACAGATACGTGTTACGTTCGCCCAAATGCTCCTCTTGATAATGGACTAAAAATTCAAGAAGCTGCAGAAGCTTGTCCAGTTGAAGTAATTAAGTTTACTAAAGCTTAAGATCTATCTATTCATTAAAATTTGTTTATCAAAAGGCCCACATTCGTGGGCTTTTTATTGATAAAAATCAGTATTTTTCCTTAAGGTAAAATTAACATTAATTTTTCGATTCGTTAGTCGATACATGATTCATCTAATTGAGGAGATTTTTATGCTTTCAAAAATGCATTTGAAATATAGGATTTTTATTGGATTTCTAGCAGTCGCTTGCTTTTCATTGGTTGTTGGTGGCCTTGGTTATGTCTATCTTCAAAAGGTAGTTGAAAAGTACGAGCATGTAGCCTCTGTCAATTTGACCAATATCGAAATTTTAGCAGACATGAAAGATTCTATTTTAAAAATAAGACGAGAATTTACTTTTATCGCTGGTTTTCCTAAGGGACATGAGGAAGAGGTAAAAGAGGCCTTAAAGAATGTTGCTGATTTGGGTGCAAAACTTACAAAGTCAGATGAGGCATACAATGCGATTGCGTTTGTTCCAGGTGAAGAAGTTCTATATAACAAATTTGCTGCAAGCTTGAAGATCTTAAAAGAAGCTAGAAAGGATCTCTCTGAAACTTATAATAAAGAAGGTGGTTCTGAGAAAATGCTTAATATCTTTTTTAAGCAATACAATCCGGCGGCCCTTGAAACGATTAAGTACATTGATGACTTAACTCATTTTCAAAATGAAGAAGCAGCTAAATGGTCAAAGGAATCTAAAGAGGTTGCTGCTTTTTCAGTTAAGATTGCAATAATCATTATGGTTTTAAGCTTTATTGCCAGCTTAGTGATTGCTTCTTTCATGACAAAAACTCTAACTGGACAGCTTACAAGTGTTATTAATGAGCTTAATCAAACAACTCCTCAGTTAACAGAGTCAGCTTCTTCTATGAGTTCACTAAGCACAGAACTTTCTTCATGTGCGACAGAACAGGCCGCAGCTGTTCAAGAAACAGCGTCAAGCTTAGAAGAGATTTCAGCTATGGTTAGACGAAATTCTGATAACGCTAACAACGCTAAATCTTCATCAATGGCAAGTCTACAGTCTGTGAAAAATGGACAGCAGTCTGTATCTAATATGCTTTCAGCTATGGAAGAAATTAATAGCAACAATGATGCTTTTAATGCTTTCATGGCAAAAAACAATGATGAGTTAAGTGAGATGGTTAAAGTTATTACAAACATCTCTGATAAAACAAAAGTTATCAATGATATCGTTTTCCAGACAAAACTTCTTTCTTTTAACGCTTCAGTTGAAGCAGCAAGAGCTGGTGAGCAAGGAAAGGGATTTGCCGTTGTTGCTGAAGAGGTTGGAAATCTTGCTCAGATGAGTGGGAATGCGGCCAATGAGATTAAAGGTCTTCTAGATGAAAGTATTATTAAAGTTAATCAGATTGTTAATACAACCAAATCACAAGTAGAAAAGTTGGTTGGCGAAGGTAAAGAAAAAATTCAAGCTGGAGTTGAGAAGGCGCGCGAGTGCGATATTGCTCTTTCAGAAATTAATAGTACGGTTGCGACTGTTGAATCCCTAGTTTCAGAAGTGGCCCATGCTTCAGGTGAGCAGTCTCAAGGTCTAGAGGAAGTAAATAAGGCCATGGGGCAAATTGATGAAGTTACAAATCAAAATACAATTGCCTCTCAAAGTGTTTCAGAGAACTCAGCTCAGGTTATGGAGTTGTCACAATCAATAAAAACAACTTCTGATAAACTTCTTGTGCTTTTAACAGGTGGGAAGACAATCTCTACAGAAGCAACAGTTAAAGCTCCTGCAAAAGAGAAGGTTAAGGTGGCGGAGACTCCTAAAAAATCAAAAGTTCTTCCTCTAAAATCAACACCAACAGCTGTTGCTAAAAAGTCTGTTCCAGTTCCTGCTAAAAAAGCAGTAAATGAGTCAGCACCAGTGATTGCTTCTTCTAAAAAGAAGTCTGGTGATACAAATTTGCCAAGCTATGACGATTCCCGTTTTGAAGACGTTTAGCTTTTGAATGTGTTGATGAGATTGCTTGAGAAGAGTTTTTTAAATGCTTCTTCGTTATCTTTCCATATACTTTCAAGAGTTACAGTCTCTGAAAGAAGTGGGCATTCAAATGTTAAAACAGGGCAACCCAATACTTGAGGTCCGTATTCACCAAGAGACCCTGGTGTTGGGTGTGTTAAGAAGTCTGCTTCAATTGGATATTTATTATAGCTAGCTAAAAATTCAGCAATTTCTTTGCATGAACCATTATAGTTAATGACCGGATACCACGAGTGAAAGCTTAAAATAAATCGCGGTGGATATTTTTCAAACAAAGACACGAGAAATTTATTTTCAGGTTCAGAAAGTGGTGCAATTCCTGGGAAATATTTTGTATCGCGAGCTTCGGGAGTCCACTGTGTTGAAGGGAGGTTGCGGTTTAGATCAACTCCATTTCCATTGACTCTTGATTTTATTTTGAATCCATCGACATTTACAATCGGAACTACAATGACAGGTAGATCGACTTCATTAGTTTCTTTAAGCCAATTAAAAAGTTCTGAGGCCAGGTGAGCGCCTTCAACTTCATCTCCATGAACAGCACCTAAAATATAATTGTACTTGGGAGCATCTTTTTCGGTTTTAAAACCTCTGATGATTTCCCCTTTTACACTTGAGCCTGAGGTGAGTTCTACAAATTTCATAAATAGTTCCTTCGTATTTTATTCTTTTGTTAAAACAAAGACAGCAGACTGGCCCGGAGTTTCTTCAACTTCAATTTCAAGTTCTTTGAATGAAAAGTTGAATTTTTCCATGACTTTGTCTTTTATTTGATAAGCTAAAAAACTAGCAATTCTTTCGGCCGAGGTGTTTTCAATTGGAAGAATTAAAACATCTGTCTTTGGAATGCTAAATACACTTTCATCTTTTGTTTTTAAAATATAATTGTTTTCACGAGTTTCAATGAAGAGATGTGGATTGTCCTTTGGAATAAGAAGTTTGTGATCAAGAGTATCGCAAATTTCGCGAACAATCGGCTTAATATCTAGAAAATCAAAAACCATATCATCGTCAAGTTCAAGTGCATTGCCTTTAACCTGAACGCGATAGTTGTGTCCATGTAACGGCTCTCGCGACCCATCTTTAAAAAGCATAAAATGCGATGACGCGAAATTGAAATATTGTTTATAAACTCGAATTGAATATGCTGGTTTCATGGCAAAAGTTTTAACATAAGTGCTTTAAAAAGAATAGTAATGAAGCTAGAATTCTACTCTATGAAAAAGCTAGAAATACTTAGAACTCTTAAGAAGTTAACAGGAATTTTTGGGGATGATCAAGAGGCCTTAATTGCCATTGATCTCTTGACAAAGAAAGCAAATCTTTTTCCCGACGATAAAAAATCAAAGGTAGAAAGCGAAGATTCATTTCCCCTCCCAGATGAGATGAAAGAACTTAAGGCAGGATTTGCAATCTTTGCAGATGGTGCTTGCCGTGGGAATCCTGGACCTGGAGCATGGGCGACACTCATTCAAGATACAAAGGCCGACATTATTCTTAAATCTTCTGGTGTAGACATGCCAACGACCAATAATAAAATGGAGCTTGAAGGAGTCATTAGAGGTCTAAAAGGTTTAATAGAGAAGTGGATTGAAGATGGCGTTTCTGATAATGTAAGTCCTGTTTTTGTCTACAGTGACTCGAAGTACGTAATAGATGGAATTCAAAGCTGGGTGGCCGGATGGAAGTCGCGCGGATGGAAAAAAGCAGATGGTAAAGATCCTGAGAATCTACTTTTATGGAAAGAGCTCGATCAATTAAAATCTCGTTTTGATCATATCAATTTTTACTGGGTCAAAGGTCATGCAGGACATCCTCAAAATGAAATGTGCGATAAGATGGCCAATCTTGCTTTGGATGAAGCTGGTTTTTAATTGGATAATTTCCCGGAGAAAAAAGTGAAATCAATACAAGCACTACTTTTGAGTGCAATCTTAGTTTTGTCGTTTTCTTGTTCGCATTCAACGACAAAGATCAAAGAAGAAAATCCTAGAGAATATCAAATGGGTGCCTATCTTTGGTTTCAAACAAGTGGAGAGTATCGCGCTCTTTGTTACCAGGCCTACAATCTTGCCAAGCTAAAACTGGACAGCGATCTTGAACAAAAGCATAACAAAAAACGAGCAGTCGTTTTTGATATTGATGAGACTGTTTTAGATAATTCCTATACAGGTGCCTACGAAATAAAAAACCATATTCTTTGGAGTAAGGAAAAAGCAAATTACTGGATTGCTGAAAAATCATCGCCTGCGATAGCAGGAGCAAAAGAATTTATAGACTATGCTCTGTCTCAACGAGTAGAAGTTATTTATATTTCGAATCGTTTGGACTTTCAAAAAGAAGATACAATAGAAAATTTAAAACGTGTTGGGATACCTGCCAAGAAAGAAAATCTGTACTTTTCTTCTACTTCGAAAGACTGGAGTAAAGAAAAAAGAAGAGAAGCTATTTTGAACAAATACTATGTGGTCCTATATTTTGGGGATAGCTTAGGAGATTTCCATAAGGATTGGGACGGAAAGTCCGCAGAGGAACGCCGTGCGTTGGTCGATCTTCATCGCAATGATTTTGGAGATAAATTTATTATTCTTCCAAATCCTCTCTATGGGGAATGGGAGAACTCTCTTCCTCGAAATAGTGATCGAGTCAATCTATTAAAAACTACCCCATAAAGAGTAGTTGATAGCTTGATCTTTCCAATCTTCAGCATTAACGTATTAGGTATAAATATTTTTTCACCAATAATTACAAGGAATGGTAAAGATGAAAAAGAAAGTTCTTACGAGTTTAGCTGTTATTGCTCTAGTTGCAGTATCAGCTGTTAGCTGTTCAAAAAGTAAAGAGCCAAAGACTGAAGAAGAAAAAACATTTTACGCTATCGGTACTATGTTTGGTTCTCGTCTTACTCAACTTCAAATGTCTGATGCTGAAATCGACGCTCTTGCTAGCGGATTAAGAGATGCAGCTAAAGGCGAGAAACAAAAAGTTGATCCAATGGCATACCAACAAAAAATTCAAGACATGTTTAAATCTCGTATGGAGAAACAAGCTGTTGAAGTTAAGAAAAAAGGTGCTGAATTCTTAGAAAATTTTGTTAAGAAAGAAGGAGCAACTAAAACAGCTTCAGGGCTTGCTTACAAAGTTGTTAAAGAAGGAACAGGACCAACTCCAAAAGAAACTGATATTGTAAAAGTTCACTACCATGGAACTTTAACTGACGGGACTGTATTTGACTCTTCAAGAGAAAGAGGAAAAGAAGTTTCTTTCCCACTTAATCGCGTTATCCGTGGATGGACTGAAGGTGTTCAACTTATGAAAGTTGGTGGAGTAACAAAATTTGTTATCCCTTCTGAACTTGCTTACGGCGATGCTGGTGCACCTCCAAAAATTCGTGGTGGTGAAACTCTAGTATTTGAAGTTGAACTTCTTGGAATTGAAAAAGCTCCTGCAGCACCAGCGGCTCCAGCAGCTCCAGCTCACAAAAAGTAATTTTTAAAATTTAGTTTTAAAATACTGGCCCCTAAGGTAACTCTTAGGGGCTTTTTTATGAGCAGAAAATGAAAAAGATTATTCTCATTATTTTTTTGCTTCTTATTACTCCTATCGTCACTTATTTTTTTAGTGCTTTAATTTTTAGTTTAATCCAAACAGGTAATAACCAAAAAAAAGGGGATACACCTTATCTCGTTTATGTGGTTTCAAGTAGCATCCATACGGAATTTTTATTTCCTCTAAAAAATGATCTCTTTGATTGGACTTCAATGATTCCTGTTAAGGACATTTTTAAAGGCGAAACTAACATCTCCTATGTTTCGATCAGCTGGGGCAGCAAAGAATTTTTTTTTGAGACAAAAACATGGGATGATTTAAAATTAAAAGTTGTTCTAAGGGCCATTTTTATTCCATCTGAATCTGCCGTGCATGTCGATTTTTTGAAGAAATTTCCAACCTATCAAACAGTCTATCCACTGAAGCTCAAAAGAGATGAGTATTTAAAGTTAATTCAATTTGTTCAAGGTTCATTTGCTTATGATAGTGATCATAGAGTTCAAATGTTAGGTGATTTTTCTTATTATGGGACTGATCGATTTTTTAAAGGTTCAAGAAAGTATGATTCATTCTACACTTGTAACATATGGACCAATGATGGACTTAAAAGTATAAATTGGAAGAGACCTTTGTGGTCACCCTTCAAATATGGGATTGAATACGCTCTTAAAGAAAAATAAATTAACTGAGGTTAATATGTATAAAGTTTGTTTTTTTGTTCCTGAGAATGCAGCAGAAAGAGTTAAGACTGCCATGTTTGATGCAGGGGCGGGAAAAATTGGAAACTATGACAGATGTTCATTTGAAACTAAAGGTATCGGCCAGTTTAGAGCTCTTCGTGGTGCTAACCCCTTTATTGGTAAAGTTGGAGAAGTTGAGACCGTTGATGAATTAAAGATAGAAATGGTGTGTGAGGATTCTAATATATTAGATGTCGTCAATGCCCTGAAAAATAATCATCCCTATGAGATGCCTGCATACGATATAATAAAACTAGAAGACTTATAATTTTTTTTGAGGATACAAAAGGGGATCCAAAAAGGATCCCCTTATCGGAATTAATTGCGCTGTTACAGTTCATTTGCGCTTGGCTTGTACCAACAAAGTGGGCGAGGGCCAACAGCATACCCATCTCTTTGAATGCATGTTCCATTAATAGGACTTTTGTCTGAAACATCCTCAGAGAAAGGTTTATCGCAAAGAGAGCCATTGAAGTATGTATCTAAACGACATTGTGCTTGAGGGTGAGAATCAAATGTTTTTCTGACAACAGATGTATCTGGAGTATCAAAGGCGACATCTGTTTTTCCACTTAGACTACCGAGCAATTGGGCCAGGGATTTTCCGGCCATTGCAATTCTTTCACAAAGAGCTATTTCGCCATCAGATTTGTAAACCATTTCGCATTTTGATTTTGCCTCTGGATCGACAGTCATATTGGCCACGATCGTTAGATTGTCGTCTTTTTCAAGAACTCGCTTCATACATTTTAAAGCTCCAAAATAGTCAGCCTGTCCTTCATTTGATGCCCAAGTATTTCCCCACCCTCCATACTTTGGTGCTCCTCCAAAATGGTGACCAGTTTCATGACAAACAACTAATAAAAATCCATCATCTGTAACCAATGGATCTCGGGCAAGACCACCATACATATTTACATGCCAAGTAGAGCCTGTGCGATTTGCGCTCGCATTTACAGTGCCATCATCCCAGTTGTTGTCCATTTCAAGAGTTCCACCTTTTTCTGCAGCAAGGGGAGAATAAGCGACGTAAACGCGATTAATGATGGCCTCAAACTTTTCTTGAGTCATGCCATTTGTTTCTTTGTCAGTTTTTAAAATTTTAAGTTTATTTTCTGGCATGAATCCAGTCTTGCCATTTATATCGCAAGCAAATGATTGGGAAAAAGAAAGAGTCATTGTCAAAGAGCTAATTAAAATGCCAGTTTTCATTTTCATAAGTCCTCCTCGTAAGAAAAATATAAGAGATATAAAGACCGATGAAATCATGTCACCAGCTTTTTGAAAGCGGCATCAAATAAAATATGTCATTTATCTGGCTAATGATTTTGTAATCTTGGTGAAGTTAGGCGTTAAACTTGATTGGTCAAGTATTAGATGAAAAACTCAATTGCTTTTGGACAAGTTACTTTATAATTTGAATGCTTACGATATAATAAAAAATGCTAACTTTAAGTTTTTTTTATGAGGACATGTTCGTTATGAAAAAAATATTTCCGATAATATTATTATTTTCTTTCTCTGCTTTTTCGCAAACTAATAAAGTGAACAAGAGAGAGGATATCGATCGCCAGATTGAAGAGATCATGAAGGCGCGCGAAGAGATGATTAAATCTCTTTTGAATGATTCTGCTTTTTCTAATTTTGATGATCGCTTTGATGATTTGGTAAAAAAATTTCAACAAGATAGTTTTGGTGGGATGCCTGGAATGGATATGGGGGCCGTTGTTGGTGAATACGACTGGCGTGAAACGGATACCCATCAAACTCTTATGCTTAAAGTAAAACAAATAAAGGATAAACCGCTCGATATAAAAATTGAAAAGGGTCAAATAAATCTTAAAGGTGATGTAGAATCCGTTTCAGAAAATCCATCCAAGAAATCAAAACATATCTCTAAAGTTCATTTCGAAAGAAGTTTCTCTATTCCCGATGGAGTTGATCAAACCAATCCAGAGTTTGAAAACAAGGGTGGAGAGTTGCTAATAAAATTTAAAAAATTAAAAGTAAGTAAAACCTCACCTAAAATGAATAAGAAAGACTCTACAGATCGGCCTAAACCTATTGGCAAAGATGCTGATGATCTGACCATCTAATTTTCACAGCTTATAACTAACACTTATACCGGATTAAAGTTTTTTGCTCGGGTACCGACAAGACTAAAAAGTCTTTATAGTGAGGTATCTATTAAAGCGCTTAAGATCGTATTTTTTCTAGCTGTAGTTTTGCCTAAAGCATATGCGCTGGAAGAAAGTTACAACAAAGATAAAACACTCGATGTTCCATATCGTGAACAAGCAGTCATTATCAGCAAAGAGGGATTTTACCCCAATCGTTTGATTGTTTTTAAAGGCGAGAAAGTTCGCTTTTTTGTAACGGCCGTAGGTGTGGATTCAGCTTGTTTTAATATACCCGACAAAAATGTTTATAGTTCTGCAAAGTCTGAAAAGATCACAGAGACAGAAGCTTTCTTTGATAAAGTGGGGGTTTTTCAATTCAATTGCCCCAATAATACCTTCACTGGAAGAGTTATGGTTTTAGAGAAACCTTCCGATAGAGAAGAGAGTATGAGACGCGGTCTTGCTTCAGATACAGTAAAAGTCTGGAAGCCAAAAGATACGCCAAATGAATGGGTCCAAATTAAGCGCGAAGAGCTCAAGAACTTAAAAGGCATGGGCGATGTGATGGATTTGGACGAAAAGAAGGAAGAATAAAAAAGTATGTCAGTATTTTCAGATGCAATTGACCAGTTTCTCTATCCCATCAAGGAGCTTCTTGATGATCCTGGTGTATCTGAAATTATGATCAACGGTCCTAAAGAAATCTTCGTAGAAAAAAAAGGTCTTGTTTATAAAACACCTGCTGAATTTCACAATGAAGAAGCACTCGTTTCAGCAATGAGAGCGATTGCCCAATCAGTTGGTCGCCGTATTGATAAAGATAATCCACGACTGGACGCTCGTCTTCCTGATGGATCACGTATTCACGTTGTTCTTCCTCCAATGGCAAAGAATGGAACGACAGTAGCAATCAGAAAATTTTCAAAAGAAAAACTTACGCTAAACGATCTCATCACTTTTGGATCTCTTTCAAAAGAAGCTGCGAGATTTTTGGATATTTGTATTTACCTTGGAAAAAATCTTATCGTCTCAGGTGGTACAGGTTCTGGGAAGACTACGATGCTAAACGTTTTAGGTTCTAGAATTCCTAAAACTCAACGTCTGATCATTATCGAAGATGCGGCCGAGCTGCAAGTTAAAGCTGAGCACGTTGTTAACTTTGAAACAAGAAAAGCAGACCCTGAACGCGGTGTCACTGAAGTGACGATTCGCGATTTAGTTATATCTGCCATGAGACTTCGTCCTGATAGAATTATCGTCGGGGAGGTTCGTGGTGAAGAGGCCCTCGATCTAGTTCAAGTTATGAACACAGGTCACGACGGTTCAATGGGAACAGTTCACGCTAACAATCCAGTTGATGCTTGTACTCGTCTTGAGACATTGTGCTTGATGGGAGATACAAAAATTCCACCTGATGCTGTTAGAAAAATGGTTGGATCAGCAATGCAAATTGTCGTTCAGTGTACTCGTATGCATGATGGGGGAAGACGAACATCTCATATTTCTGAAATCCTCGGAATCGATAAAAATGGAAATTATATTTCTCGCGATATTTTTAGATGGGTTCAGACTGGTAAAGATCCTGATACAGGAAAGTATATTGGTGAAATGGTTCCATGCAATTATGTACCTACATTCTTTGAAGACATTGTCGTCAACAAACTTCCATTTCCAAAGAGCAATTTCTTAGCACCAGAATGGTATAATCAAAAATTAAAAGGTGAGAAGGACGCGGCTTAAAACTCGATATCAATTCCATCAGGACCGACATCGCAAGTAATCTGTTCAGATTCCTCTTTTTTGCCTTCAGCGACGATATTTTTAAGATCATCGAGAGTGATTTCTGGATCTAAATCAAAATCGAGAGAAATTGCATTGATTAAATTATGAAGAGTTTCATAATCTTTTAGAGTTTTGAATTGCTCAATTTTGATAGTGAGAGTGTAAGTATGATCTTTGGTGTCTTGAACTACATCGATTTTCACAGGGCCCTCCTTAGGGGCAATATGATCAAAGTTATTATTCAGTGAGATCTCTTATTTCCATCTTCGGTAAGATTGCAACAACCTTAACCTTCTTTTCTTCTTTTTTCAATTTTTCCAATTTAGCTTTTAATTCTTCAAAGCGAGGATGATTCTTATTCATTCTGTAAGAAGCTGCATGCCGACTAAATTGAACAACTATTTCCTTATCATCTTCTTTTATCGTTTTGACTTTATCGGTAAATGAGTCTGTAATTTCATTTTGTATTTGAGATTCTGCTGTCGTTTCTGCTGAGATTAAAAGAGTCGCAAGTATCAATAGGATCTTCTTCATTCCTTAGGCCCTTAATTACAAATAAATTACTTCTTATTAAAAGTCTAAAACAGTTTTGTATTAATAGGAAGGTGAAAAAAAGAAATAATTGAACAAGATAGATAGTTTTGTTTACAATACTGAGATGTCATTACGTCAAGAAAAAGCAGATTTCATTGCCCAGAGGCTTGAAGAGCTTTACCCAGAGACTCCAATTCCATTGCATCACAAGGATTCATATACCTTGCTGATCGCTGTGTTACTGTCCGCCCAGTGTACAGATGAAAGAGTTAATAAAATAACTCCTATACTTTTTGCCAAGGCGGATACTCCACAAAAAATGGTTAAACTTACAGTCTCTGACATTGAGGCCATCATAAAGCCCTGCGGACTCTCTCCAAGAAAATCAAAAGCAATTCACGAACTTTCTCAAATTCTTATTGATAAGTATGGTGGTAAGGTTCCAAAAAGCTTTGAGGACTTGGAAGAACTACCAGGTGTTGGGCATAAGACCGCCTCTGTTGTAATGGCCCAAAGTTTTAATGTTCCAGCTTTTCCTGTAGACACTCATATTCATCGACTGGCCCAGAGGTGGGGACTTACAAGTGGAAAAAATGTTGAGCAGACCGAAAAAGATTTAAAAAAAGTTTTTCCCAAAGATCTGTGGAATAAACTTCATTTGCAAATCATTTTCTATGGAAGAGAGCACTGCAAAGCTAGAGGATGCGATGGACTTAGTTGTGAAATATGTTCTGCTCTAAATGGTCACAAGAAAAAAGCGATACAAACTAAGAAGTAAATTTTAAGATAGTTTTATTCCCTGAGAGAGAAGGGAAATTAATTTGATTAATTCATCAAACATTTCTCTTTTTCTGAAATTAAAATCCCCTTCGAGAGATGCTTTTTTACTGCTTCCTAAATTTTTGTCTTTATCATCGTAAACGCGAATGCGAAGCAATCCATTATTTAAAAATTCAAATTTAATATCGAGATTAAAAGTGATGAGGCGAATTTCTTCTTGCGATGTCTTTGGATTTTTTCCAATGAAAAGGAGAGTTTGAAAAAGAAGGTTCGGATCAGTGAGGCTTTGGATAATTGCTTTTTCAAGAATTTTAAAGCTAACTTTTATCCACTCAAGGCCCTTATCTTCAGTTGTCACTTCATTTGGAGTAAATGTTTTAGAGTCATTGTGACTTAATTTTTCTTGAAAGAAGGTAATTCTTTTTTCGATTAAATTGTCTATGAGTTGATTAAATTCTTTTTTTTGATTTGAAAAACCATGGGCCAACTCTCTTTGATTTTTCCAAAGTTGATGAAGGTGTCCAGATTTTGTGTCCGCAATTTTTAAACTAAAGGCGTTACTTGAAGATTGGAGCTCTAATTCTTTTGTTAACAGGCTATTTGCAAGCGTTCTGTTATTGATTGCTATAGAAATCCAGGGGAAGTCTTCTAGTCCAGCGTGTTGATAAAATTGAGTCAATTCTTCATCGATATTTTTTTTAAATATTTTCTTGAGATAGTTTAGCATTGGAATCACTTTTATTCTTAACTTTGATTGTATCTTTGTTTAGAATAATGCCTGATATGGAAAGCGCTGACAAAAAATTTATTGCTCCAAGGAAAATAGGGGTCTTTGATTCTGGAATCGGGGGTTATTCTGTCCTTGGCGAGCTTTTTAAAGCGATGCCTGAAGCAAGCTACTACTACATCAGCGATGATGCTAATGCTCCCTATGGGCCAAAATCTGACGAATTTATAACTGAGCGCGGGATGTTCATAACAAAGGAACTTCTGGCCCAGGGTGTAGAATTAATTGTTGTTGCATGCAACACGGCAACAGCGGCCAGTATCGATTATCTTCGAAATCAGTTTAAGGACATTCCTTTTGTTGGGGTGGAGCCTTATTTAAATGCTTACTATAAAATGCCAGAAGGGCTTTCTGCCACCCAAAAAAAGACGATGGTGCTAACGACAGAGTCCACTGGAAAATCAGAACGTTTTAAAAGGCTTAAAGAACGCCTTGATCCCGAGTCTCAAATTTCTCACTACAGTTTAAAAAATTTAGCAAGACTCATAGAAGATTTTTATTATCATCCTGAAGATGAAAAAAAATTCGATAAGCAATTAGAAGATGAGCTTTCTTTTTTAAGACCTCATCAATACGACTATGCTATCTTGGGATGCACTCATTATCCTCTTGTTCGCGATCGCATTGAGAACTTTTTAAATTTAAAAACAATCTCACCAGATGCTCATGTAGCGGGGAGAGTTGTTGATCTCATGACAAAAAATCAAAGTAGAAGCACTAATGCTCCTCCTGATTTTTTTCACTTTCTCTCAACGAATAACAATTTATGGATTAAGAAAAAACGAGACTCTCTATACGGGCCATTTAAGGTTAAACATAAGGAAAATTAAAATGACAAAGATTACTGAAATCAAAGCTCGCCAAATCCTGGACTCACGCGGAAATCCTACTGTTGAAGTTGATGTTTATACTGAAGCTGGAAACATGGGGCGAGCAGCTGTTCCATCGGGAGCTTCAACTGGTTCTAAAGAAGCTCTGGAATTAAGAGATGGCGATAAAAAGTACTACATGGGAAAATCGGTATTAAAAGCTGTTGCCAATGTAAGAGAAAAAATTGCACCTAAATTAATTGGGCTTGAAGTGACTGATCAAAAGAAGATAGATCTTCTAATGCTTGAACTTGATGGAACTGAAAATAAATCAAATCTTGGAGCTAATGCTCTCCTTGGTGTTTCAATGGCCGCTTGTCGCGCGGGAGCTCTTGATAGCAAGATGAGTCTCGTTTCATATTTATCTGAAAGCCTTCACGCACCAAATGCAGCAAAGCAACTAGTGATGCCGACTCCACTTATGAACATTATCAACGGAGGAGCACACGCTTCTAACAATCTTGATATTCAAGAATTCATGATTGTTCCTCATTTAAAGAAATCTTTTTCTGAAAATCTTAGAGCAGGTGTTGAAGTTTTTCACGCTCTTAAAAAGGTATTACACGATGCTCACCACTCAACTAACGTTGGAGATGAAGGTGGATTTGCTCCAGATCTTAAATCCCACGAAGAGGCCATTGAGTCTATTTTGAAGGCGATTAAAGATGCTGGTTATACTCCAGGAGTGGATATTTCGATCTCTCTAGATGCAGCTGCTTCAGAGTTCTACAAAGACGGTAAATATAATATGCAAGGAAAAAGCTTAAGTACTTCTGAGATGGTTAAATACTATTCAGATTTATGCTCAAAGTATCCGATATATTCTATCGAAGACGGTTTGGATGAAGGCGATCATCAGGGCTGGATTGAACTCACTCGCGCACTTGGATCAAAAATTGTTTTAGTTGGTGACGACCTATTTGTAACTAACAAGAAAATTTTTGAAGCAGGAATTAAGGCCGGTGAGGCCAATGCCATTTTAGTAAAAGTAAACCAAATTGGAACTCTTACTGAAACGTTTGAAGCGATGGAGTTAGGCTTTCGAAATAATTATAAGGCCATTATCTCTCACCGCTCAGGCGAAACTGGTGATTCATTTATTGCGGATTTAGCTGTGGCAACAGGAGCTGGTCATATTAAGACTGGTTCAGCAAGCCGCTCTGATCGCATGGAAAAATACAATCAACTTCTTCGCATTGAAGAGGAACTTGGATCAAAAGCAGTTTATATACCAGTAAAGTAGTATAAATCTTTAATCCTTAGGTCCTCAAACATTTGGGGGCCTTTGGATGTTTTGGTTAAAGAAGAAAGATTCATCACACACTCATTTTGAACACGATAAACGCGAACGTCTTTTTTTTCACGACATCATCAATCTAACTCACGGTCTTATCCTCTTTTTTAATCAAAGACAAAGTTCTAATAAGGGAATTGATAAAGAAGAGATCGCTATGCTTGAAAAGGAAATTAGAACTCTTCAAAGTTTAATCAAAGATCATTTTCACTACAAACATAAAAACCTCTCCAATGCCTATGACTGGGTTTCTTTCAGCGTTGCCGAGATGGCCTTAAATGGTTTGATTCAAACTTATCTTCCAGATCAGAGGACAAAAACTTTTATTAAGCGCGAAGGAATGATCTCCTATGATAAAAGCCTTCAAGAAAGAGAAAGTGCAATTATTTATTTTCCAGTTTTTTATAGAATCATGAACAATCTCATCAAAAATATGGCCGAGGCCCAAACTAATGAGGTTCATTTTTATTTCAATTATTATGAAAATGGTCTTTTAATTGAAACACGCAATCGCATTAACTCAAAGATTGATAAAAACAAAATGGCCGAGGATCTCTCTCGGTTAATATTAAATGAGAATTTTGAGAGAGAATCCAAGTCACCAGAAACCTCAGGAATTGGTTTGGGGTTAGAATCTGTTCATCACTTAAGCTCTGAGTTTGGAGGCAGGTTTGACTTTGAGATTGTAAATGATTTTTGGATTAATAAAATTACCCTTCCAGTTCCTCCGAAAGATCTCAAAAAAGCCGCCTAAATTTTTGACTTGTCAGCAGTTTAGAATGTTCTTAAGCTATAAGTAAGAACAATTTTAAACAGGGGTGGGCCTTGGAACTTTTTATCGGACTAACTTTTGATCCAAGCTCTATCCATCACAACAAAATTGAAAGTTTCAGAAAACGTTTTGATTCAAAATATCAAAAAGGTGAGCAACTTCAATTAACTCTTATTCCTCCCTTTAGTATCGATTTTCAAAACAATGAAGAATTTAATAACTTCACTGAAGAACTCTCAGATTTGCTTGATAGTCATCTTCACGGACTTGATGAAATTTCTCAAATAGAATTTAACGGAATAACTTTTTCTATGGGGAAAAAGGGTGTGCTTGCACTAACTCCTAAAATATCTCCAGATCTTCTTCATTGCCAGGAGTCTCTTTATTATTTCTTAAAAGAATCAGGGGCCCGTTTTAAAAAATCGAAAAGTGCGCTTAATCCAATTCTTCCAATTGGCCGTTTTGATTTTATCGATCTTTTAGAAGGAGCAATCGAGGTTGCTAAAATTGAGTTTTCATCTCCTTTTGTCATGAATGGAGCAAGCTTTTTGCTCTTTGAGAAAGGGCCCCAGCAATGGATTGCCAAAAATAATCTTTTTGATTTCGATTCTCGGAATCATTTTTTTTTCGTGAACCAATTATGTCAAAATTTCTAATTTCTTTTCTCTTTCTTGTGTCGTTATTATTTTCTGAAAGTTCTCATGCTTCCGTTCATCGCGGAGGAGCTGAGCTTTTAAACGCGAAGGCCTATTCGGTAATACTGAATGCTTCTGTTTTTTCTACGACCGCTCTTTTTGATGAAGCGGGTACAGAGAAGCCAATGAATAGTGGTGATAAGTTTAGGATGATTGATACGGATTTAAAATTATCCTATGGAATCTCTAATAAACTTGAAACGTCACTATTGTTTAAATTTAGAAATATAAACGCCTCTACACAATCCGTGACCGCTAGCAATACCGGTCCTGAGTCAGCAGGAGTAGAGGCCAAGTATTCGTTTGGTACCTTCGGAAAAATGAGTTACGCCCTGGGCGTTCATTACCGTCAAACTTTGTACACCAATACCGTGTATCCATCTCAGGCAACAATTCCTACCAACACAATTATTCTAGGGGACGACGGAACAGAGTATGGAGTTGGTATGTTTGCAACATTCAACTCACGACCTTGGAAATTGGATAGTTCGTTCCAATATGTCTCTCCTCCAAATGATTTGAGTTCAGAAATTCACTATAAAATGGAAGGGATTTATTTCTTTTCGAAGCTCTCTCTCCTTGCAGGGGTAGAAGGTATCTATTCCTTAAATAGAGACCAGCTTGTTCAAAAACCATTTTTTGCAAGAGGACCAACAAATATTTTTAATTCTCTCAATAGGCAATACGTTGCCCCTTATGCAGGAATAAATTACGCTTTTGATAAAATATTTCTCTCTTTAAAAGGTCAAAGTATTGTAGCAGGACACTCGACTGATAAAGGCAATGCCGCAAGTATTAACATTGCATGGAACTCTCAAGGTGTAACAGCGGAGTCGATTAAAGTCGAAAGCTTTAAAGAGTATCACATTGAGGGGTCCGTTCTAAAAGTCTCTGCCAGAGGCAATTTTATTAAAATTGATCAAGGTCTTTCCACGGATGTTGAAAAAGGGATGAAGTTTGATATCTACCAGACAGATTATTTTGGCGGTAACGTCCTGGTTGCCTCAGGGGTGGCCTATGACGTTGGAGCGGATTGGACGGTTATTAAACTCACTAAAAAGTATAAGGAAATCGAGATTAAACCTGGCTTTGCGGCCCGAGGGTATTAGTTTCTTGTTTTGTGAAATTAAAGCTTTAGTGTAGAATTAACTTATATATATCAACCGCAAATAAAAGATGTGAGTTAACATGCAAAGTTTGAAAACTTTATTTTTTACATTAATTCTAGTTTTGGGTCTTCCAGCACTTACTCATGCTAAAACTTTTTCAAGCCAATTTTCAGAGTTTGAACTTCCTATGGGGTGGGATTGTGCTCTTGAGGGTTCTGAATGGGTTTGTCAGAGTGATGACAAAGACAGAAAGAAAGAAGCTATTATCATTCTTGCTGCTAAATATAGAGGTGAGCAGGATTCTCTAGATCAATACCAGGCCTACTTAAAACAACCTAAAAGTTTTAATCTTCCAGGTGGAAAGACTCAAATTTCAGAAGCAAAATCTGTTTCTGTTAAAACAATCAATGGCCAGCGCTGGGTAGATTCTCTTCATTTGGCATCTGAAGTTCCAGGTTTCTATACTCGCTACCTTGCTACCGTAAAAGACAATCTTGGGATTGCTGTAACATTTTCTGTAGCAAAAGATCACTACGATGCTTACCAAGACATTTTTGATAAGGTCGTTGCTACTTTAAAAGTTTTCGATCAAAAAGCAGCTGCTGATGGAAAATGGACTCAGAAAAAAGCAGAAGGCGACTTAGTTGATAGCTCGACAGTTGTTGGGGATACATCAAACAACCCAGACATCAGCAGACAGAAAAAAGGTGGCAGCGGAGGCGGAGCTGATACTACTGAATCGATTCTTCTTATCGTAGGTGTTGCTGCTGTTGGATTTGTTGTGATGAAAATGAGAAAGAAGAAAAAATAATTCCTAGTCAAAAATAATGATAGAACTAAAAGGCCCTCGTTTGAGGGCCTTTTTTTTTAAATAATATTAAGTTTGCGCTTATTTGATTCAATGAAATTATCTTCGACTTCTTTTTGAACTTGTTCAGCGCTTTTGACTTCTTTCCATTTTGTTTCTTCGAGTGAATTGAAGACGACATCTTTTTTATAAAATTTCTGATCGGGAAGGTAAGGTGATTTAGTGGCATTAGTAAGTGCTTCTTCATCTTGAGCTCTTTCATCATTAGCGATTTTAAGCTCGTTTTTAATTTGCTGAAGCTCGCGAACCATTTCTGAAGAGCTGCCAGACTCTTTGGCCTGATAAAAATTTCGAAGAAGATTAACTCGGTTTATACCATCTGAACTCATATAAGAACTTATCGGTTTAAAAGAAAATTACTTGAGTGTTTTAGTTAAAAGTTCTGCAATTTCAGAAGGATGAGTCTTATTTGGGTTATGCCCGGCCCCTTTAATCTCTATGGTGTTTTTGAAGTACGATTTATTGGCCGCATACTTAGAATCATCCTCTCCATAGATGTAGAGGTGGGGGAATGTTGTCTTGGTGAATTTTTCGAGGTTTTCACCCATTGTTGGGAAACAACCTTGCGAAAGATAAATTTGTGAATCTCTCCATTCAGTGAGGGAATGCTTAGATTTTTTTTCACAATCTTGATTAAAGCTTTCACTATTTTTGTAGGGAGCAAACATTGGATTGCAATACCAGTTTTTAATAAAAGATTGAGCATCATTAGTATCTGAAAACAAATTAAGATCGCTCTTTCTGCGATCAATTTTTTCTTCGCTATTAGATAGCCCAAGGCCTGCGGATTCAAGAATTAAAAATTTTGGATTGATGTAATTAAGGGAAAGATTTAGCGCAATTCTTCCTCCCATTGAATAACCATAAAAATAAGGTTCAGCATCAAAAAATTTAATCAAGTCTGAAAGTTTCGTCATGATATCAGAGAGAGAATGAAAATTTTCAATCTTTGTTTGTCCATGACCGGGCAAATCGATAAAGAGATAAGAGAATTTACTTCCAAGCTTGCGAGCAATAATTTTAAAATCCTCTTTATCTCCCAGAAAGCCGTGAAAGAAAACCATAAGAGGAGCATTTTTATTTTCAATAAAATCAAAGGAGAAAATTGTTTTTAAATACAATTCTTTCGCAATATTTTTTAATTCACTTCTTTTAGGTTTTAGACTGCCTTCAAAGTTAATTTTTGTTTCAAAGAAATATTTGGGAACTAGATAGGGATGAAGAAATTTTTTTAAATGATTTTCAAGAGTCTCAGGCGATATGGTTTTACCTTTAGTTTCATAAAGCATAACGCCCATTTCTCCCCATTTTTCGTCTTGTATAGGGAGAAGGTAAGCATCATTTATATCAGGGCAAATTTTTGCGGCGTCTTCAACGATAAGAGGATTAATATTTTCTCCTCCGCTTATAAAAATGAGATCAGATCGCTCTTTAAATTTAAAGGTTCCAGATACTGTGAGTTCACCTTTATCATTTGTTTTAAATGGGCCCTCTCTATGGGGATAGAATTTTTGATTTTGAAAGTATCCTAGGCTTTTAACAGGGCCATCAACAAGAAAAAATCCCTCAGTGTCTAGAGCTAGTTTGCGATATGGCAACACCTCACCATTAATTGTCATTAGAGAAGTTGTCTCACTCATCCCGTAAGTTTCAAAAATGTTTAGTCCTGATTTTACTGCTTCTGTCTTAAGAGTTTCTGTTAAAGGGGCCCCTCCAATTAAAATCACTCTGCATTTTTTTAGAAGAGAGAGTTGTTCAATATTATCCATCCAACGTTTTAATTGAAGAGGGACTAGTGAAATAAAATCTGCATTCTTCTTGGACTCAGAAATAAGACTTCCTCCGGAGAAAAACGTTCTCCACAAAGTCATCAATCCTCCCACATGATTATGAGGAAGATTCATAAGGGATACTTCATTATCTCTTTGCTTAAAATATTCAATAAATCCCAAGGCAGAGTAATAGATATTGTTAAAACTTAAGGCCACACCTTTTGGAGCATTTGTTGTTCCAGAACTAAAAACAACAACGGATGCTCTATCTTGATCGATGGAGCAAAAAGTAAAATCTGTTTGAGACTTTAAGTTTTTAAAATGATGATCTTCGATGATTGCCTCAAATTTTATTTGAGAGTGCAATCTTTCAGTTGAAGCTTCAGTTTCTAAAGGAGAAATAAGAACCGCTGTTTTATTTCTAATTAAACAGCTTAAAAGACCCACCATTGTTAGATAGGGTGATTTTATTTTTAACCCTACAGTATCCAGATGGTCTAGAGTGTTTGAGAAAGCGCTTACATCTAAAAGCAAATCACCGTAAGTTGATTCGTTGAAAAAAAGGTGTGTGGAGTAATTTTTAAAATGTTGATTAAAATCAAAGTTCATTGTTTATCCACATAAAGGAAGTAGGCTTAGTTGAATTGGACTGTCTTCTTCCTGCGTAACAAATCTTACTCCAAGGCCAATTAAGCGTACAGCATTTCCTTTTCTTTGAAGACAATGAGATAAAAGTGGGAAAAAACGTTCGCCTGAAAGAGAAACTTTCCAATCATCATGTTCATTAAAGCGGAGTGTTTCTTCACAAGTTGTTCTTGTGAAATCATTAAATTTTACTTTGACAAAAAATTTCTTAAGTCTCTTTTCACCTTCTTCGTCAAAATGGGCCTCTAAGCGAGCAAGCATTTCTTCATAAAGGTCTTTGAGTTCAAGTTGTAAAATATTTTCTTCTTTTATATCTTTAGTAAATGTTGTTTCAACGCTTAAGGACTTTCTCTCCCATTCATTAACAACTTCTCTTTCATCTAAACCTTGCGCATAATCTTTTAGGTCATAAGCAAATTTTCCAAAGAATTCATTGAGAATTTCTTGTGGAATATTCCTTAGGTCTTCACATGTTTTAATATTGAGTGAGTCCAAAACTTCTTGTCCTCTTTTTCCTACTCCTGGAATGAGTTTTACCGGAAGTGTACGAACGAAGGATTCGACATCTTTAGGAGGAATGACAAAAAAACCGTCAGGTTTTTTCCAGTCACTTGCTATTTTGGCTAAAAATTTATTTGGAGCAACTCCAACAGAAGCGGTGAGACCCGTACGATCAAAAATCTCTTTTTTTATTTTTAGACCAAGAGCTGTCGCACTCTCAACTTCGCTTACGTCCAGATAAGCTTCATCACATGAAACTGATTCAACAAGATTGCAGTGCTTGTTAAAAATAGTGTGAATAATTTCAGAAGCGGCAGAATATTTTCTAAAATTTGGTGCGAGAACGACAAGATTAGGGCAGAGTTTTACTGCATAATCTGTAGGCATCGCAGATTTGACTCCAAATTTACGAGCAACATAATTACTTGTACAAAGAACACTGCGAGTTCCAGGTAGACCACCAATTGCCAGTGGAACATTTTTAAGGGATGGATTGTCTCTCATTTCCACTTGAGCAAAAAAGCAATCCATATCAATGTGGATAATCTTTTTCATTTTTAGTTAAGCGTAGGAGCGCAGAAGTCCTACAAGTGTTCCTACAATTCTAAAGTCGGAAACATTTTCATCGACGACAATAGGTGAGTAATTTTTGTTTGAAGGAAGTAGTTCCAATCTTTTTTTATTTTGCTGAGAAAAAGTTTTTACAGTTGCTTCCCCGTCAATCACTGCAACGACTATCTGGCCATTTCTTGCTTCTTTAGTTGATCTACAAACGATAACATCGCCTTCTAAAATTCCAGCTTCAATCATTGAGTCACCTTTTACGGTGAGAGCAAAATAGCGAAATCCACCTTTTAAAAAATGGCGGGGAACAGCGATCGTTGTCGTTGGATTTTCTATGGCCTCAATTGGATTACCAGCGGCAACTAAACCCAAAAGAGGGATCTGATCTGAATCCTCTTCAAAATGAGTTTTTTGAGGAGATTTGATCTCAACACCACGTCGTTGGTTCCAATGGGTCTCAAGAAGTCCCTCTTTATTTAGGTATTGAAGATACTTTTGAACTGAGCCCAATGACTTTAAACCAAAATGGTCTTTTATCTCATTTTGAGTCGGAGGATGGCCGTGATGTTCATGGTAGGCCAGTAGGTAATCGTAAACTTCTTTTTGTTTTTTTGTTAGTGCCATGATTCAAGATTAAGCGTAGTATTTGCGTAAGTCAAGGGGCTATTTTTTTTGAAGAAGGGCCTGACGGAAATGATCTGAATGGATAGCAAGTTCTTGCATGTAGGGATCTATGTCGCTTTGAAGCTCTGAAGGAAGATCCTTGTACTTGATGATATGCTCTTTTGGAACATAACGAAAGGTAAAATTTAATCTTCGCGTTTCGTAATTATCTACATTGTCTTTAAAGCAAGATTTAAGCTTGTTTTCTACTCTTTGAACTCGATGAAAAGCTCGATCTTT
Organism: Bacteriovoracales bacterium; assembly: GCA_037444575.1. Lineage (GTDB taxonomy): Bacteria > Bdellovibrionota > Bacteriovoracia > Bacteriovoracales > Bacteriovoracaceae > Bacteriovorax. The sequence goes on from JBBIME010000013.1 coordinate 59,423, forward strand.
ATAGAGTTCTCCACCAAATATTTGAAGCGAGGAGTCCTGGGTCCATTGCTCAAAAATAACATTATTTTTTAAATCTTTTTTTCCTAAAACAAATTGGAAGAAGGCGCGTTCACCAAAAGAGATTGAGGCAACAGGTCCAAGTTCAAAATCTTTGTGATCACCAACTCGGGCACAATCCGTTTTCTTTTTAGTTATAGGATCAATGGATGATCCATAAAAATTAATCAGGCATGTATTAAGATGCCAGTCCTTTGGGATCTCATGTTTTTTGAAATGAGTTTTAGTGATTCCTTCAATCGTCTTAAGCATTGTTTTAATCACTTTAGGATAGTCTTCAGCTTGCACACAACGATTGTGAATTCCTTTTGGTGGATGATAGTAGTTAAGGCAAGCGAATTGCCAGTTTCCTAGCCAATAAACAGGACGAAGAAGTTGTCTTTGTTCATCACCCTCGGGAGGAGGATTGCACTTGGAATACCTCATTTCCCAAATAGGATAGATTGTCTGAATCCAATCGAGAATCTCTTGTCTTTCAGACTTTTTTACAAACGTTGGATGATAGAAAAGACCGTCTTTTCTAATAATCTCATTCTTCGGTTTTCTAGGGCGATTATTCATATTATATTAATTTAAACTTCCAAAAATCGGTTGAAAATCACTGTGTAAATATTACCAACTCTAATTGCATTACAATTTTTTGATGATAAAAGCCAAGGAACAAAAAAATTCCTAGGGGGAATCTTAAATGAAAAGTGTAACGAAATTGACTCTTGCCACTTTAGTCGCGGTTCAATTACTGAACGTTGGAGCAGCAAACGCGAAGACACCAAAAACATTCATCAAAACTTTGCACACGACTCAGAAAGAGGCCCTACAAGATCCATACTTTCAATTAAAATCAGTAAAGGTCACTGAGCTTACAGATGAAGAGGCCCTTGAGTTTCAAAACTCAGCAGATAGAGGCATCAAAAATAAAGGATTTGTTGGTCCAGATATACCAAATGTTCCTTCTCTTCCAGGTGGTGCTTCTACAATTCCATCGGCCCCACCAGTTAGTGTTCCAGGAGCTCCAGCTCCAACAGGAGGAGTCCTTGACGGTGTGATCATGCTTGTTGATCAATTAATTGCAATTGGACAAAAGATTATTCCTACTATTAAAGAAGGAAAGGCCATCGTTACAAATAATCCTATGACAGCGGTTTCTGTTCTACCAAGAGGAGAAGGAAAGGATCTAGTTGTTCACGAAATGGGAGGGTGGTCAGTCCCAGTTTCGAAACATTATAAAATTGCTTACACAAACGGTTTTGGAGCAGAAGTAGTATCTTTTGTTTACAGTATTTCTTTTCAATACAACGGAAGTTCAAATGGAAAAGGAAAATACTTAGCAGGAATTAGAGCATCAGCAAGAAACATCACTGTATCTTGGGGATTTGACTTAGATGCAACTTCTCAGCTTGTTCAAATTTCTAATGTAGGAACACAGGATGATGTTATCGCGGGAGCTACTCTTGAGATGACTTATACAGTGAAGAACTGGACAAGAACAATTTCAACATCAGAATCGTTCTTTGTTAGCGGTGATGGAAAACTTTATAAGCTAGATAACTAAGACAAAATAAAAACGATACTTCAAGAGGCCCGGCAATATGCTGGGCCTTTTTTTTCTGGCTATCTCATAGGTACACAACCAGACTCATACTCTTGGGTGTATTTAGCTCCAGGGCACTTCCAAGTTCCGTGATAGTCTTTGTATTTAGCTGGTTTGGTTGAATTGTTAACTGGAGTATATGAAGGGGGCTCAATTTGTGTGTAAGTTTTTGTTGAGAGTCTTTTTTCAGTCAACTTCAATCCAGGTTTTTCAATCCAGGTCAAACTATTGTTCTCACCAAATATGTGAGCTGATTCAATCAATGTGTTTAAATCAACCCATCCATCATTGTTGTGTCTCTGCCAGGACTCACCATAACTATTGTGAACCTTGACGACCTTCTTACAATCATTATTTTTGCACACTTCTTTGATTCCAACCAAGGTTGTGGCATGTCCTGAATCTATCGGGCATGGATTCCCTGGAAGCGCACAAAGGGAAATTTGAACGGGAATATTGGAAATAAGAAGAGACTCAATTTTTTTTGACATACCTTCTTCTGAAAAATTTTCTTTTCCGCTTGGATAAGTTCTAGTTACGAATTTAGGAATATTGGCCATTTTATCATCTTGTAAGCATTCCGCAGGAAGAATTGCTTTGTAGAGAAATTCATCAACTGACTTAGCATCTGTAAAAGCATTCCGAATTTGCTCAGCAGGAGTTTTAATATTGACGAGTGTGGCCTTAATTGTATCTGCTAAACAGCTTGTACAATCATTTGATTTAGTTGTTTTTCCACTGTCATCGATTCCTTTATATTCATTCCATTTTCTTATTAAAAAGCTCCAGCCTTTTTTTTCATTTGTTGTGATTTGGTTTTGACTGTTGGCCATCTGGTAAACAAGAGTAGAAAACTTAACACATTCCTCTTTAGCTATTTTGCCGTTAGATCTTTCGATATTAGAGAGAATTCGGGTAGGATTTCCACCTTCAACTAAACTTCTTACTTCTCGATGAGAAGTAACATCAAAAGTAGAGAGGAAATCATTGGGATCACTGCAATCTAAATTCAATTCATGACATCGATAATTTTCTAAAAGTGTCGTCGCAGAAAAGCCATAACAAAGACCGATATCATCTTGGGCCTTTATAGGAGACATCGGTGTAACTTCGTACACTGATCCATTGTCAGTGTAGTCTTGATCAACTGTCACATATGGATACGTTGCAAACGCATTTAAACTGAACAAAAGAATGGTCATAAAAATTGGGTATTTCATTTTTTGTACTTCTTAAAAAAGTCCCAGGAATCCACAAAATATTTGTCTTCTAATAGGCAGTAGTCATATTCACTGTGTTTTTTATCTTCCAATATGATAGAAGATCCTACAGCGGAGTGGCAGAAATCAGAAGCCGGATTGCCGATAGTTTGATCTGTTCTTTTTTTTGGGAGTACTTTTTTTTCTTGTGAGAGTATTTTTAGACAATGGTTTTTTTCGCGAAGGCATTCACTGTTTACGTGAACTCCTTGAAGTTCAGAGACATCAATTTTTTTAACTGTCTTTGAGTCTGTCCTAACGAGAAGCTCCAAAGCGCTGAGCGATGAAGCGAAGGTAAGACAGATTGTTATTATGAGTATCTTCATAGAAGATTTCTCGGATTATTGTGAAAATTATTTACAGAGCAGAGTTGTCGGGTATTTATTTTTTTGTCTTAACTCGTACGCGAACTCGGGATTTCTCAATATCAGTTTTTGTGACAAAAACCATTAACGTGACGGCCGATCCTAAGGCGAGAACTGCTAAATCTAAAAAATTCATGTTTAAACCTCTTTTTTAAGTTCGCTATTTCTTATCGACCAATTTTAAACTTTCTTAACCGGCCCTTCAGCTTTTTAAGGGGGGGAAAGTCTTACGTGTTTTCTTATGGCATTTCTCTCTATATCATTAGATTTATATTTATATATTTCTAACGGAGTAAAAGATGGGACTAGGGCATAGACAAAAGGCCTTGGAAATTAATTTAAACCCCAATATCTACGGCACATTTGCAGAAATTGGTGCTGGTCAGGAAGTCGCACGACATTTCTTTCGTGCTGGCGGAGCTGCTGGAACAATCGCTAAAAGTATTTCAGCTTATGATATGACAATGAGTGATGCTATCTACGGAAAAGAGGCCTCTGGCCGCTATGTTTGTGAAGATAGACTTCAGAAAATGCTCGATACAGAATTTAATATTTTGATTGAAAGACTTACTGAAACTCGTCATAAAGAGACATTGTTTTTTGCTTTCGCTGACACCGTAGCTGCCAAATCTTATAAGGGAACTGGCGAGCATCACGGCTGGATTGGAATTAAATTTCAACACAAACCAAAAGCAAAGCCTTCTCAAGTAATCATTCACATAAGCATGCTTGATGCTGAAAATATTCAACAGCAAGAGGCCATTGGACTTCTTGGAGTGAATTTAGTCTATGCTGTGTACCACGATATCTCTGATCGTGAGAGCTTTGTTATGGGATTAATGGATGGACTTACAAGCTCAAGAGTAAAAATTGATATGATCCGCGTTTCTGGTGAAGCGTTTAAAGGTGTTGATTCAAGACTTCTGTGTCTTGAATTAGTAAAAATGAAATTATGCGAAGCCGTTATTTTTGATGTCGATGGAGAAGTCTTACAGGCCTCAGATGTTCTTTACAAAAAAAATGTTTTAGTTGTTCGTGGGGGATATCGTCCGCCGACAAATTTAAGTCTTGATATGTTAGAGTGTGGTCTTAGAAAATTTAAGGCTTCGCTCGATCCAAATGAAAGGGAAAACATCATTGTTATTCCCGAAATAAGTATGTCGCAACTTTTGGATCGAGGAGAGGTTGATAATGAGGATTTCCTGGCCAGAGTTGATCTTTTGTCGGCCCTGGGACAAAGAGTGCTTATTTCCAATTCAGACTCCTACAGCGATCTAAACATTTTCTTTACAAAATACGCTAAGAAAAATATCGCCTTTGTTATGGCCTCTTACAATTTTGAAGAGATTTTAAACCAATCCAACTATGAACAGAAAAGGTTTGGCCTTATTGGATCCCTAGGGACTCTTTTCGAACCGAGAACAAAGTTATATATATATCCTGCCTGCGATGATGAGACTCAAGAGATTAAAACGATTGAGTCCATGAATGTGGCGGACAATCTTTCATTTTTATTGTTGTATCTCTTAGAAAATGGCCACATCGAAAACATTACTGATTACAATCCTGAAGTAATTTCGATTTGGTCTAGAAAAGTATTAAAGATGATTCAAGATGGAAGTGAGGGATGGGAGAAATTTGTCCCTTTATCAGTTGCTAAGACAGTTAAGAAAAAATGTTTATTTGGAGCAAAGTGCGATTTATGAAAAAATTATTATTATGTTCTCTTTTAGTTATCGCTTATACGCCTAATGCTTTTTCTTGGGGAAGAACAGGGCATAGAATTGTCGGTGAACTAGCTCAAAGAAATTTAGATAAAAAAACATTGAAGGCCATTCATGAACTTGCAGGCGATGATGATTTATCCCGCCTTTCTACCTGGCCAGATGAAATTAGATCAGATCCAAAAATGGGCTACACTACGCCTTGGCACTATGTGAGTATCCCAACTGGAAAAACTTATTTTGATCTGAAAAGAAATAAGGATGGGGATGTTATTGAATCTCTTTATCGCTTTGAAGATATTCTTCGCGATCCAAAAGAAACTAAAGAACATAAATTGGATGCTCTTAGATTTATTGTTCACATGACTGGCGATGTTCACCAACCTCTTCATGTGGGGTTAGCAGAAGACAGAGGTGGAAATTCTATTCGAGTAAAATGGTTTAAAACAGAAACTAATCTTCATACAATCTGGGATGAAGAATTAATTGATTTTGAAAAACTTTCTTTTACTGAGTATGCAAATTATTTAGGACATTATTCAGATGATGAGAAGAAAGATTGGGAAAAAGGATCATTCTATAACTGGGCACAAGAGTCACAAGACTTACGTCCCAAAGTTTATGACTTTAATAAAGAAACACCAAATCTTAGTTATGAATATAATTATAAAGTAAAACCAGTTATAGAACTTCGTCTTAAACAAGCAGGATTGAGACTTGCTTATGTTCTTAATAAAATTTTTAATCAAGAAAAAATCACAAAAGACGAAATAGAACTTAGAAAAAAAATTAAGGAAAACATCTAAGATTTAAAAACGTTTTTATGAATACTGCTAAGAAAATTCAAGTCCAAAGAGATGCTCTGATTATTGATGATGACATAAATGTCTGCGAAATTTTGAAAGAGTATTGTATTAATATGGGCTGCTTTAAAAATATTGTTCTCGCCCACGATGGAGTGACAGCAACTCAGAAATTGGCGAATCAAAAATTTTCAACGATTTTCTTGGATATTAATATGCCTAAGAAAACCGGTGTGGATCTTCTCCATGAATTTCATAAAGGTGCATTAAATCAAAAAGAGAGCATCATCATTGTTTCAGGAATTCTTGAAAAAGAGCTTCTCGCTGATATCGTGGGGCTTGGGGTTAAAACTTTTTTAGTCAAACCTTTTGACGAACCCACTTTCCAGGTGAGAGTTCTTAAGCTCTTGAGTATTCAAGCACCAGTTTCTAAGCCTTAATCTTGACATAATTAAATCAGACACCATCTTCTCTAATAGAAAATGATTAATGCATTTTTCTAAGGAGATGGATATATGAATAAATTCGACTCAATCACGGAAGGATCTATCGCAATCGCCCAAGGCGAGGCATTAAAGCGCAAGCACACAGAAATTTTTCCAGAGCACTTAATTTATGGGCTCATCAATAACCCGCAAACTTTTTCGTCACGTGCTCTAAAAAAATATTCAAAGGATTTGGATAAATTGCTGGATGTGATTCCTTCAGTCAAAACGAAAATTGAAATGGATCAGCTAAGGGCCTCCTCAAAGTTATCTGAGTGGTTAACTTATGCTTCTTCGAATGCCATTCAAACAGGCCGATCTGAAATTTCGGAAAAAGATCTACTGAAGTATATGGCCCAGATCGTTCCCCAATTTAAAATTGATTACAATTCGCTCTCAACTGAGTCTTCAGATGAGGCAATAGAGAAGCCAGCATTTTTAACAAACTTAAATGAGCTCGCAGAAAGCGGAAAGCTTGATCCTGTTATCGGGCGCTCTAAAGAAATTCGCGCTGTGATGGAAATTTTAGGACGCCGAGGAAAAAACAATCCAGTCTTGGTTGGACCTGCCGGTGTTGGTAAAACGGCGATCGTTGAAGGTCTTGCTGATGCCATTGTTAAAGGAAAGGTTCCTGATGTTCTTGAAGGAAAAACGGTTTACTCACTTGATCTTGGATCCCTCATGGCCGGTACAAAATATCGTGGTGAATTCGAAGAGAGACTTCAAGGACTTTTAAAATTTATAAAGGCCCAAAATGGGCAATCAATTCTTTTTATAGACGAGCTTCACCAACTAGTTGGAGCAGGACGAACTGATGGGGCAATGGATGCTGCCAACTTATTAAAGCCAGCTCTTGCTCGCGGTGAGCTTCACTGTATTGGAGCTACAACTCCAGAAGAGTATCAAAAATATATCTTGAATGATTCAGCTCTTGATAGACGTTTTAGATCTGTTCCTGTGGATGAACCATCTAAGGAAGATTCAATTGAAATATTAATGGGAATTCGTGAAAAAATGGAGATCCACCATGGAATTAAAATATCTGATGATGCTATCTACAATGCTGTCTTTTTGTCTGCTCAGTATATCACTGATAAAAACTTACCAGACAAAGCGATTGACCTTATCGATGAAGCCTCATCGGCGCTGAAATTATCTGCTGAAGCAATGCCAGCATCACTGGCCAATCTTGAAGCAGAAATTAGAACTAAAAAAATCTATTCTAAGTCTCAAGCAAAAAATGCAGACATAGAAAAAGAAATTAAAGAACTTGAAGAAGAGTTTAAAGTCGGAAAAGAAAAATGGGAAAAAGATGTTTTAAGTTTAAAACAGGTAACTGAAACTAAACATCAACTTGAACGTGCTAAATTTGAACTTGAACAAGAAGAGAGAAACCAAAATTACGAAGCAGCTTCTAAGCTTAAGTATTCTGTTATTCCTGATCTTGAACACAAGCTTGAATCGGCCCAATACAACTGGGTATTATCAACTAAGGATATCGCAAGCGTTATTTCACGCCAAAAAGGAATCCCGGTTGAAAAGATTTTAAAGACTAAGCAGGAAAACATTTTAGGATTAGAAGACTTCTTAAAAAGCAGAGTGTTTGGGCAAGATCAGGCACTTCATGAAGTATCGGAAGTGTTAGTGACAGCTCATGCTGGACTTTCGGACCCAACAAGACCTCTAGGATCATTTTTACTCCGCGGACCTTCTGGAGTTGGGAAAACAGAAACAGCAAAAGCTCTATCGGAATTTTTATTTGGAACACAGGACAATCTTATTCGGTTTGACCTCTCTGAATTTTCTGAGAAGCACTCTGTTGCTAAATTAATTGGTGCTCCTGCTGGTTATGTTGGATACGAAGAGGGTGGCGTGCTTACAGAGGCCATCAGGAGAAAACCATACTCAGTCATCCTTTTTGATGAGGTCGAGAAAGCTCACCGCGATTTCTCAGACATTTTGCTTCAGATTCTAGATGATGGACGATTGACTGATAATAAAGGACGTACGATTGATTTTAAAAATACTATTATCATGATTACGACTAACTCACAAAATCTTGAAGCAGACTTTAAACCAGAAGTGCTAGGAAGACTTGACGGTATTTTAACTTACAAATCGCTTGATCAATCAATCATGAAAAACTTGATAGATAAACAAGTGCAGATGTTAAACCTAAGACTTGAGAGCAAACACCTTCATATTGATTTGGATGAAGAAGTTTATAACGAAATTGCTAAACGCGGATATGATCCTCGTTTTGGAGCTAGACCTCTTCAGTCAGTCTTTGGTCAGATCATTACTCGTCCGCTTTCTAGAAAAATTCTCGCAGGAGAGTTGCAGGAAGGTGAACTTCACGCTCACTGGACTCCAGATCAAACCGATCATGTTATGTTCCAGTAAAAATGTCCCATCGAAGGAGTGGCTTGTAGTCACTCCTTCTTATGTTAAACTAATCACATATTGTTTTATCTAAGGATGGATAGTTTATGGCCGAGACAGTTCGATTGATGCCCAATGAATACCTGATGAGAGAAGGTGAAGAGAGCACTGAGATGTATTATGTACAAAGTGGAACTCTCGCTGTCTTTAAGAGAAAAGGGGATCAGGAGCATCAAATTGGCTCAATCATTGCCGGTGAACTTGTAGGTGAAATGTCTTTTTTAGATAAGCTGCCACGTTCAGCTTCAGTTAAAGCGATGTCAGAGTCCGTTCTCGTGATTATTCCTCATGAAAAACTTGAGCAAACTCTTAATACGATGCCGAAATGGTTTACTGCTCTTTTAAATACACTCACTGACCGTCTAAGAAAGGCCAATGCCCGTATTAGAATTTAGTGCTTGTTAGATCAATTCCCAATTCTCTTTCAATTCTAGCTCTTTCTTCTGCAGGAAATGGATTTTTATCCAGCGATAGATGAACAAGATTTTGCATATCTTTCATTGAAAGAGGAACGGTCTTTAATTTATTTGAATCGAAATTGACTCTTTGAAGATTTTTAAGTGCCGTAAAGCTTGATGGAATTTCTGTTAAAAGATTGCTGTTTAAATCCAGCGTTCTTACTTCAGGCAAAAAAGCGATAAGTTTATCAATGGAAGTGATGTAATTTCGACCTAGGATAAGAGTCGTAATTTTTGTTTTCTTAGATAGCTCTGGAATCTTGCTGATACGATTATTTTTTAAATTTAAATAGGTGAGTTTTGGCAGTTCAAAAACTTCTTTGGGAATACAAGAAATTTTTGTCGACACTAAAGTCAGGCGTCTAAGATTTTTTAAAATGCTGATGTCTTCGTGAAAATAAGTAAAATTTCCACCGATGATTTCTAGATCGGTAATGTCCCACATATTCAATACTTCTATGGGAAATTGCTCTTGGTCATTATCAATTTTGAGAACGACTCTCTTTTCAAACCACATTAATTATAAATCCTGAACATATTTATTATGCGAGTCCACCAGAATACACTTCGGCTTAATTTGTCTATCTGATAAAGCGTAACTGAAAATGATAACTTCATCACCTTTTTTTATTAGGTGGGCAGCAGCACCATTCATGCAAATCATTCCAGACCCTCGCGCTCCGGCGATAACATAGGTTTCAAGTCTGTGTCCGCTTGTATTGCTGACAACTGTCACTTTTTGTCCTGGCCATAGATCAATGCGATCAAGAAGGTCTTGATCGATTGTGATACTCCCAATGTAAGCGATATCAGCTTCTGTGATAGTCGCTTTATGAATTTTACTTTGTAGAAGTTCTCTTAACATACTCAAATCCTAAATTAATTCGTCGGCCCAGGAATACCCAAAAAGTAGAGAATCGAAGTCATTGGGCCATGACTTAAATGTTGTTGTGCCTGCTTCCTCACAACATCCTTAGCGTGGAACGCAATTCCAAGTCCTGCAGTGGCAAGCATCGGAAGATCATTAGCGCCATCGCCAATAGCGACAACTTGCTCAAGAGAAATATTTTCTTGTTGAGCAATCAACTTAACTAATATTGCTTTTTGGTTGGCATTTACAATTGTTCCAGTCACATGTCCTGTCAGTTTGCCATCTTCAATTTGAAGCTCGTTGGAAAATGAATAATCAAGTCCCAATCTTATCTTTAAAGCATCCGCAAAGAAATTAAATCCCCCTGAGATGAGGGCGACTTTATAGCCGAGTGATTTAATTGTTTTGATAAAGTCTTCTACGCCTGGAGTAAGGGGAAGTTTTTCTAGAACTTCTTGCATGCGTGAAGTTTCTAAACCTTTTAGTTTAGCGACTCGTTGTTTTAATGATTCATCAAAATCAATTTCGCCATTCATCGCTCTGTGAGTTATTTTTCTGACTTCATCACCAGCGCCGCACAGATCAGCGAGTTCATCGATAACCTCTGTTTGAATCAGCGTCGAGTCCATATCAAAAACAATAAGACGTTTATTTCTTCTGAAGACATTGTCCTTTAAGAACGCCACATCAATTTGGTGTTTCGTTGATACTTTCATCAAATCTTCTTTTAATTTTTTTGTGTCGAGACTTTTTGGAATGGAAGTCGTGACCTCCATTGATGAAAATTCACGCGGTGAAACTTTATCAATGCGCTCAATATTTATTTTGTAGGTCGCAAGCGTTTGAGAGAGATCGGCCACGAAACTAGCGGTTACTTTTGTTGGAGAAACACAGGTAACAATAAATTTATCGCCTTCTGTTTCTGGAGTTGTGATAATTTCTTCAACAACTTTATAACTTAAAGTAAGGCCCATGAGGTTTGCTTCAAATAGTAGATCTTTTAAAACATTACCATTTGAATTTTTCTCAACGGAATTCAACCCTAAAACGAAGCTTAGAGAAAGTAGCCCGTGAGTAACAGCTTGTCCCATATCTAGAACTTCTACAGAGTAGGAGCTTATAATTTTCATTAAGCGCGCTGTGATCCCTGGACAGTCTGGCCCAGAGACAGTAACGAGAATGATTTTTCCACTTAAGCTATTCACTTTTATTTTCCTTTTTTAATTTTTTTCCAAGTCTAGCTTCTTTTCGTTTAAGCTTCTTTTCTTTTTGGAGTTTTCTTAGTTTTTTTATGAATCCTAGAGAATATTCCATCGCAGAGTAAAGCGAGAAAAGTGAAGCTAAATAAATAGCAATTGTACCAACAAGTGGCATGTCAAGGCCCCAGTCTTTGTCATAGGCCATCAGTAAAGGAATGCCAACCATTTGTGTAGCAGTTTTCCATTTACCCAATGTCCCTACTGGAACAGAAAGTCCTTTTTCCATTGCGAGCAAGCGGAGTGCAGTGATGTACATCTCTCTTAGAACGAGAACAAGAACAACGAGAACGTGAACTCTGCCCAATGCCAAGAGCATAATGAGAGAGGAGATAACTAAAAATTTATCAGCGATTGGATCTAAAAATGAACCAAAGACAGTGACAATGTTTTTCTTCCTAGCGATATACCCATCAAAAAAATCGGTAATCGAAGCTATTGCAAAAGTCCCTGCGGCCACATAGTTGAGTAGTTTGATATGACTGATCACCCAAGGATGTGAGGATAAATTCAAAAAAAGAGAAAGCAAAATGATCGGTATTAAAATAATTCTGAGCATCGTCAGGCGATTAGGAAGATTGTCTATATCCCATTCGCTTGGAAGATTTGAGCGAGGTTTAGTTAACCCATGATCCATTTTTTTCCTTCTTATAATATATTGAACTCTATTTTAACCTATAACAAAAGAGCTTTCAAAATAAATAGTAATAGGAGCAAGAATGGAGAGGCACTTAAGTTTAATAAAAACTGATTATCAGGAATTGGAAAAAAGAGTGTTTCCTCGCTTTCCTTTTGGTTTTATGATTTTTCGCGAAGAGAATCCGACCGAAGCAACAGCTAAGATGGTGTTCGAGGTAAAAGATATCTCCCTTTCTGGAATGCAGCTTTCCTTTAAAGATGGAACTCATCATTACTCACAAGGAACAACTATCGTAGGGAATTTGCAATGGAGAGGATCAACTTTACAAGTAAAAGGTAAAATACAGTGGGTCAGAGAGGCGAGCATTGGGCTTTCATTTGATTCAAGTATTAGCTTTGAAGAAAAGATGAGAAGTTTTCTTTCTTATGATAACATTGTTTCGCATATTAAGCCGTTGCATAAAAATGAACTGACCCTGGATTTGCCAAACAATCTTAAGTATTGGCTCAAAGCAGATGGAGTTTTGGAAATTTTTGTATGGGAGCACTCCTCGAGTGGAATTTCCCGTTTTCAAATTCTCATAATGGAGCATTTTATTGAGTGGGAAGAAGGTGTTGGTCTTCGCACAGGAAGAATAATGACTCAAAGAGATCTCGATACACCACTGTCGCTCGAAGATGAATTTGTTTTTCAAATTGACGAGAATGCAGTTTCTCAAAAAATAGAAATGGCATTGGGCGTTGTTAAAAAAATTAGCACAGATCATCTTCCACTAGAAGCTCGGGATTTTTTAGTCTACAAGCTCGGTGGATAAAGCTTAACACTTGCAAATTTAGCTTTTATAATTGGTGACGACTCTTTTTTTTAAAGAGAGCTTCACTATTATTTGATTATATTTTGGAGACATAAATTTATGAACCGCAACCTCGCTTTAGAATTCGTTCGTGTAACTGAAATGGCCGCTATCGCCTCAGCTCGTTTAATGGGAAGAGGAGATGAAAAGGCCGCTGATCAGGCAGCAGTAGATGCGATGAGAGCAATGCTTGATTCTGTTGAATGCGATGCCACTGTCGTTATCGGTGAAGGCGAGCGCGATGAAGCTCCTATGCTTTACATCGGAGAAAAAGTTGGTTCGGGTAAAGGTGCAGAACTGGAGATTGCTCTTGATCCACTAGAAGGAACAACAGTATGTGCGACAGGTGGTTATAATTCTATTTCAGTAATGGCCATTGCAGAAAAAGGTAATTTCCTGCATGCACCAGATACGTATATGAAAAAAATTGCTTGTGGGCGCGAAGGCAAAGGCCTCATTGATATCAATGAATCGGCAAAAGAAAATTTGAGAAGATTAGCTGACGTAAAAAAATGCCGTATCGCTGATTTAACAGCAGTCGTTCTCGATCGTCCTCGCCACAAAGAACTCATCCAGGAAATTAGAGAAGCAGGAGCACGTATTCAACTTATCGGAGATGGAGACGTTTCTGCGGCGATTGCTTGCTGCGATCCTAATTCAGGTGTTGATATTTTATTTGGTATTGGTGGAGCACCAGAAGGAGTACTAGCTGCCGCAGCTATGAGATGTATGGGAGGAGACTTCCAGGGAATTCTGCAGTGGAGACACGATGAAGAAATGAATCGAGCTAAAAAAATGGGAATCACTGAACTCAATAAAGTTTTTAAACTAGATGATCTTGCTCGTGGAAATGTTATGTTTGTTGCCACTGGTGTGACTTCTGGAAACTTCTTAAAAGGGGTACAGTTTAAATCTTGGGGCGCTGTAACTAATTCCATTGTTATGAGATCGAGCTCAGGAACGATTCGTCATATCGAAGCAGAACACCACTTTGATACGAAGCCTCGTTATTAAAATTGAAAATACTATTTTTAATCTTTTGTTTAATATTTTATGGAGGAAATGTTATGGCCTTAGCTACAAGAACTGAAGTCGTTGATGTGGACATTAACAAACTTTACGAAACAATTGCTGACTATTCTAAATATCCTGAGTTCGTCGACGGCGTTAGCGCTATCAAAGTTCTCTCTCAAAATGAATCAGCTGCTAAAGTTGAATATAGTCTTAACATGATTAAAAGTTTCAAATACATCATCAATCTAAAACAAGAAAAACCTCATCATGTTTCATGGACTCTTGATTCAGGGGATCTCTTCAAAAAAAATAACGGAGAGTGGAAACTAAAAGATTTAGGCAATGGTAAAACTGAAGTCACTTACTCTCTTGATGTAGATTTTAAAATATTTGCTCCTAGCTCAATTTTAAGTGCGCTCACAGAAAAAAATCTTCCTGTTATGATGAACTCTTTTATTAAACGAGCAAAATCAAAATAAAAGGAATCTAAGATGAATGATAAAAAAGAATCTCCAATCGGGGATATCATAAAAAAAGTCGTTTCTGTCGGAGTTGGTGCTGCCTTCATGACTGAAGAGTCAGTTAAAAAGATTCTCGAAGATTTACCTCTACCTAAAGACATCATCGCTGGCCTCGTTCAAAACGCGAAAGGGGCCAAAGAAGATTTTACTAAAGGAATGAGAGAAGAGCTTAGAAACTATCTAACTAAAGTAGATGCTTCAAAAATTGTCTCTGATGTTTTGGATCAATATGATGTAGAAGTTGAAGCAAAATTTAAGTTTAAAAAAAAACATGAGAAAAACTGATATCGCAAAAAATTTAAGTGCAATTAAAAAAGAGATCAAAGGATCTCAATTAGTTGCTGTAACGAAATATTCTCCAGTAGAAGATGTCATCTTAGCTTATGAAGCTCATCAATATGACTTTGGCGAAAATAGAGTTCAAGATCTACAAGAAAAAGCTGCAGTATTCGCTGAAAAAAATCTATCAAAAGTTAAGTGGCATTTCATCGGGCATCTTCAAACAAATAAAGTAAGAGATCTTTTAAAAATTCCTAATCTACACGCCATTCATTCGGTTGATTCTGTAAAATTACTAGAAGAACTTCTTAAAAGAGAAAATGATTTTACAGGATCAGAATTAAAACTTTTTTTCCAAGTCAATACTTCAAGAGAAGAAGAAAAAAGTGGATTTGAATCCGCTGAAGAATTAAATCATGCTATCGATCTTATCAATAGTCGAACCCACACCAAATTAAAATTTTTTGGTCTCATGACAATGGGAACGATCAGAACTGATAATTTTGAAGCTGAGGCCTTGCGCTGTTTTAAAGATCTAAAATCTGTGGCATCAAAAATTGAAAAAGAGCGCTCTCTTAAGTCTAGTCTCAAGCTCTCTATGGGAATGAGTCAGGATTACAAGATTGCCCTAGAGGCCGGCTCAGATTACATCCGCATCGGATCTGCCATATTCAAATAGTTATCCTATATTTATCTAATTATTAGATAGATAATGTGCGCATTTTCTATGTGGCGTATAAGGCACCCATTTGCTATAGTGCGCTTAAACAAGCGAGGGTGTTATGAGTAATGTAAGAAAAGTTCCTGAATTAAGTTTGCTTAGTTACGTGAATGGTACAACTGCCGATCAAGTTAAATTCGTAGACGACATCATGAGAGGTCTTAAAGATTACGGGTTCATTATTTTGAAAGACCATACAATTGATCAAAAGAAAATTGATCGCGCTTATTCTATGGTAGAAGATTTTTTCAATCTTCCAGAAGAGACAAAATTAAAATACAAAATGGCCAATGGTGGACAAAGAGGTTACACACCTTTTAAAGTTGAACACGCTAAAGACAATAAAAATCCAGACCTAAAAGAGTTCTGGCACGTAGGTCGTGATCTTACGAGCGCTAGCCAGTACTTTGGTGTTTACCCAGAAAACGTTTGGCCTTCAGAAGTTCCAGAATTTAAAAAGACATTCACAGAGCTTTATGAAGCAATGGATATGACTTCAGGAATTCTTCTAGAAGCAATTGGTAGAGGACTTGATGTTCCAGCATCATTCTTTGCAGATATGATTAAAGATGGAAATTCAATTCACCGCCTAATTCACTACCCACCAACAAAAGGTGAGGACACAAAAAATTCAATCAGATCAGCGGCTCACGGTGATATTAACCTGATCACTATGCTTGTAGGTGCAACTGCTTCTGGTCTTCAACTTTTAGAACGTGATGGATCTTGGCTCGATGTTAATTCTAAACCAGGAGAAATTGTTGTTGATACTGGGGATATGATGTCTCGTCTAACAAATGATGTTCTGCCTTCAACTATCCACAGAGTTATTAATCCAGACAATGATACGAGTGCAAGATACTCTATGCCATTCTTTGTTCACCCACACTCTAAAGCAATGTTAAACTGCCTTCCATCTTGTGTCGGAACAGGAGCAAAGTATGCTGATATCTCAGCAGGAGATTTTTTAACTCAAAGACTAAAAGAAATCGGACTTTACTAATAAAAAAATCTCCAGGGGACAAGCAATTGTCTCTTGGGGACTTCTTAAAATCTTAATCCAATCGTTAGTTTCGCGTTTAATTCGTTCGTTGTTTGTTCTGTTCCAATGCTAAATTTTTCTTTAGCATTCAATGATTCAATAGATCCTTCAAAAATCATTGCTACTGATTTTGAAAAAGGCATTAGATAGCCTAAGCGCGCTTCAGGAATCAATGTTACAGTCCCAGTGCTTTTTTCATTACCGACAGTTGTCGTCGATTTACCTATTCCGGCAGCTAGGCTAAGGTAAAAATTATTTTGATCAGACGATAAACTCATAAAGTGATAAGTCACTGCGGCCGTTCCCATCACCCTTGTTGTAGGAATATCTAGAACAGGATTGGGCTGACGATGAATTTCATTATCAAGTCGCCCTCCGAAACTCATTTCAAACTCAGGCATGAATCGATAATTGTATTCAAGTGCGAAACTGTAACCAGAGGCCATTGAATTGTTGCTTGCACTCACATCGGAAGATGATTGAGCAAGACTTCGATGGATACTTCCTTTGAGAGCGTAGTTATTGTGAGAGCGAAATTTTTTATAGAGCTCATTGTAGTCAACAGTTGGGGTAATGTTGACATCGCCAACAATATCGAGGGCAACATTTCCATAAGCGTGAGAGTTATAACTGATGATGTCTTCCTTTTTAAAGGGAATATTGACATTAGGATCTGTTGGAATCCAAAGCGAGTAGTCTCGATTTACTTCGCGGGCCTTGCAAAGAATGCTGACAAACGAATTGGCAAAAATGATCTCCTGGCCTTTTGTAATTCCATCTTTGATACCTTTAGCGACAACGAATGAGTGTTGATCTTTTGAAGTTGTTTGAACGACTAGCAGCTCTTCGCGAGATCGACTTTTTGTATCTGCTGCATGAACAAAATTACTCAAGCATAATTGCCCTAAATAGATAACAAGATAAAGAGTTCTTTTTGTGTTCAATCTATGTTCCATGCATAAAGTTTACCAGAAGCATTGCCAATAAAAAGACCCACTTTTTCTACCTAGTAAAAATTTAGTCCGACTGTTTTATGTGGGTAAATACTCACAAAACCTGAGCTTTTCTATTGGAGAGAATTATAGGGTGAATTATGCCGGATAATTATAGTTGGGAATAAAATATATATGTATTTTAAAGATTGTATTTAAGACTTCGATAAGGTGGAGAGGAGTATTTAGGCCCTAATATGAAAACGAGCAAACTCATTTATCTATTTTTGAGTTCCATCACTTTAGTGATGAGTGCTTGCATGCCTAAGGCCACTGAGAAGAATGCAGTCTGTGGTACGAATCAATCTTTTAACAGCATTACTCGCAGTTGTGTGAATATCGCTCAGCCAATATCAAAACCGGTTGCTACACTGAGTTCTGATATTCTTACTCAAGAAGTATCAAAGACCATCACGCTTACTTATACTGATGCAAAAAATTATGCAGCGATTTCGTGTCGATTAACTGCAATTTCCTCTAATATTGAAGCCATCTCTCCTCAGGTGATCAATGGCGGAGTTTTCGCACAAGCTGATGCTGTTTTCTTTGCGGCCCAGTCTGCGGCCAATTCGCTTCCTGCTGGTGTTGATCAAACTGCAGCTATCGCTCAAAAAAATAATATGCAAGCAGCACTTGCCATTGCAAAAGTAACTTTTAATTACTCAAATCTTATTAATCAACTTGGATTATTTAAAACAGCGGCCAATAATCTTCTCACCATTGTAGCTCCTTACAGTTTGTCTTCGAGTACTGTTAAATATTATTACGATTCTACACAAGCGAAGATGATTGATTTCAACTCGGCCAATACCTTTGTTGTGAATCGTTGTGATTGCTCTGGTGGCGTATGTACAACCATCATTGCGCCTAAATTATCTCAAACTGGAGCTTCCGGTTTCTCGTATACAATTTCTGATTTAGAAGGAGAAGGGGATTTAAAAAATGTTAATCTCACTATCGCGGCCCTTCCGGGAAGTACAAACTTTTTAGCTCCTGCTGTTGAATCAAGTTTTTTAACTTACCCTCAGAGTGCAACAAACACTCCGACAACGTACTCAATTGTTCTTCCTGTCGCTAGAGATTATTTAAATACGACGTCCTTCAATTATTTAGTAACGTCTCAACCAACAAAAGGAAGTGTCTCTAACTGTAGAACAGTTGCTTCTTCTCATTTGTGTGATTACACACCAACAAGTGGGGACCTGTATGATACAATTACACCAACTGTAGCAACTGCTACAATTGGTGATTTAGTTTTTACGGCCAAAAAAGCAGGATCATACGCTAATAACTACACGATTCAGTATTTTGATCTTCAAGCAAATAATGTTGCTGTAGATTCTACTGTAACCAAGAATGAAACTTTTGGTCTCGTGTCTTTAAATAATAATGAAAGTTTTGTAAGAGTTGTTGGCAACAGTGTTAAAGTTTTTATTAACCCTGGAGTTACGACTTCTTCAGATATTTTGAATCTTTTAAATGCAGATCAAAAAGCAAAAAGTTTATTTGTTGTCACAGGTGGAAGTCTGGCAACTTTTCCAATTCCTTCTGTCTCTACGCCTTCAGCGGTAGCTCTTGCTGGCGGTAGTGATGCCTTTGACAAGTTCTCAATTGCGGCCTCCAATGCAAGTGGGACGTCGTCAAATACTGCAACAGTAATGGTTAAGATTTCGCATACTGATCACGCTCCACTAACTCCAACTCAGTACAACCTGGCCTATATGCCATTAACTATGGCGTATACAACTACGACGGCAGAGGCAGAGGGGACAACCGCTGGTCAAGTGGTCACACTTAATTATTTTGATGCTGACAATTCACCTACTGTTAAGCCTGTATCGTGCGCTGTGGATTTTGCGACTCCACCAAATATTGGTTTATCATACCTTGTTCCTACAACGTGTAGTTGTGATGTCAATGGTGTTTGCTCGGCAAGTGTTGTTCCAATAACATATTTTAATGGGACAGCAAGATTTTCTTATACAATTACAACGACTGATCAGCTTTCAGCTGCAACTATCACAAGTGCTTCTGAGTCAGTTGTGATGAGTGTCTGGGAAGTGAACAACCCTCCAGTGCTCACTGCTGCTACAGCAACTGCAACAGCAGCAGGTATTCCTACTTCATACACGGCACCTCTTGGAACACTTCAAATGCAAGAGAACTCTACAGCAGCACCAAGCTCTGCCTATGTTTGCGTCAGTGCTAATGCTGGAGGGGGAGCTGATGAGGCCACACAAACTTTAACAGTTACTCCAACTCAAACGACTCCAACTTCTAATCCAAATTTAGTGATGACTTTTGGAGCAGTCCTAGCTCCGGGAGTGGGAGGAAATAGTTGTGGAGTTGGTCTTTACATGGTTCCTTTTACGACAACTCAAAATCAATCAGGGACAACAAATTTAAAGATTACTTTGGCAGATAATGGGACAACTCATGGAATCGCTGATCCAAAATCAGTTAATCAAATTATCCCTATTCAAGTTAACTTTGTAGACGATCCACCATTTTTTGTTCAATCAATTGCGAGTGTACAATCAAACGAAGGAGGCTCTGTTGTTGCCGGTCCGTTTATTGTGGATGAAGACCAGGGGAGTTCTCCGGATGAAGATGCTCAGGGTGTAAAAATTGCGAACATTACTTCTGACAATCCAGGAGTGTTGCCTGTTAGTGCGATTACAGTTTTTTATGACCTAAATGATAATGGTGTTGAAGATGCTGGAGAGTCTAGAACTTTTGGAGCGAGCTCGACAGTTGTTCCTGCAGCCGGTGTTCCAACTCTTGAGGCCGTTGCTTCTGACAACGTTAAACTTCATAAATTTTATCTTAAATTAAATCCAGTTCCAGGTGTTTCTGGAAACTCAAATATCACAGTCACTGTAAATGATGGAAGTGCTTTAGCAACTCATTTTACTTCAAAAACATTTTCTTTGATCGTTAATCCAGTGGCCGCACTTCACGGTGGATGGGCCAATATTTCAGCAGTAGGGATTAAGACTGATAAAAATGGAGCACCTGCCTCGTCAAATGATATCGTTTGTAATTATAACAAGGCAACAGATGCAAGTAAGTGTGATACTACAACAACTGATTGTACAGGAACTACTCCTCCAAACAGTGTCGTTACACCAAGTGCAGTTAATGTTTTATATTGGGATAGCGGTAGTAAACGATGTTATCGAAGCCAAGGAACAGATAAATTTTCTTGGGTGGAAATTAAAACGACATGTCCAATCACTCGTTTGGCCGGTGGACAGAACTTTTTATATGATTCAACTCTTCTGCCAACACAGACCATTCCTACAGCTACTGCGATTGGGCAATATTACTTCAATACAGCTTCTAATTCTTGTAAGTATTCTACTCTGACGGGATCTACTTTTGGGTGGAGTGCTACTAGTTATATTCCATCGAAAGTAACTCTTTCATGGAATCAATTTATGATCACAGGATCTGGTCCGGATTCAAACGTTCAGATTGCAGGATGGAATGTTTATAGAAGAGAAGCAGGCCAGGACTATGACTTTATAAATGGTTTTTTAAAACTCAATAGTGCAGATACAAAAACTCTAAGCGATCCTATGATCAGAACATTTACTGATACTACAGCGATTGCGGGCAAAGTATATTATTACCTGGTTCGTCCAATCGACAGTAATCACAGCTTTGCGACATACACTCCAGATGTCATTTCTGAGGTGAGAGTGCTTGCTCCTGTTGAAAACTATGCTTTTGTTCATCGTTGGATTGTAAATCAAGAAGTTTGCAATAGCATGCACATGACGACTACTACTACGAATAAAGTTGATCCAACTCACAATTACAGATGTCCTTATAGTGGGCCAGGAGAGTCAACAGTAACTCCAGGTTTCTATGATATTGAAAAAGATATGCTTGTTGATATCTCTGAAAGTGGATGTCCTTATTCGTCCGCACCAAAATGTTCAAGCAGTGGATGTATTGGGATTGGTGCACCAGCGACTTTAACACTTTCGGGAATGTTGGCCAATGATGTTTACTATGACCGTAGTGCTGGTGGATGTTACATATATGATGGCGCTGCTTGGGTCGGTTACAACGCTGCATCTGCCGTACAAATTGCCGCCGCTTCTGTTAAATCAAATACTGCTCTGAATGCTCCTTTAGTTAATATTTCAGAAGCTCAAGCAAATCTCGTTTGTACGAATCGATCATCAGCATCGGCAACAGCAAACTTAACAGGGGTTATTTCAACTCCACAACTTCCAACTAAAAAAGAATATGTCGCGTACTCATCAGCTCCAGTGGGAATGAGTGATGCTGTGATCACAGATATTGAACAAGGGCCTTCTCTAAACCTTCAGTCGCGATGTAACTCTTTGAGTGCAAATGGACTTGAAACTTCTTATACGGATTCAACTATACCATCATCAAGTTTCCTTTATTCGCTTCCAGGAACGGCCTCTTCAGGAATCAGATCTCTGTACACAGGTTCAATTCCTTGGGGAAGTGATATGGGAACAGAAGCTTGTAGTTCTCGCTATGGTATTCAAGATGTCTACGGGAACGTTGCTGAATGGGTGAAGGATAAAATGACGTGTAATGGTGCTCCTTCGGCGTTTGTTTGTAAAACAAATGCAGGAACAAGTCTTGGCGATTACAATTTTGGTGGCGGTGCTAAGTACGGCTTTGATTTTGTGACTGGTCCATATAGCGACGCAAACGGGGATTCAATCGCAGGTGCTGGAGACGCATTTCTAACGAATTGGATCTTTAGAGATAGACTTTTCACTGCAGGAAAATTTAGTTTCCCAGTGGGAATGCCTATCAACATCAATATTGGAACGAGTCTGCCTACGTCTCCGTCGTTACCATATCTATTAGATATTGGTCCTACGGCCGGGATAACTAATAATCAACTCCATGAGGATGGAATTACCATTAACGGCGCTGCTGTCAATAACGCTGCTACAAATCCAACTCAAACTGGAAGTTTTGCCCAAGGGGGAAGTTATCTCTCAGGAAACCTCTCTGGACGTTATTCTTCTGAACTAGTTCCTGATTCTGTTGTTCGTTCGGATATTGGATTCAGATGTTATATCCCAGTTGATAAGACCAATTTCCCAGCAGACACTGCTCGCCACAATTATCCATACTAAAATCTTGGATAGAAAAAATTGAATTCCTAATTTTATCGCGCTACCCTTAGTAGTATGTTTAGAACAATTGGCATGCTACTTATTTCTAATCTCTTTATGACAATGGCCTGGTACGGCCATTTGAAATCTCATCAACACTCGAAAGTTTGGGCCGTTATTTTTGTTTCATGGGGAATAGCTTTTGTTGAATACTGTTTTCAAGTTCCCGCTAATCGCATCGGTGTTCATTATTTCACTCTTCCTCAATTAAAAGTCATTCAAGAAATTATTACGATGACAATCTTTGGTGTTTTTGCGGTCATTTACATGAAAGTTCCACTTTCTAGAAATTTTTTATATGCAAGTATTTGTCTAGTTCTCGCAGCTTTTTTTATTTTTAAAGATCGCCTCAATTCATAGGGAGTTTTTATGGGAAAAGTTATCAGCTTCATTAACCAAAAAGGTGGCGTTGGAAAAACAACCATGGCCTTCAATGCAGCTTTTGCCCTTGCTAAAAATGGACACAAGGTTTTAGCGATTGATCTAGACCCTCAGGCAAACCTCACGCTTTTATTTCAAGCAAGTAATGATTTAAATATTTATCATCTGCTGATTAATTCAGTTAAAGAATTAAAGATGCTTCATGCTCCTGCGATGCTAGGAAGTGTGTTAGCAAAAGGTTCTGTCGATCTTCTTCCAGGAGGTCAGGAGCTTTCAGGTTTTGATTTAACCGTGGCCTCTATCAATGCACCAAGACAGCTTGTTTTAAAAAAATTTATTGAAACTAATGGTCTTCGAGATCGCTATGATTTTATCATCATCGATTGCCCACCAACTTTAGGTCTTCTTGTTATCAATGCTCTTTGCGCGAGCGATGGAGTTATCGTTCCTTTTAGACCAGATGATTTTTCACTGAAAGGTCTTGAACATTTTTATCAAGTAATTGAAGACATCGGTGATATGGGAATTGTGAAGGCCCCTGAAATCTTATTGCATGTGCCAAACCTTGTGGATTTGCGTCGTAAGCAAGAGAACGATGACCTTACTAAAATTATCAAGTCTATTGAGGAAGAATTAGGCCAAGGAAAAGTATTCTCTCCTTTTCTTAATAAGGCAGGTCTCGTAAAATCGCTTTCAAGCAGAAAATCTGTTTTTGATTTTAAGAATCAGGAATTTAATGAACTCCAGGAGAAATTTTCTGGCGTCGCTAAAAGAATCGAGGAATGGTCACATGAGCACATCTAGAGCCAAAAAAAATACAAATCCATTATACGTTGTCAGAAATAACGGAGTTGACGTGGAAGCAGCAAACGGAATTTTAGAATTGATCCTTAAAAAAACTGGAATTGATAAAATGATTCCGTTTCTTGAAACATTCATGCAAATCATACTTTCTCAAGTTCAGTCTTATGCTGTGTTTATCGAAGTCAAAAAAATGTTTGATAAAGTATTTGAAAAAGTAATAGAGATTATTTTTCAAATTCAGCAAATGACTGCAAAGAAAGCTTAGTTTACTATTGAGTTTTTTAGATCTCTGTTAGAATAGAAAAAAACTGATGGTTGTTTAAACGAAACTTGCAGGTCACATTTTTTCAACCACCAGAAAACTTCCAAAATCCTTTTCAGGCCATTTCAGTTATTTAGTTTTGACTATTTTGATTTAACTGCAAAACGTACTGCCATACTAAGAGTTGTTGTTTCACGACCAATGAGTTTTGATAAATCCTTTGACTTGCTTTCTAAGTGACCATTTTTTGCACCACTATCTGAATCTGCTAAAAGGTGTGCAAAAGCTTGCGGAACACCAAAGCTAACCAGTGCTTTTTCGTAGTCAGACTCAGTCATATCTTGATAAATAATATTTTTTTGAGAGTGCTGACTCACTTCACTGGCCAATTCTTTCATTGTAAAAGAGTGATCTCCCGCGAGTTCATAGATAATATTTTCATGACCTGATTCTACCAGCACAACAGCTGCGGCAGTTGCATAATCCAAACGACTTGAAGAGGAAAAACGACCTTCGCCCGAAGCCCCCATGATAACTCCAAACTGAAGGGCCGAGGCTAAGTTTTCAGTGTGATTTTCTAAGTACCAGCCATTTCTTAGAATGGTATAATTTAATCCAGAAGATAAAATAGATTTTTCTGTAGCTTTATGTTCTTCTGCTAAACCTAATTTTGATGTTTCTGCGTTTAAAATACTTGTATAGATAATTGTTTTAATCTTCGCTTGTACTGCTGCTTTAATTACAGAATTGTGTTGGGCCGTTCTTTTCCAATTTCACTAGAAGAAATTAACAGCAATTTTTCAACTCCTTGCAAACTATTTACTAATGAATCGAATTGATCGTAATCTCCTTTTCTGACTTGTACTCCCAACGCTTGGAGGTTAGCAGCTTTTTCGGGATTGCGAACAAGCGCCACGACATTTTTTGCGTCTGTTCTTTTTAAAAGTTCTTGAACAACCAAATTTCCTAATTTCCCATTTGCTCCGGTAATTGCAATCATCATTTTCCCCATTTGTTTATTATTAGCTTTATAAAGATTAAGCCTTAAGCTAATATTACCCTTGTAGCTTACCTAAAGTTAGTACGCACTTTTTAGTAAGTATTATGATTTTTTACTTTAATTAAACTTTACAGGAGTTTAGCTATGACAAAAAAGAAACAATTTCCCGCCGATTTATACAATTCTAAATGTCCTTCACGGGATATCTTAGATCATGTGACTTCAACTTGGGGTTCATTAATATTGGTTATTCTTTTAGAAAAAACTTATCGTTTCAGTGAAATGCGAAAAAAAATTGGAGGTATTAGTGAAAAAATGTTGGCCCAAACATTACAAGCTTTAGAGAAAGATGGTTTTGTAATTCGCAAGGCATATCCTGTGATCCCACCAAAAGTTGAATATAGTTTAACTTCAATGGGAGTAGAAGTCGCATTACGAGTGCAAGAGTTAACAACTTGGGTTGAATCTAATTTGTATAAAGTTCTTTCTCATCAAGAAAAAAATAGCAGAAACAAAAATTAGAATATGTACTGTGTTTTTGACTCGTTTTAAAGAGCACTGAAAAAAGGGATTCCGACAGAGAGCCCCCACATACTGATCTTGCTATTTTCATGGCCCCATTTGATGTAATTGAGTTCAAGGAAATTTTTCTTTCCGTAGCGAAGCCAGGCATTGGTGTATTTTTCATCAGTGGTGGATAAAAACATTCCATAGGCCAGCTGATAGTTTTCAATAAAGGCGTGTTTGTAGAGAACTTCAAAACCTTGTGGATAAATCACACGAGAAACACTCGATGTGTCTTTAGAATATTGATAACGAAGACCTTGAAAACCTAAAAGAGCGTTAATGATGACTCTTCCATCAAGAGCAGTTGCTAAATCATATGAAAAATATAATCCGAAATTATTAAAAAAAGTTTTCTCCCATAAAAGTGCATCAAATGCCTTAAACGATGCAGTCTCAGTTAGATCATACTTAGCATAGCCCATAAGAGAAGGAGCGAGTTGAGCATTTCTTGAAAGAGTTCCTTCATCAGCTTGATAAATATAGGGGCCAAACCCCAATGAAGTATGGAAACGATGAATTTTTTCTGGAATTGAGGCGCTAATCTTTAGAGTTTTAAATTTTCCATCTGGTCCTTTTAATTTCATCTCAATTGGAGATGATCCATTTAAGTAAACGATATAAGGCGGAGTTGCTTCATTAATTGTTCTAAGATTTGTTAAACTAATTGTGACTTCTAAAAGTGGTCTCTCATTCCATGTTTTTCCAACACGGTTCATTTTGCAGCCGATGGAGAGATATTCATCATCAACACCTTCTACTTTTACTTCGTAGGGAGAACAGGAGTAATCAACTAATTGTTTAAAGTTCAATGATGGAGTTACTTGAGATGAAATGCTGATTTTATCAATTAGGTTATTTCCAGAGTAGATAAACACTAAATCGGGATTAAAAAGATCAATATAAACTTCAGTTTCTACAAAATGATTTTTTTTATACGGTAGAATGGTCTTTTTTTGGTAATCGATATAAGTCTTGGCATCATCTTTTTTTATGACGATTTGTAAAAGCGCCCTTGGGACAAGAAGATTACTTTCATTTCTGATCCATTGAAGTGAATCCGTTTCCCATTTAGTTTCAATATCTGGATTTTGTGAATGAATCACAAAATCACTAAGATTGAGTTTTATGCGCGATTCTGCAATTGAAAATCGGCCTAAATTAAACGTTTGAGCAAAACTCAGATGAGAAGAGAGTAAGTAAAATAGTACCAGACTAATTTTAATCATAATGTAATAACCTAGCGAGAACGAATGCGACGAGCTTTTTTCTCTGGAATGACTTCTTGAATAGTCTCAGTCTTGTCAGGCTTTGATTCATATCTCAAGGGTGCTGCGCGCCCAACACTGACAGTGTCAGTTACAACATCAACACCATCTGTTGATTCTTGTTTAGAGAGATCCTCAACTCTTTTGAGAGCGGCCTCGTCTTGTTTCTCAAGCAATCGTAGCTCCTCCTCAAATTCGTTTGTGCTTTGAGCACATGCAAAAGTAGGGAGAAAACCAATAAAAAGTAAAAGGAATAAATATTTAGTCATGAATAAAGTTTTTCATAAAAATTCATTTTTTAAAAGGGCCAATTACATGCCTTTCATGTTAAAAAACAGTATGAATTCAAAAGACTATCAACTTTCTTCTTATCATTTTGATTTGCCCGAAGAGCTTATCGCTCAACGCCCGGCAAGTGTATCGCGCCTTTTGGTTTATAAGGCCTCTACAAACGAAGTGATTCACGATACATTCGACAATATCGGCAAGTATCTTCCAGAACAAAGTTTGCTTGTTTTTAACCGTTCAAAAGTATTTCCGTCTCGTCTTCTGGGTAAAAAAGAGACTGGGGGATCGGCCGAGCTATTTTTACTTTCTACAGAAAAATCAGAAAGTGGCTACCCGGCCCTTATAAAAACGACATCTAAGAAAAAAATTGGAACGACTTTTCTTTTCCCACACAATTTAAAAGCAGAGATAAAAACAATTCATAGCGATGGAACGTTTGGAGTGGATTTTAATAAAGATGATATTAAATCTTATCTTTATGAACATGCTAAAATTCCAATTCCTCCCTATATCCGTAATGGAGAAAGTGATGAGGAAGATAGAACGGCTTACCAAACGGTCTTTGCCAAAGAAGAAGGATCAGTCGCTGCACCTACGGCCGGGCTTCATTTTAAAAATGATCTTTTGTTAAAATTAAAAAATCAAAACATTGATTCTGCGTTTGTCACTTTGCACGTAGGGCTTGGAACATTTCGCCCTGTGAAAGTGGAAAATATTATCGATCATCATATGCATTCAGAGAATTTTTTCTTTGATAGTGAGAATGATCAGTTAATAAAAAAAGCTAGAAGCGAAAATAAAAAAGTATTTGCTGTTGGAACAACTGCGCTTAGAGTTTTGGAATCAAGTTTTGAAAAAAATTTACGGCCAAATGAAATGTTCAGCACGAATATATTTCTTCACCCTGGTGTGGATGTAAAAAGTGTCGATGGACTCATTACAAATTTTCATCTCCCGGAATCGACTTTACTTATGCTAGTCTCTTCAATAATAGGTAGAGATAAAACTTTAGAACTGTATGAGCTCGCCATAAAAGAGCGCTATCGCTTTTTTTCTTATGGGGATGGAATGCTTATCATCAGATAATTTAGGTAATTTATGTCAAAAACCATTTATAAAAGAATAGCTCAATCAAAAAAGGCCCGCGCAGGAGTAATCACTACGGCCCATGGTGAAATACAAACACCTATCTTTATGCCTGTGGGAACAAGAGCAAGTGTTAAAACTATGTGGCAAGAGGAACTAGAGGAGATGAATGCCCAAATTATTTTGGGTAACACTTATCACCTTTATTTGAGACCAGGTCACGAGCTCATTGAACGCGTTGGCGGAGGCCTTCACGGGTTCATGAAATGGGATCGCGCTATTTTAACAGATAGTGGCGGTTATCAAGTTTTCTCTCTTTCTAGTATGAATAAAGTCACTGAAGAGGGGGTTGCTTTTCAATCTCACCTCGATGGATCTAGACATTTAATCTCGCCAGAAAAATCCATGGAGATTCAAAGAGCACTTGGAAGTGACATTGTGATGAACTTCGATGAATGCCCGGCCCTTCCAGCGACAAAAGAGCGTCTTCGCGAAAGTATGGAACTAACTCTTCGTTGGGCCCGTCGCTGCCGCGATTACAAACTAAAAGATCATCAAAATCTTTTTGGAATTATTCAAGGTGGTCTTCACTTTGATTTGCGCACTGAGTGCATGGAGCGCCTAAAAGAGATGGATTTTGAAGGATACGCTTTAGGCGGATTGTCTGTTGGTGAAAAAAACGAAGAGATGGTCAATTTCCTGGATCAGTTTGTTCACACCATGCCAGAAGATAAGCCTCGCTATTTGATGGGAGTGGGAAAGCCGCTGGATATTTTAAATGGAATAAAAGCGGGGATTGATATGTTTGATTGCGTTCTTCCAACAAGAAACGCAAGAAATGGTCAGTTTTTAACAGCTGGTGGCCCTCTCAATATCAAAAAAGAGCGCTTCAAAGAAGACTTACTTCCACCTGACCCAGAGTGTAGTTGCAAGGTTTGCAAAAAGTACTCGCGTGCGTATATTCGACACCTTTATACTGTTGGTGAATACCTTGCTGGCAACATGATTACCTACCACAATCTCCATTTTTATTTGCAAATGACTCACAATGCAAGGAATGCAATTTTAAATGATCAGTTTGACGAGTTTTACACTAAGTTCTATAACTCATATCAGTCAAATATTTGGAATTAATCTCTAAAAAATGGAAGGAATGATTATGTTAAATTCTCTTATTTTAAAAGTTTTATCAACAAATGCTTTTGCACAAAGTGCTGGGACTCCACCACAAAACCCAATGCTTCAATTTCTTCCCCTAGTAGTTGTGTTTGTTATTTTCTATTTCCTAATGATCAGACCTCAAAAGAAAAAATTTGAAGAAGAGCAAGCTCTTCTTGCTAATTTAGCTAAAGGTGACGAAGTCTATACAAAGTCAGGTTTCATTGGAAAAATCGCTGGAATTAGTGATAAAATCGTAGACCTAGAAGTATCTGAAGGAGTTCGTTTTAAGGTTTTAAAAAGCCAAATCGCGGGACTTGCTAAATCAGTACTTGAAACAGAAAAAAAATAAAATTATTGAGAGGATCGTATGTTTGGATTAGGCGCAGGTGAACTTTTTCTTATTTTTATTATTGCCCTTCTTTTTTTGGGACCAAAAAAGTTACCAGAATTAGCAAAAGGACTTGGACAAGCAGTTCGTGAATTTCAAAAAGCTCGCGATGAGATGATGAATGAAATGAACAAGCCACATACTCCAGCTGCGACTGCTTCAGCTGAAGTTAAAAAAGATGTGGAAGTGACTGCTGTAAAAGTTGAAACAAGCGAGCCAGTTGTGGCATCGGTTGAAGCTAAGACCGAATCTCCTAAGCACTCTTAATATTCTGCCTTGCAATTCTATAAATTAATCAACTATACTTTTTGGGTTAACCATTTAGTATAGTTGATTTTGACGTCTATAAAAGGGAGTTTTTTGATGAAAACCAGCTGGTGGGTACGCTTTAGTGTGCTACTTGTCTTTATTGTTCTTTCCGTTCTTGTATTGCTTCCAACCGTAATGAAATTTGATGAGAATGGACATTATCCAATTAAATCAAAAATCAATCTAGGTCTTGACCTTCAAGGTGGCCTTTACATGATCATGGGAATTGATTTTAAGAAAGTTTATAAAGATGAGGTAAAAACTTACGCTCGCAAAATTGAACTTCTTCTAAAAGATCAAGACATCACTATGACTCCAGGGACTATTGATGATTCAGATCCAATGGATCCAAAAATTGCTCTGACTTTAACTAAGTCATCAGACATGGAAGCAGCTAAGAAAAAAATCAAAGAATTTTTTGCTGGAAATGTTCGCATCACTAAAGATGAAGGTGATAAATTAGAAATTGCACTGGCTTCTTTAATCAAAAAACAAATTGAAGAACAATCTGTTGGGAAATCAATTGAAGTTATCAGAAACCGTATAGATGAATTCGGGGTTACTGAACCAGAAATCTTAGCTCAAGGTAATGATCGTATTGTTGTTCAGCTTCCAGGTGTTCGCGATATTGAAAGAGCAAAAGAGCTTATCGGGAAAACTGCTAAGCTTGAATTCAAAATGGCAAACGACACTATTGCTCCACAAGTGATGATGGGCTGGCTTGATAAAGCAGCTAAGGCCGGGATCACATACAAAAAAGGAGATCGTTTTTCTGATTATCTAAAAAAGATGAACGAGTTTTTAAAAGCTGATATTCCAGAAGGACATGAGCTTGCTTTTGAAAAGAAAACAAATAAAGCGACAGGAGAAGAAGCAAATATTCCTTTCGTTGTTGAATCACTTCCAAAAATCACAGGGGATGACCTTGCTGATGCCCGCGTTCAAATTGATCAACAAAAAAATGAACCTTACGTATCAATGGACTTTAAAGCAGCTGGAGCTAAACGCTTTGAAGAAGCAACTGGTGCTAATATCGGAAGACGCATGGCTGTTATTCTCGATGGAAACGTTTACTCAGCTCCTGTTATTCAGGCTAAAATTGGTGGCGGTCACGCTCAAATCACTCTTGGTGGCGGTGGAGTAAACTTCAACAAAACAATGTCTGAAGCAAAAGACCTGGCCCTTGTACTAAGAGCTGGAGCTCTTCCTGTTCAGCTTGATTTCTTGGAACAAAGAACAGTTGGTCCAAACCTTGGATCAGACTCAATTGAAAAAGCAAAAGTCGCTTCCATCATTGGTTGTGCACTCGTCTTTATTTTTGCAATCCTTTACTACAAATTCTCTGGTTTTATTGCTGTAGTAACTCTTCTTTTAAACGTTCTTTTCACGATTACAATTCTAGTTGCGATCGATGCAACATTAACTCTTCCAGGGTTAGCGGGAATCGCGCTTACAGTTGGTATGGCCGTTGATGCGAACATTATTATTTTTGAAAAAATTCGAGATGAAGTAAGACGAGGAATCAGTAACTATAAGTCTTATGAGCTAGGATTTGCATCTGCTCTTTGGACAGTTCTTGATGCCCACGTTACAGCAGCGGCTGCAGGATTTTGTCTTCTTAACTTCGGTACAGGTCCAATTAGAGGATTTGCCGTTACATTGTTAATTGGTATCGTGGTTACTGTATACACTGCTTACTATGTTTCACATCTGTTGTTCGAACTTTATATGGACAAGACAAGTGGACAAGAGCTTAGCATTTAATAAGTAGAGTTTAGGAGATTTTTAATATGATAGAATTAATTAAACACGGAACAAAAATTGATTTCGTTGGATATGCAAAATACGTTGTAACTGCTTCTTTTATACTAACACTCGTTTCACTTTATGGGATTTTTAATCACATGAACTACGGAGTTGATTTTAGAGGTGGAGCTGAAATTCAAACCAAGTTTGAAAAACCAATTCATCTAGACCAACTTCGCGAGTCTCTTGATAAAGCAGGACTTAAAGGCGTTTCTGTTCAAACTATCGGTGAAGAAAAAGACAATGAAGTTCTCATTAAAGTTCAAGCTGAAGAAGGATCTTTAAACTTAATCACACAAAAAATTACAGAAGATCTTCATTCGATTAAAGAAAATAAAGGTGAAATTCAAAAAGTAGATATCGTAGGTCCTAAAGCAGGAGCGACTCTTAGAACTTCTGCTGTTAAAGCGATGTTCTGGGCGATCCTTGCTATTATGATTTATATCGCTATCAGATTCGACTTCCGTTACGCTCCAGGGGCGATGATTTCTCTTTTTCACGACGTTATCGTTGTTGCTGGTATCATTGCTTGGACAGGACATGAGTTTTCTCTTCAATCAGTAGCTGCTCTTTTAGCAATCATCGGTTATTCAATTAACGATACTGTTATCGTTTACGACAGAATCCGTGAACACGAAGACAAAGACAAAACGATTAGTCTTCGTCAGCACATCAACGATGCTGTTAACGACACACTTTCAAGAACTATTATCACTTCGTTTGCAACTCTTCTTGTAACAGTGACAATGTTCTTCATGGGTGGAGCTGCAATTAAAGATTTCTTCTTTCCTATGACATTAGGGATTATCTTCGGTACATACTCTTCAGTTTATATCGCTGCGGTTACGACTCTCTTTACTGATACTCAACTAAAAAAAGCGAATGAACACAAAGTTAATAAAGCTATTGCTTAAAAAATTTCCTTATACTTTATCTCTTATTATTCTGGGCCTATTTTTTATAGGCCCAGTTATTTTTGCTCAAGAGCCCACTGATCAAAATGGCAATCAAGAAACTCAAATTCAAGAAGAGCACGACACTAAAAATCTTAATAAAATCCTAAAAGATTATAGCAATGATCAAGAGAAGGTTATAAAAGACGCCAATACCATCCAGGAGATGGGCACTAGTGGTGAACTTTCTGAAAAAGAAATTCACGCTGTCATTGAATCAAATCCAAATGAAGTTTCAGCTGCAAAGAATGCCGAAAGAATTGACCCTCAAACTTTAAAAAAAATGAAGCACTCAGATGCCCTGAGAGTGGCCTTGGCCCCTCTTCAAAAAATGTCTGAGAATCAGCTCGTCACAATCCTCAAAGAGAACACGAAGGGCGGCAGTGCCGAAGTATATGTAGAACGATTTCCAAAGCTCTCTGTCTTTGTTGTACGCCTTATTAAAGACGCGGAAGCATTACCAATGCTCGCTAAGATCTTAGATGATCAAGACAAGCTTATTCGCTTTGGAGGGATCATGCTCCTTACTGTTCTTTTTGGATTCTTTTTGAAGCGGTTTATGAAAAAAGAGGGAAGATCGATCCTGGAGGCCATCGGCTTCTGGTTTTTTCGTTTTCTAATTATGACTTCACTTCGATTTGGTATTCTTATCTATTTCTATGGAAAAGAGATTGAACCTACGTTTTCTGTTGCCTACAGAACCTTTCTTTAATAGTTTTTTAAATCGATTTAGGAACGCAACCAATACGCTTATCAGTTGTTCTTTGAGTTGTTGACTGACCTGTCGGAACATTTCCGTTTAAAGTATCAGGAGATCTTACTGTAAAGAGTTTTCTATTACCTTGAGCAAGTGGATCCATTGTGTTGTCAATTGGCCAGTAGTAGTAAATTGTTTTTGTGTTCATTGAAGATTGATCTGCTTTAATCTTCAATCCATTTTCAATGTAGAATCCATAAGTTTTAAGTATTCGTTCTGTCACAAACATTGTTCCGTATATGGTTTTGTAAGTCGTACCATCAAGAACTGTTTCTGCTTCTTTTTCTGCAAGGAATAGCCCTTCAGTGCTATCCATATAGTCTCTTAGGATATTAAAGAGTGGATCTGTTCCATTAAAGTCTGTTTGTGTTGGACAGAAAGTATTTCCGTTTTTATCTGTAAAAGGAACCATCATATACCCAAGAGGGATAGTGGCAGTTGAAGTTGCGGCCGTGGATGGGCGGTTTGGATAATTGACTAACTTAAAGATATCAACAGGAGCATTTAGAGTTACTCCATACTCAGCATAAAGCCTGCTGGTTAAAGTTTTGTTGATGATCAATCCCGCATTGTTTTCATTTACAAAGCGAGGATCGGCCTTATCCCACATCGTGAATAATTGCGGAAGCATTTCAAGACGAGGATAGAGAGCACTGTCATTTCCAGGATGAAGTTGTTCATCATGGCAGACAATTTGTGACTGATTATTTCCTCCAGGAGATGGAATTGGAGGAGGAGTTTCATTAGAAGCAAAGTAATAGAATACGCGAGCGTAAGTTGTTCTTAATATCTGCCCAGTTGGAAGGACAGTTCCTCCATAAGTCATACATGTGTATTGATTAATTGGAGTTACTTTTAGAGCACCAATTTGATTTGGATCTACTGTAGAAGGCGCTGTACGACGAATTTGGAATTCTTTTGACTGTGCGTTTGATCCTGCTTTTCCTTCATAGATCTTAACAATATAAGTTTTATTAAGAGCTAATAGCTGAAGGTTTGCTGTTAGTGAGTTTGATCCAGGCGCTACTGTCACAGGGATGTTTGAGATAGTATTTGTACCATCTGTTGCACTTAAGAAACATTGTGGGCTTGTTGTTTCACCAGGAAGTTGAACAGTACACCAGTTATAAAGATTCCCTAATTTTTGGTTAAGGGCAATATCAACTCCCATGATGGTATTTAAGTAAAGAGTAGGTGAAGTTGATGGCGTTACAGAAGCACAGTATGAAGTACAGTCGTTAATGATATCTGATTTACCATTTAAGCATGAGCAGAAATCACTCTTGATATCAATTTGGTTTGTAGGTCGAAGAGCGCTAATTGTATCGTCGATACACACACCAGCAGAACCATCAATTTGAGGAAGGAGAGTTGTACTTGCAGTAGATCTAGCTGTTGCCAATTCAGTTGCTGTTGCTAAGTGAGTTCCAGTTCCACAGCTCGTTGTACAAGTTCCTGGTTGAGAGAGAATGAGATAACTAGTTCCACAACCGACAGTGTTATTAACGATAGAGAAATCTTTTACCAATCCACGGCCTTTAATTGCACCTGGGTCAGTAATACAGCTTGAGACAAGTAATAAACTTGTGACAAACATTGAAATGGTTGTAGGAACCTTTAAAAACTTCATTAAGACTCTTTTCTCCTAGTAAACGAATCGACTTTTGTTTCTTTAAACTTTAGCCTTTTCTTTTCTCTATATAGCTATTTTAAACTTGGGCGGAGTGCCCGGGAGCGGATATTTGTAGGAGGGGTAAGTTGGTCATTATTATCAAGGGCTTAAGAGATAATTAAAGAAAAAATACTGGTATTGATTAATATAAGAAACGCCAAGAATTGGTGGCTAAATCAAAAAAGTTAAAAGTTTGAAATATTAATGTCTTATTAAAAGTTGATCCTAAAGTTTCGATCACTTCCGTCCGATGAGTACTATGTTCAAATAAATGTTTTAAGGAGAGTCGAGTATGACTAAGGCAGATTTGATCGCAGCACTTGAGAAGCAGGCCAATTTAACTCACAAGCAAGCTGAGACCATTATTAATATTACTTTTGATAGTATGATTAAGGCACTCTATGAAGACGAGAGAATCGAAATCAGAGGCTTTGGATCATTTGCTAACAGAAACTATAAGGCCTACGAGGGACGCAATCCTAAGACTGGAAAAATCGTAAAAGTTCCACCGAAAAAAGTTCCATTTTTTAAAGTTGGTAAAGAACTTAAAGAAATGGTTGATGACGGTAAAGACAAATACGTGATCCGCGAAGCTTAATACCTTAATTTTACATTGACAAAATGAGGGATTTTTAGCAAAATCCCTCTTACTTATTTCATTGTGGAGACGTGCCAGAGCAGTCCAATGGAACGGTTTGCAAAACCGTAAAGTCAGCGGTGCGAATCCGCTCGTCTCCTCCAAAATAAAAACACCAAAAATCCAGTTTTACCGCTAGAATCACCAAAAAATTTATCATTATCAACACATAGGTTTCAATTACTTGTATCAATTCTTATGAATGCAACCTGTCTCGGAATGTCTCACACTTTCTCTTATTGGCTTAATTGTGCTTACTTTTGTGCTTACTGAAATTTGCGTTACGTTTTAGTAAGCACATTGTGTGGTTTGCCCTGTTTTTTACCACTCACACGCGTGTAGCCCTAGGTTTTTTTTAGGCTATACGCTGTGTGGTTTTTAACAACATCTAAGCACTGAAACAGGAGAGTCTTATGAGTTCAAAAGATGAGAAGAGAAACAGAAAAATAGAATTAAGTAGAGAAGCGGAAGCGCTTAAGAAAATGCGGCAATTGCGATCCTTGTCGGTTAGAAATGTGGGAGACATGCTTAATGTTTCTTTTACGACTGTCAGTCACATGGAAAATGGACGGGCAACAATTCATGATGAGTATCTTAATAAATTTCTAGAGGCGCTGGATTTTTCCAAAGCAGATTTTAAAGAATTTTTGAAGGGGAAAATAAAAGATGAAAGCTTGAGACTAAAATGTTTTCAGCTTGTCGAGAAAATGGAGCCGTCGAAGCTTGAAAAAGTTTTTGCAGTGTTGAGTGTTTTGTCGATTGGGTTCATTATATTTTGCTAATAAGATATTTAGATTTGTAATTCATGATTGAAGTAATGAACTTTGCCTGTTAGCATTTTCCTACACAACAACGTTTAAATAGTTAAAAGGCTAAAGCAAATACAAGATGTTTTAGCCTTTTTTATTTTTGGATTAGCTGGAAAAATTCATATAACGTGTGATTTTTGTAATTTGTTGTGCTAAGTTATTTCAAATACAACTAATGAACTGACTCGAAAAGCCCTCTTCAAGACAAATGGCCATAAGTGCTTTTTTATGCCTCAGGTGTGACTTTTTTAATTGTTAGTATTCAACTCTGATTTTAAGGAGCATTGCTAATGGGTATCGTTAATAATATTCAACGACAACTGGTTAAGAGATATTCACACATTTTAAGAAAGCTCATTGAAGTTTATGGAATGGATCTTTACTTAAAAGATAATGAAGGATTCATATCTAAAATTTATCCAGATGATGATATTTTTCACCTCATAAGAAATAAAACTCATTTTGACGGAAAAGTTCTTAGTTTGATTGAAGGGATTGATTCAAAAGAAATGAATGTTTGCATTGATATTGGTGCAAATCTTGGATTTGTAAGTGCAATTTTATCTAAAAGAAGCAAGCAAGTTATTTCTTTTGAGCCTGAACCAAAAAACGTATCAAAATTTAAAGATTTGATAAAAACAAATAATTTAAAAAATATAGAAGTTGTCCAAATGGCGGTCGCTGATAAAATAGGTAAATTAAAATTTTACACTTCACCTGCACATGCTCATCATTCTTTGGGGCTCGCTCATGCAAGTCAATCAGATAGTAGTTATATTGAAGTTGATGTTACTACTCTTGATGGATTCTGCAAAACAAGAGGTATAGATGAAATTGATTGTTTGAAAGTTGACGTTGAAGGTTTTGAGTATGAGGTTTTTCAAGGCTCAATAGAATTATTAAAAAATAAAAAAATAAATAATATCATTTTTGAAATTTCAAAGAATGTAATGATGAATTTGAAGAAAGATCCTAAAGTCATCTTTGATTTCCTTATAGAGAATGGATACACAATATATACATCAGCAGGCCAAAAAATATCTTCAGAACAAGTTATGAACTACATGGGGCAAGACTTGATCGCGAAGCCGACATTCTAGCTTTAAAAAAATAAGAATGAATTCCTAAAATCTTCTCAGATAATTTCACTTTTTGCATGTGAACATAACGAATGGTGTTCACTTGCTTTACGTCGTAGATTCAATTCGTGAATATCAAGTTAGTGTAAAGTTTTGATTTTAAAAGGAAAAAATTCGAATCTTCACATTAGATAAGTTGACAGGCCAGTTCGGTTTTTATTTAATCATTGCAAATAAATTACTTCTATTGAAAAAAATAAGGAATGGTTTCTTTTGTTTCAAGAATTGAACAAGAAATATTCATTGTCTAAAATGACGAACCTTCTGTTGGTTTTCGTGGTTATTTTTGTCAGTGGATGTTTATCAAAAAATGATCATAGTTCAGACAATAAAGATATCCCTCCAGTTGTTGTCGCACCACCCCCAGTGCCGCCTCCGCCACCTCCAAAAAATTCTTTTGCTTGCGAGCCAAATAAAAATTATGACAACTATAAATGCGCTGGAAAGTTCAGAGCGAATTCAAAAGCACAGCTTGATGAATATTTAAAAAATTATGGATTGGAAAAAAAGAAATTCAAAAATCTAGAAATAGCTTTTGCACTTACTGGAGATGATCTTCAAATTCATTCACCTTGTAACATAACAATTCAAGAAGGCATCACAATCACTGCTACAAATCTTTGCCTTGATGGAAGAAATGGAGTCGGTTATGAGGGCAATAATGATAATGGTGGTGATCATGGTGGAGTTCATTTCTCGGGAGATGGAAAAGACGATGATAAAAAAGTTTTTTTGAATATTGAGAAAATACTAGGAATTATTTCTGAAAAAGGCTCTATTCAGCTGGACCAAAAACTCAATGTAAAAGCGACTGATTTTCGTATTGCTACAAACGGTGATTTTACGATGGCTGAAGGCAATCAAATTTCACTACAAGGTGATGCTGACTTTTTAATATTAGGTCAAAGTGAATTAAAATCTAAAATCGTATTTACTGCTAATAATCTAAATATTTTATCGAATAGAAAACTAGAAATTAATGAGAAGGCTTCATTTTCAATTATTAATCAAATAAATCTAGACTCTAATAAATGTGAAATTAGCAAGTCTGTCATTATCAATTCTCCAATAAAGACTGGAAGCTGTTTAGGAAAGCCAAATAATCCACCAGTGATGGTTGGCGATCAGCAATTTATTGGTAAGAAGACAAGTGCAGTGGCGTTCACTTTGAATGGAGCTACTGATATTGATGGTGGGGCCATCACCTATGAAATAGTTGATCCTCCCGCTTTCGGGGTAATTTCAGGGTGCCTTGGTAATACAACAGATCTCACTTGTATTTACACTCCTGGAACAACAAATCCTCCTGCCAGTGTGACTTTTACTTATCGAGCTCGAGATGCTGTTTCAATATCTAAGACTATTTCAACAGTTAAAATTATTTTAAATGAAGCACCTGTAATGGTCCAAGATCAATTTTTTACTACTCCAGAAGATAATCCTATTCAATTTAATTTATCAGGAGCTACAGATTCTGATGGTGATCCCCTTACTTATAATTTAATAACACCACCGATAGCTGGAGTGATCTCAGGATGCCTTGGAAATACGGCCAATTTAAATTGTCTTTATACACCTCCTAAAAATTTTAATGGAACAGTTAGCTTTACTTATGTGGCCTCTGATGGATACGTGCTAGCACTTAAAGTCGCTACAGTAACGTTAACAATTACTCCAGTTAATGATCCTCCTGAGATGGTTGGTGATCAAACAGAGACTTTCAATGAAGATACCCACTATAAATTTAAATTAAAAGGTGCAACAGATCCTGAAGGTACTCCACTCATTTATAATATTGTTTCTCCACCTAATTCTGGAATTTTAACTGGATGTGCACAAGGAAATGGAGAACTCTCTTGCGATTATCAACCTCAAAAAGATTTTAACGGAATAGTCACTTTTACCTATAAGGCTTCCGATGGTGAATTAGATTCATTAAGCAATTCTACTGTAACTTTAAATATCTTGCCTGTTAATGATGCTCCCGTAGTTGGTGAAGATAATTTTATTCAAGCTTACGTTGATAGCCGGGCAGTTTTTGAAGTAAATCCTGCTACGGATGTAGATAGTCCTATTCTTAATTATTTAATTGTAGATCCTCCAACTAATGGGTCTTTAGTAAATTGTTTTTCACAACCAAATAAAAGAACGTGTGAGTATTTGCCGAATCCAGGATTTCAGGGAGCTGATTATTTTACTTATAGAGTTTTTGATGGAGAGCTTTATTCTTCTATCGCAAAAGTCATAATAACCGTAGATCAAAAAGTATTACCTACTAAAGTTATTCAACTAGCTAGCGGTGAATATCATACTTGTGCTCTTTTAAATAATGGCCAAGTTCGTTGTTGGGGATCAAATGAATTTGGTCAACTCGGACACGAAAATATTATTCCTATAGGAAATAAGGCGAGCCCGTATAATTATATTTTTCAAGCAGGGAGTGTTGATCTTGGAGGAGCAGCAGTAGAAATTGCAGCTGGAAAAAATCATACCTGTGCTCTTTTGGATTCAGGACATGTGCGATGTTGGGGAGCAAATCAACAAGGTCAAGCAGGGTATTCAATTTTCACAAATCTCGGTGATGAAATAGGAGAGACGCCAGCACTCCTAGGAGACGTTCCTCTTCCTGGACATGTTATTCATATCAGCGCTGGTTATTATAATACCTGTGCACTTTTA
This sequence comes from Bacteriovoracales bacterium, assembly GCA_037444575.1. Classification (GTDB taxonomy): domain Bacteria; phylum Bdellovibrionota; class Bacteriovoracia; order Bacteriovoracales; family Bacteriovoracaceae; genus Bacteriovorax. The sequence continues at coordinate 99,936 of JBBIME010000013.1, forward strand.
ATGAATGGTGAAGTTCATTGCTGGGGAAGTTTTGGAACAGGAAATAATGGGTATGTAAGTCCGGTTAATTCTCCAAATTTAGGAATTAATGGAACTGTATTATCTCTAGCATCAGGTTTTAAACATACATGTGCTTTGTTGGATAACGGTGCAGTTAAATGTTGGTCTGGTGATGGAACGTTAGCAGAAGGACCATTACTAGGTGAACTTGGTTATAACAACAAATCGGATGTCGGCCCAAAAGATGCAGCTAATGTTCTAATAGGCGGAAATGCTGTTCAGCTTTCTTCTAAACGAAATCATACTTGTGCTCTTTTAGATAATAAAAAAGTACGCTGCTGGGGAGCTAATTTCATGGGCCAATTAGGCCAAGGAATTACTGCAAATGTCGGCGATGGAATTGGTCCAAGTATAATTAAAATTGGTGACGTAAAGATAAACGAAGATGTTAAACGAATCGACGTTGGTGTTCATCATTCATGTGCTGTTCTAACTACAGGAGATGTTCGCTGCTGGGGAAGAGGAGCTGAAGGACAACTTGGGTATGGTGGAGATGACGAAAAAATTGGAGACAATGAATTCCCTTCAACGATATCAACAGTTGATCTAGGCGGAAAAGCAGTTGCAACAAGTCTTGGTCTTTATACCTCTTGTGCTCTTTTAGAATCAGGCCAAGTTCGCTGCTGGGGATTGGGAGCCGATGGACGTGGAGCCTTAGGTTATGGCAATGATAATAATATTGGTATTGGAATCTCACCAGCACAGGCAGGAGATTTAAGTATATTTGATCCGTTCTCTATTTCAGTTAATGCTGGTTTTGCTAAAACAACAAGAGCACTCGATCTTCTGCAGTTAAATGGAAGAGTTGCTTTTGAGAAAAATGCTGATCCTCCTAAAATATTTTGGGACAAAGTCTTTGGTCCAAGTGGAGTTCTATTCGAGAAATCTAATAGCCTTGATACAAAAGTTCGATTTGCTATTCCTGGTGAATATATACTTAGAGTAAGAGCAATTAATGAAGGGCGAGTTGCTCAAGATATAGTGAAAATCACTGTGACAAAAAATTTCCTTAATCCTCTTTCAACAAGTGATGGACATTCTTGTTTCATAAATCTTTCAGGAAACTTAGAGTGTGTTGGAGATAATGTTCTTCCAGGACCTGTTGTTGGCACCCCCTCATTGGTGCCAGGCCTTTCAGATTTAGTAGATTTTAATTCTAGAAAATCTATTCATTGTGCTGTTGATGGTAAAGGTTTTGTTTATTGCTGGGGACAAAGTTTTGCAACAGGTAGAGCAAGTTTTTCTAATAGTTATACCTATGAAAAATTACCTGTTCTTGGGATAAGCGATGCGATTCAGGTTACAACAGGGAACTCAACTGCTTGTGCTCTAATGCGTTCTGGTACTGTGAGATGTTGGGGACTCTACGATGCCAGCTCATACGGAACATTAGGAGATGGTCTTGGAATGGATTCAACTATTCCTGTCAATGTTTTTGGAATTACGAATGCTCAAAAAATTGTTATGGGTTCACATTATGGATGTGCCCTTCTAATTGATGGGACAGTTAAATGTTGGGGAGAAGCATCGGTACCTGAAAAATATTTATCATTCTTTCCTGATGTTGTGCCTGATCTCCAAAACATCGTTGATCTTTCAGCTGGAGAATTTCATGCTTGTGCCGTTGACAACTCTGGGAATCTTCACTGTTGGGGCCTTCTCAATAATTCTGGAGAACAAGGAAGTGGAAATATTAATTCAACTGCGCCTGATTACGATGTTGTTGACGTGCTAGGTGTGAACGATGCTACTCAAGTGGCAACTGGCCTAGATTATACTTGTTATTTAAAAGTAGATCAGACTGTTAAATGCTTTGGAAATAATCAATACGGGCAACTCGGTAATGGAACTACTGTTTCTTCATTGATTCCTGTTTCTGTATTTGGTCTTCAGAATGTCATTCGTATTTCTGGTGGTGCTCAAAATGTGTGTGCACTCTTGCAAAATCAAACCAGCTTTTGCTGGGGACGAAATGATAAAAAACAGATTGAGAATTCAAATAATTTAAAAGTAACAAAACCAGTTAGAGTTTTTAATACCGGAGGATATAGATGAAAAATTTGAAATGGATTTTAGTTCTATTGGGACTTACGCTGTTAGCTAGCGCGATCACAGGTGCTTCAGCATCGACTAGAAAAAGAAGATTAGCAGCCTGTGTCCTTGAGGATTTAGCAACTGCTGGATTGGGTGATGTAAAATATTCTGTTTTGAGTGAAGCTCAATTCCAAAGAGTGAATGGGGCTGGTTGGGTATTAATGGCAGGACAAGCTAAAACTGCTCTTAGTATTGGAGCAACTGAACCTTCAGCTTTTGATTATCTTACAACTACAGATAATACATCTCTTGATTTTTTACCGGATGGTCGTGGAATATTTTTAAGAGGGAAGAATAACTTAAGAGCTGATGGTGCCCAAAATCCGGATGGCGAAAAGCTAATAGGAGCTTACCAAGCAGATGAACTTAAATCGCATTCTCACACTTATTCTTCTCCTGATTACTCTGTGTGGTGGAGAGGAGGGAGCAGTGACGCTGGATCAGGTGCGCCTTATGGGAAAATGAGTGGTGCTGCTGGAGGAAATGAAACTCGTTCAAAAAATATTACTGTTAACACTTTTGTAAAAATAAAAAGAAACTGCATAGATGCTGTCACTACAAATCTTATTAATACCAATGCAGCAAATATTGCAGCACTTCAAAATTATAATACTGTTAACCAGTGTGATAATTGCATTAATCTTTCAGAGGCCAGTTTAACTGATTTAGAAACAAAACTAGCGTGTTTTAAAAATGAAGTAGATCTGTATGAAGCAAATCAAAAACAATGGTCGGTTACTTGTACAGCTCGCACTGTCGGGTATGCTAAAAGAGTTTTAATGCTAATCGGAGTTAACAGAACGGCTAATGATAATTTATGGCTAAGCCATTTGGACAATCAATATCCGTACTACAATGTTGTTACGGTTCAATAATATAAAAAGTTGGAGTAAGTGATGAGAGTCATAAGATATATTGTCCTCTTTTTAGTTTTGTTGAATCTAAGTGGATGCTCAGACAAACAAAAAGATAATTTTGCTAGAACGTTCTATACTGTAAAAAGCTACATACGTGGAAAGCTATTTGGACCAGAAACATACAATCTACTTATTCCAAACTTGGAAATTCCAGAGGCATGTAAACCTCCGATAGCTCCAGTTGAAAACAAATTGGCATTTGTTCGTTTTCGTGGAAAGGTAAATCGATGTGTCCATACAATTGATCAAGATCCACGACTTAATAATTTTGATGAAGTAAAAGCTTGTATCAATGCAATTGGTGAGAGCTTTAAGGCTGTTCCTGTTCAGAGCTGCAAGGATTTAGTATTAGTTCCCGGTGCTACAGGAAACGCTCCAAGTATTATGGAATTAATGCTTACTCGTTTTTACAATGCTCATATTGTTGTGAATGAAAATGGTACTCAAATCTTTAAATGGGATCAGCTTTCCAATTATTTCTCACTCGTTTCTCGTTGGTATCATCAGACACGTGGTTCAATGTATCCTCTAGCATCTCAAAAAGTTATCAGCGTTACTCAAGCAAGTGATTTTGAGACTAAGATTAATAAACGTGTTTGGGATGACCTTCAAGCCTATTCCGTTGAATGGAGAGAAACTTTTGGTGAAATAGTAAAACCAATTTCACCAACAAATCCTGACGGATCAGCGAGAACCCCAGAACAGATGCAAGCTTTGAGAATTGAAAAAAATACAAATTTTCAAATTTTTGAAAATATGCTTAGCGTGAACAAAAAGGTTCTTGATAGTCTTTTTTCTTCCGAACTAGCGACTGATTCAACTTTATGGACAGATACATCAACAACCTTAGCTCCATCGCCACTTCTAGCGACAACGTTAGGAGATGCACTTGCTCCTTTTTTTCAAAGAGTAAAAGTTGTCGCAAAGATTTATGACATCGCCTGCAAATTAAAGTCCTGTGATCATTCTTTCTATCAAACAAATAAAACATACTGGTTTTTGAAATATTTCCACTCATTGGCTACTAACCAAGCGTTAAATATATTGCCATTTGATAGCACTGAAATAAATAAACCACTTCCTGTATTTTTGACTGCTCTTAACCAAAATAGACAGGTGATTAAAAAACTTTCAGATGCAATGGCCTTGACTTTTGGAGTTCAAAATATAGCAACAGCTACTCCTGGCATAGACTTTCCTCACTTTCTTTTATCTTATAAAAAAGTATTTGAAGATAGTTATGATTTGATCACTAATTACGAAAACACTCGACGCACACTTACTGATGGAACTCAATTAGCTGGGTATTTTGTTAGTCAGGGCGTTCAGGAAGTTAATGTTGGTTTTTCAAAGTTAAATATGGATCGACATATTCAAAATGTAAGGGATGCTAACGAAAGATTAACCGTGCTTCGAGATTCGTTTAATACTCAGAAGAATACATTAATAGAACAAGTTTTAAATATTAATGCTTCTGCAGTTAAACTTAAGGACTTAGAAAATAATATTAATATTGATGTAACTGAAATGATGAATAAAAAAAACGAGATGGATGCGATCCGTAACTTTATTCATGATGGGAGAATTCGGTTTGCGGATCAAGTTAATTCGATTGTCAGTGATCCTACTTATAGTGGAAATGATAAAAATTTTGTTGCGAATCCATCTGAAACTTTTTCAGTGAGTGCAATCAATACAAATCAAGGAAGTTTTCCCGATCGAATTGATGGGACACTTTTAAAGGATCTAGATCCCACTCATCAATTTAAAAAAGGTGATCTAATTCAAATTAATACAGTTGGTGAGTGGAGCCCTACATGTGCAGTTGTTGGGAGGTATGGCGATACTATGCGTTTTGCTCGTACAACTTCGCGAGGATTCTCACTTCTTGAAAGTAACGGGAAGTCGAGTGTGCAGGCGACAAATAATTACAAGACGAAAGAAAGTTTTAATTCTGTTACTGTAAGCGTAGAAGCGTGTGCCGGATTTGAGTCATCCATTTTAGATATCGCTTCCGTTAAGACGTGTGTTAATGCTTCTACTGGTACTCGTAATGCTTCTGGCAACACTACTTCTGATACAACATCAGCCTCACAGCGAAGTGATGCCTCATTTGATTTAGGTCTCGGATTACCAAGCACACCTTTTGATTATTTAGCAGCAGGAAGCTTACTTTTTGTAGAAATGCCTCGCGGAGACAACATAAAAGCTCATGCTAAAAAAATCATGGTTCTAACCAGCAGTAATTCAATTGTATTAGATAATGATAATTCTGACTATTATTTGATCGGTAATGATTGTCAGAGTCCAAGTAACTCAGGTGCGCTTACTTTAACGATGACCCATCTTGAGCCTCAAGGTGCTAAAGCTGTTGAATTCGTCACTAAAGTTGGTTCTGTTATGGGGGCAGTTGAAAGCCAAGTTCAAGGTTTAATCTCGCAAGGGCAACCAATCTTTCCAACATACGACATTTCGAACTTCTCATTATAATCTTCACTTAAACCATGTAACATACTGTTTTTATGTCTATTTTTAGACATTTCTCGAACTTTTGATAGTTCCACGAGGTTTTGCCCCGTGGAATTTGTATTTTTGTCATTAAAATTTTTTTCATTGATCGGCCGATAGTAAATATCGATACAGTCAGGTTTGAAAATTAGGCGGTCAATAACGGATCGAATAAGGGCCTTCTGTAATCGAGGAGCCGATTTATTCCAAGCCAAGTGGAGTTTTTTCAAATTTAATTCCACTGCATTTTTATAATCTTCTGGCGACGGGGTGCCTTCTAATTTACTAGAGGCTGAATCTAGTATGTCTGAGAGCTTATTTCTTTTGTCCTTCATTTCTATTAACTGTTCAGAATAAATTTTATGAAGTTCCAAATCATCTGTTTGAATTTGGAGTTTTATAATTTTTCTAATGTCAGTATCGATTTCCAAAATGGACTTTTTTGTTTCACTTTTTTGGTCAATTAAATAGTCTCTTTCACCAGAAAGATTTTTGGCAATGGAATTTTCAATTCCTTCTAAATAACCTTCACGTTGAACAACGTGGAGTAGGTGATTAACTATAACTTCCTCAACACGATCAGCACGAATTCTTTTCATGGAACAAGTTGATGGTTTTCCTTCAATTGGTCGATGGGCATAATAACGAACAGCTTTAATTCTTCCATGTGCGGCTGATCCTACTAGTGCTCGACCACATTCTCCACAAGTCGCAATTCCTGATACCAAGTAAACGCGAGAACTAGAATTGCTCAATCTATTCCTTTCACTCGATGAGTTTTCATTTAACATTTTTTGAACAGTAAAAAAAGTTGCTTCATCAATAATTGCAGGCCATGAAGCTTTCACGACTTGGTATTTTTCATGTGAACCCAATTCATTTTGATTTTTAGTTTTGTTACATTTATTTACTTCTCTCATGCCAATATAACTATGATTACGTAGTAAGTTTTTTAAAGTTTGAACATTCCAGTTGAAACTATTATTGCCTTTAAATGCAATTCCTCTTTCCCTTAATTGGCTTGCAGTTTTGTAAAGGGAGCCTTCTTGAAGATACAAATCAAATATTTGTCTAACGGTAATTGCTTCAGACTCATTAATTTTAAAAGTTGATTTGTTAGTTACATCAACATCAAACCCCAAAGCCGTTGCACCACCATTTCTAAGTCCGCGTATTGCTCTTGAGTGAAAGTTTAATGAAACTCTTTCAGAAATTTGTCTCCGTTCAAATTGTGCAAGATTGATCATGTTAAATAACATCATTTCACCTGCGGCAGTGGTAGTATCAAACTGTTCTTTTAATGAAAGAAATTGTGTTTTTGTATCTTTAAAAACATCAATAAGGACACAAAAATCTCTAATACTTCTTGAAAGTCGAGATATATCTGTCACTAAAACCATATTAATTTGACCTTTTTGAAGATCTTTTAACATTTTTTGTAGTGCCGGCCTTCTTGTATCTTTAGCCGAAAGCCCTTCATCAAGATATGTTTCGACAACACTTCCCCAATTTGGTTGTTGCATATTTTTTATATCTACAAAACCATTAAGACGATATTTTTGGCTTTCAAGAGAACCTTCCGTCCTCATTGCTTGTTCTTCCGTTGACACTCTTATGTAAAGTCCAATCTTATACAGCATGTTGTAGCTCCTCATTCTCTTTTTTCGGTCGGCCACGTTTATGAAGTGAAGCAAACATTATTGATAATATTTTTTGCGCTTCAAGTTTTGTATTGTTGGCCATATCTTCGTTATAATTTGCTTTAATTATTTTTACTTTTAGTTCTTTTAATTTCTTTTGTGTTTCAGGAGAAACATTCTTTTTTGTCAAAATAAAACTCCAAAAATTTAAAATTCTATTTAGTTTCATGTTGAGTAAACTCCTCAATAAAATCCAACGCCTGTTTTTTAGGAAGTGAATCAAGATAGCGAAGAAGACGAATTGTAAGCTTACTAGGTTGACGATATTCGTTTTCAATATTGGTATAAGCCCGATAACCAGAAAGACAAAGTATTTCTGCAAAATCGTCACGATTAAATCCTAGTTTTTCCCTAATTCGTCTTATTTCGCTAGCTTTCATTTATTTTCCCATTAAATTATCTTCTTAATCCAAGACATCATTGATGCCTTCCCCTGTCAAGGTAGTTTTACTTTTTTTCTTGACCGACACATCGAGTCCTATTTGTTTTTGAAGTAAGTGTTTAAATTCTGTTGGCACTTTTCCTGTTTCTTTTGCCTTCTTTAAAATGGATTCTAATACTGCAACTTCGTCATAATGATCTGCTCGTATATCACGTATCAAAGAATCATCAATATGTTCTTTAAAATGTTTTAAAATCCAATTGGCCATTTGGGTTTTATTAACCTTACCACCCATAAATCCTTCATTAACTCGTTCAATAATTTCTAATAATGCTTTCTCGCTTTGACGGGAAATCGTCATTCTTAGAATTTCATCTTTATCCAAATTTACTTCATCATTATTCATTTTTACTTTCCTTCTGTAGAGGTTTTACAGGATATGAAAAACCAGATACTCCATATTTTTCTAAATTAAATAGTGTTTCTTTTCTAGTTTCAGCATCTCGATTTTCTAGTTCATTATGTCCAAAATATCCAATCAATCCTCCGATTGCTCCCATAAATAAAGCAGAGGTAAAAACAACCTGACTAGAATTTGATTTGTTTACTAGTAAACCATTTGCAGTTCCAATGCTAATTCCTGTTCCTACTCCTAATAAAGTTGACTTGGAAATTGTTGAACAGCTACTACAAATAAACATCATAATCCAAAGTACACTTACAAATTTGTATCTATTTATATAAAACTCCTTGATAAAAAATTATCTTGTCATTATTTGTGACTGGGGCAAAAAAAGCACTTTTAAAACTCCTCAAATCAATCATTTAAATTCACTTTGCCTACGAGTTAAATCGTAGTTTCCTCGTAGGCAAAAATTCGATTTATTCTAGTCCAAAAACTTCATCATTACGGTTAATAAAAGGAATTTCACCACTCATTTTTATTACAGCATCAATTGAGCAAGTAAACACTTTTGAAATACTACTTTTACCAACAATAGAATCAATTTCTCTAATTAACTTTTCCATTTTGTTATTTTTGCAAATATACAAAACCGCCGTAATATTTGAGGAATAATAATATTCAGAAATTTTTTTTATATAACGTGATTGTTCTTTTACATTCATTTCATATTCAAGTGCCACATAAACAATCTTTTTAGGCATATTTAGTGCTAACACAGCGTCTGAATTAATTCTTGAATATGGCCCAATTTTTTCATGTTCAATAAAATACTGACAACAATGCAACATACTTTCTGAAATATACTCTGACAGCATATTTGTATTTTCTAACCGCTCTCGAATATAAGCTAAGCCAATGTCGTGAATTGCAGAATCACTTTTAAAGTCCGACGCCGTTATTGGATATTTATAGCTATCACCAATTAATGAAAGACACTTATCCGTAATCCCATAAGCAATTTTTCTTCTTCCATTAAATGTTGCACTTATATCAATTACGTACCCTGCCTTTTTTAATTTGATTAAACGAGTGTTAGCAGTTGCACCAACACCTCCTTTAAAAAAGCGCTTTGCCAATTGTTGATAAGCAACAACTCGTTGTTCAAATATAAAATGAAGAAGCTGAAGATCACGCTCGGTTATTACAACCCTAAATCTATTATTAATCTTTCACCTTCTTCTTTGTTTTAGATTTGATTTAAATTCCGTCTGATCTTCGTTATCAATGCTATTAACTTCAACCATTGATTGAAAATTTTTCATCCCTTCAGTATGCAATCTCTCTGAAAGTTCCTTGCACTCTTCATCAAGTTCTACTTCTGATAAAAATGGAGTTTGAACTTCAATGTATTTATTTCCTCCGGCCCAGATGCCTCTACCTTTTACATCTGGTAATGAGTAGGCCTTTGCATTACCTAAGGCGACATTTGAACCTGCATGGGTGGACATTTTAAATATCATTCTCCCTGTTAAATTTTCTAATGTTTTTGTATCTAATGATTCTTTAAGTGGTTTTTGAGTTGCAATTACTAAATGAATTCCTGCGGCCCTGGCCAGTTTTGCAAGTTCATCTGTAAGCTCTCTTGCCTTTGCTACTTGCACAGCTTTCTCCTTATTGCCAGTAGTTTTTCCGTACAAAACTGAAGCTTCATCAATCCCAATTACAATTAAATCTTTTTTATGAGTTTTAGGATCGATTTTTTTAATTCCGTTTTGTTCCATGAAGGCAAATCGTCTTTGCATTTCTTCATGTAATGACTGAAGCAGTTTAACTGCTTCAAGCTCATCTTTAGCAACTCTGACATTTGGTAGCTGTGCAAATTCTTTAACTTCAATACCTCGTTTTAAATCGAGCAAATATACTTGAAGATATTGAGAGTTTTTTAATAGGGACATAAAAACTTGCCTAAAAAATGCACTTTTCCCACCGCCAGTACTCCCTGCGATTAGTAAATGTGGTAACTCTCTAATGTCGGCCTTAATAATTCCATTTGCTGTTTCTCCAACTAAAAAACTGTAGGGGGCATTGATTGACGACTCAATTTCATTAAAATTAACTAATTTCCTAAGCTCTTTTTTACACATTAAAATCTCAATCATCTTCCGATCAAATGAAATTGAAATATTTTCAATAATTCTTTCAAAAGCCGATTCAATATCTTTGCTTTTAGCTTCAACACGATCGATGCCAATACCTTTTGCTATTAGTAAAACTTTTGTTCTATTGTCATCAATTGTAATTTCAGAAATAATTTTTGCTTTGACACCATTTGAATTTACCAATCCAATTGTATCTAAGTCCTTTTGAAGTTTTTTAATACGAGCATAAGGTTTAAATCCAAGCACAAAACATATAGTGAAGACCGTTAGTAAAAACAAAAATATAAAATGCCACTCTGGAGATATTAATCGCAAGTGATTAACCAATTTTAAAGTTATAAAATTGGGAAAAAACATATTTAACCATTTCAAATGGGTATAATCACTATAGCTAATAACAAATAAATAAATGCTTATCACTGGAAACAGGATAATAAATTCTTCTGATTTAAATTTAATTTTTCTTAGACCCATAAGGGATATTTCAACTAAAATTAAAAAGAAAGTCGCAATAGCATCGAAAAATTTCCCATCATTTTTATTATCTTTCACTTGCACCTACACTTGCGATTAGTGAAACAATTAGATCAGTTCCAGAATCTATAGTTACATATTTGGGTGTTTGGGCCAGCTCTGCAATTTGATTATTGGCTTCATTCTCAGTAATTTTTGCAATCCCATTATAGATGCCGTTCTTAATTGTTGGTTTAGGAGTTGGATTGTAAGATTGACCTAATTCTTGTTTTTCAATCATCACTTCCGAAATACCTCCAACCATCGACAGTCCTAAAACTGATGCCATCTGATTTCCTTTGTTTCCGTGGTAGTCACCTGACACGCCAACAGTATAATCTTTTGAACTCAATGCTTCGGCTTGAATAGCTACTTCTTGCCCTTCAGGTAATACAGCTTTATTAAAAGTAATAAAAACACGATCGCCTGATCCTGTGTAATTAAATTGTCCCATTAAAATTGTCTCAGGTGGAAGTCCGCCATTTTCTGATTTATGGCCAGCCCCATAAGGTAGAATTACGCTAACTCTTTGAGGTGATCTTGTATCAATGCTTGTTAAAAGTTTTCCAATAAAATTTGCTCCTGATGGAAGTTTCTGAATAGGGTCACTTGAAGTAAATACTTGCTTTCCTCTATATCGAATCGGTTGATAATGGTTAATGCTCACGACTTTTTTTGTCGGCGAACTATACTCTTTAATGCCTCCAATCTTACTTTGCATATTTTCAGATTTTACCGGCATAGATATAATTTCGTTTTTATCTTTCACTAATGGCTTGTCACTTCTAACGACTCTGCCTTTAGGGAGATCGGGGTTAAAAAAGAATGGTATTATCTTAATTGAAGTTGCAATTACAAAGGTAATTACTACTAGAATTAAAATTCTTTTTTTATTTAAAACGGCTTTGCCTCCCTCCTTTTGTAAAATGAGTTCTTCAAGTCTTGTTTTTATTTTTGCTATCATAAAAATTTCCTTGAAATAATTTGTTTAACATTGAAGCTCTTAAACTTAGCTTCAACAGATAAATCAGCTTTCCTCGTAATTGATATCAATACTCGCATTTTTGTTGTCTCCCCATGAATTAATACTATTTTCTGTAATACAAAGTCCTGAGGTGTAATTTTAGTTTTATCGCGAGTTAACATGATTTCAAAACTAGAAAGATTGATACTGAATTTAGAAATATTTTCAATCTTAAAATCGAGTAGATATAAATCGCCATTTTGAAGTTTAGAAATTTTGTTCAAAATAATTGTCAATTCATTTCCAACGGCAAGAGATTGTTTGGGAGTTGAGATTTCTTTAAATGACGATGTAGCTTCCAATGATTTTAATTGTGAATTTACCTCGTTTTCTTTAAGATCAACTTGAACGAGATCATCATAGCTTGAACTTTGATTAGTTTTTAGTGAAAAACCATATACATTCTTTACCCCATAAACAAACAAGTTTGTCGTCACGGTTCCTAACGGTTGAATAGCAAGGTCATTATCAATAAACTCAACAGAGTAATAATTTGAGTTTCCTAGCACCATCTTTTTAGGTTTTTCAATAAATCTTAAAATTGTTGATTGCCCCATTCGCAAATTAATTGGAATAATTGTCGCACTATCGGTATAGACAGTGCGAACGTTTCCAGCAAATGTTACTTGAATAAATAAAATCCACAAAAATAAGATGGCCCCTAATAATCTCATCAAAATATTACTTCCCCTCATGAATGGTAATATTATTTACATAAAGGCCCATTGGATTCCATTCAGTTTGGGTTCCCTTAACAATTTGAAGAGATAATTGTGTCGGTACAACCAACGGGATATTATCTACTCTTAAAACAACATCATATATGGCTACAATTGAGTCTTTATTTATCTGTACTGAAATGCCTGAAACATTTTGTTGAATTTTCTTTCCAAGAAATTCTTTTTCCTTTCTATTTTTTAAATTTGAACTTAGGTATTCTTTTAGTCCCTCAGTAAGAAAAGGCTCCATGTTTTTAACAACGGCTTCCGGTTTAAAATCATCCCAATTGCTATACAAAACAATAAATTTTTCAACAAAATTTTTGATATTATTTTCACTAAGTTCAATATCTTTTTGTGTCCCTTGATAGAAAGTGGAATGATCTCCACTTTCTATTACGACGATAGGTTTCTTATAAGACAGCTTTAAACAAAGTATTCCCAACATAAGACACAGTAACGTAACTGCGATTCCAATACTTTTATAAATATACAGTAAACGATTAAGTGCAAATAATTGATTATTTGATTCCAAAATATTCTCCTTTTAAGGTTGTAATTTTTTAATTTTCTTTGCCTCTTCTGGAAGTCCAATTTCTGAATAAGCATTAGTAAATTGATTTATTCTCGGTCGAATTCTGTTGGCCATTATTGTTGCCCGTCCTGTAATTGGATTTGTCAACGGCTTTGATGCAGTGTCAATAAATCCGAGCGCATTTGATCCGACTTTTGTACCCATTGATTTTGTGGCCATTGACAAAGACTTGGTGGCCATAAGGCCCGGAGCCGCGGCCAGTGCTGAAGATGCCGATTGCAAACCATCTCCAATTAATGATTTTGTAAACAATGGGATTAATAACATTGAAACACCAATAAGTAAGTTCATCACCATAGACAAGAATACATTATCAATTCCTGCTTCTTTAGGAGTAATGGCCAGCTTTAAAAGAAGTGAACCTAAAAGTGTCCATAATATTTTCCATGTAGCAACACTTACAAATCCACGATACAAATTTCCTGTCACTCCCTCTGTCGTAGGAGATACATAACAAAGAATCATAAGAGGAGCACAAATATATAAAATTGCCCAAACAAAATTCATTAGTGTAATTGATGCAAAAAAACCAATATAGGCAATAAGATAAGCACCAATAGAGAAAAAGTACACAACGTGTCCTCGTACATCAAAAAGTCCATCTGATTCGTTTTGTGAATTTGGGCCTAAATGCTTAATCGTATCCCAAAGGTTTTGAGTTTGATCAATTCTTTCAGTGATACCATCACTTAACATGGCAATGGTATTTACTACAAAACTAATAGAGATCAAAAGTATTATTGAAATAACTGTGCGTCTTATAATTTCATTGGCGTTTGGTGATTGGCCTTGCCCTTTCAACATTTCAAGAACTAAAAGAAAAGCAACCAAAGCCGGTAATAATAGCCAGTAAACTTGCACCATTTGAGCGTGGACAATTTTTGCATGTATAAATAATTGTTCAAACATTAAAACTTTCCTAGGATCATATCTAGTTTAAAATTCTTAAATCCATTCGATAAACCATCATTTACTTTCATGTAACTTGCGACTTCATTTTTGCTTCCTTTGTTTTGCATTGCCAATTGTTCACTTTGCATTTTTAACATTTGAGTATTAAGCCGTATTAATTGTGAGATACTTCCTAAAATTTGTGCGCTAATTTCAGCTTGCATTCTGACCGCACCTTTAGGTGAAGCCTGTCTACTTTGAATAGCAATTCGCACTGAATTTTCTTCTTGATCTTGCGAATACTGCTTAAATGAATTAACCATTCTAATTGACTCGGCAACGGTCTGATCATTTAGTTGTTGTAATACTTGCTCCTTACTTCTAGGTATATTGCCGTAGATATTTTCAATAATTCCTACTGTTTCTTTAAAGTTTTGAAGATCAGATAAGATTTTTTCATCTTTAACAGGCAATGTTTTTAGTAACCCCATAGAATTATCTAAACCTGAATTAATAAGTCGCATATAATCTTCCGTGCTTTTTGCCTGTCCAATCATTTGCTGAAATTGGTAATAGTGTTTAATGTTTTGGGCCAGAATTTGCATTAACAGCGGAATATCTCCTCCCCAAAAATCTGCACGAGCAGAAAAACTTGGAATTAAAAATGCTAAAATAAAACTGACTCCAATTATTTTATTTTTCAATCTAATCCCCATGCGATTGAAAGAGCTTCTATAACGATTTTTCTCATTTCTGGTTCCATAGAATATGTTCTTTCAAATGGATCGTCGTAAATGGGATTTTTTGAAAGCCAAATACATCTGGCCCACATAATGGCCACCGTTTGACTACAAGAAAAATGACTTCGGCCAATAGCAAACCAATTTATATATTCTTTATAAATATCAACATGTGGTAGTGCCTTTTCTTTTAATTCTTTTTTTGAAGAAAAAATGTAGAGAACGGCTCTCATTTCTGGTGTAAATGTTTTATCAGGAAGAGAATCTGATTTAATTAGATGAAGCATTTATATCCTCGCTAGATTGTTTAAAGGCAAGTAGTTTTAAAATTTCAATTTTGCTAAGATGTGGATTTAATTCTGCTGTTTTATTTATCCTAGCTTTATCATTCCCGTCATTGGTACAAATCCAATATGAAAGCGGTTCCGGTATCATCCTTAGAATTGTTTGGTTTTCATCTTGTAAGAAGAAAAACTCACTGTATTCACCTTTAACAACCTTTAGACTTTTTATTGCTTCAACTTGAGCATTATTAAAATCAAATGTTGTTTTAAAATCATCCCAATCAATTTTTCGTTGTCGCAAAATAATGACATTGGTTGAATTCGGCATTAGGGCATCTCTTATTTCTGGATCAGCCAAGAAGTCTCGATAATTTTGAGACAAACACCAAATGCCTGCGTTGTACTTTCTCCACGTTCGATAGCAAGTAATAATAAATTGCTTTGCAAGTTCGCCACTCTTAAAAAAACGTTCAGCTTCGTCACAAGTTAAAAGATAGGGTCTTTCTAAATCTGCCGCAGCTGCATCTTGAATGTATGACGTTAATAGTAAGAGAAAAATATCTTTTAAGTCTGGATGATTCGTTAAACCTTGAACTTCAATCGTCACTAAATCTTTTTCTAAGTTAATAGTACTTTCGCCATCAAGCATTTTCCCGTAGGCCGTATTTCCACACCATGAAAATAAAATTTGAGCAAATTTTTTCATTTCTGTATCTGGATGATTAGCAAGTGTGTTTCTCAAATCAGACATACACGGAATTTTTGGCAATGCTTTTTCATAAACATTTAAAATGATTTCTTCAAGTAGTGCTTTTTCTCTTTTTCCTAACGACTTTTCATTTGGCTCTTTTAAAATTAATTCTAGTACTGCAAGAATAATTTTAATTTTTGAAGAAGAAGGCTTTGATTCGCCATTGGGCAAATCAAATACGTTAATGCGAATTCCACTTTCTAAATTTAAATCGACAAATTCACCATCTAAAACTTCAAGCAATCTTTTGGAGCTGGCCCCATTATCAATCCAAAAAATTCTAGCCGTAGGCCTTTGTCCATAAAACATCAGCATTAGTTGGCAAAGAGTAAAGGATTTTCCAGAACCGCTACCACCAAATACAAGACCGTTCCAGTTTAATAATTCTTTAAAGAATGGCTCAAATGAAAATAAACTTCCTTCTCGATTAGGAATTATACACACAGGCCTTTGACTACCTCGCCAATTACCGTAAAGAGGTAGCAAATGAGAAGCATTACGACTCTTCATTTTATGTTGTCTAAGTCCTGTACAACTAGATGGCATTGCTTCGATAAAAATATCTAAACACGGAAGAGTTTCCAAAACTCCCTCAGATTGCCCCATAGCTCGAAATGCTTTTAACACTTCATCAGATTTGTCATTTAATTCATCTAAAGTTTTTCCCCAAATAATTATTGTAAAATCCATTGAAACTAATCGCTGACTTCCTTCAATTAGTTCCTTTAGTAGTTCTTCAATATTTGAAAGCTTGGATTCACTTTCTAAATCACTAACATTTTTTGCACCTGATGCCATTGAATAGGCCACACGTCTTTTTAATTCTAACTTTTCACGCTCTTTGGTTTGATCAAGAATATGAATATTTTGACTTAACCAAAAATGAAATGAAAGTGAAGTGGTTAGTTCTTCAATCATGGAGCTATAGGTATTTCCTTCTGGAAGAGTCTTTAATGTAATAGTTCTAAAAAAATGTTCACCGATTCTTAAATGATCTCGATTAACTTCTAAATCACTTAAAGTAAGCTGATTATTAATTGATGGCTCAAACAACTCATTTTCATTTTTAAATTCAGGAATCCCCAATTTTTCTGATCGTGATAAATTTAAATAATTAAAACATAAATTTAGCCATTCAATCTTATTGACTCTCTCTGGATAAAGTCTTGCAGACACTAATGATGATTCAACTTGCTTTAAAGCCCGAATAAATTTTTCTTTATGTGTTTTATACTCATTTAGCGTAATAGCTTCAAATTTCTTTGGTGATTCCCAAAATTTCTGTCTAGGATAACTAAATGGGCGACTCCTTACAAAAAAGTAATACTCTGGAACAAAATAATTTTTAAATTCTTCATTTTGCTTTAAAAAATTTAAACGAGCATCAGCGACAACTTTATAAACTTCAGGAGATTCATTTACAATTTCCTCATGTGCTTTTAAAACATTCCCCACATTTGAAGTTAAACGATAAAATAATTGAAGCCTCAAGCCTTCTTCTGCCGAAATTAATAGATTTTCAATTTGTTGAGAAAAATTATTTATTTCATCATTTGGCAAACAACTAATATCAATTCCGGTTAGTTTAAAACCGCATCCGAGCGATCCATCAGAATAAACCATAAAGTCTTCATCAAAATGCCAAAACGGAAGTTGGTCGGCCAATGAAGCGGATTTATTTTTCAAAGATTTTGCAATCAAGCTTTTCTCCTTCTTCTGAAAGTTTTCCAGCGGAATAATGGCCTGGAGTTAGATAGTAACGAGCTAAGTGAATTAAATACCCATCAGGTTTATTTCGTTTACCAAAATAAAGAATAACTAGCGCATTGGCAGGAAGACCAATAACTACAAATGATGGTAATTGAAATAAATTAAGCACGGCTGATAATATTAAAATTGCAATTAGGTCAATGGCTCCATGCCTGCAACTTTCATACGAACGTCTAATCCTCTATGGACAGTTGAACGATTAAGTTCCATTAAAAACCTCCACCTGTAACTGCTGACTGAAACCAGTGAATTAACATCGGGGCAAGAAATCCAACAATCGATGCAATAATTACTAAAATCATTCGGCCTTTTGCTCCTTGATCCCCACTGGCCGCTAAAATTGCACTGTAAACTAAACCAAGAATACTGATGGCAGGTAAAATGGTTCCAATAATTTTATTTGTGAGCCCATTAACTCTTTGTGAAAGAGCATCGCCTCCAATTCCACCAATATCTTGAGCAAAAGATGATTCTGGAAATACGGAATATAGAATTACTACACCTAATAATAGGGCCACCATCCAGATAGTTTTTTTAGACATGGTTATATTTCTCCTTTGGAATTAACACTAATCGCTGATTCAGATGACGACCAAGTTTCATATAAATGTGATGATCGGTTTCATAGCTTGAATACCCATTTCCAACTTCTACTCGATGAGAAAACTTGCCACTTGTTTCAATAACCGCATAAACGGAATAGAAAATAGTTTCATCTACCGACCTTACTGGTTTTAAATATAAAATTGTTCTTGGAGCATCCAAAACCAGACGGTATTCGTTATATTCTTCAACTAAAAATGCAACACCGGCATGAAATGTTTCTCCTGTTTGTGTATCAATCCACGCAAGATTTTCTTTTAATTGCTTATTCACTGTTTTCATATATTGAAACTCCTTCATCTTTTTAATTTTGTTAATCTCGTTCTCTAAAAAGTCGTCTGTACTCTAAAAGTTTTTGACGATCTTTATATTCTTGTGAATCAGTGTCTTGATTTTGAGTCACTGTATTGGATGAAGAACATGATGAAATAAAAACAACTGTTAAAAATAAAATTGTGATTTGAGATGTTTTTTTCATAATTAAGCCACCTTTAATTGTTGTTTAGTTTTTTGATCGATTCCCAACCCGAAGTATTCTTCCTTTTGGTCTTGGCACTCCAAACAACAATTGGCACTCGGTTGAGCTAAAATTCTTTTCGTAGAAATTGCATCACCACAATCAAGACATTCTCCAAATGTCCCTTTTTCAATACGAGCAAGCGCAATCGATACCTGATCCTTCTCTTTCATGTATTGTTCACTCATTTCAAATAAGGCCGCTAAATCACTTTGCTCTTTAGCGTGATCTAAAAAATCAGCATGAAATCCAGTTTGTGTTTTTGATGTCTCCTCAATTTCCACTTTTATTTTTTCAAGTGATGAATTTAGATTTGATTGTCGTAGTAGCAGTCGTTTTTTGTGTTCAGATAAACTTACAGTATTCATATTCTCCTCATTTCAATTGGAAGCTTGATTGCTCCCCACGACTTTTTCTAAAGCAATCTCGTGCCAAAAATTTCCTAGTGAAAAAGGGATTTAAAAAAATGAAGATAAATATTAGAAATAAAAAAGTTTTCTAGGGATTTTGTTCTGCTGGAATTTAAATCATCCGACTGACATTTCGACTGACACTGACATTAAAAGACTGACATAAATGTCAGTCGAGGTGCGTTAAGGGTATGGAGAAGCAAAGGAAAACAAGAGCAGGATAAAACAAAAAGCCATCGTTTTTTAGACGATGGCCTGATTATTTTTTCTTTGTAAATCTACAGCTCAGATGGCTACGATCCTAGTGATTAGAAACTTAAAGCAGTCACTGTTAGAAGATTGATAAATGATTAATCTACTGAGCCTAGTGTTCCACAATACGATTAAATTTAAAAGTTACAGTGCGAGATAAAAAGTTGTTTCTCTGGAGGGAGACCACCAAAAAAGAAGCTAATGCTATTCTCGTTTACAATCTTCGCATCATACAAAACATCATCGCCCTCATTGTAGTATCCAGCATTGATATCAGCGACAAGCTCTTCAGTGGCTCCAACAAAGCAACCTTTTGTGTCTTCAAAATAAAGATCATGCCACCTATAATCGGAGTTCTTAATTGGATTTCCGTTCTTATCTAAGATAATGAATTTGGCTGAATCAGCAAATGCGTAAAATGAAATGCTCATGCATATCAAAAAGGCCGTTAAAATTTTTTTCATGATTTTTCCTAGTTTGAAGTAACTAGGAATTACTATCTATATTTAAATAGAAGTACTGTCAATTAACTAATTGAAAATAGCTAGCGGTTTTGTCGATTTTCTTCGCTTTTCAATCTAAAATGTAAAAAAACCCAACTTTCGCTGAGCCCGATATTTGATTCTTAGGTCATGTGATCAAAGAATTCTCGATTCCTAGTGCTAATTTTTGCTTAGATCATCATTTACATCAATCAATCTTTTCTCAAAATTCGCTTGTTTTTTTTAAAGAAGATCTCTTGTATCAAACTCTATTGAACCATCTCTTTTTAATTTAACGCTTTCAAATTCAATCAAATCTAAAAGATAAGTTTTGGTAAGGAGTTTTAGGTTTGGGGGAGTTTGTATCCCAACTAAGGTGATACCGATATATCCAAGTCTGACTTAAAAACTTGCTCGGAGGCGATTGATTCACTGTAACCTCAATTCACTTGCACTGTAACCAACTTAGCTATACATTTGAATGGTCATAAAACATAAAACATAAAACCAGGGATTTTCCTTGGCTTACTCGGAATTCCTCATCTTAAAGATTAGACCTTGGGTCGATGATCACACTGGTTTAAAAAATAGCAAAAAATTTCAAGAAAAAGACGTTCGCGAAATATCCTGAGGGACAGATTTGGGGTTAAATTTTTTAATTACAATTCCCCAAAGAGTAGGAATCATCGACCTCTAAATGAGTTTCTTTAGTACGATTAAATCCGCGAGTAAGACAGAAAGCTTGTCCATCTGCTGCTATAATAGAAATTTTGTAACGATGAGGTGTAACTTTTACTGAATGAGGAAGACAAGGCAGCCCCGGAAGACATGCAGGAACTTTTATTCTATAAGGTTTTCCTAAAGATGCGTGATCAAGCCGTAGTTTGATTCCATCGTTAATGATAAAACTATGTAGTCCGTCTGGCAGTTGGTCTGCCGGCTTTTCAAGATGAGCAAAAACAATTTTTTGATTTTCTATAACGGCCACAATTTCGGATTTGTTTTCAGATAGTGAAATATTGATTCCTTTTCCTCTAAATGTCATGGCCTCAAAAGCATCTTTACCTTTAAAGATCCTTGGTGCTGTTTTAAGATAGGTATAAAAGGCATAGAAATCAATGTTAGGGCCCTTCTTGTAAAGGGATGTCGCCAGATTTGCTTCTTGAAAAGTATCAGTAGCAAAGCTTTCAAAGCATGACATAACTAGTATAAAAGCGATTAGTAATTTCATCGTTTCCACCAAATTGATTGTTAGCCCATTTTTGAGATAGGATAAGTTAGTGTCCCATATCCTGTGGGATCACTGTTATTGTTAAGTTTTAATAACCACAATTTAGCATGTCTGCAATAATTCTCAATAGGGGTTGTACTTTTTTACATGGGTGTATAAAGTTTCAACGGCCCCAAAACGAATTTTTTATTTTAATCAATCCTGTCTTTTAAGCTTCAATTGCTTAATTTAGAAGTCCATGATTTTGGCATTCATATAGATTTTACACTCTACTTCATTTTTTTTACAGATTTGCTATTGTCACATCATTAATCATTAAAATTTTAATTACAGTTTAAACTTATTGTAATCAACGTAGGGAGTTTTATGAAGAAGATGATATTTATTCTAGCTTTACTTGGTTCATTTTCTAGTTTTGCCTTTCAGGCAGGCATCGTCACAAGTGCAGGTGTGGGGCTTTACGCAACAGCAAGTGTTTCACAAATTATTTTTGGTGGTGGAGTCAATTATAAAGAAGAAGCTTTAATGATAGTAAGAGATGTTGAAGAATATAATCTAACAGGTAATTTAACTTCTTACTTAGTTCAAAAAGTAAATTTGCTAATGTCTGAAGACAGTTCAATTTCTGAAGCTGACGCACTTGATATAATTTCTAATGAAGCAAATTCAATATTAAAAAATTAAACTTTTGGAGATTTTGTGAAAAAATTATTTTTCCTATTAAGCGTACTTTCAATTTCTACGTCCTCATTTGCGATTTCTGATGAATATTTGGCAAAGTTTTGCCTAGAAGTGGGCAAAGAAAAAATTCAATACCAAGCAAACGCCTATGGTTGTCAAGTGGACCTTAATGAAACCTACGTAAGTGACATAGATAATCGTTGGTACAACCCATCAAAATATATTTGGTATGCAGTTAAAGAAGAATGTCATGATAGGGATCGTGTCGGCGTTACGGTACAATACTACAATGGAAAATGTTTTTAACCTGAACTTGACAGTAATGCCCTAGTGTATCTCATTAAACTTCTTATCTAGCAGTAGGATATATACAGGATTATTATTAGTAAATTGGTAACTACTCAGGACCCCCATTTTGAATAGCAAATGAGGGTTAAGAAATTATTTTATTGACAGCATTTGTAAGGCCAAACTTCTTGGTCTTACTCCTCTGATAATTCATAATTCTTGAATGGATTATCAAAAAATTAGAAATAAAATTGCTGAAGGAAAAGAAATCGTTGAAGGATATAAAGACGAGACTCCTAAATCTGTTTTAGAAGTAAAGAATCTATGTATTCGAGAATGACTTCTAGAATTCCCGGAAACCCTTTCTCTTTAAAAACTTTCTCAAACTCCAAGACAACCTCATCGAGAGAAAAATCTAATTTTTGTAGACGAACGAGTAAATTCATTGTTAAATTTTGTTTCATGGCATTCCTTTGCTTTGTTAAATTTTAATTTTTAGTCGAATAAAAGTTTAAAGGTTGAGGTTGAGGAGTGCTATTTCTAGTTTTACGATTTATCAAATACTTATCTTGCTAGTGGCCGTACAATAAATTTACACTTTTTTGATGACTCTGAAAGTTTTTCAAAAGCTCTATGAATCTTTTTTAATCCTGATAATCTAAGTCCATACAACAACTCGGATCTGTGATCCCACACAAAATGGGACACTATCGGACACTACAATGGAGACACAGATGAATCTTACTAAGCTACTTTCATTAACAGCACTATTACTAGGGTTATTTTCTTTTAGTGTTTTTGCTGAGGAAAAACCACTCAAGACATTTGATATAAAAGTATCTAAATCTAAAGAACTATATGACTATCTTACAGACATTGAAGAGACTGTTACAACTAAAGTATTGGAAGATCCTAAAGGTTGTCTTTTTTGTGGTCTTAGTGATACGCCATACGTTCAAACCCACAGAAAGCATACTTCGACACCTTCATCAGCTATTGATTGCTTCTATCAGCAGTCTGGTAGAGGTAAGAAACTTTATGAAAAAGAAAATTACCTTTGTTTCGTTAGAGTTAAGCAGCCTGAATCAATCAAAACTAATATTTTAGATCTGATTGAATTTGAAAACGTTAAGCTAAATAAAGATGGTTCAATGGAGTTTAATACAAGAGATCTTCTCTTAAAAAAACAAGCGGATTTTGAGAAAAGATTGAGTGATGTAAATGATGACCTAAGCAAAAATTAGCACTAAAAAAGCCAACGGCTGCAGAACTTGAGAGCTAAGAAATTTAATACAAAACCAAGGGCCAGTTAAAAAAATCTGGCCCTATTCTATTTTTTAGGTTGAAAGACAAATACTTCATGTAATTTCAAGGGTTCCGCAACTATACTATGATTACTTATTTTTCCTATTAAGCGTACTTTCAATCTCTGCTTTTGCTTTTGCGATTTCTGATGAATATTTGGCAAAGTTTTGCCTAGAAGTGGGCAAAGAAAAAATTTAATACCTAGTAAACGCTTATGTCTAGGTAAGTAAGGCATCGAAAACACTTTATGTAGGTAAGTAAGACATCCAAAAACACTTTATGCGGCTGGAAAATATCACTCAAAACCAGCCAGTGCAATATCACTGTAACTAGGCCAGTCATGGATGCAAAATCCTGACGACTTTCTAGCTTATTTATACTTCATTTTCAATTGCTATTTTCTTTTTTGGTGTCTGTTTTTTTCTATAATTACTATCTTTAATTTCAATTACGTGACAATTTGAAGTTAATCGATCAACGATTGCCTCGGCAATCACTGGATCATCAAAAAGGTCTTTAAGACCAGGTGGCTTTACTTGGGTTGTGATAATTGTTGAACCTTTTTGATAACGATCTTCAATTATTTGATAAAGTAACGTAGCTTCTTCATGAGTAAACTTTCGAAGGCCAATATCATCTAATATTAATAGCTGGTAAGTTGAAAATTTTTTTAAAAACTGAAGTACATGCCCGGCCATTTCAGCTGCCTTATATTGTTCAAATAAATAATTTATTCCAATAAACTTTGATTCTTTTCCTGCTATACAAGCAGCATGGCCAATTCCCTGAGCTAAAAAACTTTTGCCAACTCCAGTTTCTCCAACAAAAATAATATTTTCAAATCCTCTTAAAAAATTTAATGTTTGAAGCTCTTTAATCATTATTTTTGTTATTCCACGTTTCAAGTCAGTATCGAAGTCCGACAATAAAACTGTATCTTTAAAAGTAGCTTTTTTTCTCAGTCTATCGGCCCTTGTATTAACTCGATGAAGTTGTTCATCTTCAATTAATAACTTTAAAAAATCATCGTAGCCAAGTCCGGCCTTGGCACTTTCCATCAAACGATAATCAATGGATTCTCGCATCCCGTACAATTTTAATTCACTAAAACTCTCTCTCAAATTCATAATAATCCCCCTTGTCGGCAAACAAACTGTAATTGTCTGTTTGGTAATAAAGTCACTTGTTCTTTTGGCTTTCTATAATTTTTGGCACAACTTTTTACGTAGTTATAATTGAGTTTGTTTGATAGCAACGCCGCCTCGGCCCCATATTCAATTGCCTCCGCACTATACTTATTTTCTAATGCTAATATCCCCTGAATTTTGGTTAAGTTTCTAAGTGGATGGTTCCTTGGAATTTCAAAAAGTTTTTTTATTAACAATTCAGTATTGGCACCAATTCTTTTTGACTTCGCTATTGACGATTGTACGTGATAATTAATACCCACTAATTTTTTATCTGGGTAATGGCTTTCATTAGTAACATAGTGAGTATGACCAAGGTAAATTGCATGAACTGCAATTTCTTCACCACTAAAATATATGTAAATCATTTTAGAATTACATTTTACATCGACTTCTTTCCCAACAAACTTATATGGAACTGAGTAAAAATTTCGATTAAATCTAATGTGACAGTCAGGATGAACTTTACAAATCTTATAATTAAAAAGTTCGAATGGCTCCAATGGCAAATCATGCATTTTTGGTAGTTCAAATGCCAGCAGTTCATTTCGACTAAGACCTCTTGTTAATATTTTTTGTTCCATCTTCTCGATCAAATATTTTTTAAAGGACAAGTTTAACTCTAGTAATGAAGTAAAAGTTGTATGTCGATATTGTTGAAAAAACTCGCCTTGGATTATACCAATTGCATTTTCAACATGGGGCTTATCTTTCGGATGAAAAACCCGTGCTGGATCTGGAATTACCTTATAGTGATGACAAAAATCTTGAAAACTTTTATTTAAATAACTATCGTGTTTTTCCACCTTAGTTACTGCAGTTAAGCAGTTATCGCTGACAATAAACTGCGGGACACTTCCAATAACAGATAGTGTCCCGTTTGGTGTGGGATTTTAAGTTGGATATGCATCTGACAACTCCAGTTTAAAATTTCCAGTAATTATTATTTTTTGTTTCCAGACTTCTTCCCAGCCTTTTTTATCTAAAGTAAATCGAAGTAACATTCGCCCAAGTTTTTCGGCTTCACTCCAATTGTGCGCAATACGTTTAAAACGACGAGCGAACTCTCTCATTAATCTTTCAATAATTGAAGTCGTTCGATAAACCTCTTCTCCTGTGGCCAATATATATTTTAAATGGGTGAATAATTCTTCTCGGGCATTGCGGACATAGACTGCTGACTTTAAAAATTTATCTTTTTTAAGTTGAACTTCAAGCTCTTGTAATTTTATTTCTGATTCCGCTATAGTTTTTATTAAATCTTCTTTAGTTTTTTTCTCTAGAGTATCCATGCAATTATTAATAGCAGTGCCAATCAAATTTTGAAATTCGCTACACTGAGTTTTGCTTCCGGCCTTTTGATAAACGTACGCATTTTTAAAGTCTCTAATGAAGTGCCACTGGCATCGTTGTTCATGATGGGCCAAATCTTTTAATCCATTTATAAGAGCAATTTCACCATCGGTAATCAGAACATTGGCAATAGGTTTATAAACTAATTTTTTATTGACTGGAGAATTTTCTTTTTTAATTTCATTTCCAATGGCCTTCCAGCCTTTCATTATCCATGCACCAATTGGGACAGGACGATTAAGATTATTAAGTCCTATAACTATCTTCAGCTCACCTTTTTGTTCTTCAAAATGAGGTTTGTAACCAGTTCCATCGGCCATTATTGAATTTATATCTTTTAAATTTTTTATATTTTGAAAATCCAAGTCACAACGATTAACAATTCGATGAAGTTCATTCTTTTTTACATCTAAATTCCCAATAGATTTTAACTCGTTTACACTTCTTCTATAGCTTTGATTAAGAACTAGTTCACAACATTTTTTTTGAAATTCATAGGTAAAATTAATGGTTCGAGTTAATCCAAAAAATATATTAAATGGTGAATGAGTTGTTTTGCAAGACGAGCATTTCATGCGAGCTAGATTTAGTTTTAATTTGCCGAGACTGGTTTTAACTGTCTTGGTAGTTCTTCCGTGGGAATGCCAGATATTGCAAGCACAACATTCTCTTTTTTGCTTAGGTATGACGACTCCTTCAATATTATTTATAAGTAAAGAATCTATGTATTCGAGAATGACTTCTAGAATTCCCGGAAGCCCTTTCTCTTTAAAAACTTTCTCAAACTCCAAGACAACCTCATCAAGAGAAAAATCTAATTTTTGTAGACGAACGAGTAAATTCATTGTTAAATTTTGTTTCATGGCATTCCTTTGCTTTGTTAAATTTTAATTTTTAGTCGAATAAAAGTTTAAAGGTTGAGGAGTGCTATTTCTAGTTTCACGATCTATCAAATACTTATCTTGCTAGTGGCCGTACAATAAATTGACACTTTTTTGATGACTCTGAAAGTTTTTCAAAAGCTCTATAAATCTTTTTTAATCCTGATAATCTAAGTCCATTAACAACAACACGGATATGTGATCCCGCACGAATCGGGACACTAACAACAAATGGAGAATTATCATGAAAAATCTTTGTTATTCTTTTGCTATTTCGAGTATTTTATTAGCATCAAACTCTTTTGCAGGTGTTACCGAAGGTGAAAAACTTATGTCGTCAGCAGGCGTTGGGTTGGCAGTTCTTACTTCTGGACCAGAATCGATGAGTTTTTATGGATTAAGTTCATTTTGCTATGCGTCCGTGTTAGGATCACAGTCAAATATTGCTAAAATCCAAATGAATATTTTGCAACAAGAAAGAGCAGAATATACTTTAACTGGTGTAGATTCAGCCTTTACGTCGCAAATTAAAAATCAATGTTTATCAGAATGTACAACACTTGAAGCGCTTGATGCTGCAATTGAACAGTTAT
>JBBIME010000014.1:0-122669 GCA_037444575.1 Bacteriovoracales bacterium
TGACGTCTATTGATAAGAATGAGATGCAAGTTATCAATAATGGTACAGCTGCTCTTTATGCCCGCATAGATATGATTAGAAGAGCAACAACTTCATTAGAGCTAGAATACTTTATTTTCAATCCCGATTCCGCAGGCCGTATCGTTATCAAAGAATTGGTGAAGGCCGCAGATCGAGGAGTAAAGGTCAGAATCCTAGTGGATAAATCCGCAGCGGTATTTGAATTGGATGAATACTATGCCCAGGTACTAAATCGACCTAATATGGAAATTCGCTATTATAATGCTGCTCCTTTCACTCATATTTCATCGATGCAGTTTAGAAATCATAGAAAACTAATTGTTCGTGATGGAGTAGAGGCCATTACCGGTGGACGCAATATTGCAGATGAATATTTTAATTTATCAAAAACTTTTAATTTTCTTGATAGAGATTTATGGGTGGAAGGTGAAATTGTAAAGGCCATGAAAGATTCTTTTGATTTATATTGGAATTCTGACATCGTACAGTCTCCAGAAAAAGTAAAAGTGCCAGTTCAAAAAGTTGTTGTCGATGCAAGTATTCTCGACGATGTTGAGTATGAACATGCCGTTAAAAAACATGAAAAAAGAATTCAAAAAGCTCAAGATGTTATCGCTAATAATGATGAAGATAATAAAACTCTAGAATTTGTTATGAGATACGGGAAAACCGCTTTAGGGCAAACAAATAAGCACAATTGTCCTGAAGTTGCCTTTGCTACTGATCGTGAAGGTGGAAGCTTTTCAGAGCGAATTCATTTTAAATCTTACAAACAAAACTATAGATTATTAAGAAAAGAAATTTTAAGTTGGATGGATAAAGTTCAGGATGAAGTGGTTCTTGACTCACCTTATTTCCTTACTGATTCTAATAGCCGAAATGAGGCAAAGGAGCTTTTAGGTAGTAATAAAAAAATTACGATCCTAACAAATAGTTTAAATTCTACTGACGCAGTTTATGTATCCACTGTCTTTTCGGAAACTGTAAAGAATTATACTCTTGATGAAAACTTTAATGCCTATATTTATAAGGGGACGTTTTCTGGAGAGTCGGAATTAATCAGCGACGAAGTTAAAAATTCTAGTTGGGGAACTCATTCAAAAACAATTCTCTTTAATGATAATTCCTTTATGGTCGGAACGTTCAATATTGATAACCGCTCAAGTTTCTACAATACAGAAATGGCATTGTTTTGTAGTGGAAGCCCTGAACTTCGTCAGGACATCCTTTCTAACATTAAAGTTCGTATGAAAAATGCAAAGCACTTAAACAAACAAGGAAAGCCTGATGATGGATCACCTCTACTGGAAGGTGCGAGTACAGGAAAAAAATTGTTATACTTTATGCTGAAAATCCCAGCTTCGATTGCACAGTTTTTACTTTAATAATAAAAAGCCCCTCAATGAGGGGCTTTTTTTATTTTGTCTTATGAGTATAAGTTCCATCCCATTCTGGAGGAGGAGGAACTTCTTTAAAATCCTGACAGATATGTAGCATGCGATTGAAAGTTTTATCTTCAGGATATTTTTCATGCAGCATTTGGAAGATCTCCACCGCTTCTGTGAAGTTTTGATTTAAGTAAAAGGTGAAGGCCTTTTCATGCAGATCAAGAGCGATTTTATCGTTGTAAAGCATATGACTTGGATGCAGGACTTCGTAAATTGTTACAGCGTTTTCCTTTCCTTTAACTTTTACTTTATCAAGTGTTCTAAAAGTAAACTCTGAAGCAAGTTCAGTTGGAATGGCATTTTTTGTATACTCAGAAATATTGAGTTGAACTCCATAGAACTTACAAAGAGATTCTAGGCGAGCTCCAAGGTTCATGTTGTCACCTAAAGCTGTATAAGAAAAAATTTGATTGGATCCCATGTTACCAACTGAGCATTCGCCAGTATTAAGACCTATCCCATGTTTGAAAGTAGGGAATCCTTCACGTTTGAATTCCTCATTAATGGAAGGCAAGCGCTCAATCATTTGAATGGCCCCTTTAACCGCCCAGTAAGGGTGATTCTCTAAATCAACAGGAGCTCCCCAATAGGCAACCATCGCATCTCCAATATACTTATCAAGAGTTCCCTGATGCTCAAACAGTGTATCCGTCATCATCGTCATATATTTATTCAAACAATGTGTAAGTTGCTCTGGAGTGAGCTTTTCTGAAATTGAAGTAAAGTCGCGAACGTCTGAAAAGAAAACAGTAATATTTTTTTTCTCACCGCCAAGGCGAACCTTATCAGGGTTTTTTAGGAGATCATTAACGATTGATGGAGCAAGATAGCGAGAGAATGTTCCTTTGATTTTCTTCTTCTCTTTGTTTGATTGGTAGAAATGTAGAAAAGTTGACCATGAATAACAAAGAACAACTGAGAAAAGACAGAAAAACAATCGTAGGTTGTATCCTCTAGGAATAAAGTAATAAGTATCAATGTAAAGAAATCCAGCAATAATTAAGTTAACGACAACAAAATCTAAAATAGCATGCCCAAGAAGCATTACTCCAATAATAAGAGCAGATCCAATAACTAAAAGAAGCCAAGAGTATTTTGTTGAGTCAGATTCTGAAACGAAAAATTTTCCTTCAAGAAGCATATGGGTCATGTTCATGTGAAAAACAACTCCCGGAAGAGCTGGATCTACAGGAGTATTTCTTAGGTCATGGGCCCCAAAGGCAGTCGATGCGATAAAGACAATTTTATCCTTGAAGACCTTTGTCATTTCAGGATCGCCGTCTTTGGTATTTAAGATATTATAGAGGGAAACAACGGGAAAATGATCCAGGCCTCCAAGCCATCTTACTTTGGTTTCACCGTTGTAATTTAAATAGGCCATTCCTTTTGTTGTTTTTAACATTCCTGCCTCAGGAGAAGGAATTTCAATTGATGTTTTATCACCAGTGTAAAACTGATAGGTTTGTAGCGCAAATGAAGGAAAATAGATGGAGTCGATGTTTGAGACCAAGCGGTAATGGCGATAAACTCCGTCTGTGTCGGCTTCGGCTTCAATATGAGAAAGTCCTACATCTGTGTTGGTCAATAGAGGGATTGGATAAACTTTTTTTTCAACAAGGTTGGGTTGAAGATTCGCCCCTGATGCTTGTTTGGTGTCGAGAACAAAATTTAAAAGTTGATCTGGGACTTCTTTAAAATAATTTTCTTCGTCAACTGCACCTTGTTCCCTTACTCCAACGGAATAGGGAAGAATAATTTTTCTTCCAGGCGTTGATTGAAAATTTTTAATACTGGCAGCAAGGATATTATCAGGTGATTCAGCATTACAGGCTACTTCTGGTTCAGAGTAGAAAACATCAAATGCTAAAATTTTTGCACCAAAACTTCCAAGTTTATCGATGATTTGAGCGTGTTTGGTTCTTGTCCAAGGCCATCTACCAATTTTATTAAGAGAATGATCATCAATTGCTGCAAGAACTAATCTGTCATCTTTCTTTTTTCTATCGATTGTAAATCTCATTCTTAAATCGTAGAAGCGATCCTCAAAAAACGAAGCATAGGTGAGAAGAAAAGATTGTTGCCCTGTAGAGCTGATATCCCTTTCACTGGTAGAAAGCAAAATGCTTACAGCACAAAAGGCAACAATTAATGAGATACCAAAATATTGGAAGATTCTAAATAACATATGGACTCCAAAAATCTAAAAGCTGTAGCGAAACTCTGTTGTGAAAACATTTTTTTGGTAAGAGTAATCACTTTGCCTTGATTTATTTTTTGTATAGTCATAATTGACGGAGATCTTCATTTTTTCATTGATCTCTTTTGACAGATCGACAGAAGGATTGAGAGTTAGTTCAGTTCCTCTGGCCGCATTTTGAAGTTTAGTATCAGTAATTGTTGTCGCTAATGCCAGGCCCAACGTGTACTTTGGCATGATCTCAGGGATGAGGTAGTCAAAGCGAAAAAGATAACTATTTGTGCTCGTCATGGTGTTGTTATAGTTGTCTACGATATCTGCTTCGAGTAGGGCAATAAGTAGATTTTGATTGGCAAGGAAGACTGTTTGGTCTGCACTTAGGCTAATCGTTGTGTTGCTGATTGCAGTGTTTGCTCCATCAAATGCCTTTCTTTTGAATTTAAAGGACGTGTCCCCAAAACTAAAGTAGTTAAACAATTCTCCAATTCCAAATGAAAGAGAATTTGCGTACTCAATTCGGTTGTGTTGTTGTTTCCAGTCTTTGTAGATTTTGTTGTATTCAATATCAAATAACAAACTTGCTGGCTTGGAATTAACAACATGTTCGTATTTATTTTTTAAATTAGCATTAAGTGATAGAGCGTCGTTTTGATAGACTTCAGCACTGTCTTGATCGCTGTGCTGAATGAAGGTTGCTCTTGCTTCTGGAGAGATGACAAATCTTTTCTTTAAAATAAAATCGTATTTCCCGTAAGCTTCAGATTCAAATATGTAAGATTCTTTTTTTGATTGTTGAACGTTGTTCTGTTCATTGACCAGGGATACGTTGTCATCAAATTTCACTTTCTGTGACAAATATCCATAGTATCTTTTAGGTGAAATTCTTCTGCCATTTTGTAAAAGGTTAGGATCGAGATTAAATTCTTTTTCTAATTCTTGAATTCGCACACTGATTTCAGCCGCTACACTGGTACTTTTATCCGCTTTGAATGCATCTCTCATCATGGGAAGAATGTACTTATCGACATTCTTTTCCATATTTTCTTTATCTTTAAATTTTTCTCTCATTATCATGAGAAGAGTTTCTGCGAGTTGGAAGCGAGCGATTTGCTTTATTTTTGTATCAGCTTCTTTATTTTTTAAAAGTAACGTATAGCTATCTTTTGCCTTTGGAAATTCTTCTAAAATCTGAGAGATGTGTGCGACATAATAAATCGAAGCAGGAGTATTGAAGCTTCTTTTTGCTGATTCAAGAAAAGCTTTTCTCGCTGCCTTTAATTCATTGGCAGCATATAGAGATTGTCCATATTCATAGTACAGATCAGTGTTTTGATTATTTTCTTTGATTGCAATTTCAAAATTAGAAATGGCCTTGTCATACTCTTGCATCTTTGAATAGCTAAGACCCATCAGGTAATATTTTTCACCATTAACATTTTCTTTTGGATCAAGTTTTTCTAGAACTTCGATAGCATTTGTATATTTGCCCTTAGTAAAATACTGTCTAAATTCATTAAGACCAGTTGTTTGTGCATGAAGATTAAAACTTACTAGAATTGCCAGAGGCAAAGTATTTAAGAAACCAGGTTTCTTCATTCTTCCATCCGTAGAAAAAAAGAGCGCACCCTCTAGGCGCGCTCATCATTTTTTTAATGTGATTCTCTCAATGATTATAATTGATATTCAACTACTGTGCATTGAAAATAAATTTTACCCTTGAATTAGGACTGCTTGTTCCCAGATTGCTTGCGGCATCTCTTGTCGCAGCGTTTTTGTCAAGAATACTTCTTGGGTCTATCGCTGGGGTCATAGAGGCAGGATCGCGTTGAAGGTTAGGGGCAACCCAACCTTGAGGTAAGCTAATTACTGGTTGTGGGATCCCTGCTACAACGGCCGCTGGTGCTGGAGCTTCTTCGCTGGCAGGAGCTCTTTTTGTATCTTTGCCTGAAGTATTTGCATCTGCTGTTTTATCGGTCTCTTTTTTATCTTCTTTTTTCTCGTCCTTCTTATCTTCTTTCTTGTCTTCTTTTTTCTCGTCTTTTTTGTCTTCCTTCTTTTCCTCTTTGTTGATTGCTTGAGATTTTAGATAAGCTTTAGCATCAACGAGAATAAATTTTCCATCGGCCCCAAGTTTAAGGCCTTCTGGAGCTTTGTATTCACCAGTCGTTTTATCAATTTTTCCGAATGTTTCAGGAACGACATACATTTTTGAATTTGGGTCAAATACAGCGTTTGCTGGAGGAGGAATGATGTTTACCGTTTTTAAATCGACAATAGATCCTGCAGGCAGTTTATATTCACCCGTTTTGTTATTGAAGAATCCATTGGGATCGCTCTTGCCAGCGGCAGTAGGCGCCTGAGCATTGGCCACATTAGAGAATGTAGCGCTGTCTGCTCCAGGGGGAAGAGGATTTCTATACTGCTTTTTATCGCCTTCAGAAGATTCTCTTACACCAGTTTCATTATCTTTAAGAGCTTCAATTTGTTTTGTCCCAAGAAGAGTAGGAGTCATTGCTCTTTCGGCAACGTTTAAATTGACGGCAGAAATCTGGCCATGAGTTACCATGACAGCTCTATCGCTCGAGACAACTTTTTCAAGACGACTTTGATCGAAGTGCTCTTCGCGAACATTTCTATCAATATTGGCCATGGCCACTTTACCTTCAAAGGTAATGAGTGATGTATTTTGATTTTCGGTGTTGAAGTTTACCTGGAAGTCTGTTCCGCGAATACCCATCGCTGCTGTTTTTGTTTTGATATAAAGTTTACTTTTACTTTTATCATCCATTTCCATGTAGTCTTTAGTGACTTGAGAGCGAATTTGACCTTTAACAAGTGTGATAATTCCTGCTTCTTTTTTAGGAAAAGCATTAATTATCATTTGAGAGTTAGGTCCTAAATTCATCTGAGATTTATCAATGAAGATAAGTTTCACAAAACTTTTATCTGCAGTCTGAAGTACAGCTCCTTCAGGAATTGATTGATCAGCTTTTACATCAACGACTGATCCGTTTGATAATGTCGCTTTAACTTGTCCCTTAAGAATAATAACTTTTGCTACATCTCCAGCATAGAGTTTACTCGCTAAGGAGAAGGTTAGCGAAACAAGTAATAAGGCATTTATAGGTTTCATAAAAATCCTGTTCTTTGAGGATCAGACTAAATCTCTATTCGTTAATTATAAGGGTGTTCTTTAGAGATATTATTAGCTTATGAATTTAGTACACTAATAAGAGCTACTTCAAAAATAGGTCGACAGAATTTATAGTCAGATACTCTGTAATAGGTTGAATTTAAGAGGGGAAATTAGAAGAGTGTGATGCCAAATCGAAGGATTAGATAGTGAGCATAGAAATCATTTGAAATTCCCTGCTCTAGAGTTTTGACGTCTTTAAAATCGCTGGCATCAACGATGGACAGCTGGCGTGAGCGCATGTAACTATAACCGATTTCAAAAAAGGTCGGATGTGTTTCTTTATAGGGAACAATTTCTTCAACACCAATGTTTATAGTTCCACCACGATTTTCATAGCTGATTCTTTTTTTATTGCTGAATGTTGAACCGTTTGAAGTACTGCTGATAACAAATGTATGCAGGGACAAGGAAGGACCCGCGCTCACAAAGACGTTCCAGCGATTAGATATTGAGTAGGGAGTATAATAGCGAAGGATAGGGCTTAAACTGAAAACACGATAATGTCCTGTGCCGATGACTTCGTTTGAATTTATTTTAAAAGATAAGTCTTTTAAGTTCCCAAAAAAAACATCTGAACCAAACATAAATTCCCAGTTGGTCCATTTATATCCAACGCTAGTAGAGAATCCAACAGCTGTACTTTCGGAGTGATCTTCATTTTTGTTTTCATTTGGAATGAGAGTGGTATTAAGATAGACGCGATTGAGATTGAGACCTGCTTTAATATTAAAATTGTCTTCAAATCTTGTGTTAACAGCGAAACTTTCTAATGAGAGAAAGGTAAGAATAAAAAAAATGAGTGTTTTTATTGTATTCATTAAAAACTCACATCCCATCTAATCATTGCGCCTTTATCAGCATCTTCAATTTTAGGAATAATTAATGTTCTGCCTTCGTAGAATGGAAAAAGAGTAGCAGGGTTCATTGCATGTCCTAATATTTTTCCAATAGGGTTTCCTGAATTGAGAAGATACATAGAGAGATTTTCAATTCCAAATCCAAGAACAGTTCCAAGAACTGGTGTTTGATAGAGATCTTGTAAGCTTCCAGGCTCAGTAAAAATTTCCACCGTCATTTCAAATAGAGCTGACGATATAAAAGTCATTTCAAAAGCGTTCATTCGATCATATCCATCAGCGCGATAGAGAAGATAGAGTTGAGATCCAGAGAGAGGGTGAACGAAGTCGTTCCAGAATGGTTCATCTTGATCAAAAACTAGTTTTCCAAAGTTTTTTTCGTATTGCTTTACACCGCCAGCACCACGAAAAACCTTTGGTTGAACAATCGGATAAAAAAACCAGGTCATTCCATAAACAATTCCAATAGTCTTAGCGTTCTCTGCAAAACTATGGTCGCGGTCTTGGTAGCCGTATTGATAGAGTGATTGGCGTTTGTGAGTTGTTGGATCTGCCTTTACTTCATCGCCAAAGGTATCTTTTATACCTTCCTTGAGGTTTAAAGAGTTTGCCCAAGATAAATTTGGATTTAGGCCAAAAAAATAGGCAAATACAATGTGAAGTAGGACAAACTTATTCATAGTATGGTAGATAGCTTTTGTTTCGGGTCTTTTTAGCATGTTTGGCCCTTTAAGGGAAACTCCAAACAAAGCACAAATAGGATAATTATGACGGTTAATGATTTAGAAAGAAGAAAAACGGAATTTCACAATCACGTGGTAGATCTTCAAAATAAAATTACTAAAGCACTTCAAACGATAGATCCACAAATTAAGATCGTAGAGGATCTTTGGGAGCGCAAGGACCATGCTGGAGCTCCAGGGGGCGGGGGGATTACTCGTGCCTTTACTGGAGAGATTATTGAGAATGCGGGGGTGAATACTTCTAAAATTTTTGGTGCTGTTGATCCGGATTTTGCCAAAAAGCTAGGAGGAACAGGTTCAGATGTTTGGGCCGCTGGAATTTCTCTTATTATCCATCCTGTAAATCCTCGTGTTCCTACTGTTCATGCTAATTTTCGAATGATTTCTGCTGGTGAAAAATTCTGGTTTGGAGGTGGTGCAGACCTCACGCCTTTTTATCCTCATCCTGAAGATTTTAAATACTTTCACGATGTCTGGAAGAGCGCCTGTGCTCCATACAACAGCTATGATTGGATGAAAAAAGAATGTGATAAATATTTTGTAAATACACATCGAGTGGATCCAGTCAAAGGCCCGGAAATGCGCGGAGTGAGTGGAATCTTTTTTGATCACTTTAATACAGGAAATTTTGAAAGTGACTTTAATGAAGTTGTAGATCTTTCAAATCATTTTATTGAATCATATTTTCCGATCGTAGAAAAAAGAAAGGATGAATCTTTTACTGACGAAGATGTCGATTTTCAACTTCATCGTCGAGGCCGTTACGTTGAGTTTAATCTTCTTCACGATAGAGGAACTCTTTTTGGTTTAAAGACCAATGGGCGCACGGATTCAATTCTTATCTCTCTTCCCGCAAGAGCGAAATTTTCATACCGTTATAAACCAGAAGCGGGATCTCCACATGAAGAAATGATGAATTATTTCTACTCAGAAACTAACTTAGAAAAGAAATGATTTTTGATATTATTCTTCTTACATTATCGACGACTGTTTGGGGATTTGGTTTTGTCGCTGCCAGATGGACATTTACATCTTTTGACCCTGTATGGTCGACAGCTTTAAGATTTTCAATTGCGGGAGGTTTGAGTCTTCCATTTCTTATTTATAAAAAATCTTTTTGGCGCAAAGGACAGGTTTTAGCAAAAGCTGCGATAAGCTCGGTATTTCTTTTTGGCACACTCTTTTTTCAAACCCTGGGATTAAATATCACAACTGTCGCTAAAAGTGGCTTCATTACCACTTTATACGCGCTTTTTATTCCTTTGCTCTTAATGGTATTCACCGGGAAAAATTACCGTGGTACTTTTTGGGGATTCGTTCTCATGGCACTAGTGGGAATGGGGCTTATGTGCAATCTTGAAATTAAAGATTTAAACGTAGGTGATCTCTTGACTCTCTTATGCGCAATCTGTGGAGCTCTTCACATTATTTATGTTGGAAAGGTCGCTGCCGGAGTGGAGCCTGTTGAATTTAATTTCCTTCAGAACTTTTTTGTTTCAATCTTTGCTATTTGTGTGGCGGTTATTTTCAAAGGTCCTGTAAATCTCTCACCATTAAAAGATATTCACTCTGAAGCACTCCATGGGCTACTGTTTTTAGGAATAGTTTCAAGTATGATTTCTTTTACGATTCAGGTAATCGCACAGAAGAAAATTCCTGCTCACATTGCAGGACTGATATTTTTAATGGAGTCGCCATTTGCGGCCATCTTTGGTTATTTAGTTTTTGGAGAGTCATTAACTCTGATGAATATCTTTGGTGCGCTATTGATTATGCTTTCGGTTATTCTGGTGCCAGTTTTCGGAAGAGAAGTGACTACTTCAAAAAAATTGAAGTAGTCACAAAAGTATTACTAGTTAAATTTTTTGTAAACGTTCATCATCTTAGCTTTAGTTGTTCCAGTAAGATTAATCATAAGAAGGATACCAGCGTTTTCTCCTTTATCATCATTTCCGATAAGAGAAATTGTACCAACTGCTTTTTGATTCATATAGTATCTGAAGCTTGCGATAGCTCCATCAACTCCAACTGATGCTGGAACGAAGATACCAAATACACTTTTTCCAAGATAGAAAGACATGTTATGGAATTTTTCAATTGAGAAAGCAACAGCTGGAAGAGCTCCAGTCGCTACCCCTGGAAGGTTTCTTCCACCTGGAAGTTTTTGTGGATCAAGCTTGTCTAGGTTTCCATCAACGATATCTTTTAATGAAATAGAGATGCTCATTAAAGTTCCATTTGATTGTAGATCTGGAGAAACTTCAATGAATGAGTATTTATATTTTGGGATATTGTAACGAAGTCCTCCGTCCATTTGAACGTTATCAAAGACCATTGCAATTTGTAGGTTGTCTTGTAAAAGAGAAACGTTTGGACCTTTAACTCCAGGAATTTGAATGTTCGAAGTAGAGTTGTTTCCACACGAAGTAGCAAATCCCATAGTGAAAAGGACAAGTGAAGTTACTAAATAAGTTTTCCATTTTTTCAACATAAAAATATCTCCTGTTAATGGATTGATAAAAATACTTTTTTATGTTGATTAATTCGGACTTCGATAAAAAAATCTTAGAGCAATATCTTCTTTCTCAACTTAATTTTGTGCCAATCGTTGCTATCTTAAACGCTTAGCTATTAATCTTGAGCATTTTTGTAAGTTATGGTTAAAATTCTGGAGCGATATAAACTTCAATCTCAGGATTTAATTCATCTCTCAAAATTGCTTTAATTGCTTCGAGAGTACCAGTTGTCGAGCTTGGACATGTTCCGCACGCACCTTGATATTTAACCATTAAAATATTGTCTTGATAGGAGAGAGCTTGAATATCTCCACCATCACCCTGAAGACCTGGACGTATCGTTTTGTCAAGAATGGCCTCGATCCTTTGAAGATCAGGAGATAGATTTTTTCTTCGATCTTCTTCTGGATTTGGATCATTGTAATCAGGATTATGCTTTGGCATTTCAGCATTTAAAATTTTGATAATATTTTTTTCTACAGAATCCCAATCTTCATAAGAAAATTTTGTAACAGCGATAACATTTTCAAAAAAGTGAAGCTGATCTACTCCTCGCACTTTAAAAAGCTCAAGTGCTAAGTGATTTTCTCCACACTCACTTGGAGACTTATAAGTAGAATTGCCAATGTTTTTTACAGGCTTATTTAAAATAAACTTAAGTGCATTTGGATTCGGTGTTGGTTGAATATCTATATCGAGTAAAAAATCTGTATTATTTGTTTCCATAATTTCCTCTAAAATTAGATTAGAAAATCGCGTGCCTTTTTAAGTGCACTTATAAAAATATCGATCTCTTCTTTAGTGTTATAAAAAGCTAGTGACATACGAGCTGCAGCGGAGCACTGATAATGCTTTAAGAGAGGCTGAGTGCAGTGATGTCCTGTTCTAATGGCCACGCCTTGTTTATCTAGTAGCGTGCCTAAATCATGAGGGTGGGCCCCATCTAAAACAAATGATAGGACACTTGCTTTGTTAGAAGCAGTTCCAATTATTCGAATGCCATCTATTTTTTTTATTTCATTTGTAGCGTATTCCAAAAGTTCATGTTCGCGTTTGGCAATTTCTAGAAGTCCAATTGATTCCACATACTCTAGAGCTTTTTTAAAAACGATAACTTCAGCAATTGCTGGAGTTCCTGCTTCAAATTTAGTTGGAAGAACATTGTAAGTTGTTTTTTCAAACGTCACCTGAGAAATCATGGCCCCTCCACCTTGATAAGGAGGCATCATCTCTAGAAGTTCTTCTTTTCCATAAAGAAAACCGACAGCGTTTGGGCCATACATTTTATGAGCAGAAAATACTAAGAAATCACAATCTAAATCTTGAACATCAACTTTCATATGGGCGATAGATTGAGCAGCATCGACACAAAATTTTGCGCCAACAGCGTGGGCCATCACAACCATCTCTTTAATCGGATTAACAGTTCCAAGTGTGTTTGAAACTTGCGTGATTGAAACAATTTTAGTTTTTGAATTTAAAAGTTTTTTATACTCAGCAAGCTCGATTTCGCCCTTGTCATTAATTGGAACTACAACAACTTTAGCTCCAGTAACAGCAGCAATCATTTGCCAAGGAACTATATTTGAATGATGTTCCATTAGAGAAAGAAGAATTTCGTCTCCTGGTTTTAAAAATTTGATACCAAAGCTATGGGCCAGAAGGTTTAGGGAATCAGTTGTACCTTTGGAGATGATTATTTCATGCGATTCTTTAGCATTAAGGAGTTTTTGAACAGCAATTCTTGTTTCTTCAAAACGGCGCGTGCCAGATTCTGAGAGCGTATGAACTCCGCGATGAACATTGGCCACTTCGTGCGCGTAGTACTCGGCAATTGCATCAACAACAACTTTAGGTTTTAATGTTGTGGCAGCATTGTCAAAGTAAACGAGAGGCTGATTATTCACCAACACCTTCAGTTGTGGAAAATCTTTTCTAATATTCTCTATATTCATACATCTATTTCACTAAAGGCAGTTGAGTCAAAACTTTGATTAAGTAATCTCAATGCCGTATTTTTTACAAGTTCATTTTCAATTTTATAAATAGCATCTGTTGCAAAACCTAAGGCAAGCATTCGTTTCGCGCGCTCTTTTGATATCCCTCTTGATTCAAGATAGAATTCTTCGTCTTTTGAAAGTTGTCCAACAGTTGCTCCGTGAGAACATTTTACATCATCAGCGTGAACAAGAAGTTGAGGGCGAGTATCAACATGAGCTTTTTTAGACAGCAACAAGTTCTTATTAAGCTGAGAAGAAGTACTTTGTTGAGCCTCTTGTTTTATAATTATCTTTCCTGTGAAAATTCCATGGGCCTCTCCTGCGACAAGACCTTTGAAAAGTTGTTCTGAAGTTGTGTGTGGAGCATGGTGGGTAATGTTTGAAAAAACATCAGTGTGATCTTTGCTTTTTAAGGCAAAGAGTCCATGTACATTTGTCTCAGAACCAGATTCATTTAAAGCGACGTTGATATTATGACGAGCTGTCAGAAGACCCAGATCGACTGTAATCGAATTAAACTTAGCACAAGCAGCAAGTTCAGCATTCACTAATCCGATGTGAACTGCATTCTTAGCTTCCGTTTGAATCTTTACGTGCTCAATTTGGGCATTACCTTTAAGGATAAATTTAGTAACGGCGTTGGTTGTGTATTGAAACAATTCATTGTTTTTTGATTCAAAAATTTCAGCAAAACTTGCTTTTGTATTTTCTTCTGCCGTTATCGTTAAACGAGGAGAGATAACTTTATTGACTCCAACGTCATCCACTAAATGAACGATAGAAATCGGAAAATGAATTGTCGTATTTTTCTTAATTTTTAATGCCAAAGGAGTTAGAGACACTCCAAAATTCAACGAATCAAATGTGTCGAAAAAATTCTCTTCAATTTTTAAAGAATCAAGTTCAATACCTTCTGGAAGAACAGATAAAAATTTATTGAAGATCCCATTGTTAAAAATAATCATCCCGCGTTTATCTAAAACTGATTTAGGAACGTCGTGGACGATGCTTTCTTTTAATTCATAAAAACGCGCTGACAAGTGTGGCGTGATGTTTGTGTATTTCCAGTCATCACTTTTTTTGGAAGGAATTCCTTTTTCTTTGAAGACTTCCAGCGCATTAATCATGGCGCTTTGGTAGCTTGGACTTAAGTCCACTGCTTTTTTCTGAGTAGCAGCTGAATTTTTCACAAGCTCTGTTAGTATTATCTTTTCCATTTTTGTCTCTTACTTATTATTTTCTTCGAACTCTTTAATAACCCAGTCATATCCTTTTTCTTCAAGAACATGGGCCAATTCTTTTCCACCAGATCTAATAATTTTTCCTTTGTAGAGAACATGAACATGATCAGGAACGATATAATCCAGAAGTCTTTGATAGTGAGTTACTAATACAGTTGCATTAAAACGACTTTTTAAAGCGTTTACACCCTTAGCAACAATTTTAAGAGCATCGATATCAAGTCCGGAATCCGTTTCGTCTAATAACGAAAGCCTTGGATTTAATACGGCCATTTGAAGAATTTCATTCTTCTTTTTTTCACCACCAGAAAATCCTGTGTTTACTGCTCGATCCAAAAAGGCTTCGTTCATTTCAAGAAGTTCTAGTTTTGGTTGTAAAAATTTTCTAAATTCTTCTGCTTCCATTTCAGGAGCGCCATTGTATTTACAAGTTTCATTGAAAGCTTCATGCAAAAATGTAAAGTTTGATACACCTGGAACTTCTACCGGGTATTGGAATCCTAAAAAGATTCCACTTTTTGCTCGATCGGAAGCTTCTAGCTCAAGAAGATTTCTGTCTTTTGCATTAATTTTAAAAGTGATAGATCCTTCAGTGACATGAAAAGAAGGGTGGCCTGCGATGACTTTTGATAAAGTACTTTTTCCTGAACCATTAGGCCCCATTATTGCGTGAATTTCACCTGCTTTAACAGTGAGGTTAATTCCTTTTAAAATTTCTTTTGTTTCTCCATTTGTTTCGATTTGAGCGTGGAGATTTTTAATTTCAATCATCTTTCTTATCCTTTAACTTTCTTATCCAATACTATTTTCTAATTTCATTTCAATTAATTTTACGGCCTCAACAGAAAACTCCAGAGGAAGTTGCTTGAAGACGTCTTTACAAAAACCATTAACGATCATTGAAATACACTTTTCTTCTGAAATCCCGCGAGATTGCAGATAGAAAAGTTGATCTTCAGATATTTTTGAAGTCGAAGCTTCATGCTCAACAACAGCTGTATTATTTTTTACGTCTATATAAGGGAATGTGTTTGCTTGGGCCTTGTCG
Source organism: Bacteriovoracales bacterium (assembly GCA_037444575.1). Lineage (GTDB taxonomy): Bacteria > Bdellovibrionota > Bacteriovoracia > Bacteriovoracales > Bacteriovoracaceae > Bacteriovorax. Next base: position 15,268 of record JBBIME010000014.1, read on the forward strand.
CCGATTAACATTGAATCACATTGGGAATAATTGCGGGCACCAGATGCAGAAGGCATGATCTTAACTAGACCTCGGTAATTGTTTTCAGAATTTTCTGCAGAAATCCCTTTTGAGATGATAGTAGACTTTGTGTTTTTACCAATGTGAACCATTTTGGTTCCAGTATCTGCTTGCATGAAATTATTGGTAAGAGCTACAGAGTAGAAAGCTCCTTCTGAGTTATCACCAATTAAATTACACGATGGGTACTTCCAGGTGATAGCTGAACCAGCTTCAACTTGAGTCCAGGAAATTTTTGAATTTATTCCAAGGCAATTTCCTCTTTTGGTTACAAAATTGTAAATTCCACCGCGTCCTTGTTTGTCACCAGCGTACCAGTTTTGAACGGTTGAATATTTAATTTCTGAATTATCTAGAGCTACTAGTTCAACGATTGCAGCGTGAAGTTGATTTTCATCTCTGCTTGGAGCTGTGCATCCTTCAAGGTAATTAACAAAAGAACCTGAATCGGCAACGATGAGCGTTCGCTCAAACTGTCCTGTTTCCTTTGCATTGATTCTAAAATAGGTTGAGAGATCAAGTGGGCACTTAACATTTTTTGGAATGTAGACAAATGATCCATCTGAAAAAACAGCTGCGTTTAAGGCCGCATAGAAATTATCAGAGTAGGCAACGACTGATCCCAAATATTTTTTGACAAGCTCAGGGTGTTCTTTCACTGCTTCTGAAATAGAGCAAAAAATAACTCCAACTTTTTCAAGTTCTTCTTTGTGAGTGGTTGCTACAGAAACTGAATCAAATACGGCATCTACTGCGACACCACTGATTCTTTTTTGCTCATTAAGAGGAATCCCAAGCTTTTCAAAAGTAGCAAGTAGTTCTGGATCAATTTCATCGAGACTACTAGCAGCTTCTTTTTTCTTAGGAGCTGAATAATAGTACAGATCTTGAAAATCAATTTCTGGAATACTTAATTTGGCCCACTGAGGATGTGGCAATTTTTCCCAGTGGCGGAATGCTTTTAAGCGGTAATCAAGTAACCATTCTGGTTCTTGTTTTTTCGCTGAAATCATACGAACGATATTTTCATTGAGACCTTTTGGAAACTCTTCTGTTTCAATCTCTGTGACAAATCCGTATTTGTAATCGTTGTTTAAAATATCTGTACTCATAGTGACTTCTCTTGTGAATGATTATGAGTGTGAGTAGAGCGAGGATTAAAATCTGCTCCTAATAGTAGATCTGCAAGAGTCATTTTTTCTAATACCGAATTTAGTTTTAAATTGAGGCGCTCAACGGGAGTTGAGATATTGCACTTGTTGATTAATTCACATGTACCTTTACTACTTATACAAGCACGGCCAATTTTTGGTCTGCCTTCAATAAGCCGAACAAGTTCCATGTAAGTAATTTCAGAAAGTGGCTTATTGAGGGAATAGCCGCCTTTGATTCCTTTGACTGATTTTAAAATATCCTGGTTGTTCATCAACTGCATAACCTTTGCAGTTGTATCAAATGGAGTGCCCATGACATCGCAAATCTCGCGCGCAGATGTCAGAGTTGTCTCCTGTTTATCGGCCATGAATTTTAAGGCCATCAGAGCGTATTCAACTTTTTTATTAATTTTTAGCATTGGTTTGCCTGGCCTTTATTGGCGCCTCTAGTTAGTAGTATCAAATCCTTATGTAGGGTTATGGCCTCAAAATAGCTTAAAATAGGCTAAAAATAAACCTATTTCTTTTCAATAATGCTTAAAAGTTGACCAAAACTCATGGTTTTTGTCAGTTTTCCGATAAGTTATTCATGATTCGGATTCTGTTTACTATTATTTTGATCTTTAATTCACTCCAGCTTTTTGCTGAGTCATTGCCTATTATTCAGGTTTCAGGAAGTCCTTTAGAAGATGCAATTCTTGATTATCAGGATTTGCAAAAAGAAATAGATGCCATTCTTCGCGTGAAAACTCCCGATTGTATGCCTGGAACAGATACTGGGCCTGGTAAAACTTTTTGTTCGCTTAAAGATTATTGTGCTCGCAATGAGGTTCATACTGATGCTCCTGTTCTTTATCAAAATGAGAAGGGAGAGAAGATTGTAAACGATGAGTATTACCAGATGCGAGAAGATCTAAGATCATGCTTTTTGGAAAAATATGCTGAAGACATAAAAGGAAAAAAAGATGAGCTTGCTTCCAAATTAAATGCGACCCATTTAAAACAAATCATCGCTCTAAATAAAAAATTAAACCAACTCTCTGATAAGTATAATCAGGCAGGAATTATTCAAAAAATTAGTACAGAAATTCTGAGTATGTCACTGAAGGCAGAAGTTGAAGGTGATGTTTCTCCTTGGGATTTAGAGCAACCGGGAGAATTTCAACTTGCGAAGGTTATCTCTCTTGCAGAAAAGCATACAAAAATTAAGCTCAATTCAGAAATAAAGAAGACGCTGGTTGAAATTCAACTTTTAAAGAAAGATCATCGCTATCTAGAGCAGATTGATGCCTTTGAAAAAGTAATAATTCCCGATGCAAAAAATAAAGATCCATTTTTTGATTGGACACTTTTGACAGATGAAAACGCTGCAGGCGGAAAAAAGGCCTTGGAAGCAAATCGAGCAAGACTGATTAAAAAAACTCAGGAAGCTTATGGTGTTTTTCAAGAAACACAAAAAGAACTTCTAAGCTATTTAGAGAGTAAAAAAAATGAAAATAATATTGATAAAATTGAGCGCATAAAGGAGAGAGTTAAAACCATCCGCTTTCATTCTCCTCGCTTAACCGATACGCTTAAGCAAGAATGTGTATCTCCTAATGCCTATTACTCACCATTAGATCATTCATTTACTGTCTGCCCTCAGGTTCTGGATTATCCTAAAATGGCCTTGATGGATGCTATGGCCCATGAAATCTCTCATAGTTTTGATTCATGCAATTTTTCGGGAAAGATGTATAAAATTCCTGGCCCAGAGATACTTTCAGAAGAAGCTCCTTTTGAAGTAGACATAAAGATGGATCCGATAGAAGGAAATTATACAAATACTCTCAATGAAGATCCGGAAGATTTGAGTCCTAAAGACAAAATCCAAGACAAGATAAAATATTTTGATCATCCTTTTTCAAAGACACTTAGTTGTCTTCAAGATCCAAAATCCGTAGGCGCACAGTCCTTAAGGCCTGATGTGATTGCAGCAAAAACGAAAGAGGAGCTTGCTGAACTTACTCGCTTGGGACAAAACAATCCCAAAAATAAAAAGGCCAGGTATTTAAACTTTTTAAATGATCATCAAAAAGATTATTTTGATTATTTTCAGGGGTGTGATTACAAAGGAGCTGGCCTGGCAAGAAGTCAGATGCAAGAGGCCTTTGCTGATCATATGGCCTCTGAAATTATGGCGCGAAAACTAAAATCATCTTCAAAAACGGAAGCTGAAAAATCTATTTTAGAAATCGTTCTGGCCTATGGAAATGTCTGCTCCAATGAAGGAAGAGCTGCAACCAAACTCAGAGCGTTTGCTGTTAATGAAGGATGCCTTCATTATTTTGAGAATATGAATGAGGAGCAAAAAATAATACAAGGTCTATCTATCGTTGATCCACAGTTTAATCCTCATACTGAGATTGCTGTTGGTATAGATCGCAATTTACTTGCTCATCCTGTAATCAGAAAAGCTTTAAAATGCTCTGAAGATAAAGGAATTAAATATTGTGAATAAGTTTTTTCTATTAATCTTTATATTTGTAACATGCTCATGGGCAAAAACTCCAGAGACTGTCATTGTTTTAGAAACAATATCAACTAGAGGAGCGCCAATGAATCGAGATATTGTCATTGTGAAAGAAGGCATGGTGATGGTAAATAAAGAGAAGTTAAGTGCCAATGAGATTATCACTCAATCTGAGCACATTAAGAAAATTGCTCAGTTTTCTTCAAGTGAAAAAATTGATCAATGTCGCTCAGGCTCTTTTAAGCATATTTTTAAACAAGAGAAGCTGGTAAAAGAGGAACAGGGATGTCTTAATAGTTCGCGCTATCTTGAATTGAAGAAACATTTTAAAAATCTAAAAAAAGACTCCATAACCGAATAAACAAATGCATATCTTTGGCGAGTTACGTGACCCTAAAATGGTCGAAGAAATTCTAAAAGGCTTAAAGGCCATGAATGTAGAAGCATTTTCAGAGTACAATACTACTCATGATATCTACGTCCTTTATGTAAATGATGAGGCATCTCTTTCAACTGCCCAGGATTTTTTCCGAGTTAAAATGGGATTCAAGAAACCCATTGAGGTTGATCAAGAGTGGGTTAAAATAAAAAAGATTCCACGTGGTGAATACACTTATGCCATGCTCACCATTTCTGTGATTCTTTATATAATGAGTTTTTCTAATATAGGAGAGCCTCTTTATCAGGCGCTTTTTTTTGGAAAGACAGAGAGCTCTCCTTTTTATGAAATTATTCACGGCCAAATCTGGCGACTAATTACTCCTATTTTTTTGCATATGAGTTTTCTGCACATTCTTTTTAATATGCTCTGGTTTAAAGACTTAGGGTATTTGATTGAACATAGTTTCGGAAAATATTTTTTGCTCGCGTTCGTGCTCATCACTGGTCTGATCTCTAATTTCTGTCAGTACATTGTTTCTGGTCCTCAATTTGGGGGAATGTCGGGAGTTCTCTATGCGATGTTGGGGTTTATTTGGGTTTATAAAAAACTAAATTCTGATTTTGAGTATTCGCTTCCACGCTTTGACGTTGGAATGATGATAGGGTGGTTTTTTCTTTGCTTAACAGGTGTCTTGGGGCCAATTGCGAACACCGCTCATGGTGGAGGCCTTGTTGCCGGAATTTTTGCTGCCGTTGGATTAAATTTTAAATTAGAGAAAGAGCGACTAAAATATTTTTTAATAGGTGTCTTCTTTTTAATTTTCACCCTTGTTGTTGAAGGGTATAAGCTTAATGGAAGATACTACATATTACTTTGGAAATAATTATGAACGAAAAAACGGCATCAGTAGAAGAAAGAATTAAACTTTTAAAAGAAAGCTTTAATGAAAAAACCCCAAAACAAATGAGAACGATTAGGAATAATCTCAATAATCGCATCCGTTCTTTTGAGGATGAAATGAAGTTTGGAAAGGCCCTTCCTAAAATTTCAGCAAGTCATATGTTTTATGAGTTTGAGCTAAAAGAATTAAAGCATTTATTAGAAGCTGCTCAAAGACAAATTAAAAATCAAAAATGAGAATCCTTTCCTTAATCTTTATTTTCAATTTTTGCATTTCTTCAGCTTTTGCTGAAAATAATGAAGAGTTTAAAAACTCAAATTATCCGATTGATTGGAAATATAAAGCAGGTGAGTATTTAATTTATGATTGTGAACGAAGTTACTATGCCTGCGTGGATAAAGAAGGGCAGGAGACTTGTAAAAAAGAACGTAATGCTGCCTTAGAAAACAAAAGTAAAGATTTGAAGTGTGCGTCTCTAAAGAAATTTCAGAATAAAAAATCCTGCGTAATTGAAAACTATAATGTTTTGTATCGGAATGCTTTTAGACGATTTTGTTATCCAAAGAACTAGATATTTTTGTACATGAGAACGTGTGGACCGATATCATCAACTTCAAAAACATCTCCACTTAATTTTTTAAAGCCAACTTTTTCATAGTAACCAACCGCTGTTGTGCGGGCATTACACCAAAGTAGTGTGCAAAAATTTTGCTTAATGATTGGAAAAGCTGTTGTAAGGAGCTCAGAGCTCAATCCTTGTCCTTGGTTTTCTGGAAGTGTGGCCATACCTCTTAGTTGGTATTGGTGCAAATCAGAAAAGAGTGGATTTCTTTCATAGAAAAATGAGGCAACACTTACAAGTTTTGAATCTTTGAATGCGCCTAAATGAAAAGAGATATCTTCATCTTCATCATTTTCAAATTTAGCCTTCTTGAGTTCATGTGTGGGTACTAGAACTTGTTGACGGATAGGATATGTATCTTGTGCGCTAATTCGTAAAACTTTCATTAAATTTATATAATATGCTTTCGGGTGTTTGTCATGAAAATGTTTCTTAATGCGAAAGGCTTGAAGACATTCTAAATAATATTTCCATCGATAATTTAGAAAGTGCTTGAGAAAATAATTCGAATATTACCGGATTAAAACCAGTATGTGGACCAACCCAGTCAGCTGTTGAGTAAAAGAGACAACGATTTTTGTGATCAATTACGTTAATAGTTCCATGCAAATTTTTTAAAATTCCTATCTCAAATGAAAAAGGGTAGCTGCCAGTAGAGGTTATCCGTGGAAGAGTGAATATGAGGCGCATATTGTAGGGAAGAAGCATGTGTGAGAGCAGGAAGTTGATTTCTTTTTTTTGTTCGTCATAATGACTTTCTTTTACAAAATTTAAGAAATGCGAATAATCTTCGTACAGAGAAAGTGTTTTAAGTGCGTATGCACAAGACTTTGGATGAAGGCCTGCGATAGAAAAATGCAAACTCTGCTCCGTGCCTAAATTCAAGTTTTGGACACGAGATTCGGAGAATATTTGGCCCGCTAAAATATTTTCTTTAATATTTTTTTTATAAGGCAGTTTTTCGAGGCTTATCACCTCAGAGCACAGCGTTTTAGTGCAAAAAATAAGACTTAAAAAAATAATTTTATAACGCATTGTACCTTTTCTACCATGGGGTTTGGTCTTTAACCTTACATTCAAAAGTTTGATTTATTATTTCCCAATATTTAGAGATTGAAAAGGATACATAATGAGTAGTGTAGGGCCTGTTGTTAGAAAAGGTAGCACCAAAGACGCGGTGATTGAAAGTAAAGATCAACGCTGGCATGTGCGCAATCGTATAACGCTTACTTTTGGAAGTAACGATGTAGAGGATTTAGAAACCTATATCTATAAACCAAATGGTGTTGAATTTAAAACTGTAAAATTTCACCAGGCAAAAACAAAGGCCATTGAAGAAATTCTCGATAACTCTATCGATGAATATTACCGTGGACACGTCACCGAAATTCATACAACTCTTTCACCTGACAAAAAGACAGTCACAATTGCAGATAATGGAATTGGTTTTCCAATTGATAAAGTTCAACAAGTTTATACAGAGTTTAGAACTGGTTCTAAGTTTAAGGATGAAGAAACAGACGAGAAGGGATTTCTCTTTAGAACTCTTGGGCAAAATGGTCTGGGAGCAGCTGCTACATGCTTAACTTCCGACACATTCATTGCAACAGTAAAGCACTATAATTCGAAGAAAGAGCAGACCTATGAATTTTTAAATGGGGCGCTCAAAGTTAATAAAACAAAACCGAAGCCTTTCAAAGGCGCTTCGGGTGTTAGTGTTACTCTTCAATTGGCAAAAGAAGTTTATAAAGACAACATGATTGATGAAGATCTTTTAAGAAAAAGAATTATCGATTTGGCCTATAATAACCCGGGATTAATTTTCTTCTTTAATGGAGAGAGATATCAATTCAAGAAAGGTCTTTTAGAGCTTGCTCAAAGAATTGATGCAGCTTCTGCACAGCTTTTTGGCGAAGAAGTTTTTGTCTATGAAACTCAAAATACCAAAGGGAAAAAAGTAAAAGGGAAAATCGATTTTCACCTTTCAATGTGTCTTGATAAAAGATCAGATGATCGCGAAAAGTTTATTTCGTTTGTTAACTCGACTCCAACTTTTGATGGTGGATTTCACCACGATCGCGTGAAGAGAATTTTCATTAACGCTGTAAAAGATAAGATTGAAAGAGCAGCTAAAAAAGAAAAAATCTCTGTTATTGATAACGATGTTTTAACAGGTATGACTTTCGTGATGGGAATCACGATGCCAAATCCTCGTTTTGAATCTCAAACAAAGAGAAAGCTAGTGCGCGATTTAAACCTTGAAAAAGGTATCGAGCACTTTATGAATGAAAATATTGAAAAATTCCTTAGAAAAAATAAGGAATATCTCGATCTGGTTGTGGAGAGAGCAAAATCTCGTCACCGCTTCCAGGAGTTAAAAGATGCTTCTTTAAAAGGGAAAAAAGCAAAAAAACAAAGAGTTGAAAAACTTCTTGATGCTAACGAAAGAAAAGACCGCCACATGTGTACACTATTTATCTGTGAAGGGGACTCTGCTATCGGAGGACTTAGATCAGCTCGAAATAAATTGTATCAAGGGGGAATTGCGCTCAAAGGTAAACCAATGAACGTAATGCAAGCTTCTATTAATGACGTTATTAACAATCAAGAGTTCATGGATATTATGGCCTCGATTGGATTAACGATTGGACAGAAAGCAGAAGTTGATAATCTTCGTTACTCGAAAATTGTTTTCCTTGCTGACTCTGACGTTGATGGTGGACACATCAACACATTGCTAGTGAATTTCTTCTTCACTTTCTGGCCGGAAATGTTCGAGCAAGGAGCGATTCAGTTCGCTAAAGCTCCTCTTTTTGAGGTCATCACTGATAAAGAAACTCTTTTCGTGGAAAGCGAAGACCAGCTGGAAAAATTAAAAAAATCTAGCGTTAAAATTAAAGAGATTCAAAGAAATAAGGGACTCGGAGAGATGTCTCCTGAAGCTTTCAAACACACTTTATCTCGCGAAGAATTTTGTAAGATTACTGTCGATGATATGAACTCAGCAAAACACACACTTGATATCTGTTTTGGTAAAGACACAAATCTTAGAAAAGAACTTCTCCTGGATACTGAATCAACTGGTGTATTGCCAAGTGATCTAGAAGAACCAAAAAGTGGAAAAAAAGGTGCTGCAAAAGTCGTTAAAAAAGCGCCTGCGGCCAAAGCAACTCAAAAGACGAGAAAGAAAGCAAAAGGAAAATAATCAATGGAAGAGAGATACCTGCACGCACTTGATTCAGTTTCGCTAACGGAAATTGTTAAGGAAGAATATCGTCAATACCAAATTTATACTTTAATGGATCGTGCGATCCCTTATCTTCAAGACGGATTAAAACCTGGTCAGAGAAGAATTCTTTTTACTCTTTGGAAAAATCAATCCAAAGGACTTATGAAAGTTTCATCGGCCACAGGGTTAGTACTTACACTTCATCCACATGGACCAGCATCAGTTGAATCAGCAATTGTTAACCTTGCTCAAGATTATACATTCTCAAACAATTATCCGCTTATTGATAAAAAAGGATATTTCGGAGAGAGAATGGAGACTGCTCCAGCTGCCTCTCGTTATATCGAGTGTAAACTTGGAAAAGTTGCTGAATATTTACTTTTTGATGACATGAACCAAGTTGCCATGGTCCCTAACTACGATGAAAAAGTAATGGAGCCTGTTTGTCTTCTTCCAAAACTTCCAATCATGCTCTTAAACGGAGCGGAAGGAATTGGAACAGGATTCTCATCTGTCATTCCAAGTTTTCATCATTCAGATTTGATCAATTCAATCATTCACTATGTTGAAACTGGAAAAGCTAAAAAATTAAAAAGCTACGTTCATAATTATAAAAACAAAATCGAAGTTGATGAAAAAGGCCGCTTTGTCTTCAGCATGAAAATCGAAGAAATTGGTGGATCAATTTATATTACTGAGCTTCCACGCGGTTATGATGCCACTAAGATTTATCGTTACCTCACAAAATATATCGAAGAAGATTACATCAGGGATTTTATCGATTCTTCTGTAAACAACGATATCAAAATTGAGCTTATCTTCAAAAAAGGACAACAACCTCCGGTTGAAGAAGTCATCAAGAAGATGTCGACTTCGTCTACACTTGTTCCTAACTACACATTGATTTCAGAGCGCGGGGTTAGAATTTTTAATACTCCTGAAGAGATCATTGAAATTTTTGCAGAGAAAAGACTTGAGGTTGTAAAACGCCGCTATGAACTTCTGTGTGAAGATTATGAGAAAAAAATTCGCCAGAACAATGAAATTATCCGCTTCATCAAAGATAAAGAATATGAAGTGGCCACTAAATCTGCCAATAGAAAAACATTCGTTGAATATCTTGAAAAAAAGAAATTCACATTCTCAGAATATCTCGCTGATATGCCAATTTATCGTATGACCAAAGAAGAAGTCGAAAAAAGGGCATTGATGGTCAAAGACGACTCAGCATCTTTAAAAGAATTTGATCGAATTGCTAAGTCAAAACAGCTTGTAGAAAAGAAGCTGTTTGAAGAACTTCGCGAAGTTGATGAAAAACTTACCGCTTGGATGAAGCAAAAAGATTCTGAAAAGGCCAATTTGCAAAAGAAAATTGAAAAGGAAATGAGCAAAAAGGTTAAGCTAAAGAAAAAATAAGTGAAGTTTAGGCAAAATGTCAGACTTTGATAGTCTGATAATGTCTAATTACTTAATTTTTCTGTAGATAAAAATGACCTTCTTTGTTAACCTATTAATACTTGGAATTGCACAGACCAAATTTTCACGGAGGAAGGTGATGAGTCTAACGAAGGCCGATATCGTTGAGCGAGTTTACAAAGAAGCAGGTTTCTCGAAGAAAGAAGCTGCTGATTTAGTTGATCTTGTTTTTAAAGTTATCAAGGACACTCTTTCAAAAGGAGAGAAAGTAAAGATTTCTGGTTTTGGAAATTTTTCAATCCGAGATAAAGCAACACGAGTTGGGAGAAATCCTCAAACTGGTGAAGCGATGGATATTTCTGCGAGACGTGTACTTACTTTTAAGCCCTCTCAGGTATTAAAGGAAGATGTTACAGTGAGATATGCTCACCGTCTTGATGACAAAGGAAATGAAAATAAATCACTTCCACCTAAAGAAGGAACAGCTAGAGCTCTTAGCTCGTTTATGTCAAATACTGACGAAGGTGAAGAAGATATCGATTTCGATCCGCATGAGGACGATAACGATTAGTTAATAAAGGCCTATACAGATGAATGAACCGATAGAAATTCCCAACAAATCAACTTTTAAAATAAATGAGGTTTGTGCACTTACTGGAGTAAAATCCTATGTGCTTAGGTTTTGGGAGTCGGAGTTCACTGAGATTGCTCCACTTATGTCTTCCTCCGGACAAAAGCTTTATGAGCACAAAGATATTGAAGCCATCCTTTTGATTAAAAAATTATTATTCGACGATAAGCTTTCCATCGAACGCGCTAAAGGCGAGATGAAAATTCTAATGCCTAGAGAGCATTTGGTGGAAGCTCAATTCTCTGATTTTGACGAAGATGAAATCTCTACAGACTACTTGGATAGTTTAAAAGAAACAACTGTCGAGCTTGGTGAGAATTCTTCTTTAAATTCTTCTTTAAAATCCTCTCAAACAAAGCGCGTTCTTATTGAATCTGATTTTCAAAAATTAGTTATGGCCAAATCAAAGCTAACTGAGATTTTGAATCTAACTGAAGTTCTTCATCAAAAGAATAACTGGTAAAATATCTAATTTTTTATTTAAGTGGGCCTCTATCACTGACTGATTAGTTGTGAGGATTGAAAGCATCTTTTGATAATATTCACGAACAATCTTATTGGTATTGGCAAGCTTAAGCTCTGAGCTCAGCTTATTAAAGCTCTCTAGCGCTTTAATTGTCTCTTTTAGGGTCTTTTCAGAGTGATGAAGCCAAGGATTTACGTCGCGCTCGTGCTCGCTTAAATTGGCCTCTGAGAGCTCAGACAAATCATCTATCAGCTGGAAGTTAATTCCTAGAAGCCTTGAATATTTCCAGAGCATTTTTTCTTTTTTAAAGTTTCTATCTTCAGCAAGAATGGCACTTCCTAAAATAGAGACTTGAATGAGTCTTGCCGTTTTTAATTCATGGGTTCGCAATGTATTTTCAAAACTCTCAGTCATTTCGTGAGAGAGATCTAACACTTGTCCGTGAATTAATCCTTTGGGGCCTAAGGCCCAGGAAAAAAATCGAAGAAGTTCAAGCGTTCTTGGATTATTGCTTTTTGAAATTAATTGATAGGAAATATTTAATAGCCCGTCCCCAGCTAAAAGGGCCTTCCATTCGCCAAAAGCTAAGTGCGTACATGGTTTTCCACGTCTAATGGTATCGTTATCCATACAGGGCAAATCATCATGAATTAATGTGTAGCTATGATGCAATTCCACACTGCTTGCCAAGAGAGCGTGAGATGAATTTTTATCACTAATAGATTTTTCATACAGCGCGGGATTTAAATCTCTAAGAGTTGACCAGACTAGATTAGGTCTAAAAAGTTTACCACCTGGAAGTGTCGCATACTCATAAACTTCACTAATTTTGTGATGAGGAAGAAGAGAGCGCAGGTGAAAGCGTAATGTGTTTTCGATTTCAGCTTCTATTTTGGTCATTATTATTTAAATTGAGGAGGCCCAAGATTTCCAAGTGGCCCTGTTAGTCTCATTTGATAAGTACCACTGGTATTTCCTTCAGGCAAGAATAGTTTCAGGAAAGAGAAATTAGTTAAAATTTCATTCGCTAAGTGAAGCATTCCATTTAATTGGAGCTGAGACATTATAAAGCTTGAAGGATTGATCAAGAGATTTCCTTTAAGTTTTAATTCAATTGGCATATTTGCTTGTCCAATTTGAATCTGGTCAATTTGCATTGTTGTTTGATTTGAAAAATGGGCCTTAAAGATTAATCGATTGAGATTGATTTTGGTCATCTCAAAACCCTTGATGTTTTGAGCTGGAAGGTAAAAATCGCGAGATTGAATATTTAGGTATCCATCTACAATAGTGCCTGAAGAAAATTTAAGTGATCCATCAATAGCTAGGATTCCAGCTATTGGAGATTTATTGTCACTCGTCATTGCTGCAAAAATTTGAGAATCGATTTTTGAATCTTCGATTTCAACATATTGTGAAAATGGTGAAAGAGTAGGAAAGAGATTGAGTTTCGTTCTTCCCTCTGTGATCGAAACGTGAAGTTTTATCCCTGGAGGATAAAAGCTTGGTCCAGAAACTGCGATTTTAAATTCATTCAAAGGAAGCTTACTATTCATCTGACCAAAACAACTTCCAAGAATAACTGCTTTTTTAATATTAATCTTAGGAAGAAAATAAGAAAGCTCTGCTTTTTCAAATACGATTGGACACGCTTCATTAGAGCTTAGTGTTGCTAGAAGCCACTTATTAATTTTATCTTCAAGAGAAAAATTAAATAGAAATCCAAATACAAGTAAAATAATCCCAGTTACTATAAGTTTTGATTTGGTCCAATATTTTGGGCCATAGATGTCTTCGCTTAATTCATTGTATTGGATTCTTTTTCTTTTCATTATTAGTTTTTTAAAGAGGTGAATTTTTTCCTAAATGCACAAGTGAAACTTCACCTTGCAGAAGATTTGATGTTTTATCTTTTGTTAAGTTTATACGCATAACTTTAAATCTCTCTTGATCGACAAGTGAGCGCATAAAATTTGAAAAATCTACGGTTCCAAAATTTTGAAAACGCAGACTGGCTTCAGTTTTAGAGATGGTGCTTGAAGAGGAGAGTTGATTAAAGTTTAAGACCTGAACCTTACTTTGATCAATACTTGAAGCGGACATAAGATTTCTAATTTTGTTATCGAGATCTTCCTTTCCCATGATTGAAGCAGGAGCAACATAAGTGGAACTTACATTAACTAGTGCATCTTTATTCCCATTTAAAGTGGCTATTTGTTCGAGAATTTGGTTTTTGACTTCAATATTTGCCTTTGACTTATGATTTCCCCACCAAAGGACCATTACAAATATGTAGGGGATAATAAGAAGAGTGAAGGTGAGAACTTGGGCAAAAAGTTTTTGCTGTTCTTCTTCTAGGCCAAAGAGTAGATCATTTATTTTTTGGAAATTAATATCTGTCTTAAATAGATCGATCTTATGAAAAATAAATTCATCGATTTTGATAAAAATATTTTTTTGTTTATCCATCTTATTCCCGATCTGCAAATTCAACAGTTAATATATTATTTCCAGTTGCATAGTTCACTTTTAGCTCTGGGAGAGCTGAAGCCTTAAGATGCGTGCTCATGGTTTCAAGCTCGGAAGGATCCGTTGAACTAAAAGTTGCTGAGACGTTGTAGCCATCAGTATAAAATTTCTCAAGACTTACCTTAGGATTTGAACTCATTGTCTTACTTAAAACGGCCAGAGGTCTTAAAGCGTTGATGCGATTTGAAGAGAGAATTGAACTCACTTCGTCTTTAATCACTTTATTTTTTCTTTTAACAGCTGTAAGGACACTTTCTGGTTTTGTTGTGTAAAGCTTTCGATCCTTAACACTAATATCTAAAGACGGAGTTTTTAAAAGACCTGTGATTTTTGAGTCCAGAGCTTTTTCTTGTTTTGAAAGAAAGAAGAAGCGTTCAGTAAAAAGTCCTAAAATGAGTAGAAGGGCTATAAATGTTGTTCTTACCCAAAGAAAAATGGCAGAGTGAAGAGAAATGAATGCATTAGATGCTGTTTGAAATTTTCCAGTCAGAAAATTAATTAAGCTACTTGGCATCTTTTGAGAAATGGCCATCATTTTAACAAGATAAAATGATCTATCATGAATAGAATAATCATTTTTAAAATCGAGCAATGGCGGAAGTGATTCAACAGTTAGTCCGGTATGAGAGTGAAAAAAGTTTTCTAGACTGTTTATTTGAGAAGTTCCACCTAAAACATAAATTTTATCAATGCTTGTTCCAAATTTAACTCTATGGCCGATTTCCCATCTCTTAACATCTAAAATCAAAGGACTAAAAATTTGTTTCATAAGAAGAGCAAATTCTTTTTGCTCTGGTGAAACTTCTTCTAGTTGCTCATCAGTTAGAAGAAAAGCATTCTCGTGTTTGTAGATGACTGCATTTTCTAAAGATATTTGATACGTTTTTGAGATAACTTCATTAATCGCGCTACCGGCGACAAAAGAGGTGTGATTTGAAACAATCTGTCTGTCTTGTACAAAATAGGCCTTTGTTGTTTTGTGGCCTAGATCTAAAATGCAGCAAGTATCATTCATACGGATATGATCAATATAAGCCTGCATAGTAGATATTTCAGAAGTAAGGACTGAAGGTTCTGCACCTTTACTTTCAAAGAAAGAAAAGAAATCTTTAAAGACATTAATCTGTGTAATATTGCTTAATACAGAAAATCCGCCTGAGTGCTTATGAAGTCTCGAGCTAAAATGAGCTTGTGTTAGAGAATAGGGAAGATTCTCATCGAGCTGAAATGGAATAATCTGTTCTGTTTTTCTTTTTGATGTACCTGGAATTTCCAAGTATCTAGTTGTCAGCATTTCATTGGGAATTTGAAAAACAATTTTTAATTCATTTGGTTTTTTCTGAATATAATTGGCGACAACTTCTCTTTGCAAAGCACTTAAGGTTGTTGCATCAGGATAATGCGCCTTCGCCTCGTCAAGAACGATCTCATGTTTTTCAACAAGTATTAAATTCTTTCGCTCTGGCCTTACTTCGACGAACTTAATTGAGTAAGATCCAACATCAATTGCCAATATGTTCATAGGTTTAGTTTACCTAAAAACATTGCTGTGTGATAGAAGAAAATATTTATGTACACTTTTGCACATCGTACAAAGAAAAGCTGACTATTCAAGTCTGATTTCAACAACCCTTGGCCTTAAAAGCTCAACTGGTTTTGGTTTCTCAGGTTGACCTGGTTGACCAGGAGGAGGGATCGTTGTGTCTTGTTGATCTGGATTTTGATCTGTTTGATCAGCGGGTGGTGTTTGTCCTGCTGGTGTGGGAGCTTTCTTAGGTTGAGGTTTAATTGGAAGATCAACAAAGGCCACGAGGTTATAAACGGCATTGTTCATTACCCCTCGACTTGTTATTTTGTAGAGCTTTCCTGCTGTATCTATGACAAGACCCGCGCTTTTTAAGGCATTGATTCTCTCTTGGTACTCAGAGTCTGTTACGATATTGAGATCAGTTGTAATGACTCTTTTAAAGTCTTCAGCGTCTTTAAATTTTTTTCCTTGAATTTTTTTATCAACATCGCCATCTCTGTATTTGAAGAATTCTTCAATTTGAATATTATTTATACTCGGAAAGAGAATCTTTAAATCTTCTGTCGTAAGCTCGTTAACGGCGATAACACTTACTTCATGCACGCTCATGCGATCCTTAATAAGATCAACAATGGCATCATCCCAAGATGGGAGATAGTAGAGTTCCTCGATCGAACTTAGGGGAGCAAATTTTGGAATAAGATTTTTTTGATTAAACTTTGCTTCAATTTCAGGCAGCTCGTTGCCTTGGTAGGTCCCTTTGTCATTGACGTAGTACTTTAATTCTTGAACCAAGTAGTTTGCATCTACGTTGGCGTGATTTCGGTGAAATTCCTCATCATTGTCATTTTTATCTTTTATAAGTCGAGTGAGTGTTTCAACAAATTTCTTTTCAATAACTACAGACGCAGGCTCAGCTGGAGCTTTACTTCCATCTTGCTTAGTTTGGGCAGCATCTTGATCCTGAGGAATCTGACCCAGGCTTCCCGTTTGGTCGGCCGCTTTTGGTTTAAGACGAAGTCCATTTGGATTTAAAAAACCAGATATTTTATTGAAGGTCACACTGACTTCGCCATTAAAAATAGTTTTCTTTAACAATTCATCGACGGCAGTTCGTTGAATTATATTGGCCTTTGCTGAAACTGGAGGTGGATAAATAAAAGGCTGAATGATGATGCCTTCAAGATCAGAGCTTGGAAAAGCACTTTTTAAGTTCTCATCTTTTTCAATTTTATTTCTTCCTTCTTGATAGAGGCGAAGTTTTGCCATCGCAAAGTTTAATCCGGCCTCTGCATTCAAACGTGCCTGAATTTTATCTTGTTGATTATAAATTTTTATTTTGTTGAGTTTGGTCTCAAAGGTGAAGTCTGCTAAAAGGAAAGTTAGAATAGCGATAACTCCCATGACCATAAGGAGAGCAACGCCATCTTCGTTTTTAAAAGTCTTCTTTAAGAAGGAATCAGAAGTGTACACCTGAGCCTCCTTGACCACCTTGGCCTTGCCCACCTTGACCTTGGGCATCGTTTGGATTTGGAACTCCTGGAGGAGGAAAGCTATCACCATAAGCTCCGCCACCAGAAACATCATCTGTCTTTGTATTAAAATACGGTTGTAAAATTCTGTAAACTTTAGAAATTTTTTGTTCATGATTATTTTCGTCAATCCAAACAAGCTCCATTTTAAGAGATCTAATGGAGTTTTTATTTTCGTTGAGATCTTGAATAGAAGTCACAAATTTTTTACTTCTTTCATCCCAAAAACTAAACTCAAGGCTTTTTATTCCTGTGAGAAGTACTTGTGCTTTTACGTCTCCCCAGTTTAAATCATTGCTGTAAATGTTCGTGCTGATTGATTGACGAATGAGTTCGTATTCACCTTTCGTATTTAAATTTTTATCTTCTACTTCGCCTTGAGGTTTCTCTGTATGTCTTAGGCTGTATTTGACCCAGGCATAACGTGATTCTTTAACTTCTGCGATTTTTCGTCTATTGGCCGCAGTTAAAAAAGTTAATGTAGATTTATCAGTTGATTGAAATTGAGGAATAATTAATCCACTTTTAGTCTTGCCATCGAAAGCTCCTCTCGAAGAAGCATTGTCTTGATAAAGGGCATTTGGATCAATTATCGGATTTCCTTTCCCATCAGAAAAAAGAGGAGAGTACATTTGGGAGATATCGCTATCAAGGCGACTGACGGCCGTTAGTGTTTGAACTAGCAGTTGATCTTCTTTGAGAACACGATCTTTAGTATCGGTGCTATTGTCGATCATTTTAAAAGTAGAAAGAGAGATAAATGACAGAAGGATAATAGCAATTAGGACTTCAATTAAAGTGAAGCCAGAATTATCTTTATGAATGTTGAATAGATTAAAATTGTCCAATCTGTATATCCGCATTCTGGTTGTAAAGCCAAGTTGATAATTTAAATTTGGAGTCGCTATTTTTATTTTTTACAGTGACTTCCACCTGCCAGATCATTTTCTCCATATTTTCTTTAAAAATATTAAAAATTCTTTTTTCCATTTGTGACTGAGCGGATTCTTCTTTATTTTTTCCTTCGTCTTCTCCGGTGATCTTGTTCATTTCAGGAACAAAGAATTTTTTGTATTCAATGATGTATTGATAATCGCTGTTGCCTTCAATATCTTTTGTTTCTTTAGTAAGAGTCAGAGAGTCGCGTAGTTCTGGAGGATTGACAATGATATCGTTAATTTTGTTTTCAGCTAAATCTTTCATCAACATTTCTTCTTTTAGTTTTGTTGAATCGAGAAGGTTATAGCCTTGGCCTGTAGTATAAACTGTGGCAAAAACAGTAAAAATAACAATGGCGATCATCACTTCTATTAATGTGAATCCACTTTGATTTTTTAATATGTTATTTAAATCTGCTTTTATTATTTTTCTCCCTATCTTTTCACTATTTTTCTTTCTGCCATTTTTCAAAAATTTCTTGGGCCTTTTTCATTTGAAGCTCGGCCAGATCTTTTTCTCCGCCAGTTGGCTTTCCAAGAGGATGAGTTTCGCGCTCAATATTCATGGAAAAAGGATTAATTTTTAGACTAATTATATCCTCATCGCTTCCAACAAGCACTAATGCCTCATCTTTTTCTCCTGTCGGGAAGGCGTAAATGGAGACCTCTCCTTTTGATTGAATCTTTTCGGATTGAGGAGTCGCAACTCCAATTATTTTTATCCCACTTGATAATTCAGTATTTTGTTCTTGAAATTCAGAAACCTTTGCAAATTTCATATTGAGATTTTTGGTTTCTTTTTTTCTTTTCTCTTCTTCTTCTTTTGACTCAACTTTTGTTTCGAACTCTTCTTTAGGAGGAAGAATAAACGAATCGGAAGGGCCATATTCTACCGCGTATTCTTGTGGTTCTTTATCTAGAATTAAGTGCAAGCGAACGACTGCATTTTTAAGGGCAGCTTCATCAGACATAAAGCGAATAGCGCGCTCAATGTTGTTCACATCTTTGTCGAGATCATTTCTTGAAGAGAAGGGGCTTGAGAGACTGAGACCAAAAATAAGTGCGATTATAGCCAAGGCCACTAAAATTTCAATTAAAGTGAAGCCTTGGTTATTATCTAAAAGAGTATTGGTTTTTTTATTGAGGAGTTGCCTCATTCGTTCCTTGTGCTTGAGCTGGAGCGGCTTCACCACCACCTGCTGCAGGAGCTGGAGCAGCACCACCTTTTGCTGGTCTTAAGTAAATGTCAGCATCCGGTCCTTCTCCGCCAGCTTCACCGTCATTTCCATAAGAGTAGATGTTGAAAGTTTTACCATCAGATTCGTAAACGAAATCATGATCCCATGGATCCTTAGGTACAGCATCACCGTCAATAAATCCGCTTTGAGGATAATCTTTACACTCGCGACCACCGCTTGGTTTTGTAACTAGTGCTTCTAAGCCTTGTTCAGTTGTTGGATAGAATCCACATTTTCTTCTGAATTCTTTTAAGCGTCCTTCCAGGTTGCTCATTTGAATTTTTGCTGAATTTAGTTTCCCTTCTTGAAGGTTCTCGTAAAATTTTCCAACGACAAATGTCCCTGCAACTGCAAGTAGAGTAAGAGCAATCAAAATTTCAATGAGTGAAAAGCCCTTTTGGTTTTGAGCTAAAGTCTCTTGAAAAAAATTTTTTTTCATTTTTTCTCCGAATTCTATAGAATATATAATCTTTTTTAGTGTTTAATTTGGTTGAGTTCCATCATCGGTACGACAACCGAGAACAAGATAAAAGCTACGACTAAACCCATTCCTATCATCATTATAGGTTCTAAAACGGATGTAAGTCCACTAAGTTTTGTATTGACCTGATCTTCGTAGTTTTCCGAAACAATTTTAAGCATTGGCTCTAATTCCCCAGATTTCTCACCGAGTTTAATCATGTGGGTTACCATTGGAGGAAATAGCTCAGATTTAACTAATGGTCCTGTAATGGAAGCTCCTTCAGATATACTCGTACGAGCTTCATCAACGGCCTTTTTCATATGAACATTTGAAATCAGATTAGAAACAATTTTCATCGAGGCAAGAATAGGAACACCTGACTGAAGTAGTGTGGCTAGAGTTGAGCAAAATCGACTCACGTTAATCATTGTAACGATAGGGGCAACAATGGGAAGTCGTAAGACGAGTCGATCCCAATGTTCGCGGCCTTTCTCCGTTTTAATATATCGAAAGAAAAGGTTCACACCAACAACGATACCAATGAGGAGTGCCCACCAGTAGTTCAAAAGAAAATTAGAAAACCAAACGCAAAGTTGGGTTTGAAGGGGAAGTGCCCTTTTTTGAGAGATAAAAACTTTTGTAATCTTTGGAATAACGACGGTAAAGATTACGCCAATCATGAGGCCTCCGAAGGTCATCATGACCACTGGATAGGTCATAGCTCCCTTAATTTTATTTCTAAGGGCCAACTGGCTTTCGGTAAAGTCGGCAAGACGAAGAAGAACCACTTCCAATGTACCAGAAGTTTCTCCTGCATCGACCATGTTGACATAAACATTATCAAAAATTTTAGGATAATCAGAAAGCGCTTTAGCTAGAGAAGATCCTTCATTAACTTTTTGACGAATTTCAGAAAGAGTAATTTTTAGTCTTGGATTTTCAGTTTGATCAACAAGAGCTCCAAAGGCTTCGACGACTTGAATTTTTGCGCGAAGTAAGGTGGCAAGCTGTCTTGTCATAAGAGAAAGATCGCCAATTGAAACAGAATTTCCAAAGCTAAATCCGGGAGTACTTTTTTTGATGGTGCTGGAAGTTTGTTCGCTAATTTCAATTAGCATTATTCCCATGGCCTTAACACGGGCCTTGGCGGGAGATAAAGTCTCGGCACTTATAGTTCCTTTGACTTCTTTTCCACTCTTATCAATTCCTTTATAATTATAAATTGCCATTTAGTGAATTACCTTAGTGTTGCTCGTCAGTGTTGCTCTTCTTCTTTTTCTTCGTTGATTGCTCGGGCCATTTCTTCCACTGAAGTAATACCTTTAAAAACCTTTTCAAGCGCATCCTGGCGAAGAGATCTCATACCATTTTTGATAGCTACCTTTTTAACGGTATTAGAGTCTGCTTTTTTTAGAATCAATGGACGAATTTCATCAGTGACAACTAAAAGTTCTGCAACAACAGTCATACCAGAATAGCCGCGATAGTCGCATTTAGGACATCCTTTTGCTCTGTAGAGAGTGATATCTTTTGGTATGGAGTGAATGTCGAGCATTTGTAAGTCGTAATCAGTAGGAGAGTAGCCTTCCTTGCAATCAACACATAAAACTTGAATAAGTCTTTGGGCGAGAACCGCTGTTAAGGAAGAAGCGATCATGAAGGGTTGGACACCCATATCTATTAATCGGTTTGGCGCTGAAGAAGCATCATTGGTGTGAATAGTAGAGAGAACAAAGTGACCGGTAATTGATGCTTGAATAGCATTTTCAGCGGTCTCTAAATCTCTCGTTTCTCCCACCATGATTACGTCTGGGTTCTGGCGCAAAATAGAGCGTAGCGCTCGTGCGAAAGTAAGATCAATTTTATGATTTACCTGGATTTGAGAAATACCGGCCATCTCAATTTCCACCGGATCTTCAACTGTGATAATCATTTTATCTGGGGTATTAATCCTTTCAAGCATCGCAAAAAGGGTCGTCGTTTTCCCGTGACCTGTTGGACCTGAAACATAAACGACACCATGTTTTCTTTTACTAAGTTCATCGAGTGATTTTAGAATCTGGCCATGAAAACCTAAATTTTCTAGAGTTGCGACATTGTTTGATTTTTCCAAAATACGCATAACGATACGCTCGCCATTTTGAATTGGAACAACTGAAACCCTTATATCGATATCTTTTCCGGCCATTTTAATTTTAATACGACCATCTTGAGGCAGACGTTTTTCAGCGATGTCCATCGACTTGGTCATAACTTTCAGACGACTTGTTACGGCCGCTTGAGTTTTTATTGGTTGTCGGAGAATCTCTCTCATAACTCGATTGACACGAAAGCGATAAACGACATCTTTTTCATAAGGCTCGATATGAATATCTGAGGCGCGCTCTTTGATAGCTCTAAAAATAATCGAGTTAACAAATCGAATAACAGGCGCTTCGTCAGCACCAGCTTCTAGAATATCAATTGGTCCTTCAAGGTCGAGATTCTCATCGAATTCACCTTCGATAGTATCGACCATGTTTCGATTGGCGCGTTCATAAATGCGGTTGATTGCATCTTGAACTTTTAAGGGACTTGCAACAACTAGTTTGACTTCCTTTTTGAAAATTTCCTGGATGTCATTGATAGCATCAAAATTAAATGGGTCAGCAACAACAACAGTTATACTGTAGTCAGTTTCAAGAATAGGGAGTATCTCAAATTGTTTAGCATAGTTGATATTGATGTTTAATGTGAGATTTGGATCAATTTCATCCAGCTTTAATTCATTAACATAGGGGATATCGACTTGATGACAAATCACTTTGATGATGTCGTGAGGATGAATGTAATTTTTCTTTAAAAGGATTTCCCCCAAAAGCATCCCTGATTCATGTTGAATCTCAAGAGCTTCTTCGAGCTGATCATCCGTTAAACTTGTATGCTTTAAAAGAAGCTGGCCAATTTTTTCTTTTTGACCTTCAACTTTTTCCAGCATGTGATCTGATATTTTCACCATCGTCTCCGCAAAATATTATTGTACTGTGCTCGCCGGAGTTTTATCGCCTGCCTTCTGAATGATCTGTTGATAATCAGGAGTTGTTTCAGCTTCATTAGCTGTAGGCTGCTCAGTATTTCTATTTGGTGCACCTTCTATCGAACTTGAATCCGGCATTTGGTTTCTTTCGATATACTTGGCCGTCTCAGAAGTGTCGTAGAGTGGTCCTTCACCTTGTTTTTTAGCTTTGTCGTATAATCCTTTCGCAGTTGTTGCAAAAGCATCATCATCCCCAACAGTATTTTTTAGGTGAGCTTGTCTTCTATTAAGAAGATCTTTAACGTTCTCAGCGTTACCTTTTTCATAAGGGGCCAGAATTTTTGGAGTCATGAAAAAGAGAAGATTTACTTTTTCTACACTTTTTGTAGTGTTCTTAAACAACCAACCAAGAACAGGAATGTCACCAAGTAGAGGAACTTTGTTAACTGTATTGTTTTCCTTATCTCTCATCAAGCCGCCCATAGCAATCGTGTCTTTGTCGCGAACAACAACTGTTGTAGCAAGAGAGCGAATAACTGTACCAACACCATTATTTTGAACACCTGCAGGCAATTGACGATTAGAAAAGTCTTCAATTTTTTGGTCAATTTTAAGTTTGATAAAACGAGTTGCCTTATTGATTTGCGGAGTAATTTTTAAAGTAAGAGCAACTTTTTGTTGTTTAACTGAAGTCTGAGTTGTTCCGTTAGAAGCATTAACTGTTTCTAAAATAGGAACTTGTTCACCACTTTCGAAAGCTCCTTCAACGTTATCAAGAGTTAAAATTTGCGGAGTTGCTAAAACGTTTGTCGTGTTATGAGTAGCAATGGCCGTGATCAATCCATTGACTGAACTTACACTAATTGATTTTCCGTCTGGAGTAGTGAGTGTTCTCGTTCCACCAACACCACCTCCAACAAAAAGACCTGAGAGGTTAGTGATATTGTTAGTCATTAAAGAAATAAGATCACTTGTGTTCCCGTATCCAGCTTTTTGAGCACCACCAGAACCGTATGCTCCAATTAAACTGATACCAAATCCTTGTCCTTTATTAACTTGAGTCTCCATCATGAGACCTTCAACGTAAACTTGATCGCGAGGAATATCCAGTTTTGAAATAACTGCTTTGACAGTGTCATAGTCAGTAGGAGAGGCAGTAACAACAAGAGCATTGTTGTCTTTATCCGCAGTGATTTTTACTTCGCTGTTAAAAATATTTTCTGTTGTTGCTGTTCCACCGGCAGTAGGAGATGTAAATCTTGTCAATCCTCCTAAACCTCCACCTCTTGGTGCATTTCCTACTAAAGAAGAAAGAGTTTTAGAAAGAGCTTCAGCGTCGCCATAATTTAAGTAGTAAACATGAATTTGTCCCGATCCAGCAGCGACAACTTTTACATCAAGTTTAGCTATTAGATCGCGAAGTTCGCGAGCGCCGTCGGAGTTTGCCATCGCAATAATTGAGTTCGTTCTCGGTTCAGCGATAATGCGAGAAATATTCACTTGTGATGTCTGTCCAGTTGCTGCAGATGTTTTAAATTTATTATCTGCCGCATTTCCTTTTAAGATTTTATCGAGAAGCCCTGCGATCTCTTGAGCAGATGAATTTTTCACCTTAATAATTTGAAGAGACTCTTCGTGGCCTGGAATGTCGATAAACTTAATAAGTTTCATCAAACGATTGATATGCGTTCCCGTTTCTTGGACGATAACGGTGTTTGTTTGTTTAATCTCAATGATTCGTCCGTAACGAGACATGAAAGGGCGAAATGAGTTTGCAACTTCTCTTGAATTTACATATTTCAAGGGAATGATTTGCATAACGTAGTTTTCAGTATTAGGAGTGTAAGTTCCTGTGTACATCGTTGTTGGAGAGTAACGAATATCGCGGTTGTTAACGATCGTGTAGTATGCACCAGACTTAACAAGTGAGTATCCGTTGATGCTTAGAGCTTGAAGGTAAGCTTTCCAAGCGTCACCAATCGTAATAGGAGTAGGAGAGGAAATTGAAATTTTTCCTTTAATGTCCTTATCGAGAATTAAATTTAATCCCGTAAGTTTTTGCATATGTTTTGTAAGATCAAGAATTGAAACGTTTGGAAAATCAAAACTTGTTACAACTTCTGGACCAAAAGCAGTTTCAGGATTTAAGTTAACATATTTTTTATCAACTTTACTTGGTTTAACTCCACCTGAGGATGTTCGTCCAAAAGCATCGCGACCACCTGAAGTTCCTTCATCTTGTCCATTACCTTCGCCACCACCATCGGCCACAGCTCCATCCTCGCCATCACCTTCTTCATCACCAGGAACAAAATTGGTTGTATCTTGAAGTAGTGACTTCGCTGATTTTCCGGTGTCTGGAATGGCAATGTCATCCTTTGCGGAAGTGGATTTCTTCGGAGTTGTTGTCTTGTTGAATTTGGTTTTGCTCTTATACTTGTCAAACTGAGCAAGAACTTCGGGAGAAAGTCCTGCTGTCACGATTAGCGTGGTTGAAAGTAGAGGAGATAGCCATACATTTTTTTTAGTCATTAGATTTTCCTAATTTCAAACTATTCAAAACCATATTCTAAATTTTCTGTCATGCCATTTCTGGAAACACCAATCTGGAACTGATCAATTTCTTTTATTCTTCCGAGAAGGCCCATTAATTCATTCAAATTATCTATCTTTTTACCGTTGATATTACAGATGATGTCGTTTTCCTGGATGTTAAGTTGAGAGTAGAGACTTCCTGGAACGACTTCAGTCATTTTAAAACATAAAGACCCATCTGGATTAGTAATTTGAATTGCTTTTGCCTGAGTGAGAACTTCACTCATATTATTGATCATTGAATCTCGGTAAGCTCTCTTGATTTTAAAACTGTTTCCAACATTTTTGATATTTGGATTCATGCTTTTAAATAAAGATTTTCCGGCTTTTGGAGAAAGAATATTTAAATGAGGCATCATTGGTTCAGGTTCTGTTTCACTTGAAGCGTACTCACAATCTCCAGTTTGAAGATTTTTTAAAATAACTTTCATTCGATCAATCTTTGAAACTTCTGCCATCTGATCCAAGCGTTCGCCTTCGCGTACATTCATTAATTCTGAACTTCCACGAACCTGAACTGAAGCAACTGATTTAACAGAGTCTTGAAGAACAATTGTATCAAGAAGCTTAATCTGCAGAGCAGTTGGTTTTTCCGCGTCTAAGCAAACAATACTTTCAATATCTTTCTTCGCGCTGGTGCTCGCAGCTTTGTCGCTTTCTTTAGCATTGAAAAGGTTGGTCGCTGCAATTTTGTTGATGTCTTGAATTGTAGTGTCAGGTCTCTCTAGTGGAATTTGAGAACTGCTTGTCACTTTTACAACTGGCGGAGTTTTACTTAAAAACAAGGCAATGTTTTTTCCAAGCATATAAGTGACAGTGATAACTAATAATATGATAAAAATGGAGTGGATTTTCCCTCTTGTATAGGGAGAGAAGAGACGAAGGATGAAATCGTTCCAGTTGAATTTATCCAATCCTTCCATTGGCGATTTGCCCGAGAGAGACTTAATCTTATTTTTTGCATCTTCTTTACTAAATTTTGGAAATTTGAATTTAAATTTTTTAGATGTCTCTGGTTTTTCAGGAAGCGCCATTTCTTGAAAAACAAAACCTTCGTTTGTTTTATCGTGCTCACTCTCAACTTCTTCCTCACTATATTCAGGAACAGCAGGAGGTGCTTCTTCAATAGATTCACCTAATTCTTCTTGATACTGATTCATATCAAAACCGCTTAGAGTTTTTTCTGCAAACTCTTCAGGTGTTTCTTCTGAATCATAATCTGAATGGGATGGGGGAAGAGATTCATCGTCAATGATTTCATCAGTGACTTCTTGCTCATGCTTTGGTTTCTTGAAACGGTCAAGAAAGCTAAAATTAAATTTAAATTTTTTCATTTTTTAACTTCATGTTAATTTTGAATTTAATCAAATCCAAAGGCACCTTCCATGGTGGAGCTTTTTTATTCTTATTCTTCTATTCTAAGAAGTTAGAGCATTCACAGCAAGTAAATTATATAAAGAAGAATTATTAGCGCTATAATATTTTCCGATCAAAATAGGCCAGTATTCTTGCTTCACTTTTCATTTAACAAAGATTGAGTATTCTATTATCCTTTCTATATCTCATAAAATAAAAGGTGATTAAAAATGGCAAGTAATGATTCCGGTTTCCAATCAGTGGTAGGTGGCTTTTTCTTCGGAGAGGTGAATGAGAATTTACTTTTTCCTTTCCCTCATTTTTCAGATGCTCAAGTAGAAATGGCAAAAGAGATGACCTCTGCCATTGATCAGTTTGCAAAAGACAATATTAATAGCGAGAAATTTGATAAAGATTCTCATATTCCTAATGAAGTTGTAGAAGGATTAGGTCAAATGGGACTTTTGGGGCTTGCGGTTCCTGAGGAGCTAGGCGGTCTTGGACTAGATTACACTCTCTACTGCCGAGTCTTTGCTCAAGTTGCCAGCTATGATGCTTCAGTGGCAACGATGACAGGTGCGCACCAATCGATTGGTTACCGAGCTCTTTTAAATGAAGGGACTGATGAACAAAAGAAAAAATGGCTTCCCCGTCTGGCAAGTGGAGAAGTGATTGCAGCTTTCTGTTTAACTGAGCCAGGATCAGGATCTGATGCTTACTCAATTAAAACAAAAGCAGTAGATAACAAAGATGGAACATTTACAATCACTGGCCAAAAGCTTTGGATCACTAACGGTGGTCTTGCTGGTTTCTATTCAGTTTATTGTAAAACTGATCATGAAGTAGATGGTAAAATGGTGGAAAAAATTTCCTGTTTTATCGTAGAGAAAGAGCGAGCTGGAGTTTCTTTTGGCGAAAAAGAAAACAAAATGGGAATTCGCGGAAGTGAAACTCGCGCCGTGTATTTTGATAAAGTCGTTATTCCAAAAGAGAACATGCTAGGTGAGCCTGGAAAAGGTTTCAAGATAGCTATGAATGTTTTGAACTCTGGTCGTTTATCTCTTGGGGCCGGATGTGCAGCTGCGATGAAGACAGTTCTAAAACTAGCTTCAGAGCACGCGGCCAACAGAAAACAATTTGATCGTCCAATCGCTGAGTTTGGATTGGTTCAACAAAAATTGGCAAAGATGGCAGAGATGACTTACGCCGTAGAGAGTATTGTCTACCTTTCAACTGGAAACATGACAAAAGGGATGACTGATTACTATATGGAAACAGCTGTCTGTAAAGTTTTTGGATCTGAATGTCTGTGGCAGGCCATTGATATGGGAATGCAAATAGCTGCAGGGAACGGATATATGAAAGAATATCCTTATGAGCGAATGATGAGAGACGCTAGAATCCAACTTATTTTTGAAGGGACAAATGAAATTCTTCGCTGTCTTCTTGCTCTTTCTGGAGTGCGTGGACCATCAGAAGATATGAAAGAGCTTGGAAAAATTTCTGATTTTGGAACTGCTCTTAATGATCCAATTAAATCTCTTGGCGTCTTCACAAAATTTGCCCGCAAACGTATTTCAAACATGATGGGATCGCAACAACTCACTAAAGCTCATCCTGAATTAAAAGAGCAAGCAGAGAAGTTTTCTTCTTGTTTAGGAAAATTTGCAATCGCTGTTGAGGATTCTCTTATTAAATACGGTAAAAAAATCGTTGATAATGAACTTCCGCAAGGGCGCCTTGCTGATATGTGTATCGATCTTTATGTCATGGCCGCTGTTATTTCAAGAACAACCGCCATTTTAAATAGCTCAAAAGCAGATCAAGAACAAAAAGATTATGTTCTTCGCTTAACTAAGCAGATCTGCAAAAATGCTCGTAGAAGATTTACAAGAAACGCTAAGAGCATGGCCAAAAATAGTGACAAAACTGTTATCAAAATCTCTGAGTCCGTAGTGAAATACGGAGGATATGGACTTGATATCATCGATTTTTAAAAGACGTTTAGTTTCATCAATAGCACTGGCGAGTTTACTCGCCAGTTGTTCTCATGAAAAAAAAATCACTCCGATTCCAAAAACGATAACTCCTGTAAGGGAAGAAATTTCAAAATATAAAATGGGGCCAGAGGTTCCATCATCTGTTTTTATTGATAAAACAGATGAATACGGATTAAAAGGTGTTGAGGCCGTGCATCTTTATGCCGTTGATGTTGATCACGACGGCTACACTGATTTAGTAACACTTGATGATTTCTATACCTCACCCAAATTTTATTTTTTTAATCCTAAAATTAAAAAATTTGTTTTAGGAGCTAATCCTTTTGATAGCGTTGTTAGAGGATCGTATTTAAATTTTGTTGATCTTGATCACGATGGTATTTACGATTTGATCGTAGGAACTCTCAATCAAAAAACAGAAATGACTCAATATCCTCCTCGCATTTTCAAAGGGGAGATTAACAATGGCGTGCTTCATTATAGAGAAAAATCGCCTCTTCCAGTTGGACCAACACCTACTGCAAGCATTGTTGCTTTAGACTTCGATCTAGATGGAGAAATTGATTTATTTCTCGCTAACTGGTTTTCTTATAAAGATCAAACCCCAAGACCAGTTCCAGACATTCTTTTAAAAGGAAAGGGATTTGAATTCAGCAATGTTTCAACCAATTTAAAAGCAGAGTACGATTTTAATCGCTCAGAGAAAATATACACCAATGCGACTCCAACTTTTGGTGCTTCTGTTTGCGATGTCGATAAAAATGGATTTCCCGATATTTTAACTTCTAATTCAAATGGATATTTTAATAAATTGTGGCTAAATCTCGATGGAGCTAATTACGTCAACTATGGCAATGAATCAGGTTATGCGGCCGACGAAGATGGAAGTGAGCAAATCCGCGGAGGAGGAAACTCTTTTTTTAGTCTTTGTGGCGATTATAACAATGATGAATTAGTAGATGTGGTCGTTGGAACTCTTGCTAAAAATAGTGATCCTGAAACTCGAGATAAATCCAGTATCCTTTCAGGAAGTTCAAAAAGTTTTCCGCCAAAATTTATTCGCTCTGAGTTTTTGCACGAAGAACCAAAAGAAAATCCAAAAGCGAATTGGTCTGAAGGAAACAGAAGAGGTGTTTGGATCGATTATAACTTAGATGGTTTAACTGATTTAATTATTGATAATTCAGGATTTCCACCTGATTCCAGGCTTGTCTTTTTTGAGCAAGGAAAAGATCACGCTTACAATGATAAATCTAGTGAGCTCGGCGTAAATATTATGAATCCATCGGGCACTGTCACAATAGATGTAAATAGAGATGGGGTCATGGATTTTATAGCTGGTCAAAGAAAAACTCGCGCAGGTGATGTGGCCAATAGAATTTATCTTTTTGAAAATCAAACAAAGAGAAATGGAAGAGGTTCTGTCCGTTTTCATTTGCAGGGAAAAAAGAGCAACTATCACGGAATTTCTTCAAGTATTTGGTTTATGACTAATAAATA
Source organism: Bacteriovoracales bacterium (assembly GCA_037444575.1). Lineage (GTDB taxonomy): Bacteria > Bdellovibrionota > Bacteriovoracia > Bacteriovoracales > Bacteriovoracaceae > Bacteriovorax. Next base: position 45,336 of record JBBIME010000014.1, read on the forward strand.
CACCAGATTCTTTAATGTCGAATACAATAGTGGATCTCTTCCATCTCAAAATGAGGAAGGTGCTTATTTTGCCTTTGATAAAGAAACGCCTAAAAGTGTTGAAGTGAGATGGAGTTATGCAGCTACTGATCGTTTAGGGCGTCTGGTTCCTGAGGTAAAAAAATACAAGTTAAATAATCTTAAGTTAAAGGGAACACATCACGAACTCAATCTCTGTGAGGATGGAAGAGTCCTTCCGCGAACTAAGAACTGTTTTTAGGTTATTAAGCAAATTATCATATGTAATATAATTATTTTATATTTTAGATCTTCTCTCACGCATGGGATTGTTAGCTAGGAGTTAATAGGGGGGGATTTATGTTAAAAAAATATATTATTGAGAGAAATGTGCCAGGAGCTGGAGCAAGTTCAGCTGAACAAATAGAACAAATGACCGCAAAATCAAATAGTGTGCTCGCGAAACTCGGACCAAAAATTCAATGGCGAGAGTCATATGTAACAGATGATAAAATTTTTTGCGTCTACATGGCAGAGAACAAGGAACTTATAAAAGAGCATGCACGCTTGTCAGGATTTCCAGCAGATAAAATTACAGAAGTGAAGACGGTAATGGATCCAACCACTGAAAATTTAGAAAATTTTCAAAATAAAGCAAAAGAGAGCACTAGTGAGACTCATGCCCATTAAATTATTTTTTCTTAACGATATCAATAAAGGCCGCGATTCTATCTGGCATCTTTTTATAATTAAGGGTGCTCAGATAGATTTGCGAAGATGGAAGACCCACGTCTTGTGTTTTTAATTGGTCTTCTTTTTTTATTAAATGATCAGGAACAATAGCTATTCCCATATCGTTTTTTACAAGTGAGATGATCGTGTCAAAAGAGTCTACCATCACAATGGATTCACTTTTATTTTTGCTGATTCTAAAAAGGTGATCAATATTACTAAAAACAATCCAACGATGTTCATGAAGTTTTTTTCGATTCACTTCGTTTTTACCAATAAGAACTAATTTTTCTTCAAAAAGTTTAAGAGATGTTACAAGTTCAGATTGGATATTTTCTGTTCCGAAAATGAGATCATAGCGACCTTCTTCAATACCACTTTTTAGCTCAGGGATATCGGCCACGTGAATGCTTATGTCGCGAGTTTGATTTTTTAAATAATCGACAAGCTTTGGAGTAAACCAGGTTTTTAGAAGACCTTCTAGAATCCCAATTGAAAGGGGAAGACTGTCTTCGCGTTCGAAAATTTGCATTGATGTTTTTTCAAAGGAGAGTGAAGCTTGATAGAGCTCTTTCCCTTTTTCAGAAAGAATGACTTTCTTACTAGAGCGAATGATAAGTTCTTCTTGAAGCGCGTCCTCTAGAAGTTTTATCTGTCGGCTTACGGCCGATTGGGCGATATTTAATTCTTCGGCGGCCTTAGAGAAGCTTGAGTATTTCGCTGTTAGCATAAATGCTTTGAGGTAGCGAAAATCAAGCATCGTGTGCCCCAGAGATCATTGGTGGAGTTTTTGATGGCTGTGATCTCCAAAATTTACCTTTGAATTCACCTTGGGAGTGATTGACGATGACAAACCCTTCAGCATCTTTTTCAAAGTCTTGAACGAAATCGACAGAAGCTTCTTGTAAGTAGAAGGCAGCGAATGGATCGATAACGATATAAATTTCTTCTTCTGTATTGGCGATGCGAATGCAAAAATCGTCATCGTTTAAATCAGTAAACCCTGCGGCGTAAGTGAATCCCTCACAGCCTTTTCCTGAAACAATTATGCGAAAATATTTTCCAGCGAGGGTAAAATCGTTTTCGATAATAAGTTTAAGCTGAGAAAGAGCATTCTGAGTGAACATGATCACCGGTGGGGTGACCATCTCTTTATTTACTTTGTTTTGTTTATATCCCATGTGAAAAACCCAAGACGAAACTAGTGTGAAAATGTTATTGTTGTGTGTGGAAGTACTATCCAACCAAAAAAGAATTTACAAGTCAAAAAAGGAATTTTTTTATGCAGCTTCGCTATAAACTGACAATTGATGCACCTACGACGCACCAAGTGCGCGTTCAAATCGAAGGAAAAAAAGAATCTCATCAAAAAAAGCTGGACTTTTTTCTTCCGCGATGGAGTCCGGGTTCTTATTTAATCCGTGAATATTCACGCAATCTGTCTCTTTTTATGGCCCAAACAAAAAATGGTGAGCGTCTTCAGCTCGACCAAAAAGATACCTCTGTCTTCACTATCGATTGGGAAAAAAGCGATCTTAAGAATAAAACGAACAGTGATGAATTTACTCTTTCTTATTCTGTGTACTGTCACGAATTAACCGTGAGAACTTCTCATGTTGATACTAGTCATGCTTTTTTACATTTGCCGACGCTTTTAATGGGAATTGTTGATCAAAAAATAACTGACCCATCTATTGAATTGGTCTTTCCCGTAAGCTGGTCTAAGATCACAACGGGATTAAAAGATATTTCACCTAAACGTGAAATCTTTTTATATTCGGCAAAAAATTATGATGACCTCATTGATTCTCCAATTGAAATTGGATGTCATGAAACAGATGGTTTTCAGTTGGCCGGAGTAGATCACGATGTCGCTTTCTATGGAAACATTCTTCCTCATAAGGAAAATATAAAAGCAGATACCAAAAAAATTGTTGAACATATTGTGAGTTTTTTTGGGGGAATGCCTTACGAAAAATACTCTTTCATCACTCATTTTTCTCCGGGATTATATGGGGGATTGGAGCATTCTAATTCAACGGCCTTGCAGTTTTGTCCAACACAACTGACAAACAGAAAAGGTTATATCAACTATCTTGCCCTTGTTTGTCACGAATACTTTCATACATGGAACGTAAAGCGAATCAGACCACTTGAACTTGGACCTTTTAATTATTTAAAAGAAGCAACAACACCGCTTCTATGGCTTTCTGAGGGCCTTACATCGTTAATGGATGAGCTTTTCATTTATCGCATGGGACTCATCTCGCTAGAAGAGTATCTCGAAATGCAAAAAGATAATTTGAACCGCTACTATGGAATTCCTGGGAAGAAATTTCATTCATTAGATGATTCGTCTTATAATGCTTGGATCAAGTTATATCGCCCGGATGAAAATTCAAATAACTCAAGCATCAGTTATTATCTAAAAGGTGGAATTGCTTTCTTTGCGCTCAATATTCTTCTTTCTGAAAAAAAGAAAAGCATCAACGATTTATTAAGACTTCTATGGAGTGATTATCAAAAAAATCCTGAAAGAGGATTGGTTTCATCTCAAGTTCACAAGATGATCGAAGAGATAGGGGGAAGTGAGATCGCCTCTAAATTTGAGACGATGACTTCGACAACTGAAGATATTGATCTTGAGACAATTTGCGCGAATGCAGGTCTTAAATTTGAGTGGGACAAATCTGAGACGCCTTGGCTTGGCGTTGATGTTGAATTCCAAGGAGACAGAGTTGTTGTTAAGTCTGTTATTCTCGATGGCCCAGGATTTAAAGCAGGGTTAAATGCAGGCGATGAAATTATTGCAATTAATGGAATGAGAGTTTTAAAAGATCGCTTTAATGATTATGGCAAATATTTACGAGTTAATGAAACATACACTTTTACAGTGTCGAGGCTTTCGCTAGTCCAAGATATTTCTCTTAATGTAGGAGTGACTCCAGCGAAGCTAAAAGGCATATCTGTTGTTGATAAAGCGTTGGCGGAGAGTGTGTTTAATCCGAAATAAAATTTATGGTCCTAGCTCTCATTTTCAGAAATGAGAGCTAGGTTTCTTTGAAACTGCTTATTTACAAGAAAAATCGTATTCGCCCATTTTTGCAAGTCCGCCATTTCCTTCTAAAACCTGGTTTTCTACTTCCATAGTTGAAGTTATTCCTTGAACTGCATATAAAGTGTAGTCAGGAGAGTTTTGAGTTTGAAGTTTGGTGACATTTAAGGTTCTCATTCTGTAGTTGTAAAGCCTAGCTTTAAAGAGTGTTACGTTTTTGTCGTTAATTTCTAAGATGAAATAGCGAAAGCCAGTGCTATTTTGTACGCGGGTACAAGTAACAAGTTTTTGATCAGCGTGAGCAACTGAAGTGAAGATGAACAAACTTAATAAAGAGAGAACTAAAGACAATTTCATAAGAACCTCCTATTAGAAACCTTAGAATATCTATAGCACCCGCCGCTCTTTTACTTCAATTGAATATTACTTAATGAACTCATAAGAAATTTAGTGTTACTAAACTTTTTAGTTGCCGCTATGAAAATTGATAATCTTTAGTTATCGAGACGGATTTTGAAATCCTATCTTAGTGAAAAATTCATCGCTAAATTATCTATTAATTCAAAAATGAAATAAATGACTTCAAAAGGTATTTGATCTTTTCATAAAAAAACACCCTCAGGTATGAGGGTGTTTTAAGGTATTAAAAGTCTCTCGACGGTCTAGCAAACCGTATGACCGAGGGATTAGTTAAATCTTATCAGTTCGATGAAAAAGAGCAAGAAATTTAATCCTTAAGCTCTCGCCAATGAAGGCATGTCTTTAGGAGGCAAGGATGCTTAAGGTATTAAAAGTCTTAGTGCTAATAATCAAGCTTGTAAAATTACTAGCAATAATTTACAAACTCATTTTTAGCTAAACTATGACTTGGGGGAGGAGAAATTCCTCCCTTTTTTATTTTTCTTGTCGAAACGAAGTCTGGACGTGATTTATTCTTTTGCTTTGACGATCAAAAGCTAATGCTTTCAACATTCTGATTGCTATTCAAACCAATTTCTCAATTTTCGCGATTGCAATGCTTAGCTCTCTATTGTCAAAAGTAAGCTTTTGGGTTGAAACTTTTCCTCTGAGCTCTTTTCTCTCATTCGTCCAGAACACACCTTCTTGAATAATGATTTTTGAAAGCACCAAGACTCCAGGGAACCCAAGAGGAGAGAGTGATTTAAAAGCGGCCTCTTTCATGGTCCAAAGCTCTAGATCATTTTCATAAATTGAATCTTTCGGATGGCGAAAAAATTTTTGAGTCCCTTCTTTTAAAATGCGATTGCTCCATTCGATGTCTATCCCGAGGGATTGGTAGTCTTTTTTATGGGCAAGGACTGCGGCCCCCGCCCCTTTAGTGTGGGAGAGGGAAGTGAGGTATTCGGGAAATTTGGGTAAATTTTGGAAATCCAACAAGGTCAGGTCAACACTCAGGTCTACAATCTGGTGACCTTCCTTTTCGAGTAAATGCTTGAGGGCCATACGGGAATTTGTGTATGCGTCATTGCTGGCAGAAATATGAACTTCGTGTGTTATTTTCATCAAAACGTATTGCAGTTTAAAAAAATTTGCCATAAAAGGGAAGACCAAAACCATTCACTCAAGGATTACACGAAAATGATGCCAGAAGAAATGCAGGCAACTCTCGCAACTATTCTCCTCTTTTTTATGCTAGTCGCAATGATGTGCTTAAAAACTATTTAAGATAGCTCTTTAATCTTTGTTTATTCGTTCCTATAATTATCTCCTGTTAGATACCCATCATATCAGGAGAGCCCAAATGAGTGTTTCTGAATTACGTAGTAAAGCGACTTCTAGAACCCCAAGACATTTTGAAATTCCTAAAGATAATCGTGGCGCTCCTAAAAGAGTTAGTGATTATTATGGTGAACTCACTTTTGATTTCAAAACATCTGAAGATATTTCTGATTCAATTAAAAAAGATATTGTTAAGGCCATCGATGCAGGCCAGGGAATAAAAAAAGAGTACGCTGAAGCAGTAGCAAAAGCAGTTACTTCTTGGGCAGTTAAAAATGGGGCGACTCACTTCTGTCACTGGTTTCAACCATTGACTGGTGGGACAGCTGAAAAGCACGATGCCTTTTTTCAAATTAAAGATGGAAAACCTATTGAGCGCTTGTCGGCTTCTCAACTTATGCAAGGTGAGCCGGATGCTTCATCTTTTCCTAACGGTGGATCTCGCACAACTTTTGAGGCCAGAGGATACACAACTTGGGATTTAACAAGCCCTATGTTTCTTATCGAATCTACAAATGGAAGAACACTTTGTATTCCTACAGCGTTTGTTTCTTATAACGGTGATGCTCTCGACGTTAAAACACCGCTTCTTAGATCTATTTCAAAATTAAGTGATGCTGCTACAAAATTTTTGAATTTAGCAGGTCATAAAGATACAACTTCTGTTCATACAACGTGTGGGGCCGAGCAAGAGTATTTTTTAATTGATAAAGCATTTTATTTTGCTCGCCCTGATTTAGTTATGACAGGTAGAACTCTTTTTGGAGCTCTTACAACGAGAAACCAACAGCTAGAAGATCACTACTTTGGTTTAATTCCAGATCGCGTTTTAGCATTTATGCAGGAATTAGATTACGAGCTTCATCGTTTAGGGATTCCTTCTAAAACACGTCACAATGAAGTTGCTCCAGCGCAATTTGAGTTAGCTCCAATTTTTTCTGAAGCAAACGTGGCCGCAGATAACAATCAAATGGTCATGACAACGATGAGAAGAGTTGCTGAAAAACACGACATGATGGTTCTTTTACACGAAAAACCATTTGCTGGAATCAACGGATCAGGTAAACACGTTAACTGGTCAATGAGTGACAACACGGGATTAAATTTACTTGAGCCAGGAAATGAGCCACATTCAAATTTAAGATTTCTTGCAACTGTCGCAATAATTGTTAAAGCACTTCATCGCCATTCTAAACCACTTCGCATGGCGATTTCTGGAGCAGGCAACGATCACAGACTTGGGGCAAATGAAGCTCCTCCGAGTATTATCTCTGCTTATTTAGGAGATACTCTTGGAAATATTTTCCATTCAATTGCTTCTGATCAAACTTTTTCTCCTACAAAGAATAAAGTTATTGATCTAGGAACAAATCAGCTTGCTCATTTACTAAGAGATAACACTGACAGAAATAGAACATCGCCATTTGCTTTCACTGGAAATAAATTTGAATTCCGTGCTGTCGGATCTAGCCACGCTATTGGTTTTCCAATGACAATTTTAAATGCGGCCGTCACTGATGTCATGATGGAGGCAAATGCTTATCTTGAAGCTGAAATAGCTAATGGACAGACAATTGATCAAGCACTCACAAGTTTAACAAAAAAATTAACTACTGAATCTCATCAAGCGGTATTTAATGGCGATGGTTATTCTAAAGAGTGGGTTGAAGAGGCAAAAAGACGTGGTCTTCCAAATCTTCGCACGACTCCAGAGGCTTTAAAAACGATGACAGAGAAAGGAGCTTACGACTTTCTTGTAAATCTAGGAATTTTTAAAGCTGAGGAAATTGATACTCGCTACAATATTCTTCTTGAGAGATATATTAAAATTCGCGAAATCGAACTAGAGACAATGATTGATATGATTCACCAATTTGTGATTCCATCAGGACTTGATTATAAAAAAGTTCTCGCAAAAGTTATCAAGAACCAATCAGCAATCGGTGTTTCTTCTCAATTTGAAATGGAAGCGTATAAAAAAGTTTCTGCGAAAATTGATGAGGTCTATGCTCTTTCTCAAAATCTAGGAAAAGAATTAACTGGAGATCATTCTGATCATCAGAAGTATGCTGAAAAAATTGCTCACGAGTTAATGAGTGTGAGTACAACAATGGCCACAATCTGTAATGAGTTAGAAGACCTTATTCCAAACCAATTTTACAATTTGCCTAAATACTACGATATGTTGTTTTTAAGATAGTTTGGTTATTTGGGAATGATGAGTTTAAGAAATAAGAAAGGTTTTTCGTTAGTTGAAGTGATGATTGTTGCAGGTCTTCTCGGAGGACTTGCAATGGTTGTCATGCAAATTACAAAAACGTCTACAAAATCAACTGCCAAGTTTTCTTTTGATACTGACATCATTCAAATCACCAATGAAATAAATGCAATTCTGTCAGATCCCGTGAAATGCTTAACGACGATCGGTGGTAAAAATGCACTCTCGACGATCACAGGGATCAATAGTATTAACGGCACTAGATACTTTTCTTTGGCCAGTGGATTGGCACCTGCAAACGGCTATGGAAATGCCAATGTCTATATCGGCTCATATGGCATAAGTGCAACAGCATTAGATGTTGGAGACAATAATTCTTCATTGCTCATTAATTTTCAAAATAAGAAAGTTTTAAAAGGAACGGCCGGTGCGGCGACTGTTACTAAGAAAATAAATTTATATGTCAAAGTTGATGCCGCTAAAAACATAATTTCTTGTCGCTCTCTTTCATCTGGTACGAGTGAAATTTGGTCGCGTGGTACTGGGACTGATATTTATTATAACGGTGGAAATGTTGGTATTGGGGTTCAAAGTCCAAGTGCGACTCTTGAAGTTGCTGGAGGAATTCGTCCAGGGTTTCAAGGCGTCGCTGTCAATGGATCGTGTACTCCTGAAGGAACTATGGCCTATGATATAGCAGCACACACTCCCGTCTATTGTAGCGTGAATAATAAGTGGGCCGCTTTTGGAGCCTGTGCGGGGGGATCCTTAATCGATATGTATCAATGCCCAGGCCAAGTGACTCTCGGTGGAGGAGCATGGGGGTACTACGGATGCCAAGGTCAAATTTGGAATCAACCGACTTGTTATGAAATCGAGTTTCCTAATTCAAAAACATTTAATTGCACCCATATCGGTAAGATGTGTGTGACTCCATAGCAGGGTTAGTTTTCTTTCAGTGCAAGTATTCCGATATTTCTTGGGGAGAGTGCTTCCGTGAAATACTGTTCGATCTTCACGCTGTAATTATTTTCTTTTAAATATAGACAGCGATCGAGTAAGAGATAGACTTCTAAAACTCTGCCTAATTGCCATCTGATAATATTGCAAATAAACATTGTTCTTAATTCTTTTTGTAGAGTTGGATCACCGTAAAATTGGTTGAAGTACTCATCACTAAAATTGTGCTCGAGTTTTAACTCAGTTAGTTTACTTCTAATATAATTAGCAAAAGGTTCCCAATACGTTCTGATATGGCATTCACCAACATCGGTAAAATATTTATTATTAAAATGTCTCATTAAAAATAAATGAAGAGCGTAGCGATAATATTTTACCCGCTCTTTTGTATCATAAGTCATTCTATCCATCTCTGCGTGAGATCTTGTCGCTAGACTTAAAGCAAAGAGATTAAGTTTTGGGAATTGGTTCTCCTTATAAAAGTTTGAGAGAGGGAAATCTTGAGTTGGATTCATTCGATGATAGCAGCATCCAAAACTTAACAGCCCTTTAGTTTTAAAATCAATTGATGTTTGAATTAAAATATTGGCCAGAGGTCCACAGGTATGAAGACCTAAGGAAAAGGATTCCGGTTTAAAAATATTTTTTATCTCCTCATCGTGCTTTTTATCACCAAAAGTTATATTGACGAATTTTACAGAGCTCGCACCTTCAAGCTTTCTGTATTTTTTTAATCTTTCTTGTCCAATTTTTTGAAAATTGGCATCTCGATCAAGTGAGATTGAAGGAATTGAATGATAATGAGAAAGAACTCGCGAGAGATGGCCTACGCCGCCTCCGATGTCGACGACGTATTCAAAAGAGCTTTCATCTTTCACTTTTTTTATAACAGGAGTAATTTTTCCGATCTCATGGCGTTTCTTTTCTTTCACTCCATTATAGGCCCACTGCTCAAGGGGAATTTCCATGTTATCTGTGATGGCCGGAATTTTTGAAAGCTCAATAGCATGAAGCATAAATCTTTCAAAACTCGATCCTTTTATTTTTTCTATGATCTGTTTGCAGTCAATCGCGTAAAGTTCATCAGGAGAAAGTGAGTCAAGAAGTTCAATCCATTCACAGGGGTAATTTGCAATGGATTCTGGATATTCATTCATGATTTCATCACTCCACATTAGAGTGTACTGATTGATAAAATCACTTAGTTTCTGGGCCTGACTTTTAATGTCCATGAGTGGAGAATACCATTCATGATGGATTTAAAAAATAAAAGAATTGCAGTATTTGGAATGGGTGTCTCAGGGATTTCTGCCCTTCGATTGCTCCACGCTTTAAAGGCCGAAACAATTGCCATAAATTCAGGAGAACCACAAACTTGGGCCAAAAGTCCAGGGGTGTTGGATTACACATCAAATGAAAATTGTTACGCCGAAAATGATCCTCGTTTAGAAACTGTATTAAAGACGATTGATCTTGTTATTTTATCCCCAGGGATTCCTCGCGATCACCAATTGCTTCTTCCTCTTTCGAGTTCAAATATTCCAATCTCAGGGGAGTTGGAACTGGCCTATCGCTACCTCGAGTCTCGCAATAAGCTTTCTCCAATCATTGGAATAACTGGAACAAACGGAAAGACGACAACGACAACTTTTTTAGGTGAAATGATAGAAATGGATCACAAAAAAGTTTTTGTCGGAGGAAATATCGGTGTTCCTTTTTGTGATTACGCCTATGATGTTTTAAGTAAGGGGAATGCGGCCCTTGTTGATTTTATCTTGCTTGAACTTTCTAGTTTTCAACTTGAAAGCATTGATCACTTTCATGTCAATATCGCGATCATTTTAAATCTCTATCAAAATCACGGTGAGCGCTACACAACAATAGAAGAGTATGCTCTTTCAAAATTCTTTATCACTAATCGTTTTACTGATAACGATGTTCTCATTTATCCAGAAGATTTTCCTTTGGTTGCTGAATGGGCAAAAAAGCAAAGAGGAAAAAAGAAATCGGTCAATACGCTGGCCCCAGTTAGTAAATACGATCTTTCAAAATTTAAACTGCCGGGCATTCACAATAAAGTGAATTTAAATTTTATTCTTTTAGCGGCAGAAGAGCTTGGTCTAAATCCAGAAGCTATCCAAAAATCCATTGATACTTTCGCTGGCGTTCATCACCGTATTGAGTATGTTGATGGAGTATTTGGTCTTCCAAAATTTAAGGCCTACAACGATGCTAAAAGTACAAATTGGGACGCAACGATTACTGCTGTCAAAGCGATGCAAGATTTAAAAGCGCCATTGTATCTCATCATTGGCGGAAAAAAGCGCGGACACGGGGATTCGATCCTACCTTATCTTGATTTCCTAAAATCAAACGTGGATGTGTTTTACCTTATTGGTGAGATGGCCTCTGAAATTGAAAACGAAATAAAGGGGATTGCTCCTTATAAAAAAACGATGACGTTAGAAGATACTGTGAAAGATCTGCGATCGACAAAAAAAGATGAAGAAGGTGTGCTACTATTTTCTCCAGGATTTCCTTCGTTTGATCAATTTAAAAACTATGTTCAGCGAGGTGAACATTTTGTTGGTTTGCTAACAGGCAGAGCTTAACGGATCGGTCTTAAACCAATCGGTGGAGCTTCACTTGATACATAACGACCATTAGAATGGTGCCCGATATTTCTAACATTATCCAGGATCCCTACTTTAAATAAAAAGAGACCAAGAATAATATAAATCGGATGGAATTTTCGTTTCATATACTCTCTACTATAGGTTATATTTAGTACCCTATGGCCTTTATCGGCAATTTTTCAGGAAGCTTTAGCAAAAAGGTTTAGTTTTATGGCAACAGAGCGATTTTTAACTTCAAAAGACATTCAAGGGAACATCCAAAAGCTTAAAAGCTTCATGAAATCGAACGGGCTCGATTCATTTTATATCTCTTCCAATGATATATTTCTTAATGAATATGTACCACTAGCTGATTGCCACCGCTACTATGTGACCAATTTTTCCGGTTCAACGGCGGAGGTTATTATCCCTCTAAGTGGCAAGGTCATACTCTTTGTTGATGGTCGCTACTATGAGCAAGCAGACCTGGAAGTGGACCCAGAGTTAGTTGAGGTTTTTAAGTGTCCTTATGGGGTAAGTTTCCAATCGGCCATGAAAGAAATAATAGCTTTGCGTGAACTTAAAAATCTTGGTGTTGAAGGGGATCGTATTGATCTTTCTCTTTTTAAAGAATTTGAAAAAGTTTTAAAGACTAAATCTTTTAATAGTGCTGAGCTATCAACAGTTATTGATTTTAAATCTCTTTCTTTTAATAAAAAGATTATAGAACTCCCACTTGATTTGGTTGGGGAATCTACCCTCTTTAAATGTGAGAATATTCTAAAGCCCGGAGAAGCTTTCTATATTACAGCTCTCGATTCTATTGCCTGGATAACCAACCTTAGACGTTTTGAAATGCCTTTTCAAAGTACATTTAGGGCCAAGGCCCTTGCTACCAATGAGCGCGTTTATCTTCTGATGGAGAATTTAGAAGGTGAAGTGACTAATCCGAATGTTGAGATTTCTGTCGGTAGTTTTTCTCGCTTAGAGGATTTCTTATCTGACATCTCTTTTGTTGAAGGCATTTATTCAGCACCTAAAATTACAAAAGTTTACTACTCTGATCGCTCTCTCAATGTGGCCGATTATCAAAAGCTAGTCAGTCATTTTGGAGAAGAGAAGCTTACCAATCGTCCAGAAGGACTTGTGCCTTTTCACTCTTTGAAAAATGGCGCTGAACTTAGATCAATGGAAAGCTCATTTAATAGAGCAGATCAGTCTATATTTGAAACTATTCTTTGGGTAAAAGAGCAGGTCAAAAATAAAGTTAATTTTTCAGAACTCGATTTCTATAACAAAGCAAATGAGTTTTATAAAAAGAATGGTGCTCTTGAGCAAAGTTTTGGCACTATTTCAGCAGTAGGGGCCAACTCTTCAATCATTCATTTTTCTAGCCCAAGTCCTGATGTAATGGTCACTCCTAATCAGCTTCTTCTTCTTGATTCAGGAGGATATTTTGAATCTGGTTATGCAACAGATACGACGAGATCTTTTCTTTCCGGTGGAGAGGCAAATGATCTGCAAAAAGAAATATACACAACTGTTTTAAAATCTATCTTGCACGCTCAAAACGCCGTCTTTGTCGAAGGAACTTGGGGATCACATGTTGATGGTGTTGTTCGCCAACCAATGTTTAAGCAGGGGATGATTTATAACCACGGAACAGGTCATGGGGTTGGAATAAATGTTCACGAAGGTGGATTTAGTATATCGACAAGATCGACTGTTCCCCTGAGAGAACACACTGTGGGCTCAATTGAGCCTGGAATGTATATTCCTGGTTTTGGTGGAGTTCGTCTTGAAAATGTTGTTGTAGTGGAAAGACATCCAAAAATCTCAGGCATGCTTCACTTCAGATCTTTGGTCTACATAGGATTTGATCATGACCTCATCGATGAAAATAGACTTACAGAAGAAGAGAAAAAGTGGCTTGAAGAGTATGAGCGCGAATGTCAAAAACGCGGACGCAGTTTTAAATACCGAAGCTGATAACTAACAAATCCAGCAATTAGAAAGCCAAGTAATAATCCCACCCAGTTTTTAAAAAAATTGGTGGGAGTGTTATTAGTATCAATACTTCCACAGGTAACTGGCTGTTGTTTGGGATAGAGGTAACTGATTCCATCAATATCATCTGATCCTAAATTTTTTCTCATGTTCACTGTAGCAAAATACATCAGGGAATCTTTTACTGGACTGTGACCCAATCCAAAAGTGTGCCCTAACTCATGAGCAATGACTGAAATTTTTTCATCGCGAGATTTGTATTTAAATTGATTGGAGGCAAGGTCGTTAATCAAGATAAGGGATCCTATAATTGTTTTTCCGCTAATGTTGTTGGGTACAGTGATGGCAAGAACTCCGCTGCTAGTGAAATTGGTTGTGTTGTTATTACAAGAAATTAAAACATCAGAGGCAACTGCCAGAGCAGGATTGGGATCACAAGAAGTTGAAGGCAAGCAAATTGTACCTGTCTTATAAGTGGAGGCAACAGATATGACTGATCCTTTTCTAAGTTTTAATCGACTCGTTGGAGCTGTATTCCAATATTGATCGACGGCATCTCCAATGATTGATAAAAGTTCATTTTCATCAATTCCAATATTGGCGCAATTGCCTGCGGCCACGTTGACCATTACTTCATTTTTTCCAAAAGTCAGAGTGGCAGTATTATTAAAAGTAAATGCACTTGCACTAAAAGAGATGATTGAAAGGAAGATGATTTTTATAAAATGAATCATTTTAAAATTCCCCAAAGTGGTAGGTGCCGTTAATTGCAATAGAGAAAGCCCGATCTTCTGATTTTAAAAGATTAAAGATGTAAGTGTGAGCATCTGCACTCCATTCTTTATTGAAGTCTGCCCCAAGGCCTAAGTTAACAATAAAGTTTCGGGAATAAGTTGTAGAGTCGGGAAGTGGGAAAGAGGAAACTCCTGTACCGTTATTTAAATCTTCCGTGCCTCCGCTTCCAGAGATGCGTGTGAAAAATAATCCAAGTCCTGATATGAAATGAAACACAGAAAATTTGTATTTAGTATTGGCCAAAAAAAAGAATGTCATCTTGTTGATGTTTTCATCTCGTCCATGCTTAGGGACTGAAAAGCCTAATTCTGGAGAAAGAATAAAATTTGAAGTGAGATGGAAGTCGAGTGACCCTGCAAGATAGGGATTGAATTGGCAAAGGTTTGTTGCGCCGTTGTCATCGGTTTGTATTTTTCCTACATATTCGCAGAGATTCCCCACCGATAGAGTTGTATCGTATGCCTTTACTTTAAAAGGAATTAAAAGAAACAGAAGACCAATTAGAAAAGTCGGGTATTTTAAATATTTCATATTCGTTTAGTATTCTTTCAAATATTGCGGTAAAATGGCAACGTTAAAAAGACCGATAATTTTTCTAACACATCAAGGAAGAATTTATGTTTGATAATTTCCAAGTCCCAGAAAACCTTATCCCTAGTGATCCGCGCTTTGGCTCAGGCCCTTCTTTAGTTCCAGCTGAGTTTTTACTTGCTCTTCATGCGACAGGAACTCATTACATGGGAACTAGTCACAGAAAGCCAGGAATTAAAAATGTTGTAAAAGAAATTCAAGAAGGATTAACAAAATATTTTAATCTTCCGGCAGGGTATCTTGTTGTTCTTGGAAATGGTGGAGCAACTCTTCTATTTGACATGATTGGATTGGGAATAGTTGATAAGAAAATCACGCATTTTACTTGTGGAGAGTTTTCTGAGAAGTGGTACAAATCTTCAAAACTTATCCCATGGATTTCTGCAGAACAAGTGAATGTTCCATTTGGAAAAGGAATCAACGGGAAGGCGATGCCTGGTTCGGATGTTATTGCTGTGACTTTAAATGAAACATCAACAGGAGTTCAACTATCTGCTCTTCCTGTTGTTGATGAAAACACTATTTTAGCAGTGGATGCAACAAGTGGCGCTGGACAGTGTCCATGTGACGTTTCTAAAACAGATATCTTTTTCTTTTCTCCTCAAAAAGTTTTTGCTTCTGATGGAGGGTTGTGGGTAGCAATCATGTCTCCAAAAGCTCTTGCTCGCGCCAAAAAAATTGCTGAAGATAAATCTCGTTATGTTCCAGATATCATGAATTGGAATAATGCTATTTCTAACTCTGAACAAAACCAGACTTATAATACTCCAGCGCTCGCGACACTTTTCATGATGAATGAGCAAGTGAAACAGATGAATCTTTTGGGTTATAATAAGGTTCAAGAATTAGCTCAGAAGAAAGCTAGTCTTCTTTATGGATGGGCAGAATCAAAATCATACCTGTCTCCTTATATTGAAGAAAAAGAATTCAGATCTATTGCGGTTGCTACAATTGACGTGGATCCAAAAGTAAATGTTGATGATATTATCAAGTTTTTAGAGAAGAAAAAAATTGTCTATGGAATTGATGGATATAGAAAATTAGGACGTAATCAATTTAGAATTTCAATGTTTCATAATATCACTTATAACAACCTTGAAAAACTTACGAGTTTACTGTCTTTAATGATTGAATCAAAATTATAAAAAATAGGGGCCCTCGAAAGAGGGCCTTTTTTTGCTCAATTTAAATGGGAAGACAAATGGACACCCCAAAAGAATTGCAAAGCATAGTTCATGAAAGCATAAAAATTCTTGGTCTTGCCATTAAAGAAATCTATGGAGAAAAAGCGTTTCTAGAAATAGATAATCTAAGACGAGCGATGAAGAAAATTCGCGGCAAGGATACGAGAGCTGTTTATAAATCCCTCGAGAAGTTTTATCAAAAATCAAAAACAACTAAGACAATAGATCTTCATCAAAAAGCAAAAGCATTCTCTCTAATGCTTGAATTGATTAATGTTTGCGAAGCCTCCTATCGATCTCATCGACTCTCTCGCTTAAAAATCACTCAGGTTAAAAGACCCAAGGGAATGATTTTTGTATTTACGAGTCATCCCACTGAAGCGAGAAGTCCTCAATTTCTTTTTATAATGGATAAAATTGAATCCTTAATCTTTAAAGCGCTTGAAACTGATATTAAAGAAGTTGAAGATGAAATTCTCTACCTTTTAAAAATTGCTGCAACAATTGATCTGGCCAATAATAAAAAACCGGAAGTAAAAGACGAAGCCTCTCAAATTTTCCACACTGTTTTAAATAAGAACATTTTGGATGAGCAAATGGCGCTTAAAATGAGTGGAATCGATGTCTGTTTTAAAACATGGACAGGAGGAGACAAGGACGGTCATCCACTGGTTGGCCCAAAGACCATGATACAAAGCTTAACTTTATCGAGGAATAAACTGATTGATTATATCCTCACTCTTATTAATGAATACGAAGAAGAAATGGAAGTTTTAAAAGAGCGTAGTTTGATTTCGACTATTGAAACATTCAGGACATTGCTTGAATCAGCTAGAAAGATAAAGGCCCATGATGGATTAGTGGTAAAGAAAATAAGACTGCATTTAAAGAGAATGAAGTTTAAGTCACCTACCATTGAGAAAATAAATCATTTATTAGTTTCATATCCAGCAATCGTTGTTCCATTAGAAATTAGAGAAGACCATGAACTTATCCATGCGGCCCTTCTTGATCCACATCTTGCGATTTCTCATATGCTAAAAGAATTAAAGAAAATATCTTCGGGAATAGATCCAAGAGGCTATGTGAATAGTTTTGTTATTAGCATGTGCATGTCTAAAGATGACTTGGTTGCGGCCGCTAGGCTCACTAAAAAGATTTTGGGAAATTTACATATTCCAATAGTTCCATTGTTTGAAAATGAAGTTGGGCTTACGTCTTCGGTGGAAATTTTAAATGGCGCTTTTAATAAGTTTGCATTTGAAAAAGTACATAAAAAAAAATGGAGTGGATTGTTTGAAGTGATGCTGGGGTATTCAGATTCAACCAAGGAAAATGGTGTGTTGCCAGGAAGATTAATGGTCGAAAAGGCCGCTCATTCAATCGAAACTTGTATTTTAAAAAAAGGCCTTACTCCAGTATTTTTTCATGGATCAGGTGGAAGTATTAATAGAGGGGGAGGTTCTGTGAAAGAGCAGTTATCATGGCTTCCAAAAAGTTCTCTCAGTCTTTATAAGGCAACCATACAAGGCGAAATGGTGCAAAGACAATTTCATCAACCGTTAATTATGCGTTCTCAAATTAATAAAATCGTAACTGAATTTAATGAGCACAAGTTTAAAAAAATAAAATATTCCAAAGCTCTCTTTGAATTTTCAGCATCAATTCAAGTAAAATATAAATCTCTTGTGAGCGACGACTCATTTCAAAGATTAGTCCAAGAGGCAACTCCCTATGAATTTTTAAATCTATTAAAAATTGGTTCAAGGCCCACGAAGAGAGGTGGAAGTGGAAAATTTACTCTCAGGGCCATTCCATGGACTCTATGCTGGACTCAAACAAGGCTGCTTCTTCCTATTTGGTGGGGAGTCGGATCAGCATGGATGGAGCTTTCTAAAGTTGAGAAGTCTGATCTTAAAAAGGATTATGAAACATCACCAATGCTTCAAACGTATATAAAAAACCTAGGCTTTACTTTGGCCAAAATAGAATGCGGAGTCTGGAAATTTTACGTTGAACATTCAGGCCTATCTCTTTCTGAAAAAAAATATTGGAATGATGTAATTGAAAAAGAATTAAGTGTTACAATTGCTTTTTTCAAAGCAATTACAGGAAACCTTGATCTACTTTGGTTTAGACCTTGGCTTGCTCAAAGTATCTTTTACAGATCCAGCATGATCCACCCATTAAATGTCATTCAAAAAATAGCTTATGAACGACAGGATCACGTTTTACTTAGAGAAACAGTAACAGGGATTTCATGTGGGATGCTTACGACTGGGTAACGTTTAATTGAGCTTTTCAACCTTAGCATTAACTTCAACTTCAGATTTGTTGTCTAAAGTAAATTTAAGCTTATGAACGTCACCAGCTTTTAGAGGTTTTTTCACATCGAAAATCATAATGTGAAGTCCACCAGATTTAAGTTCGGTAGTTGATTTCTTTTTTAATTCGATGAAATCTACTTGTCTCATTTTCATTTTTCCATCAAGCATTTCCATCGTGTGCAATTCGTATGATCCAGCAAAATCACCCGAAACTTTCACAACTTTTAAGTCTTTGTCAGTGTGATTAACAATTTTTAGAAACATGGCTGTCATGTTCATTCCAGGAGGAGTCAGCCTGATCTTTGGATTTTGAATTTCTATATCAGTAGAGGCAAAGAGGTTTAAAGAAAGAAGAAGAAGCGAAACAGATAAAAGTTTTTTCATGAAAATCCTCATGGTTTGAATTGTTCATCTATTATTTTTGAGAGCTGGGCCTTTATAACAATTTTTGTTGATTCATGATGAATCGGTTCTAGAATTTTTCCTTCGGGGGAGAGAACAACGATATCTGTAGAGTGATCGATGGTGTAACCCATACGAGATTTTAGGGGAACTTTCATAAACGCAATTCCAAAAAATTGCGTAAAGAGATCCAAGTCAGAAAGAGGGAGACTCACTGCCAGGATTTTCGGGTGAAAAAAAGAAGCATATTCAGTTAGTCTTTGAATTGTATCTCTTTCAGGATCGAGATCTATAAACACGAAAGAAATTCTATCTAACTTATCTTCTGGAAGATCTTTAAATATTCCCGCCATCTTACTGAGTGTCGTTGGACAAAATTCAGGACAACTCAAAAAACCAAAGTATAAAAGAACGATTTTGTTTTCTTTTAATTCATTTAAAGTAACAAAACCTTTGCTCGTAGTTAGTTTTTGAGTGAAGGGATTAAATTCAGTTTTTCTTTTAGTCTTCTGATATGAAAAAATTAATACGGCGGCCAATACAAGCGTCGCTAAGATCGTTTTAATTATTTCTTTAGACGTCATACGTTTCCAGATTAATCGTCTGCACTTCCATCATCATCGCCAGAATCTTTTGTATAATTAGCAAAAAATTCTTTTTTGTAATCCATAAAGCGATCTTCAAGAATCGCTTGGCGAGCACCTTCTGCTAAACCTTTATAGAAAGCGATATTGTGAGTCGTTGCTAGAACTTGTCCCAGGATTTCGTTTGAGTCAAAAAGATGCTTGATATAAGCACGAGAGAAATTTTTACAAGTGTAGCAGCTGCAGCTGTGATCAATTGGATAAAAATCTCTTCTATAATTTCTATGACGGATTCTGATTTTTCCACGAGATGTAAAGAGTGTTCCACCGCGAGCAAATTTTGTAGGAATGATACAGTCACTCATATCAATTCCGTTTTCCCACAGCATGAAAAGATCTTCTGGATTTCCAATCCCCATTGCGTATCGTGGTTTATTTTCTGGCATTAAAGGAGCGGCGTAAGAAATAATTTTTTCCATCCACTCAGCACCTTCACCAACCGAAACTCCACCAATGGCGTAGCCTGGAAGATCGCGCTTAACGAGTTCATCAATACATTCTTTTCTTAAATCGTTATATGTTGATCCCTGAATAATTCCAAAAAGCGCTTGCTTTGGATTTGTCCAAGTTGCAATACAGCGATCAAGCCATCGATGGGTTCTATCCATTGATGCTTTGGTGTAGTCGCGAGTTGCTGGATAGGGAATACATTCATCAAAGGCCATCATGATATCTGAGCCTAAGTTTTGCTGAATAGTAATTGATGTCTCAGGAGAAAGAAGAATCTTCTTTCCTTTTTGATCCGCAAACTCAGCTCCTTCTTCTTTGATACTTTTCTTTTGAAGAGAGAAAACTTGGAATCCACCAGAGTCCGTTAAAATGGGACGAGGCCAGTTCATGAATTTATGAAGTCCGCCCGCTTTTTTTATGAGGTCTGAACCCGGAGTCATATGGAGGTGATAAGTATTTGAGAGAATAATTTTTGTGTCCATGTCTTCAAGCACTTTTGGTTGAAGAGCTTTAATTGCACCATGGGTTCCAACTGGCATGAAAACCGGAGTCGGGATTTCTCCATGAGGAGTCGTGATTGTTCCAGCGCGAGCTTTGGAATTTTTATCCACGTGTTCTAGTTTGAATTTAAAGTGTTCTTTGACTTGGTCTTGAATTCTCATGTGTTTCTCTCTTTTGCTTTTTCCATTCGATCGATCAGAGTGAATTGATGATATCGTCGAAGGACTTTTCAATATTTTTAGTTGTTCTTCCATTAAGTGCTTGCTTCGTTTGAAGGATATTCTTCTTCAAAAAGAGACGCCACTGGGAATTATTACTAGTTTGTGCTTTCTTAACTTCATTGATGTAATAAGTCAAAATAGTTTGAACGTTTCCGCGCTCAAAACTAGAAATAACTTCAAGAATTTGAGGGGGACCTTCTCTTTTGCTCGTTGACTGATCGAAATACATTCCGGCCAGTACTCCCGACATTAAATTATCCAAGAGGTTTGTTTGTTTAGGATTCGTGAGCGTAAATTCAATAATTTCTTTTTTTGTAAAAAGGAAAACTTTCTCTTCTTTTCCAGATGAAATTCTAAGGGCCGGATTTTTTTTATCGAAGGAGTTGATAAAGAAATTGTCCTGAAGGCCGAAATTTTTAAGGAATTCATTTTTAAATAAAAAACTGTTACTCAAAAAAGGACCAAAATCAACAAGGCCTGGGATGATATGGAGAAGAGAGATGTGCAGGCATTCTAGAGTCTTATTTTTAAGGGCCTCATTTGCAATTTGTTCGTTTGGAATGGTGAGGCTTGCAAGAGGATTGGCATAGCGAAGTTTAAAAAGAGCAGAACTCATTGCCTCTCTCTGTTCTTCCTTCATGATGAGAGCTTTATTGTTTGTTAGATCATACAAAACAAATCCCAATTTCTTTTTTTCAAAATAGGGAAGAAGAGCAAATTGGTTACTCAACTCAGATCGAAGTGAAATACCAAGAGTGCTGGAACTAGATACAAGTGAGTTGGTGTGAACGTCTCTATATTTAGGAGCTCTGAGGTGATCATCAGTAATGGTTGCCGTAAAAGGAGGACGAAGAAAAAATGGCGATAAAAATGAAGCAATGATGAGAACTGGAGCAATAGCACGTCTTGTAATTTTAAAAAAGATTGAAGAGGTCAGGTCCCGACTAGAAAAGGTGAGAAATTCTTTTAAGTCTTTACCCTTATAAAATGGAATATCAAAAATGAGTAATGGAAGGACAACTATATTTAACAAAGCGTAGAGATAGGCCTTAAATCGAATGGCAAGAAGAGACTTATCTTTGTCAGTATGGTGAAGCCCAATGAGAAAAGCGCCAGGAGTCGTCCCAAGAATTAAACTTGCGAAGATCATGAGAAAATGAAAGCAGATAAAAAACTCAATGAGAGAGAGAACTTTTAGAGAGAAATCGAAGTTTGAAGTCAAAAAACTAGTGACGGGATAAAGAAAATCTAAAAGCGGCGAGAGAAGTCCAAGGCTTGGAGTAATAAAACCAAGGATCAAGTAAGTTAAGGCCACGTCTATTACAAAACCATAAACCTTGTAGGGAATGAGCTTTATTGCTTTTAAGTTAAGGTGAGGCTCAACTTTCTTTTGAGGTTGGGCCTTTTCTATTATTACATCTTCAGCTTTTGGTTTAGGCATCGGAGTAAAAGCGGGGATTTCTTCGTCTTCTTCCTCATCAAATTCTTCTTCTAATTTTTCTTTTTCGAGTGAGGGAGCACTAGCAATTCCTGTCTCTCTTAGAATTCTGATTTCAATTTTTCCGACTTGTAAAATATCGTCTTTTTCTAAGATGTAGAGCTTTCCTTTTTCTAGCGGAACACCATTTAAGGAACTATCACCGTCATTTCCGAGATAATGAACAGTGAGAATATTGTTTCTTTTTCTAAAGAGGAAATGTTTTGTTTTAACTTTTGGATCGATAAGAATCAAATCGTTTCTAGGGTCAAGACCGGCAAGGATGCGATCAATGACCTTAAGTTTTGTAGAGGATTTGTCAGGTACTCTTACGTCAAGAGTGAAGACAAGATCAACCTCTAGCTCTCTTGAATTTGTATTTTCATTCATGGATTTATTGTCATAAAAAAAAATTAGAACTGCAATTTTTAACTATAAAATTTAAGGCAAATTATTCCGGAAGAATTCAATGGGTCATAATCTGCTTTATTCCCTCTTTACAAATTTATGACATTTAATACCATGAAATAGTCCACGAATTTAGGACCAAAACCAGAAAGGAAGGAACCATGAAAATCGTCAAGGCACTTGCTACGGCTTCAGTGCTATCAGTCTTAGCCACTAATGCTTTTTCTTACGATGTTGTCGATCGCTACAAGCTCATTGATGACCAATTAAAAACTGAAGAAATGCTTCGTCCTATTGGACACGATTTTTTTATCGATATCGGGGCGGCGATGAACAAAAACGCCAAGACTTTCGTTGATGATATTAAGGCCGCGAATAATTTTCAGGGATCAACAGTACAAAAACTAACTAATGCCCAAACTGTTTTAGGAAAATACGATAAAACAGAACAGACTATTAAAGTTAATGCTTCTTTAGGATTTCCAATTTTTAGATTTTCAATTGGAGAGTTGAAGGTTCAGCCAAATGTAAGACTTCTCGTTGATGGTGGGATCAATATTGGAATTCGTTCTGAAACTCTAACACCACAAATGGTCTTAGATATGATTAACATCACTCTTCCAGCTCAGTTGCAAAACGCGATTCTTACAACGACCTATTTACCTGGTGAGGATTTGCTTAAGTCATCAGTTTGTACCTCTTTAACTGATCCGACGGCGCAAGCAGCTTGTCTTGCCAACCAGGGAAAATACTTTTACCCAACAAACACTAACGTTCCAGACATGTTGTTGTTTGGTAAAGTCGACGGACGCTTAGGTTTCTACAACGAGTACACTTATGGAGAGCACTTCTTTGGTAACTGGAATCTTTACGGACTAAGCCGCACTGATATTTTCCAACGCGTAAACTCAGACATGATTGCCAAGGGTACTAAGATTGAGCTTCCAAAGACAAAAAACACTGAGACAACACTTGAGACAGATTTCCGTCTAGGTTATCAAAATTCAAATTACCGCATTTTTACATCTGTTGAAGACGTTAAATTAAGTACAATGGGTGCTCGAAAAGCTGATTCAAAGGCCCATGCTTATGGCTATGATCCACTTATGAGACTGCATGCAGATGCTATGTATAAGCTTTCAGCTTTCTCTTTAAATCCATTTGCTGGATTTCATAAACGTAAAGGGTACGCATTTTCTTCAGGGATGTACGTTGGGGCAGACGCCGGGGCTCACGTTTGGGGAGACCGTTTAGGGCTTCAACTTCGTGGAATGCTTGATAAAGAATACTTTACCATCTCTCCACGCCTAAAATTATGGCTTCTTCAACTTGAGTACTCTCTTAAGGCGCCAATGCACTCAATGGAAGGGGATGTGAAACTTTCTGCGATCCACTCGCTTGATTTACGCTTATTCTTCTAATTAAGATTATTTCGTGATAGGCTAGAGGTTATAAACACCTTTAGTCTATTGCGAGATCCGAAATGAGCTTCGAAAAAATTCTCTCTCATGCTTCCATTATTTCTTTTCTTAACGAACACAAACTGAAAAATCCCACAAAGATTCAATCACAAGTCATTCCCGATTTGATCAAAGGGAAATCAGTTAATGCTGTTGCTAAAACAGGTTCAGGGAAGACATTGGCCTTTGCTCTTCCTATATGTGAACTTTTAAAATTTGATGAAGAAAATTTTCCAATCGCAAATCCAAAAGAAAATTTTGGTAAACCACGTGCTGTGATCTTAGCTCCAACGAGAGAGCTGGCGACTCAGTTGCATAAAGTTTTTAAATCAATCGCTCACCACGCCAAAATGCGCGTTCGTCTTCTGGCAGGAGGAGAAGGAGCAAAGGTTAATCACCTTCTTGCTCGCGACAATATTGATATTCTCATTGCTGCTCCTGGGCGTTTAAGTTCAGCTTTAAAGAAAAAAGAACTGAATCTTAAAAATACAAAATACTTAATCATGGATGAAGCAGACCAGTTGCTCGACATGGGATTTCGTCGCGATCTTGTTAATATTTACGGATCAACAGACGCGAGCTTAGTTCACATTGGACTATTTAGTGCTACTCACTCTGATAGCCTTGCAGAGTTCTGCAAGACTGTTTTTAGTGATGTTGATTTTATCACTTACAATGCTGAGGAAAAAAATAAACTCACTCAATCAGTGCGCACATTTAATATTTACGTAACTGATAAAGAAAAAAATAAAATGACTGAAGCCTTTTTAAAAAATCAGGCAAAAGGTCGTGGAATTATCTTTGTAAACAAACATGAAACAGTTGATGCTCTTTACTCGGAACTTACGACTAAGTTTCCTAAAATGAAGTTTCATGCCCTCCATGGAGAAATGGAGGCAGCAGATAGAAAGAAAAATTACGATC
This sequence comes from Bacteriovoracales bacterium, assembly GCA_037444575.1. GTDB lineage: Bacteria > Bdellovibrionota > Bacteriovoracia > Bacteriovoracales > Bacteriovoracaceae > Bacteriovorax. Next base: position 70,044 of record JBBIME010000014.1, read on the forward strand.
GCTTTTTAAAAGAAAACGGAGTTCTCATTTCAACTGATATCACTGCACGCGGAATGCACATTGATGATTTAGTTTGGATAATGAATTACGATCTTCCTTTTGAAGCAGTTTATTACATTCATCGTTGTGGTCGAGTTGGAAGAATGAATGCCGAAGGATTTGCTTATAACCTTGTTACGCCAAAAGACGCCAACATCGTAAATCGTATTAACGAGGCCATTAAAAATCAAAGTGCTCTTCGTCTGACTTCTTTTGATGAAGGTAAATTTAAATCAATTAAAGTGGCCGAAAAAGCAAAAGTTATAAAAACAAAACTTGATAAGAAGAAAGAAAAATTAAGTGAACTTAAAGAAAAAATTAGTTCAAGAAAAAAACTTTCTGATAAAAAGCATATTAAGACCATTAAAACTTCTTCGACTCCAAGATACAAAAGAACAGAAAAAAAATCTCCGGCCTCTGCAACAAGAAAGAAAACAAGTGGCCAAAAAAAGAATACGAGAAATACTAGAAGATGATGAGAGCCGCTTTAATTATTTTACTATTTAGTTTTGCTTCTTGTTCTAAGAAAAAAGAAGTCGTGTCTCTTAAATATACTCAGGAAGAGTTTATGAAGCTTGCTAGTGAAGCAAGTTTAAGCAACGAAAAAGGAGATGGAATAAAATTTTCTGATTACTCTCCTGGAGTAAATACTCTCGAGTCAAAAGCGCTCATGTTTAATAGGCTCGTATTTTTTGCCATCGAGTTTGAAACAGAAGAACAAGCAAAAAATGAGGCCTTAAGACTTAATCAATACTATTCCCGCAATTGGCTTTTTGATCGCGTAGAAGGGGAGCCTGTCTTAGAAGATTTTGTGATTGAAAAGTTTAAGGCGATTAATCCAAAGCGAACAATTCAACGGGTTCCAAAAAAGCACGAGGATACTCATGGGGAAACTCCTGGCGAAACTCATGAAGCAGCAAAAGAAACCACTCACCACTAATTTTTATTAAACATTTGAGGATGAGATTTAAATCTCTCTTCAAAAAAAGCGATTCTTTCTTTCCAAAGATCATTCATCAATTTGATGTTGGGATGGTTAACTTCTTTTTCAAGAGAATCTAATGTCTCATGAAATAAAAGAATCCATCTTCCAAGCTCACCTGGGTGAATGCCCAGTTGAAGATGAGTAAAAAGAAGGTGAAAAGGTCTATCTAGTTTTCCTTCACTCGTTCCAGTGAGCTGCATTTCCCAGAATGTTGTTAGTCTTTCTAGATGGTGGTGAAGGACATCTGGGTCTCTAAACTTCTCAAAGTGATAACCAATGAGGACATCCCCAATCACTTTTTTATAAAACTCATCAACGACAGTATAAATAAGCTCGCGCATGCTTCTAAGCCCTTATAAATTAATACCCAAGTTAAAATGTAAACTTTTTGTCTCGATAACCGATAGGTCAACTAAAGTAAACATATCTAAAGGTTTAAGTGTATGGGGAAAAGCCTCCTTTTGAAAGTCACTTCGGGTTTAATCATTTTTGGTTTAATACCCTTGGTTTACTCTGCTGATATCCAGGTCGGCTCCCTTTCAGATGGCTCTTGTTGGTATGAATCTAAAGAAAGTTTGAAAGTAGCGAGTTTCAATGACAAAACGGTTTATACGGCCAATAAAACGCAAATAGAGTCGCAAATTGAATCCCTCATTGCTGAGTCTCGAAATGGCGAGCATCAAAAAGTGAATGAAATGGACTTGATGCTTCATTGCGGAGGTTATGGAGCAAGTCTTGTGGCACGGGTGTCGTTAGAAAATACTTCTGTTTGTGTCTGGACCAAGTTTGAAAAAGGAAAGCTAACTTTAAGAAGTGTTGGGGCCCTAAATGAAGGAAGTAAACCAGGTGAACTTTGCGATGGCCATGCCTGGGGAGAATTTATCTTAGGGATTAATGACAGTCAGTTTCTCGCTGAACTTCAGGGATCAAAGTGGTCTTCAGTTATTAAAGAAGTCACTCGAATCTCAGATAAAGTTTATAAAGTGAGCGTCGTGAAAGATTATAAATTCCGTGAAGCTGAGGTTGCGAGTCTTCTGGAAGAGAATTTTACTGGCAAAAATTTTATTCGATATATTGAATTCAATAATTATCAACATCCCATTGGGGATTTTGTTCCTTTGAAATAGTTGGATTAATGATCTGTAAAAATTTGAATTTGATCTGTCAGACAATCACAAAGTGGCCAACTGAAAATAGAAGCTCATTAAAACTAATAAAATGTCAGAAGGCGGCATTTTGCAAATGATCACGCTAAAGGAATTGTTACGACAAAGCATGTCTGGTGGCATTCCCTGTCCAAAAAGATCTTGCCTCCGTGAGCTTCGATAATTTTCGCAGAAAGAGTCAATCCGATACCTGTTCCTTTCCCTTTTTCTTTCGTTGTAAAATAGGGAGTGAATAAACGGGCCACAACTTCATCGGGAATTCTTATCCCTGAATCGAGAACTCTTATTTCAAGAGCATCACTTTTTACAGTGATCTTTAATTTGACTTCCATCTTCTCTAAAGAGTGAACAGCATCGCAGGCATTTTTGATTAGATTAATTAACACTTGCGATATTTGAGTCCTACGGCACTTGATTAATAACTCGTCATCGACATCATTCTCGACAATTAAGTCAACTCCATTTGATTTTGCAATATACTCTGTGATCAAAAGAGCATCATCTATAATTTCACTAACTCGACAAGAGTCCATGATAGAAGTTGAATCATTTCTAGAATAATCACGAAGCGCCAAAACAATGTGAGATATTCTGTTTGTGACTTCAATCATCTTGGTATTTAATTTTTTTATTTTTTGAATATCGGGCGATTCTGCATTCAACGCTGAATGAATAGAGCTTGCGGCAAGTGACATAACAGTCAGTGGATTATTTATCTCATGAGCAACAAATCCAGAAATCTCTCCCATCGTCGCAAACTTTGATATTGCAACAAGTTCTTCTTCTTTTGCCTTTAGGGCCAATTTATTTTGAACATTCTCTGTAACGTTAAAACGTATTCCTACAAATTTTTCGATTTCATTATTGTTATTAAAAATAGGCCGAATAATAGTATCAAGCCAAACAAGCTCTCCATTTTTCTTCTTATTGCAGAAGACACCTCTCCAGGTTTCGCCGGACAAGAGAGCAGACCATAATTTTTTATAAAACTCTTCAGGGTGAAGGCCTGATTTAAAAACGTTTGGGGATTTTCCAATGAGCTCAGTTTTTGTATATCCTGTAAGTTCGCAAAAAATGTCATTCACATAAATAAAGCACCCCTTGGGATCAGTAATAAAGATGGCCGCGATGGAATCAAAGGCATCACTGATTGTTTGAGCTTCTCTTTTTTTTATTTCATTAGACATTGATGCAACTCCAGAATTGCGACCAACCATACTTAAATTTAAGAATGAATTCCTTCAAAACTACATCGCTGCATGTAGTCTATCAAATCGTTTTAACTTTCACTAGACCAGTCGGTCCAATCATTAGCAAACAAAAGCAATTGAAGTGGTTTGGGTGTGTATGACAAAAAAAACCCACATCAATGATGTGGGTTTAGTAAGCACAAGTGTGGGTCTTGTAGCGTAGTTTTTTGGAGAATTATCTCAATGTATCGTGAAGTGCGCGACCAAGAGACTTTGATTTTTTGTCAAAGAAGTTGTTGTTTTCAGCATGTTCTGCTTCTTCTTTACAAGCAATACAAAGTTCAGCTGTTAGTCTTGCGTTTAGTCTGTCAAAACCAATTTCGCCATCACATTCTTCGCACAATCCGTATGTTCCACGGTTGATTGCATCTAGAGATTTGTTAATTTTTTTCAGATAAAAATTTTCGCGGTTAATGAAGCGAATATCGTGAGAAGTTTGTGTGTTTACACTCGCTTCATCAAGAGGATCTGAAAGTTCATTTTTATCAAGTTGGTACTTTTCTTCTTCAAGCTTTTTGTTTGAGATGCGCTCTTTTTCAGAAAGCAACTTGTCTTTTAAAATCTCAACTTGCTTGTCAGTGAGGTATGCGTTTTCTCTCTTCATTCTTACTCCTTAAAAAATCTACTGCGTAAAAACCTTCAATAGTTTTGCAGCGGCAAGCATTACTAAAAAACTATAAATTTCGTTGGAATCACAATACAGATAGCGGAGTAATCTAGTAAATTACTAAAATCTAACAAAGCTTAACATCTTTAGTTTTCCCAATGAAAAACTACTTAATAGAAGCTTCGCAGTAAGGGCAAAAGTGCCAGAATTGTAAATCGATTTCATGCTTACATGAAGCACAAATATGTAGACACTCAAGGTCGATAAAGTCATCTCCGCCCATAAAAAGCTCTTTTCTCATCGCTCTAATGGTAGTTGGATGCGCGCGAAAATGATTGGGAAGAAGAGGATCGGGAATAAATTTTGCTGGAGCGACACTCGTATCAGGTTTGATATTCACACTATAGGTTTCATGATGATCACTATAGAGAGGAAGATTAAAAGCATTCTTGTACGACTTTAACTTTTCAAACTGTGAATTAGCATCATGTTTTTTTTGTAAATATTTTCTTATTTCTTCGTCTTTGTTGCTCATAATTTCATTTTCTCCCATTGCTTCTCAAGTAGCTCAATGATTTGTGAGGAAGAATTTAGATGTTGGTTAAAAAGTTTAATAAAACCTGGTTTTGCATCAAGAACTTCTTTCTTTAAACGCATTGAAAGAGGTCCCATGGATTCAATTGTTCTTAGAGTCCATTCCTGAACTTCGGGATTCTTATTTTTTAAAAGTGTTTTTAAATGAATAAAATAAACTTCTGATATCATCACGCCAGACTTTAAGGCCTCGCCAACAATATGTTTTTGAGAAGCAGAAAGAGTGTAGATGAGTAGATCGCCATCTTTTAATTTTGCATTTAATTTTTCCAGAGTCATAAAAAAATGTTCGTTAAATTGAGCGCTCATGTTCTGAGTATTATCTAAAATACAAAGAATTTGTTTTAAGGCCACTTCGTCAATAGAATCCCCACTGATGGCCTTGTGCCATTCGCTTTTAAGCTCATCAATGAGCTCTTGAGTAAGCTTAATGAGAGGCCTCTCACCGCGCTTAAGTTTTTGGATGGTATCTTGATAGAGCTCTTTGTAGTTCATAGATACATTTTGCTACAAGGGGCAAAAGAAATAAAGCAAATGGTGTAGTAGGGAATTGGTCGGATAATGAAACAAACCTCGAAATGACTTCGAGGTTTGCCTATATTAAAAAGCTATTCGTTGATAGCTGTTACGATTAGATCGACGGCTTCAGTCTCTGACAATTCTGGAGCATTTCTTTTTAAAATATTCACAGCATTTGTTAGGGCAGCTGTCAGGCTTCCAGAAGCGTAAAATTCTTGAGCGTCTTTATTGACCAGTGCTTGAACTTGTTTTTTCATTTGAGCATCCATTGCACCGAGAACAGTAACTGCTGAAGTCGCTGCAGTTGCATAGAACTCCAATGTTAAAACACTGGCCGCTGGAGCGTAAGCAAATGTTGTTGCCGCAAGAGGAACCCAAACAGTTGCAGATATTGCAATACCTTCTGACGTATCTTGATTAGCAAAAGCATTATGGAATGAAAGAGTTGCTACTAGGGCCAAAAGTGAAAGTGCTTTCATAGGGACTCCTAAGATTTATAAATTATTTATAGGAAGCTTCTATATCTTCTGAGTATAAGATTCAACAAATAGGGATTGAGTGTGTAAATACTACTCAATCATTTGACGAGTCCAGCTTTTGCGGGTTAAGACCAAATAAAAGGATTTAAAAGGCAAAAATGACTGCAAAACATCTCATAAATTCTATTTATCGTGCCAGCGAGGGAGAGGGAGTCTTTCTAGGGCGTCCTCAAATATTCGTTCGCTATCAAGGCTGCGCTATTGGTTGCACTAATTGCGATTCCAAAGACACATGGGAATTTAGCGATGAAATGGGACAAGATCTTGAGATGATCTTGGATTCTGTCCACAAAGAAGGATTTAACGGATCGATTAAGAATGTTTCTATCACTGGAGGAGATCCTCTTCATCCAGCGCACGTTCCTCACGTTTTAGGGCTTATTAAAGTTCTTAAAGAAAAAAAATATTACATCAACATTGAAGCTGCAGGCACTCGAGTCGTTGATGAGATTTTTGATTTAGTCGATTATGTTAGCTTTGATTTTAAAACTCCATCCACAGGAGTTAAAACTCCACTTAAAAATATTTCCAAGATGATTTCTCAATATCCTGGCAAGTTTCAGGTCAAATCCGTCATTTTTGATAAGGCAGATTTCGTAGCTACTTTAGAAGCATACAGAACGCTTGAGTCCGAAAATAAGGGAATGCCAATGCCTTGGGTTCTCACTCCTTGCTATAATTCCGCAGAAGCTTTTCCTATGGAGCGCTTTGCTCACATTCTTACGTGGAACGAAGAAAATGGCGGACTCTTCCGAGTAATCGGTCAGCAACACAAATGGATCTTTGGCCCAGATAAAAAGCAAGTTTAACGAGGAGAATATTATGAAGCGAATTTTTTGCGTAGTATGTTTGATGTTTGTACTTAATCCACTTCAAAACGTTATGGCAGGGTGTACCTCTTGGACTCAAACGAGTGGAGTGAGTTGTATTTTTGCAGGTAATTCTGGAAACCTTTGGGAAAGACAATGTGAAAATACATGTGCGATTGGAAGACATGGTTCAGGCTGGGGTTCTCAGTGTGAAGCGGAAACTATTTGTATGCCAGCTGACTCTAATCCAAATCAGTTAAGCAGAGCTTGCACAGATTGGACTGCTGAAGATGGAGTGACTTGTCGTAATCCAAACACAGGTAATTGGGAACAACACTGGGTTCGTTCATGTCAGGTAGGATTCTCTACTACATGGTGTTCTGACGAAAATCCTAATAACCGATAAGAAGTTTTTGTGATCCGGAAGATGATATCCCAGGTTTTATAGATAAATTAGAACCTTTCACTCTTCCGGCATTATGAGCATCTTCGTTATGCAGTCCCGCAGTTAGACTTGAATGACCTATACGCGGATAAACTATCCGCAAATTTTTCTGAATATTTTTTTCTATTGCCACTAAATCCATTCCAGTCGCTAAAGTCTTTTTTTGTTTTTCAATTTTTTCAACGTAGCCTTTTGCTACACCGTTAAAAAAAGAGTTCTTGCTGGATTTGCCTTTTAGATTTGGGTTTTCTTTTTGCGTCTGTTTCCAAATGACTTCTAATTCAATATCTAAAAAATGCGCTACATAGTCGGCCAGTTCAACTGATGTTTTATCGCCGATAACTTCAAGATAAAAAATTCCTCGACCGTGATTAAAGACAGGAGAGACAAAAAACGTTTTTAAGATTTCATAGATTGCTACATGTTTAGCACTTTTTCTGCTCGCCTCTAAAACTCTTTTTACGTATACGACTTCTTCAGTTGATGAAGAGGTCTTACTTAAATCGAGATTGTGTTCAAGCAGGAGTTGATTGGCCTTTAGAGTGGCCAGCTCTCTTTCATGTAAATTATCTGAAGAAGCAAGAGCTAAAAGTTTTTTTAAGCGAGAGAGAAGTTTTTCAGTCTGTTCGTTTTCGTCTTGTACGCGATTGTTTTCAAAATCAATATTGGCGTAGGCTGCAAAGACTTCAGAACCCCATCCAAAATTGCGGCAGACATTGTGAAATTCTTCACCATGCAAAACTTTGGGGCCATAAATTAAGTAGCACATGAAATGCGCAAGTTCGTGTCTTAAAATATTTTTTAAGACTTCGTTTTTTGCAAGGTACATGAGTTTTTTAGAAAGTCCTAACTCGTAAGATCTTGAATCAAAGTAACCTAGGCGTGAATTGTCTTCGAAGACGACGATATTGAGAGGGTAGAGTATGCCTTTATAAAAGATTCGGCTTCTCTCCATTTTTAGATTCATTTCATTATTTATAATCCCGCGTACGTCTGAGCGCACGCGAGATATAAAAGCAGAAATTGTATCAGAGTGAAGGAACATTATTTTCTAGAACCAATTGCACCTTTAAACCACTCGCGGTTCATGCGAGCGATGTTTTCGATCTTGATTCCTTTTGGACATTGAGCTTCGCACTCAGCTTCGTTAGTACAGTTACCAAATCCAAGCTCGTCCATTTTATCAACCATTGCTTGAGTTCGAGCTTCGGACTCAATTTTTCCTTGAGGAAGTAGAGCAAGTTGAGAAATTTTAGCAGAAACAAAAAGCATCGCAGAAGCATTTTTACAGCTTGCTACACACGCTCCACAACCTATACAAGCAGCAGCGTCCATTGCTAGTTCTGCGTTTTCCTGACCGATTAAAATGCTGTTAGCATCTTGTGGGTTTCCTGTATTAACGTTAACGAATCCACCTGCGGCCATAATATCGTCTAAAGCAGTTCGATCTACAATCAAATCTTTTAAAACAGGGAATGCCTTAGCACGCCAAGGTTCAATAACGATTGTGTCGCCGTTTTTAAATTTTCTCATGTGAAGCTGACAAGTTGTCGTTTCAGCTTCTGGACCGTGAGCTTGTCCGTTGATCATCATCGAACACATTCCACAAATTCCTTCGCGGCAGTCGTGATCAAAAGCAATGGAATCGCCTTTTTCTTTAACAAGTTTTGTATTGAGAGTATCAATCATTTCAAGAAATGACATATCTGGTGAGACACCGTCGAGCTTATAGTCGACCATGGCACCTTTATCCTTTGCATTTTTTTGTCTCCAAATTTTTAAATTAAGAGACATTTTTTCTGTACTATTACCGGCCATATGTGCTCCTTACTTATAACTTCTTTGAGTTAATTTAACGTTTTCAAATGTGAGTTCTTCGATGTGGCGAAGTGGTTTCGCATTATCGCCTTGGAACTCCCAAGCAGCTACGTGACAGAAGTTAGCGTCGTCGCGTTTTGCTTCACCTTCTTCAGTTTGAGACTCTTCTCTGAAGTGTCCACCACATGATTCAGGTCTCTCTAGAGCGTCGAGTGCCATAAGCTCACCGATTTCTAAGAAGTCAGCAACACGACCAGCTTTTTCTAGTTCAGTGTTGATATCAACATTTGTTCCAGTTACTTTTACGTTTTTCCAGAATTCTTCGCGGATAGCTCGAATTTTAACGATCGCTTCTTTTAAACCAGCTTCGTTTCTTGCCATACCAACGTTATTCCACATAACAAGACCAAGCTCTTTATGGAATTCATCAACAGTTTTTGTTCCGTTAATAGAAAGAAGTTTATTGAATTTATCTTTTGAATCAGTAAACGCTTTTTCAAATTCAGGATGGTTCGTCTCAACTTTCTCAAATTTTTCAGACGCAAAGTAGTGTCCGATTGTGTATGGGATAACAAAGTACCCATCAGCAAGACCTTGCATAAGCGCTGAAGCTCCAAGACGGTTTGCTCCGTGGTCAGAGAAGTTTGCTTCTCCTAAAACGAATAGACCTGGAATGTTGCTCATTAAGTTGTAATCAACCCAAAGGCCACCCATCGTGTAGTGGATCGCTGGATAAATCATCATTGGAGTTTTATATGGATTTTCATCAGTGATACGTTGGTACATATCAAAAAGGTTTCCATATTTTGCTCTAATTTTATCTTCGCCTTCGCGCTTGATCGCTGAAGCGAAATCTAGATAAACCGCTTTACCTGTAGCAGATACACCCTTGCCTTCATCGCATTGGTTTTTAGCGTTTCTTGAAGCAACGTCACGAGGAACGAGGTTACCAAATGAAGGATAGATTCTTTCTAGGTAGTAGTCTCTTTCTTCCTCTGGAATGTCAGAAGGTTTTCTTGTGTCGCCTTTTTTCTTTGGAACCCAAACGCGTCCATCGTTTCTTAAAGACTCAGACATCAAAGTTAATTTTGATTGGTGATCTCCTGAAACAGGAATACATGTAGGGTGAATTTGTGTGAAACATGGGTTAGCGAAGTACGCTCCTTTTTTATAAGCGCGGAAAGCAGCTGAACCGTTAGAAGCTTTAGCGTTAGTTGAAAGGTAGAAAACGTTTCCGTATCCACCAGTTGCTAAAATAACAGCGTCAGCAACGTATTTTTCGAATTCACCAGTCACGACGTTTCTTACGATAACACCGCGAGCTTTTCCATCAACCATAACTAGATCGACCATTTCGCGTCTTGTGTATGATTTAATTTTTCCGTTGTGAACTTCTTTCATCATTGCTGAATAAGCACCTAAAAGAAGTTGTTGTCCTGTTTGTCCGCGAGCATAGAATGTTCGGCTTACTTGAGATCCACCAAAAGATCTGTTTGATAGAGTTCCACCGTAATCACGGGCAAAAGGAACACCTTGGGCCACACATTGATCAATGATATTGTTAGCAACTTCTGCTAGACGATAAACGTTTGATTCACGTGCGCGATAGTCTCCACCTTTTACTGTATCGTAGAAAAGGCGATAGATTGAGTCTCCATCGTTAGGATAGTTTTTAGCAGCGTTGATCCCACCTTGAGCAGCGATCGAGTGAGCGCGTCTTGGAGAGTCAGAGATACAAAATGTTGTTACGTTATATCCTAGTTCTGCCATAGATGCAGCAGCTGATGCTCCAGCTAATCCAGTTCCAACAACGATAACAGAATATTTTCTTTTGTTGGCAGGGTTCACAAGTTTCATATTGAACTTATGAGTTTTCCATCTTTCTTGAATTGGGCCAGTTGGAGTTTTTCCGTCTAATTTTTTAATAGTTGTCATATTAGTGTCCTCCTTGGAGGTAGCAGAAAATTGGGAAAATAGAGAAGCCAAGTGCTACGACTAAACCAAATACTCTTGAAGCAATTTGAATTTTTGGCATGTATTTCGGATGATTTAATCCTAGTGATTGAAACGCAGACCAGAAGCCGTGGCTTACGTGAATTCCAAGTGCAACAACTGCAATGATATAACCAAGAACATGTGGAAGACTTTGGAAATATTCCATAGTCGTTTTGTAGATATCTCTCATTTCTACACCACCAACTACTGTCGTGTATTGAGTTCCATATTTTAATCCAAGAATGTGAATCACTAAAAACACTAGTGCAATCATTCCGGTAGCTGGCATTGTTGTCGAAGCAAATGTTCCGCCACGTCCTGATTTTGTATACGTGTGATAAGGGATTGGACGAGCTTTTTTGTTCTCGATAGTCACCTTTAATCCCATAAGAATGTGCGAAAGAAAAAGCATCACAAGGATGGCTTCCGCAACATAGATGAGGGGATTAGAGATTAGAGTGTGCGAATATTTATTAAACGCATCAGCACCAACCAACATTGTTAGGTTTCCGAGTAAGTGGGAAACTAAAAAGCCGCAGAGAAGAAGTCCAGTCACACCCATGATCTGTTTTTTACCGATCGATGTGGACGTGGAACACTTGCATTTAGAACTCATAGGAAAATGCTCCTTTTAACTATTAATAGGTAACGATTTAATTAAGTGCTTTAAGGCATTAAAATACTAGCGCATTGAACATGATTGGTTAAGAGAAATTCGCGGCCCTATATGTGCCATGTAAGATACGAAGTACGTTAAAAATTAACCTAAATAGAGAGCTAGTATTTTAGGAACGTTTTGTGTCACAATAATGAGTATTTTATCACATTAGTAAGGCATGGAATGAAAGAACATAAATCAGAATTGGAGTTTGTTGGGTGGCGGGAGATGGTTAGCCTCCCTGATTTTAAACTTCATGACTTTAAAGCAAAGATCGATACAGGGGCCAAAACCTCGGCCTTGCACGCTGAAGAAATAGAAGTCTTCACAGAAAAAGGCAAAAAATATGTGCGCTTTTTATTTGAGACTGAAGAAGGCAAAAAAAAGCATATAAAGACGCGCTTTATAGAAGAGCGTGAAATTAAAAGTTCAACAGGTCAAAAAACGAATCGCCCTGTTGTTAAAACAAAAATTCGCATGGGCAAAAGTGAATTTGAAATAGAGGTTACATTAATTAATCGCGACCTGATGGGTTTTAAAATGCTCATTGGACGTGAGGCCTTAAACGGCAGATTTTTAATTAACCCGGCGCGCTCGTACCTTTTAAAGAAAAAATTGGAGTCATAGATGAAAATTGCCATCTTATCTCGAAGTTCAAATATCTACTCAACAAAAAGACTTGTTGAAGCGGCAAAGGCCAGAGGCCACGAAGTCGAAGTTATCGACACTCTAAAGTGCTACATGGATATCACATCTAAAAAACCGATGGTTCATTTTCAAAATCGTGAGCTTTCTGATTTTGATGCCATCATTCCAAGAATTGGTGCCTCGATTACTTTTTATGGAACGGCCGTTATTCGTCAGTTTGAAATGATGAACGTGACTTCATTAAATGAGAGCGTGGCGATTTCAAGAGCGCGCGATAAGCTTCGATCTCTGCAACTTTTATCGAGAAAGGGAATTGGTCTTCCAGTAACAGGCTTTGCTCACTCGACAAAAATGACTCAAGAACTAATCAAGTTAGTTGGTGGAGCTCCTTTAGTTATTAAACTTTTGGAAGGAACACAAGGAAAGGGAGTCGTTCTCGCTGAAACAGATGGGGCCGCAGAAAGTGTTATTGATGCCTTTCGCGAGATGGACGCCAATATTCTTGTTCAAGAATTTATTAAAGAAGCAAAGGGGAGCGATATTCGTTGTTTTGTTATCGGTGATGAAGTTGTGGCCTCTATGATGAGAACAGCAAAATCAGGAGAGTTTAGATCCAATCTGCATCGCGGAGGATCAGCACAAGTTGTCTCCATTACAAAAGAAGAAAAACAAGCGGCCCTTGATGCGACAAAAGCATTAGGATTAAATGTGGCCGGAGTTGATCTTTTAAGATCATCACGCGGTCCACTTATTATGGAAGTAAACTCATCTCCTGGACTAAATGGAATTGAGACAGCAACAGGAAAAGATGTTGCTGGGATGATCATTGAATATTTAGAAAAAATGGATAAACATAGCACCGAAACTAAAGGTAGGGGCTAAGAGTTCATGAATATAAACGAGTTTCCAGCAGAATTTTTTGTAAAATTAGAAGGCAATGAATTTTTGCTTGGAAGACTTTCTATTAATAAAATGAATTCATCTTATTGGGTTGAAATCGATATCGTTCAAAAAGAATCAAAAAAAATCTGGGCCCACGTTACTGATTTATACGGAATCAATGAACTGGACGAGGCCATTGATCGCTCCGTCCAGTCGCTATCGGATTATTTAAAACCAAAGAATTAATTTGGGTTAAATCCAACCATTTTTACGTTAATAATCGATTGAATATGTTTGAACTTTTTGTCTTAGAGAACAGGCCAGAGAATCTGGCCTGTTCTTTGAATTTAATCATTGAATTTATTTTGAAACTAGCATTGTGGCTTAGTCTGGGTACCGCTCCAGATTTAGACCAAAAAGCTATTTACAAATTTCAATTTCCTGAAGCTGCTTAAGAAGTTGAAGGCATTTATCCATTGCAGATGGATCATTAAATTCATGAATAGGAAATACTTTTAATGCAGATGTTCCCCAATTAGATGTGTGAAACAATCCTACTACTGGAAGATTGGCCGGAAGACCATTACAAACACAGCTTTTATCTGCATTTATTTGATTCGCAATATCTGTTGAATCAGCAAATGTAATACTTGAAATAAGGAAGACGGAAACTAGAACTAGTTTTTTCATTTTTAACTCCTGCTCGGGAAAAATTGTTAATGTTTGGTGAGCGGTCGGGCTTGCAAGACAATCTTACATACCGTTGCGGCACAGCCCCGGAATCACACCGGGTTCCCTCAGTTCCAAACAAAATGCTTATAAGACAGTGATCGTTGAAAGTAAAGAGACCTAATGGTAGAAAAACGCTTGAACTATTGTAAATTCTTAGCTTTTCGAATCTTAAGGGCGAATGGTTTAAATTATAGATCCCTGGCGTTCAATTTTTTGAACTGGATGAGGCCATTGATCGATCCGTGCAATCGCTTTCAGATTATTTAAAACCTAAAAACTAATTTGTTAGTCTGTAATTCGCGTGACAAGTAACACACTTATTAGTGATTTCTCCTAATCGTTGAAGCGCTTCTTTCTCATTCATTCCCTTATCAAGATCAGTGGAAAATTTATCAAAATCTCCATGCATACTCATCCCAAATTTTTTAAATTCCAAAGGCAACTTTGCCATTAACGCTGGATTGATATCAACGGCCATTGCCATCCCGGCCTTTTTTGCAGCAATAGAGGTCTCTTTAAAATCGCCTTTGCTCAAAGCTTTGATACTACCGTTGACGGCAGCGAGAACCGTGCGCATTTCTCCCAATACAATATCTTTCTCTGTTGGGGCCAAATGGATAGCGACTCTTTGATCAGAACTTTTTGAAGTGCTTCCGCTTATGAAAAACTTGGCAAATATACCTAGAGTGATGACCCATAATAGGATTGAGACAATAAATAGTTTTTTAAACATAAAGACCTCGCTTGTTTTTAAAGTTATACATATGTATAATTAAACAATCAAGGATATTATACAGGTGTATAGAAATGGCCAGAGTTTCCAGGGATTTAGATAAAAAATTGTTAATTGTCGGCCAAACTCTAATAGAGGAGGTTGGCGTTTCGAAATTCTCTCTTCGAGAAGTGGCACGAATCGCCAATGTCAATTTGGGAATGATCAATTATTACTTTGATGGCAAAGATGATTTTGTCTTAAAGGTACTTCAGGAAATTTATCGGCCTTTTCTGGATGAACTTGAGAGATTGAGCAATCAAGCAACCAATCAATCAGGGTTTGAAAACTTTCTTTTTGAACTGGCAAAGTTCTCTCGTGATAATCGAAAGCTTATTCTTATCTTAGTAAAAGATGTCATTAGTAATGACCCAACTGTAAAACAATTTATTTTCACTCATTTCACGAAACACTTTAAGCTTTTACAAAAGACTCTGGAGAGTAAAGTTGGGCCAAATATTAATTCAGGGGCCATTCTTCGCTTTGTTATCGCTTCTATCGGAATGCCAAATTTAATTTTGGGCTTTCAGGAAATTATTCTTTCTCCGGATCAAGGTTTAATCGCTGAATCAGATGATGAGCTTCGAAAAAGAGTACTCATTACAATTGAAGGCCTAAGTAGATACATTAAGGAATCTTAACTGTAATTCTGGTCAATTTTTCGCTACAATCAATTGAATGAATAAACCATTTATCACACTCCTTGAAATCGCAAATCTGTGGCATGAAACTCTTATGATTTATTCAGGGTTCGTTGCACTTGCAGTCCTAGGGATTTTTGTTGGGATCCTTTCTTGGAGATGGTTAAAAGTTAAACTTTATCTCTATTTTTCTATCTATCTAAGTTCTATTCTGACGCTAACTTTATTTGCGGGGTTTTTCTTTGGCCCCTATCCACTACCTGAGCATCTTCAGAACTTGTTGCGATTATCGATCCTTTTAGCAAACATCGTAAATTACGCTCACTTTTTTTTCATTCGCTCGCTTATTAAGCCCCAAGAGAGGATGCCGCGTCTCTACAAATCACTGGTTGTTCTTTTGTTTTTAATAACAACGGTGGATCTTTTAGCTTTGTACCGTGTGGATGAATTTACCTGGAATCTTAGGAACCAGCTTTTAATTGTGTATACGATTGCTAATTTGAGTATGCAAATGATTGCGGCCAGAACTATGCCTTTTGTACGCTGGTATGTTGCAGGTGCCATTTTCTTTCTTCTAGGTAATCTTCCTTTTGTCTTGATCAATGCAGGAGTGATTCATTCTCTGACTCCAATTACGGCCAGCATGCCATTTCTTGGAATACTCATTGAAATATTGCTTTTTATGGTAGGTTTAATCGATCGCCTTCGATATGAATATTTAAGAAATTTAAATGAATCTCGAGTTAAAATGATGGGAATTGCTGCTGCTGAAATATTTCATGAAATAGCCACTCCGCTTACAATCATCTCAGTGAGTGCAGACAGATTAAAAAAACAATCCTCTAAATTCCAATCAGACAAGACGACGGCCGATAGTGTGATGGAATCGATAAAGCGTATTGAAAATAACGCAAAAAGAATTAGTTCAAACGTTGAAAAGTTTCGAACTTTTTCCGGTGTCCGAGATAGAGAAATAAAAAATGACAAGGTTCCAGCGCGCGAAGTGATAGAGGGCGCTATTGATCTCTTTAAGCGCAAGGTTGAAACGAGAGGTTGTTCTTTTACTCTAATGGATGACGTATCTTCATCCGTCTATTTAGAAGGCAATAGATTTGATCTCGAACAAATAATATCTAACCTCGTCATCAACGCGGCAGATGCGATTCAGAACTTAGAAGAAAAATGGATTAAGCTACAAACATCTTTAGAAGGAAACTTTATTGAGTTTCGCGTAATCGATAGCGGAAAAGGAATTTCAAAAGAAATTCAGGATAAGATTTTTAATGAATTTTTTACGACAAAAGGGCGTGGAGAAGGAACCGGCCTTGGTCTTTCTATCTGCAAGAGATTTGCAGAGGCCCACGGCGGAAATTTAAAACTCGATACTAAATGTGAAAACACCTGCTTTGTTGTCAAACTTCCCATTATCAAAGGTCAATTGTAAGATCTAGTAAGAACTCCCTGTCATATTAATGACTTAGCAAAACCGTCAAACGTCAATTTAGTGACTTAGCCATTGTAAGGTTAGTTACGATATTTCAATCGGTTACGTAAGAAAAACGATCTTTTGGAGCTTTGTAAAACTTGGCACGATGTCTGCAATAGGTATTTGTGTGTGTGTGGAGAATCTGAAGAAAGGATTTTTTTAGACCTCCTGTGAATGTCTCTCAAAAAGCCCATTGCTGAAATACGCTCTGGGCTTTTTTGTTTTAGGCGATCTCTTTTCAAACTCAAATTACATGAAGCTCTCACTCTTCTAACTGGATCAGTTAGTTTCTGAATTATTGAATTTTTGTATTCTGATTATTCAAGCACTTTTCATTTATGACCTTGAAATTCTCTTTGAATGGTTTGCTTTATCATCTTCTAATATATGGCATTTTTAACCATTAAATGATAAGGTAAGGTTATACACATGGCCGCAAAGCTATTGTATTTTTCAAAAGTAGTTTTAATACATAGAGTGTTGGAAAGTTCAGCTATCGCTCAGATGAAAGTTTGGGAGGTTGGAGTAAGAAAAGAATATCAACTGGGAATTAAATATTCACTCTTTTGTGTAGAGACGAGATCCAATGAAATCATAATTGGATTTGATAATCATCATCCGAAAAGTCATCACAAGCATATTGGTAAAAATGAAACAATTGTTAACTTTACGAATATTGATGATCTTATTGATGAATTTTGGAGCGAGATTGAAAAAAGAGGTTACAAATTATGAAGTTAAAAAAAGCAAAAATCGTCATCAAATCTCCTCTAGAACTAAAGGCGGAGTGGAAACAGGCCATTAGAGGGGAGAAAAAATCATTGCAGCAGCATAATGTTGTGATTTTTACTAATCTAGAATCTGTTGCGAAGGTTTTCTCCAAATCGCGTATTGAAATATTACAAACGATTGTTAAAGAAAAGCCTCATTCAATCTATGAACTTGCTAAAATCCTCAATCGAGATTTTAAAAATGTTCATACCGATGTTCGTATTTTAAATGAAATTGGATTGGTAGAACTAAAGGAGAATGAAAATAATCGCACTGGGCTAACTCCTATAGCTCTTTTCTCTGGGATAGAGTTGGATTGGGCCGCTTAACTTAACTAAATGATCTCTCATCCATAATTTGATAAATCAATGAAGCAAGAGTTCGTGCACCTTTTTGTGAAAGGTTGTCATACACCGGATTGTATTCAAAAATTCCAAAATGCTGGCATTTTAATTCATCAATTGAGTAGAGGAGTACGTCTTCGATAAAATCATAGGGAAGACCTCTGTGGTTTACAGCACTCACTCCTTCCATGACTCCAGATTCCATGACATCGGCATCAAGGCTGAAGATATAAGTAGTGTCCTTTTGAAAAGGGATTACACGTTTCAGGAATGTTTCTGTATCAGTAAAATCTTTAGTTCCATAGCGAACATCTTCGTAAGTGGCGACGACTTCGCGGGCATGACCTAGATTGCTCATGGTTGAAATGGAATTGGCAAAATCATGAATTCCTAATTGAACAATTTCTAAGTCGCCGTCAAAATCATGGGCCAGTTGGCGAAAAGGAGTTCCTGAATTTGGCTCAGCATCTGTTCTAGTGTCGAGATGGGCATCAAGGTTAATGATCACACATTTTTTACTGAAATGATTGATAGCTTTTACTGTCGGGAAGACATAGTCATGCCCTCCGCCTAAGTAGATGAATTTTTCTGCGCGATCTTTAGTCGTTAAGATATTTTTGATTTTTAAAGATAGATTTTTTTGAGCAGCACTAAAATTTTCTTTTTCTTCTGATTGATCGGCCAATTCTACATCGGACCACTTTAAGAGATTATGACAGGCCAATTTTTTGACAACAGATAAAACCGCTTCAGGAGCAAAGAGCGAGCCTCGTCTTCCCATATTTCTGATTGTCCCTATATCAGAAGAAAATTTCATGAAAATAATATCAGCAGAATTAATGTCGGATTTATTATTAATGATTCGCTCTAGATCTCTATTTTGCATAAGAAAAATCCTTATATGATTTGCCCAAAACAACGATGTCAGTATATCATTAATGTATCGAAATGAATAAAGAATGGTTTGTTTTTAAAGGCACGCAGCATATTGGCCCCTTCAGTGTTGAAGAGATTGCAAAGCTATATCAATCTAAGGAAATCAGTGCTCAAACTTTAATATGGAAAGAGGGAACTGAAGGCTGGAATCCATTATCTAAGACAGAAACATTCACGTTTCTATTTAAGACCCAAGAATTAAGACCAGAAGTTAAGGTTCGTGAGATTGAACTTCCAAAGGCCCCTGTTAAGGCACAAGTGTCCAAAGAAGTTCCGCCACCTCTCCCGCATATTCCGACATTGCCAACGTCTGCACCTCAAGAGGTCATTTCACAGGTGATAGAAGAAGAGTTACCTCCACCAATTCCTCTAGATGCGATTATCAATCCAAAAGGAATTCCTGCTGTTAAATTAAAAGAGGAAAAGAAATCGAAATTTTCAAAACTTTTTCTCTTCATTGGTCTTGTCGCGTTTTCGATTGTTATTGCTTGGTATGCTCTTACAGAAAAAGACATGGGTATTCAGTTAAAAATAAAAGGGATTATGCCGGTATATCTTGAGAAGCTTGAGATGACTGCCATGAGAAACACGCCAAATTTTGAAGTTGCTCTGGCACTTTCTTTAGATAGTAGAACATTATGGGCAAGCACTAATCAATCTGGAGAGATTGCCACAGTGATTAAACTTAATTCAATTCCTAGAAAAGTTTTAGGAACTGAGAATGTCAGTTTAACCGTTAAGGGACAGATAAAAAATCATGTTGGGAAATTTGATCGAATGATTTTGACAGAAGGATCAAAGTTTCTTCCCGGAGAGTATAATTTTCACGTTGAGGGAAGACAAACTCATTATATTAATCAGCACTTTAAAAGTTTAAGTGGGATTAATTTTTTTAAGTCTCTTAATAAATCCTTTTCTTATGATGGATCAACTTTAATCTATCCAGGAACTCCAAGAGAGTTTGATAAAAAAATTGATGAGTTCCAAACGACAATCACTAATGAGATGCTCAAGCCTTTTCAAGAAAAACTAGAGCGCATTCAAACTTTTGAATCAATTTTAAATGCGACATCTCAAAATTATTTAATGACTCTTGAGAAAATTAAGTCTGGTAAGGACATTTCTCAATTTGAAACAAAATTCGCCAAAGAGATCTCTCCAGTTCTTCAATCTCTTGTTGTTAAGGCTTCGGAGTCGTCTCAAGACCCAAAACAAAATGAGGAAGGAAAAATAAATGCGATCGCTCCTTATCGAGAGCAGGTTCTTATCGGCAAGCAAATTGGCGAAATGGCCAGCGATATGATCACGAAAACACAAAAGTTTATAAAACTTAAAGACACTGATAAAAGTGAGCTTCGTTCTGAGTTTGATAAACGCGCTCGTGCGATTAAGCTCCAAATTGATTTAAATCTTAAAAAACTCAACGAGCAGATCAACAAAATTTCAAAATAAAATCCTTCTCGTTCTAACGAGGAATATTTAAAAGTTGATCAAAACTTAAATCCGGCATCTCGACCTGCGAGGCAGGAGCGCTCGGGAGAGTATATACGTCATAATCGGTTTTGATCGAGTAATCTCTATCCACTCTGTTTCTTAGGCCCTGTTCCGCTTTAAACCATTTCATTTTATTATTACTAGTCAAACAGCTGTTTTCCCCCGTGATCCCCCAGCGAAGTTGAGCACAATGATAGGGATCAAAAGAGAGAGAAAATAAATTCACAAGCACTGTATCTAGATTAAGGGTAATCCGTGGAGTGGCCATGATGGTGCATGAGTTTGCTTTGCTCAAATAGATTTCTCGCAATTGTGAAGCTAGGTCATCACCGCTAAATTTAATTTTTAAATTAAAATTAGTATACCCTGATAATACTTTTGTCAGATAGATTTTCGTTTCTCGCACTGATGCTTTCAATCTTGCGTCTCTGGCAGATGTTGAATAGATCTCCCAATCACCGTCTGCACCATAGATATTTACAGGAAGAGTATCTGGATGATAGCGATCATCGACATTATCTTTGATTGCAATATTAACTGCTTCTTCTCGATCTTTTATATCCTGGCAGAGTTCATCCATATAGTTGCTAAATTCAGAAATTGGATCATAGATAATATCACCATCGGCAAGCACAGCTCTTACGTATTCATAATAGGTCATAGTTTGGCCTTTAAAAATAAAGGGCGATGTTTGAAATTGAATAAGAGAGTAGCCTGGAAGCTCACTGTTTTTCTTTGGGACTACATTTCCTCTTGCCACTGAAAAAGGACGAAAATTTGAAAAGCCTCCACCTGTTCTAATTTTGGAGCGAGCAAATTTCTCTCCGTAGATTAATGTGGTCATCGTATTATCCGGATGGGAATCGATTAAATAAATTTGTCCAGTTGTTGTAACGTCATAAACAATTGCGACGTGCCCATTGGGATCATAGACCATTGTCCCAGGAACAATATATTTTCGATCGATATCGACAGGGTATGTGTCTCTAAAAAGATATCCGGAATCATTTTTAGAAGCATCAGTTCTAAATGAAGCGCTGGAAATGCTGTCTACAACATCAGAGAGTACTTCGTTAATATTGTCTCCACCATAAATAGTGCGTTTTGCTGTTACGATATTTCCATATTTACTGTAGCGAATATCGGATTTGTTGCTACTTCCACTTGTCGCCTCAACTAATTCAGTTGCATAGGAAAAGGGAAGATCATTCATCCAACTAAAGTACGTCCGAAGGACAAAGGGCAGATCAGCACAATCTGAAAAGATATTTTTTAAGCGACGAGGATTCATATTGAAATATTGTGGATTGGCAACTGGACTTCGCAGGCACTGATCAACTGTATGGCAAGCGCCATTTTTACGGGCCACTCCTAAAGTGTGAATAAAGTTTTGATAGGAGCGTTCAAATTCAGGAGTCCATGTTGGATTTTTAACTATCCAGTAAAGACTTTTTGTACCTGTAATATTTTCTTTTGCTGATATTTGAAGGGAGGTGATCGCCAAAAGAACTAGTAAAAATATTTTTGTTTGCATCTTAATCATCCTTGTTGGTCTTAAGCTAAATTGACCACTAAGGCTTTTGTACATAAGTGCTTTCATCAAAACCAATACGCTTTTGTTACAAATGCGCTAGGTTAAAGAAATTTACTAAAGAATAGGGTAAGCAGGACTAGGAGTGTATGCTAGTTTTTCACCGCAAACATACTCACCCTTTTCATTTTTTTTCACGGAAGATCCATAGAATAGTGGATCGTGTTCAAAAATCATGGTGAGATTTTTTTCATGAATAAACTTTAAAAAATTTTTTTTGTCGACTGTTGTAACACCTGGGGAGATGTCATAACCCATAACCCAAGGAATGTTGACATGATTACTTGTAGGAATAAGATCGGCCATATAAATAAATTTATCATCATAGGCGTGCATTAGATAAGGAGTGTGTCCCATCGAGCATTTAAAATTTAATTCAGGCATAAGTGCGCCTTCAAGGCCTTCCACCCAATGAATTTGATTGTGATCCTGATACCATTTGATCATAGGTTCGAAATCTTCAATATGAAAAGAGCCAGTGTCTCTATCTGTTGGAGAGTGCGAATATTCGTAATGATTTTTATGGAGATGAAGAGTCGCTTTTTTTAAAACTGGCTCCATTATTCCGTTAACAATTTTGCCAATTCCTCCGACATGATCAAAGTGCAAATGTGAGATAACGAGATCGGTGATGTCTTCTGGATTTAATCCAATGGAAGAGAGTGCTTTCTCTAGAGGGGATTTATCGCCGACAACAGCAAACCGTTGATCAAATTTTTCTCCGTGATAATCGCCAATGCCGGTATCAATGAGAATATTTTTTCCGGCAGTTTGAATAAGAACACATCGCAAAGCTAGATCGATGCGATTTAATTCGTCGGCAGGATGAATTTTTTGCCAAAGGGGTTTGGGAATAATTCCAAACATGGCCCCACCGTCGAGTTTGAAGCGCGCAGGTTCAATGGAGTAGTATTTTTTGCTTTGCATACGAGTGCCTTTGATTAATTAAGAAGAAAGTTTTTAAGATTTTAATTTTTTTTGTGTCTATTTAGCAAGGAAATTGGGCGTTGTACCTTTAAGGAGTTAAGCCGCACCATTACTATGATTCTCGTTTTAATACACAAATAAATCAGTAAACTTCGCAATAGAGGAGATTCTATGAACGTCCATGAGTATCAGGCAAAAGAACTGATGCGAAAATTCGGTATTAAAGTATTAAATGGTCAGGTTGCAAAAACTGTTGATGAAGCTGTTGAAGGGGCCAAAAAACTAGGTGGAAACATTTGGGTTGTGAAAGCTCAAATTCACGCTGGTGGAAGAGGAAAAGCTGGTGGTGTAAAACTTGCGAAGTCTCTTGATGAAGTAAAAAAATATGCTTCAGAAATTCTTCATTCAACTCTTGTTACTCACCAAACAGGTCCTGAAGGAAAAAAAGTAAACACACTTCTTATTGAAGAAGGTTGTAATATCGCAAAAGAATTCTACCTTGGAATCGTTCTAGATCGCGCTACTTCAAAAGTAACTTTCATGGCCTCAAAAGAAGGTGGAGTTGAAATCGAAGAAGTTGCTCATAAAAACCCAGGTGCTATCGTAAAAGTTTCAGTTGATCCTTCAACAGGATACCAACCATACATTGGTCGTCTTCTCGCGAATGCTCTTGGATTAGATGCAAATCAATCTAAAGAAGCAGATAAGTTCTTCAAAGGTTTATATACTCTTTATACTGAATCAGATTGTTCAGTTGCTGAAATTAACCCTCTAGTATTAACTGGCGATAACCAAATGATCGCTCTAGATGCTAAGCTTAATTTCGATGAAAACGCGCTTTTCAGACACCCTGATATTATGGCCTATAGAGATCTAACTGAAGAATCAGCAAAAGAAGTAGAAGCTTCTAAATTTGGTCTTTCTTATATTGAACTTGATGGAAACATTGGGTGTCTTGTAAATGGTGCAGGTCTTGCGATGGCAACTCTAGACATCATTAAACTTAACGGCGGAAACGCTGCTAACTTCCTTGACGTAGGCGGTGGAGCAACGAAAGAAGCGGTTGAGCAAGCTTTTAGAATCATTCTTTCTGATCCAAATGTTAAAGCAATTCTTGTTAACATCTTCGGTGGAATCATGAAATGTGACATTATCGCAGAAGGTGTAATTGCAGCTGCAAAAGCCGTGTCTCTAAGCGTTCCACTTGTGGTTCGTCTTGAAGGAACAAACGTTGAGCTTGGAAAGAAAATTTTAAATGAATCAGGTCTAGCTATTACAGCTGCATCAGATTTAGGTGACGCTGCTAAGAAAGTCGTTGCCGCAGCAAAGGGAGCGTAATCAATGTCTATCATGATTGATAAAAATACACGTTTAATCACTATTGGTATTACTGGTAAACAGGGAACATTCCACACTAAGGGCTCAGAGGCCTACGGGACAAAAGTTGTTGGTGGAGTGACTCCAGGTAAAGGCGGAACAATTCATGAAGGATGGCCGGTTTTTAACACTGTTAGAGAAGCAGTAGAAAAAACACAAGCAAACGCAGCAATGGTTTTCGTTCCACCTCCGTTTGCAGCTGATGCGATCCTTGAATGTATTGATGCAAAAATTCCTCTTATTATTACAATCACTGAAGGGATTCCTATTTTAGATATGGTTAAGGTTAAAGGAGCGCTTTCAAGATCTCCTGAGTGCCGCTTAATTGGACCTAACTGTCCAGGTGTTATCACTCCAGGGCAATGTAAAATCGGAATTATGCCCGGGCATATCCACCTTCCAGGAAGAGTTGGGATCATTTCTCGCTCTGGAACTCTTACTTATGAAGCTGTAGGACAATTAACTGCTCGTGGTATCGGCCAATCAACTTGTGTTGGTATCGGTGGAGACCCAGTAAATGGAACAAACTTCATTGACGTTTTGGATATGTTCAATAAAGATCCAGACACAGATGCAGTTATCATGATCGGTGAAATCGGAGGCTCTGCTGAAACAGATGCAGCTAGATGGATCAAGAAGAACATGAAAAAGCCAGTTGTGGGATTTATCGCTGGAGCTGCTGCACCAAAAGGAAAGAGAATGGGGCACGCTGGAGCGCTAATCTCTGGAGAAGACGATACAGCAGCTGCAAAATTCAAAATCCTTGAAGAGTGTGGTATTACTGTAGCGAAATCACCTGCAGATCTTGGATTAAAATTAGAAGAAGCACTAAAAACTAAAAAATAATTTTCTTAAAAGGAGAAAAATAATATGGAAAGAACATTTTCAATCATTAAACCAAACGCAGTAGCAGACAACAACATCGGAAACATCGTAGCTCGTTTCGAAAAAGAAGGTCTAAGAATTGCGGCAATGAAACTTACTCATCTTTCAAAAGAAAAAGCAGAAGGTTTCTATATTGAGCACAAAGAAAGACCATTCTTTGGTTCTCTTGTTGGTTTCATGACTGAAGGACCAGTAGTTCTCATGGTTCTTGAAGGTGAAAACGCTGTAGAAAAAAATAGAAAGATCATGGGAGCAACTAACCCAGCTAACGCTGAGGAAGGAACTCTTAGAAAGCTATACGCTAAATCTATCGAAGCTAACGCTGTTCACGGATCTGACTCTCAAGCAGCTGCTGAGAGAGAGATCAATTACTTCTTTGATAAAAACGAAGTTCAAGCAAGATTCTAATTACAAAAGCTCCCTTCGGGGAGCTTTTTTTTTGCCTTATGAAGTCTAAAATAAAAGTTCTCGCTTATATCACCCGCACAAAAAATTCTAAAAAAGAGGTTCTTGTTTTCACTCATCGGGATTTTCCAGAGGCGGGCCTTCAAGTCGTTGGGGGGACAGTTGACCCAGGTGAGGACCTAATTGGGGCACTCTTGCGCGAGATAAAAGAGGAAGCGGGACTTAAGTTTGCTCCTTCAGACATCAAAAAAAAGCTGGGAGAGACCTCTTATCAGAGGAGAGACATTCCAGAAATCAATCATCGGCATTATTTCGAGATTCATACTTTAAACCTTCCAGATATATGGGCACACACTGTGCATTCAAGTGGGGCCGACAATGGGTTGGTCTTTGATTTTTTCTGGATGGAGACCGCTCTTGCCAAGTCATCACTCACGGGACAAATGGGCGAGCTCTTACCCTAAAACCTGTGAAATTTAAGCTAGATATGTAGATATTACACGGTTCATTGAGACTATGGCGACAATGCGTTATAGTGAGACCGTAATAAGCTTTTTGGAGGTCTAAATGTTTTCAGTCGGTGAATATGCAGTCTGTCCCGGACACGGTGTCGGCCAGATCTGTGACATTGAAGAAAGAGAAATGGGCTCTCAGAAGAAGACTTTTTATATCATCAGAATTTTAGCAAATGGTATGAAGGTAATGGTCCCTACAGATAGCGAAACAGGTATCCGCGGTCTTGTTGGGGAAGAAGAAGTTGAAGAAGTTTATAAGCTTCTTACAGACCATGATGTGAAAGTAGATAATTCGACTTGGAATAGAAGATATAGAGAGTATTCAGCAAAGATTAAGACAGGTTCAGTTGTGGAGATCGCAGAAGTTCTTCGCCAGTTGTTCCTTTTAAAAGAAAAGAAATCCCTAAGTTTTGGTGAAAAGAAAATGCTGGATCAGTGCCGCGAACTATTGGCCCAGGAATTTTCCCTTTCTAACAAAATCGATAAAAACTCAATCAACGAAAAAATTAACTCTTATTTTCAATAGGCCCTTGTGTTAGACTAGTTATCTCGTCTAACACAAAGACCTACTGGGAATAAGACAATGGAAATCAAACTTTTTAACAATCTCACTCGTCAAAAAGAAATCTTTAATCCTATCACTCCAAACGAAGTAAAATTTTATAGCTGTGGTCCAACGACTTATGATTTTCTTCATGTCGGAAACGCTAGAGCATTGGTTGTTGGAGATCTTATTCATCGTGTGTTTAAAGCACTTGGGTACAAAGTAAATTTCGTCAGAAATTATACGGATGTCGATGATAAAATTATTGATCGCGCTAACGAAATGAAATCGGATGCGATTGAGTACGCTGCACGGTTTGTTCGCGAGTGTGAGCAAGATATGAAGTCACTTGGAATGATGCCTGCTACTCATACGCCAAAAGTCTCTGAGACGATGCCAGAGATTATCAGCATGATTGAAGACCTTATTAAAAATGGCTATGGCTACGTAGTTAATGGCGAAGTTCTTTATGATGTTCCAAAGTTTAAAGACTACGGAAAACTTTCTAAGGTTCAGCTTGAGTCACTTCAACACGGAATTCGCGTAGAAGTTGAAGGACATAAAAAACATCCTTCAGACTTTGTTCTTTGGAAACCTGCTAAGGCAGGTGAGCCCGCATGGGATTCTCCATGGGGAAAAGGTCGTCCAGGATGGCATATTGAATGTTCGGCCATGTCGAAAAAATGGCTAGGGAAAACAATTGATCTTCACCACGGTGGAGTGGATCTTCAATTTCCTCACCATGAAAATGAAATCGCTCAGTCGGAAGCGGCCAATGGATGTAAATTCTGTAACAACTGGGTCCACAACGAATTTTTAAATTTTGGCTCAGAAAAAATGAGTAAGTCGCTTGGAAACGTAGTGACCATTAGAAAATTTGTTGAAACTTATTCAGGTGCTATTTTAAGGCACATTCTCCTCTCTGTTCATTACCGATCAAAACTAGATTGGACAGAAGATTCAATCAGTAAGGCAATTGGAGAGATGGAGAGAATTCATGAGTTCACAGCGGCTCTCGAGCTACCGTTGACCGTTAGACCTCAGATTGAAGGTTTTGATTCTCAAGACATTGAAAATGTAAAAAAAGAACTTCAATCAATAAAAGAAGAATTGGCCAATGACTTCAATGTGCCTGGAGCACTTGGTGTATTTTTTGGAATGATAAAAGACTTTAATAGAATTTCAAAAGTTGGTCTTTCAAAAGAGTATGTCAGCGCTTTGAAGGATGCCGTCGAATTCATGAAGCTTTCCACAGGTCTTGTTCACGACAATCCAAAGAATATTTTAGCTGAACTTAATCACGCAAGAAAAAATCTTTCTGGAACAAGTAATACAAGTGATGATGAAGTTGAAAAATTAATCGCAGAGAGAAAAGAGGCCAGAGCATCTAAAAATTGGGCGCGATCTGATGAAATCAGAAATCGCTTAAATGAACTCGGTGTCGTTGTTAAAGACAATCCAGATGGAACTGCAACTTGGAGTTATAAATAATGTCTGAACAAAACAATGTCTTCACCGAAATGAATGGAAAATTTGATGGCAACGATCAGTTTCAAAAAGAGGGAGCTGATTACCATAATCCAGCTGCCTTTAAAGAATTAGTGAATGCCAGAAGATCAGTGAGAAAATTTACTGATGAAAAAATTCCAGATCATATAGTTGAAGAATGTTTGGACATGGCCTTACTTGCTCCCAATTCGTCTAATTTGCAGACTTGGGAATTCTATCGAATTAAAACTGACTCATTAAAAAAAGATATCGCTTACGCTTGTTTTTCTCAGCCTGCTGCCACAACGGCTGCTGAATTAATTGTTTGTGTCGCTCGCCCTGGTTCATGGAGAGCTCACGCAAAACAAATGCTAGAGACTTTTAAAACACTTCCAGTTGAAACACCAAAATCAGCAATTGATTACTACTCAAAGCTGGTTCCTTTTGTTTACACGGTAGGCTTTTTTAGTGTACTTGCTCCAGTAAAGTGGTTGTTTAGTACCGTCTACGGTCTCTTTAAAGTTTCTCCCAGAGAGCCAATCTCTAAATCTGATGTTGAAGCTTGGGCGATTAAATCATGTGCTCTTGGTTGCGAAAATTTAATGCTCGCTTTTAGATCTCACGGGTATGACACCTGTCCGATGGAAGGATACGATTCCTGCAGAGTAAAAAAGATTGTCGGATTAGAAAGAGGAGCTAAAGTTGTAATGATTGTTGGCGCTGGAAGAAGAGCAGACGGTGGACTTTATGGTCCTCGTATTCGTTTTCCAAAAGAGCAGTTTGTGAAAACTCTTTAAATTATAAAAAATTATTACAAATTTCTAGATTCAAAATTATAATTTTTGTAAATCGAATTTCATAAATGAAAAATTGGTAGATATACACTCGTTATCAATTGAGCACTAAGTAATATATCTAATACTGTCCTTCATATTTTTATATTGGAGGATAAATTGGAAGAAGTAAGTTTAGCACAAATTGAAAGCATGATTTATATTGTTAGAGGTCATAAAGTAATGCTTGATACTGACTTGGCGCTACTTTATGGCGTTGAAACAAGGTATTTGAATAAAGCAGTAAAAAGAAATTCTCTACGCTTTCCTGAAGACTTTATGTTTCAATTATCAACTGTAGAATTCAAACAATTGCAAAAAATATGGAATGCAAATAATAAACATGGAGGACAACGTAAAGTTCCTAATGCTTTCACTGAAAATGGAGTTGCCATGCTTTCAAGTATTCTTAATTCCGAGAAAGCAATTCTAGTGAATATCTCGATTATAAGAATTTTTACAAAGCTTAGAAGTTTTCACCTTTTGGAAAAAAGCCTCAATGATAGATTCAATGATCTTGAATCAGGCACAAATAGAATATTTAAATACGTTTTTCAACGATTGGATGCCATAGAAGATATCATTGATACAAAATTACCATCACCCAAGAAAAAAATAGGATTATAAGTTTACAAACTTGATGTTCCTTTTTGGAACATCAAGTTTGTAAGTTGTTGAAAAGCTAGGCAGTTTTTATACGTCGTTAGATCAAAACTTCAGACGCAATTTCTCTTTCGTTGTAAGTTGATGCCATTGTATGCCCATAAGCTCCGGCATTATCAATGACAACTAGATCACCGGCATGAAGTATAGGCATTCTTCTTTTTGTTCCAAAGCAATCAGCTGTTTCACAAATTGGGCCCACTATATCAGTGGTAATGAGTGCATTTGATTTTGTTTCAGGCAGAACTTCATGGTGAGCTTCATAAAGAGCAGGACGAATGAGATCGTTCATTCCAGCATCGATGATTGTAAAATGGCAGCCATCACTATTTTTTGTTCTTACAACGCTAGAAACGAGCACCCCCATTTTTCCAACCAAGATTCTTCCCGGTTCAAAAACAATGCGTGGAGAGTGTTTAGTCTTTGAAAAATAGAACTGATGAAGGGCCTTTGCCACAACATCCATGTAATGATCAATTGTTGCTAGCTTACTTCTTTCTTTTTCCGTGTAATCAATTCCAAGACCGCCGCCGACATCTAAAAATTCAAGAGGGAGATCGATTTCTAGAGCGAGTTTTGAGAGCTCTTTTATGGCCGCTACAGTGGCCTTCATATCTGTGAGTTGAGAACCAATGTGAATTGAAATTCCAACTAAAGTTGTATTTGTCCAAAACTCATTGGCAGAGACCGCTTCTAAAATATCATCTTTTAGTAATCCAAATTTGTGGGTCTTGTTTCCTGTAGAGATATGTCTATGAGTTTTAGCATTGACCTTTGGATTTAAACGAAAGGCAACGCGAGCAATGCGTTTTTCTTTTTTAGCGATCTGGTTAATCAGGTCTAACTCTTCAATCGACTCAACGTTAAAAGAATAAATTCCTTTCTTGCCACAATTAAGTGCATATTTGATTTCTTTTTCTGTCTTCGCAACTCCGGAGAAGACGATTTTGTCCGGACTGATTCCCGCTTTAATGGCCTTTTTTAATTCACCGACAGATACAACATCAGCTCCACTGCCTAAAGTCTTTAGTCTTTTTAAAATGTCCATATTGGCGTTTGCTTTAACGGCATAGCAGACTAAAGGATTTGGGATTTTATGCTTTTTTGCAGAACCAAAAAAAGTCTTATAGTAAAAATCTAATGTTTTTTTACTGTAAAGATAGAATGGAGTGGCATGCTTTTTAGCTATTTTTTCTAATAGAAGGCCATCAAAGGTAAGTTTATTCTTTTTGTATTGCAGAGGAGACGGGAGTATATTTTTCATTGGATAATCGTAAACTTTAAAATTGTATGAATAAAGTAAAATCTAGCAAAAAATCTGTCTTTAATCTAGTTAATCCCTTCCCCCCGGGAGGAGATCAGCCTAAGGCCATTGCTGAATTGGTTGAAGGATTTAATGAAGGGAAAAAAAGACAGACGCTATTAGGGGTTACCGGGTCTGGGAAAACGTTTACCATGGCCAATGTGATTCAGGCGCTAGGTAAAAAAACTTTAGTAATGGCCCACAATAAAACTCTTGCGGCCCAATTGTATGCAGAGTTTAAAGAATTTTTCCCACACAACGCTGTTGAGTATTTCGTCTCTTATTACGATTACTATCAGCCAGAAGCTTATGTCGCTGGAACTGATACCTACATAGAAAAAGATTCAGCCGTTAATGATGAAATTGAAAAACTTCGCCATAGTGCTACCCGAAGTTTAATTGAGCGAGATGATGTCATTGTCGTTGCCTCAGTCTCATGCATTTATGGTATTGGGTCTAAAGAAGAGTATTCAGCGATGAAGGCGAGTGTAGAAGTCGGAGAGACCCTTGATCGCGATGATTTTTTAAAAACTCTCGTTGCCATTCAATATGAAAGAAACGATATCGATTTTTCTCGCGGGTGTTTTCGAGTGAGAGGGGATATCGTCGAAGTTTTTCCATCTCACGAGGAAAGCAATGTCGTTCGCATTGAATTTTTTGGAGACGAAGTGGATTCCATTTCTATCGTTGATCCCATTCGTGGAAAAATTTTAGAGAATTTAAAAAAAGAAACCATTTATCCTAAGTCTCACTATGTTGTAAGTCAGGAGCGAATGAAATCTGCTATTGCTGCTATTAAAATTGAATTACGGGATCGTATTGCTGAATTTATTAAGCAGGATAAACTTTTAGAGCGTCAAAGAATTGAGCAGCGAACTCTTTATGACATTGAGATGATGGAAGAGCTTGGCTTTTGTTCTGGAATTGAAAATTATTCTCGTCACCTAACGGGAGCAAGTCCAGGTGATCCTCCTCCTACACTTATTGATTATTTTGATCGAAATTTTCTTATGATCATTGATGAGTCCCACATCACCGTGTCTCAAGTAGGAGGAATGTATCGAGGTGACAGAGCTAGAAAAGAAAATCTCGTTAATTATGGATTTAGACTTCCTTCTGCTCTAGATAACAGGCCATTAAAGTTCGATGAATTTGAAGCCCGTCAAGACTTAACGATGTATGTCTCGGCCACTCCTGGAGATTTTGAATTAGAACACACAAATGGTGAGTATGTTGAACAGATTATTCGTCCAACAGGACTTTTAGATCCTATCGTAGAAGTTCGCGATGCTACTACTCAAGTTGACGATATTTTAAAAGAGGCCAGAGCTGTTATAAAAAATGGTTTTCGCGTTCTTGTGACAACTCTTACAAAAAAATTAGCGGAAGAACTGACAAAGTATTTTACGTCCAGTGGGATTAAGGTTCGTTATCTTCACTCTGATATTGATACACTTGAGAGAATGGAAATTATCCGTGATTTAAGACTTGGTGAATTCGATGTTTTAGTAGGGATCAACCTTTTAAGAGAAGGGCTAGATATACCAGAAGTCTCTTTAGTTGGAATTCTGGATGCCGACAAAGAAGGGTTTCTAAGATCAGAAAGATCATTAATTCAAACCATCGGTAGGGCCGCCAGAAATTCTGAAGGGAGAGTTATTCTCTATGGATATAAAACGACGGCCAGTATGAATCGCGCAATTAGCGAGACAAACAGAAGAAGAAAGATTCAGGAAGAATTCAACAAGAAAAATGGCATCACTCCGATCACTATCAAAAAGAGCGTTAGTGGTGGAGTTATCGAAACTCTTCGTGGAGCTAAAAAGGGCAAAGGCGAAAAGAAAAAAGTTGAGCAAGAACATTTATCTGCTGAAGCATTGGATAAACGTATAGATGAACTCAAGAAACTTATGAAAGAAGCTTCACGAGATTTGCGTTTTGAAGATGCTGCCAAAATTCGAGATGAGATTAAGTCTTTAAATGACCTCAGAATTTTAATTTAAATATCCCAAAAATCCCCTGTCACATAATGTCTGTGAATGAATTTCATATCTTGAAATTTGGCACAGGCATTGCTTTTGTATTCTGTATTTATCATCTTGTATGAGTGACTATGATTAGGAGGGGCGATGAGAGGAAAATTACACAAAAGAAGAGTAAAACAAACTTATCATCTTCAAACAGAAAATCATAAAGAAGTAGAAAGTCTCATCACGAATCGATCTGATGAAGATGGAAAGATAATTTTTTTAAATGAAAATGCTACACCAAACTGGCTAATCGCAGAGCTCAATAATCGTTTTCGATGTGATAAAAATAGAGGCAGCAAATGCAGTAGTCTTCCAGCTTGATTCCTTTGTGGAAATTGCATGGCAAAAAAAGTCTTAATCGTTGCAGTTAATAAAGATTGGATGGGAATTAGTCGTCTTCCGTCAGGACTTAGTCGAGCTGGATTTATAACCTATGCAGTTTGTCCGAAAGGAAGTTATATCTCAAAGACTAAATACCTTGCAGGCGTTGTATGCTTTCCTGTCTTTAGCACTTATAGATCAAAAATTTTCTATTTCCCATTGTTTTATTCAATTCTAAGATTTCGGCCAGACCATATTATTCCAGGAGATGAGGAGGCACTGCTAGCGCTTCAAAAGTTTTCTAATTTTATGGAAAGAATTCCATTTCTTAATAAAATTTCTAAGATCATTAGAAGGTCACTGACTAAAAAAGAAAATGATAAAAAGTTTTTTAGTAAATCAATTTTTATTAATCATTGTCATAGTTGGGGAGTAAATGTTCCCCTGAACTTTCAAATTAATAAAGTTGATGAGGCCATTAGAGCTGGTCGAAAACTCGGGTTTCCAGTTGTTTTAAAATTGGATGAAGGTTATGGAGGGACTGGCGTTTTTATTTGTAGCGATGAAAAAGAATTAATTAAAAAAGTAACGAACGCATTGGAATATTCTCTATTAAATGAGATTAAATTTTTATTAAGACGATTTTTTTTCATCACCTTATTTGATAAACAATTAAAAATATCTCTACAGAAATATATAAAGGGTGTTGCAGGACTTGCCCCATTTTATGCGAGGAATGGAGTTTTGCTTGCTTCTAATCCCATGCTTAGGCTTGAAACATACCCAAACTCTATTGGTGCAACAAGTGTTTCTCGAGGATTTTATAATGAAGATGTTATTAAATATGTCGAAACAGTTGTAAGAAACCTTTCATATAATGGTTTTGGATCACTTGATTTTATGGTTGATGAAAAAACAAATGAAATATTTGTTATTGAATTAAATCCTAGGCCAACTCCATGTACTCATTTTAGTTCATCACTGGTTACCCATGATCTTTGCGATATTTTTTACAGAGGATTTAATCAAAAGGATATTCAAACAAAAAAAATTAAAGACTTTACAGTTGCCATGTTTCCCTATGAAAAAATTCGCGATCCAGAAAGTCCTTATCTCAAAGAAGCTTTCCATGATATCCCAATTGATGACCCACATTTATTAAAAGTCCTAGAGGCAAAATTTTGAAAATAACATTAATTATACTATTTGTTTTTATCACAACATGCTCAATATCTATGGCCAATGGAGCAAAAGAGTATCAAATAAAAATCGGACAAAAATTGGACCGATTCGCTATTGATGGGAGAATTGTTGTTGATCTAGATACTAGTAAAACAGGACTAGCTATTAATAAAAGTTTCTATGGTGCGGACTCTTATGAGTTTTCCGAGTTACCCTCAGCTCGATTAGTAGCTCCTCTTCAGTTAGGTTATCTCAAACTCGGTGGAAGCTTGCATTCTGTCTATAATTGGGAATTGAATAATTATTTTGATAGAAGGGAAGGAAAAATTTTGTATGTCTATTCTCCTCTTGAGAGAAGGCTTCGAATGATTAAAGATAATTATAAAGCTTCGCCAATGTTTGAAGTCAATATGCTGGGATGGCAACCAGATTACAATCAAAATAAAGAACTAGAACTTCTTAACACCGCTGATTCAAAACATGCAGCAAAAGCTGTGACATACATAAATGGTAAATTCAAATTAGGTTTGAAAAATATTCTTATGGGAAATGAACCTTTTAATTCTATGAGTATTCATGGAAGACCAATCCCCTCAGCAGATGAGTATATTGAAAAATATATTAAATATGTAATGGCCATTAGAAAGGCCCAAGAGAAATTGAGTGGAAATTCGAATGATATTAACATTTGGGGACCGGAAATAGCTACAGGTTGGATTGGTTGGCAAACGGCACATCCAAAAAGACTGTATTGCAGACGATGCTTCCTCAGAGAAGCTTAAATGCTCTTATGGCAATGGTGAATTTGATCATTTTATCCCGTATTTTCTTTCTCGAATTCAAAGTTTTGAACAGGATAAAAAGCTAAATCCGAAAAGATATAAAATGCTTGATTATTTAACATTTCATTACTATCCAATTTTTCGAACAAGTTCAGAGGATCCTACCAGTATTATTTTAGATAAAAATGGAAAACAAAATATACCAGGAATGCTGGAAGCTGTTAATGTGCTTGATAATCACAATTACGTAAATCAATATGACGAAGCCTCTCCAAAAGGAGTCACTCCCAAAGTTATTAGAAGATTTCAAGAGTGGAGTAGGCATTATTACCCAGATGTTAAGCTGGCACTCACTGCATTTTCTATAGATTCTGTGGATAAAATTTCTTATCACCCAATTCTTCGACCTCTTTATCTTGCAGATTTAGTCGCTCGAGTTGCTAATTCCGGTGTGGACACGTTTATTGATTCATTTCTTCAAGGAGGTTCAGTACATAATGATTGGGGTTTAATTGATGATGAGCAAAGGACAAATCTTTATTATATGTACTCATTATTCTCAAATAACTACCTAGGCAATGTGGCAAAAACTGAAGATACATATGGTGATGCAATCAATGTTTATTCGACTAACAATGCAAAAGAGATAAACGTTTTTTTAGTTAATAAAGATGCAAAAACTCATTTTTCTACATTGAGCTTTATAGATGAGATGAAGGAAAAAGATATTGCAGATGTTATCATTCCTCCTTGGGGGCTGACTATTCTTAAAATTCCAAATTCAAAAGATAACAAAATTAGGGTTCTTCAGTATGGTGCTCAAGAAATGGGAATCAAAGTTGATCCCTATTATGATTTAGATAAATAACATTTCCGAAAACTTATTTTTTACTTCTAGAAGTACTTGAGATGAGCTGTGATGTAAGTCTCGCTATTCGTACTCTGCAATCAATAGAGTGGTCATGATCGAGTAAGACTTCTTGAAGTTCTTCTCCGAAGCCTAGATCATAAGCAAATTGGTCAGCTTCGATTTGAGCTGTGAGGGTATCAATTTTTTGTTCTGTATGCTGATGGTAGATATGGCCTAATTCATGAGCAAGAATTGCAATTCCATGAAAAGCACTGGCCGATTTTAAAAGTTGAACAAGTTCGGGGAAGACTAATATTAAATGGTGATTTCCAGTTTTTCCGATAGCGCAACTAAGATGGGCCTGACAAGGAAT
Source organism: Bacteriovoracales bacterium (assembly GCA_037444575.1). Classification (GTDB taxonomy): domain Bacteria; phylum Bdellovibrionota; class Bacteriovoracia; order Bacteriovoracales; family Bacteriovoracaceae; genus Bacteriovorax. The sequence goes on from JBBIME010000014.1 coordinate 106,243, forward strand.
CATAAATGTTGGATGTTTACGGAAGAATTGGATATGCGTTTCATTCATTGAGTCCAGAAGCATTTCCACGCTTCTCTTAATGACTTTGTCCTCATTTATCCACTGATGATTTTTATCTGCTAAAAAAGACTTCTTGAATTCATCTTTAAGAGTTTTAAGTGATTTTTTTTTAGAGGATTTTTTTAGAAATTCAAACATGTTTTTTATATCGGATAAATTTGGATGAACTTGACGAAATTAAGAATACCTGACCCCTGCACTATGGAATAAATGACTCTATTAGAAATTTTATTTTCTGATAAAATATTTTTAAGATGTTTAAAAAGAGTATCCTCCATAAAATATTGTTAGCTTATGTGTGCCTTTGGCATTTCGAGGCCTTTGCAATTGAATCTCTCAATGGCTTTTTGGTGACTGCTTATGATGATCGCTTCAGAGTAGTTTCTCCAGAAAAATTTAGAACTCCAATGGAAGTCATCATTGAAAATAAAACACTCGTAAGGCTTGTTGGAAAAGTCATTGTTAATAATAAGACAAATGCGGGATATGCTTCTGTTGATTCAGAAAAATATCAAAAAATATTAGTCCCTTTAAAGAAAGGGGATGTTTTGCATTTTATTCCTCTTTCTCCGGCCTTTCAGGAAGTAGAGCTCATTGTAGGAAATAAGACATATGAAATACCTCCAAAAAAGTGATATCAAAAAAACAATCATTGTTGTTTCTGATTTGCATTTGGGTGCAGGTTTAAGTGTCAACAATCGCAAAAATTTTTTAGAAGATTTCCATTATGACAAAGAGCTGATTGAATTCATAGAGTATCATTCCAGCGGTCACTATCTTGATCGAGAAGTTGAGCTTATTATCAATGGTGATTTTTTTGATCTTCTCGCAATTCCTTTTGTAAAATACTTTGATGATGAGTTTTGGAGTGAGAGTGCTGCTCTAGATAAATTAAAGATGGCGATGGATGCACATGCTGGAGTCATCGAAGCATTAAAGGACTTCCTCACTTATCCTAACAATCGCCTGGTTTACATTTTGGGCAATCATGATGCCGAACTTGTTTTTGAAAGTCTTCGCGATTACCTGACAGAACAATTCCCAGAAAATGATCGTTTTAAATTTAGAATTCTATTAAATGATGAAACAGTATATATTCCAGAAGACGGGATAGTTTTAAAGCATGGGCACGAGTATGAACTTGCTCATCAGTACAGTATAAAAACTTGTATTGCTACAGACATTAATCACAATAAATTTTTCATTCCTCCATGGGGTGCTTATTACGTAACCAGGGTTATTAATAAATTTAAGGAAGGTAGAGATTATATTAATGCTGTAAGGCCTATTAATAAGTTTATCATCAATGGGATTATCTATGATCCTCTTTATACCATTCGATTCGTGTTCTCTAACTTCTATTATTTTTTAATGGTCAGATTTGTAATGATATTTAAGCAAAACAAAAAACTTGTTGAAGTCTTAAATAATGTAAAAAATGAAATTCACCTTTTTCAAAACTATGAATCCGTAACAGAGGAAACTGTTAGAGGTGATGAGAATATAAAGGCCCTTATTGTAGGCCATACTCACGATCCTATTTTTAGAGAGTACGATGATGGTTCAATCTTCATAAATACTGGAACATGGACAAAAATGTACAATCTAGATTTTGGGAAAAATTTTAATGGAGCAAAGCTAACGTTTGCCCGGATTGATGTAAAAGAAAAAAGCAATGAAACGACAGGGCGCTTTGATCACTTAGAGATTACTCTCAATGAGTGGAGAGGGCGGACTGATCTTCCTTTTAAAGAATTTAGATAATTATTCAATTTCAGAATAGCAAAGTTCCATAAAAATTGGACCGTGAACTGAATTAAACGGAATAAGTACCACGTTAGTTCCTGACGGATATTTTATTGTATGGTTTTTTCCTTCAATCATTGATGGAATTGCCATATTAGAACTATAGCCCATAGCTTTTAGATCTCTTTTAGCGTTTCCCATGATCATGTTGACAATTTCTCCACCTAAATCGTGAATGTCAGGAACATAAGAAGTGTAGGTTTCTCCCAGCATAGCGCTGGCAGCTTTAAAATAAGTTTCATAAGGAAAAGAGATAACCAGCATCGCTTTATATTGACAGCGATTTCCATTCTTCTCCATCTCTCCAGAAAGACCTAGCACTGCCGAAATATCACCTTTAGAAACTTGATCGCTTTTAATAATTGGTTTTTGCGTCTCAAGCTTGGTGAATACCATTGTTTCAAAAACGTTTTTTGCGGCATCAATAAACGGTTTTGAAAATTCTATAAAGTGCATTTCGCCGGCCATATATTCTCCAATTAAAGTCCGAGACTTTTCATTAATTCATCAATTGAGTTTTGTGATAGATTAGCTTTTGTATTCTCAATTGCACATGAAGCTCTTTCAATGTCCTTAAACTTTTCTGAGAGCCAGTTAAGTCTAGTAACAAATGCTTTGGTATTTAGCTTGTTCATTGATTTATCACTTCCTTCACGCAAAGATTGATTCATTTTTCTTAGCATGTGAAGGGAATCAAACAAGATCGCTACAACTACTTCGATCAGTGGTACATCAGTAACCTGAGATGATTTATAACCAATAACTTTTCCAAGTTCACAGAAAGTCGCAATTTCAGAAGCTCCAATTGATTTTGCAGCTCCCATAATTCGGTCAATGACTTGTCCAAATTTTTCAAGTTCTTTTGTGTTTGATGGATCTTCTTCAATAGTAGTTAAAGAATTCTCAAGCTGATCAAAAAGAGAATCTGCTTCATCACAAAAATCATTTACAATTTCCTTCATTGAAGGATCATTAAACATATTCATAAGTAGGTTTTATTTAAATATTCTATCAATTTTTTCTTTTAATACCTGTGGTGAGAAAGGTTTTACAATAAAGTTACTAACGCCGGCCTTTACAGCGATAACAACGTTACCTTGTTCTGCTTCCGCAGTAATCATTAAAAAAGGAAGTTTTTCAAGTCCAGGAGTAGCGCGAACATTTTTTAAAAGATCAAGCCCTGATAGCTGAGGCATGTTCCAGTCTGAGACGATGAACTCGTAAGGTTTTCCTTCTTTAATTGCACTTTGTATCATCGGCCATGCAGTTGCTCCATCATCGGCTTCACTGATATTTGTGAATCCAATTTGAGTAAGCATGTTTTTAATAATTTTTCTCATCGTAGACATATCATCCACAATAAGAATTTTGATATCCGGTTTTAAGGCCATGAAGAGATTCCTATTAAGTTCTAAGTTCTATTATTATGCCGCTTTTTTGTCTTCTTTATCGGTATTTATTAAAGTAACTAAACTATTATAAACCATATCTCCAAAATCAAATTCTAATCCTGGTATAAAACTTTTATTTTTTATATTAACAATTATAGACTTCATTGGCATTTTACTGCCACTAATTTTTCCAGAGGAAAATTCAAATATATGGGCGATGCTGCCAACTATTAATGACAGAGGTTCAATAGACTCACCATATTTCATTGAGGGATATCCATTACCAGTTGTTCGCTCATGGTGATCAACAATAATTTTTTTTGCGCGATCAGAAATTTCAAGAGTACTTTTCTTAATAAGATGGTTGCCCAAAATCGTATGCTTTTCAAAAAGTTTTTTGTCTTTATCAAATAAGCTTCTTGTCGGGGTTCTTACAAGAGTTAGAGGCAGTTGTGTATACCCAATATGTGAGAGATAGGCACCACAAATAATATCTGCAAGAGCTGATTGATCATGGATGTTGAGCATTTTAGAAAATAGATAGGATGTGGCCACAATTCGATTGACGTAATTATCTTTGTTTAAATGTCTCTTTGATAATTCCAATGCTAAAGAAACTGTGTGAGAATGGGTCACGCTAAATGTGAGAATTTCGACTCTGGCATGCTCAATGATTTTTTCAAAATTATCGCTTTCGCATGCCTTTTCAAATTCTTTTTGAAATAGAAATGCGCCAGTTTTTTCATCATATATTTTTTTGAGCTCAACATTCATAATTCGCTCTTTTTCTAGCTCGTGTAGTTCTCTAGCTTGAAGAGAGGGGATTTCTGATTCATGATACTCTTGAGCAGTTAAAAATGTACGGCGCTGTTTTTTTAAGACTGCTAATTTACCACCTTTATCTAGAAGATAATCAAGAAATGCTTCGAGTTCTTTGGTTAATGGACGATTTCCATTCAGAAACATGCTGTATTTTTTATGAATCGGATTAAAGACATAGACTTGAAAAGGAAATATTTTCTTATTCTTCAAATGCTCACGTTCAATGATGAAAAAATCATATTCAGTTTTCATTTAGCCTGCCTTATTGCCTTTAAAAAATCCTGAAAACATATTTAATATATTTTTCTTTTCATTTTGCTCTGTCTCTCCAGATTCCTCATCATTTTTGTTTGTCGTTCTTTGAATGGACTCAAGTAATAGTGTTCTAACCATTTCAAGAGTAACTTCAATCCCTTTTTCTTGTTTAGGATTTAACCCAAATGGGAAGTACACAAATGCCACTCCCATTCGATCGACACCATCAAAATAGGGGAAAACAAGTTCCACTTTTTTGGAAACGAGTTCATTCTTTGCCCAAGATGGCAATTCGACATCTTCCCAGTAGTTTCCATTGCCGCTTTTATTCTGTATTTCTCTACAGATCCAGGTCGTCATTGTTTTTGAGTAGTAGTCTGCAAAGATGGAATCTTCTTTCTTATGAGTACTCCACCATTCTATAAGCTCGCTTGATACAGCAGGAGTTGAGATTTTAGTAAAGGAATCAAAAGCCTCATAATGTTTTTTATCACTGGCCTTATAAGTATAGAATACAGGATAGGCGTGATAGTTAGTAATTAGTTCATTGGCAATAATCTTATAGAAGTCGATTGCCTTAGTCTCTTTTTGATAAATAAGATTGATGATCTCAATACTAAAATCAAATCCTTTTGCATCGATCTCTATGACTTTAAAGCTGCCATCTTCATCTTCATCATTATATGGGCCTTGAATGCCTGTTGATTCGTCACCATCATTATTGTTTCTGTTTCTGGCGATCGCATCGAACTCTTCTTTCATTTTTCTGTAGTCTATGGAAATTTCACCGGCATCTTTTCGGTTATCTTCAATAGCGAAATTGGCGTCATTCTTTTTGCCCAGTTTTAAGGCAAGATTGATGGTGCGATTTTCTTCATTTAAATCCCAATCGTATTCGGTGCTTTTTCCTCCGCTTCTATAATAGGTTTCAATCTTATCTACTTTTTGGGTGTCTAGCTTTTGATTATCATCTTTTTCAAACACTAAGTCTGGATCATTAATTTTTTTATAAGACATGTATTCGTCTTGATCCATCTTTAAGTTTTCACGTGAGTCTTTTTCACCGTCTGCAAACTTTAGATCTACAGATTTAGAGTGTTCAATATTTCGCTCGCCCTCAACTTCTTCCTTCCATTCGTTTTGTTTGGATTTTGTAGGGTCTATATCGTTACTGAGCAACGATTCAACTTTTTGATGGCGAAAATCTTCATTGGTTGTGTCATTGCTTTCTTGGTTATTTTTACTATTTTTACTGAATTCTATTTCAGTGCTGTTTTTAGCAGTTTTTTTGGTGTCTTCATTTTCGTACTTGATCTCATTGTCTGTTACTTGTTCATTGTTTTCATCAAAGAGGCTGATCGGATCTGTATTTTTTTTGCCGCTGTTTTTATCATCTTCAACAGAGTCGAGTAGAGTAATATCATTGGAATTGTTGTTTTGCTCTTCTAATGTCTGACTAGAGTCTTCAACACTCGTCTTCTTTTTAGCTTCACCACTTTCTTCAGCATTGTTATCGATGCTTTTATTGTGAGCTTTTAGTAATTCTAATTCTGTAGCTTTTTCTTTTTTTGAAGTTTCAGAATTGTCATATTCTTTAATTTCTTCGCCGTTTTCATCCTCTTCTTCAAATTCTAAAGAAGTTTCCGAGTTATTTATTTTTCCTTTGTAATATCCACTGGCCTCAACAATTTCTTTTTCTTTTTGACGTTTTTTGGCCTCTTCAAAAAGAGCATCGAGTTCCATGAGTTCTTTTTTCTTTGCTTCCTTTTCCTCTTCTTCGTATTGGAACTATTGCTCTGCAGATATATTTTCGTTCGAATCGAAGATATTGTGCGCTTCAATTTTTTTAAGAGTATATCCTGCTTCTTCTTCTTCAGTAATACTTACTGGTTTATTCTTTGTTTCGGGAATGAAATCTAGAGTAGTCTCTTCGATAGGTTTTTTCTTTAGGTAATCTCCTGCAAAATCTTCATTAGCTTCAGAACTTTTTTTGGCATAGTGATTTTCTTGTTCAAAAATCTCTATTGGCCCTGATTTATTTTCACCATGGTAATACTGGTCGATATCATCAAAGTTTTTTTCTTCTTTTTTTCGTCTTGTGTAGTCGACATCAAAAAGAGATCCTTCGTCTAATTTTCGTTTTGTCTTCCAGTGAGTATCAATAACATCTTCAGGAACAGTATTTTTCCCTTTGAGATTATTTTTCAATTCAACTATGCCATCTTCTTTCTCGCCCTTAAGTTCGGTCTGTTCATTCTCTTCTTTTTTTATTTCGCTTTCATTGCTTCCTGCTGGTCTTTCAATATTGATCTCACCCTTAATACTTGTTGACTGATGAGTATCTAACATGCTTTTTACGACATGGTTTTTATCTTCTTTTTCTCCAGTAGATGCTTTTATTGAACGCAAAAGAAGTTTTACTTTGTAGAGCAGAGTTTTTGGAGGAGCGTTTTCCAGAAGAGCTTCCGTTAGTCCCAGTTTGATAAATTTAGTTAAAACTTTAGTTGGGATTTCTTTAGGGGTAAAAAGAATAACTTTTGTATGAAATCTAGATAATAAAAAACGATTCTCTTGTAGAAATAGTGCACATTTTTTAGCGCTTGAGAAAGCGACTAAGCATTGTCCAGCAGAACCAATAAATTGAGCCAGTTCCAAATCTGATTCGATAACGGATATTTCGATCCCTTCTTCATTGGCAATGCCATCCAACACTTCATTTAATTTTTGAAGTGCCTCTGACTTTGGCGGTACGATAACTAACTGCTTTTTGTTTTCCATAACTCTCATTCTTTTCGTCAAAAATTGCTATAGAGATGAGGGGTTTCTAATTATTTTCTTTTCATTCGAAGTTCCCCGCAGGGAGTGTTTTGGTCAGTTATTATTTTCTGATCTAAGTGATTTTTTTTCTAAAGTGGGGAAAATTTTTGCCGAAAAATTTGTTAATCAATAGCTGAGTCATGGTGACGACGCTTGAATACCAAATTTCAGTTGAGCTGGATGCTCGTTGATTACCAAGCATAGGGTAGTCAAAACCAAGGAGGGAAGACAGGAATCTACAAGGAGGATCTCATGGGTTTACGTATTAACACGAACGTTACTTCTTTAGCTGCTCAACGCACACTAGGGGTTAACAACACAGAACAAGCTTCTACTCTAGGAAAATTATCTTCTGGTTCAAGAATTGTTAAGGCCGCAGACGATGCTGCAGGACTTGCGATCTCTGAAAAATTAAAAGCACAAATTAGAGGTGTCAATCAAGCGGAAAGAAACGCGAATGATGGTATTTCTATGATTCAAACTGCAGAAGGTGGTTTGAATGAATCTTCAAACATTCTTGTTCGTCTTCGCGAACTAGCAGTCCAATCAGCTTCTGATACAGTAGGGGACGCTGAAAGAAAATTTACTGATCTTGAATACCAAAACTTAAAACAAGAGATGGAAAGAATTTCTCAAGTGACTGAGTTCAACGGAAAAAAACTTCTTAATGGATCAGGCGATAAATTTGATTTTCAAGTTGGTATCAACAACGACGATTTCCAAGATAGAATTAAATACGATGCTGCTAAACAAAACTCAAGCTTATCAGCTCTTGGAATGGATGAACTTTCTGTTGCTACAAAAGAAGGATCACAAGCATCACTCGCTAAGATCGATACAGCAATTCAAAACGTATCGGGACAAAGAGCGGAACTTGGGGCGATTCAAAACCGTCTAACTTCTACGATTAACAACTTACAATCTTCGAGTGAAAACTTATCTGCTGCAAACTCTCGTATTAGAGATACTGACTTTGCTGCTGAGTCAGCTAAGAACACTAAGATGAACATCTTAACTCAAGCTGGTACTTCAGTGTTGTCTCAAGCTAACTCTCAAGGACAAGCAGCTCTAAAACTATTGGGTTGATTCTTAGAATTTTTTAAGTCACAAAACAAGAAGGGCCTTCCAATATGGAGGGCCCTTTTTTATATTCAAGAATAAAAAATTATTTTAGAGCTTCTGCAAGTTCTTTGGCCATTTCAGATCCAAATGAAAGAGTAATTGTTTCAATAAGTGATCCGTCTTTAAATTGGCAAAATGCTTTAGCGTCACCATTAATATTTATTTCCACGAGAGAAGACTTTTGTTTAGCACAAATTCTTTCAGCTCCAAGGCTTAAGCTATCTACTGTTTTTTTTGCTAAAAAAGTTTTAACAGCGAGTGATTTTTTTCCTTGAGAACTGAGCGCCAAATCATTGTATCCGATCGCTGAACCCATTCCAGATTCATTAAACGCACAAACGCGTACAAGGCCCCGTTCCAAAGTTCCTGAAAGAACTTGTCCTCCTTTTTTTTGGCAAGGATCAGCAGCAAAAACATTTAAACTTAAAATTGCAAGAATGATGATTCCAATATTCTTCATAAAAATCTCCTGTTTAATAAAAGATTCTTATCATTAACTAAGAAGGATCAAAAAAATATATAAAGGTGTATGTAAAAAGGTAATAGTTAAAAAAGTTACTTCTAAGCAAAAAAAAGGCCTTCTTTCGAAGGCCCATGATCTGGATCAGTTCTTTTTAAAAAATAGCATCAAACCAAACTTTCTTTTCTCGTTCGTCGCAGTCTGATTCCCAAATATGACGGACTTCAAGATAGCCCATGATTCCTTCAGAACCCATTTCCCTTCCGATTCCTGATTCCTTGAACCCACCAAACGGCATACCTGGATTTAAGAGGTGATATTCATTAATCCACACTGTTCCTGCTTCAAGCTGACTAGCAATTTTATGAGCGCGAGTATGATCTTTTGACCATACAGCTCCTGCTAAGCCGTATTTCGAATTATTGGCAAGAGAGATAGCTTCCTCTTCTGTTTTAAATTTTGTGATTCCAACGACTGGTCCAAAAATTTCTTCATGGAAAATTGTATGCTTTGGAGTAATTTCAAAAGCTGTTGGTTCAATAAAATAACCTTTAGCAAATTCACCAGTAGTAATTCTATTTCCACCTGCGAGAAGTTTTCCATCCTCTGCTTTAGTCTTTTCTATAAAACCTAAAATCGTCTTCATTTGTTTTTCGCTGATAACTGGGCCGTATCCAGCGTTTGGTTCAGATGTTGGAGCAACTTTAATATCTTTAATTCGGCTTAAGAATTTTTCCATGAAAGCAGGATAAATTCCTTCTTGAACAAGAAGTCTTGTTCCAGAATCACAGGCCTGTCCTGAGTGGTATAAAAAGGCGTAAAGAGCACCATCAACCGCTGTTGATAGATCAGCATCATCTAGAATGATATTGGCCGATTTCCCACCTAGCTCCATTGTTGCTGTTACAACATTTGTTGCCGTTGTTTTTAAAATTTCTTTTCCCACTGCAGTTGATCCAGTGAAAGCAACTTTTTTAACTTCAGGATGATTAATAAGAGCTCGTCCAACATCTGCTCCGCCAGTAATGATGTTAACAACACCTGCTGGAACACCTGCATCTTTGATAATTTCAGCTAAAATTGAAGCTGATGCTGGAGTTTCTTCTGCAGTCTTTAAAATAGTCGTGCACCCTGTCGCTAAAACAGGACCAATTTTCCATCCCGCCATGACGAGAGGGAAGTTCCAAGGAATGATTTGAGCACAAACTCCAACAGGAGTGTATTCGCGAGAATTTATAGAAAAGCCAGCACGAGAGGCAGCTTCATCTTTTATCGAAAGCTTTAATTCTCTAGCAACTTTACTCATAACTTTGAAGAATGCAGCTGTGTTGTGAACATCCGCTTTTGCCTTTCTTAAAGTTGATCCTGAGTCTCGCATTTCGATATCGACAATTTCTTTTGCGCGCTCTTTTAGTTTGTCAGAAATTTTTAAAAGAAGATCAGCTCGCATCTCTTGAGACATGTTTTTCCATTCAGGATTGTAGAAAGCAGATTTTGCAGCTGATACAGCATCTTCAATATCGCGTGCTCCTGGTACATGAAATTTTGCAACTTCCTGTCCATTTGAAGGATCTGAGGAGGTCTTGATAATTTTTTCGCTTGAATCTCTAAATTGTCCGTTGATAAATAACTTAATTTCCATTTTTATAATCCTATTAATTAGCAGTTTCTAAAACTAACAGCAATTCCTTGGCCTACGCCGATACACATCGTTGCAAGACCTTCTTTAATGTTTTTATTTTTTTTCATTTGATGAGCGAGTGTTGTTACAATTCTTGTACCAGAACTTCCAAGCGCGTGTCCGATGGCAATTGCTCCGCCATTTAAATTGACTTTACTAGGATCAATTTCAAGTCCTTTGATACAACCTAGGGATTGAGCGGCAAAAGCTTCATTGAGTTCGATAGAATCAAAATCAGAGATTTTCTTATTATATCGCTTTAATAAAACTTTAACTGCTTCAACAGGACCTAGTCCCATAGTATTCGGATGAAGTCCTCTTACTGCAGCACCTGTAACTTCCATCATCGGAGTGAGTTTATGTGCCTTCAAAAATTCTTCACTAACGAGTAGGAGTCCAGATGCCCCATCATTCATAGGACTGGAGTTTCCAGCAGTCACAGATCCATTCGCTCTGAAAACGGCCTTTAGCTTAGAAAGAGCTTCAATTGTTGTATCAGCTCTAACACATTCATCTTTATCAAAAACGTAACTTTCTTTTTTTAGTTCAACTGTGTAAGGAAGAATCTCATCTTTAAACTCACCTCGAGCAATGGCCGAAGCGGCCTTCATGTGAGAGTTGTAAGCAAATTGATCTTGCTCAGCTCTAGAAATATTATAAAGACTAGCAACTTCTTCAGCAGTTTCTCCCATGCTTAGAAGTGGAAACATTTTTTCCATTTTTGGATTTTTAAAGCGCCACCCAAAAGTTGTATCGTACATTTTTTGATCACGGTCAAAACCAGACTCTGCTTTAGAGAGAACATAAGGCCCTCTCGTCATGCTTTCCGCTCCTCCAATAATTAAACAATCAGCAATTCCAGATTGAATGCGAGCGTATCCATCTATTAAAGCATTAAGTGATGAACCACAAAGTCTGTTCGTTGTTGAGGCAGGAATTTCTATCGGAAGACCAGCTAGGATGACGGACATGCGAGCTAGATTTCGATTGTCTTCTCCAGCTTGATTCGCGCAACCGATAATAACATCATCGATTAATTGTGGGTCAAATGTGATCTGTTCTTTGATATCTTTTAAGACTGCGGCCATTAGGTCATCAACTCGTACAGGTGATAGTTTTCCAGAGAGTTTTCCCGTTGCAGTTCTTTTGGCGTAAACGATAAATGTTCTTTTCATAAAATTTCCAGTTTTAATTAGAGATGTTTAAATGCTAATAGTTTTAATTGAGTTGAAAGACGATAACGGTCATCGCGAGTAACTGTATGCAGTTCTTCTAAAAGTTGGGCCACATTGTGAAGACCAATTTTTTCTCCCCATTCAATAGGTCCCAATGGATAGTTCACACCATTTTTCATAGCTAGATCAATTGAATCGGCAGAAGCAAGTTTCTCTCCCAATGCAAAATAGGCTTCGTTGATAATCATTGAAATAGTTCTTGGGTAATGAAAACAAAGGCCCAAGTTTTTATGTTCAATTGGTTTTAGACTCATCACTTTTGCAAATTCACTGATTTGTTTTCTTGTTGATTCATCCAGGTCACTTCGAAGTGAGAATTCAAAAGCATTTGTTGGTGAATAAAAGAGTGTTGATACAGAAGCACTTACTTGAGGAGCGTATTTAAAAATCCATTCCCCCCATGAGAGAGTTAGATCAGTTATAATTTGTGCCTTGGATGTCTTAGAAAGCTCTTTTAAAAAGACAAATTTCTTCTGGGTGCGAAGAGGTGAGAGATCGATGATTAAATCATGAGTCTCATATGTGTTAAGAGCTTCATCAATAGTTCTTACTTTAAAGTGCTTAATTAATTCCATATAGAGAGGATGATCTGGATGAGCGACGATCATTGTATTAGGATTCATAATGATAAAACCCCTTTCCTGTTTTTTTACCAAGTCTTCCAGCTGCGACCATATCTCTTTGCAAACGATGAGGCTTAAAACGAGCTTCCTGGAAAAATAACTGATAAACAGATTCAGTTACACTTAAGTTGATATCAATACCTATCATATCCATTAATTCAAATGGCCCCATTTTAAAGCCGCCAACTTCTTTCATAACAGTGTCGACTTCTTTGCATTTGTTGATATCATACGTCTCAACAGCGCGAAGGGCTTCACCGTAAAAATTACGGGCAACTCTGTTTACGATAAAACCAGGTGAGTCCGCACATACGCAGGCAACTTTTTTTCTTTCATTAAACCATTTAATTAAAAAATTAGAAACATTGTGATCTGTTTCTAAACCATTGATGACCTCAACTAATTTCATGATTGTTGCAGGATTGAAAAAATGCAGACCTAAGAACTTCTTTTTTCTTTCCTCCGTTAGACCTTGGGCCAATAGAGTAATTGGAAAAGAAGAAGTATTGGAGGCAAAGATTGTATGCTTGCTCATTCCCCAATCAAGTTCAGAAAAAAGCTTCTTCTTTATTTCTAAGTCTTCGATGATTGCTTCAACGACAAGATCAGCATTGGTGTCGACCTGATCCATTTTTTTGACACTTAGATTTTTTTTGAAATGGCCTACTTCATGAGGAGTGAGTTTCCCCGCTGCTTGTAATTTATCAAAACTTTGATGAATCTTGCTAAGACTGTTTATAGCAAATTCATGGTTTTGATCGACCATTTCGACTACAAGGTTTTGTTGAGTGAACCACTCGGCAATTCCTTGCCCCATAGTTCCAGCTCCTATAACAATGACTGATTCTATTTTCATAATTTTAATTTTTAATTTCCTGTAAAGTTTGGTTCGCGTTTATTTAAAAAGGCATCAAGTCCTTCTTTGTAATCAGCGCTATTGCCTAAAAATCTTTGTGCATACACTTCACGCTCCATTGATTGTTCAAAATTTAAATCAAGTGAAGCCTTAATATTTTTCTTAATCATCTCGCTTGAGAGAGGTGAGAGTTTATTTAAATTAAGAGCATATTCAAGTGCTTTTTCTAGAGGATTATCACACAGAAGATTGATCATGTTGTTTTGATGAAGTTCAGAGGCCAAAAGAGGATTTCCTAAAAGAAAAAACTCCATGGTCTTCTGGTACCCAAGAGCTCTGGAAAAAATATAAGTAGAACCAGCATCAGGAGCTAATCCTAATTTAGAAAAAGCGCCCACAAATTTTACATCTGGTTTACTAATCAGCATATCGCAAGCAATAGCGACTGAAACACCAGCTCCGGCGCAAACTCCATTGAGTGCTCCGATTACAATTTTTTTAGAATCGCGAATGGCGTTGATGAGAGGCATCCATTCAGTTTGCAGAGTATGACCTAAGTCAACTCCACCAGATCCAACTTGAATCGAGCGATCGTTTAAATCCTGGCCCGTACAAAAGGCCTTGCCATTCCCAGTTAAAACAATTGATCGAACTTGATTATTTTTATTGGCCTCGCGTATCGCTTGAATGGCCTCAATTTTTGAATCATAGTTTAGGGCATTGTAAACTTCAGGACGATTAAAACTAATAATCGCTGTTCTATTTTCTTCTCTGTATTCAATGTATTTATAAGCACTCATTTAGTTACCTTTGTATTCAGGATTTCTTTTTTCAAGAAATGCTTTCATTCCTTCTTTTTGATCATGAGAAGAAAAAGTTAAATAAAAATTTCTGCGCTCAAAATCCATTCCATCTTTTAAAGACATTTCATAAGATTTATTAACAGCTTCTTTGGCGAGCTTTACAGCAACAGGAGCGCGATCAGATATGACTTTAGCTAGTTCATAAGCTTCTTGTAAAACAGCATGTGAGGGCACTAGTTTTGAAACCAATCCCCATTCATAAGCCGTTGTTGCATCAATCATATCGCCAGTTAAAACCATCATCATCGCACGAGCTTTTCCAATGGCGCGAGTGAGGCGTTGAGTTCCTCCGGCACCAGGAATGGTTCCAATTTTAATTTCTGGTTGAGAAAATTTAGCATCATCTCCAGCGACAATCATATCGCAACTCATAGCAAGTTCACATCCTCCACCAAGAGCAAAACCGTTTACCGCAGCAATGATGGGCTTAGTAATTAATTTCATCATTTCCCAAGTTCGAAAACGATTGTCATTGATTTGATCAACTGGAGTAGCCACCACCATTTGAGCGATGTCGGCACCAGCAGCAAATGCTCGTTCATTTCCAGTGAGGATAATCACTCGCACTTCTGGATTTTTATCCAGAGCTAGCATGCAATCGACTACTTCATTCATTAAGTCAGTAGAAAGGGCATTTAAAACTTTGGGACGATTGAGTTGAATCATTCCAATGTGAGGATTATTTTTGTAAGGATAGTGTAGGATGACGTTTTCCATTTTTATGCCTTAATCACTTCTTCTTCGGCAAAGTGAACTGAAACGATATCTTTGTAATTTGTGAAGGCGTCTTTTCCTGCGGCCATGTTTTCTGGCGAACTCATCGCAGTTTTAAAATCTTCTTTTGAAGAAAACACGAGTTCAGCAATAAAATGCAAATCACTTGCCCCACGCGGACCGCCAGTAATCTTGCTAAAACGAAACTCTTTTACGAGTGGAACTTTTTTAGCAATTTCAGTGTGGCCTTTGTACCATTCGTCGAAAGCAGCAACATCAGCTGGCATTTTGTAGATAGCAATCATCTTGTACATAAATTGTCCTCGTTAAAAATTTAAAAAATGGTAGCACTAAGTATTCAGAGGGGATAGTGCAATTCATTCATAATTTTAGTTAGTTTGCTGGTCTTCATGAAAATATTTTTCTCTACATGGGATATTCTTATTATCGAGGTTTGACTTTAGTAAATTTTTGTAAAAATAGTACTTTTTTTAGCAGCGAATCAATGCTGAGCACGTATATTTTGGACGCTTACTTGATTGTTTGGTCACTCTGCACCAAAGATCGTCAACGCTTTGTTTTTCATTGTGTGCGTGGACTCAAAACTGACCATTGATTATAACTGACATAAGAATATCCACTAATCTTGATAATAATTTAATATTTGTTACGTGATTTTTTTAATTCTAGAAACTCCTGTGCTTTTAAAACTTGTTTAGGAGGTTTTTATGTTTTTAAAGAAATTTACCGCTACGTTAGCAGTAACAGCACTCACTCAAGTGTATGCTGTCACTCCAGCAGTTCAATCAACTGCAGTTGCAGATGAATTGAACAGATCATTTGATGAACTCAACTATAAACTAAATGTTGAATGGGACCAACATGATGCAAATTTCATGACTAGTACTTTGAATAATTTTGAAAAAGAAATTATGTCTCTTCAAAAACAAGGTTTATCAGGCCAAGAGTTAATCAAGTACACAACAGCTAAAATTAAAGACAAAAAAACCAGAGATGAAATTACTGAAATCATCACAGTTATCAATGACAATCAATTAAGTTCAGATGAAGCACGTGCTTTCACTCTTTCAAAACTAAACAGCTTGTACTCTCATGGAGCTAGCTGGTCAGGAAGCAGAGTAGGAGTTCATTGTGCATTTATCTTAGGAGTAATTGTTGTTCTTTATTATTGCTGCCACCAACGCGTATTACAAGGTCCAGCAGGTCCTCAAGGCCCAGCAGGTCCTCAAGGTGCAACTGGTGACACAGGTCCAACAGGTCCTCAAGGTCCAACAGGGGATACAGGTCCAACAGGTCCAACAGGTCCAACTGGTCCAACTGGAGAAATTGGATTTCTTAGTTCAGCAGTAAATTATTTAGCTTAAAAAAAATTTCCCAAGCAGGATTAACTTTTGCTGAGGATTAATTTAATAGGAGGTCTTATGTTTTTAAAGAAATTTACCGCCACGTTAGCAGTAACAGCACTCACTCAAGTGTATGCTGTCACTCCAGCAGTTCAATCAACTGCAGTTGCAGATGAATTGAACAGATCATTTGATGAGCTCAACTATAAACTAAATGTTGAATGGGACCAGCATGATGCAAATTTCATGACTAGTACTTTGAATAATTTTGAAAAAGAAATTATGTCTCTTCAAAAACAAGGTTTATCAGGCCAAGAGTTAATCAAGTACACAACAGCTAAAATTAAAGACAAAAAAA
>JBBIME010000015.1:0-122178 GCA_037444575.1 Bacteriovoracales bacterium
ATCCTGGCCCAGGTTTATATACTGTCAAATTAACCGTAACCAATGCCAATGGACAACAAGCTACAGCTCAAACTCAAGTTCAGACAGTGCTTGCAGTAAATCAAGCACCAATCGCAAATCTTGGTTGTTTCTCGAGTGCTCCGAATATTTTAACTTGTAATTCAAATGCCTCAGCTGATTTTGATGGGACAATTATTTCTTATAAATATGATTGGGATGATGGAGCAAGTGATGTTCGTGGAGATAATGGAGCGATCATACACATTTTCCAAACAAGTGGAAGCCATCAAGTTACTTTAACGGTCATCGACAATGATGGTGCACAAAATTCAATAACTAATTCTTTTAATGTTCAGACTAATAATCCACCAGTGGCAGCGATGACTTGCTCGACTCCGGGTCCTCAAAGAATTAGTTGTTACTCGAATTCATACGATCCGGATGTTGGCGATCAGATTGTAGAATATAAATGGGATTTAGGAGATGGAAGCGTCGTTACGACAATGATTCCTTCGATTGATTATACTTATTCAGCACCTTCGACTTATACAGTGACTCTAGCAGTGAAAGATGCGATGGGGTCAACAGGTTCTGTTGCACAAGATGTTACAGTAACTGTAAATCAGGCTCCAATTGCAAATATTTATTGTTTTGTAACAACAGGAAGTACTTATCAGTGCAATTCGAATGCGTCTGATTCAGATGGGCAAGTTGTTTCGCAAGTTTGGAATATTAATGGATCGAATATGTCAGGAGACAGTGTTGTCTATAACTTTACAAATGGAGGAGATTTTCCAGTCACCTTAATAGTTACTGATGATCTTGGAAAGTCAACATCTGCAATAACAACTATTCACATAGACAAACCTGCAGCGATTCTAACATGTACAAATGTGACAAATTACAAAGTGAAATGTGATGCCTCTGCATCTCTTGGAGCAAGTGGAGGAACTCAGTTAGGTTATACAATCATTTTTGGAGACGATTATCTAGTAAATGCTTCAATTGGAGAATATGAATTTCAAAGCTCTGGAGATAAAATAATTAAGTTACTATTACAAGATGATCTTGGAAATAAATCTCAAGCAGAAGTAATGATTAAAATTTTACCAGTATATACTTCACCAAAAGCTTTTTTCACCGAAGTTGTGGAACTGGGACGAATTGTTAACTTTGATGCTTCAAAATCTCTATTACAAGATCGAACTGTAACAAAGTATGAATGGGATTTTGGAGACGGCACGCAGGGGGTCTCAATAGATCCTAAAATTGCTCATAGCTATCAAGCCAACACCTATTATAGTGTGATTTTGAAAGTGACAGACAGTTCCGGGGTTCAAGGGACATTTACAAAACAAATTTTCGTTAACGATCCCCAGGTTTTAGATCCAGGAATCCAAGGAAAAGTAGATCTCCTTGGGATTGATTCTGATAATGATGGAATTAGAGATGATGTTCAGCGATGGATTCAGTTTGATTCAAAAGATAATTCCGTAAAAAGAAAATACCTAAGAACGATCGCTCTTGTTTATGAAGAAAATTTTAGAAACCTGACAACACTCCCAAATGTTCTCAATAATTTTTCAAAACTAAATAAGCTAAGGCAATGTTTAAAATTAGTAGAACAAGATCTAGCAAAGGTTGATCAAATGGCCAGCATTTTTAAAATTGCTTACGGAAATACAAACAATCGATTCCTTGCTTTGAATACGATAGATGCTAGCTTTGCTGGGCAAAAGATTGATGTAGATATGAGTGATGTTGACTTGAAAACTTACTGTGAGGCACTGCCATAATGAAAACTACTTTGTTAATTTTTAATTCTCTTTTCCTTACTTCATGCTTAGGGGGCGGTTCTGATTACTATCGCGATCGAGTGGAACCGTTTTTAAAAGAATTGAGGCCACATTACAAACCACAAGTATTTGATGGAGTCATGGAGCCGGAATTTCCGAATTTGGAAGAAGATAAAAAGACATTAGTTGGGATTGATTCAAATAACGATGGTGTTCGAGATGATATGGAAATATTTATTAATCGGAATTTCAAATACGATTATGAAAGAAAAGCGTTAAAGGGAGATTTTAGAAGAGCACCAGCTTTTTTTAATAACTATCAGAAAATGAACAATGATGATTTGATTGTTTACATGAGTAATCACTCCGAAGAACTAAGATGTCTAAATTATGCATATGAAAAATTAAAGCTGCCAATGTCTCCCGAAATTAAGAATTATAGATTCGGAGAAGTACTTTACAATACAAGAATAAGAAGTGATGCATATGGATTTAATTCGAAGAAAATTGCGGGAAGAGCGTATGGAGACGGGTTTGGCGAAAGATCGATATATCAAAACTGTGTAAAGGAATTTGACGAGAAATATCTTTCAAAAAAATAAGTGGGAACTTTATGAAATCAATCACATTGTTATTTTTATTCGTTGTAAGTATCACCTGTAGTGCTAAAACTCTACAATGTTCAGCCAATGGAACAGACGTTTATTATATTAATGGGGTTCTTACAAAAGAGAGTAAAAATACATTCGACAAAGATCAAATTCAACTTTTATTCCTTGGGAAAAATAATCTTCTTGATTCTAATGCTAGTGTTAACTTCATAGGTATACACAACCCATCCTTCGGTATCATCAATGATGCCGCAGAATTATTTTCTCAAGCTTATTTTATAAAAACAGGAAGTGATGTGAATGCCAAAGCGATTTATAATGTTATAAAAAATACACCAGACGCTACTGCAAAAGATAAGTCGAAGTACGATCCGAGTGGTTTTTTTAATGCAATTAATTTTTTTGGTCTTGGTGGTAATATTAATTATTCAACCCTCATTCAAGTCGCAGAAGAAAGTGATCAAGAGGCTATAAAGAGGAGTGCAGCCTCTGTTGATACACTGTTAACAGAAAATTTCATACTCACTGGCAATATTGCAACTTACATTAAAGAATCAAAAGATTTGAAAAGGAAAATTTTATTTGTTGCACATTCTCAAGGAAATGCTGCTCTTAGTGCCGGAATTATAAGTCGTGGTTTGAATCAACCAGATCAAGTTGATTACATGTCAAAGTACATGGGCGTTTATCATGTGGCATCTCCTGTTCCTCCGTTAGGCTTACCTTATAAATCTAGAGATATTAGATCTCTAGATGATAAAATTATATTGGCAGCAAGTATGATTCCTGGATACCCACTTCCTGTAGCATCTATAACTCATAGGGTAACTTCTCGAACTAATTCTGATATATCGGGGCACTTGTTTTATGATACTTATATTTCTCCAAATGTTAATGTAGTGCCGATAGATAGTTCAAATGCGACTCCTGTTACGATGAGGGATAATTTTGTGACTACACTTTCTGATTTGGCGACCGATCTCGATGACAACTGTAGTATCCCCAATATCCAACTTTCATCAACAGAAGTTGATTCACCGATATCGGGTAGTACAAATTGGATTGTTAAAGGAAGTTACGATGGTTCAGGCCTTTTGGCCTTCGGAGCTAGTGACTTAAATGATACAGATGCACTAAAAACTACAAGGTTTTTTTGGGCAAATCTGAATGCTGATGCAATGGTCGCAAGTGGGGATTTGAATACCCCTATTTTTAATTCCGAAGTAGAATACAAGTCATCAGACATTATTCCGATATTGGTTCCTGATTCAAGATTGGGATACCAGAAAATTCAAGTGAGAGCTGTAAATAAATATTTAAAAGAATCAACAGTTACAATTCAAATCGTTTTTCCTGACATTTATCCAGATATAGATATTAATGTGAGTGGAGCAACTAAAAATTCAGCAGATCCCACAGTGTTTGATTATCAAGGATACACAAATTTTAACAACACTGTGAGCATTACAGCCATAGATAAAAATGAGAGCCGAAATTTAACTCAATTTAAATTTGATTATAATTATATATTTAATAAAACTTCTTCGAGTTGGTTTTTAAAATCACAGCAAGGCGTAAGTACGATATCTGATTTCCAAATTCCGTTTTCTCTTTTGAGTTATTGGTTACAAGTAACTGCGACAAATAAATTTGGAAAAAGTATTAAAAAAGTTTTTCACGTAGCTGTTCCTAATGACCAGCCTCTAACCGCAGCACTGGTTTCAAAAACATGCCAGCCAGTTGTCGACTCTTATGGTAATACAAGACCTGGTTATATAGCTCGATTTTTAGTTACAGACCCAGACAATTCAAATGTGGGAGTTAGTTTAGGAGTTCCTGATTCAAATGGAAGTAATGTCATAGGAGGAGTATCGATGATTGGCACGGCTACTGCTGGATATAATTATGAATTATCCTCGATTGATTTGTGGGGAGATCGCGATTACGTATTTTCTAGTGGAGGAACATCTGTTTCAATACTAGTTCCTATATCTCCGTGTAATGTACCTTATCCATAATCAAGATATGTGATAAATACTATTATAATTATTGCAGGATTATTTAATTTATATGTTTTTGTCAAAAGGAAGATGTTAATGAAAAAATTTAAACCATTAATATTGGCAATAATTATATTTTCTTTAGGGAGCCTTCCTCTTTACGCCGGAATACAGATTAGTCCAGCTCTTTTAGATAAAATCAATGAAGAGAGGCTTAAAAATAATCTTGATCCAATTCATGACGAAGGATCTGCAGAAAGTATTATCCAGGATGAATTAGATCGTAGGGTACACGAAAATCTAGAAAGGCTAGAACAAAAAAAGCCTCTGCTACAAGCTATGCCTATCGCTGAAGCCTATGGTTCAAAAAATATTGAGCGCGAGAAGTTAAGAAGAAACGCTATGAAGGCCAAGCGAGAATACTTGGAGATGGCAAAGAAGAAAAAAAATCGTTAAAAATCAAGGCCCCTAATGGGGCCTTGTTGGATTCATCAGGCATCCTGATATTTAAGTCCTCGATGAATCCTGTGATGATGTTTTTGTTTTGCTAGTTGAGCTTTAAGTGCTCTTAAGGCCTTGTGAAAACATTCATACATTGAGTCGCTTTCTTTTTTTACAAAGTAGTCTTTGTGATTAGCTCTAACTTTTAATAGGGCGTAGAAGTGGCCAACTGGATTTTCTTTTACATCAACTTCAATTTGAGCATTTTCTGGGCAACTCTTTCAATTTCATGAACTCCAAAATCTTTAAGTCTGTTTAATTTGTCTAATCTCATAAATTCTCCTGGCAATCTTCCGGGTTAGAGAAAAAATTAATGTCTTTATTATCTACGTTTACTCGAACACAAAATGGGTTGCATTTATCAATAAGCTCTCTACTAAAGCCATATGCTTTTTCACAATCGTATCCGTCCATCATTAAAAACCAGATGTCTTTCCATTGATCTTCATTTAAATTTTCGTAATGAAGACCGTTGATAAAACTTTGGCAGTCAAGGAGAACTCGATGATTATCAATTGGTTTTTTAGGAACTAGTTCTAACTGAAATTCCATACCTGGAACTTGCTTGTATCCTTCAATGATAAAATTTTGTTCACTTGCATAGGAGTTAAGGGCAAACATAAGGGCGATAAGTAGCAGTTTCATATAGGCCTCTCTATTGATTAAATCTTAATCATATATAGAGATTGATTATCTAATTTAGATCAGGGTTTTAGGTGATTTTGATCTGAATCAGCTGACGTTATTGATTGAGAAGAACTAGTTAATCTTAAACTTTCTAAGATTCCCCTCAATATCCATGTGATAAAGTGTGTCGCCATCAATATTGACGGCCCCATAATTTTTTCCCCAGTTGGATTCATTTTTTGAAGGTTTCCATTGGGATAAAATATTTCCACTCATTGCTTCTACAGCATAAATTCCATTGTCAAAACTTGGGTACCAGAGAACTCCATGCTTAGGATCAAAATCAAAACTTGAAAAGGCATGAGTTGCTTTTTCACTTCCCGCCTTATGACACCACATCTTTTCTTTTTTTGTAATATTCACGCCGCACATTTCGTCTTTTAAATCTCCAAAGAAAGCGTATTCTTCAACCCCGTTATTAATGTAAAAAGGTTTTGAAGCAATAGGGGCCTCAATGGGAATAGAAAAGTGAGGAGTTCCATTTTGTTTATTTAAACAATAGAATTCTCCAATGTTGGATTTAAAATAGATTTCACCAAGAACGTAGCAGACATCTGTTTTTGTAACAATCGGATGCATCCAATTTGATAACGGCAATTCTTGTTTCCAGATCTTTTTCCCAGTTGCGAATTCATAAGCAGTCGCATAGCTTCTGTCTCTTTCTGATCCTTTTTCAATTCCTGATCCAGCAAAAACAACTCCGCCATCAACTGTGACAGTAGCATCGAGATGCCCATCGATTTGATGCCAAACTTCTTTCATACTTATTGGATCAACAGCATAAAGCCCATCAACGCCAGAAGTGATAAAAAGTAAATCCTGGCCATTGAAGCTTCCAATAAGAGGTTGTCCTTCAGTGTGACCTTTAGTCGCAAAAGCATTTATAAATTCGCCATTTTTTAAATCAAATGAATAAACTCTCGCGTGATGAGTGTCATGAGCCCCTTCACCAGCAAAAATGCGATCTTTGTAAATGATTGGTCTGGTAGTAACTTGAGTACCGATGAAAAATTTTCTTTTTATGCTTAGATCATTTTTATTAATTTCATAAATATTCCCATCATCTGTTCCATAAAAAAGAGAATTGCCAGAGAGGGCCGCGGATCTAAACGCTCCTTTTTCTAGTTTGATTTCTTTTTCAAGACTTAACGATTTAAAATTAACAGGATTTATTTTTCCAATAAAATCGTGTGGGCGAGTGTGTGATTCAATATATTGATCATTTGATGCTTTCGCTTCACTTTTAGAGTGTCTTTCGATTGTATAGATAAAACTTGGAAGATTTTTGACATACACATAACTTCTAACTAGACCCATAAATAAGAGATTCATTACAAGCATTGAAAGAAGCACGCGCTTTCTTAAAAGAACTTCTAAGAGTTGCTTAGGGCCTTCCGTGTGAAGTTTAATCCCAAACCATCCTGCAATGATTCCGGCCAGTGAAGTAATCCCAACGGTAACTGCCGTCAAAGGCAAAAGCACTGTTGGAATAATTGCCGGAGTTATACCTTTAGTTGCTAGTTCGTGATTTTGGCTAAGCCAGTGTAATACGTCCATTGTTCCCATCTACCCAAATTTTATCGCCATCTTTAAAACGAAGATGACATTGTTTGATTCCACTGATTGCAGGTAAATTCATTTCACGAGCAACGATTGCACAATGAGAAAGGACTCCACCTTTCTCGACGATAACAGCTTTTGATTTTAAAAAGAGCCCTGTCCAGCCTGGGTCTGTTGATTCCGCAACAAGAATTGTATTTTCTGGCCAGTCGTTAGTGTTAACAATATCTGGATCAGTAACAATTCTGATTTCTCCAAAAACAAGGCCTGGAGAAAGGGATTCGCCGGTTAATGTTTTTGCATTTGATTCATTTTTATTTGTTAATATATTTTCAAGTTTTGATAAATCTACAATCGATGGAAGATAAATCGACTTACTCATTTCACTGTGATTTTTTCTTTTTTGTGCCTTTGATTTATCAAAGTCTTTGTTTATGATTTCTTCATGAGAAAGCCAAAATATATCAGATCCTAGATTAAATCGTTTTGAAATTTCAAGCGCCAGAAAACGAATGTGAGAGTAGGGAGAAAGAAGTTTCATTTTCCAATTTTCTCTTAATTCCAACATCTCTTTTAGAAGTAACCACTCTTTTTCGATGACTTGTTTTTTATAAGTGTTCAGATTTTGAATTTCACTTTCAACACTTACATCACTTTTGTTATGTGCTTTTTTCTCTTCTCTGGTCATTTTTACAAATGCTGAATCCGCAAGCTCAAGCCATCTTGGGTTTGATAATTCCAATTCACCTGGTCCTCTATGTCCGTATTTTCCAAGGAAATAGGATCTTTTACTTGGATCAAGACTTGCTTCAGCGTATTCGACATTCATGTCCATTGTGACAGTATGGATACCAACACCAAGCCATGTATTCATTTTATTTTCGATTTCCGCTTCACTTAAAACGCCTTTTAAGAGTGCTTTCAAGGTAGTGGTAGTTGATTCAATCAAGGTGATTAAAACTAAAGGCCATACCAGATGTTCATCGTAAAACTGCTTAACTTCTAGTTCGAAAGATTTAAACAACTCTTCGTTAGAAAAATTTTGGTAATAATTAATTTCTCTTGCTCGAAATGATTTCGCTGAAAAATTTGCAAGTTCTTTAGCGCATTCGGAAAGCCATTTTTGTCTTTCACTTGAAAGTCTAAAACTTACATCAACCATTCTCGCCATTGTAAAAGGGGTGAGGATAAAAGTTTTAAGATTCATTTTACTAAAATCAAATTTTAGTTTTGGCCCATGATCATATTCAAGGCGATAGGGGATCGGTCCAAAATAAAAAGGTGCCATCATAGAGATATTAACATGTGCTCTATCGAAAATTTTCTCTAAGAGCGAATGAGTTTCATTCGGCAATTCTTCATTAATTCCTAAATACCCTAATTTTTTGAGTGCTTTTGAAAAAGCATGGTTTTTAGCAAAGGCCTCTTTCCAGATACTAAAAGTTAATTCAGTTGGAGGACCACTCCATTCCGCAAATGTAGCTCCATCCCAAATTGTGTTTTTCGGATGAGTTGCTTTTAATCTTTTTAATTCTTCATTAATCATTCTTTTTTCTTCTGATTTTCCAGAAAGAGCAGTGATGGGTCTAGCTTGAAGAACTTTTAAATTGTTTTCTTGATCAATGGCCCATTCCATATCGATTTCTAGTTCAAAGAAATCTCGAATAGCGTTTCCCGTTTTTACGAGTTCATCAATGTTGAAGATGTCTGTCGAAGAAATCTTTTTTTCTTCAAAGTGCCATGGCGTTTTTTTACCTGAAACTAAATCTTCACCCAGGCCTTCAATTGCTTCAGCAATCCATCCTTTTTCATTGTTTCTTGGGTCAACGCTAAAGAAGACTCCTGAGTATTTTGGATTAACCATGATTTGAAGAACGACGTTCATCTTAGAATCGTGGGCCTTTTCTTTTAAAAAGTGTTCGCGATAAAGAGAACTGGATTTTTTATACATTGATTGAAAACAGTTAAGAATGGCCTTTTTGATTCCGCCTTCTGTTTCAATATTTAGGTAAGTTGAATTTTGACCTGCAAAACTTTGCTCACTAGAATCCTCTCCAACAGCTGAGCTTCGAATAGCTAGTTTTGGTGAACCAGATTTTTTCCACCAAGAGAAGATTTGACTCCATTCTTCAGCAGAAGAGGGAACGTCGGTCAAAATCAATCCATCAGGAACAGGAAAGCCCGCATTTTTCATAAGGCCTAAAGCAAAGCCTTTTCCCCCTAAAAATGAATCTTCTTTTGTGATGCGATCAAAATAGTAAATACTCATAGAGAATGTCCCTAAATTCACTTAATTGAGATTAGTCTTTTCGCACACATAAAAACATGATTTAGCTTATATTTCCAATGAATTTATCAATGAGGGGACAAAAAAGGCCCACAGAATGTGGGCCTAGAAGAAGTAGAATTAAATTTTTGTGCTTTCGGAGTAGAAATTAAGTGGTTGGCGTACGTCTACCAATCCACCACCTTTTGGTTTAGGGAAATTAATCATTCGAAGGATATTAGACATACATCCAATTCCTTTAGTAGAAAATTTTGTTTGGGCCGATTTTATATTTACTTTTGAAACAGTTCCGTCGCCTTCAATTCTAAAATTAAGGTCTACGATCCCTTTAATTTTTTCAGATTGCTCTTGGAGTTCTTGTTGGTAAC
Source organism: Bacteriovoracales bacterium (assembly GCA_037444575.1). Lineage (GTDB taxonomy): Bacteria > Bdellovibrionota > Bacteriovoracia > Bacteriovoracales > Bacteriovoracaceae > Bacteriovorax. Next base: position 9,811 of record JBBIME010000015.1, read on the forward strand.
AAAATTTAAATTGAGATAAGTATTCACCTAAGATTTTTCTTAGGACTTCCGGGTCAATAGAGCCAAGAACTACAGTGTCTGCTTGAACGAAAGCTGTATCTATACCTCTTTTGTTAGCAAGACCTTTTGTTGTTGTTGATCTATCGTAATTACCAACGGCATCTTTTCCACCAAGGCCAGATCCATCTCCCATACCTGCAGGGGCACGATAATCACCAGTAAGGTTATTCCCCTTATTAGCAACTCCTTTTCCTCCAGATAGACCAAGACTTCCTTCGCCACCAGTTCCAGCAGCAATAGTCATTGTAGAACTGTTACCAATAAGAGCTTTTAGACCTCTACCTTTAAATTCATAACCTTTATTAGATGAATCCCCAAGCGCTCCACCTGGAGCATTTGGACTTGAAAGAGGTCCTTTTTTAGGTGATCCAGCTTTAGATTTTTGAACTTTCTGTGTTTTGGTTTGATTAGGATCTCCAGTCGGACCTTGAGCATTTGTTGTTACAACTTTAGCTCCGGCCTCAGCGTTCGTTAAAACTTTTGCAATATCTTCTTTTGTGAAATTCTTTCTCTTCCTATAAGCTTCAGGAGGAGTAATGAATTTCATTTTAATCGCACTCAGTTTTTCTTTTACTGGTGCTTTCATTGCTTCGTTAGGAAATTTTAAAACGAATATAGTGGCATGCAAAAGAAAGCTTGCAATAACCGCGTTTTTAAAAAAACGCTTACCTGACTCGTCCTTTGTAAAATTTCTTCTCGGCAATGTTAATTTAGTAGTTGTTGTCGTCATACAATTATTACCTTAATTATTGCTTTGATTTTCCTTCTTCCGCGGCAATGGAGAAGTTTTTTGCACCAGCTACTTTTGCCATATCCATGATCTCAACAGCTTTACCTAAATTGGCAGAAGTGTCTCCCTCAAGAATAACTGAATCAGTTTTTAATTCAGTGAGTGTGCTAGCAATACTTCTTTTTATGTCTTCGTATTTTACTTTCTTTCCGTGAACTGCAACTTGTCCATCTTTAGAAAGAGAGATAACAAGAATTTCAGCTTCCTTTTTCTCATTAGTGAGAGTTGTTTTTGGCAATTCAATATCCATACCTGATTCTAGTGCTGCTGTTGAAGAGACCATGAAAATAATCAAAAGCACTAGCATGATATCTATCAGTGGAGTCATGTTGATTTCCGCTACGATTGTATCGTCATCATCTCCACTATCGTTTTTTACATGCATTGACATAGAAGTATCCTCGCAAAAAGTTCAAAATTATATTGTTTAATTATCTTTTCATTAGGTGAAATTGATCTGCCATATCTCCAAGACCGTTTTTAAACTCTCTGGAAATTTCAGCAATTCTCGTTTGAAGATAGTTGTAAAGAATAACTGCAAAGACTGCGACGATAATACCACCGGCCGTTGCAATCAGAGACTCAGAGATTGTTCCGGCAACAACGGCAAACCCAGCTTTACCAGCACTACCGATAGCGCGGAATGACCCCATGATCCCCCAAACTGTACCGAAAAGACCTACGAACGGAGCAGATGAACCAATTGTACCTAGAATCCATAAGTTCTTTTTTAGATCTGCAGTAGTTTCTGAAAGACGTCTTTGAAGTCTTTGCTCATATTCTTCTTTTCCGATTGCTTCATCAAAAACTGCGTAGTGAGCTTTTGCAATTACATCAGGGCAATTTCTATAGAGAACTTCCATCTCTTGAAGTTTTTGTTGAACGATAATTCGTGAAGCTTCATCTTGGTATTTTTTAGCATCTTTTGTAAATTTGATTAAGTATAGTATTTTTTGAATTGCTACTATCCAAATAGCAACTGAAAATACTAATAACGGGTACATGATAAATCCACCTTGCTTAAAAATTTCGATAAAGTTCATAGCTACTCCTTTTCGTTCACACAAAACATGGACCTGGGTTTTAATAAAACCGTATTTGTCCTTTTAGTTGATAATTAGTCTTTCTACTTTTTTTCTAGTTTAGACTGTTCTTTAATTTTTTGATTTATCTCTTCGAGCAATAATTTGTTTCTTTGGTTATACTCATCTGCATACAATCGTTTCTCAATTATTTCTCTTGCTTCATTGAGACGATTTTTCTTCATAAGATTGTAGGCGTACATTCCTACAATGTCCGGACGATTTAAGTAGTCCTTTTTTACTCTCTTAATTGCGGCAAAAGATTTATCTAGATCATTTTTTCTGTAATAGATCAAAGAAAGAGAGTAGAGCAGGTCAATATCATCAGGGTTTTTTGTCTCTAGCTTTTTTAAAATATTAAGGGCCTTATCATTTTCATTAAACTCAATGTAAAGTTGAGCAATGTTAAATTCTGGCGTAAAGAAACTTGGAACCAAAGTGCTAGCTCTTTTAAAAGAATCATAAGCTTCACTGTAGCGTTTAAAGCTTAAATGGATCAAACCAATGTTGTTAGTGAGAGTTGCCTCTGCCACAGCTTTGTTTTGATCCTTGATCATTGGAAGGGCCTCAATACCTAGATCATAATAAAAAAGCGCTTTTTGATATTCTTTGTTAAGAGAGTAGCAAGTTCCAAGAGCGTTCCAGTAGAAAGCATTTGTTTTATTCTGGTGCATTTCTTTTTCTAGAATCCCCAGTCCCTTTACAATCTTTTTTTCGTGGCAAGCAAGTAAGGCCTTAGAGATAAAATCCTTTTCAGTGCTATCAAGAGATTCAAGACGGTTAGTATTGTATCTCATCAAAGATTCTTCTCTTAAAAGGTCTACATCGCTAGAGTCGATCTTTTTAGTAAAGTTTTGGCCGGCACATCCGATAAGAAGTGTTGAGAGTAAGAATAAGTTTAATTTCAATTTATTCGTTCTCATTTTCTTAAGCCTCTACTTAGATCCATCGTATTTGAGAAGAGAAGAGCTGGGTGATAATTCAAGTTTTCTTGCAATTTATTATCAGTGTTTTCTTCACTTCTCGTTTTGCTTTTTTCGAATTTATCATGTTTTTGAACTTCGAAAAAATAATTATTTTTCTCTAAAAAAGCCACTTTTTCGCGATCAACTTGTAATGCCTTAGCAAGCAGTGACTCAGTAATTTGGCGCATGCCCCCTCTGAAGCCCTCTAAGTACTTGTTATCCACACCCTGTGGAACGTAATGATTTATAGCTTCTACGAGAGAGTAATAAGGCACAGCTAACACATCACGGATCATGATAATTTCTTCAGGAGAAGACTCTTTTGAAAGCGTTACAGCTTCTTTATTAAGGGCCGTGATTATTGAGAAATATTGCTCTAATTCAGAGTTATATTTTTCTTCGTCAAACTTCTCGAGCTTTGTAAAAGAAAATTTAGTGGTCATGATTTTTTCTCTGAATTCCAGCACGTGATCATATTGATTGAACATATCTTTTAAATTCAGCGCTGGTGTTTTGTCATTCATGGCAATGATTTCTTTTTCCATTTTTTCTTTCTGATCGAATGGTGCCTGCCAGAACTTAAATCTTAAGTAGCGGCCCATTTGACGAGCGAGCTTTTCATTGTCAGCATGAGCTTCAAAGTAAACGTTCACTTCTTTCATGTTGTCGCTTAAGATTAAACGTTCAAAACTATCTAATTGATTTTTTTCGATAGTGCGTTTATCCAGGTGACAGTTTTTGTAGTTGTCTTCGAGGCTTAAGAGTTTTTTTGCATCAGCACTCTCAATGGCGCTGTTACTTATTGCCAGTTCATAGAAACCATTTTTCTCAGCAAATTCTACGTCACAAAATCTTTTTGAGATAAGGTTTGATAGCTCGCTAGAGAGTTCAAAATTTTGAAGTAGTCGATACCCTTTTGCTAATACTAATAGAGAAGGCGTGACTTTAATTAAATCTTTGTTGTCATAGATCTCTAAACTTTTCTTTAACCATTTGTATGAGTCTTTTGCTTTGTTTTGAACCTGGTGCAATGTTGCGATAGCGTAGGCCGCTTCAGCTTTTGTGCGGTTTGGATAATGTTTTGAATCATAGATTGATTCATATCCTTTCATCGCTTCTGAAACTTTTCCTTGTTTTTCCATTGCCTGATACTTATCGAAAAGTAGGCTTCCTAAAATGGCTATTGATTTTTGAATATATTCGGAATTGAATTTTAAATATCCTTTTTCAATTTTGTTAATCCAATAGGCAAGCTTGTCAGTGTTTTTCTCTTTTATGTGGTTGTCTAATATCTGAGTGAGCATTTCGCGATGGATTGCTTCATCTTCAGGATAATTCTTTTTGTATACGAGAAGGATATTTACGGCCTTCTTCGTTTGGTGAAGTTCAAAATACTTGTTAAATAGTTTTTGATAAATTGCTTGCGATTTATCTGATTTTGGGTAAAAAATGACGTAGTTTTTAAAAGCAAAAATAGTGTACTCGTCTTCTTTTTGTTTTTTTAGTTTTGCTAGCTCAATTGTTGAAAGCATTGCTACTAATGATTTCTTAGTAACTTCACCATTATCTTTTGCAGTTTTTGAATTCATTATTGATCGCACATAATATTTAAGTGCTGTGCTGAAATCATGAATAGAGAGCGCAGTTTCCCCTTGGTAATAGCGGTATTGATTTTTGTTTGCTTTATCAAGGCTTGAAAGGATATCGAAGTATCGCATGATCTTTTTATAATCATCCTTACTGTATTTAACGTCTTCGACATTTTTATCTTTGACAAGATTGATTTGCATGAAGCCCGCGACTTCTTTAATTTTGTTCATCGCTTGAAATAGATCGTCTTTGTCTAGTTTGTTTTTCTTTGAAAGCTCTAAGATATTGTTAGCAGTTTCATAGTATTGATCATCTTTTTTACTTTCACGGTAGATGTCAAGTTGAGCAAGGCGAACTTTCATTTCCCCGTTAGCATCTTTTCTTCTTTGAGTGTCTTTTAGAGCTGCTCTGATAACTTCTTCAGTAATTGAGAAGTTATTTTTACTCATTGAAGATTGAGCAAGCATTAAAAGCCATGGAGCTGATGGGCTTGTATTCTTCTCATAATACTCAATACCTTCTCTGGTTTCATCGGCCTGGACAAAGAAGATCCCGATTGCATTGTTGATCTGCTCTTTCATTGAAACATATTTTTTGTTCTTACTTGTTTCAAAAGATGCCTTAATTAATTCAAGAGACTTTTTAAAGTTACGTTCTTTGATGTAGCACCATGCCGCATTGTAAAGGTGCTTTCCGTACCATTCGTTATCTGTCTTTTTTAAGATGTCATTATAGTAGGAGATTGCTTCGTTGTATTTTTTGTTGTTGTAGTAATATTCTGCCAGAGCAACTTTGGCGTTGTACATTGTTTTGCCACTTTGATCTTTGCTGGTCTTAATGGCCATTTTTAGAAACTGTTCAGTGTCAGAGTTTGTGCCATAATCGCGTGAATTGATGGCCAGGGCATAATAGATTTCGCTAATTCGTTCATATTTTGGATATTGTGGGATTAATCCCAAAGCATATTTTTGAGCGGCCACAAATTGTTCGCGGGAAGTTTTAAAGAATGAATCTTTACCTTTTTCTCCAACTGTTTTTGGATCGGCCTTTAGAAGTGTTTGCGTTTCTTTTTCCTTAATCAGTTTTATTCTTTCTGAGTAAAGTTCAAATAGACGGTGTTTTAACTCAGGACCTGAGTAAGTATTGTTTTTTATTGTCTGAATCTCTTTGTTGACGAGATTCATGAGCTTGTTCCATTTTTCAGAGCTTTCCTTCGTTGGATCATTTTTATCATCTGCTAATGCTATCGATGAAAATGTGAAGGCAATGAGAAGAACAGGAGTAAGGATGAGATTCTTGATCATAAAATTAGTCCTACCTTAAGTTTTCAATCTCTCGTTTGTTTTCAAAATCAAAATTATTCTTTTCCAGCAGTGAACGCTTAAATACTTTTCGTTCTCTTTCATTTACCGTTAAATCACCAGGGGCGATGATTTGTCCTTTAACTTCCATACTTCCAAGGTCAATAACCTCGTATTCTTTGTACTTGTAAACGGTGTTTTTCTTTTCTTCCGCTTCAAGAGTTGATGAGAATGCGAGTATTAAAAGAATAATTATTAATCTCATAAAATTCCTTATTTTGTTTCTTCAGTGTTTTCTTTACATTGTGACTTTAGTCCAAAAGAGTAATCACCAAGTTCGTCTGCCCAGAAAGATCCGTTGAAATCAAAAAAGTATTGAGTCACTTTACGATTAATGTTCTGCTCTGATCCTCTGTTTCGGTCATTTTTATCATCAGGTTTAGCATTGTAGAGGTCATCTCTTTTTCTTGATAGGAGCTCAAGTTTTAAATTGAACATTGAGTAGCTATGTTTATGAATTTCGTTGATAAAAGTAAAAATTTCTTTCTTAATGTAGAAGTTGATTTTTGAACTTATAAACGAAATAGTCGAGTCTAGGTTCTCTTCTAAGTGCGCTGTGAAGTCATTTTTATTTTTCAATCGTTTAAGAAGTGCTAATTCATCTTTTGCTGCTTTTAAACTTGCCAGGTCAAGATTGAATTTTACTTGCTTTCTAGTTTGAGTAATTAGATTTCTAATAAATGGGTTAAGATCTTCTCTTGTTTTTGGGTCAGCATAATATAAATCAAGAAAGTATGTATTTGATTTTTTATTTTGACCTAAGATTTGTTTTAAGGCGTCTGCTTTTGGTTGATAGTCACTATAGAAGTGATCAACAACTTTCATAGCATCATCCCAAAGGCAAAGGTTGTAATAAGATAATGCCATTAGTACTTCAGCTTCTGGCATAAAATAACTTTCTAATAGAGGAGATTTGTAAGTAACAGTTAGCCCAAGAGCTCTGTTGTAGTCTTTTAAATAGTAATAGGCCCATGCTTTATCTAAAAGAATGTACGGCCATTTATATGAACGCTTGTCAATTTTTGCGTAAATATCTAGTGCCTCATCATATTTTTTATCTTCAATTTTTACTCTGGCGGTTCTGATTGTGCAGGTTTCTTTTAGGTAAGTGTAATAACGTTTTAATTTCTCACCTGAGCCTGATTGTTCTTGTTGTTCAGCTTTTTTTGCACAGTTTTCATATAGGTTTAAGGCCTCAATATGTTTTCTTTGAAGGTTTTTAATTGTTCCTTTAATTAAGTTTGCTTCCATTGAAAACTTATGTGTTTCAGGAATTTTAGAAAGAACAGCGAAAGCTTTATCATATTGTTCTTTATTAAAAAGGCGAGTTCCTAAAATGAGAGAGATTGAAGGGATTGAAAAACTCTCAAGTTTTTTTTCATCCAAGTTTAAAACTGCCATTGTTCCTGTTTTCACGACAAGTGTTTCGATATCTGATTCTAGTTCCGCGTCCATGTCGTTATTTTCTTCAAGAAAGTTATTTATATAGGGAATGGCACTGAAATAGAATTGCCCATCAATTAGCTCGTGAGCAATTCTTTTATTTCTCATTCGAGAATGATCTTTTTTATAAATTTCAAATGCCGCTTTTGCTGATGCATGAGCAGTTGAACTCATACTGAGCGTGGCCATTAGAAATGTTGTTACTAGATACTTCATCATATAACCTCAACAAATGTAGCTTTAATTGGAATTAAAAAGAAAATCCAACACTCAAAATAGAATCAAAATTGTTTCTTATTTTTTCTTTTACCTGGCCATTGATTACCGGGCCTGGTGCTTTATAGCTATTCATGATTAAACCAAGATTAATTTGAAAATTTTTGGTTGCATGAAGAGTTAGCTCTGTTTTTCCAATTACTGATGTGTAGGATTCTGATTTGTAAACGTTGGCAGCTGCCGGATTTGTTACACTTGTGGAGTTACTTTCAGTATTTAATTTTCCAAGTCCAAGGCCAAATGCCCAATCAAAGTAAAAAATCTTATTGAATGTATTAATTTTTCCATAAAATGGTGACCATTTGGCAAGAACACCATAGTTACTTTTTGTCTTTCTAATGAATGGAATTGATCCATTCAAATTTTTCAAATTTGTTAACGCTTCATTATCTGTGTTGCTATAACTTGTGTATAGACCTTCAATGGCCCATTCTTCAGTTAAATAGAATCCTGCGTTTCCGTGAATTAGTGATGTGTCTTGAAAAGTTGAAGAAAGGCCCAAGCCTACGCCAAGATTGGCGTAGACTGTGTGCTCTTTTTTATGAACTTTGTTTTGGAGAACATAAACTTTTTTATCAGGGTCAAGCCATAAGAAGTCATAAAGATCTTTTTCAGCGGCCATAACCTTGGGTGCCCCCAAGGTCATAGTCGATAGTAGCATTACATTTATGGCAAGAGATTTTAGTTTCAACGATTTCATTAAATAGCTCCTATAACATTCGCTTTAACTTTATATCGAACTTCAATTTTAGAACCTTCAGCTGGAATTGAATCCGCATTAAATTGTAGTGAGTGAGCAATTGAATCGTAACTCCATCCTGTCGTTACCTGAACATTGTTAACAAAAACTTTGATGTTGCTATTATATGGAATTGTTCCAAGGGCGAATTTATCAACCAGGTTGACAATACTTCCTCCGATATCTTTCAGTGTTGTTGAAAAGTTATCTGTAATATCACTGAAGAGACCTGAAGTTTGTTTTGAAATATCCATATAACGATTACCAATTGTTTCCCACTGAGCTCTCATCGGAATTTTTGTAGTAACAATTGAATAGGCCTTCACCATTCCTTTATTTTTTTTCAACGATTGAAAACGAGTGAGATATTCACTCACTTTCTTCTCCGACTGATCTTCTTCGTCGCTTAAAAAAACGATTGCCAAGTAAGCATCATCACGAAGAAAACTTGAAGCATATCGATCAAAGAATGCAGACGCACATTTTAATCCTTGCTCAACACTTGATCCGCTTGTTCCAACTTTTACCCATTTTTCAAAATTGTTGGTAAAAGCAGTTCGATTTCCTATTGCAGATGCTCTTGTCAACTTTCCGCTATCGCCAACCATTTTTCCGTTCTTGAAATAGGCATCAGTTGTTGTGATTGCCATTTTGAAATCGATGTCTTTATCAAGGAATTGAGTAATAAAGTGATCAAAGTTGTTAGCTAAGTTTGCTTGGTTGTCTGCCATTGATCCTGAATCATCGATTACCCATAAAATATCGACGTCACCATTTCTATGTGTGTTTTGAGTGAATGTTTCAGAACGTTCCTCTAAAGGTAACCCCAATTCATCTTTATCATCACAATCTAGCTTGTTAATATCATCATCCTTACAAGCTGGTTTAACTTGAGGAGGATTGATAACAACCGGAGGGTTTACGATTACCGGAGGATTAACAACAACCGGAGGGTTTGTTACAACTGGATCTGTAACAACCGGAGGATTGGAAACGACAGGAGGATTCGTTACAGTTCCTCCCGTACTTCCTGATCCCACAGTTGGATCAGTTGGTGGTGTTGTTGTTGAACCAGCATCAGCAGTTGGTGTCGAAGTACCAGCATCTGCAGTCGGAGTTGATCCTGACTCTGATGTTGGAGTTGCATCTCGTCCTGTTTTTGATGGACCAAGAAGTGCACTTTTGTCATAGAATTCACTTTGCTTACAGGCCCCAAATGACAGCAATACTAAAGCGAGCAAAAGCATTTGCTTACTTTTTGCATGAGTTAATAACATGGAAATCCCCATCTAGCGGAAGCTTTTTTAAAACTTCCTGATTTTTTGATTTTGGTTGGAACAAACGTGCAACTTCAATAAACGGGCAACCACAAAATCAAAAGTCAAAACAGATAATAAGAACAAAATAACTTTTAAGAACTAATGATAGAAAAATACAGCTTCGAGTTTGGTTTGATTATAGCTTTTTAAAATTCAACATCCAGACGTTGGGTACTTAAAAGTGTATATATGGCAAGAAACCTATCGTTTTTCATAACTTAAATAAGGAAAAAACTGTTTTTCTCGTGTTAAAATAAGATTACAAAAAAGGCGAAAAAGTGCCCACGCTTTTTGTCAGTATGTTTTGTATTTATAATCAATGGTATAATTATTTATCGGAGGGTTTATGTGTTTAATCTGTGTTGAGTACTACTATAAGAGAATGACAAAGGATGAAGTGAAAAAGGCTTTGCCCGAAATGGTGATGTTTGCTAAGAATGAAGAAGAGAGAAATCACTATAGGAAACTTCAGAATCTTGATAGCATGAATGATCTAGATCAAGAGATTAAGGATTACATTTCTAAATCTGAAAAAAAATAGAACCTAATTATTTTAATCGGTCTTACATGATAAATAAAAATGAAAGCGAGGATGTTTTGGTTTTTGGTTACTCTGATAATCCAGAACGTTACTCTTATATGGCCTATAATCTTTTAAAAGACTTTGGCCACAACCCAGTCGCTTTTAATCCCAGAGTTGATGATCCCAAAAAGCTGGGTAAAAAATTTGATACCGTCACTTTGTATGTAAGTCCTGCTATTTCTGATAAATTCGAAGAAGTCTTACTAAACCTGGATTTTAAAAGAATAATTTTCAATCCGGGTACTGAAAATTCCAGACTCATTGATTTATTTTCAAAACGTGGGGTAGATGTCGTTATTGGCTGCACTCTAGTGATGTTACGAACTGATCAATTTTAATAGAGCATTGAAGATGACAATAAGTTTAGATTTTCTCACTGGAAAAACAACTGACCAACTTAAGCCTTTTGGGGACGGGGGATTTCTTGTTCACAATGAAATGCATGACAGTCTCTCCAGACTGTTTGCTGCTGCTAATGATGCTGGCTTTGAGCTGGCCTTATCTAGTGCTTTTCGTTCTTATGAACTACAAAAGAAAATTTGGAATGAAAAGGTTCAGGGCCTTCGTCCAGTCCTTGACTCAAATTCTATTCCTGTGGATATTTCAACTAAAACAAAAGAAGAAATCCTCTTTTTAATATTAAGATGGTCAGCTATTCCTGGCGGGAGTCGTCATCACTGGGGAACAGATGTTGATGTCTTTGATCGAAAAAGAAAACCTCTCGATTATAAACTTCAGCTTATCCCGAGTGAGTATGAAGAGGGTGGCATATTTCATGAAACAACTCTGTGGCTTACTGAGAACATGGAAGATTTTGGTTTTTTTAGGCCTTACAGTGAAGATAGAGGAGGCATTGCTCCTGAACCTTGGCACATAAGTTATAAACCTCTCAGTGAACGCTTCTTAGAAAGTTTTGATTTGGAAGCCTTTTCAGAGCACTTGTCTAATTCGGATTTTCTCTTAATCGACGAAGCAAAAAATAACATCGCTCTTCTCTATGAGCGCTTTATTCAAATAGCGAAATAACCTTTAATAGTTGATGGTTTCTCTTTAAGCGATTTCAGTTGAAGAAGTAGAATAAAAGTTTTTAAATATTAGAAACTGGCACTTTTATAGACAGGAAATTTTACAATGAAGACTTCGCTCTTAATCATCTCTTGCGCATTAATGTTAAACAATGTCGCTTTTGGCGAAACTAAAAAAGCACAATCAAAAAGTAAATTATCATCAAAAAGCATTCCCGTAAGAAAAGAGATGAATACAATCTCTGGTCATATTCGCGACATGGGTCTTTATATTGCTTCGGAATCAGAATTTCTTCGCGATAAAAATAAGACAGTGATTCAAAAAAATCTCGAGGAACTAACGGATCTTTTTAAAAGTTTAAAAGTTCACCCAGTTATAGATACTCAAGGTCTTTCTCTTAATAAATCAATAATGACTGAGCAACTCGAGCAGACCGTCACGCTTTTTAAAAATAATAAAAAATCACTGGCGAGAGCAAAATTTAACGCTGCTTTAAATCTTTGTGTTTCTTGTCACACGCAATCACCAGCTACAGTAAATAAAGGTGTTGCTAAAGTTTTTGCAGACAAGGATATCAGTAAACTTAAGATCAATGATTTTGAAAGGGCAGAGCTTTATTTTATTACTCGCGATTTTGAAGCGGCCATGAAGCTGTACGACAAGTTTCTAGCGGCCTCTAAAAAAACTGATGATGATGAATTCATCTATAAGGCACTTGAGAGAGAACTTATCTATTTTCTGAAATTTAAAAAGAGTTTCCAAGAGGCCAAAAGTCATTTTGAATCATACCTAAAAGAAAATCGTTTTAACGAAAAAATTGCTCAAGAAGTAGGCGACTGGGTAAAAACACTTAGCGGAAAGAGTTTATGGGAAGACTACGATCCTTCTAAGGTCAAGGAAGAAGACATGGAGAAATTCATGAAGACTTTTATAGCAGATGATGAAGAAGGCCCTATTTTTTCTGCGACAAATTCTTCTGAAGTTTATGATTTAAATCTATCATCTATTCTTTTGGATTATTACAATGCTCATCCTGAGACAAAACATGGAGCTAAGATTTTATATTGGCTAGCTATCCTTGATAAAAGAATGAATGATGATTTGTTCTTTTCATTGGGAGATTATTACTTAATAGCCTGTATGGAAAAGTATTCAAAGGATCCAGTTGCTAAGGACTGCTATGAATCTTATTTGGATGATCTCGAAATAAATTACATGAGCAAAGAAAAAGAATTGCCTCGCGAGTTGAGTGATCGTTTAAAAAAATTGCAGAAACTCATCGATTATAAGGAAGAGGAATAACTGCCTAAGAGCGGATATTCCTTGCCTAAAAGACCCTTTAGCTAAGTTTTACTTGATTTTAAAGGTACATAATTTATTATCAAAATTAATTACAGATTTATAAAAAAGGATACCTGCCATGGCTAATCAAACGACTCCAACGAAAGTAGAGCAAGCGCAACCTGTTCCGGCCCCAGCGCCAACGGCAGCGCCAGCGGCAACAAAAGTTTTCCCAACTTCATACTTGCCAGCTAAGACCAGTCTTGAATTGCCAAGACCGAAATTGGCCGAACTTAAAGGTTTGCACATTGAGGGAGTTCACATTGTAATCTTCCTTCTTATCCTTTTTGTCCTGTTTATCGCTAAGTGGAAGCGTCCGGACGTCCGCTAGTGAGCTAGAATGTCAAAAGACTTAAAAGTGAAGGGAATTGATCCGCTGACTTCTTTGATGAAAGAGTCAGAGGCTTACACCAATTTGGATCAAATCGAAAAATACGTTGAAGAAAGTAGTGACTTAAGTGTTCTGCCTGTTCAACCTACTTACCTGGCCCTTCGTAAACTTCCATTTGATAAAGTCGCAGAATACCTCCCTAAATTTTCTAAAGAGCAACGTACTGCCTTCATGGATATTGATCTCTGGAGTAAAGATGAAGTCGATATTGAAAACTTCACTTACTGGCTTCAAGCTTATGCATTGGTTGAATCAGATGAAGTAAAAAAAGACTTTGTTACGAGCGAGCAATTTCTTTTATACCTTAAAAGTAAATTCAATATCTGGAGTTTTGATGCTGAAGATCCAGAGTATCCAGATCATGACTATTATTTTTTAACTGATGATAATTTACTTCTGTTTGAATTTGACGAAAATTTTTTATTTGTTGATGAGATAAGAAGTCTTATTAGACATCTATATTCAGAATTGGGCGTAGAGCATGCCTATACGTTTTTATTTAAGCTCGTTTCAGATTCTTACCTGACTCTTCAAGAAGAGGAGTATCAACTAAGACGTGATCGTATGAGAGATTACGGTTTCGTCGATTATATTGACGCTCTTGAAGTGGAAAATCCATTCATCAATATTGATTTTCTTCATAATTTTATAAAGAAAAAAAAAGCGGCCACTGGGTCATTGGATGAAGTTTCAAAAAATCAAAATCTGCATAACTCTTCTCTTGTCGCTTTCAAAGATCACTTTAAGAAAGTTATTGATGAGCTATTAAAAATCACGGATCAAAAAAGAGCAGACTATCTTCAATTTAACTTCGTTCGTCTGATAAATTCTCGCATGGAATATAAAGGTGCTATCAAAAAAGGTTCTGTGGCGATGACAAGAACCGGTGCTCAGACGAAGAATTTAGTTCTTCTTGGCTTTAATTATTTGAAGTCTGATAAAGTCCTTAACGAATATCTAAAAAATATACCTGAAGAGGGAATCTTTACACTTTTTGATTTCACCGATCTCTACAAGATTGGAAATTCACTAATACGTTTTAATCAAAAAGATTTAAAGAAGGCCCTGCAATTTAATCTTTTTGAAGGGGATCAAGAAAGATTCTTAGGGGATTATTGGTCAGATTTCCTAGACAATACCTTTGATGAGCCCGTTAAGTTTGCAACTAAAAAAGATGGAGCACAGGCAATTATAGAAGCTGAAGAATTTGAAATGTGGTCTTACAAGACTCGAACATTGCGAGAATTACTTCCTTTTGCTAAAAAATTTCATGATACTTTTGAAACTCTTAAAAATGAGGGGCGTCTTCAGGATAGTTACTATTTAAATTACACTGTTGATTCCATTGATTTTGAGGCCCTTTTACTTAGTAGCTTTGCTAATTTTTTACTTGGCACTTATGATGTAAAAAATATTTCTAAACTGGGGCTTACTGTTGATGAGTTTAAAAACTTTGCTACTAAAGTTGTAAGTTCTGAAGGGAAATTTGTTTTAACTCCTGAGCTCTATAAAAAAATCCAAAATTTTGCAGAAACATTCGGACTCAATTTAGTTTTTGATTTTAATGTTTACCTGCAAGATCTTCTTAAATCACAACTTGAAGGGTACGACTTTACAACGATGGATGATGAAGATTATAAGCATATCGGTGGACCGATTATCCTCACCATTATCAAACATTAAATTTAGCTGAAATGAGAGTTGAAGAATTGGGCAAGATTTTTCTGGAAGGCCGAATCCAATTTTTTTAGTTCGCCAAAAAGTTTGTCCTTGATAACTTTTTTTCTCTCCATTTGCATTTGAATCAATTTTTCACTCTGAGAAAAATTAGTTTTTAGTGGAATTTTCTTGGAAAGGAAAACTTCAAGACCAGTAAGTCTTGCGTTTTCTTCTTCTAAAAAACGTTGAAGCTCGTGTTGTTCACCAACTTTAGTATTTTCACCCTTTCTTCTTTCGAGATCTTTGTATTCTTCGCTTTCCACGTAATCTTCAAAAACATCCTCAAAGCCTTTTAGGTTTTTAACAGTGTCATTATTGATGTTTATGTTTCCGATTTTTTTGCTCATTTATTATTTCTTCTTTTCAATCAATTTGCGATGAAGAGTTTCCAAAAAGTAGAGTTCTTTAGTTTCGTTATAGAGTCTTCTCTGCGATTCAGTAGAATCTTGAAACTCATTGATAATCTTATAGAGGTCTAAATTTTTTATCTTATCAACCTTAAGAGAAAGTTTGTTGAGAAGCTGAAGCTCTTTGTTATTAGGTCGTTTAACTTTTTTAAAATAGTGCTCTGGAAGATCCTTAACCGTTCTTACCGTAGGGATACTGCTTTTAAAATGATAAGGAGACACAATGTAAAGGGGATAGGGAAATAGAGGATGGAGGTTGTGCTCCAGGATAATTTGCTCAAGATTTACGATTAATTTTTCGGCCTCATCTTTTTTGAGATTGGTAAGATTGAGGTAACAAGGAACCTTTCCAATTCTTGAATCAGAAACAATAATCCTGAGTTTTTCAGCAGTCATTTCACTCAGGGGAATTTCTTCAAAAATAGGAATTTTCATCTATCGCTCACTAACTATCGCACATTCTCCATTTTAGTATAAACTAGAATAGAGAGTTCGTTATAGGATAATTAGAAAAGGAAAGTATGTTCAGTCTCCCTTATGTTTCACTCCCAGAGCATTTTACTAAGTTATTGGTGAGTAATATTCAAAATAGCACTCAAACCAATACAAATCTCGAGATGTACATCAGCGAGAACACTGAACTGAATGCTTTGGTGAAAAAAGTGTTCAGAGATATTGATCCTGATGGATTTCTGGGCAAAATTCTTTCTATTTCAGGATGGCCCGGAATTCGAAACCGATTAGCTTCAGTTTATATTGAATATGCTATGACGGGAAGTTTTCCAGAAGTGGCCAATCTCTCGTTAGTCACTGACATCATCAATATCGAAAATAAACTTCGTCATTTTGCTCCCCAAGGATTTTCTCGCGCCTTTTTGTTGGGGTTCTACGCCAAGATGTCTTTAATTCAAGTCAAAAAAATGGAAGATGGAGCTCAGTTTTCCCCTCTGATAATTAAAGATGAGCATATAGAATTTATGAAATGGTCTAAGGCCAAATCTGTCCGCATTGATTGGTTGATGCTTGAGTTAATTCAGTTTGATCATTTTTTGGGAACGCAGAGAATGAATACTCTCTTGCAGTCTGGATCACGTTATGACTCACTTTTTATTCTTCTTTCTGAAAAAGAACAAAGACAGATGATGGAAAACTTTATGACATATGGCTCTTCAATAAATGATACAGAAATTTTTACTACAGACGTGACAATTCAAAGCTAAGTAGGATTGGTTATGACAAATGCAATTTGGAATTTAATTAATGATCTTAATAAAAAATCTGGAATAACAGAAATTTTAATTAATGGTCCCAAGAATGTCTTCGTTGAAAGAGGGGGACAGTTCATTCAGATAAGCGCTAATTTGCCAGCCGCAGATATCAGCGCTTTTATTCAAGATGTAGCGACGATGAATCAAAAAGTTTGTGATAATAATAATCCAATTCTTGACGGAAATCTTCCAGATGGTTCACGTATCAATGTGATCAATGAGCCTTTTGTGCAAGGAAGTCCTGCGATCTCTATAAGAAAGTATTTAAAGTTCATTTCAAGTTTTGAAAATAATCCAAACATTTTTGGCCTCACTCCCAAATGGATTGAGTTTTTAAAAGCAATGATGTCTGCTCGCCTCAATATTGTAGTTTCGGGTGGAACTGGTGTTGGTAAAACAACTTTTTTAAATCTGCTTATCAATGAAATTGCAAAAGCAGAAAGAGTGATTGCTATTGAGGACACTCTTGAACTCTCAATTAATCTTCCAAATGTTGTAAGACTTGAATCTGGAGCAAAAGCGCTTCAATCAAAAAGTAATCTTTCTACAAGAGATCTCGTAAAAAATACTCTTCGCATGAGACCAGATCGCATAATCATTGGTGAGACAAGAGGAGCAGAGTTATTTGATCTTCTTCAAGCGATGAATACAGGACATGAAGGAAGTATGACGTCAGTTCACGCCAATTCAGCAGGAGAGTGTCTCTCCAGAATGGAAACGTTATTTCTTTTAGCAGGATTTGAGATTCCACTTATAGTTGTTCGAAGACAAATGGCCTCTGCTATTAATTTCATTGTACAACTAGGAAGAGATAATGAAGGAAACCGTGTGATCCAAGAAATTATCGAGGTGTGCGGGATGGAAGGTCCAATCATTCTCACTCAACCAATTGCTGAACGCATCGATGGTGTGTTGCATTTTAAAGGAATTGCTCCAAAAGTTTTCGAAAAACTTCACAGGGATGGGGGACTTCCATATAATTTCTTTGAAAATTTTAACTAGGCTAGTATTTCCCTGCACCAGCATCAATTCCGCTTAAGATCGCAATTCCAGAACTTGTTCCGAGTCTGGTTGCTCCTGCCGCGATAAATTCTCTAGCAGACTCAAGGCTTCTAACTCCACCGCTAGCTTTTACTTCCATGTATGACGGGATATTGGCCTTCATAAGTTTTACATCTGCCAAAGTTGCTCCACCTGTAGAAAAACCAGTTGATGTTTTTACAAAATGCGCTCCGGCCTTTGCTGAAAGTTCGCAGGCCTTAATTTTTTCTTCGTCTGATAAAAGACAAGTTTCAAAAATAACTTTCACTATCTTTTTGCCAGCCGTATTTACGACTGCTTTTATGTCTTGTTCAACCAAGTCGTAATCTTTATTTTTTAAAGCGCCGATATTGATCACCATATCGATTTCGCCTGCACCATCTTCAATTGCTTTTTTTGTTTCAAAAGCTTTTACATCGGTAGTGTTTGCTCCTAAAGGAAAGCCAATAACTGTACAAACAGTCGTGTTGCTTCCTTTTAAAAGAGAAGCAGCGTAGGAGACATAAAAAGGATTCAGACAAACTGAAAAAAAATCATGCGTTTTTGCCTCTTCGCAGAGTTTTTTTATTTGATCGCGAGTTGCCTCTGGTTTAAGCAATGTATGGTCAATTAAACGGTTAATTTTTGATTCCATGTGTTTGTACCTTTAAAATAATAAAAATGCCTTTTCGCGCCTCTAGTATGCTCTAAATGGCCGCCTTAGTCTAGACAGAAGCGGAGCTCTCCATTAGAGTTTTCAATAATTTTTATCAGCAAAAAAGGGAGTTTTTATGGGATCTCAAAATGGTCTATTGGCAGGAAAAAAAGCACTTATTTTAGGTGTGGCCAACGATATGTCTATTGCTTGGGGTATTACCAAAGCTTTAAAAGAACAGGGCGCTAGTGTTGCGCTAACTTATTTAAATGAAAATCTACAAAAAAGAGTTGTTCCCTTGGCATCTGAAGTTGGTGCTGATTTTGTTTGTGAAATGGATGTAACAAATGATGCTCATTATGCTGCTCTTAAAAAAACAGTCGAAGAAAAATGGGGCAAGTTTGATATTCTTATTCACTCTTTGGCATTTGCAGATAAGACAGATTTAAAAAATCGTTTTGTAGAAACATCGCGCGACGGCTTTAAAATGGCGTGTGATATCTCGGCTTTTTCACTTATTGGTCTCTGTAACTCACTTAAAGACAACTTAAATGACGACGCTTCCGTTATCGCTATGACTTATCACGGATCTGTAAAGGTCTTAAAAGGATATAACGTTATGGGCGTTGCTAAGGCAGCTTTAGAGGCTTCAGCTCGTTATTTGGCCGATGACCTGGGACCTTCTAATATTCGCGTAAATTGCATCTCTGCAGGCCCTATTAGAACGCTTGCGGCTTCCGGGGTTCCGGGGCTAAAAGACTTTCTAAAAACAATTGAAGAGAAAGCTCCTCTTAGAAAAAATGTGACTCAAGATGATGTTGGGGGAACAGCTGTGTATCTAGCTAGTAGACTCTCTCATGGAGTAACAGGGCAAGTTCTTTACGTAGACTCAGGGATCAATATCGTTGGTGCTTAAGATTTTTAAAATAAAAAAAGGCCGCTTGAAAGCGGCCTTTTTTTAGTACTTAAAATTTTTATGAATATATTCTACTGCCATTCTCACATTACTTTCAGGAGTTCTTTGAAGTACTCCGTGGCCAAGTCCACAAATCCAGCGATCAAGATGATTTGAGTCTCTTACTGAATCCCAAAATTGGGCCAGTTTTTTCTCTAGTACATTCCAATCATAATGAAGGTAACTAGGATCGATATTTCCCTGAATCATGTAATCCTTACCTAGAGTATTTAAAGCATCTTTAAGAGACATTCTCCAGTCAATACCAAGGACGTCGATATTTTTATCTTCGATAGCTTGAAGATAGTTTAGGTGAGTGAGCTTTGAGTAATAAACAATTTTTTTGTTTGGATGAAGCTTTTTAAATTCAGCTGATAATTTTCGAAGAGATGGTACGATGAATTCTTTAAAATCAGAAATCATCAATTCTCCAACTGCGGTATCAAATAAACAGATGGCATCAGCCCCACCAAGAGCTTGTTGATTCATTTCTTCTAGTAGTTCAGGAAGAAGCAGTTCTAAGAATCCTTGATAGCGTCCATCATAAAATCCTTTTTTAGCGCTTGTTAAATCTCCATGGTGAGATCCTTCAACTGCATAAGCGTAAAGCGTCCAAGGGCCACCTACAAATCCAAGTAACGTCTTACTTTTTGGAAGTTCAGCACTAAGAAGCTTTGTGGCCTCTTTTTGAAAGCCATAATAAGACTTAGAATCTTCAATCAATTTTAATTTTTTTAAATCAGCGAGCGATTCGAGTTTTATTTTTAAGATTGGACCCGGATTATAAGTAAGACCAAGTCCTAATTGCTCAAGTGGAAATAGTAGGTCAGAAAATAATATAGCAGCATCGAAATTAAAATCGCGAATTGGTCCCATTGTTACTTCGCAAGCAAGCTTAGGGTCTTTACACATAGTCATAAAATCAGAGTCTTTTTTTATTCCTTGGTAATGAGAGTGATAGCGGCCAGCTTGTCTCATAAACCATACTGGAACTTGTGTCGTTCCATCAGCATTTTTTAGTCGATCGTTAAAAAGTCCCATTGTTAATCCTTTTATTCGTGATTGATTGTTAATTTATATCCAATACTTCTTATACTTTGAATTTCTATTGATCGATTAGGATCGCTCTCGCACCATTTTCGAAGCTTAACGATGTAGTTGTCTACTGTGCGGTTTGAAGGGAATTTATCTTCACCCCAAATTTTTTCAATAATTTCTTCCCTTGGAACAGCTACGTTATGTTTTTTATAGAGCAACTCTAAAATAGCGCACTCCTTTTGAGAGAGAGCAATGATGTTGCCATTGCCGTCCTTGACTTCATATCGTCTAAACCAAATTTTAAGTGGTCCATGGACTATTTCTTCAGGGAGAGTTTCAAAGCTTGCTTGAGTTTTTAAAATGCGCTCTAATCTTAAAATTAATTCCTTTAGAGCAAATGGTTTTGTGATGTAGTCTTCAGCACCAATTTCCAGTGCTTCAACTTTTGTTTCAGGATCATTGAGGGCCGATAAAAAGAGAAGCACAAAATCTTTTCTTTCTTTTCTAAACAGACTGGCCAGTTTTAAACCATTAGTATCTGGAAGACCGATGTCCATTAAAACTAAGTTAGGAGAATTTTTTTTAAAGAGTAGAGTTGCTTCACTTCCAGACTTTGCCCAGACACATTTGTGACCTAGACCTCTTAGATATTCTTCTAAAGTGCTTCCTAAATTTTCTTCATCTTCAACGATTAGGATATTAAGCACGAAGATCCTCGCCTGATTTAAAACGGAGTGTGAAAATTAAATTTTTATCTCCGGAAATTTTAAGCTCTCCCTTCATCTTATCAAGAAGCTTATTCGTTAGATAAAGACCAATTCCAGATCCTTTTGATGAATTAAATTTATAAAATAGAGTTCCAAGTTTAGATTTATCTCCCATAAATTCACCCTCGTCTTGATAGATGAGAATCACATCACTGTTTTTTTCTTCGATTTTAATTTTCACATTCTGGGATTTGGAATGAATGCGAGTATTCTCTAAAAGATTTTTGATAATAAGTTCTAGAGCAAATTCATCAGCGACAATAGATATATCGGGATTTATAGAATCGATATCAATAGAGAGACTGTTTCCCAATTTTTTAGCGACATTTTTTATAAAGGGGATAAGTTTTAGCGTTGTAAGATTTAACTCACCTCCACGCTCGATACGGGAAAGCTGAAGAATTTTATCCATCTGAGTTTCAAGTTTTCCAGTGTCTTCAATAAGCCTGGCCGAAAGCTTGTTAAGAGTAGGATCATTTTTACTGGAGAGGATCTCATTAATGACTTCGCTTTGAAGGCGGATACTTGCTAAAGGCGTTTTTAATTCGTGAGACAAAGATGCAAAGAACGCCTGAAGAGATTTTGTTTTTCTTTGATCTTTTAAATAAAGAAGCAAAAAGCTAACTGATAATAGAAGAAGCAAAATGATAAAGCTTCCTCCTTCCCAGATTATCATTTTAGTAATTTTTAAACGATCTGTATGCGCCAGAATGTTTTCATAATGCATGAGTAGGTAAACCCACCAGGCACCGATAAGAAATAGAACTATCGCCCACAATAAAGAAAGTGAGAGAAGAAGGACGGATGAATGATCAAAGGGGTTTTTTATCTTCATCTTTTATTGGATTCTATGCTCCAGTCTGTGCTCTAAATCGCGAATAACTTCGTCTGTGTGAGCAGCACTTACAAATCCAACTTCATAAGCATTCGGCGCTAGATAAATTCCTCTATCGAGCAACACTTCAAAGAGCTTATTGAAATTCTCTGTTAAGTTCTCTGGGATATCTGAAAGTTTAGTTACATTTTCTTTTGGTACGATCCAAAATAAAGAAGAATAGTGAACGACTTTAAACATAGCAAACTGGCCATTGTTAAAGTGCGACAGCCAACTTGTAAAAAGGGCCACAATTTTTTTTGTCTGCTCTTCAATGTATTTATATTTTTCCGGAGTCATCTCTTTTAAAGTCGTAAGACCTCCGACCATTGCTAGAGGATTAGCAGAGAGAGTTCCTGCCTGATAAACGCGTCCAACAGGAGCTAAATGTTCCATGATGAATTTTGAAGCACCAATAGCACCAACAGGTAGACCGCCGCCGATAATTTTCCCCAACGTTACGATGTCTGGTTTGATTCCGGTTTTTTCAGACATTCCACCGAAAGCAACTCGAAAGCCTGAGATAACTTCATCAAAAATTAAAAGAGCTTTATTTTGTGTACAAACTTCGCGAAGGAATTTTAAAAATTCCACTGGCTGAATAAGAAGTCCATTGTTAGCAGGAAGAGGCTCAATAATGATCGCTGCAATTTGATCTTTGTGATCGATAAAGCATTGTTTTACGCCTTCCTTATCACCTAATTCTAAGATCAATGTATCGTGGGCAACTCCTTCTGGAACTCCCGCAGAAGAGGCTTCAGCTTCACCAGCTAAACCTGATCCAGCTTTAATAAGCATTGAATCCACATGCCCATGGTAGCATCCGTTAAATTTTATAATTTTATTTTTTCCAGTTACCCCGCGAGCAAGCCTTAAAGCAGTCATAACCGCCTCAGTTCCTGAGTTAACAAAGCGAAGCTGTTCTACATGCGGAAGGTTTTTCAAAAGGAATTGAACGAGTTCTAATGAGTAGGGTTCACAAGCTCCATAACTCCATCCTCGAGTTAAGCCTTCATGAAGAGCGGCCTCAACGGTTGGATTTCTATGTCCTAGAATGAGTGGCCCAAAGCTCATGCAAAAATCGATGTATTGTTTTTTGTCTACGTCGTAGATATAGGCACCTTCAGCGCGCTCAAAGAATCTTGGAGTTGTATGAAGGCCTTTAAAACTTCGAACAGGTGAGTGCACTCCACCAGGAACAAGAGTTTTAGAGAGAGAGAATAAGTCTTTTTGCTTTGTCATGCATTGATCCAGTTTTTAAATTCTTCCATTGAACTCATTGGAAGAACGTTTATATTTTTTTCGTTGAATTGTTTGTACGTTTTGCCAATTCCACAAACGTGAGTGCGGTTAATGATTTGTGGGTATTTTTCGATATAGCTTTGGTATTGAAAGAAACTAGTCCAGTAAAAGACATCTGTCTTATTGATTGATTCATCAAATTCTTTTGAGGTCTCCGCAAGACTTCGCGTGTAGCAAGGAACTACTTTTCCTAAAGTTGAAGTCGCTTGATCGTTTGTTAAAACTGCAAGTTCTTCTTTGGTATCGATCATCAAGGAAATAGCTTTTCCTGAGCGCATTTTGAAGAGCTCTTCATCCCCTAGAGAATCAGACGTTCCATTGACCCAAAAACCTCTGGCAGCTAGATCTTTCATGGTTTTTGTACCTGCGGCCCAAAGCGATTTAGGCTGTTCGGTGATAGAGTCAATACAGTGCTTACCTGTTACATATAGATGATTGTGATTTTTTAAATCAACTTTAAGAGGAGATTTTTTTACAAGCTGATCTTCCATCGGTAGACCGTTGAATGTTTTTGGTTTACTTGAAAGTCTAGGAAGTTCTCTTCCTTCTAATGTTGAAATCTTAATCGCGACATTATCCAAAACACCGCAGTGGTTATGAATAAAAAAAGCACCGATTTTTTTAACATTGATTCCAACAGCAAGATGGCATCCGCCGCCGTATTTATTGAAAGCAACTCTTTCACGACTTACTTCTTCCACTGTAACTTTATCTTCCATCATTTTTAACTTTGATAGAAGCTCTCCGCTATCAGCTCGATTTTTAGAGCACTCAATCCCAAGTGCTCCTTGAGCAGCAGACGATGGGAAAACTGATTCAGGAAGGATCATAAAATTTAATCCTTCAGTGATTCGAGAAAGTTCAATTCTAGAAGATTCAGTTAGAGCAAGTCTTTCAATTCCAGGAAGTGCTAAGACAATTGCATCAAAATCATTATTTTGAAGTTTTTCAATGCGAGTATTAACGTTTCCTCTTAAAACCTTAGGAGTGATTTTTAAATGACTTCCTAATGGTAAAAAATCGGCAAGATGATTTTCTAGATTTACCATTCTTCGAGGAGAGCTCGTTCCAACGATAAATTCTTTTTTGTTTTTTAGATCAGCAATCGTGCTTTTTTTGATTAATAAAATATCGTTGGCGAATGTTCGTTTTGTAACAGCTGCCAGAGTAATACCTTCAGGTCTTATTGAACCAAGATCTTTATAGGAGTGAACGACAAGATCCACACGCCCTGATAGGAGGGCCTCATCTAATTCTTTGGTGAAAAAGTCTTTTCCATCAAGTTGCCACAAAGGAGCATTAGTTATCATGTCACCTTGTGTTTTGATGATGTCCAACTCGAATACGTCGCCTGTTAAGCGTTCTAGTTCGTTTTTAACTTGATTGCATTGAGTAAGGGCGAGCAAACTTCCGCGTGTTCCGATCTTATAATGTTTAGGCAAACTGTAACTCCTCCCATCCAAATGGGTGACTTAAAGAAAAACTCTGACGGCGGCATTCACAAAGTCTTACGATCGACTCTTTTGCGCGTCTGATTTTTTCCATCTTCTCGATATTCATCTTTGCACTTTGTCTGAAAATATCTTCCAGACGAAGAACACCATCGTTCTCTGATAAACTTGTATTTATCACAGAGGGTGAGCCTAGATCAATAAAGAGCTTTGAGTCACGGACATTTAAAGGGGAGGATTGAGACCATTCTCTAAAGAAGTCTTCACCAAAGAGGATTTCTTCGGTTCCGATGGTATTAACAACTGAAGGAAATTTGTTATAAATTGAGTAATCTAACCACGACACCATCTCAATTGAGTGCTCCATAGCAAGTGTTGCCACTTTTTCTGTATTTCTGGCAGTCAAAAAGACACGGTGTTTTTTCTTAAATAACTTGATGAGATCTTCCGCTAATGTTCCCGATCCCACAATGAGAACGTCAGAGTCACCCAAGCGCGAGTGGATAAGCTTTCTAGCAATACCTGCGTATGAGAGCTGACCAATTTCTGTTAGGTGATCGGTGCGGATTTTTTTAGAGTCTTGAAAGAGTTTTTCGATAAGGGCGAGGATGTGATTTTTCTTAAAGGGAAGTTGGGTGTAATTTTGGTAAGCTTCTTTGAATTGTCCCACAACTTCGTATTCTGCGAGAACTTCACTTTTTAGCCCGCAGATCGTTTCTAGAAGAAAAATATAGGCCTGATCGCCTTTATACATGTCGCGAATATCATTTTGGTCTTCAAGGTGGTAGAAAGGAAGTTGTCCATGACCTAAAATCAAAGTGCGCTGACAAGTCTTTAGTATAAAAACTTCTCCGTTCGAAGGTCGAACATTGGCATTTGCTTTTAAATTTATAACGGTTAGGCCATCTATCATGTGGTTCATGATAACGCTTTATGCACTTGAAATTGTCATCGAAATGTAGATTGGATATTTTTTCGATTCTTTGATATGTTAGGCGCCTATGAACATCGTTCCCACCGCTATAAAGCAATCTTTTTTAGCCTTTGACAAAAAAGTTGACGGCTCAATCAGCTTTTTCTTCCGTCACTGGGGAAAGAGCAAGTTCATGTTGGCCATGTCTAAAAAAGCTCAATACTTAGGTCTTGAAAACCTATGGGAAAAAGGCCCAAAGGCCTTTATTTACTTCTTTCTTCTTTATCTTGTGCGCGATGTGATTCTCTATATCGTTCTTCCGATATTCTTTGCCAAGCTTTCTACCCACTAAATAACAAAAGGGTTAACAAAGTAATTTTTTTTGCGTTAGACTTTCCTATGAGTTTTTTAAACGCATTATTGATCCCTTTCTTTTTTTCATTCATATCGGGATCACTCGTTTGCGGTGAAGAAGTAATTCCCGCTTATAAATCCATCCGTCCTCATTCTGATTGCAAGTCCAGTATTGAGCAGTGCAAATCGAGTATTAAGTTTTCAGGTGCCAACCTCCCAGCTTATTTTTCAAGGGGAGCAAGCGATTTGGAAAAAGTTGTTATTGTTATTCATGGTACCGACAGAAATGCCAATGAGTACCTTCATGATTTTATTTCAAATATTCATGACGATAATCTGTTGTCGAGCACTGCTGTCGTGGCCCCTCATTTTTTGCAGATTAACGATTCTTATGCTGACAACGAACTGAGATGGGACAAAGGGTGGGAGAATAGCTGGAAATACGGATACAAATCTCTGGCACCGATTCAAACTAGTTCATACGATGTTGTCGATAAATTAATTAAAGAAATTGACCTAAAATGGCATCCCAAAAAAATAATCATTGCCGGTCACTCAGCAGGTGGCCAATTTGTACAACGTTATGCTCATGGTTCAGAAATTTCTCAACGTATTAATAGCGCACTCACGTTTGTCGTCTCAAATCCTTCTTCATATCTATACACACGCGATCTTCGGTTGATTAATAATAAATGGACAACGCCAGTCGATTGTCCTGACTTTGATAAATATATTTATGGACTAGAGGAGCGCAATGAATACTTAAATCGTCTAGACGATGATGAGATCGAATTTAACTACCTACAAAACAACCTTGTCTATTTAATGGGAAGTGAAGATGTCTTAACAGATGATCTAGATATGAGTTGTGAAGCCAATGCTCAGGGTGAAAATCGAATATCGAGAGCGAAAAACTTTTTTCAATTTTTAACTAAATTTTTTCCGGATAATACCCATCGATTAATGACTGTTCCTCATGTTGGCCATGACCATGTCCAGATGTTTAGTTCAAAAGAATTTGTAAGCCTTTTAACTGAAGAAAGTCCAAGACAAGAAGTTGATAAAGAACTTACGATTGATCGATTGGGAGCAAAAGATAGTATCACTAAGTCACCCAAGCGATCGTATTTTTTATTGGGAGGCGGATCAGAAATCGATGAGGTATTCATCGAATATTTAAAAGCATTAGATGGCGGTGATCTCCTTATTTTGTCAGCTAAGGATGATCCGCTTGATTACAATGATTACTTAGTAGATTTGGCCAAAAAAAATTCTATTCCACTTAATTCAGTTACAACTGTTTTGATTCATTCAAGACGTGGTTCACAAGATCCTCGACTAATAAAACTTATTTCTGAAAGTGAAGGAATATTTTTTTCTGGAGGAGATCAGTGGAAATATATCGAGCGAATAAAAGATACACAGGCCCATGCAGAAATACTTAAAAAATTAAATTCAGGAATACCTTTTGGTGGCACGAGCGCAGGCTTGGCCATTTTAGGCGACGTCATTTTTACTGCGCAAAATGGATCAGTCAGCAGTGATGAAATATCAAACAATCCCCACGATCAAAGAATTACGTTAATGAACTCATTGTTTAATATTCCTATTTTAAAAAATATTTTGACTGATACTCACTTTGTCGTTCGAAATCGCATGGGACGATTGATTTCGTTTTTGGCCAATGCTTATGATGCAAAAAATATCAATCTGCGAGGACTTGGAATTGATGAGGGGAGTGCTTTAATTGTTAATCCTGACGGTTTTTCTCGCGTATATGGAGACGGGGCAGCCTATTTGTTAACTCCAACCACCATCCCAAATTTGGAAAACAATCAGCTCAATTGGAAAAAAATTGGTGTTCATCGCTGGTTCACTAATACCAGTTTTTCATTAATTGATTTAAAAGCTCCAGATTATTTCTTCAATATTGAAAATGGCAAAATATTATCTACTCAAGAAAATGGTCAAGTTTATTAAATGAATTAAAACTAGATACCGACAGTGTATTTAGGAGATCATTTATGAAACGACAGAGTTTTCAAATTTCTATATTCATCGGTGCATTTTTCATTCTTACAATAGTGACAAATATCGCAAGAGGGGAAAGTACTGATATAAAAACTACTGATAACGTGGGCGGCGTTTGTCGTGATTGCCAGGTAAAGGGTGGAGTAACAAATTTTGTAAATAAGACAAATAATATTCTAACTAAGCTAGCAGTTTCAGATCCTACTGAATTGCCCCAAAAAGATGGAGTGATCTTTAATTGCACCAAAGATGAAATAATAAAATTAAAATCCGGTATGGCGAACTATTTTAATGAACTGGGAATTGATCCAAAACTTGTTCAAATTAAAGAT
Source organism: Bacteriovoracales bacterium (assembly GCA_037444575.1). GTDB lineage: Bacteria > Bdellovibrionota > Bacteriovoracia > Bacteriovoracales > Bacteriovoracaceae > Bacteriovorax. The sequence goes on from JBBIME010000015.1 coordinate 37,863, forward strand.
TCTACTAAAGGCACCACACTTGGCTTCGTACTAAACACTCCAGCAGACGACACGAGTACTTTGGATTTGGGAAAACGCAAAGAACTACAAATCAGCGATGAAGTTGTTGAGCTTCCAACAAAAAATGGAAAACTTAGAAAGGTCAAAACGGTTTCAAAAAAAGAAATAGTTTTTGCACTTTTTCAGCATGGGAGATTGTCTGAATTTAGCGATGCCGGTTGTAATATTCAGGCCTTTAAAGATCACGTGGGCATTCGACAAAATACGGCCGCTTGGACAGAGCACTTAGGATGGGGTTTTCCAGATGGTAAAGCTGCTGGATGGAACCCAAAGTTTTGGGACGATTCTCCAATGCCAAAGCGTGGTCCGTTACATGTGGCAATCAATGATATTTTTATGAATCAAGACCGCTATAGTATGGGATGCTACTCAGCTTCTAAATCAGTTATGGCCCAAGGTCTCCTGGATTATTACTCTCGAGTTAGACCTGATCCTGAAAAACTAGATAAAATTGAAAAGGCCATGCTAGCAGATAAGGCCCCACTCTCAGATATTGAACCTGGCATTGCTTGGGACTTTGTTCAAAGCATGACCCCTGAAGATTTGAAGCAACCAGGTAAAATTTTAACAGTTAAAAAAGGTATTGCTCCGAGAAATTTTATTCCTGGAGATTGGGTGTACATCAAAAACACTGATGGTCCTAGTTCCGATATGTCTGGATATGAAGGATCAAACGCTATCTATCTTGGTCGAAATAACTTTGATGATTATTATGGCGAAATGAAAAATAAACATTATACCTTTAAAGAAAAAATTAATGAAGTTTACCAGTGGCGATACGGTGTTTTTACGGCCTCTGAAAGCTCACAGAAAAAGGCAAAGAAGTTAACAGATGAAGAGTTCAATAAGATTTTAGAAAATCCTGAAAATGGTGGAATTTTGATCGATCATCGTATTAGTCCAAAAGTATATTAGCCCTCAGTTCAGGGGCAGTAATTTTTTCAAGATATTCGTCTTGGAGAACTGCTGCCCATAGTTATTTCTTTACCATGAAACTGCGTATCTCCCTTAACTATTGACGCCGTGTCGTACTTGCAGCCTTATCCCGATTGGATTATCTTTTAATGTCACACAAATTCACTGGAGACTTTAAGATGGAACTTATGTTTACGGCCCCTGAAATTCTAAATCGTGGAATCGGACTTACTTTTGACGACGTCTTGCTTGTTCCTCGATACTCAGAGATTTCTTCAAGAAAGCACCCTGTGCTTAAAACTCATATCACAAAAAATTTCACCATCGATATTCCTGTCATTACTGCAAACATGGACACAATCACTGAAACAGAAATGGCCTGCAAAATGGCAAATCTCGGAGGAATTGGATCTCTTCATCGTTTTATGAATGAAGCTGAACAAGTCGAAATGGTAAAAAATATTCAAGCTTATTTAAAGGAGCATAAATTAAATACTCCAATCGCTGCTTCTATCGGAGTTAAAGAAGAAGGGATGAAGCGCGCGGATATTTTAGTAAATGCAGGAGTGCAAATTATCACTCTCGATATTGCTCACGGTGATTCGATTATGATGATGGAAACTCTCGATTATCTAAAAAAGAAATACCCAAAAGTTGACGTTATCGCAGGAAACGTCGCAACCGCTGATGGAGTGAAACGCATGATTGAAAGAGGTGCTGATGCTGTAAAAGTAGGAATCGGACCTGGATCAATGTGCACGACAAGAATTATTACAGGACACGGACTTCCTCAATTAACGGCCATAGCTTTAGCTGTCAGTGTTGCCAAAAAACACAATATTCCAGTTATCGCTGATGGCGGTTTAAAAAATTCAGGCGACATCGTAAAAGCTTTAGCAGCTGGTGCGAGTTCAGTAATGGTTGGATCTCTTGTCTCAGGAACTCTTGAAACTCCAGGTGAGTTAAAAGGTGGTATGAAGCAATACCGCGGAATGGCCTCAAAAGCCGCGCAAGTTTCTTGGCGTGGAGAGATGCCTCAGGGAATGGCCGCAGAAGGAGAGTCGACACTTATTCCATGTAAAGGAAGTGTTACTAATGTTGTAGATGAATTAATGGGAGGCCTTCGTTCAGGTATGACTTACCTTGGTGTTGATAATATTCAAGCGATGAGTGAATCTGCTCTGTTTATTCAAATGACGGCTTCTGGAATGAGTGAGTCTAAACCTCACGGAGTGAGATAATGTTTAAGCGCGCTACTCTTTCTGAGATCTTTGGAAATATTCCTCATCTTTTTGATCATTTCAAAGAGATGGAGGAGATTGTTCTTAGTTACCCAAAGCTTAATGAACGCATAAATGGCAGAGAGGACGAAAAAGAAAAAGCTCTTAAAAATTTAAAAGAAATTAGAGCAGAACTCTCAATTCCGTTATTAAAAACATTTGAAAAATTTTTGGATGCCTCTCTTTCTCAGCTATATGATGGGATTAACTTCAACGATAATGGATATAATCTCGGAGAGCTTTCAAAAGAAAATAATATAGTTCTCGTTCCCAATCATCAGTCCCATGCTGATTACGTGGCGATTAACTATGTTTACTTTAAAAAATATCAATCACCACTTTTTGTGGCCGGTGGAAATAACCTCAATATTTTTCCGATTGGACCTCTTTTTAGAAGATCTGGCTGTTTTTTTATAAGACGAACTTTTGCCAATGATATTCTTTATAAGCTAACTCTTGAAGCTTACCTGTACTACATGCTCTTAAAAGGGAATGCGATTGAGTTTTTCTTCGAGGGAGGACGCTCTAGAACAGGAAAGCTTCTTCCGCCTCGCTATGGACTTTATCAAATGTTGATTGAAGCTCATTCTGCTATTCCAAAAGAATCGAGAAAACCGCTGCAATTTGTGCCAGTGAGTATTGCTCACGAATATGTTCCGGAACAAAAATCTCTTGCTCGTGAATTAGATGGAGCAAAAAAAGTAAAAGAAAATGCAGGACAAGTTTTAGGATTGGTAAAACTTCTCTCTTACCAGTTTGGAAATGTGCATATCAATTTAGGTCGTCCTGTTTTAGCTCCTGAAGTTCCGGAATCAGCTGCCGATCTTAAAATTCAAACTCAAAAATTAGCATTTGAGTGTTTTTTTGAAGTCGGTAAAAATATGCGAGTGACTCCAACTTCACTCTTAGCGATGATTCTTCTCGATGAACCATCTGGAGCGCTTAAATGGGATGAGATTTTAACAAAAGCTCGTCATATTGTTACTTATTGTGAAAAATTTAATGTGCCAATTACCGATTCAATAAAATTAGAAAATATAGAAAAATCACTCGAGAGAGCAATTGATATCTTAATTGGAAACAAAAAAGTTGAGGTAATCGGAAACACTTCAACTCAACACGTTTTTTATTCTATTAAAGACGATTGTAGAAAAGAAATTCTTTATTTTAAAAACACCACTCTTCATCACTTTCTTGTTCCTTGGATTGTGAATATGGGATTGGTTAACCTCTTTAGTGGACATATTACTTCTGTTGAAGATTTAAAAAAGTTTTTTATTAATCAGCGAAAGCAATTAACTCACGAGTTTTACCTCCCAACTGTAAAAGAATTTCTAGCAAATGCACTGGATGTTATCAGTGAAGCTATAGGAAGAAATGTAACGACTCTTGATGAGTGTGTAGAGCTAAGCCATAAAGAGCTTTATCAAGTTCTGGCAAAAGTAGGGATTTTTGCTCGCTCGTGTAATTACCTTCTTGAAGCTTATTATATTTGCGGACTCACTCTTAAGGACCTTTCAACGAAAGAATACAAAGAGGGCTTTAAGATGGACACGTTCTTAAAGCGCTATAAAGAAGTTTTTGAAGCGGAAAGAAAACTTCGTCGTGTAATCAAGTACGCCGAAAGTTATTCTGTCCCTCTTTCTCAATCGAGTCTTCAGTTTTTCACTCACTCTAGAATCGTTGATTCAAACGCGGGCTTCTACACTGTGGCCGATCAAGCTAAGCTTGCTGAGAGTATAGTAAAAATGGAGTCTGATCTTCAAAGTCAGCTCAGTATCAACCTATTAAGTTAGTGTGAGTGTTCAAATTAAAAAAATATTGTCGGGGAGAAAGCGGTTTATAAAAACCGCTCCTCTTAAAAATAAAGAAGAGTGGGGCCACGAGCTCCTTCTTTTAAGGGATCTTCTTACCCTTCAATCCAACTTCCAAGTTGTAGGCTCCAAGGTTTATCTTGAGGTCCAAAGCTTTGATCAGCTATCCCTAATGCTGGAGGTTGTAGGTGTCCCGCTCAATCCCGATCAAAAGACTCTGACAATTCTCGACCAGGAGGCCAGTGAGGTTTTGGTCTATGAATTTGCGAATCTAGATCTCTTTAATCTCGATTTTGAAGCTTTAATGGATACTGCCAAGGCAATTTCAAAGGGTATTGATGCTAGAGAGGGGAAGCTTAGTTCGGTTTTTCACATTGTCTTTGACAATGAAAAAATAGAGCTTCATTTTTTTAGGCAAAAAGATTATATTCAAAATCTACCGTAGTAACTTAAGGGCCAATGGCGGTCCAAACACGTGGGGTTAATTATCAAAGACAATCAGAATCCAGGCCAATTCCAAAGATCTTCTCAGTTTAGTTCTAACAAACATTCAGGTCCAAGAGTTAACGAACAAATCAGAATCCCTGAGTGTCGTTTACTAGGTGATGATGGACATCAATACGGTGTTGTTTCAATGTCTGAAGCGAGAAGAATTTCTGATGAAGTAGGTCTCGATCTCGTCGAAGTAAGCCCTACAGCTCAACCACCAGTTGTTAAGCTTATCGACTACGGAAAATACAAGTACGAGCTTCAGAAAAAGGCCCAAGAAGCTAAAAAGAAGCAAGTTGTCATTCAATTAAAAGAAGTTCAATTTAAGCCAAATATTGACGTTGGTGACTTGAAAACTAAGCTTAACCACTGTCAAAAGTTTATCGACGATGGTGATAAAATTAAATGCTCTATGCAATTCCGTGGTCGCGAAATGGCGTACCGCGACGCAGGGATGGAAAAATTCAAAGCAATCATTGCCCAGATCGTTGAAATGGGTGCAATTGTTGAATCTGAGCCAAAAATGATGGGGAACCGAATTATTGCCATTTTAGCTTCAACTAAAAAGCCAGTTAAGGGACCTAAGAAAGAAGAAGATCATAAAGCTGATCCTAAAGCTGAAGCTAAAAAAGCTTAATCTGTTAGGATTTTTTAAGAATCTTGAAAATACTAAGGAATTTCTTTTACAAAGCCCTAGATTCTTGATAATTATACCAGCTCGAAAACTAATTTACGTTTTTTAATAAAACTTTGTTTTAGATAATTAAATTTAATGATTACTGGAGACATCCCATGCCTAAAATGAAAACAAGAAAATCAGCTGCTAAGAGATATAGCGTAACTGGTACTGGAAAAGTAAAAAGAAGCAAATGTGGTCTTAGACATAAACTTGAGCACAAAAGCACAAAAGTTAAAAACAGAGCAGGCGGACCAGCTCTAGTTCACCAAGCTGAGCACGAAAAAGTAAGAAGAATGTTACCATACGCTTTTTAGTCACCAGAAAGTTAAGAAGAAAGTTAAAAAATAAATCGACAGAAGTTTGGGCCTAAGAGTGATGAACCCCCAAATATCGTTATACAGGAGTAGAAAATGGCACGCGTAAGAAGAGGATTTAAAGCTAGAAGAAGAAGAAACAAAGTTTTGAAACTTGCAAAAGGTTTCCACTTTGACAGAAGAACAAAATATAAGCATACAGCAGAGACAGTTAAACGCGCTCTTCACTACGCTTACATCGGAAGACGTCTTCTTAAGAGAGATATGAGAAAACTATGGGTAGTGAGAATTGCAGCTGCTGCAAGAACTCTTGATACTTCATACTCAAAATTTATTGGTGCACTTAAAGCAAATGGCGTTAATCTTAACAGAAAAATGCTTGCTGAAATCGCAGCTACAGACTTTGCTGGATTCACAGCAATTAAAAACTCTCTTAAAAAATAATTTCGAATTGAAATTTATGAAATAAAAAAGCCTCCTAATGGAGGCTTTTTTTATTTTGCTATACCTGTCGCATTTTCAAATGCTCGATAATTGTCCTGTCCACCAGGAAGATACAATTTTGGATTATCTCTCCAGACAGTGTTAATGATCTCATTGTTGTTATTGTATGCATTGCTAAGGCATTGTTTTAGACTCTGTATTTTAGAGCACAATGTAGGAATTGTGACTTGGTCGACACCATCACGATTTTGGTGCGCATACGCTCTTAAGTTAAGAAGACCGGTCTTTAGCAATGGCTCCAGTTGTTTTTCACAACTTCCTTCTTTAAGGTCAGTATGCAGTTTGCCATCTAGCATCTTATCGAGTTTTTTTCTGTCGGATACCATCTCAAATGAAACTTTCGCCATCGATTTAAGAAGAGAGCCGACTTCTTCTGAGTTTTCTGGAGAATTCTGATTGTTATTGCAAGCATCGTTATAAGTATCAATTCGGCTTGCGATTTTAGAGAAATTTATTTTGGCATTATCATTCATTAATCCAGCGTCCTGTAAATTTCCTTCAAACTCGATAATGCTTGCAAATAAAATTCGATTTGAGCTGCTACCATCGCTAAATTGATCAGCGTAGGCAGAGCTAATTAAAGAAATGCTTTCCAGTAAGCTAACTTTTTTTGTGTGTTTATCAAGCTCTTTAATGTCTTTGTATCGAACAGGTGTTCCATTTAATAGAAAGGTTTTTGAAAGGAACATAGGGATATTAAATTCTACGATGCTATTGTCTTTAGAAATTGTGTAGAACTGATCCTTGCGTGTTATTTCTGGAAGCTCTCCGCGTTTCTTATTGTAAGAGTTAACAGCTTCGTTGAAGGAAATGACAATCTCACTTGAAACGAAATTTGAGATATTTTTATCAATATTCTTATCAGCATATGGATTTTCAAATGCAAAAGAGTTGGCGCTTAAAACCAGTAAAAAAGATAATACTCTAATCATTAAAACCACCCGGTGAACACTTGCTTGATATTTATAAATAATAAATCTTTTTTATTAATTCTAAAACTTTAAAGCATTCCTAAATAATGCGCATTGAAATATTCATAGGTTACCTTTAGATCTAGATCCCGCTTTTAGCCTCAAAAAGTGGTCTCTCAATGGATTTATACCATTTCGGCCCAGCATAGCTTGGAATGCTGGCATCGTGTTCATAGGTTAATTTACCGTTTAAGTAATGTCGGCATTTCCCGTTGGCATTTAATTCAACAATTCCCTTAACGGGTGTTCCTTCCGGAGCAGAAAGAGCACTTTGTCTGGCCTGTATAGCGCCCAAGTAATTTTGATTATTCAAATAGAGAGAGCGAATTTTATTGGTGTCAAAAGTTTTAAGAGCTCTTTGAGTAGAAACATAATATGGGGCCATTATCGAAGAGTAATTATTCTCATGGCAGAGACCTAAAAAGTGTCCCATCTCGTGCACGAGAACAGTCGGAAGATCATAGCTTATGATTGAATTCCCATTCATTGAAAACTGAGAGCCAAAATCGCGATAGTTCACAATGATATCAGCATGGGTTAGATCAACATAATTTCCAAGAGTAGGATCATTTCTTAATATGCCATAGTACTGAGTAATGGCCAATGCTCCAGAGCTTACTTCCGGAAACCAGGTATGAGATTTATAAATTCCTAATTCGTTGTCGCGAAAACCACCAAGTGAGCTCGACCCGGTAGTTGCTGCTATAGCAAAGGGAACTTGAAATAGTGTTATTGTTGGAGTGACGGCATCATTCCAAACTTTGGCCATTTGTTCGAGTGGGTTTAATCCATTCACCAAATCAGCGTTAGTAAAGTCACCACTAAATTCTGAAGACATTTTTAAGTTTAAGGGAGTTGAAAGATTGGTCCACTTCCCAATTGTACAAGAACCCGGAAGGATATTTGGCCTTGCCGAAGAACTCTGAGTGCCTGAAGAGCTTGATGGCTTACAGGAGGTGATAAAGAGAGTTAATAGAGCAATTCCAATGAAGTTTCTCATTACTCTATTATCGGACTGAAAAGGAGGAAAATTAGGGTGATTTAGGGGGAAAACAAAGTGTTTTCCCCAATGCTTTAATTACTTTGAGTTAGCTTTCTTGTGGTCAGCGAGGAAAGTCTCTAAACCTTTATCAGTTAGAGGGTGCTTATAAAGTGATTTGACAACAGATAGAGGCATTGTCCCTACATCAGCGCCTAAAAGAGCAGCTTCTCTTACATGGGCAGCATGGCGAATAGAGGCAGCAAGGATTTTAGTCGTAAATCCGTAATTGTCATAAAGAGCTCTAATTTCAGAAAGAAGGTCATTACCACTGTGACCGACATCATCTAGGCGACCAACAAATGGAGAGATATATGTTGCCCCAGCTTTGGCCGCAAGAAGGGCCTGATTTACAGAAAAGCATAGAGTGACGTTTGTTTTAATGTTCTTTTTAGAAAAGTACTTACAAGCGCTGATTCCGGCTTCAGTAAGGGGGAGTTTAATAACTACATTCTTATGCATTTTAGCTAGATCTTCACCTTCTTTAATCATTCCCTCTAGATCAGTGGCGATGACTTCAGCTGAAATTGGCCCGTCGATAATCTCGCAAATTTCTTTGATAACATCAACTTGGCTACGTCCTGTCTTGGCGATGAGGGAAGGGTTAGTCGTTACACCATCAATAATACCCAACTGAGCTGCTTCTCTAATTTCTGAAACGATCCCAGTATCTAGAAAAAATTCCATTTTGTTCTCCTTAAAAGAGGTGATTTAAAAAGTTTCCTAAAAGGTACAAGGTTGGACATTCTTCATCAAGTTTTTCCTAGTATTAGGCGAGGTGAAAAAATGGGTTATACTAAAAGTATGATATTTTGTAGATGGAGCTTTGCTCTAAAGTTTATTTTGGGAATTTTGATGGTCGCTGCAGTGCCTGCGCATTCGGCCAATAGTTCTTTAAAACTTCAAAAAGAAACACTCAAAATTGATCCAGATTCTTTTTACGATACAAAATTTGATTACTCTAAATTCTCGGGGAGAGTGACAGACCGGGATGCCACCACTTCGATCGTTAAGGTTTCCAGCGAAAACAAAAATGCAAAATTTTTTCGCGCAGGGGATTTAGTAGAGTTTAAAATTCAAAATAGTAAGGACAGTGAGTATTGCCAAGGGTTCGTTCGAAGTATCGAAGAAAATTATTTTGTCATGTTCGTAAAAGATCTCTTTCCATGTTTTCCAAAAGAAGAATATTTCAGAAGAGGGACTGCGCTCATTATGAGATCTGAAAAACTTGCAATGAGAGTTCGCGAGGCTTCTGTTTATCGCGCGAGCCTAATGAATAAGAAAAAAGATTTTATGGTTCAACTCAATGGCATCAACCAAGACGTGTGGAATTTTGAAGAGAAAAAAATTCAAGTGGCCGCAGACTACGATCAGCAAATCGCAGAAATTGAAAAACAGAAGGCACGTGCCTTAGATCAACTTCTGACTCAAAAAAATGATCAAATAAAGCTTCAGCGAGAGCTTGCTTATCGTTTGGATAATATCGATAAAGAATTAACTTTCTACAGAATCGAAAAGCAGGAATTACTGTTTGATCGATGGCATCTTGATCATGATCTTGGCTATCCTGTTTATGATAGGCCTGAAGAAGTTCGCCCGAGAAGAGCAAGTGGCGAGCCGACTATAGACCAATAAATTACTAATGAATTTTATCCATTGGAAAGGCAAAAAAAAGGGCCCTTTCGGACCCTCTTAAAACTGCTTAATGCTTTTTATAATTTGTGAAGATGTCTTCCAAAATGTCTTCGTTATAAAGGAAGTTTGGAGCATGCTCTAGGTATAATTTAAGATCATACGATGGAGCTAGACCTAACCACTCTTTAATAAGAGTTACATTTTTTTGCTGTTGAATCCATTTAAAGATACACGCCTGACGAAGAGATTTTGGAGTCAGAGTGATCATTAGTTTATTTCTGTAGTCTTCGAAAATAATTTCAATACCTCTGGCCGATAATCCACCAGAAATAATTCTGTATGGGTTAGCGTAGAAGAGAAGATTATCAAAGCTGATTTGAGATTTTTGTTTCATCTCTTCTAAGATCACTAAGTAATCAGCGTAAACTTTTTCAAAAATTTTAGGAAGAGCTACTGTATAAGCATCTCTTTTTGGATGATGAATAAGAACACGTGGTTCATCACCGTTCGTTGAGATTGTGATGTCTTTGATAGAAAGTTCAGAAAGATCTGAAACTTTTAATCCTGCTCCAAAGATCAAAAGAAATAGAATTTGATTTCTTTTGCTTAGAAGTTCTTGAATTTTATCTTGTGAGTGAGACTCTTCAACTAAAAAAGTCCAAAGAGTTTTTACGTCAATAAAAGGAGTTGGTCTTGGGATATCTAAAAACTTAGGAGAAGTTGGAAGCTTTCTCACAGGGTTGCTTGAAACTAATCCTTTATTTAGAAGGAAATCAAAAAAGATTCTTAGCGCCTGAACACGACGGCGACGAGAGTTGTCTGAAGAATATTTTTTCTCCAGGTATTGCCCGTAATTTGTCACTAATGTTTGATCAAATTTAGTTACTTCAATAGAAGAGTATTCAGAGTTTAGATAGTAGTTAAAACAATCTAAATCTGTTTTGTAGTTTTTTAATGTATTTTGGCTTTTCCCCTGAGCGCGAAGATTTGAATAGAACTCTTGTTCTAGTGCCATTAGATCTGGAGCTAGAGCAGAGTGCTTAATCTCTGTTGCCTTTGTAGTAGCAGGAACTACAGGGATGATTGGAGTAACTGTCTGTGTGTGGGGTTGTTGTGTGAGTGTGTTCATATTATCTTTTTTTCTCTCTTTTATTGAGGAGAAAGGCCTTATGAGACCTTAACCCTTCCATTGTTTTTGTTGTGGAGAAGACTAATTTCAAAGCTTTAGGTGGGCGATAGTATCCCACTAAGTAAAATAGTACAACTTAAAAAGTCATCCTTGATTACCTTTACGAGGAGTGCTAAAACCAGCCCCGCCGTAACAATTTAATATTAGTGAGCAAGCCAGTGCAAGAGACGACCTTTAATTCACCATATCAGAGAAATGGGAGCGATGATTTCGCAAGTGTCCATTTATGGCTTGATGCACTTTACTCACAAGCGTCACAAAAAAATCTGCTCGAAAATTTAGAAAATCAGAGCATGACAAAATTTTCATCCATCAAAAAATTAGAATCTCATATAGAATACGTCTTTAAGAAAAAAGAATTTTTAATAAACGCTCTTACTCAATCCACATTCTGTCACGAGTTTAGAGATCTTTCTCTTTCTTCCAACGAAAGATTGGAATTTTTGGGAGACTCTCTCGTCAATTTTATTGTGGCAAAAATTCTTTTTAAACGTTTTCCAAATGCCAATGAAGGTGACCTCTCAAAACTTCGAGGCGCTCTTGTTAACGAGCACTCACTTTCAAAATTAGCAATGAGTATTTCTTTAGGCGAGAATCTTTTGCTTGGAAAAGGTGAGCACAAAAATAAAGGACAGAATAAAGAGTCGCTGCTTGCTGATGCCTTTGAGGCACTCTGTGCAGCCATCTATTTCGATAGCAATGAAGAGACAGTTCAATTAGAAAAATCCTTCATGGCAATCATTGATAAGTATGAGGCAGCTACTGGTAAAAACTTTTTTGCCTTTGAGAATCTAGAACTTTTCGATAGTAAAACGCAGTTGCAAGAATTGAGTATGGCCCTTTTTCAAATTCATCCAACATATAAATCAGCTGAAATAAAAAATGGATTTAGTGTTGAGTTGTGGATTGGAAATAAGAAGTTAGCTGAGGCCCAGGGGCCTTCTAAGAAAAAATTAGAAAAAGAATTAGCACGTATCGTGCTAGATGAAAAACTGTATCAATAACTTTGATATTTTAACAGCAAGGAGACGAGAATGTTATTAGAAGACCAACACCCGCACAACAAAGCAATCATGGTTGCCGTTTTAGGAGCTCCAAATGTTGGAAAGAGTTCCCTTATCAATGTTCTTTTAGGAACAGATCTAAGTGTTGTGACAAACAAACCTCAAACAACTAGAAATAAATTCCACTGTGTTTTCACAGTAGATCGCACTGAAGTTGTCATGGTAGATACTCCGGGTCTTCATAAATCAAGCCAGGAATTCAACAAGAGACTAAATGAACAAGCACGCGAAGGAACAGAAGGAGCGGATTTAAATCTTCTTCTAATCGATATTAGTCGCGATATCATGGGACAATTTTCTGAGTTCAAAGAAAATATTGATTTAGAGCTTGGACCTACATGGGTTGTGTTTACCAAATCTGACAAAATTGAAAACGCAGAAAATCTTCCATTAAAAGAAGTAGTAGAAAAAGCGCGTGAAATTCTTCCAAGTTTAGAAAAATATTTTTTAATTTCAAACAAAGAAGGAACAAATATTCACGAATTAACAGGTGCAATTTGTGACAGAGCTGAGTCGGGGCCACATCTTTATCCAAATGGGGATGTCTCTAACAAAAATCAAAGATTTTTTGTTACAGAGTATATTCGCGAGCAAGCGTTTGAACTTTTAAAAGATGAAGTTCCTTATGAAGTAGCAGTTGTTATCGACGAGTACAAAGAAGTTAAAGGAAAGACTGATCCTGAGTCTTATGAATCGCATATTTCAGCTTCAATCCTTGTCAATCGCCCAAGCCAAAGAGCAATCGTTATTGGTTCAAGCGGTTCAATGATTAAAGAAATTGGTATTCGTTCTCGTAAAAAAATTGAAGTTATGACTGGAGGCCCTGTTCATTTAAACCTCCACGTTAAAGTTTCGCCAAAATGGTTTAAAAATAATTTTGTCCTGGAAGAAATCGGGCTTCCAAGAGCAAAAGATTCCGCACGCGTGTGGCGAAAGAAATAAGAGGCGCAATTTATGGAACAGAATAATTATAAACGATCAATGGTCATCTCGCTTATTGGGAGACCAAACGTCGGAAAAAGTACAATTTTTAATCGCCTTATGAAAAAGGCACACAAAGCGATCACTTTTGATAAGCCAGGAGTAACTCGCGATCGCCACTACGGTATTGCCACTTTTTCAGAGCTTGGTCACGCTGAGCCAGTGGACGCGATCATGGTTGATACAGGTGGATTTTATCCGCAAAAAATAGAAGAAAACGTTCCTAAAAAACGCGATCAGATCATGAATAAATTTTTTAACATCATGACTGAACAAGCGAAGACGGCAATCCATGAGAGTGATCTTATTTTGTTTGTCGTTGATTCAAGAGAAGGGGTTCTTCCTTACGATGAAATTATTGCTGATTACATCAGAAAAGAGAAAAAACCTTTTTGGGTTTTAGTGAACAAATACGACACTGACAAACAAGAAGGCGAGGAGCTTGAGTTCTATTCTTTAGGAATTGGCGAAGAAGAAATGTTTAAGCTTTCAGCTGAACATGGTTTGGGACTTCTTGATCTGAGACTTCGTTTACACAAAGAGATCCTGAAGTTTGAAAAAGAAAAAACTCAGGAAATCTCTCTTCTTCAAAAAGGAGTCACTCCAAGAGAGAAGGTTGTCGCTCGTCTCTCTCTTATTGGTGCTCCTAACGCTGGAAAGTCGACTCTTTTAAATCTTCTTTTGGGTTCTCAGCGAGCTCTTGTAAGTGATATCCCGGGAACAACAGTTGATCCAATTGAAGGATTTTTCGATTTGTTTTTTGGAAAGCAAGCACATGAATTAGATGATGAAGTCGCATTTGCTAAAAATGATAATCTTCTCTTTCAACAATACGAAGAATTCAGATCAAACAATGCTGATCTCTATCAATCGCTAACTCAAAGTTACAACCTTGAAGAAGAAGGAACAAAGGGAAATCCTCTTTATGACGAAGAAGATTACCTAAGTCCTGAAACTCCCCTTTATGTTGATGAAGATGAAAGTGATGATATCAATTTGGATGAGGCCCTATCTGACGAAGAGCTAACTAAATATGATAACGAAGTCTACGAAACTGTTTTCACCTCAGACTTAGAAGGCGCAGAATTTAGTGACGAAGACGAAGAGTATTCTGAAGAAGATTCAGAGGAACTAGAAGCCCAAATGCAAGATGAGACTTCAGAAGATTTTTCTGCTGAAGTTGAAAAAGAAAAGTCTAGTGGATCGCAATGGCGCTCTCTCCATTTAGTAGATACTGCAGGGATCAGACGTCAGAAATCAGTTGAAGGATTTATTGAGCAACAATCGGTTTATAGATCGCTAAGATGTATTACTGAAAGTGATATTGTTATTGTGATGATTGATGCAACTATTGGTATTTCTCATCAAGACAGACGCCTTTTAGATATTGCCTTAGAGAAAGGAAAATCAGTTATTGTCTGTTTAAATAAAGTCGACCTTCTAAGAGAAAAACTAGTTGATGAAGCTGCTAAAAAAGAATGGATCCAAGACTTAAGAGACTCAGTGCCTTGGCTTTATTACTGTGATCTTATTCCAATCTCAGCAAAATATGGCCGACATATTGGTCAGTTAAAAGAATGTATCAAGAAAACGATCCTGGTTAGAAACCGCAATATCGGAACAGGTGTTCTCAATCGTTACGTTTATCAGTTGGTTGAAAATCATCCTGTTGCAATTAAAAATTCTGGTGGAAAGAGATTTAAAGTGAAGTATGCTTCAATGTTAAAATCAAATCCTCCAACGTTTTTATTCTTTACCAACCTGTCTAAGGGGATTCCTGATAACTATCAAAGTTATTTAAAGAATGGCTTAAGAAAAGAATTTGCATTTGATAATACGCCGATTCACTTGATCTTTAGATCTGGTGAGGATTTAGCAAAGCGATTAAGCAAAAGAATGAAAGAAGTGACTTAATTTAAAATGAGAAGGCCCCAGAAATGGGGCCTTTTTTATTTGCGGTTGCGAAACCAAAAGTATAGTGGCACCTACCAGTTAAAGACGTAGCTAACCATTGTGCTGTAAGCGTTCCCACTTAAGTTATCAAACCCGTATCCACCAGGGTTTTTTGGAGCGTACTTTTGTGTGTTTTTATCCGGGAAATTTACCGCGTGAATTAAAAATTCTAAACCAATATAAGATTCTTTTAACTCAATTGGAAACTCTAACCCAAAACCGAGTCCAAAGCCTAAACCGCCCCCAATATCTCTAGGAAGTTGGCTTTGGTCTGTATATCTATTTGTTTCATACCAGTACTCCATTCGCCCAATTAAATAAGGGTTAGAGTAGGTGATCGCTGTTCCTAAATTGGCCGTTTCAATATAGTAGCGATAACTGAAAAATACCCGAAGCATACTTACGTCAACAAGCCCTGGAGCTGTAGTTGCATTTGGGAAACCTAACACTGGATCTTTTAAAAACATAGAATGTTTGGAAAACTCAAGGCCCAGCCCCAGTGCTGTTTGAAAATCTTTAAAGAAAGTAAAACTTAACCCAAATGAAGGCGGTTGGTTTTGGTAGGCAATCCCTCTATTTCCATCAAAAGTAGTAAGTCCTAAAGAAGCATTAAATGAAAAGAAACGCCCGTAGCGGTAAAAACGCTCATCTTCAACAACTTTTGCGTTTTCTATATCCTCATTAAAATCAGTAAAGATATCTCCACCAATATTTAAATCATCATCATCGGCAGAAAAAATATCGTTGGCCGCTTCTTGAGCAAAGGCAATCGTAGGAATTGTGCTTCCAAGAGACAGGAGTAATGAAAGAGATAAAATTAGTTTTTTCATAGGTAAAAATGAATCGCAGATACAATAAAATTATTTCCCAGAGTTTGAAAAACAAAATCTTTTTTCTTATAGGCCGAAGCTCCAAACTCAAAACTAAATCCAAGAGACTGAAGACCTGAGAAGTGAAATTCACTTCCTAAGCTTAAATCAAACTGGAACCCTGAGTAGTTTGTCTGATTAATTTTATTACTTAGAAGTGCCCCCATGCCAGCAAAATAAAAATTAAGTTGAGGTTCTTCGAAGATATTGCGGTAAATCTTTAAACCGACACCATATCCACCATTATTTTGGTCAGTTGAGAGTCCAAAAAGACCACCAAAAGCAAAAGATCTGTTTTTTTGAACTTTAAAAGAAAGAGCAGGGAAGTCATTTTTGAGCTGATTGCTCATTCCTAGCCCTAAACGGTTTAGTTTTTCTAAGGCCATAGCGGAGTTACAAAGAATAGAAAGTGAGAATACGGCAATGAGAATCTTCACTTTATTGAGCATAGAAATCCTTCCTTGGGATGCATCTAGTTAATTGAGCTTTTTTTTATTGTAACGAACCTCTCTATTTTTGACAACTTAACAAAGGCTTTTTAGAATGAGTTTTATTTTATTTTTAAACCTTTTAACCAGAGTTTTACGATGTCAAACACCACAACAACACCTAACCGTAGTATTAATCAAATTATTAATGATGGAGATGTCGCTCAAGTCGTATCAAAAAATAAAAATGCGTTGATCGCGATTCTTGTAGGAATTTTAGTGGCCGTGGTTGGCTTCGGGCTTTATTCAACTTTAGCGGATAAATCTAAAGCAGAATTCAATACTAAGATTTATGCATTTGAATCAGGATCTCTTAAAAATTTTAATGATAAGAGTGATCCAAAAACTCTTGTTACCGAAGTTAAAAATCTTCATAAGGAAATTGGAAACTATTCAGGACTTGTTCCTGTTATTATAAAATCAAGTGATCTTTTAATGGGGCAACAGCATCTCAATGAAGCACTCGAAGTTCTCACAATTGGACAACTAGTTGCCAAAAACGAATATGCTGAATATTTCATTTTAAGTCGTCTTGCTGTTGTTTACGAAGATTTGGGACAAGATCAAAAAGCAATTGAGACACTTGAGAAAATGAATTCAAAATCACTTAAAGTATTCGAGGGCAAAAATTATTTGGACCTTGGTCGCCTTTATTTAAAACTAGGTAACAAGGAAAAAGCTAAGGCAAGTTTCACTTATGTTGTAGAAAAAGCAAAAGACGATAGTGAATTTGTTAAAATCGCTAAGCTTTATCTCTCAAAAATGTAAGTAAAAAATTTAACTTGGTAAAAAAATGAATAAAATTTTGAATCTTTTGATTGTTTCTATGCTTCTTACATCCTGTTCAGGAATGAAGTCCTATCTTCCACAAGGGGAGACACCAAAAGTGACAAAATTCTCTCCGATTTGGATTAAGGATTTGGATCCAGCTTACGAGTCGGGAAATCTTCCGATTGCTCTTCAATCGCCACTTATTCATGAAGGAATTGTTTACGTAGGTAACAATTCTGGATTAATGGAAGCCTATGAGCTTGAAAATGGAAAGCCTGTCTGGAGTGAATTTGATGGATCAACCTATCATTCAGCACCAGTTGTCTTTAAAGATCAAGTTGTTTACGGAACGGTTCAAGGGAGAGTTATCTCTCGTCACTATACAACTGGGAAAATTAAATACAGTGTGGATTTAGGGGCTTCAATTGAAACAAAAGGTGTCCTGTACCAAGGGAGAATTTTCTTTCATCTAAGAAATCATCAGGTCTTTTGTCTAGATGCAGAGACTGGGAAAATTCTCTGGGGATATAAGCGTTCAGTGCCTTATCTGACAACACTTCAAAGAGCTTCTGTTCCAGTTGTTTACAAGGATAAAATATTAGTAGGACTTGCCGATGGAACTTTAGTCGCACTTTCTATTGATGAAGGCGTTTTGTTGTACGAATCGAAATTATCGACAGCTGCTAAGTTTGTAGACGTGGATAATGCTGCTTTTGTTTTAAACGATAAAGTTTATATTGGAGCTGTTGGCGGACCTCTTTCGATTCTTGATCCCAATACTGGAAAAATTTTAAGAAAAGGGGAATTCGTTGCTTCTAGAGCGCCTTACATGCTTCCAAATTCAAAAGAACAACTTCTTTTTGGAACTCCAACAGGGGAGTTAGTTCTTACAGATATTAATCTTAATGTGCTAAATAAAGCGAAAATTTCTTCAGGTGTAATCACTTCAATTGTCCCTTATAAGCAGGGACTTGCTGTTTCAACAACTGCCGGAGAAATTCTTTATGTTGATACTAAGACATTAAATGTCACAGAAAAATTTCATCTTGGACATGCGTATTCAGCAGTCTTTGGCGATATGGACAGCAAAGAAAACTACCTGGCGGTACTTTCTTCACGCAATCGTCTGTTCACATTTCACTAGTGTGATTCTTTGATGTACTCAAAGTATTGATTTGCCCATTTGACGTTTAATCTTGTCATAACTTCTCCTGCATAAGGAGTAGACTTTTCATTGTCACCAATTGAAGCGATTGATCTTCCTGGTGTTTTAGTTTGTTTTTCCAATGAAGTTGTCAGGGCCATATTAGAAAAGATTGTCGTTTTTAAAAGAGTATTCATGTTTGAAGGGGCAGCTTCAAATTTATTATTTTTTATATGAGTGATTAAGTTCTCATAAATATAATAATTATCACTTACTCCATATTCACAAAGTTCTCTGATTTCTGAATAGGTTTTGCTCAAATGAATATCGATAGCTTTATGAACTAATTCATTTACTGCAGCTTCTGTCATAGGAGATTTTGAGCTCCTGATAATGTCGACAACTTTTGGTGTCGTTTCTTCCTTGGATAAAGGCAAGAGAAGTTCAGGGTGACTTGCTACAAAACTATCTTCTGAATATCTTGTTGAGTCGTAAGTAAATTTTTTGTTTTGATATTTTCCATCGTAAGTACTTTGCGTCTTTTCATTATGACGAAGAAGACTTGTATGGAAGTTCGGGCAAATAGAAACAGTTGGTGCATATTCAGCAGAATACTTTTTTAGAGTTTCATATTGGGCAAAGAGAGTTAAAAAATAGAGTTTTTTATTTGTAGGATTTCCCTCTTTCTCCTGTTCTTTGATTTCTGGTGTAGTAGATACAGAAGCAGGGGCACGGCCTTCAGTTTTATAAGGAACTGGAGCAAATTTAAAATCTGCCGTTTTAATTTCTGGAACTTGGTTTTTACTGAAAGATTTAGGCGTATATCTGGCCATTTTTTGCTGGTAGCTTTCTGGACCTGCACATGAAGCAAGGAGTGTTGCAGTTACAAACATAATTGGTGTTATTTTTCTAGTTTTCATGATCGCTCCCAAGTCTCTAAAGGCTAATGGCCTTCTGGTATAGGAGTTATCGGAATGAAGGTGTAAAAATATTAGTCAAAAATGAAGGGGCAAAAATTTGTAATTTTTAATGGAGATAGATACCGACAAGAAAGAACCTTTCTTGTCGGCCATTGGCAACGGCTTGTTACCAGTTTAAAAGATAAGCGAAAACTAATGGAGCAACAATTGTAGCATCTGACTCAATAATATATTTTGGAGTTGTTATATCAAGTTTTCCCCATGTGATTTTTTCATTTGGAACAGCTCCTGAGTAAGAACCATAACTTGTTGTTGAATCTGAAATTTGACAGAAATAACCCCAAAGCGGAGTTTTTCTTTCTAAATCTTGCTCAAGCATAGGAACAACACAGATTGGGAAATCCCCAGCGATACCACCACCAATTTGGAAGAATCCAATTGAATTGTTAGCTGAAGTTTCAGTATACCAGTCAGCTAGTCTCATCATGGTTTGAATACCAGAGTTCATTGTGTGAACGTTTTTAATTCTTCCATCCATACAAGCTGCTGCATACATATTTCCGTTAGTAGAGTCTTCCCAACCTGGAGTATAGATTGGAAGATTTTTTTCCATCGCTGCCAGCATCCAAGAATTTTTTGGATCGATTTGGTATTCGTCTTTTAAAGCACCTGATCTTAAAACTTCCCAGAAGTAGTAGTGCGGAGGATGGCTCTCGCCGGCCTTATCTGCTTTACTCCATTCTTTATTAATTAAAGCTTCAATCTTTCTCATTGCTTCGTCTTCAGGGATACACGTGTCAGTTACACGGTTTAAACCTTTTTCAAGAAGCTTCATTTCGTCTTCTGCTGTTAATCCTCTCCAGTCCGGAATTCTGTGAAAGTGATTATGAGCAACAAGATTGTAAACATCTTCTTCTAAGTTAGCTCCTGTACAGCAGATTGCGTGAATTTTATCCTGGCGAATCATCTCCGCTAGAGATTTTCCTAATTCTGCAGTAGACATTGCTCCTGCAAGAGTTACGAACATTTTTCCACCTTTAGCGAGGTGAGTTTCCCATCCAACAGCTGCATCAACGAGGGATGCTGAGTTAAAGTGTTTGTAGTGAGTAAGCATGAATTCTGTAACTGGACCTCGTTTCATATTTTCTCCAATAATTAGTTTTTAAGATACGTATAAGATTTCAAACATTCTTCGTAAAAATCTACCAATCGAACACCTTCTCTTGGGTTGATTTTTCCGCTAGCAATTTGTCGGTCTATATTTTTTTTCATTGTGTAGGCCATGGCCTCAGGATTGTATTGCATAGCTGAGAGTACACTTTCAGCTGAAGATCCTTTGATCACTTCTTCGATGTAGAAGTCTGTTGGATCTTCATCGTCACAGAAAACGTGAACTTCGTTTAGTCTTCCAAATAAATTGTGAAGATCGCCCATAACATCTTGGTAAGCACCAGTTAAGAAAAGGCCTATGTAGTAGTCTTCATTACTCGTTAGTTCGTGAAGAGGAAGAAGATTTTTAGTTTCATTGATATCAATGAACTTATTTATTTTCCCATCTGAATCACATGTAATATCGACTAGAGTTCCATTGTTGTGAGGTTTAATATTTAACTTTGTAATTGGAACAATCGGAAGAAGCTGTCCAATGGCCCAAAGATCTGGCGCCGATTGGAAAATAGAGAAATTGCAAAGATACTGAGGAGCAATTGATTGAGGGATATCATAAAGATTATCCGGAATAAATTCCATGCTCGGAAGAAGCGAAGAGATCTTTTTGGTAATTTTCCAAAAAAGCGTCTCAAGTGCAGCTCGTTCCTCTAGTTTTAAGATCCCCAAACGGAAAGCATTTAAACATTCTTTTTTCATATCGAGAGCATCGTTGTAAACGTCCTGAGCGTTTTCTACATCGATAGCATCCAGAAGTTCTCTCATATTATTAACTAGACTGTGTTCTCCTGGGATTTTTGTAGTGTCGTAATCAGTAAAAGAGGTTTCAATTTTATCGATTACGTTTGTGATTACACATGAGTGACGTGCAGTAATTGCTCGTCCTGATTCAGATACGATATTTGGATGAGGAACTTTTTCAGCATCACAAATTTCTTTTAGAAGATAAACGATGTCTGAAGCGTAGTCGTTTAGTTTATAGTTAACTGATGAATCACTTGTTGATTGAGACCCATCATAATCAACACCAAGACCACCGCCAACATCGAAATACTCTAAAGGCGCTCCAAGTTGTGAAAGTTTTGTGAAAATGCGCGCGCCTTCGCGAACAACTTCTTTAATTGTTCTGATGTCGGTTACTTGAGAACCAACATGGAAGTGAAATAGTTTAAGTGAGTTTAATGAGCCCTCATCTTTTAAGATTTGAATAGCTGTCAGCATTTCGGCGATTGTTAGACCGAATTTTGCTTTTTCTCCACCTGACTCGGCCCATTTTCCTGAACCTTTGATAGTAATCTTTGCTCTTAAACCAATCATTGGTTCAATGTTCATTTCTCTAGAAAGTTTTAGAATTTTATAAAGTTCAGAAAACTTCTCGATAACGACGATAACTTTTCTTCCAAGTTTATTTCCTAAAAGAGCAAGTCGAAGATAATCTTCGTCTTTGTAACCGTTTAAAACAGTGAGAGCATGAAGGTTGTCATTGAAGGCAAGAACTGAAAGAAGTTCTGGTTTTGAGCCTGCTTCAAGACCGTAGTTGTAAGGAGTCCCTGCATCGACAATTTCTTCTACAACTTCGCGCATCTGGTTTACTTTTATTGGGTAAACTCCAGTGTATTTTCCGTTGTAGTTAGCTTCTTTGATAACGTCTCTAAAAGTTTCATTTAAAACTTTTACTTGAGAGCGAAGAATGTCGTGAAATCTGACAACAATAGGGAAAGGAATATTCTGAGCCTTCATTTCCTCTAGAACTTCAGCGATATCAATGCGTGGACCATTTTCATCTTGGTTTGGAAGAACGCAAAGATGCCCTTGATCGTTTATATCAAAATAACCATCTCCCCATCGGCTGATGTGATAAGTCTCATCGGCCTCTTCTTTAGACCAGGGAATGTTTTCGACGACTTTATTATTCATTTCAATTTCCTCAAGACCCTAAATTTAGGGTGGAAAAACACAGTGAAAATCCCAATTTTTTAAGGGCAGAATGTAGCGTATTTTATGCAGCTTAACAAATTTTAAAATTACAAAAAATTGAGGTTTGCAACAACTGGATAGTGGTCAGAGGGGAGGGCGTAGCGCTGATAAGATTCTTGGGGATATGGCAATGCCATGCCATGGGGGTCGCGGAAAAGATAAATACCTGAATCTTCTTTTCTGACAAGGTTGTGGAGCTCTGGTGGGAGAAAAATATAATCTAGCTGGAAAGATTCGCGATTATTTTCCTTTCCAAAATAAAAAAAGGAGAGGCGTCTTTCATAGGGTTCTTTGATAACTTCTAGGACGTCTTCGAGGTCCGTATGGGCGTAAAGATCGTCAAATTCTGGTTCCTGATGACTTTTTTGGGCCACACCATTCATATCGCCCGCAACGACAACAGGAACATTTGGACCAAATTCGTGGCGCAGACGATTGTAGGTTTTAACCAGTGCCTTTAATTCTGCTTTTCTTCTCTCTTTGCCATTGTAGTCGACACCATCGCGATCCCATTTCGATTTTAGGTGCACTAAAAGAAGAATCATGGCGACTTTATCGTCTTTTAAAATTCTAAGCTCAGAAATGTCACGAGAGAATTTATGAGGAGGAATTTTGAGTTCATCAAGCATCAGTTTTTTATTTTCTTCTATTTCAAAATGATAGTTAAACTCAATTGAGGCATTGGCGTGACTAATATGTCTGTATTTGTAAGGCAGATCTTTTTTTATAAGATAACCCATTTCTATTCCACGATTGGAATTCCCTTTTAAAAGAGCGCTGTAGTATTTCGAGTTTAAATATTTCGTGTTGAATAAATCGAGGCTCTCAATTCCTCCGACTTCACAGAGCATTGTGATATCGGCATCGATTTCGGAAATAGTGCGAGCAATCCATTCTATTTTATCAACAGGCTTTTTAAATCCGTCTCCATTGGGGCCGGATAAAAGAAAAAAATTTTCGACATTAAAAAGGCAAAGCTTCAATTGCAACTCCACCCCAAAAGCATCGTTTTGTAGCTTTTTGTTGTTTTATCCCAAATATCTTTGCAGTAATGACCTTGATAAAAATTTGGACTTGGAGCTTCTCTTGAAAACTCTGCTATAAGATCCTGTGAACAAGTCACCTCTTTAGGAGGAAGTGAGCTGAATTCATTTTTAGTAATTTTAAAACGTCCATCGCGATCAATTAAAAGACCATAAAAAATTCCTTCTTCTTCTCGTAAAAAATAAAGACTGCCGTCTTTTACAAATAATGGTGCATCTCCTCTTGGTACAACGACAGAATAAGGAGTTTTTCCTTTTTCTAAAATGATCGCTCTCGAGAAAAAAATTGTAGGGGATTCTTTTAACTCATTGGCGTTTAAATTTTTTCTGAATACTTCACTTATGTAGTATTTGTTTGTTGGGCTTCGATGTTGTTTACAAGGAGAATCCCACATCAAAACATTCGGTAGAAGGCTAGCTTCTTCCTGTGCCCAACCGCTAACAGGAAGACCGTATTCAGATTGAACAAAGGCATTTAGTTTTTGTTCGCTTAGTTCTCCCTTTGAAAAACTTCTTAATTGTTCCATCCATTTTTTACGGGTGAGACCAGTCTCTTTTTTACAAAAAGAATTTTCGGGACATCCATCGAAATCGATTTTGGAGTACTCTAGAGCATAAAGATTAAAGCTCATTAGTATAATTAAGAAAAAAAACTTCATACGATCATAATCCTGATTATTCTTTTGCTTTTCTTTTCTTCATATCTTCAATGCGGGTCTTTCCTTCGGCAAATCTTCTGATTTCATCATCAGATTCTGGGATGACAGCTCGAACTTGAAGAGGCTTTCCAATGTCATCAAGAGCAACAAAGACAAGATAGGCAGTTGTTGTATGACGAGAAATTCCTGTAAAAGGGTTTTCAGCAACAACTTTTACACCAACAAGCATTGATGTCTTTCCGACATAATTTAAACTTGCTCTGATTAGAACATGGTCTCCAATTTTAATAGGGGCCTTGAAACTAATATCGTCGACGTGAACAGTGACGACTGGTCTGTTTGAATGTCTTTCAGCAACCATTGCAGCGGCCATATCTATCCAGGACATGACGACTCCCCCAAAAATGGAGTTTTGCGGATTAGTATGGTTAGGCATGACAAGATAGCGCATTTCAACTGCGCTTTCATTCACAGTCTTTGCTTCATTGTGCTTTTTCATTGGGACCTCAAATTATTATTTTCTTATTAAATTATAAATCTTTTTTAAGAAAAGCGATAGCACTAGGGCCATAAAGAGAACGACCGCGAGAGTTGCTCCAGAAGGAAGTCCAAATGAGTTTGCAATTACAATTCCAAGAAGCGCGAAAGTAGTTGAAAAAAGCACGCTCAAGATAAAAGACTGTCTGACATTTGAACTAAACTTTAATCCAAAAAAGCCTGGAACTAATAAGAGCGTTTCAATCAAGATTGTTCCTGCCAATTTGATACTTGTAACAATTAAGAGTGCGAGCAAAATAAAGAAAAGATAGTGATAAACTTTAGCTTTTATTCCCGATGTAATTGCACCTTCTTCATCATAAGTTAAAAAGAGCCATTTTTTGTATGGAATAATAATCAATGGGGCAGTAAGGGTAAGAAGTGCGACTGATAAAATCAAATCTTCTTTAGTAAGAAGAAGAATATTTCCAAATAAAAAACTTAAAAGGTCCGTTTTATTTTTAGCAAAAAGGGAGTGGATAATTATTCCCAGTGCCATGGTCGATGTATAAAAAATTCCAATGAGAGAGTCCGTTGGAAGTTTTTGACGGTATGTGGAGAAAGCGAGAAAAAGTGTACACAAAATCGTGATACCTAATGTTGTTGCAAAGATAGAAAGTGATGAGTCAGCTGTAAATAAACTTAGAGCAATTGCAAGCCCTAAAAGAGTTGAATGAGATATGGCCGATCCCATAAAGGCATTTTTTCTAGCAATTAATAGAGGAGATATGAGCCCACATGTGATAGAGAGAAAAAGTGTGCCCAAAAGTGCATAGAGTAGAAAATCATAATGCAAAAAATCCTGCAGAGATTGAAAGAATGTCATCATTTTTTCCCCCTCATTAGTGAATGTGGGTCTTTTAAATTTTTGTGATCGTGATCGCAAAAAAGATGATCATGACTAGGATGATTAGAATCTTGTTGTAAATCATTTTCATGAATGAGGAGATGCTCAAATTCACAGTGGTAAACATCCTCAAGAATATTTTTAGTGAGAAGATCGCGATGATCATGCCAGTGATAAGATCTGTTTAGACATAAAATCTTGTGACAGTTTCTAATAATTTGGTTGATGTTGTGATCGACAATCATGACAGCTGTTTTATCGCGAGACTTGATTTTATCAATAAGTGAAAGCAATTGATCCTGTCCACTGCTATCGAGCCCTTTCGTCGGCTCGTCTAGTAAGAGAAGTCTAGGTTTGTTGATAAGAGCACGCGCGATAAGGACTCGCTGTCTTTCCCCTCCAGATAACTTTGAAATGAGTGAATCTCTTTTGTGAAGAATTCCCACGAGATCTAAAAGCTCATCCAAATCTTTTGAAGAAACATTTTTATTGAGTGCCTTAGAAAATTCCATGTATTCGTGGACTTTCACTGGAAGAATCGAATTGAGTTCGCTGTTTTGAGGAACGTAAGAGAATATTTCATAAGGATAAGTTTTATACTCTTTTATATTTTTTCCATCAAAAAACAGCTCTCCAGAGTCGGCAGTAAGAAGGCCTGCGATAATTTTCATCAAAGTGGATTTTCCACCACCGTTTGGTCCTAAGACACCAAGGCTTTCTCCAATATCTAGAGAAAAAGAAATATCTTTTAGAACAGGAGATTCTCCATTGTAGCTATAACAAATTTTTTCTGCTTTTAAGATAGGATTTGTCATTGTTTACTTGGGACCTGAGTCTTTAATTTTTCTGTTAATTCGGTAAGGACAGAAAATGGATTTTCATTTTTTGAATTGGCCGTATCAATTGTTAGGGTAATGTCGTTTTTTCTAATTTTGCTTTTAATATTACTTGGGACATTGATTCCCGCTTCAATGACCCAGATTGCGACAGGAGATTTTAGGGCATCATACATTCTCTTTACAGATTTTGAGCTCGTTTCTTCGTGATGACCTGAACCTTTAATTGCAGTGATAGAAGTGGATGGACTTAACTGTAGAAGAAGGGGTAAAAGTGCATCGTGAGTTAGAATAATCGGGGTCTTTATTTTTGAAAGGACTTTTTGCAGTTCTTCTTCAATTGATTTTGAGTCACATGTGCCTTTTGTGGTTATAATAAAACCATTCTTTTTCATATCTTCTTCAAGTTGGCTTTTGAGAGAACAATAAATTTTAGGATAAAGCCAAAAGTGGGAGAGGACCTCAGCACTTGCGTTTGGATAGGCCTTCAAATGATCTTTGTTAAACAAAAGTGAGATTGTTTTTAGATTGGCTGATTTGGCCCGCTGAGAATTGATTTTTTTTATCCAAGGATTTAATTCGTTAGGTCCAGTGATAAGCAAGGGAGCATTCATTAAATTTTTTATTTCTAATGTCGATGGCTCATATTCATGGGGATCGCCAGAAATATTGACGAGGCTTTCTGTTTTTAAATTGCTCAATTTGTTTTCGCGAGCGATTAGATTAACCAATTTGCATAATTCAGCGTGTGAACAATTGATTGTGGTAAATGCAAAAGCCTCTAAATTCGCTAAATAAAGAATAACTGTTATGATGATTTTCATAACTAGTGTCTATCATAAAGAGACCATGCTGAAAACGGATTACTTACAGTAATAGTGGTGGTTCCATCTAAGGCCACTATCGAATGGTATCTTGCCAAGACCAGGATCTGTGGTCTGGAAATCCAGGACAGAGTCAACAATACTTAGCGGGAAATAGGTCTCAATGCTACCTGTTGAGCTCGCCTGAAGGGCGTAAGAGCCAGAAAATGGTTCTGGAGGGAAGCTACCGAAGGCCCCACCTGTTCCAACCTTTCCACCATCGCAATAAGCTCCACCAAGGGCCACAAGCTTGTCATAGGTTGTTCCGCGGAACTTTGGTTCACCGGTGTAAGGGTTGAAGTCAATTTCTGGATTGCTGGGTAATGTTGCATCATATGGAGAATTTACATCTGATCCTTTTACAGTGAGTCCGCCACCTGGTTGGGTGTCGCCAATACCTTCATTTGATACAAATTTATTGAAGTAAACATTTAGATCAGTTCCTTTTGGAAGTTTACAGATCGAAGATTTTCCATCAGCGCTTAAAACAGCATGTCCTGAACAGCATTTTGCAGCAGCACTTGTTGTTTTTCCAAGTGGAGTACAACATGTAAAATCTTTTGAAGAGAATACGGCAGCGTGATCGAGTTTATCCTGGTAAGTGAATCGTTTTTCGAAGTTCCCATAATTATTCCCTGCAAATGAGGTATCAGGTGTACTTGATGAATTGTCTGCATTGTAGCTTTGAATTGGGTTAATCGAAGTATAAGCATTAGAGTTCGCATTTGAGGTAAAGTAAGCTCTTGATGTGTATGTTGATTTAAAAATACCTGGAACAAGTTTATTCTGATCGCCAGTGCAATAGAGTGGTTCAAACGTAATTTGAGGAATCCCAATCAATTCCATACGAGCTAGCTTGCTTAAGTAGTATAGAGCGTTTCCTGGTTGAGAGGTCACTGAAAGTTTAGCTGTCTCAACTGGTTTAAAGTCAATCGCGATTCCAGCGTATTTCCAATTTCCTCTACCATTATGAGTACCGCCAGCATCAGCTTCAACGATCATAATTGGACGGTTTCCATAAGAAGGACTTTTAGTAATACACCATTGTTCAGTCCCTAGAATTCCATCAATTGGCGAAATTGTATTTGTAGGAATAAGAACATTGTCACATTGAGCTTGTGGAGCAATCTTATTCGTAATGTCTGCTATTTGAGGAGCAATAGGAGGATCATAAAAATATTTAATAACAACTTTATTGATGTAAGTTGCATTGGAAATAGTTCCATCCCACGGCACATAAGCAGGAAGGTACATCTCAACACCGTAATCAGTCGTTTTATCTGTAAAAAAGTTGTAAGCCTTCCCGTTTTTATCAACGTCATATGGTGTTGGCGTATAGTAAAATGGATGAGGGGCATATGGAGCATCAGTTGATAGATTTTGAGACCAAGGGGTTGAACCATTGATTGGATCAGCAGTTGGTGTGGTATCAATTCTTGAAAACCCAATAGAAGGATGTATCGGATAATGAGGATCGCTTAATCCATTCAAATATTCCGGGTGATATGGCAACGGAGAGAGAATCGTAAAGTTGTTTGAGTTCTGATAAGGAACTTGCATACAACCACCAATGTCTGGTGATTTACAGAAGGAATCATATTCTCTCTGGTAGCTATTGAGGTTGATATTATCTGCATTAAATCCAGTATACCCAGAATCGGCCAGAGGAGATCTGAAGTTTAAACAAGTGAAGTTGTTTGCATCAATACTTAAACGGTTTTTAACTTTCCAATCATGAGTTCCGTCAGCAAATTTTCTAATCCATCCACCACCACAACAAGTAAGCGATCCAGTTTCATTGATAACTTGCCATTGATTAGGTTTTGGTTCAGTTGTTGATGCTACAGAAGGTATACTCGTTGGATCTAGATTGGCCGCTTTCGAAATTGTATATCTTGAGTAGCGATTTGGCGTTGTCGGATTTTGTAAGGTAAAATCAGTCTTAAGGTTTAAATTATTACCAGCGTTCTCTGGGATAACTTTTGGATCATTCCCTTGGGTGAACATAGTAAAATCTTTTCCAATTTCGCGACAACATCTATTTGCGTTTAGTTTGTAACTAGAATACGAAGCTGTCCCAAGCGCAGGAACAGGTGTTCCTTGTCCACAAATTAGAGATTCCTTCCAGTACGATTGCTCAGCATCTGTTCCACCAAAATATTTGACGTCCATTGTTCCAGCAGTCGTTTCATGCATCAAGTTTGGTCCGCAATCTAGATCACTGTTACAAACAGATCCTGCTCTTCTAAAACAAGCATCCTGAGCAAGAATTGGCTGAGTAATATTTTGAAGATTAAAAAGTGATAGACCTTCAATACTTGCAAAAGCAGAGACTGATGTCGTGATATGTTTTGCTTCTGCTCCACAAGCATTTTGTGTTTGTTTTTGTAAAACAACATCACTTATATTAAGTGCCGTTGGAGTTACATAATTTAAAGAGTCATCAAAAGCTGGGCACGTCATGAAGCGATCATAACTAACAGCTTTTGAATTACAAGAACCGACTTGAGAAATATAATCTGTTCGTTTATTCGTGTCGGGATTTTTGTGAGCTTCAAGATCGATATTCTCAAGCGCCGTATTAAGATTACTTGGTAGCGCTTTTCCAGGACGACAAATCCCCATGTCGTCACTGTCTGCAGCAGATAGCTTCATAGCTCCTGTGGCATTGTATTTGATGTTGCTAATAATTTCTGCTGTAAGAGATTTACTTGCGGTCACATAGTTAAGAGGACGTCCTAATATATTTGTATCCATACCAAAGAGAATGCCATCAAGTTCATTAGGAGAGCGTACCAATTCATCATTAAATTTATTTGAAGAGATAACCGCACAATAAAAATTTGGAGCACAAGTTAAAAGCTTTTTCTTGTTGTTGTCGGATATGAGAGAGTAGTCGCGTTTACAAGGGGAACCTTGACCGCGGTAGATACATTTTCTTGGAGCTGTTGTATCAATTGTACCTTGAAGAATTTCAAAGATTGAACCGGTTCTTTCCTGATTGGTAAGCTCTTTGGCGTCGCTATCGAATACTGGCCATTTTGTTTGATATTGAGAAACATCAGCACAAACATATTCCCAACCAAGTTGAGTTACGCAATCAGCATCAGTATTACATTGATGGTGTTGCTGGCAAGTCGCCGCCGTATTTTGACGAGGATCATTGAGTGTCAAGTTTGGATCAAAGTCTACGTCAGCAGCAGTGTTTGCTGAAAAATCAGGAATGATATTTACAATTGTATCAGTTTTATCAGCAAGATCTAAAAATGAAGCATTTAATGCTAAATATAATTTGGTACTTGTTGCAGTAACTCTTCTTCCCGTACCAACTGCAAACCAAGTGACTCCGTCAAATGATCCAATAAGAGCGCCTTGGTTGAACCCATACCAATCTTTTTGATAACCATTGATGAAATAAGCGGCCTGAGTCTTCAAACGATTTTGTCTTTGAGTTTGAAGATTTAAATTTTTTTGATGAGCAAGTGGAAGCATTGTTACTGGAACATAGCAGGCACGACCAAATTTAGTATCTTCATAATTACCAAATGTCGCATTTGCAGAGTATGAGTCTCTGGCAGTTGAGTACCCAGAAGACTGAAGTCCAGTTCCTCTTTGACTACTAGGAAAAGCAGAAAAAGTTTGAAACCAACTGTCCTTTGCACATTTTGAACATGGAGTGAAGTATCCACTAGTCGCTGATAAAATATAGGCCTTACCGAGTTCGACAGTAACTTGCTTAGCTGGGAGAACGTGACTTAAGTCAATAGTCATTCTACCAATGATAGAATTGACATTGTATGAACCATTTATAGGTCCCATTTTGTTGTATTCATCAAGGTAGTAGAAGTCAGTTCCTTCTTGAATTGTTGTAGGTGCGGTTTTTTGTAGCCCTGAAAGATCGTCGTAGCTGACACCAGTACTTGAATAAAAGCGATGAGGTGCACTTCTATTAGATACAGATACGTTTAAATTAGAAATGGGGCCAATTGGATTAGCTGGCGCTGGAGTGTAGCAAGAAAAGTCTGTTATATTCGCTGTTATTTGAGCAGCTCCTACTTTATATACAGGAACAATTCCCCAATCAGGACATTTGACGGCCATATCTGCATCACTTGCAACACAACCGCATGCCACTGCTAATTTCTTTTTAATTGCAGCATAGGCAGCTTGTGTTTTATCAATTGTTGTAGGAGTTCCAGCAGCTGTTAGATCTCTACAGTTATTGTAGCCATTTCCGGCAGTCACATCACTGATACATGTGTAGTCGGCCAGGTATTTTGTGACTCTGGCCTGAGCATCACTTACTGGCGTTGTCGTGCTTCCTGAAGTCGCAGGAGGAGTGTGTGCGATATTTGTACAAACGTAAAAAATATTTGGATAGTTAATAAATGACAATGGATTTTTTGCGTAATCAATCTTGGCCTGATTATATTGAGGGTCGATAGATGCATTTATTTTTTCACTTGCATCCTTCACACATTGACCAGAAATACAGCAGTCAAAACCTTTAGCGGAACATGAGCTGTTGCTACAACTACTAGCTGGGTCTGTAGAGTTGGAAGTGAGGTCAACTCTTACAGAAACGCTTGATAGATCAAGCGAAGATGTACTAATTTGTGTAAGGTTTGAATTTAATGAAGTGTATAGACCTAAGTTTTGAGTGTTGATTTGTCCAGAACAATTAATGCATATATCTTGAAGAGAGTATGCTGCTCCCGCAGGAAGAATTGTATCGATAGTCGAAAAATTACAAGAAGCTGAATTATCTGTTCTGCTAGGAATATCAATTCTAAGAAGTCTTTCAATTGCTCTTGTTGATGTCGTTACATATATAGGGATAGCTCGTACTCTTAATTGTTTGTAACTTGCTGATGTGAAGTTACCTACAAGGCAGTATTGGTTTCGAAAATGCTCAACACCATTTATATCTTTTGCATTTAAAAAGTCATGAATGTTTTTACCGCGAAGATACACTATGTCTTGGCTATTTTTATTGATTGTTACAGCACCAGTTACTTTACTCGTTGTAAACCAATAAGCATTTTCATCTACAGCGAAGGTTGGATAAATTGAACTTGTATTAGTGTTTGTATTTGTGTTGTTATTTGCTGTCGCTGAAGAAGACAATACGCCTCTTCTAGTACTACTTGGAGCTTGAATACAGCTTTGTAGTAACAAGATGGAGAGCATGAATAGAGTGCTTATGAGAGTTTTCATCAGTTAACTTATCGTCCTTTAAACAATCTCTTCTGAAAAATTCGCGAATAAGTGATTCACTAGGAATATTTTACCGTTAGAAGATGGCGAAAATGCGATAAATCGATTAAAAGGAAAGCGTCTTTCTAAGGTATTGAATCTGAACAGGATTTTTGTCTTACTAAATTAGGCATGTATTTTATGACAAAAGGAAATTGTCACAAAATATGGGCAATTCTTATGGGCCAAAATTGTATCCAGGTGTACTCAAATATGGATTGCTGGTGTTAAAGTTTGAAGTTGTTGGGAATCCAAAATAATTTCCTTGGAAATAAGGGGAATTCATCATCCAAGGTGAGGTCGGTGTGTACATATAGTTTAGTTGCTTTTGATAGATCGCTTGATTAGTCATCATATCGATTTGGTTACTAAGCATGTAATTGTTTAGCCAAATAGGGTAGGCAGTATAAAGCGTTTGACCTAGTCCTTCAGCAAAAAAGCGGCCGTTGCTTTTCTTTTCATAAACATCATATCCATTTTTTGAACTAGGGTTGTATTCGACGTAATACTTTTTATGAAACTCTTCCCATTCTTTTGATTCTTTCTGATCTTTAATCTCTGATGAATACTGACCTACTTTTTTGCATACTTCTTTAACATCACTATCATCACTAGCAGAAGAGTCCTGGCAGTATACTGAGTACTCTCTCAATTCTGCTTTTGAGAAAAGTCCCAATTCTCCTTTTGTACTTGTTGGAGCATTGTCTCGTTGAAGACGGCCAACGACTTGAGAAAAATCTGAAGCAAGATTTTCAACTTGATCCGATGGTTTTGTATTAACTTTTGCAAGATTGTTACAGACTTGTGTCATGTTTGAAGAAAGTTTTACTTCTTTAGCCTCTGGGCATCCTCTCATATATCTTTGGATTACAAATTGTTTTAATTTTTCAGCTTTCTCAAGCTTTGGATTGTGAGTTATCGTCTCTAATTCTTTTGCCAGTTTTTCTCTTTCTTTATCTAATTCATTTTGAGTGGCATCTGCATTTTTTAGGATCTTATTCACTGTCGCCTGACAAGAAGTCACTTTTTCTTTAAACGCACTCCCTTTGACTTCCTCAGGAATTTTACAATTCTGAGATAGCTCTCCAAAATCAGATTCAGAAAGACCAATTGCTTGGTATCTGCCTTTTAATGTTGCAATCATCTCATCTGTTTTTCCATTTAATGATTTTCTGCTTCTTTCATCTCTTTTTTCCAGAGGATTATCATACGAATGAAGGAGATCAGTTAGGTCCTTAGAGTTTTTTTCAAGAATATCTTTTTTAGCGATCACCATTTTTTTTGAGAAGTCATCTTGTACAGAAATGGCCTCTTTACCAATAAGTTCTCCAAGGAAAGATCTTTTTGATGTTTCACTGATTAAATTTTCACAACCAGTGTTGTTATTTAAACATTTAAAAATTTCTTCTCTCGAGCTGGCATTTCCTATTGCTGAAGAAAGATTTCCTGATTTGGTATTGAGAACTTCCAATATGGCATTTGGATCAATACTTTCTGGAATAGAAGATAAAATTTTTTCGATATCGACTTTAATTGATTCTTTATCTGAGATCTTGCTTATTGCCTCGTTGAAGTTGGCCAGTGTTTTATTGATATTGGCAATTTCTGTATTATGAAAGGCCTTCTTTGCTTGATTGTCATATCGTTTGCATATTTGAAGATTGCTATTTTCTTTGTATATTTTTGGATCACACAGATTTTCTATTGTCTGCGCTTTTGAATCTGTTGGAGCTTTAGCTATTATTGTGACTGCATTTAAAGCTAAGTTGCTATTTAAAAGATGTTTAAATTTATCAATAGCATTGCTCTTTTCATTCTTGATAGTGGAGGCGATATCTTTTTCTGAATTTATTGATTCAAAAGCATTTATGTAATTATTTCGAATAGATTTTAAATCCCCAAGGATTTTTTTCTTTGCTTCTAGCTCATTAATACTTTTTTTCAGGGCCTCAATCTTAGAGACATCATTTTTGGTCAGATCATTTAGGTGCTCAACTTTTTTTCTGGCACCTTCTGCACAAAAATTCTCCCGATCGTAGCCATTCGCCGTCACTCCTGTTGTGGCAAGTGTGCCATCTGCGATTGCATGATCAATCGATGTGCAAAACACAAGGACAGGAATGAGTTTTAGGTACTTCATATTTACCCTATCGGAATGTTGACTGCTTTTCTAAAGTATAACACAAGTTTTATGAAGAAGTTGAGCCAAGTGGTTAAAAACTCGTATCGATTGAGAATTATGAACTCTATAAAATTTATCTAATTACTGGGAATCCAATTTATGCCAAATTAGAATGCCAAATAGAATTAATAAATGGAGGTTCTATGAAAGTAGTAATTATCGCAGCTTTATTAAGTGTTGTTTCTTCAGCTTTTGGATACGAGACAGTTAATTGTATAAGTGTTAGAGGAACTGACCGCGAGTTAGAACTAAAGATTGCAAATCAGGATCTTAAATTCGTAATGGATCTAGGATTAAGAAGATCTGTAGTCGTAACTAAATTGGCCAACCAAAATATGAATGGAAAAACTTTATATTCAGTTTTAGGGTCATTCTCTTTAATTGAAGTAGAGAATTCTGTTCTCAATAATGAAGGTGGAAACATTAGATTTGAAGGTGATGAACTTTCTTGCATGTAATTTATATTTTATAATTCATACCTATGCATATGTGTAGGTATGAATTATCAAGAATCGATTCAAAAAAATTATTTCAAAATTAGCTTTCACCTATAAGACAAAATTTCTCACCCATCACAATGATTTCTTATATAAATCAAATCAAAAATCTGGCATTTTATAAAAGTGATGATTACTGAAGAAGCAACGTCAAGTCCTCCATTGAGTTCTCCATGGTCAAAAACTAAAGATGAGGTTTTAGAAGACCTTCATGTCAATTTTGATGTTGGACTCTCTTCACTAGAAGTAAATAATCGTCTTAAAGCATATGGAAAAAATGAATTAAAAAAAGAAATAAAAATTTCTTCATTTCAAAGATTGTTATCTCAGCTAAAAAGCCCTGTCGTGATCATGCTTCTCCTCGCAATTGTCATAACATCTTTTCTGGGTGACGTTGTAGATTCCATTGCCATCGGCACTATCGTTATTGTTAATGCTATTATTGGTTTCCTTCTGGAAACTAAAGCTGAAGAATCAGTTTTAGCATTAAAGAAACTATCGGCCCCTAATGCACGCGTTCTTAGAGACGGAAATATTATGGAAGTGATGGGAGTTGACGTTTGTCCAGGTGACATTCTGATATTGGAAGCGGGAGATTATGTTCCAGCAGACTGCAGGATTATTTTAGCGAATCAACTTTTTGCAGATGAAGCAATTCTTACAGGAGAATCACTTCCTGTGGATAAAATTCCATCTCCTTTAACAATCAGTGCTACATTGGCAGATCGAAAAAATATGCTTTTTGCCAGCACTGCTGTTTCTGCAGGATCAGCTAGGGCCATTGTGACGGCCACAGGTATGAATACTGAAATCGGTCGCATTGCTGGTTTGCTGGAAGCTCGTGCTTCTTTCAAGACTCCCTTACAATCAAAGCTAGAACTTGTAAGCAACAAGCTCCTTATTTTCTGCGGAATAATTGTTGTTCTTGTTGCGATCTTAGGGATCAGTCATGGCAATAAGCTAGTTGATGTTTTAATGTCTGCTATAAGTCTTGGGGTCGCCGCCATTCCAGAAGGTCTTCCAACAGTAGTAACATTGGCCTTAGCAATGGCCGTAAGTCGAATGTCTAAAAGAAATGCTATCGTTAGGCATTTACATGCTGTTGAGACTTTAGGATCCACGGATATCATTTGCACTGATAAAACGGGAACTCTTACCAGCGGTAAAATGAGAGTGCGCGA
Organism: Bacteriovoracales bacterium; assembly: GCA_037444575.1. GTDB lineage: Bacteria > Bdellovibrionota > Bacteriovoracia > Bacteriovoracales > Bacteriovoracaceae > Bacteriovorax. The sequence goes on from JBBIME010000015.1 coordinate 73,987, forward strand.
AGGTTTTACACTCTCTCAAGGCGTGTTTACAGAAAGTGAGATTAAAAAAAATCGAAGTAATGATTTAAGACAACTTATAGTAAGTTCTATTCTGTGCTCAAATGCTTCTATCAACGATGATGCAATTTCAACAGGAGATCCTACAGAAGTTGCCCTTATCTATTTAGCATTAGATTATGGCCTCAATTTAAAAGAGGTGAATTTGAAATATCCAAGACTCGCTGAGTGGAGCCATGACAGTAAGAGAAAAAGAATGAGTGTTGCTGTTTCATCTGATTCTAAAATTGAGATTCATTGTAAAGGTGCTCCAGAATCAGTAATTCCACTCTGTGATTTAAGTGATGATGAAAAACATATTATTCAAAATGTTATTCATAATCTTTCATCAAAGGGAAGACGTGTATTGGCCGTAGCTACAAAAAATCTTTCTGAATCTAAAAGTAATTTCAATGCGGCACTTTATAAAGATTATTCTACTGTTGAGAATAATCTCTTTTTTTTAGGTTTAGTTTCACTCGCTGATCCTCCTCGACTAGATACGATCCCTGCCATTTTGGAATGCAAGAACGCTGGAATTAAGGTGGTGATGATTACAGGAGATCACCCTGTAACAGCTAAAGCAATTGCTACTGAACTTGGAATTATAGAAGCAGGTAAGTTTGATCAAGTGCTGACAGGAGCTCAATTAGAAAAAATGTCAGTAGACGACCTAGAGAAGCAGGTAGATAAAATTGCAGTTTATGCCAGAGTATCACCTCTGCATAAATTAAAAGTGATAGAAGCCTGGCAAAAGAAAGGATCAATTGTCGCAATGACTGGGGATGGAGTTAACGATGCTCCAGCACTTAAGCAGGCATCTATAGGAATTGCGATGGGCAAAGGTGGAACAGAAGTCGCAAGACAAGCTTCTTCAATGATTTTAACCGATGACAATTTTGCTACGATTGTTTCTGCTATTGAAGAAGGTCGAGCTATTTATGGAAATATTAGGAGAACTATTCAGTATCTGTTATCAGGAAATTTATCAGAAATTCTCATCATGTTAGGGGCCGCTATCATCGGATGGCCAGTTCCATTAGCTCCAATACATCTTCTTTGGATCAATCTCGTGACAGATGGCCTTCCAGCACTTGCATTGGCATCTGAACCAGTTCCAAAAGGTGTCCTGGCCTTTAGTAAAAAACCATCTCCTTCTACTTTTTTTGAGAAAAGTTTTTATCATGAAATGATCTTTGTTGGGGTTATAACTTCTGTTCTCACGCTTGCTGTTTATGGTTACAGCTTAAGAAATGAAGATGAGCTTACAGCAAGAACCTTTGCGTTTTCTTTTTTGGTGTTCGCTGAACTTTTTAGATCTTTTTCCAGCAGAAGTGAACATCAAACTTTTTTTCAGCTAGGACCAAGTTCAAATATGTACCATATTGTTGCAATCACTATTCCAATTTTATTTCAAATAGCACTTCTTCGAGCAGTTTTTTTTCAAAGTATTTTTAAAGTTAAAGCGATCAATTTATCTGATGGAATTGTGATGTTCTCGCTTGCATTGATTCCTGTTGTCCTCATAGAAGCTAGAAAATGGTTAAGGCAACTTAGCCGTGACCAGAAGTCATGAAAGAATCATTGTCTTGCAATCGCTTGCGTTTATCTTTCATCGTTGAAAAAAACTCTTCAGAAATTTTCATGGTCTCAGTGAGATCTGGCGTTTTATAAATCAAGTCGCGAAAATAACTTACGTTATTATAACCTGCGGCCATCCAGATTAAATGTTTTCTTATCGAGATTAAAAGTGTGTGATCGCTATGTGCGTACTCACGAGAATACTCAATTAATTTTTGAGCAACTTCCAGATGATCTTCGGGAGTAAAAAAGATTTCATCTTCTTCATTGATATAAGGCTCAAGAAATAAAAAAGGATTGCGAAGTGGTCCTCTTCCAAGCATCAGCGCCTGGCATTTTGAAGATTGAATTTTTTCGCGAATAATTCCAGGCGTGTGTAAGTCTCCGTTGCCGATAATATCTAGAGGCGATTTTGCTCCAAGGTGTTCAAGCAATTCCCAGTTTGCCTGCCCTGAATATTGTTGAGATCTCGTTCTACCGTGAATTGCTACGAACTCAATTCCTTCTTCGTGAGCGATGTGAATGACTTCCATCGCGTTAATTGAGTCTTGATCCCATCCAGTTCTAATTTTAATTGAGAGTGGAATGGAGATGGACTTCTTTATCGTGCTAAAAAAATGACCGAGTGTGGATGTATCTTTTAACAATGAGGAGCCTGCTCCTGTTCCTACAACTTTTCTTACAGGGCAGCCCATATTGATGTCGATAAATTTTGGATTGTAAGTTTCAGCAACACGAGCTGCGTTTGCCATTGCTTCAGGATTTTCTCCGAAAAGCTGCAAACCAACATTTTTCTCTCTCGGATCAACTTTGAGCATATCAGTAGTTCGAATATTTTTGTAATTGATCCCGTGGCAGGAGATGAGCTCACTTACGGTTCCTCCGGCCCCTAAATCTTCCATTAGAAGGCGAAAAGGCGCAGTTCCAATGCTCGACATTGGAGCTAAAAGAAGAGGAGAGTCAAAAGTAATCCCTCCCAATTGTACAGGCTTTCGACGCGCTTTAAGCACATCAATTTTATTTTGAAGTTCTGCCTTGAATGGGGCATTATATTTTTCTGTCATTAATTACTTCTCTTATTGTTTTCTTAGCAGGTTAGTATTCTTTCAGTCAACGAGTGAATGCATGAGTGAAAAAGATTCCATTCCAGGACACATCGTATTTGATCACGATGGAACACTTGTAAATACTGAGAGCTCTCCATTTATCTTGTTTAAGGGGATGCGAGAACTCTTAGTTGAGTTAAAGTCTCAACGTTTTGAACTTTATATTTGGACGGCCAGACCTCGTCGCTCAGTTTTAGAGAGTACTAAAAGTCTGGATATCGCAAGCTTCTTTACAGAAATTTATTGTTTTGACGATGGAATTCCTAAACCGCATCCCATGGGGCTTATGAATTTAACTGATGGAATTCCAAAAAATAAAATTCTTCATATCGGCGATAGTCCTAGTGATTTTGAAGGGGCAAAACTATACGGAATAGAAGTCATTGCGGCTTGCTGGAACAAACCAGATCAGGTAAAAAATTACGCTGAATTAGCAGATTTTACGGCAGTCAATTTAGATGAGTGCCGAAGAATTATTAAAAGGAAATTCTATGTTTGATACTCTAAGTGAAAAATTTTCGAATGCGTTTAAATATATTCAGGGAAAATCAAAAATCTCTGAGGAAAATATTGAAGAAACTTTAAAAGAAGTAAGAACCGCTCTTTTAGAGGCCGATGTTAACTTCAAAGTTGTTAAAGAATTTGTAAATTCAGTTAAAGAAAAGGCCATTGGTGAAAAAGTTATAAAAGGCGTAAATCCTGGTGAGCAATTCGTTAAAATCATGCACGATGAGCTCGCTAAAATCATGGGCGACGCCAATGAAGAAATTAATCTTGATCGTCCAGGGATTGTTCCTATTTTAATCGTAGGATTAAACGGGCAAGGGAAGACGACTTTCTCTGGAAAGCTGGCCTTACACCTGAAAGGAAAAAAGAAAAAAGATGTTCTTCTTGTTCCTGCTGATACTTTCCGTCCAGCTGCTAAAGCTCAGTTGCAAACACTCGCTAAACAAATTGATGTTGATTGCTATGATTCAGATCTTTCTCTTCATCCCAAAGATCTCGTATTACTTGCGATGGAAGAGGCCAAGAAGCTTCATAAAAATGTTGTTATTATCGATACTGCAGGTCGCTTGCATGTTGATGAAGAACTAATGGGACAGCTTAAAGAAGTTAAAGCAGCCCTAGATAGCTATAAACCAGAAGTCTTAATGGTAGCAGACGCAATGACTGGTCAAGAGGCCGTTAACGTTTCAAAAACTTTTCATGACGCCATTGGTGTAACTGGAATTGTTCTCTCTAAAATGGACTCAGATGCCAAAGGGGGAGCGGCCCTCTCTATTCGTCACGTAACAGGTGTTCCTATTCGTTACGTTTCAATGGGAGAGAAGATGAAAGATCTGGAACTCTTTCATCCTGATCGTCTCGCTAAAAGAATTCTTGATATGGGAGATGTGGTCTCACTTGTTGAAAAAGCTCAAGAAAACATCAATGAGAGTGACGCTGAATCTATGATGAAGAATTTCCAGAAAGGGAAATTCACAGTTGATGATTTTTTAAAGCAAATGGAGATGATGAATTCACTTGGCTCCATGACTTCTATTTTAAAAATGATCCCAGGAATGGGAGGAATGCTTCGCCAGATTGGCGATTTAAGCCCTGCTGAAAATGAAATGAAAAGAATGAAAATTATCATTTCATCAATGACCAAAGCAGAGCGCCAAGATTATAAGCTCATTAAAGAATCGAGATTAAAGCGCATTGCCAGAGGTTCAGGAAACACTGAGGAATCTGTAAAGGACTTCTTAGGAAAGTTTAAGCAAATGGAGCAGATGATGAGCGGGCTTTCATCTTTAATGAAAGGTGGAGGAATTCCAGGACTTCCAGGAATGGGCCCTCAAAAAGGTTTTCGCCAAGATCCTTCTGCGATGCCCCAAAACCCATTTGGAAAGCAAAAGAAAAAAGGAAGCAAGGGGCCATGGGGCAAGGGATATTTTTAGTCCCACAAAAGCTTTGACTAATTAAGCCGTTTGATTTATTTACTTTAAATTGTTTTTTTTAATAAGACTTAGTTAAACCATAGTGAAACATTTTAGGAGATATTGATGTTAACTGTTAGACTCTCACGCGGTGGTAGAAAGAATGATCCTGTTTATACAATTGTCGTAACAGACTCTCGTAAATCAAGAGATGGTGGATTCCTAGAAAAATTGGGCCAATATAACCCACACGACGCTACTTCATTGAAAAATGTAAAAGTTGATCGCCTTAAAGATCTTATCGCAAAAGGTGCAACTATTTCTGATACAGTAAGAACTCTTCTTAGAAACCAAAAAATTACTCTTAACTAGTTTTTAGTTTTTAGTTTTTTGGAGTTTTCTATGAGTGAATTAAAAGATCTTATCTCGTATGTAAGTAAAGCTCTGGTTGATATGCCTGAGGCAGTTCAAGTAACGGAGATTGTCGGAGAGCAGACAACGGTTATTGAGCTTAAAGTTGATAAAACTGACTTAGGTAAAATTATCGGAAAGCAGGGAAGAACTGCTCGCTCGCTGAGAACTATTTTGAATGCAGCTTCAACAAAGCTTAAGAAGCGTTCTGTCTTAGAAATTATCGAGTAATTATTTTCAACCATTTAGTATCTATATAGCCCATTATATGCGGCGACTTCAAGGAGGGGCTCCCTCCTTGATATTTCATTTTCATTTTCTAACTATCCGTTTTTATTTCAAATCTAAATATAACCTTCTTTATCTTGAATCTGGCTTAAGCTTTAATAAATAAAAAGCAAGGAGATCCTCTGAGTAAAGATAAAATTACGATACTAATTGTGGATGATGAACTTGAACTTCTAGAGATGTATCAAGAATTTTTTGAAATGGGTGGATTTAAACCGATTGTTGCGGATTCCGCCAAAGAGGGACTTCTTCTTTTTAAAAACAACAGTGATATTCGCCTTATCATCTCTGATTGCCACATGAAAGATATGTCGGGGATTGAGTTTTTAAAGACGTTGAAAGCGACATATGGAGAAATACCTCATTTCTATTTAGCAACTGGAGATGCTGAGGAAACAAATGATTCGATTAAAATGCTTGGAGGAGCGGGCATTCTCTTGAAACCGTTTGATCTTGATGAAATACTTAGTAGGATAAAAAAAGATTTAAATCTCTTATAGTATCTCGTGGACTAAGTATATGAATCGAAAAAATGAATCGCTTTCCTTAGAGCTTGCTCGTGAATTTATCTCTGTTGCTAGTGAATTTAAATTGGGAAATTTACCGACAGAAACTCCTCATCCAAAAACAGTAAATCTCTCTAGTGATGCCAAAGAAAATTTAATTCGTGCAATTGAGACGATTCAAGATATTGATCGTGACGTTTTTATTCGTCTAAAGGATTCACTGCCTGAACTTAAAAAATTAAAGGCAGATATCAAATCAACAATAGAAAATAATGGAAGAATTTTTCTTTGCGGTTGCGGAGCAACTGGAAGACTCTCACTAGCACTGGAGACTATCTGGCGGGATCAGCATCAAAAAGACTCAAGTCGAATAGATCAAATTATAAGTTTCATGGCCGGAGGAGATGTCGCTCTCATTCATTCGGTGGAAAAATTTGAAGACTTTCCAGAGTTCGGAGAAAGACAGCTTGTTGAACTTGGATTTAAGGAAGGCGACTTACTTATTTCTTGTACAGAGGGAGGAGAGACTCCTTTTGTTATTGGAGCGACTGAAGCAGCTCTTAATATTTCTAATCGTGCTCCTTATTTTCTCTACTGCAATCCAGATGACATTCTTGTTGAGACAGCAGAGCGCTCAAAACGTGTCATCGAAAATTCAAAAATTAATAAGATCAATCTAACTGTTGGCCCAATGGCGCTAACAGGAAGTACGAGAATGCAGGCCACCACCATTTTGATGTATGCCACTGGACTCTGTTTATGGTTTTATGATAGCGATTTTTCTTTGATTGAAATAGAACTTTCAAAGATTACAAAATTTGTAAAAGAAACTAGTTTTGATTTTCTTAGAAGTTTTATTGAGAGAGAAGCTGAAATCTATAAGAGAGGAGAGTATGTTTTCTATGAAACAGATGGAAAACTAGGCATTAGTATTCTAACAGACACAACTGAAAGATCCCCGACGTTTAGTCTTTATCCTTTTGAAAATCAGCAATCAGCACATAAGCATCCTTCGCTTTCTTATCTGTTATTTCCCAATTCAGAAAACAGCGAATTGGCGTGGCATGAACTTCTAAAGAGGGAGCCGCGTACTTTTCATTGGGAAGAAGTGACTGATCAAACAAGCTATGAGCGTTTGATGGGATTTGATTTTAGCAAACAACTTCTAACGTTAAGACCTACTTATTTAAACGCAAATCATTCTCATTTTAAAATTGTTTTTAATGAAAAAGAAAATGCATTGGAGTTTGCTCTTAATGAACTTTTTTTCAAACTACCACTAGGTGATTTGAACTTTTTATCAGCGCATCTCGTTTTAAAGATTGTGCTTAATAATCTATCAACTTTAATCATGGGAAGAATGGATCGCTATGAATCTAATCTCATGACTTGGGTTCGCGCCAGCAATAACAAGCTTGTTGATCGGGCTGTCCGATATGTTGATACTCTCTTAAAGCAAAAGGGAATTAGCGTATCTTATAATGAATTGGTTTACGCTTGCTTTAGACTAAAAGAAACGACTCCAAGTGATCAGTCGTTAGTTTTGGTGATGGTTAAAGAGTTCAGTTCTTAAGACTTTTTATTCTTATCTTCAGAGTTTTGTGAATCTTCTTTCATCCCTTCTTTGAAACCTTTAATGGATTCACCAAGAGTTCTTCCCAATTGAGGAATTTTCTTTCCACCAAATAAGAGGATAGCAATTGCTGCAATCAATATCCCTTCACCTAATCCAATTCCCATGTGTAACCTCGCTACTTAATATAAACGTGAAAGTTCCATGGAATATTTTCCAGGAGCGTAATTCATAAAACGGTTTTCTTTTAATGCTTGAAACTTCTTGTCGTTAGAGCTGTATGAAGCAAACGGAAAAATTGCAATTCCTCCACGAGGAGTGAATTCACCAATGACTTCTAGGTAGTGTGGCTTCATCAATTTAGTTAGGTCATCGCAGATTTTTTGGACACAGTCTTCATGGAAATCGCCATGATTTCTGAAGCTGAAAAGATAGAGCTTGAGTGACTTTGACTCAACCATTTCTTTATCGGCAATGTAGTTAATGAAAATTTTAGCAAAATCAGGCTGGCCTGTTTTTGGGCATAGTGAAGTAAACTCAGTGCATACAAAAGTGGTCCAAGCAATTTTTCCAGGGTGTTTGTTGTCGAAGGCTTCAAGGAGCTCTGGGGAATAAGTACTTGGGTACTCAGTTTTAGCTTCTCCAAGCTTAAAGTTTTTAAGCTCTTTAGCATCTCTGCCAGCTGTCTTTTTTTTGACCATAACATGCGCCTTTAGATAGTTAATTTGTAAACATTTTGATAATACTTATAGCATTTTATATCAGAGGAAGAAAGGTGTGAGTAAGACCAAAGTCGTTTTTGTTCAGTTAGGGTCTCCCAAGAGTCCAAAAGTGGGCGATGTCCGGGCCTATCTCAAAGAATTTCTGTTGGATCCGAGAGTGGTGGATATAAATCCTCTTCTGTGGAAGATTATTTTAACGCTTTTTGTTTTGCCTTTTAGACCAAAACGATCTGCTTTTTTGTACTCTCGTATCTGGGATGGATTGAGCTTTCCCTTAATTTCGATTACTGAAAATTTCACTAAACGCGTTCGTAGTTTTTTGACTAATTCCAACGTCGAGGTCAGTCACGCGTTCTTGCTTTCAAGTCCTAAATTGAGTGATGTGTGGAACGATTGGGAGAAAGACCCGCATCCAGCAACTAGATTGAAAATCATTCCAATGTTTCCCCAATACTCCGAAGCAACGACTGCTTCGGCCATCGATGCTATCGGGCATGAAATAAAAAAGAGAGTGAATATTCCAGAAATTAGTATTGTCACTAATTTCCATTCCTCAAAAGCTTTTATTGATAATAGTGTGCGAAGAATTGAAGCAGAACTTTCGAAGTTTAAGCGCGATGGAGTGAAAATTGACAAGCTCCTTATGAGCTTTCATGGAATTCAAAAAAGACGAGTTAATAACAAAGGAGATGTGTACTATCGCCATTGTTATGAAACATTTTTTCTTATCAGATCAAGACTTAAAAATATTAGTGCAGAAAATGTTGTAATGACTTTTCAATCTCGCTTTGGAAGTGAGGAGTGGCTTACTCCATATACTGAAGATACAGTTATTGAATTGGTTAAAAATGGAGAGAAAAATTTAGCAGTCTATTCTCCGAGTTTTGTTACAGATTGCCTGGAGACCCAAGTTGAGCTTGCCTATGAATTAAAAGAGACAGCTCACAAGTATGGAGGAGACATCCATTATGTTCCATGTTTAAATGATGATGAATCATGGTGCCAGGATTTTTCTAGATATGTTGAGAATCTATGTCTCGCAAGTGATGAAGAATGTTCAGCTGATTTATACTTATTAGATAAAACTGATTATAAGGAATTTGAAAAAATGAGCGCAAAGGAATTAAAACAAAAATCAACGCCGCTGACTCCTGAAGCAAAGTCTTCAATTTTTATTGTAGCACTTACTATCTTTTTAGACTTAGTGGGCTTTTCAATTATCTTTCCTCTTTTTCCAAGCCTGGCAAAACACTATCTAACGATTGACGCTAATAATGTTTTTCTTAAAACTATCTTTGGAGCAATTCAGACTATTTCAAATTATACAACTGATACCACTAGCGTTTTTTCCGGAGTCGTTCTTTTTGGTGGAATGCTTGGAGCTCTATATTCAGGTCTTCAATTTTTTGCAGCACCACTCTGGGGAGCTTGGTCTGATAAGATCGGAAGAAAACCTGTTCTTGTTCGCTCGATGGCCGGAGCTGCTGTTGGTTATGCGATTTGGTTTTTCTCTGGATCATTCACTCTTTTGATTATTTCAAGAATTATTGATGGAATCATGGGCGGAAACATTTCAACAGCTACTGCCGTTGTGGCGGATGTAACGACAAAAGAAAATCGATCAAAAGGTATGGCCATTATTGGAGTTGCCTTTGCTTTAGGCTTTGTCGTTGGTCCTGCTTTCGGTGGAATTTTATCATTAATTGATTTAACTAAAATGTATCCAAGTTTAATCAATTACGGGATAAATCCTTTTTCAATGCCAGCTGCGTTTGCTTTTTGCCTCTCACTCTTTAATACATTTTGGATCATGACAAAATTTAAAGAAAGCTTACCTCCCGAAAAAAGAGGTGAGGAGACAACTGAGCGAAGTGCAAATATTTTTAAACTATTTAAACCGCTTCCTTATCCTGAAATTAATATTATCAATATGGGATACTTTCTTTTTCTTTCTGCCTTCTCTGGAATGGAATTTACTCTGACATTTTTAGCAGCTGAAAGACTTAATTATACATCAATGCAAAATGCTTACATTTTTATCTACATCGGTTTCATCATTGCCTTTGTCCAAGGTGGCGTAGTGAGAAGAAAAGCTTCAACTGTTGGGGAAAAGAAAATGTCACTGATTGGGATGTTTTCTCTTATTCCAGGACTTCTGCTCATTTCGCAGGCGTATTCAAGTGGAATGCTTTATGCGGGATTATTCTTTTTAGCGGTTGGTTCATCAATGATCATGCCTTGCTTAACTTCCCTTGTGACTATGTATACGCCAGAAGCAGAGCAGGGAAGAAGTGTTGGGATCTTTAGATCAATGGGAGCATTGGCCAGAGTCGTTGGTCCAATTCTAGCTTCCATTGCTTACTATAAATATGGAGCGTGGGCACCGTATATTTTTGGAGCAGCATTTTTATTGATGCCCATTTTAATGATTGCAAAGCTTCCAGCGAGAGCGCCAGAACACGCAGTTTAATATCTAGCTTAAAAATGGATTGTATCTTTTTTCAATGCCTATAACAGTTGCAGGGCCATGCCCTGCGATGACTTGAGTATCTTCCGGTAAAGTCAGAAGTTTCTCTTTGATTGATTTTATGATGAGTTTTGAGTCTCCACCCAGTAAATCGGTTCTTCCAATTGATTGTTGAAAAAGTGTATCGCCCGCAAAGAGTTGAGGCTTCTCAAAATACTCACTGTAAAAACAGCAGGAGCCTGGAGTGTGGCCCGGAGTATGGAGAGTGGTGAGAAATGTATTGATCTCACTATCATCAAACTTAAAAGTCTGTCCTTCTTCTAGGTATTCATCAATTGGTTTAGGATTTCCTACACGTTCGCCGAAAAACATTCCTTGCTGCGGGAGCATTTGATAAAGAAATTCATCTGCTTTGTGAAGATGAATTGTCGCTCCAGTGGCAAGGCTTACTTCCGTTGATCGACCAATATGATCAAAGTGAGCGTGAGTGTGCAGAAGTTTTTTTACGTTGATGTTTAAATCTTTTACTTTTTTTAATACGGCATCGTGATCGTTGCCAGGATCGATAATAATGGCCTCTTTGGTATTCTCAGAAAAAAGAATAGAGCAGTTGCAGGCATAAGTGCCCACGGGAAAGCTTATCAAATTAAGTGAATTCTTCTTTAGTGTATTTATTGAGACCCCTTTAATAATAATTTACGGTGAAAGCTTAATACACATAGGAAAAACCTCAATAATTAAAGCTTTCGCATGTAAAAACTATAGGATATTGAGAAAAAATGAGGACTTATTTGAGTCTAATTCCTGACTATGATAACTAGAGTGAAGCCGTATTGGCCATTAGAGGATAGCATGAAGAATTGGACCTTATTTTTTTGCTTAGTCGCAATAGTATGCACTAGTGCAGAAGCATCCAATCCATTTCGAATGGCCGCTCAAAATTCACATCAAATTGTTTTGTTAAATAACGGATTGGCCTCTCTTGAAGAGAGACTTCAGATGATTGAAAGGGCCGAGCACTCCATTGATGTTGAATACTTTATTTATAATTTGGATAAATCTGGAAGAATCTTTACTCAGGCCTTAATAAAAAAAGCACGTGCAGGAGTTAAGGTTCGCATGCTGCTTGATTATTTTATGGTCAAGAATGAGTTTTCTCCATTCTATGCTTTTGAAATTGAGAAATATGGTATTGAAGTTAAATATTATAATCCCACAGCGACTCTTAATTTCATTAGTGGTCAATACAGAAATCATCGCAAGACTTTAATCATTGATGGAAAAGAAGCACTCACTGGTGGACGAAATATTGCTGATGAATATTTTGATCTTCGAGAGGACTACAACTTTTTAGATCGTGATTTAGAAGTTAAAGGGGATATCGTTGGACCGATTCAAGAAACTTTTAATCATGTTTGGGGCTCAGCTCTTTCTAAAAAAGTGGCCCGCCAGAAAAAACCTGATAGAGCGGATTCAATCTATGGTCAAGATCAAGGGATCCTTGATGATCTTAGATACGAAGATGATTTAAAAAAATGGAATCAAAAGATTGAGAAAGCTCAAAATTTTTTAACGGTTGAATATGCCGGTCTCTTTGAAGTAATAAGAGCAAAGGGAAAATTAGAGCTTGCTCGCGAGTATCGTGGAACATGTGAGAGCATGAGCTTTAATTCAGAATACCCAAATAATGGTAGTAAGAATTCGGAAGAAAGAATTATTAAGCATGACATCGCTGAAAGAATAAGCAGCGCAGAGGAATCAATTCTCTTTGATTCTCCATATTTTATTGTGAGCAATGAAGCAAGTGACGCTTTAAAGCAAGCTCTTGCCAACAAAGTAGATGTGACTCTTTTAACGAATAGTTTAAATTCTACAGATGCTGTCTATGTCTATGGAGCTTTCGACAACGGTATAAAAAATTGGATTTCTAAGGGGCTTCATCCTTATATTTACAGAGGTTCGATTCAGGAGAATTATGCAACAATGAATGATCAAATAGCACATGCCCGTTATGGGGTTCATGCAAAGTCATTTGTTTTTGATAACAAAGATGTTGTGATTGGAACTTATAACTTTGATCCGCGATCGGCGAATTTGAATACAGAGATGACTGTTGCTTGTGACAACAATCCAGAGTTGGCAAGAATCGTGAGTGAAGATATTAAAGGGAGAATGAAAAATAGTATCCTTCTTGATTCTAGTGAGAAGGTCGATAAATATAAGTTCTACAGTGTTAGTTTCTTTAAAGGACTTGAATACCTGGCCTTAAAAATACCATCACTTATTTTTGAAAGTCTTCTTTAATACAAGCGAGTGATAAGTTCTCTAGCAATATTTATTTTGGAAAGCTCTTCCATCTGAAGAAATCCAGGCACTGGATTCATTTCTAAAAAAGCAAAACCACTTTTTGTTTCAATGATATCTATTCCACAGTAATCAAGACCGCTATGATTGACAGCTTTTTGAATTTCCTTTTCTAACTCTTTTGGAATTCTCTTTATAAATTTTCCAGTAGATCTTTTTGAGTTACCTCTAAAGTCTTCTTTTGAGATCGTTCTTTCAATCACTCCCATGATTTCATCTTTAATGACAAATGCACGCCACTCTTTTTTATGTTCGAGATAAGGCTGTATGAGAAATTTTTGATCTTTCATAGCGTGAAAAGTCTCTAGGAGACTTTTAAGCGATTGCTGGCCTTCTATTAAATTGACTCCAATTCCTTGGTTTCCACGAATCATCTTGAGAATGTATTTTCCATTCGAGGAAAGAGTCTGTAAGGCATTCCAATATTTTTCATTGAGTTCTCCCCGATAAATGAGAGTGTCAATTGAAGGGATGCCGTGTCTCTTAAAAAAGAGCGCCTGTTCATCTTTTTTTCGAAAGGTTTCTAATGAGGTAATTGGATTTGTTACCTTGTAGTGATTATCTTCATGATGCCGGGCCACTAGTAAGTCAAAATCATCATAGCGTGTTCCTGATGTTCGATGAAAATAGAGACCTGACTCATTGGCCTTGTTTTTTGATTTTTTGTTGATAGATATTAAGTGCTGATAAGGATTTAACCAAACAGTGGTGTATTTAAGTTTATTACTCTCACTAAGCAGTCGTTTAGTGGTGTAGAGGTCTGGAGATTCACTAGAGACAAGAATATTTTTGTTGTCCTTAAGCTTTGCCATTTTGTTACCTAGTGCTTGAATTCTTAGTTTTTTAAAAGTTATAATAACTCATTATGAAATCCCGTCATTTTAAATTAACTTTCTTTTCTTGGGCCATCTTTATTTTGCTTTCTCTTTCTTTTGCTTTAAATGCTGCAGAGGGGACTAACTTAACTCCTGCCCTTAGCAAATATTGTAAAAAACTTGATGAGCGTTTTAAAAAATATGGCTGGGACAAAAGCTCATGTGAAAGTTTTGAATGGATACATGTAAGAAATTCTGTCCTTGGGGATCCTTTGATTTGGACTGTCTTTGGTGATGCTCGTGATGAAGAGAAACCAAGCTTTAAACAAAAGGATGTCGCCATTATTATGTGCGGGGTTCACGGCGACGAGATCACACCAATTAAATTTTGCTTTGATATTATGAACTATTTAAAGGCAGCTTATTCAGATCCCGAAATCGTTAAAAAAGATTTTACTAATAAGGTTGTTATTGTTGCCCCACTTGTTAATCCAGATTCCTTTTTTAAATTGCGCCCTTCAAGAGTAAACGCTCGCGGAGTTGACGTTAATCGCAATTTTCCAACTAGAGACTGGAGTCGTGATGCAAGACGATTATGGATCTCTCAATTTAGAAAAGACAAAAGGAGAAATCCTGGAACGACGGCCAGCAGTGAGCCTGAGGTTGTTTTCCAGATGAATCTTATCAAGCGTTATGGGCCGGATAAAATTATCTCAGTTCACTCACCACTTACTATGCTTGATTATGATGGACCAGTTTCAGTTGTTGGTGTTGTCGATGGAGCAAAAGCTCACGAACTTCTCATTCAAATGAGTAAGGATGCTTCAGACTACAAGATTGAAAATTATCCTTTTTTTCCAGGTTCTCTTGGCAATTGGGCGGGGAAGGAAAGAGACATACCTACTTACACACTTGAGCTTCCAACTTCAAATCCGGCAAAATCGAATCAATATTGGAAACTGTTTAAGTCGGCCATTCACAATGCTATCGCTCATGACCTAAAAGAAAAAAGCGTTAAGGTCGATGAGAAGCCATCTGACAGGCCAGCTGAGGCGTTGATTGAGAAATCCGTTAAAGTTGAAGAACAAAAGTCGGCCGACACTGGCACAAAATCTGAACAGATCAACTAGGTCCTTGTAATCCTGATTCTGCAAATTATTGTTGGCACAAAACTTAAGTTTTAGAACAAAACTCTCGATAAGACTTATGAGAATTAATATCTCTAGAAGGAGTCTTATATGTTGGCCAGTTTTTCTGAGTTCAAATTTTATCAGTCATTTAGAATTCCTGTCGAGGAAGCTGATGATCTAAGATTTCTTGTTCAAATAGAGCGAAATCACGGTCCAAGTGAATATATAGATGATGCTAAGCTAATCGATATTAGTTTAACCGGATTTGGTTTTCAAACTTCAGAGCGAATTTCAGTAGGACAAGAACTAGCAATTTCTCTTCAATATAAAAAGCATCATATAGATTTAACAGGTAAAGTCGTGCGTGCTTTTTCTCAAACCCTCGACGATCAAACAATTATTTATGGGGTTGAGATCGAAGAAGAAAAAAGTATTTCTAAATTTCTTGAACACTACATTATGGGATTTTCTTCTGAGCGCTTAAAAGAATGTCTAATTGATTCTGCAATTAAAGAGCGCTACACAAAAGCAACAGATGGTTTTGAAATTTTTTCTCTTCTTTTATCACTCTTTAAAGACATTACACATTTTGGTGATAAAGAAGGATTTATTGAATCAATGCTTGAAGAGGTTATTCGTATTTTAAATGCTCAAAGAGCATCACTATTTCTTATAAATCCAGAAACAAATGAGCTTGAAGCCTCTTGCGCCCTAGGGGTGAGAAAAGAACAATTGAAATTTGACTATAGAATGGGAATTGCCGGATCTGTTTTTACAACCGGTGTTGCTCTCAATATAGACACAGTTCATGACAGCAGTCGTTTTAATGAAACTTTCGATAAGAAATTTGGATTTGAAACCAAGTCAATAATTTGTCATCCAATTCACAATCGCGAAGATAAAATTATTGGAGTTATTGAAGTTTTAAACAAGAGAAATGAAGACCGTTTTACAGTTGAAGATGAAAAAACAATGAAGGTTCTTTCTTTGATTTTCTCTTCAGTTTTCTATAACTTCACACCAATGTCTGATAAATCAGCAGTGAGAAGATTCTCTGGACCATTTGATAGAAAGAATGCACTCATTGGTAAAGTTCCACATGTAGCCTCTCTTCGAAATACAATTGTAAAATTAAAAGATATCGAAGCGCCAGTTTTAATCTACGGTGAAAAAGGGGTAGGGAAATCACTTTACGCAAGAATTCTTCACGTTGAAGGTCAGCGTGGTCTTAAAGTTTTTGATACTATTCATTGTGAAGATAGAGATCAAGCAACAGTTGAAAAGCAACTTTTTGGACCAGATGAAAAAGATTGTAAGCTTATTACATGTCAAAATGGAACAGTTCAACTTCATGAGATTTGGGCCCTGTCGGCGAGTAATCAAAGAAAGCTTGCGAATGTTATAAAAGATCGCCATATTCCTGACACAAAATTTAGTGTTGATGTTCGTATTATTGCAACAACAACTAGAGATTTAGGAGTGCTTGTAGCTAATGGTGAATTTGATCGCGAACTCTATGAGTGTCTTTCAAAGGTCACTGTCTTTATTGAGCCACTAAGAAGAAGAGGCGATGACTTTGAACTTCTAGTTGATTACTTTTTAAAAGTTGAATGTAAAAAGCAAGGTCTCCTCCTTAAAACATTTGCACCAAAGCTAATGGAAAAATTGAAAAAATATGATTGGCCGGGAAATATCAAAGAATTAAAGCTTTCAATTGAGCGAGCTGTTCTTTTTAATCCAAAGGCTCACGTAATTACCGATCTTGATATCCAGGATTCGGCCTCTCCAATTGTGGATATTTCAGAGAAGAAGAGAATGTTTGGTGATCTTCCATTTGTAAGTGATCACACCATTGCTCTAAAAGATCGCCTTGCTCTTATTGAGCGGGAAATGATCCATTCTGAAATCAGAAGAAACAATGGAAATAAATCTAAGGCCGCTAAAGAAATGGGAATCAGCCGTGAAGCTTTAAGAAAGAAACTTTTAATGAGTACGGAAATTTTAAAATCGCTCAATCTTTCTGAAGAAGAACGGCAAAAATTCCAAAAAGAGGATGACGAGTTTTCTAACGCTGCTTAGGAGAGACTCGAGTGACCTTTTTGACAACATTTTTATCTCATCTTAATTTTAAGGATCTGATCGATATTTTTATCGTGACGATCCTTATCTACCAATTGCTTCTCATTGTTAGAGGGACTAAAGCTGCCCAGATGATCGTTGGGCTCGGGGTTTTGTTTGCTCTTTTTTGGTTGGGAATTACCTTTAAGCTTTATTCATTAAATTGGGTATTGGCCCACTTCTTTGATTCTTTCTTTATTATCGTTGTCGTTCTTTTTCAGGATCAATTCAGGAATGCGCTTGCTTCAGTTGGAACAAAAAAACATTTTGTTACATTCTTTGCCAAAGATGAACACGATTTTGAAATCGATGAAATTGTCGATGCTTGTGGAGCACTTTCAAGAGAAAAAATTGGAGCTCTTGTCGTTATTGAAAGAACTCATGGGCTTCTCAATTTTGTAAACACTGGAACAAGACTTGATTCAAGAATTCACTCAGACATTATCTACTCAATCTTTGAATCCAGTTCATCTCTGCATGATGGGGCCATTATTATACAAAATGGGAAATTATCAGCTGCGGGATGCTTTCTGCCTCTTTCAAAAAACTTTGATATTGAACGCCACTTAGGAACCAGGCATAGGGCCGCTTTGGGGCTGACTGAAGTGACTGATGCTTTAGTAATTACAGTTTCTGAAGAAACTGGTAAGATTAATCTCTGTGTTGAAGGAGATTTTTATTTGTGTAAGACAGAAAGAGAACTAGGTCAGTACTTGCGACACATTTGGAGTAATGAGAGCCTTGATAGCTCTTTACGACCAATTAAAACTAAAGACATGATTCGCTAATAAAAAGTTGTTAAGAAGATTTTATGAAAAGGGAAACCGCTCAAAGACATACGTTAAAAATCATTGCAATATTTTTTGCAGTGTCTTTGTGGTTTTATGTTTTAAACAGCGAACCCACACAAATAGAGCGCAAGCTTTTCATTAATTATATCCTTCCAAAAGGGTATGTTGTTGCCAATCTTCCTCCAAGTGAAATCACTATAAAGGTAAAGGGCTCCAAAGCTTTTATTCAGAATATATTTTCTAATAAAGAAAAACTGAACATAGATTTAAATCCTTATTTCGCTTCTTCTGGAAAAAATTTTAAAGTAAAATTTTATGCCAGCGATATATCTGTGCCTTTTGGAACTGAAATTTTAGACATTTCTCCCAAAGAGACAAATATTGAATTGGACCGTTCAGTTATGATGGAAATACCAGTAAAACTTGTATTCATCGGAGATGCTCCCAAAGATCGCAAAATTAAAGAAGTTGAAGTAGAACCTAAAAACATTACAGTATCTGGGCCTGTGGTCATATTAAAAAGCGTGTCAAAGTTAGAGACCGCTCCTGTAAATCTTGCGTTGTTTAATAAAGATGAGGGGAGTATGAATATTTCAATCTCTGATATGGATCCAAGGCTTAAATTCGAAGAATCATCATCGAAAATAAAACTTAAATATAAGACCCAATTATTAAATTCAAAGCGCGAGAAGGTCCAAAGGTAATTTTTAACAATTGAGTTCTTGCCGAATAGGTTGGAATTAGGCACATTGTTAAACTTAATGTTAAGGCCATCGCTAAGAATGGATTAAGAGGATTCAGATATGTCAGAAAGAAAATTATTTGGAACTGATGGAATCAGAGGTAAGGCCAATGTCTATCCCATGACGGCAGAGATTGCAACCGCCCTTGGGCGAGCTGTGACCCACCATTTTCAATCCATAAATCCGACTAATACTAAGCCCCTTATCATCGTTGGAAAAGATACTAGGCTTAGCTGTTACATGCTTGAGATGGCCTTTGCTTCTGGCGTGTGCTCTCAAGGTGGAGAGGTCATTTTAACAGGACCTCTACCAACTCCCGGGATAGCATTTGTTACTCACTCTATGCGCGCTGACGCAGGGGTGATGATTTCTGCTTCTCATAATCCTTTTCAAGATAATGGGATTAAAATTTTTGATGCCAAAGGTTTTAAACTTCCTGACGCTGTTGAGCTTGAACTAGAGAGACTTGTTCTCAATCCAGATTTAATGCCTGGTAAAACGGGATCTCAACTTGGGAATGCTGAAAGACTTAAAGAAGTTTTCGGCCGCTACATTGTTCATGTTAAATCGGCGCTTGGAAATGATTTTGATTTGGAAGGAATGAGAATAGTTTTAGATTGCGCTAATGGAGCAGGCTACAAAGTAACTCCCATGATGTTTCATGAATTAGGAGCAGAGGTTTTCCCACTTGGAATTAATCCCAATGGAGAGAACATTAATAAAAATTGCGGCTCTCTTCATCCAGACGGTGCAAGAAGTGAAGTTTTAAAATACCGCGCTGACATCGGTGTATGTATTGATGGAGATGGAGATAGAGTCACTGTTATTGATGAAGAGGGAACAATTGTCGATGGCGATAAATTAATTGGTCTATTTGCTAAGCTACTTCTTGCAAAGGGAGAGCTTTTAAAAGGTGACACTGTTGTCGGAACAGTTATGTCTAACCTAGGTCTTGAGCTTTATCTAAAATCTCTAGGGTTAAATTTTGTTCGTACTAAAGTAGGAGATAGATATATCATTGAGCATATGCGAGCGAATCATTGTATCTTAGGAGGAGAGCCTTCAGGACATATAATTTTTAGCCGTCATTCAACGACTGGAGATGGATCGCTCGGGGCACTAAAAGTTATTGAAGCAATGAAGTATTTTAAAAAACCTCTTAAAGATTTAGTTTCAGAAATTGAACTCTTCCCTCAAACTGTTAAAAACGTCATAGTGAAAAATAAGCCTGCTATAGAATCAGTTCCTGGCATTCAAGCTGGAATAAAACTGGCAGAAGAAAGATTGCTTGGAAAAGGACGAGTTCTTCTTCGTTACTCTGGTACAGAACCTCTTCTAAGAGTAATGGTTGAAGGAAATATTGCTGAGACAGTTGAAGAAGAGTGCACTCGTTTAATTGATATTGTTACAAAAGAAATAGGGTAAAACATTTAGGAGCTTATATTATGATTCCTCGTTTGGGAGTAAATATTGATCACGTAGCAACGCTAAGGCAAGCACGTGGTGAAGAGTACCCAAGTATTGTCGATGCTGCTCAGGTTGCACTTCAAAACGGTGCTGATCAAATTACAATTCATCTTCGCGAAGATAGAAGACATATTCAAGATTATGATGTCGAAGCGGTTAGATTAGTGACAAAGCGTTTTGGAAAGCCACTCAATCTTGAGATGGGAGTAAATCCAGAAATTGTTGAAATCGCCATTGCTTCAACTCCGGATTGGATTTGCCTAGTTCCAGAAAAAAGAGAAGAGAAGACAACTGAAGGTGGTCTTGATTTATTAGATGACTCTAATTTCATTCGAGTGGAAGAAGCTGTTAAGAAATTAAAAGCGTCTATTAAAGATGTTAAGATATCACTCTTTCTGGAAGCAAAAATAGAAACTCTTGTAAGAGCAAAAGAGCTTCCAATTGATGCTGTTGAGGTTCACACTGGAGAGTTTGCAAAAGTTTTTGCGAATGGGGATGATGTTTCAAAATTTATTGAGCAATATAAGAGTGCACGAGAATTTCTTTATAATCACAAAATTGCTTGTCACGCAGGCCATGGGCTTACTGATGAAAGCGTAAGACCATTACTTGAACACAAAATTTTTGAAGAATATAATATTGGTCACTGGATTATCTGCCACGCTTTATTTAATGGTCTTTCAAATACAATTAAAGGTTTGAAAGCGAGCTTTGAAGCTCATCCTTTAAAGTAGTGGAAAACAAATTATGAGTATTATTCGTTCATGGAAAAAAGTTTTAGAGTCTGATCTTCCTAATATCGTGACGGAGCTAAAGGAAGTTGTTCAACCTCCTTGCGTAATCATTTTAGATGGACCTATTGGTGCTGGAAAAACAACTTTCACAAGGGCCTTTCTTGAAAAAGCAGAGGCCCCTAGTCCGACTTATTCCCTGATTAATGAAGTCGATAATATTGTTCATGCTGATCTTTATCGAATTGAAAAAAAAGATGAACTCATTCATCTAGAAATTCCAATGTATCTTGAGGAGAAGGATTATTTTTTAGTTGAGTGGGGGATGCCTTACCTTCACGAATTACAAAAAATAGTTGGTGATGAATTTAAGTTCTATCAACTTAAAATTGAGATCGTAAACGATAAGGTCCGCCATTTTTTTCTTAACAAACTCTAATTCTAGAGGGCAAAAAATACCGACAAAAACACTTTTGTATAATTTTTTTTAGTCAATAAAAAGCGATGAATCAAGTGACCTAATTCATCGGTTTTATTGGGGAAATTCAGCTTTACGACGCCTGCAATCACCTTAATTTCAACACCTTACAGTGAAAAGATAGTATTTTGTTGATTGACTTCGTTCTCGAATACTTGTCATACTATAGTAGCTAGAAATAATTCTGAAGGAATTTAGAATTAGTTTCGTGAGGGGACAAGGATTAGAAACCTCATAGTAGACGGCACACATTTTCTAAAGAATTTTATCTAGAACAGGCCAGATCAATTGGATTTTTTATGGAGGAAGACCAATGAGACTTACATCAAAAGGACGTTACGCAGTTAGAGCAATGTTAGACCTTACTACTCATTCAAATGGGAATCCAGTAAGACTACAAGAAATCTCAACAAGACAAAACATCTCTCTACACTACCTAGAACAACTTTTCAGAAAGCTTAGAAATGGGCAAGCTGTTAAGTCAGTTAGAGGTCCAGGTGGTGGATATGTTTTAGCAAGAAACATGGATCAAATTACAATTAAAGACGTTCTAGAATGTGTTGGAGAAAACATCAACCCAGCTAGAGATATCATAGGGACTGAAGCAGAAGCTGCGAACTCACTAGAGTTCCATCTTTCTAAAAACTACTTCATGAACTTAGGTGTCATCATGAAAGAATATTTAGCAACAACTTCTCTTGGCGATCTAGTAAGAAAGTCAAAAGAAACTGAAGCTGAAGCTGGATTAACTGGTGAAGCTCACGCTCAATCTAGTTCAATGACTTCTGCGATTAGAAATCCAATCGGAGAAATCAATCAGTAATCGTTACTATTTTGATTATAATGCAACCTCCCCGCTAGCGAAAAAAGTCATAGACTTTCTTCATAGCGGGGAGTTTTTATTTGGAAATCCAGCTTCTCTTCATCAGACTGGAAAAAAGTCTAAAAAATTTATAAACGAGACAACGTCCTTCCTTTATCACTTATTTTCTCTGCCTTCTGAAAATTTTGATATTGTCTATCACTCTGGTGCAAGCGAGGGGATTAATACAATTTTTAAAGGATTGGCCTTCAATGCTTTCAAAGAAAAAAGAAAAATCTGTTTTTTCTTTTCCTCTGTTGATCACCCGAGTGCTTATAACTTAAAAGACGACCTGGAAGCCTTAGGGCATGAGGTTTATTTTTTTGGTGTTGATCACAATGGAGACTTTGATCAAAAAAAACTTATCGAAGACATGATTTCGAAAAAAAGAGAGGGTTTTAATCTCGCTTTTAATTTTAGCTATATTAATAATGAAACCGGAATCGTATGGCCGCTAGAAAAAGCGTTGGAAATTAAAAATGCAACCGGTGCTTTTGCTCATGTTGATGCTGTTCAATTAGTAGGAAAATTAAAAAATTGGAAAGATCTAAATAGAGAGCTTGATAGCTATACTTTTTCTGGTCACAAATTTGGTGCAATGAAAGGAGTAGGTTTTTCTTTTGTTAAGAAAAATTCTGCCATTTCACCTCTAATTACTGGGGGAAGTCAGCAACAAGGTTTTCGAGCTGGAACAGAAAATGCTATCGGTATTTATAGTTTAAAACTAGCTCTAGAAGAAATAATAGAGCGCTTTAATGCCGATGAATTAAGTGCAGCAAAAGACTATCTTGAAAAAGGCCTTATTAAGATTATTGGCGAGCACGGAGAAGTTATAGGATTTAAAAACTCCAATAGAAATCTCAATACAATTTTTCTAATGCTAAAAGGACAAAAAGCTGAAATCTTGAGTGCGCGTTTTGATTTAAGCGGAATTGAATTATCGACAGGATCAGCATGCTCATCAGGAGTGATAAAGGAAAATAGAATTCTTGTGAGTATGGGGTACAGTGCAGAAGATTCAAGATCTGCTCTACGATTTTCTTTTTCGCCCTGTATGACAAAACTAGAGGCCCAAAAATATCTCGAAAAAATAGAAAGTATCCTTAAAAGCATTCTCAAGTAAATTCTTTTTTTTGACATCGCAAATAGAAGAGAGTGATAATTTTCATGATTATTCAATTATCAAGCGGGGCCAGTAATGTTTCCATTCGCAACTTTTCTTTTGTTATTACTTCTCTTTTTTTTAAGCTCCAGTTTGAGAGTTCTTAAAGAATATGAACGCGGGGTCATTTTCTTTTTGGGAAAATACAAAGAGGTGAGAGGTCCAGGTTTAATCATTTTAATTCCAGTTTTAGAGCAAATGACACGCGTCCCGCTTAGAACAGTCACAATGGCAATTCCTTCACAGAAAATTATTTCTAAGGATAATGTATCTATTGATATAGCTGCCGTTGCGTACTACCACGTTGTAGATCCAACGAAAGCAACTCTAGCGATTGAAGATGTTTATCAGGCGGTTAACCAAATTAGCCAGACCACGGTTAGAAATGTCGTTGGACAATTTCAACTTGATCAACTTCTTTCTCAGACC
Source organism: Bacteriovoracales bacterium (assembly GCA_037444575.1). Classification (GTDB taxonomy): domain Bacteria; phylum Bdellovibrionota; class Bacteriovoracia; order Bacteriovoracales; family Bacteriovoracaceae; genus Bacteriovorax. Next base: position 97,686 of record JBBIME010000015.1, read on the forward strand.
ATTGAAATCAATTTGCAAATTAAGAATGTAATAGATGGGCACACAGAACCATGGGGTGTGCAAGTTTCAGCAGTTGAGATTAAAGACATTGTTCTTCCAGAAAATATGCAAAGAGCAATGGCCAAGGAAGCTGAAGCAGAGAGAGAAAGACGAGCGAAAATCGTTGCAGCAGAAGGGGAGCTTCAAGCTTCTCAAAAGTTAAGTGAGGCAGCAGATGTCATCGCTGCCCATCCAGTTGCCCTTCAACTTCGAACTCTTCAAACAATGGCCGAAATTAGTGTCGAAAAAAATTCGACTATCATTTTCCCGGCCCAATTTATGACAACTGTTCATGAGGCGATTTCCATGGTTAAGGGCGATAGTAAGTAGTGAGAGCAAAAATGAAAAATAGACTATTAATGAGTTTGAGTTTGATAAATTTAATTTTTTCTTCTGCTATCGCTTGCGATATTCATGGAAAATCTGGCTTTCTTCCTGAAAATAATTTGAAAATTTCTAAATTCGACAAAGATACTAATGGAATGACTAAAGAGAAATTTGAGGCAATCGTTAGGAGAGTGGAGAGTACTTATGCTCCAATTGTGTCAGTAAAAGGTGCTACACTTCAAATGATTACCGATTGGGATGATCCTACAGTCAATGCCTACGCTGATCGAAGTGAAGATGGAAAGATTTGGCATGTTACCATGTATGGTGGACTTGCTCGCCACCCAGATATAACAGATGACGGTTTGATGTTAATAGTATGCCACGAGACAGGTCATCAGGTAGGTGGAGCTCCTAAATATGATTACGGTAAAAATGATTGGGCAGCAGTTGAAGGGCAAGCCGATTATTTTGCAACCTTAAAATGCTTAAGAAGAATTTTAGAAAAAGATGATAATGCCACTGTCATTTCTAAAATGAGTATTGATCAAGAAGTTGTGAATAAATGTAAGCTTGTTTATAAAACGGAATCAGAAATTGCTCTTTGCCAAAGAATTGCGATGGCAGGTAAGTCCGCTGGATTAATGCTCGCAGGAGATGTTAAAATTTCCTTTTCAACTCCGGATAGAGACAAGGTGAGTAGAACTGATTCAGATCATCCATGGCCACAATGCCGTCTAGACACTTTTTTTCAAGGAAGTATTTGTGATAAATCTTTTAACGAAGATGTTTCGGAAACTTCGCCCATCCCAGGAACTTGCATAAAAAGAGATGGGTACACGTTAGGAGTTCGTCCTCGTTGTTGGTATAAACCAGGACAGGAAGAATAAAGGTTCCAGTGAGGAACCTTTACTAATTTATTTTATAAGTTCTTCTTGGGTGAATCGTATAAAAAATGTACCAAGATTTCCTGTGATTTTTCCAATGAAAACTTCACTATTATTACTGCGATTGTGAACCAAACTCATATTTGATCCAACAAAACAATTTGGAATGGTAAAAGTTAAATTTTCTCCTCGGGAGTTCACATTTCCTTTCACTCTTCCCATCGTCATATTTAAGATTTCTCCGGCCCAACCCGCAACTTCAGGAGTTAGTTCTTTGAAGTCTTCTCCTAGAATTTTTGAAGCTACTCCCAATATAACAGGCGATTGAAAAGAAATAATCAATGAGCCTTTAAATGAACGAGATGTCATTCCAATTATACCTACAACGTCTGCATCATTAGGTACGGCCGTTTCTTTTGATACAGTCATCTTTTCAAGCTTAAATTCTTCTTCACTAAGACTTTTAATCGTAGCGAGAAGAGAATCTACAATTAGATTTATTAATTCTGAATTAGGGTCAAAAGCTTGAGCCTTTTCTACTCGAGGGGAAACAAAGCAGGGAAGGCGATCTTTATATCCATTTTGTTCAATTTCATTAAAGATTTTACTACTGGTGAAGATTACAACTTGAAGGCTTCTGGCCTTTAATTGATCCACTAATTTGATGAGATCTTCATAAACGTCGATGCTAATTTCGCTGCAATTCTCTAGGTTCCAGAGAACATGTTTGGTTTTAGCATCAATTGATTTTTCTGCTTCAAGCTGAATGTCTTTAACTAAAGCTTTAGTTAAAATCTTATCGCCGACCTGAAGAACTACTGCTTGATTTACTAAATTATGACTTACCGACATTTCTTTTTCCTTTTGCTTCAGAAGCGTTAATTCCATCAATCTTTCTTTTTAAAACTTCAGCTTCAGGTGGTTTTACAATATAGTCTGTCACGCCTAGAGAGACTGCTTCAATGATCTGACTTACTTCATTTTCAGAGGTAACCATTATAAATGGAGTATCCTTTAATGTTGGATTTGCTTTAACAAGCTTAAAAAATTCAAGTCCATTGCATTCGGGCATGTTCCAGTCACTTAAAATAAGCCCAATTTTTTTCTCGGGATTTGCTGCAAAATTTTGGAGCAAGGCCATTCCCTTGAAACCGTTTTCTGCTTGTAAAATGTTATTGTAACCAAGTCCAACCAAATTCTTTTTCAGTAAAGCTAAAAACGATATTGAATCGTCTACAATTAAAATCCTAGTATCAAGTGTTATCATTCTACCTCCGGAATTATTTAAATTGATCTATTATTGGCACTTCTATGAAAAACTGAGTCCATTTCCCTAATTCAGTCTCAACCCATGTTGATCCACCAAGTTTTTCCGCTTGGTATTTAACTGCATCAAGGCCAACTCCACGTCCTGAAATTTCAGAAACGTTTTCTTGAGTAGAAAAGCCAGGTTTAAAAATATATTGTATTATTTGTTCATTATTAATTTGTGATGATTCAGAAGGGTTAAGAAGTCCTTTTTCGATGGATTTCTTTCTGATAATGTCAGCGTTAACTCCGCCACCATCGTCTCTCACAATAATTTGAACAAAATTTTCATTATTTTTGACGACCTTTTTAAAAGATACGTCTATCGTTGCTTGTATCGGCTTATTTGCGTCATCTCTTAAGTAGGCTTCTTCTATTCCATGGTCTACAGCATTTCTAAATAAGTGGACCATATCTGAAAAGAGAGAGGCATACTCAACTAAACAAACTTTGATTCCGGATTGGCTTAAGTTAAGTTTTACATTTTTCCCAAGCTGATCGGCAACATCACTGACAACTTTCTCAAATCGATTAAATCCATTTGATAAATCCTCTAGTACGAATCGCGACATGAAAGAACGATACACTTCAGAATCAACACCGCTCATTAACTTAATTTCGTTTTCAAATTGGTAGATGTCATTGGCGAGTACGAGTCTCTTTTCAACGGCAGTGTCAACATCTCCAATAAACTCTTTATTCTCCAGGATATAATTTTCAAAAGAATTATCTAAAAAAAGAATGTCTTTTATCAGCTGTTCTCTGCATTCTTCTAAAGACTTAGATCCATCTCTAATCTGAGCAAAGGTATTCTCGAGACTATGAGCTAATTTTGATACTTCAGGCATCTTGAATGCGTTAGTATTTCCCTTTAGATTGTGAACAAGGCGAAATAGGAGATTTATGTTTGGATTAGGGGTTTCAATTTCTGCTTTAGTTGAAGCAAGATTGGCCCTGCTCTCTTTTAAAAAGCCTATAAACAGATCTCTTCCCATCGCAACGTTGGCAATAAAGTTTAATCTGGCCTGCTCGCGTTCCGCATTTTTCTGAAAGATCTTTTCCTGAGTTTTATCTGAAGCGATACAAATAACTGCTTCAAGTTCTTCGCTATCTTCTTCTGCATTTAATTTTAGGATTGGACGATAGTCTAATTCGACATAGCGGTTATCAAGTTTCTCGAATGAGCGTGGACCCCATTGTTTTGCTTCTGAAAAAGGCAATTTCCCACTGAAGAGAACTTTTAACCAACTTTCTATTCTATTTTGTTCTTCAGGTGTTTTCGCATCAAGAACATCAGTGAACTTTAACCCTACAGGATCTTGACCAAACAAATTAGTAGCGGCCTTAGAGGCACCTTGATGGATAACTCCATCACTAGAGTAAACCATGAACCCTTGATCCAAATTGTTGAGAAGAGTTTCCATATTCTTCTTGCTGTCATCAATAACTTTAAAAAGACGCTTAATATTTCGAACGATAGGAATTGTAATCAGAACACCAATAATTAATCCAAGCGCCTGAATAATTGTTAAGACCTTAGTTGCTTTTGCCATGAAACTATCAACACCGTCTAAAATTTCTCCAACGGTATTTTTAATCATCGAATCGATAATATTCATAGCTTCCCCTAAATTCTTAATTTCTTTAACTAAGAGGGGAATGTTCTTTTTTAAATTTTCTGGTTTAGACAAATTAGCGTTAAGTTCATTTTGAAACTTTGTCCATGCAGGCACCCACATGCCAACGACTTCTTCATAAGAACGCCCTTTAGCATCTTCTTTTTCCTGATCAATAATAGGAGATATGTCCTTTATACGTTTATCTATATCTTTAATAGATTGTTTATAAGCAGGATCACTTGGTTCGAGATTATTAAGTGTAAGAAGATTGATAGTGATTCCGTCAAGTCCAGCCGAGATCGTTTGGTAATTTACTAAAGGCGAAATAACTTTTAGATAAATGTCTGTAAGGGAAGAAGAAATCTTCTTTTCCAAAAACTGACCATATATCCCTGATCCAAGAAGCAAGAGAATAAATATGACAGGCAATGAGATGACCTGAGTCATTAAACTCGTTCCACTCGAAGGATTTGCAATTTTATTTTTATTTTTTTTTCTGAAAAAATTCATTTACCACCAAAATTTACTTAATAAGGTCGATCATTCTAAAAAGAGATATATTGTCTTGATATTTTAATTTAAAGATTAAAATTATGATATCTATTTCACTTTTTTCCTTCTTGAGGATTTCTAAAGTATGTCCAATTTATTCAAGTAAAGAATATAAAATTTCGCAATGAATCCCGAGTCAGCCTGTCGGTCTTTTGGAATAGTAAACTTCTCTTGACAGAAAATATAATTAGCTCGAACCTAAATTGAAAATTTATATTTCTAACCAAAAGGAGATAGACGTGAGCTTCAAAAAATTACTTCTCTCGACTGTGATTGCGGGCACGAGCTTAAGTGCATTCGCAGCAGGACCTGATATTTCAGGTTATTTCGACATGGCGTTTATTGCGCCTGAGCAACATGAGTCTTACTGGAGACAGCAGCATGTGAATTTATTAATGAATCATTCAGTTGATAAATTTAAATTTTTTGCTGAAGTTGAATTTGAAGATGCAGTTGATCTAAACGTAGGTCGTACACCTACTGGTTTTTCTAATACAAGCTCTGGGCGTTTATTCATTGAACGCGCTTACGGAGAATATGCTATTGGACAAATTGGTTCAGTGAGACTTGGGCAACTTCTTCACGCTTCTCTTTACTATGAAAATCATTACCCATCAATTATCAATAACTACACTGATCCGCTTACAAGAAAAACTATCTGGACATACAATATTAAAGGTGCGGAGTTTTTCGGTGAAAAAGCTGGTGTGATTTATGAAGCATGGACAGGAAGAGGTCCAGTAGTAGCAGAAAAGGGTTCTTCAAGCACTACAAATAGTGGTGTTGCGCAAACAGGTGGCCATGAAAGTGGAACTGACTACGGTGGAAAAGTTGGTTACCATTTAACAGGATCTGATCTTGATATGAAAGTTTCTGTTCTTGGAGCAAGTTATAATTTCCGCGATGGCGCACCTAAAACTAAAGCATACGGAGCTGAGCTTTCATTAAACATCGGAAAATTCCAATTGTGGTCTGAATGGGCAGTTCGTGGAGCTGATATTACAGCAGCAGGATCTACTTCAACTGCTAGACAAATGGCCGGTTACGTAATGGGATCTTACTCATTTGATCTAGGCGCTAGTGGAGAGCTAACTCCATTTATTATGCTGGATGAATACAGAAAATATTCGGAAACATCAACATTACAAAGAGGGATCGTAGGACTTGCTTATCACCCAGTTCCAACAATCACTCTGAAAATGGATTATTCTAAAGCTGTATCTGGTAAAACTAATAACGACGGATCTATTAACTCTAAGTACAACGGTGCTAACTTAGATAAGGTTGCAGCTCAATTTGTATATTTCTATAATTAATTATTAAGTTTAAGTTTAAGTTTAGGAGAAATTAGAAATGAAAACATTGTTAAGTCTATGCTTGATCTTAGTAGCAACTCAAGCATTTGCAGCGAAATACTACCAAGGCCAAGGTGGCGCGATAAAAGAAATTTCTGCATCTGAATTTGATTCTTGTGCAAAAATTTATTATAGAAATGCGGCAAAAGGTGATTTAGCTCCTCAACATCAAAAAGGTGTTGTTAAAGCTTCTCTTAAAGGTGAGTTAGTAAACGACGTATCTGTTGTTGCAAGTAAATTAAAGGCTGAAAATGGAGCCTGCTCGTACGGTGAAAATTCAGAAGCATTCTAAGATTTTTTTAACTGGTTTGGGGTCATTCTTTTGGCCCCAAATCTTTAACCTAAGTTCTTTCCTTCAATAGTCACTAAAAGTTCTTCCACTAATTTTTTCATTGCTTCTGATTGACGAGAAAGTTCTGCTGCCAGCTCAGAAGACGTGTGAGCAGTAGAAGCGTTTTGTTGGGTCATATGATCAAGTTTTGCCATCGCCTGACTTACTTCAAGTACACCGCGAGATTGTTCATCTGAGGCCATAGAAATTTCATTAGACATTACTGTTACTTGAGAAATGTTAGTGACAATATCATTTAGAACAATGCCACATTCGTTAGCGACTTTAGTTCCTTGTGCGACTTTATTTCTACCTTCTTCAATGAGCTTTTCAACTGAAGATTTTGTTTCTTCAACAATGGATTCTACGCTGCTCACACTCTCAGCAAGCATCGCTGATATTTCATTTGATGCGTTCCCTGACATTTGAGCAAGGTTACCAACTTCTTCGGCAACGACAGCAAAGCCTTTTCCGTGTTCACCGGCCCTTGCTGCTTCAACTGAAGCGTTAAAAGAGAGAAGCTTTGTTTGAAAAACAATATCATTAATGATTTTAGTTTTGTTAGCAATTTCTTGAATAACATGAACTATGTCCTGCATGCGTTTATTGCTTTCATTAACTTGGTTCATAATATTATTGTTGCTCACATTGATTTCATTAATTGCAGCAATCATCTCAGTGACAACTTCTTGTCCATGTATTGCTGTCTCTTCACTTTTCTTAGATAGACTTGCGGCCTGAACTGATCCTTCAGCATTTTTCTTCACCATAGCACTTGTTTGTTCAACAGAAGCAGCAGTTTCTTCTAAGGCAGAAGCTTGCTCAGTGCTTGCTTGTAAAAGTTCTTGAGAAGAAGTAGCTACTTGGGTAGAAACAGTATCAACCTCTTTGCTTGAATTATTAAGAGCAGATCCGATTCCTCTGAATGATTTAAGTAGGTCTCTTATGATATAAAAAGTTAAAGCTCCACCGACAATAAGAGAAATAAGATTGATTATTATTACGGTAGAAATTCCCATTTTTTCTGCTTTATTCGCGTCAGATGAAGCACCGTGAGTTTTATCATCCTCATATTTGAGAAGTACTGCTAATGAATCATTTAATTCATTTGTGTCGAGAAGAATATCTTCATCGACAATTTGTTTCATTTTAATCATATCAGGGCCATCTTGCCCTTTTGCTTTTTTAAGGAGTTCAATACTTCTATTAAAATCTTGTTCTAATTTTGAAGAAGTCTTATGGATACCTTCCATTATTTTTAACTCTTCAGGTGATGAGAGTTTTGAAATTGCTTTGAATGAATTGTGAAAATTAATCCAGTTATCGTGAATTTTTTTGATATAAATATCAAGAATCTCCTGATCGCTTTCTCCTCCTCGAGACAGTGACATAATATTGATGCGAGCAAGGTTGACACTATTATTGATTCGATCAATATGTTCCATTACAGGTAAAATTTCTGAATTAATTTTTGAATATGAATTAGCTACTTTTATTGTGGCAAGAGATCCAACAGAAGCACCTATAATCGAAAATAAGGTAAATGACCCTGCAAGTATTAGTAACTTTGCTCTTAAACTCAATGTTCTCATTTATTCTTCCTTAATCATTTTTATGATTACTTATCGATCTATTCTTAAAAAAAATTAAGGAAGCAAGAATTTAGTTAATTGAAACGGTTTGGTATTTAAATGAATTTAATTATTCTAGTTATTTATTTAGGCTTGGGAGAATTAAGGGCGCTAAAGAGCGCCCTTATTATTATTGAGATTATCTTCTGCGGTCACCAGTTAAACGTAAGATCATCATGAATAGGTTGATGAAATCAAGATAAAGAGTAAGTGCACCTAAAATAGTCGCTCTTCCTCTGTCTTCTTCTGAATAACTTTGACGACCAATCATTTTTATTTTTTGTGTGTCGTACGCTGTTAGACCTGCAAAAATAAGAAGACCAACTAAGCTATAAACTAATCCTGCAGCTCCACCCATCATTGTTGGGAAGAACATTGCTAGAAGTGAGTAACCAATCATTCCAAAAAGTCCCATCACACAAAATGAACCCACTGGACCTAGATCTTTTTTAGTAAGGTAACCAAATGCAGTTAGTCCACCAAATCCGATCGCAGTCGTGAAAAACGCAGATTGAATGCTTGCTGCTGTATAGATAGCAAAGATAACTGAAAAAGTTACGCCGGTAAGAGCTGAGTAAAGAAGAAAAAGTGCAGTAGCTGTCATTACGCTCATGCGGTTAATAAGACCGCTGATAGAGAGAACTAATCCAAATTGAGCAATGATCACTACCCAGAATAGAACTCTGTTCATCATGATCGTTTGAACTAATTGATCATTTGTTCCAATGAGTGCCGCGATCACTCCAGTAATTAAAACTCCAATAGACATCCACTGATAGACTCTAGTCATAAAGGCAGCGTTTTCTTTTGCGACAACGTTTCCTTCTGTAAAATATTGGCCATTTGCCATACAAAACTCCTCTTAAATTAAACATTGCTAAGCTTGTCTGATTATACTTCCAAAAATTTTAGAATTTAAGATTATTTTTGCATTCCCGAGTGTTTTGCTAAAGAACACCTTTTAAAACGGGGAGAATCTCTTTAATACCGCTAGCGATCATTTCAATAGACATAGAAAGAAGAATAAGACCCATGATTCGGGTCATTACGTTTAAACCTATTTGTCCTAGGCGCTCACCAATATTTTCAGCATAACTTAAAATAATCTTAATGAGAAGGCCGATAAGAAAAATCATGATGCAGGCAATAACCCAATGAGCAGATGTCGTAAAATTTTTTGCATGAATAATTGACGTAGAGATGGCACCCGGACCAGAGAGGAGTGGGATGGCCAGAGGAATGATTCCAATTTCTCTTTCAAAATCAAAGGAGCGAATTTCTTCTGTATTGATTTTAGTTGTTGATTGTTGACCTGAAATCATACTGAAGGCCATTGTGAAAAGAAGAAGTCCTCCGCCTATAGTAAATGAGGCAATTGAAATTCCAAAAAAGTTAAGTAACATCTGGCCGAAAATTAAACTTACTAAAATAGTTATAGTGACAGCAGTTGCACACGTATTCGTTACATTTTTGATATTTAAATTCTTATGATTTTTTGTAAAGCCAAGAAACACGGGGATTGCACCTAATGGATTGATAATGGAGATTAGGGTAATGCTGAACTTTAGTACATCATTAAAAGCTTGATTCACAATCTGATCCTATTACTTATTTCGAATTACTGTAATTATATTATCTAATATAAAGCTCATCAACAGAAGGAAATAATGTGGGAAGAGAATATCTTTAACAGGAGGTAGTTATGAGTTTCCTAAGCAAATCATCTGGTAGAAATGTTCCCATTAAGTTTAATCGTGCTGCAAATTATGATGTCTTCAAAAGTTTTGATGACTTTTTTAATCAAAGAGGTGATGAGTTCTATGACGCAAGTGGAGCGGCGTTTTCACCGATGGTCAATATCGAGGAAACAGAGAACTCTTATCATGTTGAAGCAGAACTTCCCGGAGTAAAAAAAGAGGATGTTGATGTAAGCCTTAAAGATGATTATTTAATAATTAAAGGTGAGAAAAAAAGTTTTAGTGAAGAAAAAAAAGATCAATATAGAAGAATTGAAAGATCTCATGGAAATTTCTATCGAACTATCGCTCTTCCAAGCGATATCAATAAAGATGAAGTGAATGCTGAATTAAAAGATGGGTTGCTTTTGATTGATATTAAAAAATCACAGGCCCCTGTTGCCTTTACTAAAAAGATAGCGGTTCATTAAATATCCAAGGAGGAGAAACCCTCCTTGGTACTATTATCAAATAAAACGTCTTAGTTTACCAATTACTTTATCTATTGTGTTTTTTGATTCTTCTATTTTAAAAAGATAAGTTATTGCAAAGTAAGTAGCTCCATAAAAAGAAAAAATAATCACGGCTGATGAAATGGGTCCCATGTGTATAAATCGCTCAACAATTAGACCAATGATCGAAGAGATAATTGCCGAGGCCCATAACATAAATTGATAACTGACTTTTAGTCCTGTATCACCAATTCTTTTATTCAGTGTTGCTCTTAAAAGATAGAATTCAATCCATCCCGACATCCCTGCAGAGGCCGTAAGTCCAGCTGTTCCCCAAGAAGGATCGAATCCCAAAAGACGCGGAAGAGGGAAGGCAAACACATATCCTAAAATCGTTGTTAAAAGAACGCGAATTGAAGCGAACTTTAAAGGGGTCTTCGTGTCTTTTAATGAATAGAAAGTTGAAGAATAAAGTCTTCCCAGAGTTGAGGCCAATAGCCCAACAGTTGATCCAATAAGAACCATCCAGGTGTAATGGGCATCATCATTAGTAAATTTTCCTGATTGGAAAATGGCCTTCACCATCACGTTTCCTAAGAAAATAAAAGCACAAACAGATGGGACGATAAAAAAAGCAATCTTTCTTAACCCACCTTCAAGTCTTCCTTGAAGATAAGTATTGATTTCATCTCCAGATCCTCTGATTGATGACATCGCCGGAAGTTCAGAAGCCGATACACTCATTCCAAAAAGAGAAATGGGAAGCAGGTAGAGAGTTTGAGCATAAGCAAGGGTAGAGACTGCACCCATGGGAAGAAGGCTTGCCAGAATACTATCAATGTAAGCTGAAAGCTGGACAACTCCACGAGAAATAACAACTGGAAAAAAATTGCGAATTACAATTCTAACATTTGTAAGTTTTGTATTAAGTGATGGTTTGAATGATTTAATAAGCTTTAAAGCAAAAGGAACCTGAACTGCAAACTGCAGAAAACTTCCTACAACTAACCCCCAAGCTGTGATCTCGGCAAGATTGTACTGAGTTGATCCTTTAGCAAAAAAGAACATAGATAAAATAATAGAGACGTTCCAGATAACTGGGGCCACATAGGAAAGAAAAAATTTGCGATGAGAATTAAGGATTCCCAAGCACCAGGCAGACATAACGAGAAGTCCAGTGCCCGGAAAAATAATTTGCACGATTTTAATCGTGAGGAGTCTTTTTTCGCCTTTAAAACCAGGAGCAATAGTATCAATCAAAAATGGAGTGACAAAAACACCAATTAAAACAATGATTGAAATTGCGGTAAATAAAACACTTCCAACGACTGAGGCAACTTTACCTGCCTCTATCTGGTTTTCTTGATCATGCTTTTCGTTATGAGTAGTTGCAATGAGATTAGCATAGACAGGAATAAAAGAAGCCGAAAGAACTCCTTCACCAAAAAGATTTTGCAAAAAGTTTGGAATCTTTAAGGCCGCATTAAAAGCGTCTCCCGCATCGGAGTTTCCGAAGTAGTGTGCAAAAATTCTAACTCTGATGAGTCCTGCGATTCGACTTAAAAATATTCCAAGCCCAACAAAGAGGGCGCCACTTTTTTCATTTTTTTCATTCATCACATAATCTTAAACATTAAGAATAAAACCGGCAACTTTCATTTTGAGGGAAATATCTTTGGAATATTCAGGAATAGGGGCCACGTTCCACCACCAAACTTTTTCTGGAGCAGGGAGATCAAAATTAATAAAGGGAGTTTGGACTTCGAGGAGCTCATCGGTTTTTGAAGTTAGATGTGTTTCGATATCAGTGATTAAGACAACTGGACAAGAAAAATGAGTAAGATATTTGTAATGGTCAAAACTCACTTGGTAGCAAAAATCATCGAGTTCTTTTTCAGTGAGTTTGGGAGAGGCTTTTTTCTCTAAAAAATTTCTTAAATGATAGGAGAGTTGAGAGAGAAGATTTGCGGATATAACGAGATCGTAGTGTTCATTTTGATAAAGAGTTGGGATTACATTTATGATTTTCTTTTCTTGGTGAATTCGACTTTCTAATTCTGTGATGTCGGCCTCTATAAAATGAACATTTTGAAGATGTTTGTATTGATTAATAGTTTCTTTTAGATGAACAACATCGACAAGATCCACACGTTTAAATGTAGAAGCTAATTCAAGAAGCGGTATTTCATGAAGGGGACCTGATCCAAGGACGAGAACTCGGTCATAGTCTCGAACTTTCGTCATGGACTCTTTGATAAAGTTTTTACAATTAGTTCTATGGGGAAGCCAAAAAGATTTGCAGCGCTTTTCTCTTTCTTTAATAGCGATACTTTCATAGAGATGGCCGAAGGCCTTTGCCTCTTTAGTTGCAGTCGCTCGAATATAAGTGATGAGTTCTCGAATCAAAAAAACTCTCAAGAATTTAGGATGTTTTTTGGTGGTTTAAGAAATGGAGTCTGAATATTTCAATTCCAAACCACCAGTTTTCATTCTAGCAATTGCTTTTAGAAAATCAATAAGAAAACTGCCATGTCTAATGATTTGTAATCGCAAAGTTACAATAAAGGGAGAGGAAACTCTCTCCCTTCATTCACATAATTCGTGATGATGCCCAATGGGCATGAGATCATTTTACATGTTTTCGATGGTGGTGATGTCCTGCAATTTGCTTTCCTTGATGAGTCGGTGGATTTGTTGGCTTTGTTGGCTTTGTTGGTTTTCCTTGCCCTTCACCGGCAAAAGACGATGCAGATAATGCTAATAACGAAATCAGAATTGCAATTTTCATAAAACCTCCAATTACGATTTTTACGGTTGATTTATTTTTAGATCTGCATTTGAAAGTTTGCAATTAAAAGACGATTACAAAAAACGTGATCGTTCACGTATTAGATTATCTCTATACATTGCTCGAGTTATGATAACTTTTTTGGATTATTTCGTCTTAAATCTCTAAGCAGCTTTTTTACCGGCAGACTTATAATTGATGAAGTTAACATAAGAGGGGATTCTTGTTTGAAGCAGATTCCAAACAACTTTTTCTTCTAGTCCATTAGCTTTTGCACTAATAAGCATCTGCTCAACTTTTGTATGCAAAAGATCGTAATCAATCGTCAGGCGATACACATGCTCACTTTCGATCAAGGCTTCTTCAATTTCTTCTTTGTACTGAGCGATGAGTGTCTCTATGATCTGATTGCGAGAATGAGTCATGGTTTTCCTCGAAGTGTTTTGCCGACAATACGACAATAACTGATTGCAATTGTCGGCATAAGACTCAAGAAACTTTAGTGTAATTAAATATTTTTATGGCGAAGGACGAATTCCACTCTGCGATTGACGTTTATCCCTTTATTTTCCTCTTCAGAAGAGGTGACAGTGCTCGATCTTGCTTCCGGGATAAGTTGATCAGGTCTTACTCTAAAATCTTTGATAAGTGAGTTTCGAATGGCCATGGCGCGCTTAAAGGCGAGATCCCAATTGGCCTGCTCGCTATCTCCTTCACCTTTTTCAGTGTGACCGATGATAGAAACAGATCCTTCATAATTTTTGAAAACGTCAGCAAGTTTTGCTAAGTATTTTTTCCCTTCAAAAGAAATTTCTGTTGAACCAAATTGAAAGAGGATATTTCCCGGAATGGCGAATTTCAAATACTCAGCAGTGAAGTCTTCACTGAAAGCATTTCCATCAAAAATTTCAGTCATCAATTTACTTAATACTTTGTGTTCCTGAAGATAAACTGGTCTCGGACGGGCCGGTTCAGCGATCTCTTTTTCATCAAACTGACCTTCACCACCATTTAGAATAGAGTTGTTAGAGTTTGGAGCATTTCCATTTTTCCCAAGAGAGTCACTTCCACCTTTAAAGATAGTAACAGTTGTAAAATAGTTGGCGATTGCTTTTTTCGTTTCCTCGTCAGCTCCCATCAGCCACATAACGAGGAAAAAGCACATCATAGCAGTTACGAAGTCGGCGTAGGCAACTTTCCAAGCACCACCGTGAGCACCGGCGTGACCTTTATTGATTTTCTTTATAATTATGGGCGCTTTTTCATCTGCCATGACGAATCCTCTAACTTTTTCCTAATTATTTTTTACCAGCGTTTGCTGTCGCCTCATCAATTTCTTTAAATGTTGGTCTGAATTCAGCTGGGATAGCTCGTCTACCAAATTCAGCACAAACTTTAGCGTTAACACCTTTAGCGTAGGCAAGAAGACAAATCTTCGCCGTATTCATAAAGGCCGCTTCTTCTGCCATGATTGTTTCAATTTTAGCAGCTAGTGGTTGAATGAAACCATATGAAAGCAAGATCCCGATAAACGTACCTACGAGGGCCGCACCTACCGATTCACCGATTACTTCCTTACCTTGATCCAGTTTACCCATTGTAAGAACAACCCCTAGAACCGCCGCAACGATCCCCAGACCTGGCATCGCATCTGAAACGCGGTTAACTGAACCGACGAGGTGATGGTCTTCAGCGTGAATAACATCTAAGTCGTAGTTCATAAGGTCTTCAAGATCATAAGGCGAGAGCGAAGACGCGATTTGAACTTTTAGCGTGTCACAGATAAATTCAATAGCGTGGTGATTGTGTAAAACACCAGGGTAGCGCTTAAAAATTTCTGAATTTTCAGGATTTTCTACGTGTGGTTCAATCGAAATAGGGTTAGCTGCGGCCATCTTGATCAATTCAAACATACATTGAAGAAGTTCGATATAAGAGGTCTTTGAAACTCCTGATCCTTTTAAAACTTGAAGAACGCGTGCGATAATGGATTTGATAAGGTGAGGGCTTGCCGCAATAACTAGTGATCCCATCGCCGCACCACCGATGATCAAAAGCTCGATAGGCTGAAAAAGAGCTGCCAAGCGACCACCTTCAATAGCAAATCCGCCGAAGACGCACACTAAAACGATAACCGCACCAACAATAGAAATCATAAATCCCCCAAATGACTTTGAAGGCTTATCGAGATCTTAAAAAATTTCTTTAAATTTCATAGGCTAAAGGGTTTTTGTGGTGGCTTTTTACGGAAATAACCAACTATCAAAATTGGTCATTTCTCGTAAATTTTTGACTAATCCCAATCGACATCGTCACTGATTGTGACTCCAGAGACTGTTCGCTCTTTTTCTTTTTTAATGAACGGGAAAGTTACTTGAGTTGTTCCTTCAAATGTTTCTTCAAAAGCGATGGTGATAGTTCTTGGAACAAACTCCATCAATGTCTTTAGGTAATCTCCATTTTTGATGGTATCCAAAATGGCATTTTCAGTTGGATCTTCCATCTCAAATTCCATCATTGGTCTTGAAGAGGTATTTTTCACAATAAGGGCCGCTTGAACTTTATCTCTAGGTATTTCACTGGTTAAATTCCACGATCCAAGGTGAAAGTAATCCAGATAGAAAACAGATTTTTCATATTTTAACTTTCGTGGGATGAGAAGGGACTGCATGAACTTTCTAGTTGATGGGTCTTTTGCCTTTTTAGCGAGTTTTTCTGCCAAGTGGCCATCTTCAACTCGAATAATATAGGCACCTGGTTTTCTAGTTGATTGAAAAAGTAGGTATTGAAAGCCGATGCTAAAAAGAGTGAAAAGTTTTTGTTGGGGAAGGTGGACGTGAACTGCGTCTGTTTCAATCAGGGTTTTTACCCCTTCATATAGATCTTGTTTTGAGAGATCATTGCTCATAGAGAAATTAGCCTTTTTTAGTGTTTGATCGTGTTACTTATCCAAAATTTGGACAGAGGAAAATTTTTAGAGAGTTTTAATAAGCTTGTCAATTTGTTTGTAATGCTTCGAGTTCAGAATTTTCCTCTTTTTATTGGGTAGGTAATGCGTTCCCCGCACAGTTCTTGTTGACTCATCTCTCTAGATTTTTTATTATCCGTGCTTAAAACATATTTTTGAGAAAGATAACTTTAAACAAAATTTAAGTAAGCTTTACAACCAATATTTGGTTAAATTTTTGGAGAAGATTTATGAAATTAATGGCAAGAACCAGAAACATCGGTATCTCTGCACACATCGACTCAGGGAAGACGACTCTTACTGAGCGTATCCTCTTCTACTGTAACAAGATCCACAAGATCGAAGACGTTAGAGGTGGTGGTGCTGGTGCTAAGATGGACCACATGGAACTAGAAAAAGAAAAAGGGATCACAATTACTTCTGCAGCTACTACAGTTGTTTGGGAAGGTCTAAATGGTGAAGGTATTAAATATGCTGAAGGTATCGATAAAGAATGTCGTATCAACATCATCGATACTCCGGGCCACGTTGACTTCACAGTTGAAGTTGAACGTTCACTTCGCGTTCTAGACGGAGCAATCCTTGTTCTTTGTTCAGTTGCTGGTGTTCAATCTCAGTCAATCACAGTTGACCGTCAGATGAAGCGTTATGCTGTTCCTCGTATGGCCTTCCTTAACAAGATGGACCGTATGGGAGCAAACCCTCATAAAGGTGTAGCAGCACTTAGAGAAAAGCTATACCACAATGCTGTTTTAATGCAGTTGCCAATTGGTGCTGAAGAAAACTTCAATGGAGTTGTAGATCTTATTACAAGAAAAGCTTACTTCTTCGATGGAGAAAACGGAGAAAAAATCAGAGTTGAAGCAGTTCCTGCTGATATGACTGATGATGTAGAAGCATACAGAGAAAAACTTCTCGATGCTGCTTCTGAATTCGACGACGCAATGGTTGAAAAAATTCTTGGAGGTGAAGAAGTTTCTGAAGAAGAAATTCACGCAGCTATTAAGAAAGGAACTCAATCATTAAAGCTTACTCCAGTATTCATGGGATCAGCTTTCAAGAACAAAGGTGTTCAACTTCTTCTTAACGGAGTTGCTAGATACCTTCCATCTCCACTTACTTGTGCACGTCCAAAAGCTATCGATAACGATAAGAACGAAAAAATCGATCTTATCCCAGATAACACTAAGCCACTTGTTTGTATGGCGTTCAAGATCACTGACGAACAATTCGGTCAGTTGACTTATACTCGTATTTACCAAGGAACTTTGAATAAAGGTGACACAATCATCAACACAAGAACTAAGAAAAGAGTTCGCGTTGGTCGTATCGTTCGTATGAACGCTAACGATAGAGAGAACATCGAATCTGTAGGTTCTGGGGACATCATCGCTCTTATCGGTGTTGACTGTGCTTCAGGGGATACATTCGTAGGTGACGATAACTTTGCTCACTTATCATGTGAAGGAATGCACGTTCCAGCTGCGGTTATCGAGCTTTCAATCTCTGTTAAAGATAAAGACCAACAAACTCGTCTTTCAAAAGGTCTTTCAAGATTTATGAAAGAAGACCCGACTTTCCACGTTTATACAGATGAAGAATCTGCTGAAACAAGAATTGCAGGGATGGGAGAACTCCACCTTGAAATTTACGTAGAAAGACTAAAACGTGAGTATAACTGTGACGTTCAAGTTGGTGCTCCTCAAGTTAACTATAGAGAGACAATTAGAACTGAAGCTAAGTTTGATTACTTACATAAAAAGCAAACTGGTGGTTCGGGACAATTCGGTCACGTTATCGGTATGATTAAACCTCTTACTGACGACAAAAAAGCAAACGAAGAAGAAGTATTTAAATTCCATAACGAAATCAAAGGGGGAGCAATCCCTAACGAATTCATCGCTTCATGTGAAAAAGGATTCAACGACGTTATGGATAAAGGACCTCTAGCTGCGTTCCCACTAATTAACGTTGAAGTTTACCTACAAGACGGTCGTTACCATGACGTCGACTCTTCAGATATGGCGTTTAGAATTGCAGCGAGAATGGCAATGAGACACGCGGTAAAAGCTGCTTCTCCAGTTATTCTTGAGCCAATCATGAAAGTTGAAGTTGAAACTCCAGATGAATATCAAGGGGGAGTAATTGGTGACTTATCTTCAAGAAGAGGGATCATCCAAGCTTCTGAATCAAATGAAACTGGTGACGTTATCATCAACGCTCTAGTTCCACTTTCAGAAATGTTTGGTTACTCAACAATTCTTCGTTCTATGTCTGCTGGTAAAGCTTCTTACACAATGGAATTCGCAAAATATGCTGAATGTCCAAATAACGTTGGTGAGAAAGTTATGGCAGAAAGAAAAGAGAAACTTGCTTCGCAAAACGAATAGGTTTTTTGATAAAATTCTATCTTACGAAAAGGGAGACCAATATGGTCTCCCTTTTTTTTTATACTTCCAAAATCATCTTTTTTAATTTATGTGATAGTATCTATTAGAGGTACTTATGATTGAAACGTCTCAGCTTCAGACTCTAGTCGCAGTCACTAGAGCAAAAAGTTTTTCTAAAGCGGCCGAAATTTTAGGGGTTACCCAGTCGGCCATTAGTCAGAGCATTAAAAATTTAGAAGGCAAACTTGAAATAAAGATATTCAAACGCTCAGGAAAGAATGTTGTTTTAACAGCTGAAGGTGAGAAGCTTTATCAATTCGGCGCTCAATTTTTAGATGTTATGCAAGAGACACTCGATGGCCTTCAAGCAGATCGCGATCAAATGAAAGGAAAGGTTCGCATTGGAACTTTAACTGGAATTGGAAAAAGTTGGCTAGCTCATGAGATCGTCACTTATGCTAAAGAAAATCCTGATCTCAGACTTTCCGTACGAATGGGGCATGTTGATGAACTCTTGGTTGATTTTGAAAATAATATGCTGGATATTTTAATTCTCCCAGAAGATGAAATTCCAACTCATAGTGAGCGTGAATTTTTTGTTGAAGAAAAATCAACTCTTGTTTTTCCTAAAGACAATAAAGATTTTAATTTTAAATCCAAGCTAACTTTAGAGCGCTTGGAAGAGCTTCCAACAATTCTTTTTGAAAAAGATGATCATCTCTTTCAAACATGGTGTCGGTCTAAGTTTAAATCGACTCCCAAAAAGTTGAATGTGCGATTTACTGTCAATTCTCACGGACATATGCTTCAAGCTGTTTATGAAGGGCTTGGAATTGCCGTTGTTCCTAATCACGTTTTAAATCGCTCATATTTTAAAGACAAGGTTTCAACGTTAGGCGGAGAGTTTGAAGTACCAAGTGGTAAACTTTATATTGTCTATCAGAAAGATTCTGAGGATCTTGCGAGAATTAAAAATACAATAGAGCGTCTTAGATCTCACCGCAATACATTTAAGATATGATAATTGAGACACTGTCTTTTGAATTAAAAGAATTTTTAAAGGAAATCGAAAATTTAGGTTTCACTCTCACTATCGTTGGGGGATATCCACGCGATTATATTTTTTCAAAGTCTCTGGGGCATGATCTTGATTTTGAAATCAGGGCAAATACTTCAATAGATAAAGAAACATGGCCAACCTATTACAAAAAGCTCTTTATCTTTTTGAGAGGAAAAAATATTTCGTACACTGAACTTCCTTACCTTATAACTCGCTTTGATTTTGGAGAGTATAAATTAGAGTTTTCAAGTCCTCGCCTTGAAAAAAATAAGGATCAGGATTTTTCTCACCATCATTTCGAGGCAACTCTTGACTCTAACTTATCACACGATCTCTCCTTTAGTCGAAGAGATTTCACGATTAATGCCATAGGTGTTGAGTTTGATTTCCAAAAAGGTACAGATAAGTTAATCGATCCTTATAATGGAGTTAGCGATTTAAAAAATAAAATTTTAAAAAATATCACAGATGATTTTTTTAATGACTCTGTTCGTTTTTTAAGACTTGTTAGATTTAAACTCAAGTTTGAATTTGAAATAAGTAAAGATTTATATGCAAGGCTCGGGGAGTTTAATTTAAGCAAACTTTCAGTCCATCACTTTAAGGAAGAAATTTTTAAATCGACTCCAGGGAAATTTTTTAATTTGTTTTCAAAGTTGATTAAAGATAAAAGTATCGGGATTCCAGAAAATTTTAAAATTTGGACAAAGTATACATACCCAGAGGATCTTTTTTCAAAAGAAGAAATCCTAGCGTTTGTCTTTTTAAGAGATGAAAAAGATGCTGAGCTTGTTTCTGTCTTTTTTTCTCTTTCTGAAAATAAGCTTCGCAATTTAAAATCTTTTTATAGATCTTATCAAGCAGTAAAAGCTTTGAACAAAAAGGATTTTTCAAAGCTCCTAAACCTTTCTAAAGAAGAAGCTCTTTCAAGCGAAGTCTTAAAAGATCTGAAAAATTTAGAAGATAAAAAAGAATGGTTATCTCCATTGCATCTACCAAAAAAAGAATTGCTGGTGGATTGGGATGATTGGAAAAAAGTAAATGTCGAAAATGCTGAATTAAATTTGATAAAAGCGCCTCTTAGGTCTTATTATGTCTACTTTAAAGCAATAGAGACTAAGTTTAAATAAAATGAAAATTTTAAAGCTAAGTGATATTCATAATGAGGGATTAAAAAAAAGTTACCTCGAGCAGGTGAAGACTATTTTTTTTCTCTCGACTTCCATTAAAGAGTTTTCAACACCTGAAAAAAAAGAAACTTTTTTTAAACGTTGGTGTGGTGACTACATTACGTTATACCCTGAAGAGTTTTTTATTATGGTAGAAGACGAAAAAGTACTGGGGTATTTAAGTGGATGCATTGATTCCATAAAAGCGCGTAGTGAACTTAATGTTCCGGCGTTTGATGCATTTGCAGATTTATTTTTAGAATATCCGGCCCATTTGCATATTAACTTCCATCCTGATTGCAGAGGAAGAGGTCTTGGCAGTGTGCTTGTTAATGAGTTTTGCAAAGAATTAAGAGGGCTCAATAGTCCAGGTGTTCACCTTGTGACTTCTCCGAAAGCGGTAAATGTTACCTTCTATCAGCGTTTGGGTTTTAAGCATGAAGTTGAGAGAAGTTTCAATCAAATGCAGTTGTTATTCATGGGTAAAAAACTCGAGTAAGGTTGTCAGGTATTTGACATAGTAGTTTTCAATTTAGTTTTGTGATACACTAAATTTGAGGATTTGATTATGGTCGACGATTTACAATCTATTTTGGCCGAACATCGCTCCAAAAAAAAGGTGGAAAGCTCTAGTGATAAGGGCGGTGGCGGAGCATTACTTCAGCCTTCAGCTTCAGAAATCCCTGATGTTTTCTTTGATAAAGTTATAGTTGATTTCAAACTTAATCGAATTGAAATTTTAGTTCTTATGTATATCTATCGCCGTGTGTGGTGTTTTCCAAATCTACATCGTGCACATGGTATTTCTCAGATGATGTCACATACTGAAATGGCAAAAAATTTAGGTATCGCTATTGAGGATGTCTATTCGGCCTTAAGAAAGCTAGAAGAATACGACATGATTAAAACTATCAGAGCAGGTCAGTATTTTGCTCGTCGATTTTTCTCAAAGGAGTTAGATGAAGTCTTTGATCAAAAGTACGATGATTTCGAAATTTAAGTAAAAATCATATTTTCTTACACTGGTACTCAATTCAAAATTTGTTTTCTATACTCTTCTTTGACACTGTTTTTCAAGGAGGAAAATAATGAGAACACTATCGGTAGTGATCGGTTTGTTGTGTCTTTTCACAATGAACCTGCAACCCGCTCATGCAAAGTCAGCAGATGCGTTTTTTAAACGCTTTCAAATCGTAAGATCAGCAGATGGAAAATTAATTGGAGTAAGAGATAGAACACTTCCAGTGAGTTTCACTGTTGCTCCTTATGTAAAACAAATCCGCGCACAATTATTAGAAGAACAAGCTCTTATGAGTAATGATAATCTTGCGAGTGGAAGATATGAATCAGATATCAAGAATATTTTAGAAGAGGGGATGGACTACGACCTTGCCGGAAATCAGGGGGCGTATGACCAAAATGTTGGAGTCGTTGTTGATTCGTTAAAAAAATTAGCAGTATTAGATATCGACTATGTCTTTTCACATGATTTATTTAAAGACGTTGTAAATCACTACCAAGGGAAAATGACAGACGCTATTATGTTGTTAGATCCTACAATGATTGCCAATGTTAATGATTCGACTTATTTCTACAAAAAGAACGTGACATATAAAGCAGTGACTTGGGGACTTGATTTTGCTCGCAAGAGAATGACAAGTATTCCTATGCTAAATACTGTTAGCTACGTCATTGTTGAAGTAGAAAGATTGATTAAAGAGAGAAGACAGTTTCACCAAAACATGCTTCTTCATTACCTAGAAAACTTCAGAGAAGAAGAACTTGGTTTAACTCATGAAGAAGTAAACTTAATTTGGTCTTCTATCTATGAATCACGCATTCCATGGTTTGCTTTCTGGGAATCAAAAAATGCAGTTAGAAATTGGGATAGATATGGAGTGAATAATTTCTATCTTAATTACAGAGCTGCAAGTGCAAATCTTAGAAATGCTCAAAGAATGTATTCACAAGTCGACGAGCGTATGAATTTTGCATTCCAAAAAGTTACTTATAACAATGAAAAAGTTATCGTAAACCTTTTTGACAAAGAAGGTTCATTTCAAAATAGACCAGCTATCGCTTTCAACCTGGATAGACCTACTCAAGTGGCAAGAAAAAGAGTTATCTTGAATCTTGCTGGTCTTGGATTAAGTTTTGTTCCATTAAGCTCTATTATAAAGAACAATGTAGATGCGTTTATTAAATCGTTCTATGAGCCGCAAAGAATTACTGAAGGGGCGCTTTATGGATATTTTGAATCTAATGATGATTCAAATGGTAAATCGCAAATTGTTGCCCAATATCTAAACCCTTTCGATGGATTAAGCCTCTAGTTAATTTCCTTTGATTTTTTTCTTCCTTATAAAAAATACGTAGTGGCCAGTTAATGGCCACTACTTTAAAAAATCAAATTAGGGAGCCATTAATGAAAATAAAAAATATAATCCTCACTAGTTCCATTATGCTTTCAACAGCTCATGCAGGATACATAGAAAAAGTAATCTATGGTGAAGACAATCGCCAAGATGTATACGAGAGCACTAATTCACTCTATAAAAAGCTTGCTCAATCAACAGCCGCAATGATTTCGAACTCTTCACTAAAAAGTGATGGAGATAATGTCACTATAATGAGTGGCACTCTTGAAGGAGATGGAATTTGCTCTGATGAAAAGTTTGCCAAACAACAAACCGCTGCCATGTGCTCAGGTTTTCTAGTTGGCAAAGATCTTCTTCTTACTGCTGGTCATTGTATTCGGTCAATGAGTGACTGCGAATCAAACTCTTGGGTGTTTAATTACAGTAATACAACTGGTGTAAATGATACTTTTAACATTAACAAAAAAGATGTTTATACGTGTACAGAGATTGTCGCACGAGCTCTTGATAGTAAAACAGAGAACGATTTTGCTTTAGTTCGGTTAGATAGAGTGACAGATAGAGAGCCTCTAAAATTTAGAAAGCATGGAAAGATTCCAGATCAATCTACCCTTGTTGTTATCGGACACCCCTCCGGACTTCCAACTAAGATTGCCGATGGGGCCAATGTTAGAAGTAACGACAATAAATACTTCTTTCAAGCAAATTTAGATACTTTTGGTGGCAATTCCGGATCAGCAGTCTTTGATTCACAAACAGGTGTTGTTGAAGGCATTCTCGTACGAGGGGAAAGAGACTACATTCTCGATTCAACTGCAAGCTGTTATCGCCCTAATGTGTGTGCAATGGATGGTTGTCGAGGGGAAGATGTAACCCGCATTACAAATATCAAAGAGCTTAAAAATTAAGGGCCAATAATGCTGTAAAAACTACATGGTTTTTACGGAATCACCCTAAAAAATGATAAGATCTGCAACGTTTAATTCTAAGGAATAACAATGAAGCAGATCTTTTTTTATGCCTTTCTATTTTGCCAAATCTCTTTTGCCGCAGTTGCTGGATTAATTGATTTCCAAAATGTAGACGCTATTTATGGAAAGGATGATCGTTCTTTCGTTGATTCTCGTTCAAAGCAAAAAATTAAAGAACTTTCACAGTCAGTGGCCCTCATTGTTTCAGAGGATGTTATTGAGAAAAAGTTTTTATATTCTTTGATACTCGCTAATCAGATTACAGATAAAGAGGGGCTCAATGTTTGTATCGATGAAAAATTCGCCAAACATCACTCCGTTAATTCATGTACAGGATTTTTAATTGGGCCCGACTTAGTCGCAAGTGCTGGACATTGTTTTATGAGTGCTGAAGACTGCGCGAACAAAAAAATTATTTTTAATGTGCGATCAATCAACGAAGTGGATAAAGGTTACAATGTTTTCAACAATTCAATTTATGAATGTAGTGAAATTGTAAAAAATGCATTTAATCCAGATGAGTCTCTTGATT
>JBBIME010000016.1:0-73978 GCA_037444575.1 Bacteriovoracales bacterium
GTTAGTAGTTCCACCATTGTTAGTAGTTCCACCATTGTTAGTAGTTCCACCATTGTTAGTAGTTCCGCCACCGTTGTTAGTAGTTCCACCATTAATTGAATGATTTCCGCTATCACCAGAGTGGTTTCCGCTATCACCAGAGTGGTTTCCGCTATCACCAGAGTGGTTTCCGTTATGGCCGTCTGAGTGACTGCTGCTATTGCTTGAATGATTTTCGATACTGCTTGAGTGACTATTACCCGTATTAAAATGTGAATTTTCAGAGCCTGCTTTTGCGATACTAGAAAGAGAGACAGTTGTTAAAATTAACGCTAAAGAAGTGCTCGTTAAAGCGCGCGACTTATTTCCTTTCATTGAAATTCACCCTTTTGATAAGTTTATCTTGAGTCAATATTAACCTTATCTTGAGTTTGAGTGGCTTTTTTTGAAAAATTTACATGTCTGTATAGTAAATGAGCATTACCTCTAGGAGGGGAATGAAAATTCAAGACTTAATTTCAGGTATTTAGATGTATATAAAAGTATTTAGGCCAAAGCATTGAAGTAGGCTCTTTTTTTTACCTGTTCTGGTCGTGCTTTCTTTCAAAAACACTTTTCATAGTGGCCCACCACTCATTCCAAAGACCATCGTTATCATAAACTTTGTCGACGACAACAGTGTCTGCAAAAATGTCGTGGAGAGTTTGGTGTTTTTTTGTAAATAGTGCCATGAGGTATCCAAGACCTAATGTGAGTCCTGAAATCCATGATGAAAAGTATCTAATGTATGCGTCTTTTAAAGAAAGCTGATCACCGTTAGATTTACAAACAGAAATTTCTGCAAGGTATTTTCCCGGAGTAGCTCTAACTTTTGAAGCCTCAAAAATAGGCTTGTAGAAAAAATGGAGGATTAAAGAAATTGGAAAAAGAACAATTAATCGCGCGCAAACTCCACTGATGGCAGAGATGATAATTGCATCAATGATGGCAGCAGCAGCTCTTCTCCAAAAGCTTGTGTATTCCATTTTATTTCTCCTATTGTTTTGAGAGTGTAATAAAAGTTACACTTAAAAAAGCAAACACAATCCCAACAAGTTTAAATAAATTCAGACCAATCCCTTCAATGAGCAAATCCCAAAGAACACTCGTAATCATTTGAGCGGCAATAAGACCGACAGTTACCTTTACTGCCCCAAGTTTTGCGATAGCGAGTGGCATACCGGCAACAATGATAAACCCAAATACAGGAGGGAAAATATACCACCACTTGTAAGTTGTAAGAGTGGCCTTAACTTGAAAGAAATCTGGGAAAAGATGAGAGTAGGACTTCACTAAAAAATAAAACCCAACACAGATGAGAGCACTTCCAATATTTGTAATGAGTGTAGCTTGAGCGACACCAATGGTGTTTGAGATCTGGCCATTGAGAGCTCCCTGAAGGATACCAACACAGCCTAGAAGAATAGGTAAGAGAATAGTCCAGTTAGACATTTATTTTTCCTTGTTTTTAAAATCAATTAAAAAACCTTTTAGATAATCGCCTTCATGAAATCCTTTTAGAGGAAGACAATCATCGCTTAATTTAAAACGCTTTCCGATAATAACTTGATTGTTGAATTCAGTAGTTGCAATAATTTGTTTTAATTTTTCTTCGAATTTATTCCAGCTGATTGTATGCGTATTTAAGAATACAAACAGAGATCCATTTTTCGCTAGAAGCTTAAGCATTAAAGGAAGAAGTTTCTCATACGATTTAAGGGCACTACTTGTAGCATTTCCATCACTGGAAGCACTCGGAGGATCACAAATGATGGCCTCAAAAAGGGCCTTGCTTGTAATAAGTTTTTCAAGCGCTTTTTCACTCGGCATACAAAGAGATGTGTGAAGTTCTTTATTTAAATCTGGATTAAGAGAAATATTTTCATCCAACCAATTTAAGTATTTCGAAGAGAGATCAACGGAGACAACATTGTTTGCTCCAAGCTTTAAACTAAAAAGAGAGAAGGCCCCTGTATAGCTATAGAGGTTTAAAACGGATTTGGATTTTTCTAAAAAAGGACGCATCAATTTTCTGATAGCACTCATGTCAGTGTAAATTCCAAAGTCGTAATGCTCATTGATTCTGATTTGATAGTTAATATCATACTCTCTAAGAACAAATTCAGAGTGGCTTTTTCCATTTAATGAGCGAATCGATTTCGCTTGATTGAAATTTCGCTCTTGAATCCAGATATCTTCAATGGCCACTTGAGGAAATGTACTTTTTAATTCATGTTGAAGAATTTCCAATAACTCAGTCTCAACTTTTTTCCAGAAGAAGGCATAATACTGGATAAGAATTTGATTTTTTAGTTTTAAAACAAGAAGACCTGGAAGAAAGTCACTTTCAGCATTGATAAGATAAAAGTTCTCTCGTTCACTTTCAATATTGAGCTTAACTCTCTTTTCTAGAGCATTTCTTACTCGTATTTCTAGTTCTGCTTTAAAGTCTAATTTCTTTTTCCAATCTTCGGGATTTAAGCTCCAAAGGCGTGCCTTAACATTTTTGTGTTCTGGATCGTTTATGAGCAGAGCAACTTCCCCGCGATTTTTTTCATCGACACCAATTAAGAAAAAATCATTTTTTGGAAATCGCGATGTGTACGAGTCAGCAGTGATCCAAGGATGACCCAGCTTCAAGTATTTGCAGGAAGCAGGATGGAGATTAACTTTAGGGATATTCATCGATACATTTCTTTTAGTTTCTCTTCTTCACTCAGTGGTTTTAAAACATGAAGTTCATCGATAGCGTCTTCAAGAAGTGAAAGAAGGGCATTAGTGATTTTA
This sequence comes from Bacteriovoracales bacterium, assembly GCA_037444575.1. Classification (GTDB taxonomy): domain Bacteria; phylum Bdellovibrionota; class Bacteriovoracia; order Bacteriovoracales; family Bacteriovoracaceae; genus Bacteriovorax. Next base: position 2,806 of record JBBIME010000016.1, read on the forward strand.
AAAGGATCTTCAAATTCCATTATATTAAATTCGCGAAGTCTCTTTTTAAATTCATCTGATACTGGCCCATAGGGATTGAGTTCATTGCAAATATCCCCTAATTTTTTGATGCGAGACTCTAAAAGCAGTATCTTCTCTTGGCATTCAGAAGAGAAAGGGTTGTGACCATAGGGAATATTTTGGCCTTCAGAGGATTTATTTTGCATAGGCCTATAATTTCAAAAATGAGGAATGTAGTCAACAAGGAATTGGCGACGAACTTGCTATAGTTGCCCCCCATGGTGGTCATATGAATACAGTTTACCTCTCTCTTTTTTCCTACGGATTGCTTATTGTTAGCCTGCTTAAAGGCCCTGAAAGCTTTTGGGAGAGGCTGCTTATTTGGCAGGGACAGCTCTCAACTTTTTTTGCCTATAAGAAAAAGAATTTACCCTTTATTGGGGAAATCTACCACGGAGAAGATTTGCTCCTGGCCCTTGCTGAGACAGAGGCCAAGATTGCTCTTGGGATAAAAATATTACCGAACGCCTTGAGTCGGTATAAATTTTATACCGATTTGTTGGAGCAGTTGCTACTTGCCCATCGTCGACTTGGAATAGGGATTAAAAAATTTATTCCTGAAATACGTAAGGGGATTATTCGCGATTTGCAATTTGAAAAGAAAATTTCTAGTGAATGCCTAGGAGCGTTTCTTCAATTTCTAGTCATTGCCGCTACGACTTGGAGCTTTGTTATTCTGTCATCTTCATTGGTAAGAATTCCTCCAAATAAAACCATTATGCTTTTGATGGTAGCACTTCAACTTTTAGGAGTTGTCGTTTTTTATCAGCTACTAACTTTGGTTAAGAAAAAAACTTTTACCCATTTTGGTCAGGCCATTCAGGAGTTGTATTTATTTACAACATTGATGGAAGTGGGGCTTCCACTTAATGAGATTCTCTCGCGTTCGCGACTTTTGCAGGGAAGTCTAATGGAGCAAAAACTCTTTTCACCAATGGCCGTGCGGACAAAAAAACTTATTGATCGTCTAAAAGAGACAGGACTTTCTCCCAAGGAAGAGGCCCATGAAATTATTGGAGGACTTTGGCATTTACAAGAGGAAACTTTTCAAAAATTTACTAAAAAAGTGCAAGTATTAAAGTTTGGTATTCTGGCGTTCTTCTTTTTGCCGGCCTACTTCCTGTATCTGTACTCAATTTTTAAATTTTTCATGGAACAATAGCGAGTTTTTAGGTAGTTTAGATGAGGTTTTAACGCGAACAAAAAGGAAATCCTCATGGCTTATGTGAACGACAAGCAAATTATTTATTCAATGAACAAAGTAGGCAAAGTCTACAAGCAAAAACATGTCTTAAAAGACATCAGACTTTCTTATTACTATGGAGCTAAAATTGGTGTTTTGGGTCTCAATGGTTCCGGTAAATCGACACTTCTAAAAATTATGGCGGGAGTAGATACTGATTTTCTTGGAGAAGTAACTCTCGCTAAAGGTTACACTGTTGGATACTTAGAACAGGATCCAAAACTTGATCCAGATAAAACCGTCAGAGAAATTGTTCAAGAAGGGGCCCAGCACGTTGTTGATCTTCTTCGCGAATTCGACGAAGTAAATGCAAAATTCGGTGAAGAATTATCTGACGCCGAAATGGAAAAGTTATATGCAAAACAAGCAGATCTTCAAGATAAGCTTGATGCTTGCAATGCTTGGGATCTGGATTCTCGTCTTGATTTAGCGATGAGCTCTCTTAGTTGCCCTCCCGCGGATCAAAAGTGTAGAGTGCTTTCAGGAGGGGAAAAACGCCGTGTAGCTCTTTGTCGTCTTCTTTTACAAGAACCAGATATTCTTTTACTAGACGAGCCTACAAACCATTTAGATGCCGAAACAGTTTGGTGGTTAGAGCGCCATCTTCAATCTTACAAGGGAACTGTTATTGCCGTTACCCATGATAGATACTTTTTGGATAACGTTGCGGGATGGATTCTTGAACTTGATCGAGGGCAGGGGATTCCATACGAAGGAAATTATTCCGGATGGCTTGAGCAAAAATCTAAACGTTTAGCTCAAGAAGAAAAAACGGAATCGAAAAGACAAAAGGCCATGAAAGAAGAGTTAGAGTGGATTAGATCCGCTCCAAAAGCTCGTCAGGCAAAATCGAAAGCGAGAATTAACGAGTACGAAAAACGTCAACAAGTTCAAAGTGAAGCTCGCAACGAAACGAATGAACTCTTCATTCCACCTGGACCTCGTCTTGGTCAACAGGTTGTTGAGTTTGATGATGTTTCAAAAGCGTACGGAGATAATCTCTTGTATGAACACTTAAATTTCAAACTTCCTCCAGGGGGAATCGTTGGTGTTATCGGGCCAAACGGTGCAGGGAAGACAACTCTTTTTAGAATGATCGCTGGAAAAGAAAAACCAACAAGCGGAACAATTAAAATTGGGGAATCAGTAAAACTTGCTTACGTTGATCAGGACCGCGCTCTCGATCCTGAAAAGTCTGTTATTGATTGCATTTCAGGTGGACTTGATCTGTTAAAACTTGGTGGACGTGAGGTGAATGCTCGCGCTTATATTTCAAGATTTAATTTTGCTGGAGAAGATCAACAGAAAAAAATTAAAGAACTCTCTGGTGGTGAAAAGAACCGTGTTCACTTGGCAGCAATGCTAAAAGAAGAAGGTAACGTTCTTCTTTTGGATGAGCCTACAAATGATCTCGACGTAAACACTCTACGTGCCTTAGAAGAGGCGTTGATGGAATACGCTGGCTGTGCTGTGGTTATTTCCCACGACCGTTTCTTCCTCGACAGAATTGCAACTCACATGATTGCATTTGAAGAAGATCAAGTGGTGTTCTTTGATGGTAACTTCTCTGACTATGAAGAAGATAAGAAAAGAAGACTTGGAGATAAAGCGCTTATCCCAAGTAAGACTCATCATAAAAAACTAACGAGATAACAATGGGGGACTACAATGGAAAAAAAATGGATTGTATCTAAATTTGGTGGAAGTTCTGTTCGCGATGCTGAAGCGATGTTAAGGTGCTCTCAAATTATAGAAAACAATCCAGATATTAAAATTGTAGTCATCTCTGCCACTCAAAATACAACCAACCAACTTGAATTCGTTGCTAAGGCCGCAGAGGCCGGAGATATTGAAACATTAAGAAATGTAACGAACGAATTAATAAGTAAGCATGTCAATATTGCCGCGGCCCTTTTTACGAGTCCAAAAGTACTACAAGAATTAGAAGAACTTTGTGGAGAGTTAAAGGCACTTGGCAATTTAATTAGCGAAGAAAGAGGTTACACTCCTAAGATGATGGATGAACTCTATAGTCTTGGTGAACGTATGTCTTCACTTCTCGTGTCTGATCTTCTTCGTCTAAGAATTCCTAATAAAAATATTATTTTTGTTGATGCTAGAAAAATTATTAAGACCAATTCAGATTTTCAAAAAGCTGAGCCGCAAATTAATTTGATAGCAGAAAATGCAGATAAGGAAATTTTACCTTTCCTTAATGAAGAAACAATCTTTGTAACCCAAGGTTTTATTGGTGAAGACTTAATGGGTAATACAACAACACTGGGAAGAGAGGGATCTGATTATTCAGCGACTCTTTTTGGTGAAGCTATTGACGCTAAACTTGTTCAAATTTGGACAGATGTTCCAGGTGTGGCAAGTACTGATCCAAGAGTTGTTGAAGAAGCCGAGTTCATTAAGACTTTGTCGTATGATGAAGCAACTGCTCTTGCATCGTTGGGAGCAAAGGTTTTATTCCCAACAACTCTTCTTCCAACTAAGAGAAAAAATATTCCAGTTTTTGTAGGTTCAAGCATTCATCCTGAGCTTGGTGGAACGATAATTACTAAAGACCAAGATCAGAGTTTCTCACTAAAAGCTGTCAGTCAGCTAGTAAAACCTGATGGGTACGTCATCTCTTTTGTCGGGTCTCATCTAGATCATAAAGAGAATCTAGCAGAGCTTTTAAAAGCTGACTTAGGAAGTGACGCTTTTGAATTTTTAGATCTCACTTCTGTATCAATTAGTTTTAAAGTCGCAGGCAAGAAAGCAGATAAGAATGAGTTCTTAAAAATGGCCCACGATGTTTTACTTAAAATCCATTTAGGATAATCTCTCATAAACGATTTCAAAAAAGGGAGTTTCGCCTTCAGAGCCTAAGACTCTGGCGATCTCCCTTATTTTTTTATTCTCCATATGTATAACATAATCAATATTTTTGCATGCAAGCTTAGTGATTAAACTAAAATCAATTTCCTTGTTTTCAGAATAAAGTGAAAATAAAAGAGCAATTCGGGAAAGAGCATCTCCACAAGAATTAGCGTGAATGGTGCTCATTAATCCTTTATGGCCTGTGTTCATCGCTAGCATGAAGGGAACAACTTCTGTTGATCTCATTTCTCCTACGAGCAAGCGATCTGGACTCATGCGAAGAGCATAAGCACAATAATCTTTTAGTGTCTTCTTTGACAGCTCATTTTGAGAAAGAAGGGATGTCTGATTTGGAGAGAGCGTCATTATCTCATGAGTGTCTTCTAAAATGATTACATGTTCATCTGGAGAAATCTCGTTTAAGAGGGCACGCATAAAAGTTGTTTTTCCTGACCCCGTGCTGCCTGAAATAAGTATATTTTTCTTATCACTCATTAAAGTTGTCAGGAATTTTTCTAACTTTTGATCTTCGTTGAAAATAGATAGGGTAGGAGTAGTCATTTTTTGAGAGCGCAGGAATACTTTCGATTTTCTATTGGCAGATGTTGAATGGTGAATCAATGTGACTCGAAAGTTCTGATTAAAAATATTTGCAGAGAAGCTGGCAAATGGCTCCGAAAAATTCCAAGAAATATTATTTTTGAGTGCAAATACTTCAAAGCTTAGTTGATAATCTTCAAGCGAGAGACAATTAATTTCAATTTGCTCTTTTTGGTTGTTGAAGAGAGTTTGAATAGATTCATTTGAGTGGAAGATAATTTCCTGAATGTCATTTTTATGTAAAAGATCTTTTATAAAGTCTTGATGATGAATATTGTTAAACCAATTTTCAAGAAATTGAACTTCACTATTATTAAATTCTATGATTCCAAGCTCGCCTAATGTAGAAAGCAAAACTTTTCTAAATTCGAGATTTATATCTTTAGCGCTCATCTTTTTGTAGTGAAGTTTAAAAAGATCTAGAACTTCATTTTGGTAATTGTACAATAATTTTCTATTCGTCATTTTCATCCACCTCGATAATACCAGTAATAGTTTTGAAATTACTTTGATTACTTTTAGATTTAAATAATTCTCCAAGGATGGGGATTGCATTTAAAAAAGGCATTTGATCTGTCGTTTTACCTTCTGTTTTTAAGGAGATTTGAAAAATCTTTTTTGCTGATTGAAGAGAGATGATGACGGATGATTTTTCTTTATTTCCACTAATCGTCTGTACTCCAGTTGTATCAGTGGCCGGTTGAGTTAGCTCTGTTTCATAATTAATTTTTATTTTATCTCCGTAATTTTCCAGCTCGATTTTTATTTTAAGACCGGCAAATTTCCAGTCAGTGCTTTGAGCATTGTTAATATTGATATTTTTAAACGGAATATCAGCCCCGAGTTGGACTTCAGCTGGAGTAAGAGGGCGAATGAGTGTTTGAGGTTCGGCCAATGTGCTAATCTTTACCTTTTTTTGTGTAAGTAAAACCTGATTTTTTTGTACAATTTTATCCAGCGGAATTGTGAAGAAGTCTCCAAGGCTTGCACTTATTTGCTCAAGACCAAGTCTTAATTCCTCACCATCTAGTTGCTCTAATTGAATTAATTTCAACTTCAAATGGTAGTTCTTTTTTAATTGCTGATTATTTTTTTGAATTAGATTGATCTTAAATTTTTCAGAGAGGTGTTTTCTTAAAAATTCACTTGGAGATTCATTCTCCGGGTAGAAGCAATTTATTTCAGAGAATTCGGACTCACATTTAATAGAATCTTTGTAGTCATTGAAAAATGCTGAATAAACACTGGCAAAGATTTTATTTTTAAGTTCTGTAGCGATCACGACCTCGTCCATTATGGAGTCAGGATTTAGTTTCAGAAGTTTTTTATAGTCTAGGTATTGATTCATGGTCTGGAGAGTTCCTGAAATTCTGATGTGCGGTATGAGAATCTGGGGGGAGAGTCCTAGGTTTGCCGTCAATTCTGAAAGATGCAGGAACTTTGCTTCTTGGATCTTGGAGATGACAGACACCTGGAATGATTCACTGGTTTTGTCATTATTCCATACCAGAATTTCAGAATGGCCGATTTGGGCACCTCTGATGAGAAGTTTTTTGGTTTTCTCATTAAATTGATATTTAAGGACCTCCCGGTTTCCGACGTTAAATTTTTCCAACTTTTTTAGAGTGATTTCAGTAGACTGACCTCTTGCGAGAACGATGTCTTGGGAGATTACCTCTGCGTGAAGGGTGCAAGGGGCGTTTATTGTGCAAATGCCCAAAAATATTCCTTTGACACATAGGCTTTTGATAGGTAAAAAATAGGGCTTAAAGTTTAAATATAGCGATTTGTTGGATCTATATCTGAAGAGGAGTTGTCGAATGGTTTCAAGAACATGTGTTACGGAAAACAGAAGATTAAGAAAGAAAAAAAATATGGGAGCTAAAAGAAAAGCTGAGATGAAAAATAAGGGAACAACTCCTAAATTTGCAATCCACGCTACTACAGCAGCAGCTCCTGCTAAAAAATAATTTTTAAAGAAATTGTTTATAAGAAGGCCGCCAAGTTTTTGGCGGCTTTTTATTTTTAATCCTTTCATTTTGAATCCTCCTGAGCATTGTCCTGATTTAAAAAAACTCCTAAAGAATTCTCGACGACATATTGATTCATCTTTTTTATTTGTAAATCTCCACTTTTAAGAAGGCAGAGATGAATAATGGCCTCCGTGCTTTTCTCGCAAGCTTCATTGATATTTTTTAGAGTGATGAGTTCTCTTGGAATATGAAATTTTTTTAGAAGAATTGATTTGAGCAAAATTCCTTCTTCTAGGCTTGCCTGATTTTCTATTAAGACTACTTCTCGTGCCTGAACAGAACTGCTCATTAGAATTAAAGAGAGAAGGGTGTACTTACAGACTAACTTCATACTTAGAAACTCGCTTGTTTAATGGTTTAGTTTCCTTCTTTGGAATCTTTATTTCCGGCATTGCTATCATTAGTTCACCTTCGTCAGCGCTAAGTTTTATAATTTCATCCTCAGGTATTTCAATTTTGAAATGTGGAGCAGATCCAAGCTCTTTGGATGACGTTGAGGTAACTTCATCGTGAAGATAGGCCTTTTGAATGATAATCTTTTTAGATTTATTCATAAGGGTTACTGGCGTTTCCGTAGCCTCGCTATCAAAGTCGGCCAAAACAGTTAGGGGAGCGACAACCATTTTAAAGTGAGGATGGAGGAGATGAGATGAAGTCGTAGGATGAGCGTTCTCTACAGCTTCATGCCCAAATGAAAGGCATAAAACTGCAACTAACAAATTGGTTGAAGCAATGGCCACTATAAATTTTAGTTTTTCTTTTTTCTTTGAATTGTCCTGCTTTTTAATTTCATCGAATATTGTTCCATTCATTAGCAAACTCCTCTTGAAGTTTTAGATGTCGGTTGAAGTAAATTTTGTGGATCTGAAAAAATCCTCCCAAAATTCCAGTTATGACGAAGATCCAGAGAAGCATTTCAAGCTCGATAAACCCCTTATTTCCACTTCGCTGGTTTCTACTTTTGATGAAGGAGAAAATGCACCTTCCATTTGAAACTCTGTTTTTAAGCAAAATGATTTTTTGAGTCTGATTCCTTCTGGATTTTTGTAAAAGACGTTTACCCATTGGTTTTGCCTCACGATAGTTGTTTCGTCTAAGTTGGTTTCTAAAACCCCTGCGAGATCTATCTTGTAAGGGGTATTTTTAAGATAAGAAATTGTCTCAGGAACCTTGCAGAATTTATTTTTGGCCATTTTTTTAAGGTAATTATAATGCCGAAGATTCCTGGCAATGGTGAGAGCTCTGAAAATGACTTCTCCTGAAACTCCGTCAACGACAGTATTTTTAGCGGCAAAGGCCGTACGAATAGACCAGTTAAAAAAGGACATCTCTTTAATGTATTTTTGAGTTTCAACATTTAAATAATGAAAGCAAAGATAGCTCTCCTTTCTATAGAGAGCTTCTTTGTATTCGATCTTCATTTTGATTAGATAAAACATGAAGAGGGCAGTGAGGATTGTTGTAAGAATGGCCGCAGCCAAGGAAATATTCCCTTTTTCATTATTATGAACTTTCTGGGTTTTTGAGATGAACTGATTTTCTATTTTGGAGAGTGCCTTATCTGAAGTGATAAAAAGATCGGTCGTTTTCACGACCGATACTAAAACGAGGGTTAAAGCGATCAGGTAGCTTAAAATCGTCATGACTGGACCTTGATGTTGTCTACGATCTCACTTTTCATATGTTCAACCCTTTTTTTAACGACATCTCCAAAGCCTTTAACAGCAGCAATGCAAACTATGCCTACCAGACTGGAAATGATGACGTACTCCATGACTCCTTGTCCTTTTTGATCTCTTAAGATCTTTGCTTTAAAAAATTTCATATTTGCTCCCTTGGGATGTTGCTTTTTCTTAGGGGATTGCAGGGTTTTTGCCAAAATGACGGGTTCTAAAAATGATTAGTTGAGAAAAATAAGTGGTTTTCTTATTGAACCGAGGTAAAAAGTTGATTGCACGAATTTATCTTCAAGATTAAAATCTGGATATGGACTCAAAAACAAAATTATATCTCTTTGCTAAAAAAGAAATGGCCCTTATTTTTATCTTCATGATCTTGATTGCGATCACCTCGTTTGTTCTGGGAGTGAAGATAGGTAAAAACTACTCATTGGAAATGGCCGGGATTACTCCTGCTGACCAGAAGAAAGTGGTAGAGCTTTTATCAAAGAAAGAAGAGCAACTAGAAGACATTAAGAAAAATGCTGAATCACATACCGTCGAAAGTAGTGATATCGAGCATAAACTCCAAGAAAAAATCTCGGCGGAGTTCGGTGATAGTGCTCATGCAACAGCTCCTGCTGCACAAGCAGCGCCAGTGGCACATGGCTCAAATATGTCAGTAGAGCCAAAGCATGAAACAGGAGTCGCTAAAGACGCTTTAAGTGGGAAATTCACAATCCAATTGGGAAGTCATAGAACATTGAAAGAAGCAGAAGATTTCGCAGAAGGCTTCAAAGCACGCGGATATGACCCAATCATTAACCAAATCGATATCAAAGGAAAAGGTACATGGTATAGAGTAAGCCTTGGCGCTTTCTCGACAACTGATGAAGCAAAGTCATATATCAATCGTGAAAAAACTCTTTTCATTGGACAAGATTATACGATAGTGAAAATGCCATGAGCCGAATGACAAATCTTTTTAATCTTTACGCACTTGTTATGGCCGGCGGAAAAGGAACTCGCTTTTGGCCTGAATCTACTGAAAAAAAACCTAAGCAATACTTAAATCTCATCAGTTCAAAAACACTCCTGGAAGAAACCCTGGATCGCTTTGATCCGCTTATTGAAAAAGATAAGCGATTTGTCGTTACGGTAAAAGATCAAGAAACACTCTGTAAGCAGAGTTCAGAGGGAAAAATTGCAAAAGAGGGAATGATTTTTGAACCCTCGGGAAGAAATACTGGACCTTGTATTCTGATGTCTATCGCTACTTTATTAAGTAGAGGAGTGAGTGAGAATGATGTTTTGGCCATTGTTCCTTCCGATCACGTGATCTTAAATCATAAAGGCTTTCAAGATACCTTGAAGAAGGCAGCTTTTTTTTCATATCAAAAACAAAATATTGTGACGATCGGAATAACTCCCAATTTTCCTCATACCGGATTTGGCTATATAGAAAAAGGTGAAATGGTTGAAGGAGAAGCTTTTAATGTTTCTCGCTTTAAAGAAAAACCTCATTTCGAATTGGCAAAAGAATATGTTTCAAGTGGAAAGTATCTATGGAATGCCGGAATGTTCGTTGCACCACTTGGAGTTCTTTTAGAAGAATTTGAAACTCATGCTCCCAAAATGTATGTCCATTTTGAAGAGTTAAAAAAAGCAGTTAATGATCCCGCGAAATTAAAAGAAGTTTACGAAAAAATTCCATCAGACTCAATTGACTATGCCATTATGGAAAAATCAAAGAGAGTATCTGTTGTTCCTGCGACTTTTGATTGGAATGACATGGGGTCATGGGATGCTCTTTCATCAGTCATTGATGAAACTCATGGCAATACAGTTGTTAAATCAGATGGGACATTCTTTTTAAACTCTGCTGACAACGTAGTCTTTGCACCGAATCGATTTGTTTCACTTATCAATATGGACAAACACATTGTCGTAGCTAATGATAAAGTTGTTTTGGTTGCTCCTGTAAAGGATGCTCAAGAAATTAAAAAAGTTGTAGAGCATTTAAAGACAACAAGACCTGAACTTATTTAATTCTTAGTAGAAAATACCAAAAATTCCATAACCCAGTTTCTCACCCGTTTGAGTGTTTGAAGTTACTCCTGCTGGAGATCTATAAACAACAGATTGATCTTCAAAAAATCCATAAGAAGATAATCCACCAGTAAATTCTCTCACGCTATTTGTTCCCGCGTCTCCAAAGGCCAGCTCTTCCTGGAAAAATTCAAAGTCAGAGAGAGTGACATTGGTCGTTGAGCATGAATAAATAGGGGACACAAAGTTAGTGTTTTCGATATAGGTTGTTATAAAATTTGAACCATAATCCAATTGGGGAATTTGATAGGGAATTTGAATTTGTACGCTTGGACTATCAAGACTGACATCTAAAAGAGAAAGAATGACGGATGGAGATGGCAGAGGAAGCCCAACATAGTTTGTAACAATCTGATCGCAAGTTAAATTTTCTGCAAGAGGACTTGGATCATGGGTTTTCAAATTGATTTGCCCTATACCATATCCTGTTTTACCAAAATCAGTACTCGTTACAAAACTACTTCCAGGCGTGAGTTCTGTTGTTTGATAAAAGATTTTTGGATGGCTTACTTGTAAATTGGGCAGAGTTGAATTGATCGTATAACTATTTTGATAGGCCGTTGTTGTCCCGGCAGTCGTAGATGTTCCGTAGTAACTTAGACAATAGTTTCCATTTGTAGCTCCAACGACAATTTGGGTTGAGTAGGTCGTTGCACTTACTTTTGGATCGCAACATCCATTTCCTGTATCAAGACCGATACAATATTTAATTGTCGAGTTGACTGTACAGTTCAATGTAACACCAATTGGATTACTAAATGATCCACCAGTGATATTTGCTGAACAAGTATTGCTTTGAGCGCTTGTTGATGTTGATGTAGATTGTGTCGGTAATGAATTTGTTGTTATGGATGTAATCTTATTTGGATTTGAAGGAATTGGAGCAAGAGGAGTGTCAATCTTTTTTGAAATAGCATTATTTATAAACGTGTCTGGAACAATTGGTGTATTAGAAGAGCTTGCCGTCTTTGGAGCTTGGCCAGGGTTTGATAGTGAAGTCGGTGCCGAATAGCTTGGAGCGAAGTTGCGAGCTTGATAGTTGGAAACAACGGAACGATATCCACCACTACTTCCTACGCCCACAGTTCCTACGTTAGCAGGGGATTCTGGGACTTGAGCAAAATTTGATTGATTGAGATCTTCTCTTTTTACCTCAGCTTTAAAAACTTCGGCTTCCTTTATAGGTGCAGCTGACTTTGAAAAAATTGAGGAAGGTCTTCTATTTTGTTGTGATTGTTTTAATCTTGGTTTGGTTTCGGCAATAGTTGAGTTTTCTTCAGCTACTTCTACAGGTTCCGGCGATTTGAATTTGAGATTAATTAAAAAATTAACCAACATGATAGTCGTTAATAAGGAGCCCAGTACTTTTACTTTAAACATAATAAAACTCTTGTTTAAATGACTCTTGTGTTTATCTTAAACTTAGAATCCCATGTGTTCTTGTCGGCCAATAAGTTCCAAAGCTTGAGTTTTTTGATCAAATAAAAAAAGAGTGAATAGTGGGTCTAAAAGTTGGCGATACTTCATGTGAAAAGTTCAAATTTGATTTGTGGAGATTTCCTATAAGTTCTCAAGATCGCTCTGGTTGACTATTCTACTTGGGGATTTTCCTTCATTTAGGTCATTTATAAATTAAAATAAAAGGCGAGATAAACCGAGAAGTTACCGTATGAAGAGAATGCTTAAATTTACGAACTTCCTCCCAATGTTGTTGTCCATGACGATGGCACTCACTTCTTGTGTTCAGGGGACTGGTGGTAGAGGATTAGCAAGTCTTAGAAGTAATAGTTTATCTGGAAAGGCAGGAGCAGTTAATGGGTCAGGAGCAGTTGGTACAACTGATCCTACGAATGCAACACCCGTTGATCCTCTATCTACTCAAAGAGTAGAGCTTTCACATCTTGTTGATCCATTTGATGGAACATACAAAAAGAAATTAACTCTTCCAAAAAACTTCAAAGGAAATTTATATCTTGCGGGATTAAACGTTTCAGCTCTTACCAGCAAGATTGTGTACGTTCGATTTAATTTTGGTACAGATAAACAATCTGTCACATTGACTTCAACAGTTGCTAGAGCTCCAGGGATTCTTCCTAAAACAGACATCCAGGTTCTTGTTGTCGATATGAACTCAGCTCCTTTTAATAAAATGCGTCTTCCTTATGACCTCTACGATTATAATGATTACACAGATCCAGCAAAAGAAATTGTGACAAACCCTCGCGATGGAGGTCTCTATTGTCGCGGATTAAAAGTTGAAGATGATCCAACTTTTATTCCACTTACTCAAGCTTCAACATGTTCAAGTGCAACTGATAGATGTCTTTACTCTTATGCAAAAATTGTAGACTCAACTCTTTATTATGATCAGATGGTAAACTCTACCAACTACAGAGTCTCGTCACTTCCGAGTCGAACTCACGTATGGACAGAAAGTAGTGGCGTAAGATCTCCGAGTGTAAATACATTAGCTGGATCTGCTTGCTTGCCAGACGATGATAACGTTTCGACTGTTAATCAATTATTCGATGTGAATTTATTGTCTCTAGGATTTGATCTTCCAATTCTTGGATACTTTTATCGCGGCCCATACCGCACTATAGATGATGCCAACTGGCAGCTTTCTGGAGCGGCCGTTTACAATGCCACAAATGGATTATTTCAAACCCAATCAGCTATTGTTGGTATGACGACTGGTTATCATTCATTTTTATTTCCTCGCGCAGGAAAACTCTCACTAGGTCTTGGAGTGAGTTATTTGGGATCTTCTGTTAGTAAGATTGGTCCTCGTACAAAAATGGTTTCAGATTCAACAGGAACATCTCAATACGTAGATGGATGTAACTTCCGTACAATGAATTATGATCCTACAAGCAATGAAGGAATTGGGTCATGTAATGTTGATTCTTCTATTGATGTCTTTTATATGCTCAATGGAAAAGAAGTCTTAATCACTACAGATAAATCAATTAAGCTTCAACTTATTCGTCCATCTTTAACGAATTATCTAGGAAAAGAAGTTTTAACGACAGCGTTTAAACGTTGTGACACTTCAGCAGTTTGTGGATCAAATGAGTGCTGCTTTAACTCTCGTTGTTGGTCAAAGGATCTCGTTACTCAATGTGTGGACCAAACTCCTGGAGTTGGAAATCTTGAGATCGGTTCAAACTGCAGATCTGATTTTGAATGTGCAAGCTTATGTTGTAATCAATCAACAGGAGCGTGTTCTCCACATGATCCGAACGGAACAACTCCGATATTCTGTAGTAAAACAGCTGGACAACAGTGTGTTTCGCAAGAATTTTGTGCTCAGGTTCCAGTGACGACATGTAAAATCGTGAAGACAGGCTTTAATCCCGACGGAACTGTTTCATGTGCGCTAAGATGTCCTGCTGTAATGACATATGGGGACTGCAAGGGAGGATTCTGTGTTCCTCCTGTTCAACCAGCAATTCCTCCATTTAATCCAGCAGACTGCTCGAAAGCTGTTGACCCTTAGACGGTTCTCTTTTAAAAATAAGCTAATATTTTATGCCGATCATGGATGGGGTCCTCGATGTTCAACAAAGATTGTTTTTTAGATCATGTGGCAATTGCTGTCTCAAATTTAGATCGCGCTCAAAAAGTCTACGAAGATTTGGGACTTAATTTTTCTTCCCAACGAGAAGTCGTGGAGTCTCAAAAAGTCACAACGGCATTTGCTCATATTGATGAGCATGCTCATATCGAATTAGTTTGCCCATTAAATAATGAAGGGCCAATCCAAAAATTTATAGAAAAAAATGGAGAGGGAATTCATCATCTCTGTTTCAAAGTTCCCGACGTAGAAAAAAAATGTGTTGAGATGAAAGATCAAGGGTATCAGTTAATTTATGAAAAACCTTTCATCGGAGCGAATAATTGCTTGGTTAATTTTATTCATCCTAAATCAACTGGTGGTGTGTTGATTGAAATTTCACAAACACTGACAAAATAATTTAATTAAGAGGAAAGGACTATGGAAAGTCACTCACAAATTTATCTTCCCAAACTTACAAAAATTAATAAGGTTTTAATCATACTTGCAAGTGTGCTTTTTATTTTAGGAGTGATTCTTCAAAAGTCTTCTTCGATCTATTTAGGAAATATTCTCGGGTTATCAGCAGAACATTTTTTACAAGGCCATGTGTACTCACTTGTGACATATCCTTTTTTATCTAACTCGATTATTGAAGTGGTTTTAAACTGCTTAATGCTTTGGCTGATGGGATCTGAATTTGAGGCCAATTGGGGAACTAAGCGGTATGTGAATTTTCTTCTCTCTGTCGTTATCGGGGGAGGGCTTTTATTCTTAGGCGTGAGTTCTTTTTTCGCAAGTATTTATAGTTTTCCTCTTACGGGATTGTCAGGGATCGTGAGTGCTCTGTGTGTTGCCTACGCTGTCATATATCCAGATAGAGTGTTCTCTTTCATGATGCTGATCCCAGTTAAGGCCAAATATTTTTGCATGATTCTTGTGGCCATTACTCTTTTCCAAGGTCTCTCTGGACCTTATGGGGTGGGGGCCTGGGGACAATTAGGGGGAATCCTGGCCGCTTATTTATTTATGGTGGTCGTTTCTCACCGCAATTTTAAAATTCTATCCCAGAAAATGAGCCAAATGACGCAGATGAGAAGTGCCAAAAAGAGCAAAGCTAAGCTTACAATCGTTAAGGATGACAATGATAGTCCGCCAAAGTATTGGCATTAGAAGACTTTGGTGCTATGTTCTTATAAAATTTTAAATGCATTAAAAAAGAGGCCAGCATGAGATTAAGTCGAGCATTACAAGAAAAATTAATGGATGTACGTTTAAGAGATAAGCTACTTGCTGAAGGGAAAGTTACTAAAGAAGAAGTAAAAAAGTTCCTTGATAATCTTGCAGATGAAGCAAAAAACGCTACATACACTGAAGAAAATAAAGAAGAAAACTAATTAAGTTTAAAAGATTTTTTCTTATATGAGGCCCGCTTTTTAGTGGGCCTTTTTATTTGTTAACCGCTCTATTTGAAAAAGTTATAAATCGTGAATCTATTGAACAATATAACGAGAGAAGAAGATACTTTTAACGACTGGTTTACCAAGTGACTTATTGATCTCTTTTTTCAAGCGATCTTCCAGCAAAATTTTTCCGGTAAGAGAGTTTAGTTCATCAGCGCCCATCTTAGATGAGATGGTGATGATTTTATCTTGAACAACTGATTGGTATGTTTTGATGATGCCAGCGTCTTCGCTTTTAAAAAGTACCAGAGAGATTTCTAGTTCTACATAGCGCATTCTCTGATTTGCATTTGGATCTTTCGGAACCAAGCTGACAGTCATTTTGTCGAGTTTATAGAAAATAGGAAGAGCTTTTGGATCGTTTTCTTTTAAGAGCGCTGCCTTCTCTTTATTTTCATCAATAGGAGGCCGTTTATAAACTTTCTCTGTGTAATAGAAAAGCCCGATCACTGCAACAGTGGTTAAGGTCATTACACCTAAAAGAATCATGTCGAGAAGTTTTTTGCCGGTCATGTTTAAAGTTTAACATGACCGGTATTTTTGAAAAGAAATTAATTAGAACGGTAACTTAGTATAAAGAAGACCTAGATCTTGAGCAACTTGCTCATATACTAAAGCACCTTTGTAGATATTGATCCCTGGTCTGAAAGATTTATCTTTCTGAGCAGCTTCTTCAACACCCATGTTTGCAATCATGCGAGCGTACTTAAGAGTTACGTTAGTAAGAGCAAATGTAGAAGTTCTAGCTACTGCTCCTGGCATGTTCGCTACACAGTAGTGAACTACACCATCAACTACGAAAGTAGGGTTTTCGTGAGTTGTTGGCTTACAAGTTTCAATACATCCACCTTGGTCAACAGCGATATCTACAACAACAGATCCTTTTTGCATTTTAGAGATCATGTCGCGTGTAACTAGTTTTGGAGCTTTTGCACCAGGAACTAGAACAGCTCCAATAACAAGGTCTGACTCAAGAACAGCTTTTTCAATATTGTCTTGGTTAGAGTAAATTGTAGTGATGTGTGATCCGTATAAAGCATCTAGTTCAGCAAGACGTTTTGTTGAAAGATCGATTGCTGTAACAGAAGCTCCCATTCCCATTGCCATTTGAATCGCGTTTGTTCCCGCAATCCCAGCTCCGATAACAGTTACTTTTGCGCGTTTAACACCTGGAACACCACCTAAAAGAATTCCTTTTCCACCTTTATCAAGTTGAAGGTAAGTCGCTCCGATTTGAACTGACATACGGCCAGCAACTTCAGACATAGGAACTAGAAGTGGAAGTGAACCGTCAGCATTTTGAATTGTTTCGTACGCTACAGCTGTACATCCTGACTTCATTAAACCTTTTGTTTGATCTGGATCTGGTGCAAGGTGAAGGTATGTGTAAAGAATGTGATGCGGTTTAAGCATTGCAATCTCTACTGCTTGAGGTTCTTTAACTTTGATAATCATTGTAGATTTCTCAAAAACTTCAGCAGCAGTATCTAGAATTTTCGCTCCAGCTTTTAAGTATTCGTCATCAGTAATGCCAATTCCAAGACCAGCATTTTTTTGAACGTATACAGTATGTCCGTCACCAATAAGAGCGCGAACTCCACCTGGAACCATCCCGACGCGGTTTTCGTTATTTTTAATTTCCTTAGGTATACCAATAATCATTTAAATTCTCCTTTAAAAAGGGGGGCAGATTGAGAGTTAAAATATTTCCCAAGAGAATTCCATAAAATGCGAAAAAATTAAAGGGGAAAATGCGCAAATTTCAGTTACTACTTGAGACTTTTAGAAAGGAACTTTCGTTTAGTGACAAAGATCTTCAATCCCAGCAAGAATACGAGCAGAAAGGGCAGAAAATAGAGGGCAAATTCGCCTTTTGAGGGACCTGGAGAGGTAATTTCCACAGGGAGGCTTATGGTATTCTCTGCACTTTCATTTTGTTTAATGATGAATTCGACGTTCCACATTACTTCGCGATCAAAAGGCAAAACTGCCCTAAAATTTTGTCTCTGTCCTTTTTGAGTCAAAAACAGGGCCGCTGCCTTTAGGATGTGCGCAGGATCGTTTATAGGGCTTGCCTTTAGTTGAATTTGATATTTTGCATGTTCATCTCCATCAATAAATAAATCAAAAGACCCTTTTCCAATATCTGGATCAGCTAAAATGGAGAGATTATTTTTGCCAATTTGTTTATCTACTAAAATGGGAAAGATCTTACCTTCATGAGCATTGATTTTTATTGGAGTAAAAAAAATAAAAATGAGAAGAAAAATTATCTTCATATTAGTTTCTTGCAATAGCACAAGGGCATTGATGCTCGCGTAGTTCGTCAGCAGTCGGGAAAAGGTGATAGTACATTCCTATCATCATAGGAATAAAAACAATAGTATTATAGAAAAGATGAAGTTCAGCTCGAGGATAAAAAAGTTCGAGAATACTTGTTGGAACTGGTCTGTTCAAAAGGTTAGTTTTTATAAGAACCTGTCCTTGCAAAAGAAAATGTTCGAAATGGTGCCAGAATTGAATGACTAGGGATATGTTCCACCATGTTCTTGATCTTCCAATAAATCCGCTACGAAGTATCCATAACCCAATTAACATAAAAACAGCATAGACATAATGAAGAGATTCAGAAGTAATAAGCCAAGGGTACCAATATCCTAAAATCCCTCGCGCTTCTGGGCGAGGCCACTTTAAACCATAAATTTGAAAAGCTTGAATCAAGTGCTCTCCCCAATGAGCAAGCACTATTACCATATAAATTCTTAGCGAAAATTCATGCTGGGAGGAATTTATCTTAAAAAGAAAACGCTGATAGGCAGAAGGTTGCAATTCACACGCTTTTTCGGATGCCATTTTTCCCTACCAATTTAATAAGTAATTTTAAACTGATCATATAAAGGAAAAACATTTTTGCCAAATTTGCTATCTGACAGTTTTGTTAATTCTTGATGAGAGAGATCGTGGCTCATATGAATGAGTCCACATTGTTCAGGCTTTATTCTTGTAATGTAATTGAAAGATTTCTCTACTGTGAGGTGAGTAGAATGGGTTCCTCTTTTTAGGCAATCGATTATAAGGAGTTTTAACTTCTTTTCTTGGAGAATATTAATAATGTGATCTGGAATTTCCATACAGTCGACAATATAAGCTAATCCATCATGAACAAAACCCATCGTCGTGCCATGACCATGAGGATAACTAAAAAAGAAAAATTCTTCGCCCTGGATATTAATTGTCTTTTCCATCTTAACAGCATTTAAAGAGAGTCTCGGAATTCCTCCACCAATAATGGGTTTGGTATGCTTCGTAAAAATATACTGAAAACGATTTTCAATAAATGTTTTTGCATTTTCACTGCAGTAGATTGGAATTTCTCTATGAGGAGGACCAAAAGTAAATGGCCTTAAGTCATCTATGCCATGGAGATGATCAGCGTGCTCGTGAGTGATTATAACAAAATCAATGTCGGAGATTTTATTATCTAAAATCTGAGTGCGAAGATCAGGAGTTGTATCAACTAATATTTTTTTACCTTTCTTTGTTTCAATATAAATACTCGAGCGCAATCTCTTATCTCTATGATCAAGTGATGAACATACCAGACAATTACAACCGACCATTGGAATTCCTGTTGAAGTTCCTGTACCGAGAGCAATCAATTTGTTTCTGTTAAAAGATTTCATGTTATAATCCTAACCTGATAAAGACTCATATTTAAGAGGAAAGAAGGAAATGTTACAAAAAAATTTTGGCAAGAGATTTGTCTCATTAACGCTCTTGGCATTCGTGTTAAGTAGTTGTGCTTCAATGACTAAAAGTAAAAAACCTGCACCCATTGTTCTGAACGTAAAAAAAGTAGTGTTAGATAATGGATTGACGGTGCTTGTTGCTCCAAACCCAAAGCTTCCTATCGCTGCTTATTATACTTTGTTTGACGTCGGTGGACGCTATGAAACAAAGGGAACGACTGGGGCCACTCATTTTCTTGAACACATGATGTTTAAGGGAGCGAAAAAATATGGGCCAGGAGAGTTTGATACATTAATCGAAAAAAATGGTGGATCAACAAACGCTTACACAACCAACGATGCAACAGTTTACTACGAAACTATTCCTTCTAATTTTGTAGAGAAGATGGTTGATCTGGAAGCTGATCGCCTTCAGCACTTACTTTTAGAACCAATAAGTTTTGAAAGTGAACGCCAAGTTATTTTTGAAGAAAGAAAGATGAGATATGAAAATAGTCCTGAGGGATTTCTTTATCTCATGATGATGAAAAAAGTTTTTGAAGGAACACCATATGGCCAATCGGTAATTGGTGATGTCGATGATCTTACGGCCCTAAAACGCGATCAAGTGATGGACTTCTTTAAAACGTACTACGCTCCAGATAATGCTATTCTTGCGATCGCTGGAGACGTTGATCCTGATAAAATTATTCCAATCATCAAAGAAAAATATGGATCAATTCCTAGTTCAAAAGAGCTAATGGCACTTAAAACAAAACGGGATGATCCTAAAAATTATGACTGGAAAGCAAACTTTGGTACTGAGTATAAGTACTATGCTACAAATCCAATCCCAAAATTCGCGATTGCATTTAAAGGTGAGAAGGCCGGAACAAGACGCGCTTTTGTTATGGATGTATTGGCATTTATGCTAGGGAATGGAGGAAGTTCGTATCTCGCTCAAAAATACGTAAAAAATCCAAAACCACTTTTAAGTGATGTCTCATTAAATAACTATAATCTTCGTCACTCGGGAATTTTTTATTTTAATGGCGAACTAATGGAAGGGGTAAGCATTGATACTGCTAAAACTCAATTCATGGCAGATTTAAAAAATTTCTGTTCTGAAGGATTGAACGAAAGAACTCTTCAAAAGACAAAAAATCAAATTATGTCTCAGGCCTACACTCAAATGAAATCTAATGCCGGAATGGCCTCAACCATCATGATGAATGAAAAAATTTACGGCGACTACAATTATGGAACCAAAGAAATGGAAATTTACAATTCAGTAAAAGAGAGCGAAGTGAAAAAAGAATGTAATGATATTTTAAATAAATCTTCTCCTATATTTATTTCTGTATGGGACAAGTATCCTAAAAACCCGACGGCACTTGTGGAGGTTAGATAATGAAAACAAAACTAATCCTTGCACTATCTTTGTTGGTTTCTTTTAAAACAATGGCTGCACCAAAAGTTGAAGACAGCATTAAACGATTGAACTGGAATGGAATTGATGTCGTCTATATTGAAGACAATCGTTTTCCAACTTATGACATGCTTTTATATTTTGCGGATGGGGCCCTTGGTGACGAGAAAGGAAGAATGGGGCTATCTCAACACGCTTTTTCACTACTTGATACTGGGACAGCAAAACTTTCTCAGAAAGATATTCTCGATCAATTTGAGTTTTATGGAACTGAATTTAATGCTGATACCACTCATGAGTACACAACATTGTCTTTATCAGGACTCTCAAAAGATTTAAATACCTCAATGACCCAGGCCTGTACTCTTCTTCGTGAAGCAAATTATCCAGCTGAGACGATTAAGCAAGAACTCGATAAAGAGCGCTCTGAACTACAAAGCTTAATCGCTAATCCTCAAGCTTTATCAGATAGAGTATTTAGAGAGGTCTCCCTTTCAAACACTCCTTACTCTTACCCTGTTACGGGGAAACTTCGCGATTTAGACACATATACTCCAGCAGCTCTAAGAGCGAGAATGGATTTTTTCTTAAACAAAGCAAAAAAGAGAATCTATTTGACTGGACCAAAGACGATTTTAAGTGTTGAAAAAGTTATTACGGAAAAATGTCAGTTTAAAGGAAGCCCATCCGATTTTGTGCGTACGGTTTCTTACAAGAAACAAAAACATAATTCTGCTCAAATTGTTTTTGTTCCGCTTCCAGATGCGAATCAAGTTCAAGTGAAGATCGGACGTTTTCTAAATTATGATGAGATGGGGGATCGTCGCTTAGATACACTTGCCAGTGAATTTTTAGGTGGAGGATTTACTTCGAGACTTATGAGAGAGGTGAGAGTTAAGCGTGGATTGACTTATTCAATCGGAGCTTACATTTCATCTCAAAAGCAATATGGAAGATCTGGAATTGCAACATTCACAAAGAACCAGACAATCAATAAATTGCTTGAAGTCATTAATGATGCTGTTGAAAAAATTCATAAAGATGGAATTAGTGATGAAGATTTAGAAAAATCGAGAGGGAGTATTATTGGGGCCCACCCATTTAAATTTGAAAGCAATCGCGCTTTCTTGGCCCAACTTCTTTATCTAGATCATATTGAAAAATCGTATTCTGAGCTATTTGATTTTAATCAAGCAGTGATGAAATACACCGCCAAAGATGTTGCTCGCAAAATTGATGATGTTTACGGAATGAGATACCAGACGATTTTTATCTTAGGTGATAAATCTATTGAAACAGAGTTAAAGAAGCTAAAACTTGGTAAGCTTCACGTTTTAGATTTTAAAGGTTTTATTTAAGACTTAATTTTCTTCCGTGTGCCCGTTCATGTTAACGATGGCACCCGGAAGAATTTCTAGTGATTTTGAAATGATTTTTCCTTCAAAAGAAGCAGTCGGATAAATTGTTACATGTCCAAGTGATTTAATTTCCCCAATAAATTCACCATAGATTTCCAGGTCAAAGCATTGAAGAGTTCCTTCAGTAACAGAACCAATTTCTAAAATTAATTTGGCTTCATTTTCTACAACGATATCTCCTTGAAGATGCCCTTGAAGATAAGTTGGTCCACTAAATTTAAATGTTCCAGAGAGATTAGTGGCCTTTCCAATATAAGTGAATTCTTGATTTTGAATCATGATTGTCTGACCTTTTTATAATTTAACAGGCATCATTATACTCTGGTAGTGAAGAAGATCGCCGTTTTTTGCAAAAATATAAACAGTAAAAATATAATTTCCACCTTTTTTTGGTTTTACGAAACTGGCATCTACTGGACGAAAGCGTTGTGTTGAAAATGGTTCACCAGAAGAATAATTGATTTGTGTTGCTGCTCCACTTAGTGCTTGTAGAGGGTAAGCTTGAATCGCAATATCATTTTTCATGAGCACTATAATGTGACCTGATAGTTTACCTTCGCCATTAGAAGCGGGAATGATATTGAATTGAAGATTAGTTGTATCGCGATTTGATACAACTTTAAATCCTGAAAGATTAAGAGTTGCTGGTCGTGTCTTATCTTTTTGGCCTTGGATTGGTCGAAAAAGAGAGAGCGTAGAAAGACCAATTGAACTTACTGTTGCACTTGGAGCAACTGTTGGACAAACAGGGGCCGCAGGGCAAGACGTTTTGCTTGGCTCAGTTTTTGGTGCTTCGGTTGGAGTTGCTTTCTTTAGCATCTCTTCACTTTCTGCTAATTTTTTAGCAAGTTCACTATTTTCAGCTTCTTTTTTAGTTACTATCTCTTGAAGCTGTTTAGCTCTAGAAATGGCTTCTCTAGCGAGAGAATTTTGCTGATATGTTTCGATTAGGTGAAATGGGCTTGTGTGGACAAGGCCAATGACTCCCAAAGTGAGGGCAATCAAAGTAATACTTGGAAGGCCGATAACAAAAAAAAGAATCTTTGATTTTTTTAATTCAAAATATTTAGGAGAGTCATTTTTTTTATTGTAAATAATTGAGATAAACTCTTCATTTACTTTGGCGCTTTTACTCTCTTTATTTTCGCTTTCACTTGGCACTAGTTACTGCCTTTTTTAGTATCCGTATTTTCCTTAAAAGAGGAGTCTTTGAAAAATCTCATTGAAGGCTCAAATGCTACTTTATCATTTCCTTCGCTTCCAGCTTTTGAGAAGTTTTCGCTTACAATTTTCCAATTATAAGAATCGTCTTGTTTTAGATAAAGAGTTTTTTTACCGGCATCATTGATTGTATTTGATTGGTATCTCTGTGTGAAAGTTACAACTGCATAACCTTTAGAAAGAAGGATCGACATATTATCAAGATCGATTTTTGGTTTTCCAGGGTTGCTAAAAACCGCTTTCTTATAGGCCTTATATTTTACAAAATTTCCTTTTGGATCTTTGAATTCACCAGGGTGATAGTGACTCATATAAGATTCAATATCTTTATTTCTCCAAGCTCCGAGCCATTCATCAACGCTTTTTTTCAACTCATTCTTTTGAGCTTCAAATGTTTTTTCGTTAAGGAAAACCAGATTTTGAACAATGATGAGCGGAGTTTTGTTAAGTTCAAGATATTTTGAAACATCAAGAAGGTCATTGTTAGCAGTAACAACACAACCTTTTGAGTCTAGACCTTTATCAAGTCTAGTTTCATCGTTAGTAGAGTGAAGCCAGATACCAGATCCACCTTTTCCCATATGCTGGTCAACTGGGTTTGGATAATCAGTAACAAAAGCTCCAGCGCCATAGATAACTCCTTGGGCACCACTTTTTTCGATTAATTGTTTGTTTGTTAAAAAATTAGTAAAGCTGTAGATTCCTTCTGGAGTTCTAAAATCTCCTTCAGTTCCCTTATCGCCAGTCTTTTTCCCTGTAACAACTTGGTAGCTTTTTACAAGTTCAGGCCTGCCATCAACATTTTTGTAGAGATGAAGTAGGTGGGTTGATTTTTCTGCAACTAGGATGTGGTGAGAATAAAAACCATCCAAAGACAGAAGTGGGGCCGGATATAATTTCGCTGTTTCTTGCGCCATTGTGTTTTGGGCAGAAATAGCGAGTAGGGCCACAAGCGAAATATTTGTTAAGAGTTTACGACAGAAATTTTTTTTCATCGTTAATAGCCTTTTAAAGTAGTCAAGTATTGGAGTGAAACTCATTTTATTTTAATCTTATTTTAAAGATTAGATCAACCTAAAAGAAATTCTTTACCCCTTAAAGATGAAAGCCTTTCCTCTTGTTTAATAATTCCACAAGGCCGGTAAAATAAAATCATGCAAATACTTTTTTTTGCTCGAGATAGAGATTTACTTGAGTCGATATCTCCTTTGTCAGAGGAGAAGATCATCTTTTGGTATGGGCAAAAATTATCTAATCTTCCCTCTGATTTGGAGGGAATTATATTTTTTGATTACGACGATCAGGATTTTAATCTAGAGACCTTTGAAGAAGTAATAGACGAGCAAATTCCAAGGTCAGAAAGGCTTCTTAAGGTTCTTATTTCTGCTAATCTTTCTATAAAAGACTTAAAAGAGCTTCAAAACAAAAATAAATTTATTGATAGTATGGTTCGGGCCCCAATAAAACTCAAGGATATCGAGACTTTTGTCGAAGATTATAAGTTAGTAAAGAAGGAAATGAGGGAAAGTGTGGAAAGTCCCAAAAAGAAACAATTCGATGATCCAATAAATGCTCAAATTCAGCGTAAATTTGACATGGTATTTAGTCACGAAGATGACATGCTTTCAAATGATGAAGACATGTTTTTCAATACTGATGAAGATGTTAACTTAGACGAGGATACCTCTATGGGTGAAAGTGCAAAAAAACCAGAAGACATCAATTCTCCATCATTGGATTTTGGTGTTGATGATGAAATTAAGCTGGAGTTTGACAGCACTTCTTCCACTCAGGCACCTGCTCCTGAAATTCCAAAAAAAGAGGGAACAGCTAAGCTTTCCGTTGTCCCTGATGGAGATGATGGGCTGGAATTTAATTTGGATTTTGGGGATGACTCTGTAGGGGAGATAGAATCTGTCCCAGAAGCACCACCTGCGATGAATTTTGAAAACGATAAAACTGCTAGTGATTTAAACTTTGCACTTCCGGAAATGGATGAAGAACTTGAAGCTGCTGTGCCAGAGGCCATGTCAGTACCAGAAGGAACATTAAAGACTTTTGTCTACGATAAAAGCAAGTTAACAGATGCTGGCTTTGAATCATTGTCACTGAAAGATTCAACAGGAAGCTTTTCTAATCTAATGAGTCCTGAAGAAGCGAAAGCAAATATTGAATCGACGATTAAGGATATTGTAAGACCAAAGAATTTAGATGCTACCCAGGAGCTTGATATTTCGTCCTTAGCAGAGGATGAGGGTGCAGATTTTGTTTCCCTAACTAAAGAGGATTCTGGCGAAATTGATATTGATGAAATAGATTTTACAACACCAGATGTAAAGATTGATGTAAAAGAATTTGAGCCTAAAAAAAGTTCAGCTGTGGCCCAGGAAGAAGTGCTTCGGCCAATGCCGACAGAAAGAACTCCTCATACTAGTTTTGTGAGCGATGAAGAGTCAACGCGATTACAGGCCACAATTCGTCAGCTGAGAGAAGAGCGTGAAGAGCTTGTCTCTCAAATAAAGACCTTAAAAGTTGAGGCTCGAGAATTTGAACAAGACAACCTGACATTAAAAGCAGCACTAGATGAATCAAAAATAGAAATCTCTATCATGAGAAAAAGACACATGGTTGATATTGAAGACATGAAGTATCGCCTGTCTTTAAATGAAGAGAAGAGGTCCTTTGCAGAAGAAAAAGCTCGCATCGCTGAAAGTAAGCGTGAAAAACTTGAGCAAAGGGTACGCATTGACTTTAATCAGGTTAAACAAAGAGAAAAAGAATTAGAAACCAAGCTTGAAATGCTATCAATAGATGTTGATTCACAGGTCCAAAGTCGCGATCAAAAAATTCTTGAATTAAGAAGAAAAATTGATGCCTTAGAATTCAATATGGAAAACGTATCAATAAAAGAACAAAAATCTCAAGATGATAAGAGAAAACTTGAGGACAAGCTGAACAAGATAATGAAGACACTTCGTCATTCCATTAAAAATTTGGAAGATGATATTGACCAGGTTACTGATGACCGTCAAGATAGCGAAAGTGATGACCACAAGGTTTAAAGTTAGTGATGAATGAATTAACAAAATTTCTGAGTGATTTTCCATTTTTTCAAAGTGAAAAAAATCTCTTGCTACATTTAGAAGATTACCTTGCTCGAGAATATCTAATTCGACCATTGTTGGTTTTCTCTATTCAAGATAAATTTCCTGTTATCCATCTTGATAAGTGCAGAACGGTTTTAGGGAAAAATGATAGACTTCAACTCTACAGTGCTAAACTTCTTGATGAACTTATTATTAAAAGAAGCGAACTGAAGTCTATTCCTTGTCTCACTGTAAAAGTAGAAAATTGTTATTATTACTATTTGAATTTAGGGCTAAAACGGAATCAGTTTTATTTCACCGTTTTTTCAGCACCGAGTGAAATATCCACAGAACTTCTTGTGCCATTATCGCGTTTTATTGCAAGTCATTTAAAGATAATTGAAAAATTTGATGATCTTTATAGAAGTCAGGAACTTATTCATATTGACGATGTTACAGGTCTCTATAATCAAAGAAAACTTTATAAAGATCTCTCATCACTCGTTGATAAATTTCAAGAGGAGAAGGATCCATTCTGTGTCTTATTTGTTGATATCGATCATTTTAAAAAAGTTAACGATAATTATGGACACTTAGTAGGAACTAAACTTTTAGAGAATGTTGCCAAAGACATAAAATCTTTATTGCGAGATAGTGATATAAGCTACCGCTACGGAGGAGACGAATTTGTTATCATTCTGGTCAATTCCGATGGACAGTCAGGAAAAATTGTAGGGGAGAGAATTTTAAATAAAATTAAATCTCGAGATTACATGATCGATATACGAAATGAAAAAAAGCACATCAAATTGAGTGTTTCAATTGGTGTGGCAGAGTTTCCAACTGATGCCAAAAACTCTGAAGAGGTTTTGGCAATTGCCGATCGAATGATGTATGAGGCAAAAGAGTCTGGAAGAGGACTTGTCTTTAATACACAAGATGTCTTTAAATCCAGTCTGAAAAAAATTGTAGAGAATAAGTGAGGATTGCATGATTATTTTAGTCATTAGCGATCTTCATTTAGGAAAAGGAAAATTTCTTAAAAACGGCCAACTCAATCTCCTTGAAGATTTTCTTGAAGATGAAAGATTTTTTGATTTCTGCGATTACTACTCAAAAGGAGAGTTTGAAAAGGAAGAAGTCCATTTAGTGTTAAATGGAGATATTTTAAATCTTATCCAGATTGATATCGATGGAGTTTATACCAATATCATCGATGATGAAGTCACAGTTCGTTCAATCGACGCCATTGTTAAAGGGCATCCCAAATTTTTTGAAGGCTTAAGAAAATTTCTCAAGGCCCCTAATAAGCACATGTCTTATATCATCGGCAATCATGATTCTGGTTTAGCGTTTAAAGAGGCACAGGCCGCTTTAAGAAGATATGTGGGAGAAGAGCTAGATTTTTGCTTTTCGCTTAATTTAAATGGTGTTCATATTGAGCACGGACATCGTTTTGAAGTCATCAACACTGTTCCTAGCGATAAATATTTTATGGAAGGCCCTAATGGAAAAATGATTTTAAATCTTCCATGGGGATCACTTTTTTGTATAAATCTTCTTCCTGTTTTAAGAAAGGACCGTCCTAATATTGATAAAGTTCGACCTCTTGCTTCTTATGTGAAGTGGTGTCTGCTATATGATTTTAATTTTTTCTGGAAAATGATTTTTCAAGTTGGAACATACATGATCCAGAGTAATTTCGATGAATACATCAAGCAAAATAGAAATTTCAAAACAACGTTATCGATTTTAAAGCAAATTACAATTTATCCTCTTTATGGAAAAAAGGCGAAGGCCATCTTGCGTCGTTATCCGGAAATTCACACTGTGATCATGGGACATACGCATGTTCAAGAGTGGCTGCGTTTTCCAGAGAATAAATATTACTTCAATACAGGAACATGGAATCATATCCCTCAGCTTGACGCTGGTCAGATGGAGGCCCATAGCAAATTCACTTACGTTCAAGTAAAGGTGGATAAAGAAAAGAATCTTTTGCTAACGGGGTCTATTAATTTATGGCAGGGAACCTGGAAGCCATTTAGAGAAGAAGTTTCGGCAATGTAATCTGTAAAAGCCACCATAACATCTTACAGACAATCACAAAGTGGCCAACTGAAAATGAAAACTTGTTAATGCTTAGAAATTTTTAGAAGGCGGCAGCTTAGAAGATCTCATTGGGCAGCTCTCTAAAAAAATTTTACAATTAATAAATCCTTCACTCGAGCTGTACTTTGTGATTGTCAGTAAGATTAAATACTAATTTCTTATGTAATCTGCTCTTTCTTAGCAAAGAGCAGATTAATACTTTTTAATTATTTCGATGCTGCTTTTTTCTTAGTCGTTTTTGCTGCTGCTGGAGCTTTCTTTGTTGTTTTCTTTTTAGCTGGTTTCTTAGATTTTTTCTTTAAAACAACTTCTACTTTCTTTTGAATTTTATTTAATTCTTTTTTTTGCTCATCCATGAATTTTTTTGCTTTTTTCACTTCATCAGATACTGTTTTTTCAATTTTCTTTTCAAGAACTTTTCTCTCTACTTGAAACTTGTCAACTAGACCTTTCACAACGTGTTTTTTCTTAAGCTTTTCAATCTCTACTTTTAAATCTTGAAATGATTTCAGCAATTGTTTCTTATTCACGGGCAATTCTCCTTATGGGGGTTAGAGTGTTTTTTTGCTAATCGGAACGCGGTAACCAAAGCCGAAGCTTTTAGCTTTCACTTTTATTATAGGACAAAATTGTCTTCGTTTGTACTCCGATTTTACAATTAGTTGATAAACTTTTTGGACCTGGTTGTGATCGTGTCCTTTTTTTATCAAATCTTGGATTGAAAAACGCATTGAAAGCAAGGCTTCCAGGATTGGATCCAGTTGATCGTAGGGAGGTAGCGATTGAGCATCCTCTTGGTTTTCTCTTAATTCAGCACTTGGCGGTCTTGTGATGATTTCTTCAGGGATTATGTAGTTGTAATTTCTGTTAATATAGTGAGCGAGATCAAAAACTTCGCATTTGTAGAGGTCGCCTAAAACAGATAGTGCCCCAACGCTGTCACCGTAAATCGTAGAATATCCCACTGCAATCTCAGATTTGTTGGAAGTGTTTAAAACCATCGAGCCCATGTCATTTGAGCGAGCAAAGATAAGGGCCCCTCTTAAGCGGCTTTGAATGTTTTCATCAGTGAATCCTTGCATTTCTCGATGAAAGTTGTCGCGATAGGCTCCTCTGATAGTTGAATGGATAAACTTAATAGGCATACTTGTTAGTTTTACTCCGATATTTCGGCATAAATCATAAGATAGATCATATGAAAGTGAGCTTGAAAATAATCCCGGCATGAAAACGGCTTCTATTTCGCACGCATTGAGATTTCGATCTTTCATGATTTTTAAAATGGATAGAACAAGTGATGAATCAATTCCGCCAGAGAGGGCAATAGAGTATTTGGAAATTTTATTTTTCCTTGAATAATCGCTGATACCTAAAATGAGGGCATCTAAAATTTCCGCACATTCGCTATCCTTTAGCGGTAAGAGTTTTCTTGAATCACTTGAGAGTCTTGTCGAGAAAATTGTTCCCCAGGTATTAGCACTTGAATTCAAGCTTGCTGATCCGGTACCCCCTTTAAATGAAGGGAGAGGGAGAGTCACGATGTCACTCTTAAATCCTTTGGCCATTGCAACAACGGCACTTCCGTCGACAACAAAGCTTCTTCCGTCAAAAATAATCTCATCTTCAGCTGCCACGCGATTTACATAGGCAAATGGTGCATTTAAGTATTTTGAAATCTCCATGGCCCTGGAGATTCGCTGATCAAGTTTTCCAAGGTGGTAAGGGCTAGCACTGAGATTTACAATAAGATCACATTTTAATTTTTTTCCATCGAGATGATCTTTTAATTGTTCAACTGGATCAAGATCATGCAAATGGGAAAACCACATATCTTCACAAATTAGAAGTCCTACGGTGTAGTTATCAAAAGTAAAAGTGGCCGGAGAGTGACCAGGAGTGAAATATTTTTTTTCTTCGTACAGATCGTAATTAGGCAGAAGTTGTTTTGTGTAGAGAGAGCGAATTTTTTTTCCTGGCTCCATTACGTAGATGACGTTTTCTATTTGAGAAGGAAAGCCTAATGAGTCAAACTGATAGGAAAGTCCACCCATGAGAAGCGCAATACTTTCATTTGATTTGAATTGACTAACAGACCACATTGATAGATCGGCCAAAAAGGCTTGATAGTCGTCAATAAATCCTTTTTGTAGAACTAAGTCTTGCAGGGGATAGCCTGTGAGGAAAAGCTCAGGAAAAAGATGCAGGCCTTTATGTTTTCCATCGGAAAAAGTAGTTGTAAGATATTTAAATAGAGCTTCAAAATCACCGATTTCATGGTGAGTTTGATGAAGATTTAATTGCATGAACGCATCCATTGATCTAAATTTATAATCAAAATTTATCTCTTAAATTTACCAATATAAAGCTACGAAGAAAAGGAACATTTGTGTTAGGGATTTTATTAGTTATCCTGGCAGGTCTTTTGTGGGCCGTTGATACTCTGATTCGCTATCCACTACTTTTTAGTGGAATCAGCGCAGAGAGAATTGTATTTACCGAACATTTGTTTCTCTCACTTATTTTTGTTCCTCTTCTGATCAAAAATCGCAGCTCTGTATGGAATGCAAAGGTTTCATCGATTTTTTATTTTATAATCATTGGAGTTTTTGGTTCCGCCATCGGAACACTGGCCTTTACAAAAGCCTTTACACTTATTAATCCTTCGCTGGTCATTCTTCTTCAAAAACTTCAGCCAATAATTTCTTTCTCTCTAGCAAGCCTCTTTCTGGGTGAGAAAATGAATAAGCCTTTTCTTGTCTGGGCCGGTATTGCTCTTTTAGGAGGATTGCTTATTTCTTCACCGGACATTTTGCCTGGTCTGTCACATTTTGATTTTAAGTTAGGTTTTCTCTCTCAATCGGCCATGATGGGATATCTTTTAACTATGGTTGCAGTCGTAAGCTGGGGAGCATCAACAGTTTTTGGAAAAAAACTGACTGCAGATGGGTATAACGAAGTTCAAATTATGGGGGGAAGATTTGTTTTCGGTTTCATTTTTCTTGCTTTTTATACTTATGCCAACCGCGCAATCGTCAGTTTTGATTGGCAAGCTATAATTTGGGGAAAAATTCTTTTGATGGTAATATTGTCTGGACTCTTGGGGATGTATTTTTATTACAAGGGTCTTAAGACTATTTCTGCTCATGTTTGTGCTATTGCAGAGATGTTTTTCCCACTCAGTGCTGTGACTATAAATTGGATTTTTTTGGGAGCAAAATTGACTCCTGTCCAACTCGTGGGAGCGGGATTATTAACTTTAGGATCAGCAGTTATTCAGTTAAAAAAATATTAGTTTTTTGGAGTTGTTATGAGCAAGGTAGTTTTACCAACATCAATGGAAGGAAAGACGGTTTTAGTAGCAGGTGCTGCTGGATTTGTTCCTTCAACCCTTTGTGAATTTTACCTCAACTTAGGTGCTAATGTTATCGGTATCGATAATTTTATCACAGGCTCTCAATCTAATATTGATTTGCTTTCAGCTTACAAAAACTTTGAATTTCACCAATACAATATTTATGAAAAGCTTCCAAGCTTCAAAGATCAAAAAATTGACTATATCCTCTCAATGGCAAGCCCTGCTTCTCCAATAGATTTTGCAATTATTCCAGTCGAAATCATGAGAGTTAATTCAGAAGGAACTTTAAAACTTCTTGAACTAGCGAAAGAGAAAAATGCTCGTTTCCTTGAAGCTTCTACAAGTGAAGTCTATGGGGATCCAGAAATTCATCCTCAAAGAGAAGATTATGTTGGGCACGTTAATCCAATCGGTCCTCGTTCTTGTTATGATGAATCGAAACGTTTTGCTGAAGCAATGACAATGAGTTTTCACCATAAGTACAATGTTGATACAAGAATTGTTCGCATCTTTAATACTTATGGACCTCGCATGAGACCAAACGATGGGCGAGTTATTCCAAACTTCATCACTCAGGCCTTAAAAGGTGAGGATCTTACAGTTTATGGAGATGGATCTCAAACGCGTTCATACTGTTATTCAACAGATTTAGTAAACGCGATCCACAATGTTCTTATGAGCAATGATCCAACACCATTTAATATTGGAAATCCGGACGAATACACAATTAAAGAAACTGCAGAATTAGTTATCAAAATTTTAGGAAGTACTTCAAAGATTAAGTATCTTCCACTTCCTAAAGACGATCCAAAAAGACGCCGTCCGGATATCGGAAAGATTCAATCTATCTCGGATTATAAACCACTCGTCTCTTTTGAAGAGGGGATCAGAAATACTGCTGAATATTTTAAAAACAACTTGTAAAAGGCCCAATGAAAGTAGCGATCACTTGCGATTATTTGTTAGAGAGAAATCATTACTCAGAAATTATTGAAACAATTTGTGAAATTTTTCCTGATTCAAGACTCTATTGTTTTGCTCATAAAAAAGGAGCAATCCTAGGTCATATCGAACAAAGAGTGATTACTTCAACTTTTTTAAGTAAAACTGTTAAATCTGAAAAAGAGTTTTACACTCATTCTTATCAGATCCCTAGTCTTGCTAAAAATCTTTTTGTTTCCTGTGAATACGATTTGATTATCAATATCTCCAGGGGATTCTCTCAAGGGATTAAAAAATGTGATAGATCCAAGATGATCACATTTCTTTATGAGCTGGGATATGAAAATAAAATCAATAAATCATTTATGCAAAAAATCTTTAGACCTTACGTTGAAAGTTGGGCGCTAAAGAGCTTAAGAAATGCTGATTTGGTTGTTGTCGCTCGCGAAGACATCAAAGAGAAGTTAAACCAAAAATTAAAACCGAATCTATCTAACATTGACGTTACTCCGCCACCGTTTAAAGTTTCTGATTACACTTTATTTCCTAAAGACATGTTTAAGCATCATTTCTTTGCGATAGAGACAACTGGTCTCTCTCAGAAAGAACTTAAAGATATTGCTTCTTGGATGAAAGAGTGGAATTTAGAGTTTCAATTTATCGGCCCAGATAAAGATCTAAAACAATTAAAAGAAGAACTTGGTGCTAATAAATTTTTTGGAAATCGTTGTAGTGGAGAGCACGCTCCTGTGCTTGCTTCCTCTAAGGCGCTCATTAGTTTTAACACTCATGAGTTTCCTAAGTTAGTTCTTGCGACAATGGCAACAGGTCGTCCTGCTATTTTAGGAAATGATTTAAAGAAATGGGTAGATGGAACTGGAACTTTCTTTGCAAGTTTTACCAAGTCCTCTTTAAAAGTGATGATTGATGAAGTTATCGCTAACGAAGATCAACTTGAAGGTCAAAAAATTAGAGCACACGTGATGGATTATCACGATATAAAATTTAAGGCGCAGATTAAGCGCATTCTAGATAAGTATCACGCTGAAATTCACAAATAGGCTAGTTCTGGTCATGAAGAGTGCAGCTAACGAGCGCCTCTAAATTATCTCCCGTTGAATTTTGAAACGGCCCAAAATGATTATAGGCAAGGCCTGCTTGGAAATAAGGGGAGACACAACGACGTTCCGAATCTAGCAGTCTTCCATTTTCAAAATTGCTCGGGTGAGTAGCGCTTTTTTTAGAAGTATTTACCTGTATGGCAAACGTCTCAATTAATTTATGAACTCCACAAAAAGCATTAAAAGATTGAAACGAGCTTCCTAGAATTGTAATTAATTCCGACTGCGATTTTCCTGCCGGAATAAGGCATGCGCGATCATTAGCGTGCATTTGATTCCAGGCCAGAATACAAGGAGCGATATTCCCATTTCGATTGGGGGTGAATTGATATGTTCCAATATTAAGGCGTGAAACAGCTGGTTGATATGGATCTTCATAGAACTCAACTCCCGCTGGTTTTCGATAGCCTGCAGGAGCGTATTTGTTAGCTACATTATGAGAAGATCGAGAGTCTGCTGAACTTAATGATTCAGTGTAAGCAAGACATGAAAAAAAACGCGACCATAAATTGAGAAGTTCAACTTTAGCTTTCATATCACCTTTAATAACATCCATGCGGAGAGTATTCACAGAGTTTGCAAGGATGTTCAGTTTATCGATGGTGTTTTGAGAGGGGATATTTCTTAGTGTCTTTTTTAGTGTGGACTTGCTGACAAGGCAGAGTGGATGGCGAATAAGAGAAGTTGGGAAATAGTTTGCATCGTTATCACTTGTTCCATAGGAACTTCCAACCATTCCCACAAAGGCCCGCGTGTCTTTGATCATTAACTGAGTAAAGTAACTAATTTGGTCAACAAATTGATCGCGAGTGTTGGTGCCTTGAGAGCACTTATCAATTGAATCAATATTAACAGAAACTCTGGCCTTACTAAGCTCTGATTGGCCCTTATAAAAATCAACTGCGCTTCCTACTATGCTGGAGGTATTTAAGTATTCATCCTTATCTAAGTCAGGACCAAGATCAATAGTTGGTTTTAGTGCAAAGGCAGAGCTACAAAATAGAAGTAGTAAAAGGGCGATTGATCTTTTCATGCCCAACATGTCGGAAGGGATGAGGATCAATAAGAGAGATATATAGATACGAAAAAGTTATGAAATTTTTTGCCTGAATACTTGACCATATTCTTTGTAAGATCTTTTTATTTAATGTTGTTTATTAATTTCCCGATACTAAAGGGATGAAGAAGTTAATTATTTTTTTGAATGTTTTTTTTCTTTTATCAGGGATTGCGATTGCTGAATCCAGGCCATTTGATATCGTCGCCAAGGAATTGGATAAAAATATTTTCTGGTTAATTACAACCCATCCCGATAGAAAAAGTGTTGTTGAAAAATTCGGCGCTCCACACTTAGATGAAAAAAATACAATCTATTATGCACTTAATGATTACAAATATTCATTGAGTATTAAATTTTCAAAAGATCATGTGAGTTATGTTAACTACAGACTTCCGCCTGAAAATAAAGTTGTTGTTAAAGATTTTATAGATATTCTGAAATCTTCTGATTTCTCCCTTTATCCACCAAGTGGTCACGAAAAGGGGCGCTATCTTTCTGTTGCACTTAAAAAAGAAAATCTGGAATTAATTTTTGAAAACAACTCAACGAAGAAACTTTCTCGGATTGTATATGGGCAAAAATAATATACTGTTTATGTCCATGCTCATGATCGTGAATCATCAGGTTTATGCAGAGGATCTTTCAAGTTGTAGAAAAAATACTGTTTCTCTACCAGATGAGATGGAAAAAGAAATAAAAGAGATGGCAAAACCCATTACTGCAATAGATTGGTGGTCCGCTAATCCAGAGCAAATTGCCAATAGAAAATGTAAAGAAAAGGATCCGACTTTAACAGATATTGAAAGCTATCTTGATGGCAAAAGCATTTCGAAACAGCCGCAATCAGCAAAGGTTGCGAATGTTGAACTTAAAGGTGAATCACCAGAATTAATAGAAGCATTTAAAAATTTAACAAGTAAAATCGATATTTATGGCCAGTCTAAGCCTGCAGAAGATTTACAAAAAAAATACAGCGTAAATCCTGAATGTCATAAGGTAAAATGTGCAGCTGAAAAAGTTTTTGGCAAAGAGTTAGGTGATAAACTTCTTTATATAAAGTTAAAATCAGGATTTAATGGCTCAGAACTAGCATTTGATGATTCATCACGATTAAATCTAGAAGAGACCGATAGTTTAATTTCTGCAATCGCTGCTTATCCTGCCTCGCGATTTCCTCTCAATCATAATCAGCAGCTAACGAAATTTAAACGAGGTTATCGACTTGCTTCTCACAATGAAGGAGTTATAGCGTTTGCCGCCATTACTTTTTATGATTCCTGGACAAACCAGACTCCTCCGATGAGAGAGTATACGGCCTTTCATGAAATGGGACACTATATAGCTAGCGAGCTTGATCTGGATCACAACAAAGCATGGTTAGGATTCAGTGGTTGGATTGAAAAAGATGGAGAGTGGACTGCTGATAAAAAAAATGCCGTATCTTCAAAGTATGGAGCGAAAAATCCTGATGAAGATTTTGCGGAATCGGTGAGTGCTTACCGCTATAATCCCCAGTTGCTAAGAGAAATCAACCCAGAAAAATATCAATTTTTAAAAGAAACTGTATTTGATGGACTTGAATATATAGGCCAAGATCAATGCAGTAATACTCAGTCTAACATTTTAAAACTCTCAAGTTCAGTTATGACTTCTGGAGTGAAAAAAACTCCTGCTCAATTAGAAAATTTATTAGAGCGTTGTGGTGCTGAAACGAGAAATTATTTACTGACTGGTTTGAAAAATGATGAGGCTCTTGCTAAATGTTTGAATAAAGCCATTAATATAGATGCAATGGTGTCGAACCTAGATAAAATACAACCGAGTTTGAAATACCCAGGGTTGGTCAAGAACAGCATTCTACACCAACAACCAAATCTTCCAGCAAACAGTAAAAAATTTCCAGACGATGTTAACGCTGCAAAATTATTTTTAATGAACCAGTTCATTGATGATGTTATGGCATGGGATAAAAGACACTATTTTAATTATGAAGGTACTGATGCCGCTGCTATTTGCAAAAAGAATTGGGACGAATATGGCTACCAAGCGATATTTGCTGAAAAGAAAAAGCTCTCCAGTGCAACAGACACTTATAAAAATAGAGATGAGTTTAATCCTCGTCTTATTGAATTGTGTGTGAAAATTCAAAGTGGCAAAAAGCGACCAAAACCATTTAAAAGGGAAGAGGTCGAAAGTGCATTAACGGGAGTCCCTTTAGAAAAAGATTTTGCTAACACCATATTGGATTATTTGCCATGGTGAGGGCACCGTTAGAGTTTTCTTAAAAAATCTTGGGTGCGTTTTTCTTTGGGGTTTTCAAAAAGATCTCTTGGATGACCTTCTTCCACGATAACTCCGCCATCCATAAAGATTACTCGATCAGCAACTTCTTTAGCGAAATTCATTTCATGAGTGACTACAACCATTGTCATTCCAGATGTTGCCAGATCTTTCATGACTTTTAAAACTTCGCCAACTAACTCTGGGTCAAGGGCAGATGTTGCTTCATCAAAAAGCATTGCCTCTGGTTGCATACAAAGAGCTCTAGCGATGGCAACTCGTTGCTGTTGACCGCCAGAAAGTTCTCTCGGGTAAGCGTGAATTTTTTCTATAAGACCAACTTTTTTTAGAAAATCTAGTGCCCTTGCATGGGCCTCTTCTTTTGGTATGTCTAAGACATTAAGAGGAGCAATAGTTAAATTTTCTAAAACTCTTAAATGAGGGAATAAATTGAAGCTTTGAAAAACCATTCCAATTTTTGATCTAAGAAGATCCAGGTCTTTTTCTTTTCGTCTGTGAACTATGCACTCATCTTTAAAGAAGATTTCTCCTCCAGTCGGCGCTTCCAGATGATTCAAACAACGAAGAAAAGTCGATTTACCAGAACCTGATGGACCGATAACAACAACAACTTCACCTTTATGTATATCTGTAGAAATATTTTTCAAAACTAAATTTGATCCGAAAGATTTTTCGAGATTGCTTATTTTAAATATAACTTCATTGGATTTAATCATTAAACACCTCCTTTTAATTCTAAGGATCTCTCAAGGCGAGAGGCCACATAACTTAAAAGAAGGACAATGATTAAATAACCAAGAGCTGCCCAAATATAGACTTCCCATACTCGCAGGTATTTTGCTCCAATTCTTTGAGTAACGTAGAGAAGTTCTCCCAAAGAAATAACAGAAACAAGTGAAGTCTCTTTTGTAAGAGCGGAAAACTCATTTACAACCGGAGGAATAATTCGGCGATAGGTTTGAGGAATAATAATTTTAAACATTGTCTGAGTATGACTTAATCCCAATGCTTTTGCTGCTTCCATTTGGCCTTTGGGAATAGAGAGAATTCCAGCGCGGAAAATTTCTGCCAAATAAGCGGCGCAGTTTAATGAGAGTGCGATAATTCCTGCAGGCATGGAATCAAGATTAATATCAAGCAAAGTAGGGACGGCAAAATAGATAAAAAGAATCTGTAATAGAAGAGGTGTTCCTCTAAAAAGAGTGATGTAGAAAAGAGAAATGTAATTTAGAATTTTAAGCCTGGAAATTCTCATCAAGGCGATGATCATTCCGAGAGCAAAGCCTATGATTCCGCTGATGGCAGTGAGCTTTAAAGTGATCAGCATTCCGTCGAGAAGTCGTGGAATGACAATCGAGTGAGAAAAGGCCCAAAAACCTAAATTATCCAATGTTGCTTCCATAAGATATTTTAATTTTTAGGAGCGACACCAAGCCACTGTTTATAAAATTTAGCAAATTGACCATTTGTCTTAACAGTAGTCATGGCCGATTCCAGAGCGTGAAGAAGTTTCACGTCTGATTTTTTTACAGCTATTCCAATAGGCTCAGGTTTAATTGCTTCACTTGAAATCATAAATGTTTTTGAATCAAGTTTCGTGTAATAAAGCCCTACAGCTTCATCAATAATAATTGAATCAACTTGATTTGATTTGAGTGCTGAAAAAGTTTCAGTTGCTCCTTTGAAAGCTTTGATTTCTTTTATAGCAATTCCATCTTTTTGGAATTTTTCCAGAGCATTGTAGGAAGTTGTGTCCGCTTGAACGGCAATCACTCGGCCAGCGAGATCTTTTTCAGTTTTAACGGGCTTTCCTGATTTTTTTACAACAAAAACCTGTCCCATACTAAGGTAGGGTACGAAGTTCACTCGCTGTTTTCTTTCATCAGTTATATTCATAGAGGACATAATCACATCATAGCGATTGGATTGAAGGCCTGCTAGAATTCCATCCCAAGGCATGACGACGAATTCAACTTCTACTTTTAGGATTTTTCCAATTTCACGAGCAAGATCGACATCAAGACCAATGATTTTTCCGTCTGCCGATTCAAATTCCATTGGTGGATAAGTCGTATCAACGGCCACGCGAAGTTTTTTGCTTTTGATAACAGTGTCGAGATCGGATGCATTGATTGAGAAAGAAAATAGAGAACAGAGGGTAGTTAAAAGAACTACGATATGTTTCATTATTTCACTCCAAGTAAAATATTATTGAATGAAAGTTTCTGGCTTTCTAAAAAAGAATACAGGAACATCTACCCAAAAGCGATTTCCAAATTCATCGATCATTTGATACTTACCGCGCATATTTCCATACGGTGAGTGCAGTGGGCAAAAACTGGTGTACTCATAGGATTGTCCAGGACCAAGCATTGGCTGCTCACCGATGACACCTGAGCCTTGAACCTCGTAAACTTTTCCATTTCCATCTTTGATTTTCCAATGGCGGTGAATAACTCGAGCTGCAACTTCGCCATGGTTAGTGATGCGGATTTTATAAGCGTAAAAATATTGATTATGTTCAGGGGCAGAGCGCTCAGGAACGTAAGAAGGAACTACTTCAACTTGAATATTTTCTGTCGTGGCAGTGTAGTACTCTTTAGATTTAGACAAGGCATCTAGTGATGATTGGTCGTTCGTAGTTTCCATATTCCCTCAGTAAGCAAAATTTTAGTTTATCTACCAGATCTATTACACTATTGAAAGGGATAGTAGTTTGATTAATCAAACTAAAATTTGATTCAAGTGGCTAAAATGATTAAGATTTCTATATGTTAAGTGTTGTAGTATACAAGATGACCATGTTAAAATTTTGAAAAATTGCTAACCTAAAATAGGAGTCATTTGTGGAAGAAAAAAACACTTTATCACGCCGATCATTTTTTAAATTTGCTCTTGCTGGAGCAGCTGTAGTTCCTTTTATCGCTAAAGCTACAAAGTCTTTCGCTGCTGACGCTTGTCCTACAAAAGCACCAGCTGGAAAAGCTGTTGCTAGTCCAACTGAAGGTATGGGAAAAACTCTTAAATACGTAATGGATGCTAAAACTGCAAAAGATCCAAAGTTCAAAGCTGGAAGCCAATGTCTAAACTGCAAATTCTACAATGCTGCTAAAGCTGAAGGTGGATATGCTCCATGTACAATGATGGGAATGAAGTACGTAACAAGCTGTGGATGGTGTACTGCTTACTCAGCTAAAGTTTAATTTTGTTTTATAGTTTTATGGTTTCATATAAGAGCGGTGCTAGTCGCCGCTCTTTTTTTTTAGATAATTTGAGCGATAAATTTCTTCACCCATTTTTTCAATTTGAAAATCAATCATCTTCACAAAAGCATTTTCGATACCATTTGTTTCTAGTTCAGGTTCAAGAATAGAAAGCGCCAGTGTGCTTGCTTCCAGAGTAGAAAGACTGTCTTCAAATTTGCTGGATCTAATTCTGTAATTGCTTTCTTTATTCGGATTTAAACTGAAGCTTGGGAGAGAGTGCAAAATAGTGGAGCTAAAAAAAATCTTCTTCGCTTTATTCCAGGATCCATCAATTAAAATCAAATGAGTAATTTTTGATTTTTCTTCTGTTGTTAGAAGAGTCGCTTTTTCATTGGGGAAAATGAGAGCTGAGTTGACGTTTTTGTCTTCAAGAATTTTTTTTAGGTTTTGATCGTCATTAAAATTTTCGCCAACAAACACTTTTATTTTGTGAAAACTTTTTTTCATTAGTTTTACAGTGTTTAATGCGTGTTTGGTTTCACTCGGGTGTTGCAAAATAATGAGTTCTATTTGATTTAGTATTGGTGAGATAAAAGAACATAAACAGCGAGAGAGGATATATTCACAGTCTGGACAAATTGCACGTTTATTCATTAGTGCCTTTTCTTTAATTTGTCTTTAATACAATTAACCATAACTGTATTGACGATTTTATGCCTTTTCTCACAGTAATTTAAAACCGTTTGTGTGAATTTTAAGCATTTTTCTTCGCTGGAAAACGCAGAATCGTTTCTGTGTTTCATGCAGTAAAATGCTAGGTTTTGATTAATTTCCTGCAGTCGCTCCTGGCTTTTTGGACTTAATTTATCCGCAGGGATTAGTTTTGTGCTCTCTTCTTTTTTTGCTTTGATTGGAGCCTCTCGGCCAATGATTTTTGTTGAAGGAAGATCAATTGGTCGTGGCGAGATAATTGATCTATTCGCTGAAGGGACATCTGATTTCTCGATAGCTTCAAACTCTTTCATTGTGGAAGACGAGTACGTTTTTGCTTGAGGCTTAGGAGATTCACTAGAGCAGCTCACAATAAATGATATTGCGATGGCATAGGTCATAATTGGAAAGTAATAAAGTTTTTTCATTGAAACCATATTATAAGTGATTTAGCGTCTCAAGTTAAGTGTTTTAGTCAGTCTTCATTTGAACTTTCTGTCAAATTAGATAAAATAATCAGATACAAAATTATTTTTTCAAAGGTCGTGCAACTATGAAGTACAGAAGTGAAATTACAGGTGTCGGATCGTTCGTTCCACCAAAAGTTTATACCAATTTTGATCTTGAAAAAATGATGGACACTTCAGATGAATGGATTCAGCAAAGAACGGGGATTGTGCAAAGACATTGGGTTGATGAGAATACATCCAATTCAGATCTAGCATTAGAGGCATCTCTTGCGGCCATTAAGAATGCAGGCCTAGAGAAAAAAGATATCGACATGATTATCTATGCGACTTTAAGTCCTGATCATGATTTCCCAGGCACAGGATGTTTTTTACAGGCAAAATTAGAAGTTCCAGAAATTGCTGTCCTTGATATTCGTCAACAATGTACGGGATTTCTTTACGGTCTTTCTATCGCAGATAAATTTATTCAATCAGGATCTCATAAAAATATTTTAGTTGTTGGTTCTGAAGTTCATTCTAAAGGACTGGATAAAACTCCGAACGGAAGAAATGTAGCTGTCCTTTTTGGAGACGGAGCTGGTGCCGTTGTTTTATCTCAAAGAGAACTAAAA
Organism: Bacteriovoracales bacterium; assembly: GCA_037444575.1. Lineage (GTDB taxonomy): Bacteria > Bdellovibrionota > Bacteriovoracia > Bacteriovoracales > Bacteriovoracaceae > Bacteriovorax. Next base: position 45,167 of record JBBIME010000016.1, read on the forward strand.
GATCCAGCGAAAGACTCGCGCATAATTACAACACAACTTCATGCTGATGGATCTTACGCAAAGGAGCTTTGGATTCCTGCACCAGGAAATGCATTTGGAGCTGAAAGAATAACTCATCAAATGCTGGATGAGGGAATGCACTACCCTCAGATGAATGGAAAAACTGTTTTTGTCCATGCAACTAAAAGAATGGCGGAATGTCTGGTTAGTGCCTGCAAAGATGCCAATGTAAATCTTGGCGACATTGATCTCTTTCTTTTTCATCAGGCCAATCTTCGAATCAATATGAAAGTGGCCGAGATGCTTTCTATTCCAGAAGAGAAAGTTTTTAATACAATTCAAAACTACGGTAATACTACTGCTGCCACTATTCCTCTTGGAATGGACGACGCAATAAAAGCAGGAGTTCTTAAAAAAGGAATGCTTGTTGCTTCAGTTGCTTTTGGTTCCGGATTTACCTGGGCATCTGCCATCTGGAGACAGTAGTGACCGGATCAGCGGTCACTATTGATAAAGTTATTACGTTCAAAAAATCTTTGCGCGAAGGTGATCCTTTCGTATTAATCGACTATTTGGAAAAATATTCAAAACTTTCAAAGAGTACCTTAAAAAAAGTTTTAAATAATGGCGGAGTCTGGGTACGACTTTATAATGATTCAAAACTTGCTCGCGTGCGTAGAGCAACCTATGAGTTAAATAAAGATTCACTCGTTGAATTTTATTACGATCCAAAACTCACCAATATGAAAGTTCCAGAAGCAAAAGAGCTGACAACTTTCAGGGAATGGGGGCTTTGGTACAAGCCTGCAGGGCTTATGTCTCAAGGAAATGAATTCGGGGATCATTGCTCTATCATGCGCCAAGTGGAGAAAGCAAAAAAGAAAGCGTGGCTTATTCATCGTCTTGATCGCGAAGCAAGTGGACTTATACTTTTTGGATACACACCAAAGGCCGCAAGATTTTTATCGGATATTTTTCAAAATAGAAAGGTTCGAAAATTTTATAAGATTGAAGTCATTGGCGCTGTTAAAGATGATATTGGTGAAATTAATTTAAAGCTTGATGGAAAAGAAGCGAGAACTACTTATAAAGTCACTGAAAGAAATGAATACACGACACAACTTCTAGTAGAAATCCACACAGGAAGACTTCACCAGATAAGACGTCACTTTGATATGATAGGGCATCCTGTGATTGGAGACCCGAAATATGGAGTGGGAAATAAAAATGCAGAAGGTATGAGGCTCATGGCCTATCAATTGATCTTTGTTGACCCCTTCACAAAAAAAGAAATTAATTTTGAATTGAAAGAAGCGACTTTTTAAAACGTTTACAAAAGGAAATCTCTTGGAAAATAAACATAAATCTCATACCGAATTTGATGATATCAATGCAAAGGGATCTTCTAAAAAAGGATTGAGTGCACTTATTGAAAACGTCTTTCGCAAATTTCAAACGATTGGATTTTTATTTTTCTTAGTTCCAGTAATATTAGTTTGTGTCTTTTGCTTAGCGGTCTCACTTACTCCTGGAGTAATGATGATCGAATGGCTCTCACCACAAGTGGCCAGCTATTCTTTAATTTTTAAATCTTTTTGTTATGCCCTTGCTTTATCATTTGGATTTGTCGCTTTCATCATTACACTTATTTTCATTGTTCCAGTGATGAATTTTCCTATTCTTCCCTTTGTTAAGCCATATAGAGGAGCATGGTTTTCTATTGAATCCATCCCTTGGTATTATCACAATGCTTTGACATACCTGGTTCGTTATACAATTTTAGATTTGATCACACCTTCGCCTCTTAATGTTCTCTTTTTTAAAATGATGGGCATGAAAGTTGGGAAGGGAGTTATGATTAATACTTCTAATGTTTCCGATCCGTGTTTAATCGTACTTGAAGATTATGTAACGATTGGTGGATCAGTTTTCATGATGGCCCATTACGGGATGAAGGGATTTCTCATTATTGATAAACTCCATGTTAAAAAAGGAGCTATGGTCGGTCTAGCTGCTAAGCTTTTAGGTGGAGTGACCATCGGAGAAAAAGCCGTTGTTGGTCCCAATGCAACTGTCCTTCCTAAGACAATCATCAAGCCCGGTGAAAAATTTGGAGTGCCAGCTAATACTGCGGTACCTACTGCGACTTAAATCGAACCTGGGCCAGATTGATATCTGCTTTCTTTTCAAAAGTGGCATTCATGGCCTCATCGATTGTCTTGTATTTAAATTGAAATCCCATTTCAGGTAGGCGCTTAGAGACTACTGATTGTGAGTCGAGAATGATTGACGCCATTTCTCCAAATTGCAGTTTTAGCACAAAACGAGGAACTGGAATGAGTGTCGGTCTATGAAGAGCGTGCCCTAATGCTTTTGTAAAATCAAAATTGCTGACAGGAGTAGGTGCGACTCCATTGTAAATGCCATTAAATTTTTCATCGATAACAGCAGAGACATAAAGACTAACGAGATCATTAAGATGAATCCAGCTCATCATTTGATTGCCATTTCCAATTGGTCCTCCGATTCCGGCCTTAAAAGGAGGAAGCATTTTTTTTAAAGCGCCATCACTTTTTTCAAGAACAACTCCGGTGCGAATATAAACTTTTCGTTTCGTTTTTGACAGAGTGCCGCTGGCATCTTCCCACATTTTGCAAAGCTCTGGCAGAAAGCCACTTCCTAAAGGAGATTCTTCATTCAAGACAGTGTTTTTGTTAACAGGGTAAATTCCAACGGCCGATGCTTGGATGAAAAATTCAAGGGGAGTTGTTAAATTTTTTTCAATGAGCGCGACTAAGTTTTTTGTAGCATCTATGCGCGATTGTTTTAATTCTTTTTTTTGATTATCTGACCATCGTTTTGCGCCAATGTTTTCTCCCATTAAATTAATGACGCCACTTACTCCAAGAATAGCTTCAAGAGGAGGAAATTCGAGATTGTTTTTCCATTCGAATGCATTGACATTTGGCCGGGGAAAAGTTGTTTTGGCCCGGGTTTTATCTCGAGTGAGTATGTTAATTTCAAATCCCAATTCAAGCAGTTTTTTTGTTAAAGTTCTTCCGACAAAACCTGTTGCACCAGTGATTAGAATTTTCATGAAACACTCCTTTTATATAATTTTTTGAATGTCCTTTAAAATATCTTTTGGTTTATCATTAGGAGCATAGCGAGCTTGCGGAATGCCATTTTTATCGATCAAAAATTTTGTAAAATTCCACTTAACTGCCTTTGATCCTAAAATCCCAGGAAGAGATTCCTTAAGAAAAGTGAAAAGGGGATCAGTGTTTGGTCCGTTAACATCGACTTTGGAAAAAAGAGGGAAGCTTACGTTGTAATTGAGATTGCAGAAGCTTTTTATTTCTTCTTCATCGCCTGGTTCTTGTGCTCCAAATTGATTGCAAGGAAATCCAAGAACGATCAATCCTTTGTCTTTATATTCGCGATACAATTCTTCAAGTTCTTTATATTGAGGAGTAAAACCGCACTTAGATGCAACATTTACTACAAGTAATGTTTTTCCCATGAATTCTGTTAATGGAATGCTTTTTCCATCGATATTAGTAGCTTTGAAGTCATAGATTGTTTTCTCCATTTTTATCTCCCTTTTTCCTTTGAAAAATAGTAGGCCAATAATATGATAGAGCATAGATAAAATTAATTTCTTAAATTGATAGGAAAAGGATTTGTTATGTATGCAATAGAGGTTCATGGCGTAAAAAAATCTTACGGCCCGGAATTTTCTCTCCATGATGTGAATTTAAATGTAGAGAACGGAAAAATTTTTGCTCTTTTAGGACCCAATGGAGCGGGAAAGACGACGTTGGTTAAACTAATGCTAAGTTTAATGCATGCTGATTTGGGCGAGATCAAAATTAATGGCATCTCATCCACATTGCCAATGTCAAGAAATGGGGTGGCCTTTATTCCTGAGAAATTTAGTTTCTTTCCGTATTATACAGTGCGTGGAGTTTTAGAGTTCTTTGGAACGATGAAGGGTTTAAAAAGGGATATCTTAAAATCGCAAATTGATTATGCCCTCTCTGAACTCAATATTACAGATCTACAAAACAGAAAGCTTCAATCCCTTTCAAAAGGACAAGTTCAAAGAACAGGACTTGCGAGTCTCTTAATCGGAGAGAATCAACTTCTCATTTTGGACGAGCCTTTTTCCGGACTTGATCCGATTGGAATGAGAGATTTGAAAGATATTTTGAAGAAACAAAAAGCACTTGGAAAAACCATCTTTTTAAACTCACATATTCTCTCTGAGATGGAGCAAATTTGTGACGAGGTGGCCATTTTAAATAAAGGTGAAATTCTCTTTAGTGGAAGTGTTCAAAGTATTTTGGAGAAAGGACAAAACCTTGAAGATTTTTTCTATGAATTGGTAAGTAGCAAGTAAGGAAAGATTATGCAAAATCAATTTAGTGCTCAGTGGAAAGCAATGATTAAAGATACAATTTTAAAAGAGATGAGAAGTAAGACTCTCTTCTTTATTTTTATTGCAACGACATTGATGATTTTTTTAGGACACTCTCTTTTAAAGATGTTTATCAATAATAATGATGCAGCTACAAATATTATCATCAACGCTGAAAGTAGCTTAAGTTATATGTTTAGGGCAATTAATCTTTGGAGTGTGATCATTGCTGGAATTTTTGGAATTAGTGCTGTTCGTTCTGATTTCAGAGAAAAAATTATTTATCAATACCTCACTTTCCCAATTTCAAGAACGCAGTATATGTTTAGCCGAATTTTTGGAGCGTGGATCTTAGTGTATGGTTACTACTTGTACTCCTATTTTTTATCTGCCATTTTATTTTCGGTGGCCACTCATTCTCTTGCTCTTACCTGGAGTCACTTCGCTAGTATGCTATTGATGGGATTATATGTTTTTCTTGTGATTTTTATTTCTTTTCTCTATTCTCTTTTTGCCGGGAAAATTGGCTCTTTTTTATTACTTTTTGTAACAGTATTCACTATTTCAATTTCGAGTGAGAGTTTGAGATATCTATCCTATTCAGAATACTTTAAAGGAATGGGAATTTTTAGACTGATTGGACTCGTTGTTTATTCTTGTCTACCAAGAATTAATTATATCGCCGAGATCTCCAATGCCATTATGTTTAAAGAAGAAATCAAATTAAACATTGGCCTTGAATCACTTCATCTTATAGTGACATCAGCGATTCTTATTTTTATTGCTGATAGAATTATAAAGAAAAGAAATTTTTAATGTATATCCTCGGGTTGTCATGTTTTTATCACGATAGCGCAGCAGTGTTGCTTAAAGATGGTTTAATAGTTGCGGCCGCAGAGGAAGAGCGTTTTACCAGAAAAAAACATGATCAATCATTTCCTTTGCAATCAATCGAGTTCTGTTTAAAAGAAGCAAACATTACTCTTTCTGAAGTCGATTCCATTGTCTTTTATGAAAAACCTTTTTTAAAGTTTGAACGCATTCTTGAAACATATTTTGCGAGAGCTCCATTTGGCATCAAAACATTTCTTAAGGCGATGCCCATTTGGATTAAAGAAAAAATTTATTTAAAAAAAGTAATTCGAGATTCATTAAAAAAATTTTCTAAAAATGTCCCACCTCTATATTTTAGTGAACATCACCTCTCGCATGCCGCTTCAGCTTTCTTTGCTTCTCCTTATGAAGAAGCTGCCGTTCTCTGTATTGACGGCGTAGGGGAATGGGCGACTACTAGTGGCTGGCATGGAAAAAAAAACAATCTACAGCCTCTTTTTGAAATTCATTTTCCCCATTCGCTAGGTCTTTTTTATTCGGCCTTTACTGGCTATTTAGGATTTAAAGTTAATTCAGGCGAGTACAAAATGATGGGGCTAGCTCCTTATGGCAAGCCTTTATTTGTCGATCTTATTCTCAAAGAACTTATTCACTTAAATATTGATGGAAGTTTTCAACTCAATCTCGATTATTTCGATTTCACTAAAGAGAAGGAGATGATTACAACGAAATTCGTTCAGCTCTTCGGACGTCCACCTAGAAGAGATGAAAATGAAATGGATCAATTTCATAAAGATCTAGCGGCTTCTGTCCAAGTTGTAACAGAGATGGCCGTAATGAATTTAGCTCAAAAAGTGAAAGAATTAACAAAGTCAGAGTCATTAACAATGGCCGGGGGAGTGGCCTTAAATTGTGTGGCCAATGGAAAACTAAGAGAGAGTGGTCTTTTTAAAAATATCTGGATTCAACCAGCTTCCGGTGACTCTGGCGGGGCCCTTGGAGCGGCACTTGCGTATTATTATCTAGAAAATAAGTCATCAAGAATTCTTAATTCAGATCTGATGTCGGGATCTCTTTTAGGTCCAACATATAAGAGCGAGCATATTAAATTATTTTTAAATCACCTCGGTGTTAAATTTCATGAATTCGAACAAGAAGATGAACTCAATTTAAAAATCGCCGATGAGATTATGAAAGGAAGTGTCATTGGTCTTTTTCAAGGTAGGATGGAGTTTGGTCCACGAGCTTTAGGTTCAAGATCAATCATTGGAGATCCGCGCATACCAAACATGCAATCGATAATGAATTTAAAAATTAAAAAGCGCGAATCATTCAGACCTTTTGCTCCGGCCGTTTTAAAAGAAGAAGTAGCAAATTACTTTTTCTGGGATAAAGAAGTAGCATCACCTTACATGCTTTTTACAACACAGGTAAAAGATAAAAGCATTTTTCCAGCAATTACACATGTCGATGGTTCAGCTAGAATTCAAATTGTTGATGAAAAAATTCATTCCAAATTTTATCGTCTACTAAAAACGTTTTATATAAAATCTGGCTCACCAGTGATTATTAATACTTCCTTTAATGTTAGAGGAGAACCTATTGTTGCCCGTCCCAGCGAGGCCCTAAATTGTTTTATGACAACCGATATGGATGTTTTGATCATGGAAAATATTATGCTTAAAAAATCTGAGCAGTCAGAGGGCATCATTAATCGTGACTGGAAGAGTGCCTATGACAGAGATTAAAAATAACCGTCAATTCGGACTTATTATGACAGCTGGATTTTCAGCTCTAGGTGTTGTCATTCCAATCATAAAACATAGACAAATACATTGGAGCTTATTAGGAATTGCAATTCTTTTTTTACTTTTGGCAGTCGTTGCTCCTCTTGCTTTATCAAAACCTCGTTTAATATGGCTAAGGTTGGGAGAGAAATTAGGATTTATTAATTCCAGAATTCTTTTTTCTTTTATCTATCTAACTTTATTTTCTTTCATTCATTTTATTTTTTTCATAACCAAACGAGATAAGCTCAAACGTCGTTGGAAACAATATTCAAGTACCTATTTTGAGAAATCTGACATTTCATCTTTTAAAAATCCATTCTAAAAATTATGTTAGTCATAACTTTTTTCTAATCTTGTTTAAAAGGGATTTATTAAGAAAATAACAATGGCCAAAGAGAGGGCCAAGGCGAAAAATTATTCTAGCAGAATAGGAGATAATCCCTATGCGGTTTAGAAAAAGAATGACCCTTATTTCGGTATCAATTTCGATCTGCCTGGGGATCTTAATCATTATTCTCTTTTATTATTTTGCACATATAGAAATCAAAAATAGAACAATCGATACCTTTCAAATGCAAAGCCTACTCATTGATCGAGAATTAGAGCGTCTTTTCTTTGAACGTGTAAGTGATATAGAACTTCTCGGAAAAAAAATTGAACTTAGAACAAAAGCACGAGAACCCATAAGTTTTATTCATGAAGATATCCTTCAAACAAAGAATTCCTATAAAATGTATGATGATGTTTATCTTCTTTCGCCAGGAAAAATAATAGTAGCTGGCACCAAAAATATAATTAATGCCCAAAAAGTTCCATCTGTGTTAATTGCTAAAAGTGAAAGTGTTCCTCTTACTATTTTTGGCTATTCCAGTGAAGGAAATGCTATTTCCTTCGTAAAAACACTTCGCGATACTCAAAATAAAATGATAGGAACTTTGATTGCAAATGTACCGATTTCCTATATTCACGATTTACTTAATCAATTTTCTAACAGTCGATACAATTATCTTGAACATATTGAACTTAAAACAGGAAATGGTCAGGTAATCTACTCACAAAATAAAAAAGAGCCTTATCGCTTCTTTGGTCCACCTGAATACGAATCGATAGATTTAACGAAAGCTGGATTTCATGATAATGAAGAACAGATGTGGGTGACGACCCATTCATTAGAAACGGGCATCGGAAATATTGATCAGAAATGGATTTTAATCGTTCGGGCGCACAAGGATGAGGTCTATCAGGAAGCGAGAACTCAAGCGATTATTCTTTTTATTGGCATATCTATTGTTATCATTTTATTTTCCATATTTTCATATCAGCTATTTGGATTTATTGCTCGTCCAATAGAGAAGGCCTCCAAAGCTGTTCTTGAAGCAGGTGAGGGACATTTTGAATCTATAAATGCCTTAAAAATTACCAACGATGAATTTGGAGATCTTGTTCGAAGTCTTCAAACAATGAATCACAGGATTGTTGGTCTTCTAGATGATTTAAATAAATCCTTAAAAGAGACCAGGCATCAACTCGATTTAAGAAATGAATTTATTTCTATCGTTGCCCATGAGCTTAGAACTCCTTTAACTCCAGTTAGTTTTCAAATTCAATTTTTAAAACGACTGATGCAAAAAGAGAAATTTAAAGGGCATCAGTATGAGAAAGAGTTAAAAAATATTTATGAAATATCATTAAAGCAACTTAGAGAACTCAATGATCTTATAGATAGTCTTTTAGATTTTTCGCGAATTAGTTTAGGCCAATTTACTTATAGTTTTCAATTAGACACTGATTTGGTTTTATTATTAAAGAAAAATATTGATCGCTATCGCGAATCATTTAAAGTTGAAATTGAAGAAAAATTACCAGAGTCCTTAAAAGGCCACTGGGATCCGACAAAAATTGAGATAGTTATTAATAATCTTCTTTCAAATGCGATTCACTATGGGGAGGGAAGGAAAATTGAAGTTGAAGCCTATCTTTATGATCCAAATACAGCGCGCTTTACAGTTAAAGACCACGGAATTGGTATCAGGCCTGAAGACTTAGAACGCATTTTTCTAAAATTTGAAAGAGGTGTCTCTTTTAAAAATTATGGAGGAATTGGCCTTGGCCTTTTTCTATCCCGTCGAATCGTAGAAGATCACCATGGAAAAATATGGGTGACAAGTGTTCCAGGAGTCGGAACTACTTTCTACGTAGAACTTCCCTTAAATCGTTAATTAAAACTTAATGGTCAATCCATCTTGAAGTGAATTCATGTAGGCCTTAACTGCAGGAATAAGCCCTGCAAATGTTCCTGCGATGAAAATACCAAGAAGATATAGCCACTCACTATTTGAAAGAGGTTGAATATCTAAATAAACCGAGAAGTTTGACTCTAGCCATGGTCTTACGAAATAGAGAAGTCCATAAAGAGAGATAACCCCGATGATACATCCCATTAAAACAAGAAAGCTTGATTCATAAATTAAAAGAGCAAAAACGTGGCGAGAACTTGCTCCTAGAGATCTTAAAATGGCCATTTCGCGGCGACGTTCATTAATAGAAGTGTAAAGAGAGATTAAGATGCTTAAAACTCCTACGAGTAAAACACATAAACTTACTAAAAAGAGAATTTGTTCTACATAGCCAATTGTTTGCCACATCTCTTGAAGAGAAAGGGCAGGAATAATCGCCATGATTGGTTCTTTTTCATACTGATCAATATCTCTTCTCATTTTTAAAACAGCGATTCGAGATTTTAATTTCACCATGAAAGAGGTGAGCTGAGTGATTTTAATATTTTCTTTTTTAAAGCGGTCTGCACTTATTTTTGCTCCATCCGGAACTCCAGTTTCCCATCCGAAGTGCATAGCTTCCATCCCATAGAGGTCAATGTAAACTCCGGTGTCGATCGGCGTTTGAGTTGGGGCCATAATCCCTACAATGTGAAAAGGAGTATTGTCGTGAGAAAGAATAGCTTCACTTGATATCCCATGGGATAAAACAATTGGATCGCCAACTTTAAGTTTAAACTTTTTAGCGACTTCGCTTCCCAATACAACGTCAAATGTATCCGTTGGAACAACTCCATCCGAGAGTTCAACTTTTTTGTCTCCTCTAAACTGATAGTGCTTAAAAAAGTTTTCATCGGTTGCCACAACACGATAGCCTTTATAAGTGTCGCCAAGAGAAATGGGAATTGACCATTCAACTAAACGATTGCTTTTAATATCTTCATAAGTAGACCAGCGGATATTGTTAACTGCTCCGCCGATGTGAAATACGGTATAGAGTAGAAGTTGAAGAGGGCCGCCTTTAGCTCCAATAATTAAATCTGTCTTACTGATTGTATTTGTAAATCCTTCTCGCGCTCCATTTCTTATGCGCTCAATGCCCAGAAAGAGTGTGACAGATAGAGCAATAGAGAGAACACACAAAAGAGAAGTAAATTTTCTATTGCTGATTGATTTATATGTTAAAAAATTAATCATAAAATATTGCGCCTAAATTTTGTTAATTTCAGGAAGAGAAATTGTTCTTGGAAAATATTTTTTAAGAGATGTATCGTGAGAAACAAAGACTAAAGTGAACTTTCTTTTTTCCCATTCAGAAAGAAGAAGGTTCATAAATTCGGTGGTGTTTGTTTCATCCAGAGAGCTTGTTGGCTCATCGGCAATGATAAGTTTTGGATTTCCAATTAAGGCGCGAGCAGCGGCCACTCGTTGTTGTTGTCCGATCGAAAGATCAGTAACGTTTTTATGCGCGTGTTCAGTTAATCCCAATGTTTTGATTAACTCATCTGCTTGAGCGTAAAAATCGACGCCTTCGCCTCTTTTTTTATTAATCAAACAAGGAAGAACAATATTTTCTTTGATATTAAGATAGGGAATAAGGTTAAAAATCTGAAAGATATAACCAACATTTTCTCCGCGAAGATGATCTCGAGAGCTTTGATTGATGGCGTGAAGATTGTTTCCTAATACTTCAACGACTCCATTTGTTACTTCAAGCACGCCGGCTAAAATATTAAGAAGAGTGCTTTTTCCATGTCCAGAGGGGCCATAGAGAAAAACTTTTTCTCCTGTTAAAATCTCCAGCTCGTCTATTGATAAAACGAGCGGAGCATTTTTGTTTTTTTGATTATAAGAAAATTTTAGGTCTTTTACAGAAATAGCTTTTGTTGTCATGGTTATCTTATTGTTGCTTTAATTCTTTTATCTTAATCCCGTCCATCTTATATGAAGATTCCAGATCTTTGTTAGCATCAAGTGATAATTTACCAGTGACTTCTATCGGATACATAGAAGGAGTAACAGTTGTTCCTTTTTTCATTTTTACCAAAACCAATTGATTTGGTGGTGGAGGCGGAACGTGCATACAGGCAGGGATATATGGCATGAATAAGAATTCAACAACTGCTTTTGAATCATAATCCAGCGGCATCATAAATCCTTTCATTGTAATTTCTTTGCCCAGGATTTTTTTTAAGTCACCTTTAGCAACTGGACTTTTGGTTTTTGGGTCGACATCTAATGTTTTTAATGTCTCCCATGTAACTTCTCCAGCAAAAATTTTTGCAGAAAAAGTGAGTATGAGGATTAATAGCATTTTTTTCATAATCATCCTGTTTTAATGAAGGTGAGCAATTTGATCATCTAATTGTGATTATTTCGCAACCTTTTCGAGTTTAAAATGGCAAATATTGCTTTGCAAGCTGAATGCAAAAAAAATCCCACTGCAAGACTGATTCTCGATTATCATTATTATATGGAGAATATAAAGATTCTACTTATTGAGCCTAATGATACCGTTGGAGAGCTTATTACAAAAAGCTTGCAGCGCTCATTTAATGCAGAAGTAATTCTTTATAAGACTTCTAATCAAGCGACGGATGCCCTTAAAAAAGGGGAGATCTTTTCATTAATTATTGCCAGAAATCGAGCAGAGGCCACTGCTGAAACACCTGCTGATCTAATTGCCGGAAATTTAGTCAACCTGATATATGATCTCTCTTTAAAAATTCCTCTCGTTGTTATTGGCGAATTTGAACACAGTTATAAAAAATATTTACTGGTTTCAGAACCACTTCGCTTGGAAGAAATTAATCGTCTTGTGCTCAATGCTCTGGGCCTAAAAAGAGAAAACTTTGATCACTTAAAACTTCCAGACTATGTTCCTTTCCCTGTGAAATATTTTTACCTAATGAGTAATTCTCCTTGTGATGTTTATATTCGTCTGATGAAAAAAGCTGGTGATGAGTATGTAAAAAGATTAAATAAGGGGGAGAATTTCGATAAAGAGGCCCTGGTAAAATACGAGGAATTGGGAGTTTCTGATTTCTATATTACTAAAGATGATTACGATGTTTTTATGAATGGGCTTTTTACTCAAACAATGAGCAATTTAAAAAAGAGCAGAACTTCAGATGAAAGCATTGAAGTCATTGGCGACTCTTTTGTTATCAGCGCAGATTTACTTCGAAGTCTTGGATTTACCCCCATCTGTCTGGCAATGGTTGATCAAACGATTAATATGATGAAGTCCCAAATCCAAAAAGCAGATAAGCTTGGTCCATTACTAAAAAAACTGCTCAGCGATAAAATGAGTTATTCATACCGTCGCTCTTATCTCATTTCGGCGATTGCTTATCGACTTCTTCCTCGGATGGAATGGGGGAGCGCCGATCAACAAAACAGTCTGCTAGAAAAAATTTGCTTTGTAAGTTATCTGCACGACATATATCTTGAAGATGAAAAATTGCTTAAAATTACTGATCTCACTCAAATGAGACAATCTGGACTTTCCCCTCGCGAAATGGACACTCTTAATAATCATGCTCATCATGCGGCAACATTGGTTCAGAGTTATCCAAAACTTCCTCAGGGGGTTGATCTCATTATTAAGCAACATCATGGTGTCTCTAATGGTGTAGGCTTTCCAGAAGTGTTGACGACGGCCATTTCTCCTATGGCGATTTTCTTTATGGTGCTAGAGGATTTTGCAACTAATATTTTGAATATTCCAGACTCAAATGAAAATTTGGCCCAGTCACTTAAAGATGCAATCAAGCCGCTTAAAGAGAAATATCAATTGCCTAGTTATCGAAAAATTGTCACCGAAATTGAAAACTTGGTGACCCCTAAAAAGTAATTAAATTTTCAAAACGCCCATAGCCCACCAATAATCAGCGCTCCTTCAAGCCAGGTACCAGTCGTCGTTGGCGATCTTCTAATTTCTTTACTTAAACCTTTAAAAGAAAAACCAGACATAATACTTAATTGTTTATCCAACTTGTAACCTGGAAAAAAAGAAAGTGTTGGCAAGCAATAATGATTTGGGTGGTACTCAGATCGAGTAGGTGCAACTTCATTGGTCTTTACACCATAATAGTATTCCGCAAATTTCTGGTCATAACATTCAAGACCCACTGAACTTCTAGTAAAAACTTTTTGAGATAGAGGATACAATTCAGTGTAGTGCAAACTAACTTTCGCTCCTTTTGATCTTCCAGTTATATCTTTGGCCACTAAGAAACTTAATTTGTAATATTTAAATCCAGCTCCAAACATCCAGGATTCTCTTTTTGCTTCCATCCCAGTTGCAAAGTAACGGTCTCCTGCCTGATTAAAATTTATTGATGCTCCAATTTCTCGATTGCCATAAACATGGGCATTCACCCCTTGCTGTCCTAAAGAGATAGGTCCCCAGGCCACTTGTAACATTGGAACTGGCATTATGATGACATCGCCACCTTTTCCAGAATCATTATTATCTTTTCTAATATTATTTTTAAAAGCGGCCCCTAAACCAAGCGAAATCTGCCATGATTTTTTTACTGTAGGACCACTGTTTTCACTTTTTGTTTCTTCAGAGAACGCACTTTTTCCACTGATAAAAGTCAGCAGGGAAAAAACAACAAAAGCTTTCTTTAGATAATTTTGTTTCAACATTAATTCATTTTTTCATTGGGAAAACGCAATGACAAAGAAAAAAACTCGGTCTTTGGAAAAACTTATTTAGATAAAGAGTGAAAGAAAAAGAAAGATTTATTTTATTACAAAAAAAATGCACTGGTGCCATCATTGATCTTATCCTGATTTTTCGTTACGGAGGACTTTATGAAAAATGGAATTTTAATCAGTGCTCTATCTATGACTATGTCTCTATCTTCAGTGTTTGCTTGCGATATTCACGGTAAGACCGGATTTATGCCAGAAAACAATCTTAGAATTTCTAAATTTGCAAAAGATACTAACGGAATGACTCAAGAAAAATTTCTTTCAATCATTAAACGAGTATCTGATGTTTACGCTCCAATCGTAGCTTCAAGAGGGGCAACTCTTAATATGGTTAACAATTGGGACGATGAAACAGTAAACGCTTACGCTGACCAAGATGGAAAAACTTGGAGCGTACATATGTTTGGTGGATTGGCTCGTCACACTCTTACTACAGATGATGGTTTCATGCTTGTAGTATGTCACGAAACTGGTCACCACCTTGGTGGAGCTCCAAAATACGGTGGAGGATCTGACTGGGCAGCTAACGAAGGCCAAGCTGATTACTGGGGAGCTTTAAAATGTTTAAAACGCGTTCTTGAAAACGATGACAACATCTCAGCTGTTTCTAAAATGAGCGTTGATGCTGAAGCTACAAAACAATGTCAAATGGTTTACAAAACTGACGCTGAAGTAGCTCTTTGCCAAAGAATTTCAATGGCAGGTAAATCTCTAGGACAACTTCTTGGATCTCTAGGTGGATCTTCAAACGTTAACTTCAATACTCCTGACAAATCAAAAGTTAGAAGAACAAACGATGCTCACCCTAAAGCTCAATGTCGTCTAGATACTTACTTCAATGGATCTCTATGTGATAAATCTTTCACAGAAGATGTTTCTGAAACAAATCCAATCCCAGGAACATGTATTAAGAGAGATGGATATAAAGTTGGAACACGTCCACTTTGCTGGTACAAGCCAGGTTCAGACGAGATCTAATTTCGTATAAACCAATGCCAAAAAAATGACAGAGGGGCCGTTTATCGGCCCCTTTTTTATTGCCAAAAACTATTTCTCCCAATGAAATAATCTCAGACCAGAAATGTCAGTTAATGAAAGATTTATTAATTTTTTTTAGTTATCTATTTATGTAACGATTGTTCATCCTGATTTTTGTTATGGAGGACTAATTTATGAGAAAAGGGATTTTATCAGCGGTTGCCGCTTTATCACTAACAGCTTCTACAACTTTTGCTTGCGATATCCATGGAAAAAGTGGATTTGCCCCTGAAAATAATTTGAGAATTTCTCAATGGGATAAGGGAACAAATGGCATGACTCAAGAAAGATTTCTTGCAATTATCAAGAGTGTTTCTGATATCTACGCTCCAATTGTTGCTTCTAAAGGTGCAAAACTATCTATGAACAATAGATGGGACGACGACACTGTTAACGCAAGTGCTCAAGAAATTGGGAAAACTTGGGTTGTTAACATGTATGGTGGACTTGCACGTCACGAACTAACAACTGACGATGGATTTGCTCTTGTTGTTTGTCACGAACTTGGTCACCACCTAGGTGGAGCTCCAAGAAAAGGTATGTCTTGGGCAGCTAACGAAGGTCAAGCTGACTACTTCGGATCAATGAAATGTCTAAGAAGAGTTCTAGAAAAAACTGACAACGTTGGAATCGTTTCTAAAATGAATATCGACGCTGAAGTAACTAAGCAATGTGAATTGATTTACAAAAGCGAAAACGAAATCGCTCTTTGCCAAAGAGTTTCAATGGCAGGTAAATCACTTGGATCACTTCTTGGGTCACTTGGTGGAAACTCAAATGTTCAATTCACGACTCCAGATACATCTATTGTATCAAGAACAAATGATGCTCACCCTGCAGCTCAATGTCGTCTAGATACTTATTTCCAAGCAATTCTTTGCGATAAATCATACGATCAAGAAAATGATAGAAATGATCCAAAGATTGGAACTTGTATCGCACGCGATGGATACAAAGTTGGTATGCGTCCACTATGCTGGTACAAACCAAGTGCTAGTGAAATCTAATTTAAAAATTTAATTTAAATTTTTATAGAAGGGTCAGAAGTTATTCTGGCCCTTTGTTTTTTGAGGCCCTGATGTCACTGATTCAAGTTTTTGGAAATCTCGCCTTTATTCTCGTGGCCGGATCTTTCATGGTGAAAGATATTTTATGGCTTCGAATGCTCTCAATTACCGCCTCATGTAGTTCCATTATTTATAATTCAAACGTTGCAACTAATCCTTTGTGGGTTCCAATTTCCTGGAACTTATTTTTTATGTCTCTCAATATTTATCACATTGTTAAAATTATTTACGGAAATAGAAAAATTAAACTCAGTGATAAAGAGCTTGAGCTTTATAAGATTTCATTTTCTCACTTGAATCTGGCTGAGTTCGCTAAGCTTATTCGCATGGGAGAGTGGAAAAAAGTGGAGACAGGTGTTGAGATCGTTAAAGAAAATCAAAAGATGGAAGATCTTATGATGATCTACAGTGGTCTGGTTGATGTTGTCGCTCAAGATAGAAAGCTCAATGAGCTTCGAGACGGGCAATTCATTGGAGAAATGAGCTTTTTATCCAATCGCCCAGCGACTGCGACTGTTATAAGTGCTCGTCCGACAGAATTTGTTTCGTGGAAAGAAAAAGCATTAAAGGAATTGGTCGGAAGAAATCCTAGTTTGGTTTTTTCACTTCAATCCGCGATGGGAACACAAATTGCGGATTATTTAAAAGTTAACGAATAATAAAATAATAAAGATGAAAACACTAATCCTCACCGAAAAACCATCTGTCGCTAGAGATTTTGCCTCTGCGCTCTCAAGCAGATCAGGATCAGGAAGCGATGGTTTTATTGAGACTGATGACTACGTCATTACTTGGGCCATAGGCCATCTTCTAGCTCCCTTTGATCCAGAAGATTACGATGCCAAATGGAAACGCTGGACACTTGCGAGTCTTCCCATTATTCCATCAGAATTTAAATTTAAGGCCCAGCCAAAAACTAAAAAGCAATTAGATATCATCAAAAGACTTTTAAAAAGATCAGATCTTGATCGAGTGATAGTTGCTACAGATGCCGGGCGAGAAGGCGAGCTTATAGCGCGTTTGATTTTAAATGAAGGGAAATCAAAGCTTAAAGCTTTCCGCTTTTTTACGTCGGCAGCTCTAACGAAAGAAGTGATACATCACGAGTTAAAAAATATAAAACCTCTTTATGATTTTGATCGTCTCTATATCGCAGGACGAGCTCGCCAGAAAGCGGATTGGCTTGTGGGGATGAATTTATCAAGACTTGCGACCATAAAGCTTGGCGATCTTTTCTCTGTTGGGAGAGTGCAGACTGCCGTTTTAGGTTTAATTGTTGAAAGAAAAGAGGCGATTGATAGCTTTATCCCCAAAGATTATTTTGAAATGAAAGCAAAGTTTAAATTCAATAATGGAAGTGTATCCGCTTATTGGTTTGATCCTAAAAAGAAAGAAGAAGAAAAAAGACATGATAAGAGAGACTTCTTTGATAAGTTAACAATTGATTTGAATCAAAAGAACGCTCGCATCACAGTGCTCAATGAAACAGAGAAAACACAATACCCACAAGGGCTGTATTCCTTAACAGAGCTTCAGCGCCAGGCGAATATGCAGTATGGTTTTTCGGCCAGTAAAACTCTGGAGATTGCTCAGACTCTCTATGAAAAATACAAGTGTCTATCTTATCCAAGAACTGATTCAAAAGTTATGGCAACATCATCAGTGGAGTTAGTGAAGGGGCTTGTTTATAAGTTTAAAGAAATTTATCCTGAGCATTTTGAGAAATTTGCAGCTTACAAAGTAAGTCTTAAAAATAAAATGGTCTTTGATGACTCTCGTCTTACCGATCACCACGGGCTAATTCCACTAAAAGATTTCTCGGGTAGTGAATCGACTCCGGAAGGGAAAATATTTCATTTAGTATTAAAAAGATTTATTTCAAACTTTCTAGAAAATCACAAATACCTTGAGACAGAAGTTGAGATTGAATGTGAGAGTCAAAAATTTAAAGCGCGCGGGAAAAAAATCCTGGAGATGGGGTTTAAAGTTTTAGAAGGAAGAGAATCAGAAGAAATTCTTCCGGCCTTAACATTAAATGAAAATGGCATTTTTCAAGGTGGGGAAGTTGAGTCCAAAAAGACAAGACCTCCGAGTGAATATACAGAGGCCTCTCTTTTATACGATATGACTAATCCAGCAAGATTAGTTGAAGAGAGTGACTTAAAGAAAATTTTTAGAACGGAAGTGGGGCTTGGGACTCAAGCGACACGCGCTCAAATAATCGAAACACTTTTAAAAAGAAGTTATATTGAGCGCTCTGGGAAAAATTTAAAGGCGACAGATAAAGGTGTTGAGCTAGTTTCAAAACTTAAGACGATGCCGACAACACGAGCTCTGACCAATGTCTCTCAGACGGGTAAGCTTGAATTAAAACTTCAAAGTATGGCCGAAGGGGAGAGTGATGATTTGGAATTTTTAGATTCTATTCATCAGTATGTGGAGAGTGCGACGAATGAGTGGAAGTCTATAGAGGTGCCTGAAGCGGAGAAAAAACCGAAGGTCTATTCTGGAAAATACGCCAAGTATAATAAGAAAGCAGATGGGACTAAGGCAGATGCTGCTCCTAAAATAGATCTTGGTCCTTGTCCAAAGTGTCAGGCGGAGATCAAAGATTTTCCAAAATCCTATAGTTGTTCTAGATGGAAAGAAGGTTGTGGATTTACCATTTGGAAAGTGATGGCAAAAAAGAAATTACCTGAGTCTGTTGTGAGAACTCTGATTACTAAAAAGAAAACAGATCTTCTTAAAGGATTTAAATCTAAAGCAGGCAAACCGTTTGAAGCTTATCTTCTTTTGAATAAAGAAGGGAAAGTGGAGTTTGAGTTTTTGCCGAGATGAAACTCTTAAATACTTGAGCAATTAAGTATTGTTCGATGTAACCAATGTAAAGAAATCTTGTTACTAAATAATTAAACTACAATCTTGCAGTCCCGATAACCAGTTAATTGTAATTAATTGGTAATAAATCGGGGTTCTGTATGAATTCTTTCCGAATGATTCTTGTGATTTTTTCTCTCATTGTTCTCTCAGCATGTAGTGGTGAAAAGGGAGTTGAAGGAAATAATTCATCATTCATTTCAGCATCGCAAGTCGAGACAACAAAACTTCAAGCAGCGCTTAAAAACGAACCAGCTTATAAGATCAATGATTCAGAAATCATCCTTCTTCAGAACGAAGGGATTATTAGCGTTGCCGATAAGCCCCAACTTCAATCAATTCAATAATGAGGAAAGAAATGAAATCACTAGTAAGTTTGATTATTCTTTTTATTTCCTTAAATAGTTTTGCCTCAGAAACTTCCAACAATAAGATGGGAGTTTGGATTACTCCAAAATCTATTCCACAAAATCAACTTCAGTTAAAAAGTGGGGATGATTTTAAGTTTGAAGGGGACATTTGCGTTGTTCAGTTGGGTGAAGAAGATCATCATCAAAAGTGCCTAAAGGTTTCTGATCATAAGCTCGTTTTCAAAGCTTACTTTCCTGATTCATTACACGATGTGAGCGATAAACTTGTCATTACCCAATCAAAGGATAAAAAATCTTGGAGATATTCATTAAAAACTGACAAGCTTCAAAGCTCTGATTTAAACCAGCTTACATTGACTGTTGGAACCGATAATAAAACTAATGATAAGAAAACTAATGAACTCCTCTCAATAAAAGCAAAAATTGAAAAAAGAATTCTTATTCTAAAAGATTTTGAAAATAATCATTCTAGTAAGCTCACTGTTTATTTAAAAAGTTTAGTATCTAAAATTGATGCTGCTCTTTTAAAGAACCCAGAAATTCTGGCACAAATTCGAGTGCCTTTAAATGTTGACTACAAGGTATCAGTTCCCTTTTATTACTCATCAAATTTTAAAGGATTTAAACTCACATTAAACATTCCTGTTGGTCTCCCTTACGAAGGAGTAAATACTGAGCTTTTTGCAAGTGTAACCAATTTAAGCGATAAAAAATTTTATTTTCCCGAGATTGAAAAAGATAAAA
The DNA here is from genome assembly GCA_037444575.1 of Bacteriovoracales bacterium. Taxonomy (GTDB): domain Bacteria; phylum Bdellovibrionota; class Bacteriovoracia; order Bacteriovoracales; family Bacteriovoracaceae; genus Bacteriovorax. The sequence goes on from JBBIME010000016.1 coordinate 65,309, forward strand.
ATAATGAGAAGAATGATGAGAAGGACAAACAACATTATCGTCTAGGAATAGAAATTGATGGGAAGTCATTGATTTCAACAAATCCGTTTGATTTGGCCTTGGGTGAGACAAAAACGATTACTGCCAAGACAGAAAAATTAAATTCCAGTGACATTAATAAAATTTTATTAAATTTTAAAAGCTCATCAAAAAATCTTGGATACCTTTCGTACAATCTTCCAGTGCTAAAAGAAATAGCTCCGATTGCGTCTTTGGCATGTTCGACAAATAATCTTCTTGTCAATTGTAATGCGCTTTCTAGTTTTGATCCAAAAGGCGGGCCTTTTACTTTTACTTTTGATTATGCAGATGGATTTTCTGAGAGCAATGCCAGTGGTATTTCAAGTCACGCTTATACACTGCCAGGATTATATAATGTAAAACTCACAGTGAGTAATTTAGCAGGAATTTCTTCAAATGCATTTGCTCAAGTTCAGCCAATGCTTCCTCCAAATATTTTACCGAATTTAAGTTTAAATTGTATTTCAAATTCTATTAATGTTTTAGAGTGTAATGCGATCGGCTCATCTGACCCTGATGGAACAATTGTCTCCTATCAATACGCATGGGATGACAACACGGTCGATACAAAAGCTGATCCATCTGTTCTAACTCATACGTTTGCCACAGCAGGAAGTCATACTGTTGTTTTAACAGCGATTGATAATGATGGGGGAGTGAGTACTCTTTCAAAAAGTTTTATCGTTTTGGCTAATACCATTCCAGTGGCAAGTTTTACTTGTGATACAACTAAACCTTGGCGCATTTCATGTCAGTCAACTTCAACAGATGCTGATGTGGGGGATTCGATTGTAAGTACCTCTTGGATCACTAGTAATTCCACTTTAAGTTCAACCTTAGCTAATCCCGAATTTAATTTTCAAAAAGGTGGAATTTTTAATGTCACTTTGTCTGTCACTGACTCTCATGGTGGAGTGGGAAGTGTCACTCAAGCAATCACGGTAAAAGATAACAGTGCACCAATTGCAAATTTTACATGTATGAATACAACCGTTCAGTCTATTCATTGCGACAGCACTTCAAATGATAGTGATGGGACAATTGCAAGCTCGTCTTGGATCCTTGATGATGGATCTACTTTTACAGGAGTTAGTTTTGATCATGCGTTTGCAAATGATTTAGCTCACTCTGTGAGTTTGACTGTAGTAGATGATCTTGGAGCAAGTTCTACAGCGAATCAATCAATTCAAGTCATAAAAAACCAGCTTCCAACGTTTGACATCGCTACAGATGTCTTAAGTGGAACTCTTCCTTTAACTGTCAATTTTAATGCAGTAAATGTGGTCGATATAGATGGTACAATTGCAAGTTACTCTTGGGATTTTGGAGATACAGTTAACCCACAAGTGGCATCAACAAGCACTGCTAGTCATACTTTTACTAAAGCTGGAACATACACAGTTAAACTTTTGGTTACTGATAACAATAATGGAGTTACTACTAAGTCGGTTACAATCTCAACAAGCTCGGCCATAAATTTTGTCGTTACGACAGATATCGATACTGGTTTTGTTCCGCTTAAAGTTCATTTCGATGCTAGTCAGTCGACTTCGCCAGATTCAACAATTGCGACTCTTGAATGGTTTTATAAAGGAGTAAGCATTGGGACAGGAGCAATTATCGATTACACTTTTGCTGATATTGGCTCTCTAAATGTTAGTCTAGTGGCCACAGATATTTTAGGAATTAAAAGTTCAACTACAAAAACAATTACAACAAGCTTAGAACCTCTAAAGTATCCACCAGCGGCCTTCTTTAAAGTTTTTGAGTTTAATACAATGGTTGAACTTCATGCTTTTATAACTAAAACTCAATTTGATATTAAAAGGGCCTACTATACAGTTGATGGGACAAGCACAGTGCAGATGACTGAGTTTTTTCCAAACACAGTTAATATGGTTGATCTTAAAACTTATGGAGATCACCAAATTGATTTAACAGTAGAGGATATCAGAGGACAGATAACAACTTTTACTCACAAGTTCACTTTAGCGCAAGACCATTCGACTCTTCTTCCCTTTGCTGACTTTAGTGCGGTTCAAAGTTCTGTTCGGACTGTATTTTTCGATTTTAGTAAATCTTTTGATTTTGATTTTGCTATTGATACTCCAATTAAAAATTTTCATATTGATTATGGAAATGGCGAAACAGAAGATACTCCAAATCTCTACACAAATCATACTTATCCGGCAGCTGGAACTTATCAAGTAACTGTAACGGCAACAACAAATTATAATACGAAGAGTAGTGTTACTCATGAAGTGATTGTGACTAATGATAATGTGGCCATCTTAAATCCAGTGGCCCATTTTGTTTATCAGATTTTTGGCTTTGCTCAAAACGTAAGTTTTTATATGAACGGAGCGGGAACTCCTAATGGAAATATTATTTCTTATCTCTGGGATTTTGGAGATGGGCAGACTGCTACAGGTCCAGTGGTTGCTCACTTTTATAATCCAGGATCTTATTTTGTTACTTTAACAGTAACAGATTCAGCGGGCATGAAAAGCTCACAAACTCAACACATAATTATTTATCAAGCAGGAACTGATCTTGCTGCAGGAATTGATTGTTCTCTTGCTAAGCCTTTTGTGGAGATCGCTCAACAATGTAAGGCAATAGCTCTTGATAAACAAAATCAAATCACAAACGTGCTCGTTAATTGGGGAGATGGAGTTACTGAAAGCTTAACTCCACAAGTGGCCTCTATCGGATATTATTTGCCAACTCACAAATATTCAGCAGCTGGATTTTACCTTATCGACATGACACTCACGACTTCTCGAGGCGAAACGAAAACGACTTATAATAGCGTAACACTAACTAATTTTACACCTCCACCAGCACAGATTGTAGCTAGCTTAAATTGTAGTGCTTATAACATGAACGTATTTTGTAATGCCATGGGGACATACGATCTATCAGGAAGTCCTCTGACTTATACTTTTGATTATGGAGGATTCACAGATACAAATGCATTTGGGGCATCAAGTTTTAATTATCCTGGCCCAGGTTTATATACTGTCAAATTAACCGTAACCAATGCCAATGGACAACAAGCTACAGCTCAAACTCAAGTTCAGACAGTGCTTGCAGTAAATCAAGCACCAATCGCAAATCTTGGTTGCTTTTCAAGTGCGCCGAATATTTTAACTTGTAATGCAAATGGTTCTGTTGATTTTGACGGGACAATTATTTCTTATAAATATGATTGGGATGACGGTTCTAGTGATGTTCGTGGAGATAATGGATCGATCATACATATTTTCCAAACAAGTGGAAGTCATCAAGTTAATTTAACGGTCACCGACAATGATGGTGGGGGAACGTCGATATCAAATTCTTTTAATGTGATAGTGAATCATCCCCCTATTGCGAGTATGACCTGCTCGACTCCCGGGCCACAGAGAGTTGTTTGCTATTCAACTTCAACTGACCCAGACCCAGGAGATCAGATCGCAGAGTACAAATGGGATCTAGGTGATGGAACAATTTTAACAAGTTTAATCCCATCGGTTGATTATAACTATTCTGCAGCATCCACTTATACGGTATCATTAACTGTAAAAGATTCTTTTGGAGCAACAAGTACAACAACTCAGCAGGTAACAACGACTGTGAATCAACCACCAGTGGCCAATATTAATTGTTATGTTACAACGGGAACAACTTATCAGTGTGATTCGAATGCCTATGATTCGGATGGAAGTGTTGCAAATCAAATTTGGACTATTGATGGACAATCTTTATCCGGACCTTCGATCCAATATAATTTTACGAATGGTGGATCTTATCCTGTTTCGTTAACGGTAACAGATAACTTCGGGGGGGCCGCAATTTTTTCGACAACAATTTCAATTAATAAACCTATCGTAAGTTTCTCGTGTCGTGAGACGAATCCAATGGTCTATCAGTGTTTTTCTGGCAATCTCGTGAGCAATGATCCAAATGATCCTATTGTTAGTGTAAATTATCTTTTTGATAATAAGGATATCCTGTCCGACTTAAATGTTGAATACGAGTTTCATTCATTTGGAACTCACTCCGTACAAATTAATGTCACAACTGCTTCAGGTAATGTTTCGACTTCTACTCAAGCAATAAATATTAATCAAAAATATCTGTCACCAAATCCAGTGTTCATTGAAGACGTGCTTTTAGGACAAAAAGTATATTTTGATGGAAGCTTATCAGGGCAAGTTGGAAGAACAGTTACGAGCTACGAATGGGATTTTGGTGATGGACAAACTTTAGTAACTACTGACCCAATCAACACTCATCAATATAATGCTTTTGGATGGTATGATGTAAAACTAAAAGTAACTGATGCCACTGGTGTCTCGGCCATATCAACAACTCCAATTTATGTCTACGATCCAGAGGTGGATGCTCCAGGCGATGAAGGTTTTGCAACGATTGAAGGAGTCGATGTTGATAATGATGGAGTGAGAGACGACGTCCAACGATGGATCAATAAAAATTCATTTGAAAGTACGGCAGCGAAAAAAGGATTTAGAGAATTGGCAGGTGTATACAAGAGTCAAATTGCAAATTCTGACAATGTTACAACTTTGCAATCTCTGGAAGATCAGAAAGCAACAATCGCTGCATGTGTAAACAGTGAAATTGCAAGTGAACACGGAATCACCAAGTCCGTGGAGTTTGAATTGATTTACTTAAACACTAACGACCGAGTTTTGAATTTTGCAAAAATAAAAGGGAATTTGTCTGGATATGTTCCAAAAGTCACTATCACTTCGGCAACAGATCCTTGTGTTAAATGGAGATAAGAGTGAATAAAGTTCTTTTGATTTCTACATTGTTATTAACTCAATCATGTTCTTGGTTTGAATCGAAGTACGACAAACTAATGAATCCGATAAAAAAAATAAAACTTGCGGAGAAAAAAGCGGGTAAGCCTAATCCTGTTTTTGATGGAGTCGTTGAGCCTGATTTTCCAGACGAAAAAGAAAATAACAAAACACTTGAAGGAGTGGATTCAAATCAGGATGGAGTAAGAGACGATATTGAGATTTGGATTAATAGGACAGCGGAGGATGCAGATCTACGAGCAGCGCTAAAAGAAATGTATCGAAAAGAAATTGCATTTTTTCAATCTCTCTATAATGACAAATCCGAACCCATCGTTCATTCGCACTTGTCAGATTATACCGCCTTATCAGGCTGTGTTTATATAATCTCCCATCAATACGATGAAATATATATAAAACGTCATGGCTATAATGCGGGAAGGTACTATAGCGAGATTTTGGATAGTTTATTTGCTAATACTTCTTTGAGGAAAAAACAGGAATCCAAGTGGAACGGATTTCAATTTAAGGGATCAATCGGTGGAGACTCAGATGTTGAATGCATAAAATATCCATTTGGTAAACGTTATCTAGAAGTTATTGAGGAATATAAAAAGAAAACAACCAAATAAATACGGGGAATAGTTATAATGAAATTTTTTATCTTACTGGCAATTATATTTTCAACTCAATCGTGTTCTTGGTTTGAATCGAAATATGACAAACTGATGAACCCGATTAAGAAAATAAAATTTGCCGAAAAAAAAGCAGGAAAACCCAATCCTGTTTTTGATGGAGTTGTTGAACCAGATTTTCCAGACGAAAAAGAAAATAACAAAACACTTGAAGGAGTGGATTCAAATCAGGATGGAGTAAGAGACGATATTGAGATTTGGATTAATCGAACGGCGGAAGATGCCGATCTACGAGCTGCGCTTAAAGAAATGTATCGGAAAAAGATTGCATTTTTTCAATCTCTTTATAACGATGAATTAGAACCAGTTGTTCACTCACACTTGTCAGAGTTTTCAGCATTGCAAGGCTGTGTTTATATAGTTTCCCACCAATACGATGAAACATATATAAAACGTTACGGATATAATGCAGGAAGGTATTATAGCGAGGCCTTAAAGATTTTGATTAATAATACCTCCCTTAGAGATAGGCAGACAGCAAAGTGGAATGGATTTCAATTTAAGGGATCAATTGGCGGTGATTCTAATATTGAATGCATAAAATATTCATTCGGTAAACGTTATCTCGAAGTTATTGAGGAATATAAAAAGAAACCAACCAAATAAATACGGGGAATGATAGAATGAAGAAAATATTTGTAATTTTTTTACTTTCATTTCATGCTTATTCACAAACATCAACTAATTCTTCAGGATTAAAATGTTCGAGTAATGGAACCATGATTTATCATATTCCAGGAGCATTTACTTCGGGCGATGATCAAGCAACAGCTAAATCAGAATTAAGCAATAATATTTTACCAGCTAATCCCAATAAATTCGATCTGAAACAGCAAGATGCCGACGTAATTCCAATCTTATCTCAAGGTTACATTCAAGATAAATTGGCTTTCAAGATGATGCGCCTTGGAGACACCTACGGAACAGATGCAGCGAATACGGCATGGCTCACGCTTGGAGTTAGTGAACTTGGATTTTCACTTGCAGGAGATCTTGAAACTGTGGCAGTTGCAGCAGGAAATATGACTAAGCTTTCTTCGGTTAAATCAATAGGCGTTGTTGGCAATTTAAAAAAAATTAACATCGACAAGACTAAAGAACTAGTCAGTTCAATGATTAATTTAAGTTCGCAAGGAATTTCGTTATCCAACTCAAGTGGTTCGGCGCTTAATGTGCTTAAAACTCTTACTTCAGAGGATAATACAAATATAACTACAAGATTGGGAAAATTGTTGGGAATGTTGCCGGCACTAGAGGGAAATCCGATCGGAATAAAAAATGTAATGAATTTTGCTTCTCTTCAGATTCTTGAAGGTGGGTGGTACTCGCATGTTAATCAGTATAGAGGAACAGCGTTAGCAAGTTATTTCACAACTCAGAATAATATAGACAATATTGCAACCATGGTAGAAGGGCAGTTAGATGCCAATAAAAAAGTTATCTTATCTGTTCATCGCGAGGGAAATGAACTTGCATCCAGGGCAATTGCTCAAATACAAGCATCAGGTACACCTGATCAGGTCAGTAAACTTTCAAAATACGTCTCAGTTCTATCGACATCTCCAACATCAAATCCTTATAGCACCAAATATTTACCTATGAAAAATAGTCTTGATGTTAATGTTGCTGGAGCACAGTTCATTGCTCCTAATTATGTTCTAAAAAATAAAACGGGTAGAGATACGAATAATTTCTTCACTAAAATTATAGACAAGATTACCTTAGAACCACTAGGAAGTAGTTTTTTAGATTATTATTTGAGTCAAGATAGAACTGCTAGCTTAGGCAATGGTCCATACTTAACGATGCGGGATCAATTCATACAACAGCTCCAGAATTCTGCAGAATCTCTTGAGGATAACTGTTCAATACCAATTATCCAGATCGATTCTCCTAATATTGTTCAGGATGCGGGTTATGATAACTATTACGTTGATGGTTACGCTGGACTTGATAGAGTTATAAATGTAGTTGCGAGTGATACAGCAGCATATCCAAATCAGCTTGATGGATTAGAAACAACTTATGAATGGAGTTTTAATCAATTTGATGTAGAAAGATATTTCGCCCAAGATGATGCAAATATGTTTTATAATAATTCATCAACGCTTAATAATATAAATTTGACTATTCCATTTAATCATTATCTCTATAACGTCGTGGTAACAGCAACTAATAAATATGGGAAAAAAACAACAAAAAATATGTCGTTCAATAATTTAAATCACAGGGCACCTATCGCTAAGAGCATTTCAACCTATTGTATTGATAGCGTTAACCATCAATACATCGCTCTTATAATGATTGATTCAGATTCTCTTCTTCCTTATGGGCGTAGTGCGGCGATACCTCTCAAAATTCAAAATCCATATGTTTTTAATGAGCTGACCATGGGGCACTACTGGTATAATTCATATCAATTCAAAGATTGGGGATTATTCTCCAATGTCCTGCAGTTCACAAACCCATGCGTACCATGAGAATAAATAAATATTTGTCGTATTAATATATGAGGGAGTTCTTGTTTGAAAAACAGTGTTCACAAAAAATTAAGGATTATGTGAATTTGAATTTTATAGTGAAGCCTTCTGAGCATACACTTGTCACAATGACTCTTGTAAGTCAGATGGGACTCAAGGCCTCTACAAGTATGCAAGTGACTGTGATTGGCGGTCTACTTATTGCTAGTTTGGTAACGAATGATGATAAAACTCAAAGCTCTATAATGGAAAAAAGATGAATAAATGGATATTGATAATATTGTTAACTGCCAGTTGTGCTTCTTATGCTCTGACTAACGATGAAATAAAGCACTACGATTTAATTGTTATGTTTTTGGGTGATAAAAATCCAAATAGATTAAAAGAGATTTTGAAAGTTTACAATAATCTGAGTTTCTGATGATTAAATGCCAACTCATAAATATTCAGCAGCTGGATTTTATCTTATCGACATGACACTCACAACTTCTAGAGGTGAAACGAAAACGACTTATAATAGCGTAACACTAACTAATTTTACACCTCCACCAGCACAGATTGTAGCTAGCTTAAATTGTAGTGCTTATAACATGAACGTATTTTGTAATGCCATGGGGACATACG
>JBBIME010000017.1:0-65415 GCA_037444575.1 Bacteriovoracales bacterium
GGTAGCCGTAGGGGAACCTGCGGCTGGATCACCTCCTTTTAAAGGAAGCGGCTCTTATGAGCCTCATCCGGTCAAATTGTTTGGACCTTTCTCATTTTTTGAATAACTGATTTTATATCATTATCTAATATCATTTTGGGTTTGTAGCTCAGGTGGTTAGAGTACGTCCCTGATAAGGACGGGGTCGCAAGTTCGAGTCTTGCCAGACCCACCATATAAAATGATATTTGCTCTTTAACATTGACATAACAGGATCAGATAGAAGACGAGAACCCATGTAAGTAATGAGAGTAATGCCCTCATTATTTGTAATTAAAAAAACAAGAAATAAAAAGCTATTAAGGGTGTATGGGGAATATCTTGGCAGTAAGAGGCGAAGAAGGACGTATATTAGCCAGCGAAATGCATCGGGGAGTCGGCAAATAGGCTTCGATCCGGTGATGTCCGAATGGGGAAACCTTGCTACTTGAAAGAGTAGTAACTATGTAGTGAGTAAACTAGCTACATGAGAGCAAACGCAGGGAATTGAAACATCTTAGTACCTGCAGGAAGAGTAATCAAACGAGATTCCGGCAGTAGCGGCGAGCGAAATCGGAAGAGCCCAAACCAAGGAGCATGCTCCTCGGGGTTGTAGGACTCTCATACGGAAAAACAATTATAGGAGAACGGTCTGGGAAGTCCGGTCAAAGAAGGTGAAAACCCTGTATCCGAAATGATTGTTCTCTAGAGAGTATCCTGAGTAGGACGAGGCACGTGAAACCTTGTCTGAAGCTGGGGGGACCACCCTCCAAGGCAAAATACTACTTACTGACCGATAGTGAACAAGTACCGTGAGGGAAAGATGAAAAGAACCCCGATAAGGGGAGTGAAATAGATCTTGAAACCATACACTTACAAACAGTCAGAGAGCTATTGTAAAGCTTGATGACGTACCTTTTGCATTATGATTCAGCGAGTTATGATATGTTGCGAGGTTAAGCCGTTGCAGGTGTAGCCGTAGGGAAACCGAGTCTGAATAGGGCGATTAGTAGCATGTCATAGACCCGAAACGGGATGAGCTAGCCATGAACAGGTTGAAGCGGGGGTAATACCTCGTGGAGGACCGAACTCGTGACGGTTGAAAACGTCTGGGATGATTTGTGGTTAGGGGTGAAAGGCCAATCAAATTCCGTGATAGCTGGTTCTCTCCGAAATGCATTTAGGTGCAGCGTTCGACGAATACCAACGGGGGTATAGCACTGACTTGGCTAGGGGGCTTACCAGCTTACCAAACCATATCAAACTCACAATACCGTTGAGTAATATCGAGCAGTGACACAGCGGATGCTAAGGTCCGTTGTGAAAAGGGAAAGAGCCCAGACCATCAGCTAAGGTCCCAAAATCGTCGCTAAGTGGAGAAGGTTGTGGAATTACTTTGACATCCAGGAGGTTGGCTTAGAAGCAGCCACCCTTTAAAGAAAGCGTAATAGCTCACTGGACTAGTGATTCTGCGCCGAAAATGTAACGGGGCTAAAGTGACGTACCGAAGCTATGGAATATGTAAATATTGGTAGGAGAGCATTGTGTTTGCCGATGAAGGCGTACCGTAAGGAGCGCTGGAGGTCTCACAAGAGCTGATGCTGAAATGAGTAGCGATAAGAAACGTGAGAATCGTTTCCGCCGTAAATCTAAGGGTTCCTGGGCCAGGTGACTCCGCCCAGGGTTAGTCGGGTTCTAACATGAGGCCGAAAGGCGTAGTGGATGACCAACAGGTTAATATTCCTGTACTTAGTAAAAATCGTTTGACTAGATGGAATGACGGAGAAAGGTAGTGAATCCACCTATTGGATGGTGGTCTAAGCATGTAGGGGGTCGATTAGGCAAATCCGGTCGGCGTAACTCTGAGATGCGAATGCGAGCGCAAGCGAAGTTCATGATCCTCAGCTTCCCAGAAAAGTTTCGCTAGGAGATTTTTATTAACCCGTACCATAAACCGACACAGGTAGATGAGGAGAGAATCCTCAGGCGCTTGGGAGAACTCTTGTTAAGGAACTCTGCAAATTGGTGCCGTAACTTCGGGAGAAGGCACGCCTTTGATGGTGACATCACTTGCTGGTGAAGCTATTGGAGGTCGCAGTGAAAAGGGGGTAGCGACTGTTTATCAAAAACACAGGTCTATGCAAACACGTAAGTGGAAGTATATGGGCTGACGCCTGCCCGGTGCTGGAAGGTTAAAAGGAGAGGTTATCGCAAGAGAAGCTTTGAATTGAAGCCCCAGTAAACGGCGGCCGTAACTATAACGGTCCTAAGGTAGCGAAATTCCTAGTCGGGTAAGTTCCGACCTGCACGAATGGCGTAACGACTTCCCCACTGTCTCAACAGGAGACCCAGCGAAATTGGTGAGCGCGTGAAGAAACGCGCTACCCGCGGAAGGACGAAAAGACCCCATGAACCTTTACTGTAGCTTGGCATTGGGTTTCGATTAACATTGCGTAGGATAGGTGGGAGTTTTTGATCCGTGCATTCCGGTGTACGGGGAGACAACCTTGAAATACCACCCTATGTTAATTGGAATCCTAACCTACGATCGTAATCCGGTCGGGGGACAATGTCTGGTGGGCAGTTTGACTGGGGCGGTCGCCTCCTAAAGAGTAACGGAGGCGCACGAAGGTTCCCTCAGGCCGAATGGAAACCGGCCATAGAGTGTAAACGCATAAGGGAGCTTGACTGTGAGGCAAACGAGCCGAGCAGGTGCGAAAGCAGGTGTTAGTGATCCGGTGGTTCCGAGTGGAAGGGCCATCGCTCAACGGATAAAAGGTACTCTGGGGATAACAGGCTGATCTCCTCCAAGAGTTCACATCGACGAGGAGGTTTGGCACCTCGATGTCGGCTCATCGCATCCTGGGGCTGGAGCAGGTCCCAAGGGTTTGACTGTTCGTCAATTAAAGCGGTACGCGAGCTGGGTTCAGAACGTCGTGAGACAGTTCGGTCTCTATCCTCCGTGGGCGTAAGAAATTTGAGTAAATCTGACCTTAGTACGAGAGGACCGGGTTGGACGAACCTATGGTGAACCGGTTATGACGCCAGTTGTATCGCCGGGTAGCTAAGTTCGGAAGGGATAACCGCTGAAAGCATCTAAGTGGGAAGCCTATTACAAGATAAGATTTCTATTAAGACAACTTCTAGACTAGGAGTTTGATAGGTTGGGGGTGTAAGGGCAGTAATGCTTTGAGCTGACCAATACTAATTTGTCGTTTTGCTTTTTATTGATTACATGGGTTCTTTTTTATCTGATCTTGTTTTGTGAATGTTTAAAGATTGAAATTATAAATTTGTTAAGATATATCCAGTTTGGGTGTGTTATTAGCGAAGAGGAAACACCCGATCCCATCCCGAACTCGGAAGTTAAGCTCTTCAGCGCCGAAGGTAGTGCCAGGGAAACTTGGTGTGAGAAAAGGTCAATGCACCCTCTTTATTTTAAAAACCCCAGCTTTGTCTGGGGTTTTTTTATTCCAAAAAATTTAACATCATGTAAAATTTAAGTATGAATGCAAAAATACTTAAATATGAACTTTTCACATTATTCTTTTTAACAATTATCACACTAGTGGTTTTTTATTATCGGGATTCGTTACCTGATAACTATTTGACCATCTCTTCTTCTTCAACACATGGGTTCTTCGCTTATTATGGAACCAGTTTCTTTAATTTTATAAATTATTATTCAGGTCCATGGGTTCTGATTCCCTGTGCTCTCTTTACTTCATTTTATGTATTTCTTTTTTCAAAGCGTGCTGATTGGATCGATGCTTTGAATGTCATCACTTTGAGCATGTTCTGTTTGTGGACTGCTTATTATCTACAACCGACTCTTCTTGGGGCGGGTCTTTATCAAATCTTATCATCAACATTTTCTCCATTTGTTTCGTTCTTGTTATGGGCAGTATCTTTAGTTTCATTTACTTGGGGGGCTTTCAGGGGAGACTTCACCGAGAAGGTCAAATCAATTACTGCTGCCGTTAAAGAGATTGATATCAAAACCCCATCAGAAAAAGTGCAATCTTTTACGGAGAAATATTTTGGAATTATCAAAGAGAAGTTCTCTCAACCTGGAAAATTAAAAGAAATTGAACACGCTGAAGTGGCCGAGACTGTAGCTGCAACTCCAGCGAAAAAAGATGAATCCAAAGTTATGCAGATTGTTCCGGCTAAAGAAATAACAGTATCCAAAAATGCAATTGCGGAGGAAGAGCCTGAAGAGAGTTATCCAGTTGTCATTACGAGTGTTCAGGCTCAGAAACAAGTCGTTGAGGAGGAGGTTGTTGAAGAAGAATATATTGAGGATGATGGTGAGTATGTCGATGAATCTCAAATTGGACTCTCTCTAAAGGGAGTGACAACAAAAGAAGCGACAGCGATTAATAAATTTAACGATGATAAATATTATGACCTGGTGAATGTAGCTGCTCATAGAAAAGGAGAGCAGAAGTTTTCTCAACCAGATGATAAATATTTCCATGACATTATTACAAAAATCCAAGTGAAACTTGGAGAATTTAAAATTCAAGGGAGAATTATCAACGTCCTTAAGGGGCCAGTTGTTGATACTTTTGAATGGGAGCTGGGAGTTGGGGAAAAAGTTAACCGTCTAACAGTTACTGCCGATGACTTAACTTTAGCATTATCAGGTTCACCTATTCGTATGGTTTACCCAATGAAAGGAAGAACGACAGTCGGTATTGAAGTTCCAAGAAATCCTCGTGAGTTTATTTTCTTGGATGAGATTATTAACACTAAAGATTTTACTAATTCTAACCATCAATTACCTCTTGCGATGGGGAAAGATGCTTTCGGTGAGCCAGTGGTGGTTGATCTGGCCACTATGCCTCACATGTTGGTTGCAGGTTCTACAGGAGCTGGTAAATCAGTTTTTATTAACTCAATCTTAGTGTCACTCCTTATTCAAAAGTCACCTAATCAAATGAAATTGATTTTGATTGACCCTAAACAGTTAGAGTTGGCGCTTTACTCACGATTGCCACATCTTTTGATGCCAGTAATTACTGAGCCAAAGACTGCTGCGACTTCTCTTCTTTGGGCATGTCAGGAAATGGAAAGACGCTACTCTATAATGTCTGAATTTGGGGTGAGAAATATAGAAGGTTTCAATCACAAGTTAAAGAATGCTAAGCCTGAAGCAATTGATAAGATCAGAAAATTTTATGAGTATGCGAGTGAAGACACCTATGCACTTCCATATATAGTTATTATTGTGGATGAGTTTGCAGATCTAATGTTGAGTGCTAAAAAAGTTGAAATTGAAACTCATATTGCCAGACTTGCAGCTAAGGCCAGAGCAGCTGGGCTTCACCTCATTTTAGCAACTCAAAGACCTTCAGTTGATGTAATCACTGGTGTTATTAAATCAAATTTCCCTACCAGAGTTTCCTTTAGAGTGACGTCTGTCCAAGACTCAAGAACAATTTTGAATTCAATGGGTGCAGAAAAGTTATTAGGTAAAGGGGATATGCTTTACCGACAAGGTGTTGAGACGACCCGTATTCACTCTGCTTTCATAGAAGAAGAAGAGATAGAAGCTCTTACCGATAAGTTGGCTGAGATGGCCCCTGCTTTTGATCCAAACATCATGGAATTTTTGGAAAATGGCGGCGAAGAAGAGGCTGAGACAAGTGTTGTGACTCGCGAAGGCGATAACGGCAGCGAAAAAGATGATAAGTACGACGAAGCAGTTAGAGTAGTTGTCGAGCATCGATCAGCTAGTGCGTCATTGCTTCAACGCCGCCTAGGAGTCGGTTACAACCGTGCAGCAAATCTGATCGAGGAAATGGAAGCTAAGGGGGTCGTGGGACCTGCTCAAGGCTCTAAACCAAGAAAAGTTTTGATGGGTTCAGAGAGTCTGACTTAATTAGATTTTCACTGGAGTTTTCGCATAATTCTTGCCCAATGTAAGGGTGTATGTTATCACTCTATCTCATTAATAATTTCAGTTGTCTGAAATGTTGGTCCACTTGGCTTTATAGTTTTTTGGCTCACAGACAATTCGATTAACCAACGGAGTTACTATGTCAGAAGAATTATCTCTAAAAGGTCTCTTAGAGGCCGGCGCTCACTTCGGTCACCAAACTGAAAAGTGGAACCCAAAAATGAAGAAATACGTTTATGGCGAAAAGAACGGTATCTACATTATCGATCTTGCTAAAACTATTCCTCTTGCAAAAAACGCTTATGAATTTTTAAAGAAAACTGCAGGTGAAGGTAAGCCAGTTCTTTTTGTTGGTACAAAAAGACAAGCTGCTGACGTTGTAACTAAAGCTGCTCAAGACTGTGGAGCAAACTATGTTACTTCAAGATGGTTAGGTGGGATGCTTACAAACTACAAAACTGTAGCTTTATCAATCGATAAAATTCGCAAAGTAGAAAAAATGAAAGAGACTGGAGATTTCGGTCTTCTTACTAAAAAAGAAAGAATCAACATTGAGAAAGAAGTTATTAAACTTGAAAAAACTCTTGGTGGGATTAAAGAAATGAAAAAGCTTCCAGGAGCTCTTTTCGTTATCGATCCAAACAATGAAAGAATTGCAATTCAAGAAGCAAACAACCTTGGTATTCCTGTTGTAGCTATCACTGATACAAACTGTGACCCTACAGGTGTTGATTATGTTGTTCCAGGAAACGACGATGCGATTAAATCTGTTTCTATGTTTACAGAATATTTCGCAAACTCTGTATCTGAAGGGATTGCTCTTGCTAAGAAAAATAACAAGCTTGCAAAAGATAAAGATCTTACTCGTGACGTAGCTCTTGAAAAAGAAATCATCAGCAAATACGAAAAAGATATCGACTTAGCTGACGAAGAATAATTATTTTTTAGAATTGAAGGAAAAGATATGACACAAATTACAGCAAAGCTTGTTTCTGAATTAAGAGAAAAAACCGGTGCCGGAATGATGGACTGTAAAAAGGCCCTTACTGAAATGAACGGTGACCTTGAAAAATCGATCGATTACCTAAGACAAAAAGGTCTTGCAGCTGCTCAGAAAAAACAATCTAGAGTAGCAGCAGAAGGTGCTATCGGATCATATATCCACGGTGGAAGAATGGGAGTTCTTGTTGAAGTTAACTGCGAAACAGACTTCGTAGCTAAATCAGAAGATTTCCAAAACTTCGTAAAAGATGTAGCTATGCACGTAGCAGCTGCTGATCCAAAGTTCGTAAGAGCTTCTGAAATGGATCAAGCATTCGTAGATAGAGAAATTTCTATTTATACAGCTCAATTAAAAGAAGAAGGTAAGCCAGAAAACATGATTCCTAAAATTGTTGAAGGAAAAGTGAAAAAGCTTGCTTCTGAAGTATGTCTTCTAGATCAAAAATTCGTTAAGAATCCAGACATTTCAGTTCAAGATCTTATCAATGAACTTACAATCAAAGTTGGAGAAAAAATCGACGTAAGAAGATTTGTAAAATTCAACCTTGGAGAAGGCATTGAGAAGAAAGTTGATGACTTTGCTTCTGAAGTAGCAAAAATGACTGGTGGACAACACTAAGAATTATCGAAATAGAAAGGGGCTTTAAAGGCCCCTTTTTTATATTACACACAAATTAAACACAAAGAACATTTTAGGAGAGCTTAATGAAATATGGTCGAATCCTATTAAAATTATCTGGCGAGGCTCTTTCTGGAGATCAAGGACACGGAATTTCTGTAGACGTCCTTAATATGATTTCTAGCGAAGTAAAAGAGCTAGTTGGAATGGGAGTAGAAGTAGCCATCGTTATCGGAGGAGGAAATATCCACCGTGGGGTTGCTGGTGCAACGATAGGAATGGATCGCACGACTTCAGATCATATGGGAATGCTTGCAACGGTTATAAACTCACTTGCTCTTCAAGATAGCCTTGAAAGAAATGGAATAAACACTCGCGTTTTAACAGCAATTGATATGCAAGAAATTGCTGAGCCGTACATCAGAAGAAGAGCTGTTCGCCATTTGGAAAAAAAGCGAGTGGTGATTTTTGCAGCAGGAACAGGAAATCCTTATTTCACAACTGATACAGCTGCGGCCCTAAGAGCAAATGAAATAGATGCTCACGTTATTATGAAGGCTACAAAAGTTGATGGGATTTATGATAAAGACCCTATGAAATTTAAAGATGCCGTAAAAATTGATAAATTAAAATTTATGGACGTTCTTAACAAAGGTCTAGCTGTGATGGATTCAACTGCTATCAGCCTTTGTATGGATAACGATGTTGATATTCTTGTTTTCAATATGTTTGAGAAAGGAAATATCAAGCGCGCTGTAATGGGCGATAATACAGGTACAATTGTAACAAACAAATAAGGGGACTCATTATGATGGACAAAATCAAGACTTCATTAAATGATTCAATGAAAAAAGCAATTGATTCATTAAAACATCAGTTAACAAAAGTGCGCACAGGAAGAGCATCGGCAAATATTTTAGACGGTGTTCAAGTTGAATATTACGGATCAATGAGTCCGATTAATCAATTGGGACAAGTCAGTACTCCGGAAGCTCGCTTACTTCAAATTCAGCCATTTGATAAAACAATGATTCCTGCAATTGAAAAAGCGCTTTTCGCTGCTAATCTTGGTGTTACTCCAACAAACGATGGAAATCTTGTTCGTTTAAATTTCCCAGCGCTAACAGAAGATAAACGTAAAGATCTTGCTAAAGAAATTAAAAAATTTGGTGAAGACACAAAAGTAATTATCAGAAACGCTAGACGTGATCAAAACGATGCTGTGAAAAAAGCGGAAAAAGATAAAGCAATTTCTGAGGATGAATCTAAAAAAATTCAAACAGAAATTCAAAACATAACAGATAAGTTCACTAAAGAAGTTGATACGATTGTAGCGGCTAAAGAAAAAGAAGTTTTAGCGATCTAATCCAAATATGACTTTAGAAAAGCCAAAACATCCGATTAAGCATATTGCCATCATCATGGATGGAAATGGCCGTTGGGCCAAAATGCGTTCACACCCAAGAGTCTGGGGGCATGTGCGAGGATCGGCTGTTGTGGCAGATATTGTAGAGGCTGCAGATAATTGCGGTATCAGTGCTCTCACTCTGTATGCTTTTTCATCTGAAAACTGGTGTCGCCCTCAAGGTGAGGTGCGAGTCCTTTTCAATCTTCTTTATAAATTTTTAAAACGGGAACGCGAGAGAATTTTAAAGAATAATATTCGTTTTAAAATCATGGGAGACATCACTAATCTTCCCATCACTACTAAAAATCTTATTGCACAACTAGAAAACGAAACTCAGTTTAATACAGGATTGAAATTAACTTTTGCTTTTGGATATGGTGGAAGAGCAGAAATTACAAAGGCCATGAATCTTTTTGTAAAAGAAAATCCAGGTCGTGAAGTGACAGAAGAAGACCTGGCAAAATATCTGATGATCCCAGATTTAGGCGATGTTGATTTACTTATTAGAACAGGTGGAGACCAAAGAGTTTCAAATTTTCTATTATGGCAGATTGCTTATGCTGAGCTTTATTTCACTGATACAAAATGGCCAGATTTTAGTCCGACAGAATTCAGTGAAATTTTAGACAAAGTTTCAAAAAGAGAAAGACGCTTTGGTGCTACAACCTCTGCTCCTGATCTTAAATCTAATATCGAGCAGGCGAGAGTAAATAAGAGTTTATTAAGAGGCTAAATTGTCCAATACCAAACTAAGAATTATTTCAGCGCTTGTTATGGCATTCCTTGTGATTGTCAGTGTGGTTATGGGGAAAATTGCAGCTCTTATTCTTTGCATGCTAGTTGGGATTTTATGCATTGATGAGCTGCTCGTTAATTTTGTAAAACTTTCACGCAAAAATTTTTTCTACAAATATATTGTTTTCTTTTTCACGCTCTTTTTTACAACGATCAATATCGTATTCGATGCTAAACTTTCGCGCGGCTTTTTTACGACTGCTGCAATTTTTTTAAATATTTTTTTAATTTATTACCTATTTAAAATTCCTCTAAAAGACGAGTTTATGAAAAAGAGCAGTGTGAGAACTCCTGGTCTTTTAAGCGTCATTGTTATCTTACCTTTGCTTTCCATTGGAGTTTATTTTGAAACTGAACACTGGAGAGAAGTTCTCGCGATTTTGATGATAGTTACTTTTAGTATGGACACTGGTGCATGGTTTTTTGGAAAAAATTTTGGAAAGCGAAAGCTGTGGCCGGAAGTTAGTCCTAAGAAAACAGTTGAAGGTTTTATTGGTGGAGTTATAACCTCGGCAGTTCTGGGATCAGTAGCGTGGCATTTTTTACTCCACGATTTCCAATGGTATTACTCGGTTATTTTCTCTCTGTGCGGCGCTGTCGCTCAAGTTGGTGACCTGATTCAATCAAAGATTAAACGTGAATTCGGGATCAAAGACAGCTCTAATCTCATACCAGGACACGGTGGTATTTATGATAGAATCGACAGCCTTATCTTTCTATCGCCTTTTTTCGTGATTGTTGTAAAATATTTAGGACGCCATTTTCCTCTCTAGAAATGAATCCTAAAGGATCTTAAATGAGGCTTTCATGTTATTAGAAAAAGTTGCTATTTTCATATTGTTTCTTGGACCATTGGTTTTTTTCCATGAACTTGGACATTTCTTTTTTGCCAGATTGTTTGGTGTAAGGGTTGAAGTTTTTTCGATTGGTTTTGGTCCAAAATTATTTAAGAAAAAATATAAGGATACTGAGTATGCCGTTTCTGCCATTCCATTAGGTGGATATGTGAAAATGTATGGCGATGATCCTTTCAACAAAGATGAAATTCCTGAATCAGAAAGACCTTACAGTTTTACTCATCAAGGAAAGTTTGCGCGCTTTTGGATTGTTATTGGTGGACCACTAGCTAATTTTGTCTTAGCTTTTTTTATTTTCTTTTCTCTCTTGATTTCAGGAGAGCGTATTCCAGAAATTAAAGTGGGATCTATCCCAACTGAATCTATTTTATACAAAGCAGGGCTTCGCACTGGCGATGTCTTAATTAAAGTAAACGACACAGAAGTTTATAATCCAACTGATCTTATGGTCGAAGGGAAAGAAGAAATCAAAAGCATTACAGTAAAGCGTGGTGCTAGCAATGCAGTTCTACCAGTTGACTTTAAAGGGGATAAATTTTTTGAAGAAGTATTAAAATATCCTCCATTTCTAAGAAGACCACTACTTGTTGATTCAAATGCTCATCGTTATGTTTTGAGTTTTGAAAAAAACAAAATCGACCTCAAAGACTCAATTGAAGAAATGGCAACGCGAACTGGATCAACAATCGCTTATCTTTATCCTGTTCTGCCGAATCAGGATATCTCCAGTGATGCTATTAAAGTGGATATGAGTGCTGGAGTTGAAGTTCCTATTCAGTTTACGGATTTAAAATCTATGGTAATGGCCCTTGAAGGTAAGGGGTTTAGAACAATTGATCTCATGGTTCGCAGTGTGAATATGAATTCCCCTGCTGATAAAGTGGGAATTCGTGAAGACGATATTTTCATCAGTCTTGAAGGAGCGAAAGTTTATAGCTTTGAAGAGTTGAGATCAAGACTTCAAACGATAGATAAAAAAGAAGTCCATGTTGAAATTTGGAACAAAGGCCAAACTAAGCAAATCGCAGTAAGTCCCGATGTAAGTCAACAAGAGGGGAAAACAGTTCGATTGTTAGGGGTCTACAGTTTTATTGAAGTTCAAAAAATTAATTTTGTTCATACTAAATCAAAAGGACTTTTTGGTTCCATAAAATATTCGGTGATCCGCACTTGGGACTCGGTAAAGAAAACAATTGATGGTTTTGTGAAACTTATTACAAACCAAATTTCTCTCAAAACAATTGGGGGACCTTTGGCCATTGGAAAAGTTGCTCATGATTCTTTTAATACATCTCTTTCTTATTTCTTCCAATTGATGGCACTGATTTCTGTAAATTTGGGTGTGATCAATTTATTCCCGATTCCAGTTTTAGACGGCGGACATATCATGTTCATCGCTCTTGAGATTATAAATGGGGGACCACTATCAAGAAGAAAAATGGAAATTGCCCAACAGGTTGGGTTATCAATTCTTCTTATGTTGATGGTTGGAGCGATATTTAACGACGTAAGTAGGTTTTTCTAGTGCACTCTCTGTTTATTGATAGCACATCTGGACTCGTTGTAGGATTACTCGACTCTAAATTTAATTGGGTTGAGTATAAGAGTTTAGATGAAAAGAAACCTTCGGAAGTTATCCATTATGAAATTTATAATCTCTTAAAAAAATATAATCTCGAATTAAAAAATATGCGTTCATTTGTCTCGAGTGGCCCAGGGTCATACACCGGAATGCGCTTAAGCGAGGGAATTGCCCAGGTTTTTGAATTAGGGCATATGACTGTTTATTCTTTTTATCATTTTGATGTTCCAAGATTAAGTGGAATCAAAAAAGGCTTTTGGGCCACAAATGCATTTAAAGGACAGGTCTTCATTTATAACTGGGATGGAGATCAGGTTGAAAAGCATTTGGTGGGAAAAGATTCTTTTACTATTGAAGATAAAAGTTGGGGATACACTCTTGATAAAAATGATCCTCTTTTTGTTGATTTGGCAGCGACTAAAGAGTTAATTAAGAATGAGCCCGCGAAAATTTTTTCAACTGTACTTGAAAAAAAACTAAGAGTGCCTCCCTATTATTTTAGATCCCTTGAAGAGGAGTTTCATTAATCATGCTGAAATCCTACCTTCCTTCAAAGTTCAACACTCTTACGGCTTTTTTGCTTCTTTTTTTTTGGTTGTTTGGTTTTTATAAAGCCTTTTTTATATCGATTATCTGCTATGTCTTTCTCTATGTTGTTCTAAGAAAGAATCGAAATGACTTTCGTGACGATCCAACCAGCACTAGAGGCGTAATATTTTCTCCAGCAAATGGCAAAGTTATTCACATTGAGCACAATGTTTCTCATGGTCTTTATGGCGATCAATTAATTGAGATTCAAATTATGATTCCATGGTGGAAAGAGATGGGTATTTATCTTCCACTTTCATGCGAAATAAAAAATTTACTTGTATTAAAAGGTCAGTCATTTTTCCGCCTAAGAAAAGCTGTTGAAGTTATTGGGACCAAAGAAGGAAAAGGCGTGAGCCTCGCTCTCGATAATCGTGGTGAAAGTGTTGGGCTTACATTTTTTAAGTGTAAATTGGGATTGTGGCCTGAGCTAATGGTGATGCCTGGGGATAGGGGCGGAAGAAGGGTAAATATCGGATACTTTCCATTTGGTGGGACAGTGATGCTTTATTTACCAAAAAAGTATGAGATACTAGTAAAAGCAAATGATGAAGTGAATGCCGGTGAAACAATTTTCGCAGTCATTCCCGATAATGCTTAAAGGTACTGATTATGTTGAACACACCAAGACGATTAGCTTTTTTTCTACCAAATACATTTACGGCACTTAATATGGCCTGTGGATTCTTTTCAATCATTTTAGGTTGGAAAGGAGAGTTCTACTCAGCTTCAATGCTCTTAGTTTTAGGGGCCATTTTTGATTCGGTTGATGGAAGAGTTGCCAGAATGACTCACACTCAATCTCCATTTGGAGAACAATTCGATTCTATTTCTGACGTTGTAACATTTGGGGTAGCCCCAGCGTTTTTAGTTTATAACAAATTCTTTTTTAATTTAGGTCGAATTGGACTTATCACATCTTTTATCTTTCTTTTGTGTGGGGCCTTAAGGCTTGCTCGCTTTAATGCCAATATCGATAAAGTGAGTTCTGATTTTTTCCAAGGCCTTCCAATTCCAAGTGGTGCGCTTGCGATGGTGGGGCTGGTTCTGTTTTCTCTTGAGTACCCACGCGTGAATGATTTTTCTCCTTTTTTAACTATCTATGTTCTCTTCTTTTCTTTTCTTATGATCTCCAATATTCCTTTTAATTCATTTAAAAAATCAGAATGGGTCAGTCGTCATAAAAAACGCGTTCTCTTCATTATTTTTCTTCTCTTGATCCTTACATTTGTAGAAGAAGAGATCATGATTGGGCTCATCATCAATACTTATGTTTTTGCCTCACTACTTTACTTTATAAAAAACAAAGGTGCTCTTCAGGATATGTTTGAATGGAAGAGCGAAGACGATGAGGATGCTGGAGAAACTTAGGATGATGAACTCCAAGAGGAATGGATTACTCTGTTTATTTTTGTTTATTTCACTTAATTACGCCCAAGCAACAGATTTAAGCGAAGTCGTTTCGGGTGCTGATGTAGAAGATTCTTTAGGAAAAATGAAATCTCCTAAAGAAGAAGATCCCTATATTATTCAAAGTTCAGATTCGGGTGCGGTTGAAAAACAAAAAATTCAAAAAAAGTCTCAACCGGATTTTGTTTTTACAACTGAGCCACAAGATCTTTCCATCAAAAATGAAGAGAGAAAAAAGTTAGAGGATACAGGATATACTTTGCCTGGAAGCTTTGACAGTAGCCCAAATTATATTGAGCTTGATAAAAAAGAAATGTCCTCTACTTTTAGAAAGCATTCCAGTGGTGCTTTAAATATTACATATATCAAAAACAATTACAGCTACGAATCCCAAAACGACATTATCAACAGAACTATTTCTCAAGGCTATAAGCATGTAAAAGGCGGGGCCCTCTACGTGCGAAGTGATCAATATTTTTTTAGAAGAGACTACATAAATTCTTTTTGGAGTTTAGGTGGGGGAGTTGGATACAATAGTGGTCGTGGAATTTTCATAACAGGAGAACAAAGTGATGCCACTTTTCGCTTATATGAAATTCCTATTGATGCCGGACTTGGAGTTGAAATTCCTCTCTATCATTGGTTTAAGGTTTCAGGAACTGCTGGGCCAAGTGTAACCGCACTTTATCAAAACAGAAGTGATTTCCAACAAGGAGAGAAAGGAAAAAATAAAATCCAAGTCAGCTACGGACAATTCGTTAATGCCCAATTTAAATTTAATTTGAGCGGATTTAGTGAAAATCTTGCTTATGATCTGTTTACTCAAAGTAAAATTACAAATTTACTTTTAAACCTCGAAGTTCGTTATCAAAATTATCAGAACTTTCAGGACGCAATAAAAATTTCTGGAACGTCTTTTGGAATTGGTTTTACCTTTGAATATTTATAAGCTGACTCTTCAGTACAAGGGAACTAACTATCTTGGGTTTCAAATCCAGCCAAAAGGACGAACGATTCAAGGAGAGCTCAACAATGCTCTCGCAATTCTTTCTAAAACAGAAAATGTTAAGTCTATTGGATCTGGCAGGACAGATAGTGGTGTTCATGCCCTAGCTCAAATCGTAAGAATTGAAATACCTGTCGATATTCCCGAGGCAAGTCTTGCTCGGGCGATTAACTCTCATTTGCCTCATGATATTCGCGTGATTGATGTGAGTCGCTCAAACTCAGAATTTCATCCAATTTTTAGCGCGGAATCTAAAGAATATAATTATGTTTTTTCTAATAGAGAGAGCATTTCTCCATTTGCCCACGATCTAGTCACTCTTTTTCCCTTTGATTTAGATATTGAATTGATGAAAGAAGGTTGCAAAGTTTTTTGTGGAAAACATGACTTTGTGAATTACCAGTGCACGGGTACTGAAGTCGCAACCACTGTGCGCCAAATTTTTAGCTGTGAACTTCTCCATTTTAAAGGAGATGGCCATTTTGCCCATATTCTTCAGGATTATTATGTTTTCCGCGTCGTAGGCGACGGTTTCTTAAAGCAAATGGTGCGCCTTATGATGGGGGCCCTTTGGAGCCTCGGCAGAGGGAAAATCACCATCGAAGATCTTAAAAAGTCGTTAAAAATCCCTCAATCTCAGCGTCTTGGAGCTACTGCTCCTCCTCAGGGACTTTATTTAATGGAAGTCCATTATTGAGTCATTCTTTTCCCTTATTTTCCAGCGTTTGCATTGACAATCAAGGCCCTCTTTAATACTTTTGGAGGACTAATTTTCAGAGAGGATTTTGTATGTCTTACACCGTAAAAAGCGTCAATGGATGCACTAAAAAACTAGAATTTAACTTTGCAACACTTGATCTTTCTAAAGAGATCAAAGCAGCTGTTGTTAGAAAACAGGGTACAACAAATATTAAAGGCTTCAGAAAAGGAAAAGCTCCTTTAGCGATGGTTGAGCAAGTTTATGGACCTCAAATTGAATCAGATGCTCTTAACCAATTTGTTCAAACTCAATTGTTTGAAGCTGTAACAAAAGAAAAATTAAAAACTGTTGGATATCCTTCTTTTGAAAATGTGAAATACGATTCAGGAAAAAGTGTAAGCTTTGAAGCTGTAGTTGAAATCTTCCCGGAAATTAAACTTGCTGATTTCTCTTCTTACTCATTCAAAAAAGATAAAGTAGAAGTCGACGCTTCCGATCTAGATAAACTTACAAAAAATTATCTAGGATCAAAAGCAGAAATGACTGAAGTAACAGATGCAAGTGCAAAACTAGCTAAAGGTCAGTTTGCTGTTTTCAACTTTGAAGGCGTAAAAGAAGATGGATCTCGTCCAGAGAACATGAAGGGATCTGAATACCTTCTAGAAATCGGATCTGGTCAATTTATTCCAGGGTTCGAAGATGGAATGATTGGCTTAAAAAAAGGTGATAAGAAAAATATTCTTTTAACTTTCCCAGCTGATTACCATGCAACTGAACTTCAAAATGCAAAAGTAACTTTTGAAGTTGAGCTTCTTGAAATCAAAGAAAAAAAATACCCAGTACTAAACGATGAAATGGCAAAAGAATTTGGTTACGACTCAGCTGCTGATTTCAATGAGAAAAACAAAAAGAACCTTCTTTCTCAAAAAGAAAGACAAGTTCTAGAAAAACTTCACCAAGAAATTCTTGAAAAATTAGTTAAAGAAAATAAATTTGATGTTCCAGCTACTCTTGTTCAAAACCAAGTAAAATATCTTCAAGAAGATCTTTCTAAAAATCTTAAGGCCCAAGGCTTTAACGATGCAATGGTTGCTGAATACTTCAAAAGATGGGCAACAGATCTTACGACAAAAGCTGAATTCCAAGTGCGTTCAGGATTAATCCTAGATCATTTAGCGCAAGAATTTAAAATTGAGACATCAGACTCTGACTTCAACAAAAAAATTGAAGAAAGTGCAGCTCAAGCAGGTATGGATGTAGAAACTGTTAAAAAGTACTACTCTTCAAATTCTCAAATCAAAAATAATTTGATGTACGCGATTCGCGAAGAAAAGACTTTCGACGAATTGAAAAAGAAAGTTAAACTTTCGTAATACGTTTGTAATTTTAACTGTTTAGCATCTTTATAAAGGCCCCAACTTGGGGCCTTTTTCTTTGAAAATCTTGATTCTTTCATCCGTTTATGATTTTATCTGGCCTCTTACTTTTTTGAGGTAATTTATGAAGTTGCTAATAGGCTTCTTGGCCCTTGTTGTTTTAAATGTAGTTGTTGCTGATGATCAGCTTTATGATCCTGCTAATAATTATGAGCAGGCTTCACTTCCAAATTTTCTTCCTTACGTTGGTAAGGCGTTACCTGGAAGATGCTATCTTGCGGCCCGCTCAAATAAGAGGATTGCCTCTGTGTTGATGGTAAGTTTTGAGGAAGAGGGCTTTGAAGTAGCGCCTTTTGATGGCGAAAACAGACGTGAAGATTATTTTGATAATCTTTCCTACGAACAAGATCTAAAAGAATTTCCAGCAATTAAGAAAATGTTTATAGATGTGAATGAAACAGCGAATGGAGCTGTTTTTTATAAAACACAAGGAATGGCCGAATACAGAGGCGAGATCAGAGAGAGCAGTAAATATATGATTATGAGAGTTTATATGAATGATAAGCTCTATAAATTTTGTAATTACTTAAAGAGAGATTAATCAAATAAAAAGGCCCTCATTGCGAGGGCCTTTTTTTTAGCTCTTAAATTGGGACAAGTTTTCTTTGAGTCCGCAAATTTTTTCACGAAGTTCAGCTTCATTTCTTTTTACTTCTTCCCGCACATTTTCTGGTGCGTTCTTCATAAAGTTTTCATTGTTCATCTTAGCTTCATACTTTTTATAATCAGCTTCTGTTTTTGACAGTTCTTTTTCAAGACGAGCAATTTGCTCTTTTAGATCAATGACGCCTTCAAGGGGAACAAAAATTTCAGTGTGAGTTGTAATGTTCATAATCGACTTGCTAGGACGACTAAGATCTTTAACTCCAACTTTTAAATCCTTAACTCTCGCGA
Source organism: Bacteriovoracales bacterium (assembly GCA_037444575.1). Lineage (GTDB taxonomy): Bacteria > Bdellovibrionota > Bacteriovoracia > Bacteriovoracales > Bacteriovoracaceae > Bacteriovorax. Next base: position 18,221 of record JBBIME010000017.1, read on the forward strand.
GTTCCTGGAAGTTAACTAAATTATTTCTGAAGTAGTGGATTAAATCCTGGTTGTCTGTAAAAAGCTCAACATTTACTTCATCTTTTGGTTTGATATTAACACTAGCTCGTAAGTTTCGTATGCCTGTTACAACTTCAACAAATTTATTCATTTGATCCTGATCATCTTTAAATTCCAGAGCTGGATCAAATTCAGGATAGGCTTGAGCAATGAGAAGATCTTCATTTTTATCTTTTAGATGAGACCATAATTCCTCAGTAATAAATGGAGTAATTGGATGCATAAGAGCGAGCATTTTTTTGAATACAAATTTTAAGACAGAAGCGCGCTGAGCTTTAACTTCCTTACTGTCACCATTTAAAATATTTTTTGATAGTTCGATAAACCATGAACAATATTTGTCATAAACAAAAGAGTAGATGGCCGACGAAGCATCATCGTAGCGATAGATCTCTAATGATTCGTTCATGAGTTTAGCTGTTGTATTGAATTCAGAAATAATCCATCTTTCGTGATGATCAAGTTTCTGCAGATCCTTAATCGTTGTAGCTCCCTCTAGGTGAGGTTGAATAAAGCGATACGCATTCCAAACTTTGTTAATGAAATTTCTATAACCGCCAATTCTTTCTGGGTCGAGATTGATTCCTCGGTTGTATCCAGCACCAGAAGCTAAAGCAAAACGGAAAGCATCTGTTCCGTATTGTTCGATCATATCGAAAGGGTCGATTCCATTTCCAAGAGATTTACTCATTTTTCTTCCAAGCTTATCGCGAACGATTGCATGAATATAAACTTCTTTAAATGGAACTTTATTTTGTGACTTAAGAGACATCATCATCATGCGGGCAACCCAGAAGAAGATAATATCAAAGCCAGTAATTAAAACTGAATTAGGGAAGAAAGTTTCAAATCGTTTTTCTTTCATCGCCTGTTCATTTGGCCAGCCAAGAGTAGACATTGGCCAAAGGCCTGAAGAGAACCATGTATCTAAAACATCTGGGTCTTGATGAATTTTTTTCGACTTACACTTAGAACATTCTGTTTCGTTGTGTTCGCTTGCCCATTGGTGTCCGCATTCGTCACAGTAGAAAACTGGTATTTGGTGTCCCCACCAAAGCTGGCGAGAGATACACCAATCTTTTGGATCGCGAAGCCAAGCAAAGTATGTGTTCTCCCATTCTTTTGGAAAGAACTTAGTTTCGTCTGATTCAACGGCCTCGACAGCACGTTTACTCATGTCTTTAACGTTTACGAACCATTGCTTAGAAATCATTGGCTCAATAACAACGCCTGATCTTTCGCCATGACCTACAGGATGCATGTGATTTTTTGTATCGATAAGAAGTTCAAGTTCTTCTAATTTTTTTGCAACTCTTTTGCGAGCTTCTTTGCATGAGAGTCCCTTAAATTCCATTCCCTGGTCATTCAATGTTCCATCTTTATTTAAAATATTAATGATAGGAAGATTGTGGCGCTTTCCAATTTCAAAGTCATTGAAGTCGTGTCCAGGAGTTACTTTTAAGCATCCTGTTCCTTTTTCTAGGTCAACATGTTCATCGCCAATGATTGGGACTTCGCGGTTGCAAAGAGGAATGATCGCTGTTTTTCCAATAAAGTGTTTGTAGCGTTCGTCTTCAGGATTTACAGCAACAGCGGTATCACCAAATAGAGTTTCTGGACGTGTTGTTGCTACTTCAAGAGTGTCAGCACTTCCTTTGATTTGGTATTTGATATGGTAGAAAGCACCTTGAACATCTTTGTGCTCAACCTCAGCATCTGAGACTGCTGATTGAAGAGCAGGATCCCAGTTAACGATATAATCGTTTTGATAAATAAGTTTTTGATTATAAAGTTCAACAAAGAATCTCTTTACTGCTTGGTTTGGAATAGGATCAAGAGTGAAGGTGAGGTAATCCCAATCACAGCTAGCGCCCATAGCGCGCTGTTGATCGAGAATAGTATTTCCGTATTCTTCTTTCCATGCCCAGATTTTTTTTACAAATTCTTCGCGAGAAAAGTCATGACGAGTTTTCTTTTCTTCGTCATAAACCATTTTTTCAACAACCGATTGAGTGGCAATCCCTGCGTGATCAAGACCTGGAAGGAAAAGTGTTTCATATCCTTTCATTCTTTTAAAGCGAATGAGTGAGTCTTGAGTTGTTATATCTAGAGCGTGACCAGCGTGAAGTTTTCCTGTTACGTTTGGAGGAGGAACAATTAAGCAAAAGGACTTATTTGTTTTTCCTTTTTTCGGTTTAAAATATTTTCCGTCTTCCCACTGTTTATACCATTTGGCTTCAGTGTCTTTTGATGAATAGGTTGTAGGTAATTCTGTGCTCATAAATTATGCCTTAATAATTTTTATTATTGATTCGAGATCATTCACATCAAGAGTGTGTTGTTCTTTTGTTGCTAAATTCTTTAACTGAATTTTTCCTTGAGAGAGCTCATCACTTCCCATAAGTGTGACAAATCTCACACCTTTCTTTTCAGCTGTAGAGAAAACTTTTTTAAATTTTATTGATTCTAAGTTTGTAACAACTTTTAGATTATTTTTTCGAAATGCTAGTGCAAGCTTTAAAGCGGTATCAAGGCCTTCATCTTCTTGGAAAGTAATAAATACGTCATTGGTAGGATTTTCAAAATTTGGCAGAAGGTTGTGCACTTCAAGGAAATCTCTCAATGTTACATCGCCAAGACCAAGGCCTACGCCAGCAAGTGGTTCTTCGTTAAAAATTTGAAGAAGGTTAGCAAAAGCTCCCCCTCCACTTAGGGCGCGGCGATTGTCTGGGTGCTTATCGAATATTTCAAAAACAATTCCAGTGTAGTAATCCAAACCTCGTACGATTGTAGGATCATATTTCAAATACTCAGCCAAGTTTGCTTTTTTTGTTAATTCAATAAAATCTGAAAATAGAGAAGCGATTTCAGTTTGATTATTTTTTTCTAAAAATGTTTTTGCACCATCGAATGTTGATAATTGTAGATAATGATAAAAAATATTTTCAGCTTCAGTGGATAGGCCAACTTCACCTACCATTTTATGAAGAGCTTCATGAGTCACTTTTTTTGCTTTATCAACAATTTTGTAAAGGCGGTACGTTTGTTCTTCAGTTGCTTTCATCATCTTTTTGAAAACAGCATCAACAATAGCTCTGTCATTTAAAAGGATTTCAAAGTGAGAATTGTCTGCACCAAAGTTTTGGAAAAGCTCAACTGCAATTTGAAGAATTTCAATTTCCCCTAAACGCCCCGGAGCTCCAAAGATGTCGCAATTAAATTGCCAGTGTTCGCGAACTCTTCCTCGTTGAGGTTTTTCGTATCTCATTAGGTTAGGAATAGAAAACCATCGAAGTGGTTTACTTGATTCGCGGTGAATCTGGGCCACCATTCGAGCTACAGTAGGAGTCATTTCTGGACGAATGGCCACAAAACGTTCGCCTCTATCTGTGAAAGAATAAATTTGTTCGTTGATTAATTCTTCGCCAGATTTAGCTTTATAGAGTTCTACTTCTTCTAAAAGAGGGCCATCATAAGATTCATAGCCAAAACTTTCAGCTGTTTTTGTCATCACAGAAAATAGATAGTCGCGCACCCTTTTATCTTTGGGAAAAAAATCTCGAGTTCCGCGGTACGGCTGTTTATTAAGTGCCATAAATCATTTCCTAGAAAAAGGGTATTTAGAGAGGAAAAATCTAGCACAAAAAGAGCTAAAAGTCTTGTAGCCAGTCAGCGTCATTGCTAGGTTTTGGAAGATTTTTGAGATTTATTGGAGCGTCTTCTTCATTGAGCCAATTTTCTTTACTAGGTTCCGGTAAAACAAGCTCTTCTTGCTTAGTTTCATCTGTCACAGGAGCAAGAATTTCATCGATCGTTTTTTCCTTTTTAGGAGCTTTCTTAGGTTTTTTCATTTCTTTTAGAGCAAAAAATTTAAGATCCTTAGGAGATTTGATGAGAGTTGGATTTGGCTCGCTAGAGCTTTGGGCCATTAAGAAAAAACTTTCCTCAATATTTTTTAAGGATTCCATCATTGGCAGAGCAAGCTCTGCTCGTAAACTATCTTGGAAGTCAGATGAGTCTGGATTAATTTTTGAGATCCATCGATAAAGGAGTTGTACTTTTTTATCAATTTTTTTGTACTCTAATTTATCTAAACGGCCGCTGTTTTTTTGAAGAAGGTATTCTTTAAAAGTTGCACTTGAAAGAATTGATTCACAGTCATGAAGAAGTGCCTTCAGAAACCAAGAGATGAATGGATCACTTGATCTATTAATAGCTGTCTTTAATGTTTTTAATGAATCACCATCAATTGTTGCACGGGCTGAAAAATCATTAGATTTTAGAAGAGTTTTATAAACTTCAATTTTTCCAACTAAGAAAATATCTTCCTTGCTCAGAACTCTTGCGTAGGAATCGATATTCATAATAGTCGTAAGAATATTTTCGCGGTTGTTTTCAGCACTTTTTATGTTTTGAAGACCATCAATTAGAAGATTAAGTTCCAGAGGCAACTCTTTAGAGCCTTGGATTCTTTTTTCTGATACAACAGGGGTCTCCTTCTCTTGTGAGAGTAGGACTTGTGGCATCCCTAAAATAAAGAGAATAAAAAAGAGTTTACTCATCTTCTAATTCTTTCTCCACTTCTTCAGCTGTTGGTTTTTGAGTCGGTGATTTCGGTTTCAACAAATCAATATTTTTAAAATCGATTTCACCCTTAACAATATAATATTTCCCTTTTTCCTGGGTTAAAAGTATGCCATCCATGTTGATGATATTACTTGCAGTTTTAATTTCAGAAAGAGGAACAATTGTTTTAGTTGTAACGTTTAGATCTGCAATATCGTAACTGGGAGTAGCCGCGCTTCCAAAGTTTTTGATAAAAGCAATTCTGGATTTATCTAAATCACAAACGAGATGTCCTAAATCATTTTGTTCTGACTTATATAAAGTTTCTCTTTTAGTGAAATCCTTTAATGGAAGTGGTGATGATGAAATTATGCTTCCTTGATTTCCATTATGGATACCAAAAATTCCTAAAACTAAATTATCGTTGTGAATACAAAGTTCTGCTTTTTCCATTGGAGAAGCTGCTTTATAAATAATGTTACTTGCAGAGGTGTTGCGTTTGTATTCAAGAACGCCCACGATTCCACTTTCATTTAAGTCGGTATAGTAGATAGTATTGTCATCACTCATTACAACTTGAGGGGTAAAGTATGGATTGATGCGATTGTTTAGTTTAATTGAAAACTTTAAAGCTGAATTGTTCGTACTTTCAAAATTAAGAAGCTTTGAATAAGGGTCGTAATAAGAGAGCCAACTGTCGTTTAGAAGAAGAGTGGGGCTTGTTCCTGATCCGACTTCTTTAAGCGCAATCTCTCCATAATTAACTAAGTAAATTTTTTCCTTAGCTCTGAGGGAATAGAAGTCATGATAACTAGAATTTTGAAGAACCACTATCTTCTTACGAGCGGGTGTCGCAAACAAGGTGTACTTCGTTCCAATCTCTCCCTTTCGCATTTCTTGAACTTTGTAATTGGTCGAAAAAAGTAAGCTGCCAGATCGTTTTTGATAATAAGTAAATTTCCCATCTTGAGAGATGAATAAAATATTATTGATTGCTTGTTTAGCCATTAATTCAGGCAGAACAATCTTAGCTTCAAGTGATTTGAAGGAAAATATCGACAATAAAAAAATTATAACTTTATTTTTTAATGCCATAAAGAGTCCATGTATTTAGCGGGTGAAGCTCTCGATAAGCACTAACCGCATTAAAAATATTTTGCCATAAAACCAAGCGAGGAGAGTGAAGATCATCAATCGCTGCACGGAAAACAATCCATGTTTCTGTGCTTTTTGGAACATATCCATCAACGATAAACGGCATTGGGTGACATTGATTAATTGCTGTTCTTTGGAATTCCTCAGGAATTAAATCTTCAACACATCCAACACCATGAATAATGCTATTAGGAATTTTGTCCAAATAAAATTTTAGATCTGTAAGATTTTTAATTGTTCTTCCCTGTGTTCCTTTTACCTCGTTGATCATACTTGCGAAGGAATAGCGCTCATTTATAAAGGCCGTTGTAAAATAATCAAATGTTGGCTTTCCCATAAATTTGATATCGCTTTGTACTTTATCTTCCCAAATAACTTTTTTATTACAAGATAGTGTTGTGCAATTTTCAGCATCAAAAACAATAAAACATCCAAATTTAAATTCAGAACGAACTGGGCTGTAGGCTTTGGAATCAACAATCCGACACTTGGTTTTTGCCGGAGCCCCTTTTTGTTGATAAAGAATTTTTGCGATAACTTGATCTTCACTTAGAGGTTCTTCTTCTCTTGAGCCAGGAATATAAGGGACACAATCTTCTTTCTCTGAAACGTGATTTAAAAAACAAATTTGAAGAGGCCAGCCAGCTTCATGTTTGATATCAAAATTTAATCGTGCAAAAGTAAATTGAGCTTCTCCTGCGCACGTTTCTTTGTTTGATACAATGTTTCGAGGAGAGAAGTGGTTTACGATACGATGGATGTTTGTAATTGCTTCATTGTCCACATTCCCAGGGCAATCATGGTAGTTGGTTATTAGTTTTGATCTATTTAATGCATCAGATATCGTGTTGCAGTTTTGCATAGGGAAATCGGAAGGAAAATTTTTGTTTCCTCTTGTTTCACAGATTGAAGGTTCATTGACAAGTTTTGCAGCACAGTTTTTTAAGTCACTGTTTGAGACTTCACTTTTATCTAAGAGATTTTTACATTTAAAGCTTAATTTGTATCGAGGAACTTCTCCGTTGATAACCTTGTTCCATACGTCACTTTTTAAATAATTTTCGCAAAAGAGAGCTGGAGAGGTGAGGTTATTGCAAAGGTTATCAAGATAGGTTCTCTGCATGGCTGGAATTTTTTCTTTGTAAAGCGCAACCTGTCTTTGACTCTTAGATTTTTTTATAATTTGTTGGATTCGGCAAAGATAAGGAGTGTAGGAGTTATCCAACCATTCCTTATGGATAATTTCACATTCATTATTGTTTTTAGGTAAAGAAAATTTAGTTCCTTCAATTGTTTTTTGGAAGTTCTTTTCATTAAAAAGGGTAGAGAATTCTCGATTGTTCAAACATTTCTTTTTATAAATTTGTTCAAAAAAATCATTCTTGGCCAAAGCCATACTTTCAATTTTATTTTCTTTGTTTTTATAAGTTATAAAAACTTTTTCAACATCGCCTTCTGTTGTTTTTAATAGATTGTTTTCAAGAGCAGATAAGAGTTTGCATTCATCCTTTTGGATAAGTCGCAAATATTTATCATCGGAATTGAAAATAAGAGAACGCATGAACTGCGGATCAAGTTGGACGTCTTTTAGATCTGAAATATCAGTTGGTGCATTTAAAATCGACTGAACTTTAGTTTTATTTTGATCATACTGCTTGCGATGAACTTCAAGAAGGCGTTCTAAACTTTCGATGATTCCTGGATTGTCTTGATCTTGAGAATAGGTCTTACCGCAAAAAGCGGTAAGACCTGTAAGTATAACAATCTTACAATACAGATTTAGCGAGAATAGATGCGATGTCTTCAACTTCAAGGTTTTCCGTTTCCTTCACATGAGCTTTAGACGAATTAAAGTTAATCATACAATAAGAACACGCTGTGGCCAATTTGTTAACTTCTTTCTCTCCAATATCTTTGAGTCGGTTATTAGCAATATGTTCTCCTTCAGGAAGTTCATACCACATATTTCCACCGCCCATTCCACAACAGAGGGCCTTATCTTTGCTTCTTACCATTTCTTTGATCTTGATTCCCTGAATAGAATTCAAGATGGCCCTAGGGGCATTGTACTGACCATGATGACGGCCAAGATAACATGGATCATGGAAAGTTAGTGTTTCATCAACACGTTTTTCTGGCATCAATTTGCCTTTATCAATTAAATCCGCAAGTAGTTCAGTGTGGTGAACAGTCTCAAATACTCCATCTTCAAATTTAGCGTATTCCTTGCCGATTGTGTGAAGACAGTGAGGACAGTGGGTAACTACTTTTCCGAAGTCGTATTGTCTCATATTGGCAATATTTTCGATGGCGATCTCATAGAAAGAATATTCATCACCAAATCTTCTTACTGGGTCTCCATTACATTTTTCAGTTTTCCCCATTACTGCAAAACTTACTCCTGCTTTTTTGAGCATCGCAATTGTATCTTTTACAACCTTCTGGTTTGAACCGTCATATGAACCAGCACATCCAACATAATAAAGATAATCAACTTTTTTTCCGGCCTCAATGACTGGAACGTTTAGGCCATCGGCCCATTTAAATCGATCATGTTGAGCAATACCCCAAGGGTTTCCTTGATTTTTAATTTTGTTAACAGCATCAGCGGCAGCTGGAGGAATATCTCCAAGAGTGAGAGCTTTATAGCGTTTTGCTTCCATGATGATCTGAACGTGTTCGATGTTTGCTGGACACTCTTCCATACAAGCGCCACAAGTTGTACAGGCATCAAGTTCATTTGAAGCAAAGATTGGAGCATCTCCCCAAATTTCCGCATCTTTTTCACCTTTTGCCATTGTATCAAAAGCGAGATCGCGAGTTTTTGTGATGATCTTTTTAGGATCAAGAATTTTCCCAGCTAAATTAGCAGGACAAACTTGTGTACAACGTCCACATTCAACACAAGTTAATAAATCCAAATTATTTTTCATCGTGAGTTCTGAAAGCTTTCCTAGACCAAAAGTTTCAGCATTTTCATTTTCAAAATTCATTGGCATTAAAACACCGCCTCTGCGAGCTGGAGTTACAAGAGCTGCAAAAGGAAGAGTGATGATGTGAGAGAATTTTGTGTAACCAAGGCTTGCGATAAAGGCCATGGTGTTAAGCATGTGAAGAAACCACAATGTTCTATAGGTATAAGCTAAGCTCATTTCACTCAAATTAATTTTTGATAGTACGAGAGCTACTACCCAACCGATTGGAGACCAGTGCATTTCATTGATTGGAAAATGGGTTCCAACTATACGAAGACCTTCAAGTAAAAAACCTGCCACAACAAGAGCGATTAACATTGCATACATGCGAAGTTCTTGTTTTGGATTTGTTGCTGAAAGATAAGCGGGACGATCAACGTAGCGGCGTTTGTAAGCAAGACCTATTCCGAGAAGAACCAGGATTCCGGCGATGTCTGAAAGGAAAGATAAAATAATGTAGGTCTTTCCTTGGAATATCTTAAGTGGAGTATCGGCGTGGATCGCAACAACATCCGTAGTGATCCAAAGAATAAGAAATCCGTAAAAAATTAGACCGTGGAATATGGCCACATTCTTAAAACGAGGTACTTTACCTGTGAAGAATAGAGTATGTAGGAATTTAAGAACGTTCGGTTCATTTGGAATTAGCTTAGAGAGAGATTCAACTCCTTCACCTTTTGTTACAAATTGAATCTTGTTGAAAAGACCCTTGAGCATAATGCCCGTACTGGTAAAGAAAAGAATGTACATTAATAACTTGAAGGCGTGCGGAATATTCCACATCACTTCCCTTGTGGCGAGTGTCGCTACATCTCCCATAATTTCTCCTAAGGTAACTGTTGTCTATAAAGTAGAGTAGTTTTATCAAATATAAGGTATTTTTCCTTAAATAGGATAGTAGAGAATCTCAAAGAATTAAATGAGAAATTTAGCTAATTCAGGCATAATAAAAAAAACACTATCCATAATTATTGAGACAAAGAATGACAATAATCACGAGAATTACAAAAATCCTTGCGGCCCTTATGATCTTTGCAAGCTGTGCACGAGTGCAAACACTCAATATGGAAAAACACAGCTACTCCGAAAGGCCTCATCATATCATCTGGTTTCAGATTGCAGGTTTTTCAGAGGAGCACATTCCTTTGTTGCGATTTAATGTTCCAGAGGCAAGCTTTCACACAAGTTTTGAAAAAATGGACTGTATGGGGAAGGTATGGAATTTCAATTTATATGAATTGCGACCTGATTCCAGCAAAAGTTTTCTCTCGCAGTTAAATGGTTCAAAGAATATTAAAGGGCAATGCGAAGATTTTGACGCTCGACCTGTTTGGGATTACCTCACAGAGATGGGTTATGCTGCCAGCATTTTAGAAAATGGTGCCAATGACGAGTTCTCACTGGTGAAAAGCTTAAAATGTCCCCGCGGTGGTATTGTGAACCCCGCTAAAATGCGATTTTATAGAATGGAGCCTCTCGGAAATTCTCAGGATGTGGCGGGTAAAAAGTCATTTCATTATCAAGACTCTGTAGAAAAAATTCAAGAAAGCATGAATCCTGGTTTGTATTTTGATAAGTCATGCCAAAAGAATTTGTGTTATTCGAGTATCTCAAATAATTTTAAAACTCTTTGGGGACAATTGATTAAGGATCAAGCGCAAACTTTTTTCTTAGTCAGGGACTTCAATTTTCTTAAGGCGCTTAAGAAAAAAGATATCAGTTTTGCTAAAGAATCATTGCAAGAAATAGAAAGAATTGTCACATGGATCAATGCTCAAAAAAGAGACGATGTGCTTTTAATCATTACTGGTGCCGAGACTCTTGAAATCGAATTTCCTAAAGAGGGAAAGGAGTGGGCCGAATTTGAACGCTCTGGGAAAAATTTAATTTATAAAAATTCTTCTCTCATGTCACCGGTGATGGCCAAAGGGCCGATGGCCGAAAATTTTTGTGGATTATTTGATGAATCAGAGATGCTCAAAAGAGTTATCTATCGTCCTGAAAATAAAAAACTTGATTGGGACTACGTGAGTCCGTTTTAATTGAGAAATTCTTTTTTTAAGAGAAGGTAGCTGGTCTTGCAGTAATCACACTTTGCTTCAATTTCATTTTCATCAGGAGCAAAAACATGATCAATCCCACTGCTGTTGATAATTGAACGGATGCCTTGAACCATTCTTTCTCTAGAACAGTTGCATTTAAACTTAACTTCTTTTGATCCTAGATACAGAAGTCCCATACCTTCGATGTGCTTTTGAATAACTTCATAATTATCAGTGTGTTTTTCAAAGAGAGCATTAAGGTCTTTTTCTATTTTTTGCCAATATTCAGGAACACTTAAGGTGTAGTTTGTTTCAATACGATTGATATTAATTGAAGGAAGCTTCATGATCATCACGCTTTGATCACTTTCTTCAGTTAAGAAAACTTCACTTTTTAATTGGTAAGATTCTCGTAAAAGATCATTCACCACTTCATGGAAATCGACATTATCTAAATTAATAATTGAAGTATAAGGACGAGTTTCATCAGGAACAGTCTTAACAACTCGACATTTTCCTTTGATGCTTTTTGGGAATTGATTGAAATCTTCAGGCAAAAGAAGCGTGCGCATCTGGCCTTGTTCACTCATTTCTACTTTCAAACGAAAATAGGGTTCATCTGAATCGATATAGACCCCTAATCCTTCGCCTGGCTTGAGATAAGAAATCATTGGCTGAATAGAAAGAATTGCATCACGAAAATACTTAAATCCTCCACCAGTATTGGTGTGAATCACAGCAAGATCCTGAATCAACTTTTGTCCTTCTAGGAAGTGCAAAGTGAAGCCAGCATTTTGATCAATAAAACTATACAATCGACTTTCTGAAAGCATAGAATGAATTTAACAAAACTACCCCATTTTGTCTTGGAGAAAAGCGTTGTGCTAGACGTGATCTTTTATCAATCCACTAAAGATCTCTCTCTTGCAGATACTACCTCTGCAAGTCCGCTTGTGATTTGCCCAAGTCCTCTGGTTGCCGATGGCCTAAGACGCCTGATGCCTGCCAACTTAGAAATTATCACTATTTCCAAGTGGGTAAGTGACTATCTAAAAATTAAAAATATCACTAGATCTAACAAAGCAGAATTAATGCTTAGACTCTCTTCGGTTTGGCGTCATTATTTTCCAAATGAAAAGGCCCATCAGTTTTTCAAGGCCTTTGAGATATTTACAGATTTACGCTCCTTTTCACTCAATCTAGAGCTCCTCTCTGAGTTTCTTAAAGAAATGGATGAAGTTACAACTAAATCTATTTTGCTTTTTTGGACTTTTTTAGAGAATGAGAAAATCATTGATGAGCACAAGAGCTATCAAGTGCTTTCTGAAATTGAAATAAATAGACCACTTTGGGTGATTGGCTTTAAGCATTTAAGCGGTATTCAAATAGATATGCTTAAAGTTCTAGCTGAGAAAACGGAAGTGAGTATCTTTTTTCCTAAAGACGTTTATGTAGAGACATTGAGTACTGATTGGATTCGTTGGATTGTTCCAGAAGAAAAAATTGAAATTGAAGCACCTGGAAAATCATTAAAGCTAATTTATTTTCCAAAAGGTAAATTAAATACTGTTTTAAATTCATTAGAAAAAAACACATCACAATTTGATGTAGCCTTGGCCAGTACGCAATCGAGTTTTAACTTCAAACAAGAAGTGGCCACTCAAGATAAATTTTTTAAATCACCAGAAGATTTGTTCTCTATCGCGCGAGAAAAATTATTTGAAGAATTATCAGAGGAGTTGAAAGAAAAATCACTCGAAATTGAAGTATTCTCAAATAATATTGAAGAAAAGAAAAAAGAGGCGCTAAAAGCAGAAGATTTTATCCTGTATAAAACTTTGCTTCTTTTATCTGATGCCCTGACATACTATGGAGAATTTCAAACAACGGTTGATGGGTTTACATTGAACGTGCTGAAAATGATTTTAGAGCTAAATTCTCCTAGAGTTTCTCTTGCGTTGTTAACACCAAAACCGAACACTAGGTTGTTCGAGTTAAACGAACTGCCTTACAACGACAGCGAGCATCCCTTAGTAATGATTGCCTCTTCCAATTATGGCCCATTGAAAGCGGGAGAGAGCAAGTATAGCGAAAAAATGATTGATGCTCTAAAAGTTATTGGGCCAATCAAAAGGGCAGGTCTTGATTTTTCTAATCTAAAGAGTGAGCTCGTTCAAACACTGGCATGTCAGAAAAATGTGCTTTTGATGGAAGAAGGATTGGAGCTTGTCGATTTAGCGTGGAGAGAAATTTTAAAAGGATTTGAGTTGGAGATTGTAGATCCTGAAGCGAAATACCTTTTAAGAGAGAAGAAAGATTATCTTCTAACGAGCATTAAGTCGGGTCCATATAAAATCAGCAAATTTTCACCTTCAAGACTGCAAAATTATATTGATTGCCCAAGAAAATACTATTTCTCTTCAATCGAGAAAATTGATCATCGTCCGGAAGATCGTTTGAAGATTGCTCCAGATGAAATGGGGACAATTGAACACAAGATTATCGAAAAATATTTCGCAGACAAAAAGATTGATGCCAATCTAATGTTCAATTCGAAAGAGCATGAAGAATTATGTCATTTGCTATTAAATAATTTTTTATCCGAGCACAAAGTTGTTTTAAGTGAAAAAAATAAGCTTGCCACATTTTATGAGCTACTTCACTTCACTCAAAATGGAATTGAGTACCTCATCGATTTTTCTAATAAACACTCAGCGATTAGTGTTGAGTTCGAATGCTCTTTGGGAAATAATCCCTGGAACTTGGTGGGGTCAATTGATTGCTTGATTCAACTTCCTGAAAACCAAGTTGCTCTCTTTGATTTCAAGCGATCGGCTGCTGCGATTGGTTCAAAAAAAGAAACATTAGCTTTTGATAAAATTCAAATATGGGCGTATTTGTTGACGACAATCCGCCATAGGCATAAAAAAATTCATTCGTGGGGATACTTAAATCTTTCAGAGATTGAGTCATCTCAAACTTATGATGAAACAGAAACTCCTGTATTAAACGATAAGGTTTTGGATGAGTTTCAACAGCTCCTTTTAAAAACAATAGAAGAAGCAAATTCAGAAGTTCATTTTAAGGACAATCCTCGTAATACTAAGATCTGTGATTTTTGTGAAGTGCAATTGTTTTGCAGTAAAGGGAGTTGTGCTTAATGAGTAACTCCTCCAAAAGAACTCCTAACGAAGAACAAGAAAAGGCCATTTTTCACAATGGAGGAAAATTACTATCTGCAGGCGCGGGGTCTGGTAAAACCTTCGTTCTTGTAGAGCATTTAATTTTCTTATTGAAAAATGTTCAACAAACGACAGCGCCATCGGAATGGAACAGACAGATAACATCTGAGCTTTCAAAAATTGTCTTAATGACGTTTACAAAAAAAGCGGCAGGTGAAATGTCTGTCAGAATGTTGAGACGAGTGGAAGAAATCCTCACAGAGGCAGAGACTAGTGGGAATGAGAGCGAATTAATTTATTGGAGTCATGTCCGTCAAAATCTCGCTTTTTTAAACATCACAACAATTCATGGATTTTGCCATCGACTACTGAGCCTTGGGTATTGGAGCGAGTTTCCTGCAGAAATTAATTTAGTCACCCCTATAGAACACAGGGATAAGATTCAAAAGTTGTTCGATAAATGGTTTCAAGAAAATCGTGAACAATTAGACCCACTTTTTCTGGCCAGTTCTAACGCTTTTCTTTCATCAATGAAAGAAATATTCTCATCACCAGAGCTTCGATTTTTATGGTCGAATCCCGTTATACCCACGAGTGCGAAAGACGAGATAGATCAATATTTTTCTCAATTGTTAACAGTAAAAGGTTATGGAGATCTTTTTAGAGAAAGCATTGATCTTCAAGTTGACCCAAAAGATGAAAAGAAAAAATGGTATGAGTTTTTAGTCCGATTTAATGAAGTCCTCCTTTCTCAAGGGACTATTCAGGCTTCAAACTATAAGGCCTATAGTGATTTTTTTAAAACAATTGATCGCTTTCCAACAACGACTTCTAAAGAGATTTCTATTAGTCAAAAAGAAACTTTCGGACAAATTCGAGAATTACGAGATGACTTGAAAGATTTTGTGGATGATTTAAACGCCATGGCGAGTGAGTTTGAAACATACAAGAAATGGGTTCAGACCATTGCTGATCTTTTTCAGTATATCGATTCACACTATTTAGATTTGGATGGATTCTCTTTTTCCGATCTTGAATTTTATACTTTGAAGGCCTTGCAGAAGCCGGAAGTTCTTAAAAGAATTCAAGAGAGTTATAAATATTTTATTGTCGATGAGTTTCAGGATACATCTTTTATTCAATTTGAAATTTTAAAAAATCTCATTGGGAACGACTCTGAAAAAATATTTTGTGTCGGAGATCGAAAGCAGGCCATTTATGGATTCAGAGGAGGAGAGTTACAAGTCTTTTCTGATTGTGCCAATCTTTTAGGTGAAGCCAATAATTATTACTTAAAAAATAATTTCAGATCTTACCGCAATATCATTCAGTTTAATAATGACCTCTTTGAGAAAGTTTTTCCACTCGGATTAAAATACCAAGGGCATGACCCTCACAGTGTTCAAATGGAACCTCAAAATATACCTGATTCCAATTTCAATGAAGGGGAAGTCGTTTCGCTAAGAACAGAAGTAAGAGGCGAAAGCAATGATCACGATCTTGATCAACTCGAGGCCATGGTACTGTGTGCACATGTAAGTGAATTACTTAAAAATGATGAATACCACTCGATATGCGTATTATATAGAAAGCTTAAGCCAAGTGCACAGCTGATAGAAAATTTCCTTTCGAGTGAAATCTCATTTAGTGCTCAAATAAAAATTCAGTTTGATGATGATCCTTTAATAAATATCTTAGTCTATTTAATCGAACTTTATCTAAATCAGAATAATCAAAAAAAGGAAGATTCGACTCATTTCTTACTTGAATCACTTTTGGCGGTTTTAGATGTAAAGATAGATCACAAACAGAAAATTGAGCAATTTCTATTTGATATAAAATTGTTTGGATTGCGGTTAGCCTTCCATAAATTCATTTTTTCGATTGGGCTTTCCAATTCATTTCATGCTCAGAACTCTGATGTTATTGATGCCATTTGCAGGCTTACCAAAGAAGACATTATAAAGATTTATCACCTTCTGAAAAATGATGAAGATGGTGAATATTCTTGTGAAATGATGAGTGGATCGACGCAGGGGCAAGATAAAAAAAGAATTGTTATTATGTCGGCCCATGCCTCAAAGGGGCTTGAGTATGATGCTGTCTTGTTAGGAGGAGTTCATACAAACGGTCGCTATAATGGAATGAAAGAGCATGTTGGGAAATTCCCTCATAGTTTTAAATGGAAAAAAGCCTTTGATCAAAAAAGATTTTTTAAATCTCCATTCTATCATCTTGAATCAGAAATTTTAAAATTAAAGGATTTTTCCGAAAGCAAAAGACTACTTTATGTAGCCTGCACCAGAGCTGTAAAGCATCTTGCATTTGTTGATTTATGGAGTGTTGTGAAGGAGTCTTCTAAAGATCTTTATCTCTATGACAATAGTTGGATAGAGGCCCTTCGATTAATGCCTACTCTGCAAATTGAGAACACTATACATAGTAGTCAAAAAAATAGAGTCGAAGTCTCTCTCATTCAACAAGATACTCTAGGGATGTTGGCACAGACCAGTGCTGGTTCATTAGGATTTATTTCAGAGCTTTCTGTTACTAGACTGGCAACTATTGCCGAGTGCCCGTTTAAATTCTATCTTCAAAATATTTGTAAAATTGATCCAGTTGAGAATGGGATTTCATCAAAATTAGCAAATGTCGAAGAGGACGAAGTGATTTTCTACTCTTCAAAAAAGCGCGGAACAGAAATTCACGGGTATTTGTCGAAACTATTTTTGAAAGAAATTAACGAGAGTGGAATTCCTTCCAAAGAAAAAGACAAAATTAACTGGGCCTATAATTTAGCAGATCAATACCGAGATGGTTTTGAAATAATCAGCGAACGCATGATTAAATTTCCTTTTTTTGGGCAAATGATTAGTGGAACTCCAGATCTCATTTTTCTAAATAGTGATAGATTGGTTGTCTGGGACTTTAAAACAGGAATTCGAGATCAAATGAGCGAAGAGAATTACTGGTTTCAGTTGATGAGTTATGCCTTAGCATACGGTAATCTTAATCATTTTACTCCAGATAAAAATATCGAAATAAGCCTTCTCTATTTAGATCAAAAAGAAATCGTCTCCAAAAATATTTCACTCGACGAAATCACTCAGACTCTTTTTTCTTATTGGAAAAAAACAGAGTCGCTTAATCAGGTTAATGCTCATCATTGCTCACATTGTGAGTACTCAAATATTTGCCAGAAAGGCAAAAGTTCGTCTTTTTGATTTTGTTGCGAGCCATCCCGCCTGTGTTAAAATAGTAAATAATTCTATTCGTCTAATGGATGATGATTTTAATTGTAGGATGCGTATGAAATCAAAACTTTTGGCCTTGTTCCTTTTGCTGTCTCTTTGTGTAACTTCTAAAATTTATGCTAGCGAAAAAGACATTTACGAATTCTCCTGGCTCGATCCAGACAAAGAAGTTTATGTTCTTCAAAATAGAAAATTTAGAAAGGCCGGACACTTACATGTGAATGTTGGTGGGGGAATTACGACTTCAGGTGCGTTTGTTGATTCGACTGCTATTCAAGGGCGTGTCGGTTATTTCATGACTGAAGATTTTGGTATTGAAGGTCTTTATTCAAAAAATTCTGGAAAAGAAAACGATACGGCAAAAGGAGTAAGAAGTTCTGGAGCACAGGGAACGGGAACAACTCCATTCAGAAGAATTGTTGATAATTACTGGGGAGTGATGGGGCTGTGGTCTCCTTTTTACAGCAAGATTAATACATTCAATAAAATTGTTTATATGGATTGGATTTTTGGATTGGGTTACGCTCAACTAAAAGAAAAGAATAACAAACTAGCATTTCAAAGCGCTTCTCTTGCTAATCAGGAAACATTAGAAAGTCACAGCGGTGTTATGTGGGAAGCTGGGATGAAGTTTTATTTAAGCCAATCATTTAACGTCCGCGTAGATTTAACGGCAGTTCATTACAGCGCGAATAATATTTCAACTCCTGGGACAGCTTGGAAATCTAATTATGATGCGACTGCATCCTTAGGCTATTCATTTTAATTAGGAGAGAAAGCTATGAAGAATTCATTCTTATTAATTTCTCTTCTTGCGTGTATGGCCTTCGGTGTGAGTGCCGAAGCATCAATTCAGGGAGCCTGGAAAATTTATCAAAGCGGGGATAAAAATCACTATCCTCAAATGGTTTCAGAGCTCATTCAAGAGAGAATGTACTTTAGTTCCATTCCATTCATCAAAGAATATCTGGCAACAACTACTCGAGTGAATGATGCTGCTGTTGATAAAGTTGTTGATCAGCTAATTGCTGAAGTTGGTGTTAAGCAATTTGAAGTTTTGCCATCAAATATTTTAGAGAAATCAGGTGCTCCAACCATTCGTTATATTTTGGCGAGAAAAGCATTCCGTCAGGGAAATTACGATCAGGCCTTAAAATATTTAAGTAAGCCTATTGAAGATTGGAATCCCGTAAAACCATTTGCTCTTTTACTTGAAGGAAGTATCTATTCAGTAAGCAAGAAAGAAGATCAGGCAACTCGCGTTTTCAAAGAATGTATAGATGTTGCTGAAGCTCACATTAAAAAAGAAAAAGATAAAGATCGATTAAGACAATTAAAGATCAGCCGTGATTACTGTATCGTCGGAATTCCGAGATCTCAGTTTGCCATTCAGAAGTTTGATGCTGCTTACTCAAGTTATTTAGATTTAGAGAAATCTTCTTATATCTGGCCTGAGATTTTATTTGAAGAAGCATGGAACAGTTTCTATTTAAAAGACTACAACCGAACACTTGGTAAGCTTGTAACGTATAAAGCTCCAGTTTTTAGTTATATCTTTAATCCTGAAATTGAAGTTCTTAAGGCCCTCTCTTATATGGAACTTTGTTTGTGGGAAGATTCAAAAAATACAGTCGAAGCCTTCTACACAAAATATGAAAAGGATAATGAAGCTTACAAAAAGTACATCGACTCTATGGGGAAAGATTACAAATTGTACTATTCACTTGTTAAAGAACATTCAGAAGGAAAAATAAAGAACAACGCTATTTTAAATACGGCATTAGCTTCTATTGCTCGCGACCCAGCTTATTTAGAACTTTATAGTTCATTCAATGCAGGACGAGACGAAATTGAGCGTATGAAATCTGTTGGCAATGACAAAATGAGAGCAGTTCTCAATGACAACTTGAGAGAATCTCTCAATATGCAACGAAATCTCATCGGAAGTTATATCCGAGGACAATTGCAATTGTATGCAGCTCAAATAGTGAAAGCATTCGAAGATATGAGTTATATAAAGTTGGAAGTTCTATCAAAAAGAAAAACAGAACTTTATGAAAACGTTTCTCTTCGAGGCTCAAGAGCAAGAGGGGACATCGCTCATGTAAGAAGAACTGATAAGCAATATTTTTGGACTTTTAATGGAGAATTTTGGGCAGACGAATTAGGTGACTATGTATTCTCGCTCAAATCGGAATGTAAATAATTTATGAAAAGAAAATTAACTTTCATTTTATGTCTTGGTTTTTTATTTTCATCTTTTGGGATGAATTTAGCTCATGCTGACGTTGAACAAAGAAGAACAGAACTTTTAAAAGTTTTGGATGAAGAGTTACGGGAAGTGACGAGACTCAATAAGCAGATTGGAGCACAAAGACCAGATCTCATGCTTCGCATGGCCCAAATCTTATTGGAGAAAGGGCGTTTATTAAAAGATTTAGAGAACCAAAAATATTTGGAAATTCCAGCAGCAGAGCGCGACAAGGCCAATAAAGATGAAGTTTTCAAGGAATCACGCCGCTATTTTGAGCAGGCTCAAAAGACAGTCCTTGTTCTTTTGAAAAAATTCCCACGCTTTGACGATAGAGCAGATGCTTATTACATTCTTGCGTACAATGCTAAAGAGGTAAAACAAGAAGAGGAGTCAAAAAAGTATTTTCAAAAAGCATTAGATGAGTCACGCAGTGGCTCAGTTGTTGCTGATAAGTCTAGAATTGCTCTTGCTGAAATCTACTTCAATAAAGGTTCCTTTGATAAGTCGATGTCCCTTTATGAAGCAGCTTTAAAAACAAAACGTGACAAATGGTGGACCAAAGATGCCTTTAACCTAGCTTGGAGTTATTTCAAGATGGGGAAATACGATAAGGCCATCAATACTATGAGTGAGTCTTATGAGCTTTCTAAAAACAGTAAGTTTATTGATATGTCTAAGAGTATTGAACGCGACCTAGCATTCTTTTACACAGAGGCCGGAAGATCAGATGAGGCCATTGCTTTCTATAAAAAGAATGGAAAAAGTGTCTCAGAGGTCATGTTAAAAGTAGGGCGCTACTTAAAGACGCAAGGAAAATTTGCAGCAGCAGAAAAAACTTTAAGTGACGGTCTTCAATACAAACAAAATGAAAAAGAAGAAGTTGAATTCAATACGGAACTCTTAAGTCTCTATGAGAAATTTGGTCGCGATCAAAAACATCTTGAAGCTTGTCGCGTTCTAGCTAGTCAATTCTCTAAAGGGAATTTAAGTCCAGATCAGGTGGAAATTTTAAAATTCAATGTTCAAAAAATGTCTGCTCTTATTCAACAACAATTAGTTGCAAAAACATATGAGCATCAAGGGGATATTCGCGATAAAAAAGCAGAAGCCGCCAATGAATATTTTATGATGAATGCACTCGTGGAACCTGCTAAATCTCAAGAAAGTTATTTCCACGCGGGTGAAACCTATTTTGCGATAGGGAAATTCGATAAAGCGGTTCCTCTTTATGCCGAGGCGATAAAGCGCTCACAAAAAAATGGCGACAAAAAAACTGAAGGTCTAGCAAGTAATGCGTTGATGGTTTCCCTTGGAAAAGGTGTGAAAAAATCAACAGCTGATGAATATCTTATTCCTGCTTATGAAAGCTTTCTTTCTGCAAATCCCAAGGGCGATAAATCTAGCGTTGTTTATCAACGTCTTTTTTCTGCTCAAATGGAAAAAAAGAATATTCCAGCAGCAGAAAAAGTTCTTACTAATTATAAGAATGCTTTTCCAGCTGAAAATGAGACTCAAGAAAAAATGCTCGCTCAAATTATGGACCACTATAAAGATGCTGGAGACAAAGCCGCTCTTGCTGGTTGGGTGAAAAGAATTGAGGCCAATGAATTTAAAGTAAGCCCTGACTACGCTAAAAAAGTTAAAACTCTTGTTCTTGGAATGCAATTTGAAAAAGTTGAACAGGCAAGCGTAAAAGGAGACAAGAAAGGGGCCCTTAGAGGGTACCTTCAAATTTATAAATCTCCAGAAAGTGATCCTGAAGCGAAGAAAACGGCTGCCTACAACATTGCAGTTCTTTTCTATGAAACAGGAGACTACAAACAAATGGCAGCGTGGGCCGATAAATCTTCTAGTCTTATGAGCGCAACGGATTTAATTAAGTTTGAAAAAGATTATATTCTTTTCTCAACTGATCTTTTTCAACGTCGCCAATTTGATGAATCGGCAAGCCTCAGCGAGAAGATTTTTGATAAACTTTGTACAAGTGATTCAAAAAATAAGCGCGTCTTCTTTAAGAATGCGAATGTTATTTACTTGGCCAATAAACAGTTTGATAAGAGTAAAACTCTTCTTGGAAAAGCTCCTAAATGTGGGCTTGGAAATGACGTTGTCCTTCCTGGATACCTCGATCATTTAAATGAGCTGGCAGCTGCAAGCAAGTGGAGTTCTTTTAACGATGTCATTAAGATGTTAGAAGTTTCAAAACAAATGTGGCCACTTCTTATTTATCCATCTTCACTTTTAGCTAACGAATTAGAAAGCATCGGACGCTCTGATGATGCTGCAAAAATTAGAAGTAAGATGATGACTTACTATGAGACTTCAAAAAAGCAAAAAATGGAAATTCCGCTCGAAGCATTGGATGCAATCTCGCTTCTTCGTCTATCTTCACTAGAAGAGCAACTGAAAAAATTAAGTGCCACTAAGTTGGCCTTTCCTGAAGCTGAGTATAACAAAACTTTAAAAAGTAAATTTGCTATCCTTGATCGAATCACAACTGATGCTGTTTCTATTGCAGAAATGGGATCTGGAATTGGAATCGTCAGGGCCTATCGTTACCTTGTTACGGGACACGAATCCCTCCGCAATGAGATTATGAATTTCTCGCCAGAAGGAAAATCGCCTGAGTACGTAAGTTCATTTAAAAAGAGTATGGAGAAATTGGTTCAGCCTCTTGAAAAACAAGCGTTGGATTTTAGACAGACAGCAATTAAAAAAATTGAAAAAGAAAATATTTTATCCTCAGATAATGCCTGGTTCTTGGTTAAAAATGAATTTTCATTTATTCCAGAAACCTACAGCGAAAATGGCACGGCTTTGATGGATAAGGCAGGTGGAAAATGAAAAAATTATTACCATTACTACTTCTTCTTTCGGCCTGTGCAAGCAATTCTACTTATAGAAAAACGGCCGCAGATGAAAAAGTTAAACCTGAAGAAGATTATAGTTGGGTTGATCAGTTAAATTTTGACAAAAAAACTGAAGCTAAATACCAAGCGGATAAAGACGAATTCAATCTTTCTTCAGAAGAAGCTAGTCATGCATTAGTTAAGGAATCACTCTCTAATATTTCTCCAGCTCGCTTGGAAGAAACATTGAGTAAGACTGATGATGCTTTAACAAAAATAAATATCAAATGTTATCAAAGCAAATTTGATGAAGCTTTGAAGATGGCGGATGATATTTATGGGCAATACAAAAACAATACGAGTTATTGGAACCAATTAGGAACTTGTTATTACCTAAAGGACGATTATTCGAAGGCGATTCTTTTTTATAACAAATCACGAGATCTTGATAACAAGTTTGTTCCACCTGTTAATAATCTAGGTGTTGTTTATGTAAAACAAGGCAAGTTTCAAAAGGCACTCGCTGCATTTAAAAAGGCTTCTGAGATGAGTTCTTTTAGCGTGACTCCAACATATAATTTGGCAGAACTTTACTTGCGCTTTGGAACAGTTGGAAAGGCCTTACCTATATTTCAAGGACTAGCTAAAAAGAGTCCTCAAGACGTAGAAGTTAATTCGGCCCTTGCTTCGGCGAATTTGCTTAAAGGTGATTATGAAGCGGCAATATCAATTTATGGATCTTTCGATAAAGCAACTTTAGCGAAACCACATATCGGTTTAAATTATGCCGTTGCTTTGAAATTATCCAATCGACCAAAAGATGCACAAACCGTTTTAGGAAATGTATCTGCTGTGACAAGTGCTGATATGAAAGAATATGCTCAACGAGTAGATAAATTTATCAGGAATTAATTATGAAAAAGTTTTTAGTATTCTCAATGATCTTTTCCACTCTTTGTGCCTTTGCCCAAGATAAAGAGGCAACAGTTGGAGGAAAAAAAGTTATTTATACATACAAGCAATTTGAAAAATTTGATTTTGCTGATCTAAATATTGAAGGGGATACTGGAGCTCCTAGTGATATTTCAATTTCTCCTATTCATGAGAAAGGTTTCACAAATCGTCTTCCATATCGCCGATCATTCACGGTAGAGATAAAAAAAGGAATAGAAAGAGTTCGTTAATGACACTCTTTTAAGGCAGTTTTTTTAGAGAGTTGTATGGCCGTCGCCTTGTCTTTTTCAATGCTTAACTGCTATTTAGCTGTATTTATCATTTAAGGCCTATAATGGCCCATGAGTTCATTATTAAAAGTTAGTGAAAGAGTTTCCTCATGTGCGCAATTTAACGAAATTAAAATTCGTCTTGCTCGTCTCTTTTTGTGTTCTTTTGCTTTTTCAATTTTTGATAGGGTTTAGAGACTTCGAGGATTATCTTATCGTCTTTATTTTTATTCTTTTTTTGAATGATCTTTATTACAAAATGGTTCGACCGAAGACTTTGATTTATCACGAAGAAAGAGTCATGCGTTTGATAATGTCCGCCGTGTTTTTGATTCTCTTTATGCTACCGTTTGCTTTTGATACTTTTAACGTTTCAAATGTTACTCGCTTAGCGATTTATAAATTGAGTTTTGTTTTATGGGCACAGATATTTTTGCTCGATTCATTTCTTCACTACAAGCAAACGCATTCCAAACAATGGTTGGTATTTACTAACACTGCAGTCTTAATGATTATTATCGGAGCTTTTGTTAGTTAATAATTTTCAGGAAAAAGTTTTCGCTCAATTCCTTCAATGAAGATATGGATGCATTTAATATGCACTTCTTGAATGCGATCGCTGACAGATGAATCGACAATCAGACTTACATCGACCATGTCTTTTAATTTGCCGCCGCCTTTTCCCAGAAGACCAACAACTTTCATTCCTTTCTTCTTAGCAGCTTCAACTGCCAAGATAACATTTTTTGAATTGCCTGAAGTTGAGATAGCAAGAAGGACATCACCTTTATTTCCCCAAGCTTCTACATAGCGAGAGAAAACAAAATCGTAGCCGTAGTCGTTTGAAACACATGTGAGGTGAGAAGCATCGTTGATGGCCATCGCAGGAAGTGGAGAGCGCTCTTTTCTAAAACGCCCTGTGAGTTCTTCTGCAAAGTGCATGGCATCGCACATTGAACCGCCATTTCCACAGCTGAATACTCTGCCGTTGTTCTTATAAGATTCGACCATCATGTTGATGGCCGAGTCTATATTTTCAATATTAGTTTGTTTGCTGATAAAAGCATCCAGAACTTTCCCTGCTTCGGCGAGTGATTCAGCAATGTACATTTTTACGCCATCTCTTCGAGTGATTTTTTGATTTCGTCTTTTCCTTGAACACCAACCAACGTTTTAGAAGCTTGGCCATTTTTAAAGAAAATCATAGTTGGAATACCACGAATCCCATATCGTTGAGCTAATTCTGGATTGTCATCAACGTTAACTTTTACGATTTCTGCTTTTTCACCAAGTTCTTTAGCAACTTCATCAAGTATTGGTCCTAGAACGCGACATGGTCCACACCATTCTGCCCAAAAATCTACTAGTACTGGCTTGCTTGCCTTTAAAACATCATTTTCAAAATGCGCTACATCTGTTTTGTTCACTGATCCCATTATGGACTCCTTACTAAATGTTGAGTTCATTCTACCCAAGTCGGATAGTCGTGAAAACTTAAAAATTTTGTGCTTTGCTTTTCCCTAGGCTATCACTAAGATTAATTTATGGACAGAAAGTATCTCTTGGAAAAGGCCATTCGTGTCGCAAAGTTAACTCGCCTCATTGCAAAGGCAATAGATCTTTTTATCGTCCTGTGTTTTTCAATCTTATTTTACCCTGTTGGTTTAATTCTAGGCATTATCTACATTGCTCTCGCAGATGGGATGAATAACGGTCAATCTCCCGGAAAAAAATTTATGGGTTTTGCGGTGAAATCGCTCGAAGATGGGTCACCATGTTCGTATAAGCAATCCGCTATTCGCAACCTGCCTTTTATCCTTCCACTTTTTTTAGCAATTGTTCCTTTTTGGGGTTGGATTCTTGGTGGAATTCTTGGTGTCGCGTTAGTTGGACTTGAACTTTATCTTCTCTACAATCTTGATTCAGGACATCGCTTAGGAGATGTCATGGCCGATACTTCTGTTATGGCCAACGATGATAATTTTGTGGGTGTCAAAAACAGAAAAGCTAGTTGGTTTGCAACTAAAACAACTACCACAATCTAGATTTCTTTGTTATTTTTAGCCGGTCTAAAATTAGGGAAATTCCCAAGGAAAAATTCATGTCAAAAAAACGTTTGATTATTGTCGACGTCTCAAATTTTATATTTAGAGCTTACTTTGCGATTCAAAGACCGATGACTTCACCGACAGGCGTTCCAACGAAGGCCGTCTATGGCGTCCAGAGCATGATGTTAAAAATGCTTGCTGAACATAAGCCAACACATATTTTTTTAGCTCGCGATACAAAAGGTGGCTCATTTAGAAACAGATTATATCCTGAGTACAAAGCAAATCGCTCAGATCCTCCTGAAGACCTCATTCCTCAGTTTCCATTAATTGATAAGCTTATAAAGCTGATGAATCTTCCAACTTTTTCACACGATGATTTTGAGGCCGATGACATTATTGGAAGTGCATGTGTGCAGTGGAAAGATCAGTTTGATGAAATCTATATCGCTTCTGGTGATAAGGATCTCATGCAGTTTGTAGGCGGCAATATCAAGATGCTCGATACGATGAAGGACAAGCTTTATGGCCCTTCTGACGTTGAAGAAAAAATGGGTGTTAAGCCTGAACAAATTGTCGATTACCTAACTATTGTTGGAGATAGTTCAGATAATATTCCAGGGATGAAAGGGATTGGAGCTGTTGGCGCAGCTAAGCTATTAAAAGAGTATGGCACATTTGAAAACATTATTGATCATCGATCTGAATTGAAAGGTAAAAAAGTTATTGAAGCTTTCACTGATCATTTAGAGATAGGGTTGCTTTCAAAAAAGTTAGTTACAATTGCTACTGATGTCGAGCTGGGACATACACCAGAAGAGACTGCGATTCATTTTTATCCCACAGATGAACTCATCGAATTTATGAAAGAGTTGGGATTTACCAGTTCAATAGCTAAGTATAAAGAAATGCGCTTTCAGTATCATCTTTCTAAAGAGTCAGATAAGCGCATGGAAAAAATTGAAGAAGGGCCAATCGAAAGTACTCTTTTTAAAGCACCAATTGCTTCTGACGTTACATTAGTTGATGTTAATGAGAATAATCTTGATGAAATAATGAAGGACGTTTTGGAATCTAAAATTCTCGGGCTTCATCTTCTTTATGACAGTGATGATATTTATGCTCGTCAAATAAGCCGCATTTATTTTACTGCCAATGGAGAGACTGTTTATTCAGCTGACCGAAATTTTGCTTCTGATATTGCAAAAAAGATCTGGGCCAATTCAGATATCGAAGTTGTTGGAGAAAATTTAAAACGAGATTGCGTGCACGCACTTATTAATAAATTTGAATTTAACTCTAAACTTTTCGATACATCGCTTGCACATTTTAATATCAATACAAACACCCGCCATGAGTTAGACGTTCTCGTTCAAGAGTACTTGCATAAAGAATTGAGTGCTGATGAACATGTCGCCAATGCCGAAAGAACTCAAGCCCTTTTTCATTTAGAATCAATTTTCAAAAAACGTTTAGAGGAATTAAAAGTTTTTGAATTATACAATTCAATTGATTTAAAGATCATTCGAGTTCTTGCAAAGATGGAGAGTGTTGGGATTTCATTAAATTCAAATTTCTTGCGCGAGTTTGAAGTTGAGCTTGATCAAGAAATTAAAAAAATAGAGCATAAAATTTTTAAAGCTGCCGATACTGAAATCAATCTTAATTCGCCTAAGCAGGTAGGGACTCTATTATTTGAAAAACTGCAGTTGCCGGTGATTAAAAAAACTAAAACAGGTTATTCAACAGACGCGGATGTTTTAGAAGAACTTGATGGTATGAATTTAAGTCCAATTCCTGGACTTCTGCTTACTCATCGCGAGTACGGAAAAATCCTCTCCACCTATGTAAAAGCATTGCCTGAACTAGTTAATCCAGTCTCTAAAAGAATTCACACAAATTACAATTTAACTGTTGCTCAAACAGGAAGACTTTCTTCAACGAATCCAAATTTACAGAATATCCCAGTGAGAAGCCCGATGGGGGAAAAAGTCCGCAAGGCCTTCATCGCTAAACCTGGAAAAATTCTTCTTTCTGCCGATTATTCGCAGGTGGAATTAAGACTTCTTGCTCATTTTTCAGAAGATCCAACGATGCTCAAATCTTTTCAAGATAACTTAGATATCCATGCGCAGACAGCCTCTGAAGTGCTAGATATTCCACTTTCACAAGTGACGAGTTCTCAAAGATCTATGGCAAAAACGGTAAACTTTGGATTGATGTATGGGCAATCTTCTTTTGGACTTGCTTCAACATTAAAAATTTCCAGATCGGATGCTAAAGCTTATATCGATAAATACTTTGCACACTTTAATTCGATTAAAACTTTTTTAGATACGCTAAAAGATAAAGCAGAGCAGACAGGCTACGCTGAAACTCTGCATGGTAGAAAAAGATTTTTACCTGAAATTCATTCTCAAAACAGAACCATTAAGGCCCAAGCAGAACGCATGGCCATTAATAGCCCGATTCAAGGAACTGCTGCAGATATTATCAAGATAGCGATGATTCATATTGACGCAGAAATGGAACAAAAGCATCTCAAGTCAAAGATGCTTCTTCAGGTTCATGATGAACTCATCTTTGAAGTTGAAGAAGAGGAAATCGAGCTGATGAAGGACATCGTCAGAAGAGGTATGGAGACCGTTGTCGACCTAAGAGTGCCTCTCAAAGTGGATATGGGACTCGGTGTCAATTGGTATGATCTTAAATAGCGCTTTTTTTCAGACTCCACCCTTGACACTCATTCAAATGCTATCACATTGTTGTAGACAATTTTATAAGGGAGGACCTAATGCAATTAAGACCATTACAAGATCGCGTTGTTGTGCAACGTCTAGAAGAAGAAACTAAAACTGCTGGCGGAATCATCATCCCAGACACTCACACTGAAAAACCTTCTCAAGGAAAAATCCTTGCAGTAGGAACTGGCTACAGACTAACTGATGGATCAGTAAGAAATCTCGACGTTAAAGTTGGTGATGTTGTTCTTTTCGGAAAATATTCAGGAACAGAAGTAAAAGTTGAAGGTAAGCCAGTTCTTATCATGAAAGAAGATGAGATCCTTGGTGTATTACAGTAATTAATTTTAAATAAATTTATAGTGGGAGATAAAAATGGCTAAGGAATTAAAATATTCAGAAGACGCAAGAACGCTCATCCTAAACGGTGTAAACGCTCTAGCAAACGCAGTTAAAGTTACACTTGGACCAAAAGGTCGCAACGTAGTAATCCAAAAATCTTTTGGAGCTCCACATATCACAAAAGATGGTGTGTCTGTTGCTAAAGAAATTGAACTTGAAAACAATTTCGAAAACATGGGCGCTCAAATGGTTAAAGAAGTTGCTCAAAAAACAAATGAAGACGCTGGAGACGGTACAACGACTGCTACTGTTCTTGCTCAAGCAATTTATAAAGAAGGGGCTAAGTTAGTTTCAGCGGGACACAATCCAATGGATCTTAAACGCGGGATCGACTTAGCGGTTACAACTGTTGTTGCAAAACTTAAAGAAATGTCTAAACAAGTTAAGACTTCTGAAGAGATCGCTCAAGTTGGAACAATCTCTGGTAACAACGATGTTGAAATCGGAAAACTTTTATCTGAAGCAATGGCAAAAGTAGGAAACAATGGTGTTATTACTATTGAAGAATCTAAAACTGCTGAAACAACTTTAGACGTAGTTAGAGGGATGCAATTTGATCGCGGATACCTATCTCCATATTTCGTAAACAATCCAGAAAAAATGGAAGTAGCTTTCGATAACTGTAATATCCTTATCACAGATAAAAAAATCGCTTCTATGAAAGAACTTCTTCCTATTTTAGAAAAAACAGTTCAATCAGGAAGACAACTTCTAATCATCGCAGAAGATATCGAAGGTGAAGCTCTTACAACTCTTGTTGTAAACAAACTTCGCGGTACTCTTCAAGTTGCTGCTGTTAAAGCACCAGGCTTTGGTGACAGAAGAAAAGAAATGTTAAAAGACATCGCTATCATCACTGGTGGCACAGTTATTTCTGAAGAATTGGGGATGTCACTAGAAACTTCTGGAATGGAAGTTCTAGGTTCAGCAAAACGCGTAACTATCGACAAAGAAAATACAACTGTTGTTGATGGAAATGGAAATAAAGCTGACATCCAAGCTCGCGTTGGAGCTATTAAAGCTCAAATCGCTGAGACAACTTCAGACTACGATAAAGAAAAACTAAGAGAAAGACTTGCTAAAATCGACGGCGGTGTAGCTGTGATTAAAGTTGGAGCTCCTACTGAAACTGAAATGAAAGAAAAGAAAGACAGAGTTGAAGACGCTTTCAACGCTACTCGTGCCGCTGTTGAAGAAGGTATCGTAGTTGGTGGTGGATCTGCTCTACTTCACGCTTCTGCAGTTCTAGCTGATCTAAAGGGACGTAACGAAGAAGAAAATTTCGGTATCAGAATCATCAGACGCGCTCTTGAAGAACCTCTAAGACAAATTGCTACAAACGCAGGCCTAGAAGGTTCTGTAGTTGTTAACGAAGTTAAATCAAACAAAGATGCTAACTTTGGATTCAACGCTCGCGAAGAAAGATATGAAAACCTTGTTGCAGCTGGAATTATCGATCCAACTAAAGTTGTTCGTTCAGCTCTTCAAAACGCATCTTCAGTTGCAGGCTTAATGCTTACAACTGAAACAATGATCGCTGACCTTCCAAAAACTGAATCTGCTCCAGCAATGGGCGGCGGAATGGGAGGAATGGGTGGAATGGGCGGAATGATGTAATTCATTCTTCTCGCGCACATATTAATGAGTAAAAAAAGGGGAGCTTCGGCTCCCTTTTTTTGTCAAAATTTTGGAGACGATCAATTTTTTGACAGCAATTCAGTGTCAGTTTGTCTCTCTCAAAACCATTCTTTAAATATTTATGATCAGAGTTTTTTGGTATCCGTCATGCAATTGTAAAAATTCATAAACGGCAAACCTTATTCAGGAGCTTTAAGGATGAAGCATTTTTTTGTCATTTTTGCTGCAACTACTTTTTTTCATTATTTCTTTCTAACAAATTTTACCACTGGATCCACTGAGGGATTTACAGGAGAAGTTAAGCAAGTTAACGAAATCGAAAAGGGATTATTTCCTAAGGCAGAAATTAGTTTTGAAGTTCTAGAATCAGTTCATGGAAATGTAATTAAAGAAAAGAGAACAATTAAAATGGTTCATGATGGGCCAATTGAATTTAAAGTTGGAAAAACTTATTCCGTGAAAACTCATAATGATTGGCTCTGTGCTTTTTCAAAAAGCTAAAAGAATTATAGTTAATATTTTCTTTAAAGGCTCCTGCATATATGCTCTAATTTTATAAGAAGAAATTTAGAGCAGGAGTCGCCAATGTTTAAATTTATTTTGATGTTAACATTTATCTTTATAAGTGCAGATTTGTTTTCGTGTGAGTTGCCACTTGAAGGAAGTTATCACGATGCCAATCATCCCGAGAGTACGTTGGAGATTAAGTTAATGGATTGCACTCCAACGATTAAAATTAGTTTTCCAAATGAAACAAGAGAAGGATTAATCATTGCTGATGGAAAAGAGAGAGTCATTTGGGATCGCGGGTATTGGGTTGTTCGCGAAACAGCGACACTAAATTTAAATCAGCTCACTCTTTTTATAAAAGAAATCAAAGATAAAAAAGTTGTTGATCAGACGCAGGTCTTTCAAAAAAATGATGAAGGACTAATTCTTCAAATCGATATGAAGTCTGTAAATAATACAGTTGATTACCACAGAACAATTCAGTTCATTAAAGAATAATAAACTTAAGTATTTTTGTTTGTTGGAGTCAAAATTTTGAAGGCCAACATTTTCTTTTGACACCTAAATTGAAGGTTAAGTGCCCTTTCGTCACCGATGGTTCTACCAATCAAGAGGTTACATAGGGGCAGATTATGGCACGGACTCTGCACTTGTATAAATACATGAGACCAAGGATTGGGCTCAAGGATTTTCAAGGACGATTAAAATTTAGGAGCTTTAGGATGAAGCAGACAAAAAGACTAGGGATGGTCGCTCTCAAAGTTACGTTGATTGCAATTTCATTGTCAGGTCCAATGTCATCATTTGGCACTACACAGTTTGGAGTTTCTTGTCCTCAAAAATTTATTGCGACTGTCACTAACGTAGAAGATGTTCCAGCAGCAGCTTTTCCAAAAGTCGAAGTAGATTTTCAAGTCATCCAAACGTTAAAAGGTGACCAGATATCATCTAAGAAAATTCAGATTGTGAAAGATGGGCCAGTACAATTTAAAAGCGGAGAAATCTACACAGTAGAATCTCGTGAGAATTGGCTTTGTTCAGCAACTTTGTTTTCGAAAAACTAAAAATTTACTGCAGGCTTTTCCATGGATGGAATATGGGCCTAGTAACTTAAGTGACTATTTTTTTACAAGGAAGTAAAAAATGGACCACACAAAAAAATTGGCCATAGGAGTAGCCCCCCTATTACTTATGGCCATTTTCTTGTCGCAAAATGCAGAAGCCTTCTCATTCACCCAAGATTTTAAAAACGGTATTTATTGGCAAAGCTTTCCTATAAAGTTGGCAAAGTTTGCAACTGATCCTAATGATGGAGCCTTGCTTGAATCACTTACTAATCAGGCCATTGTAGATTGGGAGAGTGTTGTTGGGAAAAATCTTTGGGAGCCTAGTGCTGTTCAATCATCATCATCTTATTCTGGAAATTATATTCGCTGGTCTGATAATTTTGGTGCAGAGACAGGATATGATCCATCTAAAACATTAGCGATCACTATTCGCTACAATCAAGGAACATATTTTCAGCAGACAGTAATCATCTTAAATGGAAGCATAAGTTATCTAAGACAAAACTGGGGTAACTCTCTTAAGACAACTATTCTTCATGAAGTCGGTCATACTATAGGTTTGGATCATTCTGCAGCGAATGCCATCATGTCGGCGAATCTGACATCACTAACCGCGCTTCAGCCTGATGATATTCAAGGGGCCAATGCTGTTATTGATGAAACTCTAAGAAGGCAAGCAACTGGTTATGTTTCCCCATATAGTACAACAGTCAACGAGAAGAATGGATTGGTGCCTGCTTGTGGAACGATTGAAGATGTCGGCAATGGAAAGGGACCTCCAAATGGCCCACTGAACTTTGTAGGCTCGCTTCTTATTGGATTTCTTGGAATTTTCCTGATCAATAAAAAGAAAAAACAGAGGGATTTAGTCAGATATTAAAAATATAATTTTTATTTTCATCGTGCCGATAAAAAGGCATGAGCGAAGAAAATACACCAGTCATTAATTATATTTTTTACCTTCAAACCAAGAGTGAACTCGAGAATAGTTTTTATCTTTTGGCAGATGTTTTAAGCAAAATTAATATTACATTGCTCCCTATAGAGCCTTCCGATTTAAAGGGAATTGATCGTCACAAAAAGCATCACTTGATTGTGATTAGAAGCGATTTCTCTTCAGCAATGTGTTTTAACCAAACAAGAAAATCGTATTTAGATACAGCTATGGCAGCTGGCAAAGTCTGTGTGTTTGATATTAGTTCTTTTTCTGAGATTGAAAACGCAGCTAAGCTTCAGACTAAAAATATGTATCGCTATTTTCAATTGCCGCAAAATTTAAAACAGGTGGCAATGTCAGTAGCTGTGGACTATTTCCGCGATAGAAATGCTCTGGCGGAATGGCCGGGGGGAAGGAGAGCGAAGCTTCCTTCAATGAGTAACGAATCTTAATAAAATAAACAAATATAAAAATTATGAAAGTAAAAATAAGTGAAGAATCTCAACGTATACTCATGTTGCTCAAACTCGATGCAAAGAGATTGTTTGAGAGAATAAAATATAGAGCTCCAGAATACATGTACGAATTTTCTCTCAAAAGATCGAGAGAGCAATTTGCACAAATTTTTACTAATCGTTATGACAGTACAACGATTAAGGAACTCATGCTCTGCGGACAAGAGGTAATCGCTGGGTTGGATCAATTTTATTCAAAAGTAGATGAGATGCGATGGTACCTCAATCACACTCAAGATATGCCCAATCGAGTGGAAGACAAACTTCATTCACACATTCGCGAATTGGAAAAATTTTACGATACATTGAATTTGTATATTGATGTCGAAATGGGGCTTATGTCCGAGCAACAAGCAAAAGTGCCAGAAGAACCACAAGATGAACTTCAAGTTGAACCGCAAGCTGAGTGGATGGTCAATGAAACAGACAACTAATATTACTTTGCTTGTGATGGTTCTCTCTATTCCGTTTGCGCTGTCACAAACAACAAGGAAAGCAATCCCGGCCGGCCGATATGAGGCCCTCTCTGGTGTTAAAACATCTCATAGTGCTAAAAATGTAGCAGAGAGTGCGCTTACTAAAGATACACTTGGATTGTTCTGGACAGAGGTTGCAAAGCATATTCCTCAAGGGCGACGTGAAAATTCTTATTTCAGCTCTGGTGCAATGGATACTAATTTTAAAACTTTTCTTTCTTCCAAAGGTGTTATTGAAGCCAAGAGTTTCAGCAGTAAAGTTAACATCCTTTCAAGCGATGACATCAGTCGCGACACTGAATTATTTAAGAAACTAAAATCAAAAGGTAGCTTGCTAATCTTAAAAGACAAGCATGGCCCCAAAGATGTAATTAACCTGTTTTCTCAGTATGAAGTTTTGGTCTATCAAAACGAAGCAGACTACAATTACTATCTGCTCAGACTCAAATAGTTGCTTAATTAGATCAAGTATAAACTTCCACCTCTAGACGAATTTCCAAATGCTTTGAGATAATACCAATATGAAAATTTTCTCTCTTCTATTGGTGTTTGTTCTTGGCCTTCTTTCTTTGGAGGGAAAGGCAGAGCTTTCAGAAGAAGGATTTTTTTCTGGAAGAATTTCTCGCATCAACAAAGATATCTCAGTCGTTCGTGTGAAAGTAGATTTCGACAATATCAAATACCTAAATCCAAAAGATAAAATCGAGTTTTGGGATGAGAAAAATTCAACACGAAAATGCAAAGGATACATTGCTGGACGAACGAGCGATTACCTCTTGGTGAGAGTTCCAGAGATGAGCGATTGCGCTAAATACCTCTACTTCACTGTTGGGTCTTATTTTAAATTTTATAGTGAAGATCTCCTCAACAACATCAAGATGGGAAAGGAAGTTGTAACGATTCTTTTAAAAAAGCGTATGGCTGTTCAAGGACAGATGGAGATTAAGAACAAAGAAATTAGCGCTCACATGGAACGAGTCAACGCCATCAATGCGCGTTATCAAACCTTGCGAGATAAACTCGATCAAGAATGGCAAAAAGAATTGCATGCTTTAGATGAGGATAAGACTTACGCAACACGCTCTTACAAAGATCTAGAAAGAAGACGCGATGAAATTGATCAAAAGCTTGAGCAATACAAAGTTAAAGATGAAAATCTAACCCTTGATCGCTGGTCTCTTGATTCCAATCTCTATTTCAAAAAATAATTGATCATTGAATCCCACTATTCTAGACTAATGCAATAAATTAAAAGGTGGAAATATTATGAAACTTTATGCGTTAGTTTTATCTGTTCTTCTCTCCTCACAAGTCTTTGCGGTGGGAAATCCAAATGCCCCAAAAACTGGAAACTTTAAAATTCAGATGGATTCAGCTCCAACAACTTTAAATGCGCTTTCTTCGACTGATTATTATGCAACAATCGTTCAGTCAAAGGTTATGGATAGCCTTTTAGACAGAAATCCTGAGACTCGTGAATTTGAACCATCACTGGCAAAGGAATGGAAAATTTCTAAAGATGGAATGAGCTTTGAATTCACTCTTCGCGATGGGGTTAAGTGGCATGATGGAAAACCTCTAACTGCTGAAGATGTTAAATTTAGTTTTGATGCCATCATGGATCCATCAAATAAATATAAAACAGCTGATAAAAAATCTTACTTTGAAAATATCAAGTCAGCTGAAATCATCGCTCCTAATAAAGTAAAATTCACAGTAGCAAAACCTTACTTTGACAACTTCAATGTGGTTGCAACTGGACTTACAATTGTTCCAATGCACTTGTATAAAAATCCTTCAAAGGAACAGGAGAAAGTTTTAAACAAAACTTTAATTGGAACAGGTCCCTATATGCTTTCTGAATTTGATAGAGCAAAGGGAATTGTTTTAAAGGCCAATCCAAGCTGGTGGGGAAAAAGTGTCCCAGAATTAAAAGGAAAATATAATTTCGCTACGATTAACTACAGATTTATTACAGAAGTTGCAGTTTCTATTCAAAGAATGGAAAATGGTGATTTGGATTATTTAGACTTTGGCGCAGAAGAATACATGAAAAAAACTTCAGGACCAAAGTGGGGCAAAGAACTTATCAAAGTTAAAACACAGAACAAGCAGCCAAGAGGTTATGGTTTTGTTGCTCTAAACTTAACAAATCCAATTTTATCATCTAAAAAAACTAGAATCGCACTTGCGCACTTATTCAATAGAAGAGAGATGATTAAGAAGTTTTTATATGATCTATCTCTTCCGGCAACAGGTCCACTCTATCAACAAAGTGAATATGCTGATCCAAGTGTGAAGCCATTTGAATACGATCCAAAGCTAGCTTTAAAACTTCTAAAAGAAGATGGATGGGCCACAGCAGCTGGAGAAAATACTCTTTCAAAAGCAATTAATGGAAAGAAAACTCCTCTTAGCTTCACTCTTATTAATGCCAATAAAGATTTTGAAAAATACCTAACTCTTTTTAAAGAAGATGCTAAGAAAGCAGGCGTAAATATCGAAATTAAATTCGTAGAATGGAATGCTTTCTTAAAACTAATCGATGAGCGAAAATTTGAAGCAGCAACTCTTTCTTGGAGTGGTGGAGATCTTGATTGGGATCCAAAACAAATTTGGCACTCCTCTTCAATCGCCAATGGCGGCTCAAATTTTATTAGTTACAAAAATCCAACAGTAGATAAGCTTATCGATGAAGCAAGAGTTGTCATGGATAAACAGGAAAGAGTGAAGCGTCTTCGTGAAGTTTATAAACTAATTGCCGATGATGTTCCTTATCTGTTTATGTTCAATTCGAAATATCACTTCTATGGAGTTTCAAAACAAATTGGAAGAGAAAAAGATTCTTATCAATATGATATCGGATCTAATTATTGGTGGATGACGAAGTAGGAGCTGTTTTTTGTTTCAATATATTTTAAAGAGAATTTTGATAATGATCCCGACATTGATCGGGGTCACTATTATTACCTTTGCCATTATCAATCTTGCCCCTGGTTCACCAATCGAACAAAAAATTCAGCAAATTAAATTTGGTGGGGGATCTCACGGTGAAAGTGGTGGGGGATCAAAAAGCAGTGCCGTTTCAGAAGAAGTCATCGAGGCTTTAAAAAAACAGTATGGGTTTGATAAACCAATTCACGTTCGCTATTGGATCTGGTTAAAAAATATCGCTCATCTCAATTTTGGAGAGAGCTTTACTTATGAAGAGCCAGTTCTAAACGTTATTGTCAGTAAATTTCCAGTTTCTCTTCAGTTTGGTGTAATTTCTTTGCTGATGTCATATACGGTTTGCGTTTTATTAGGTGTCGCAAAAGCTGTTAAACACGGATCGACTTTTGATCACATTACAAGTTTTATTCTCGCTGTTTTTTATTCCATACCAGATTTCATGCTCGCAATCCTTCTCATCGTTTACTTTGCCGGAGGACGCTTCTTTCACTGGTTTCCAATTGGTGAATTGTACTCCGATAATTACAACGACCTCTCGCTTTGGGGGAAAATCGGAGATCGCATTTATCACTTCGTCCTTCCATTAATTTGCTACATGATAGGATCATTCACTGTTTTAACCATGCTTATGAAAAATTCTTTGCTTGATGAAATCAAAAAAGATTACATCAGAACAGCAAGAGCAAAAGGTGTTCCTGAAAAGACTGTCTATTTAAAGCATGCTCTAAGAAATGCACTTATTCCGATTGTTACAGGTATTGGTGGATTTCTCGCAGTCTTTTTTACAGGTGCCCTTCTACTCGAGAGTATTTTCCAACTTGATGGGATTGGGCTTCTAAGTTATAAATCAATTTTACAGCGCGATTATAACGTCATTATGGGAATCATTTTTCTTGAAAGCGTAGTGCTTTTAATTGGAAACCTTATTAGTGATTTAGCCTACGTTGCTGTTGATCCAAGGATTGATTTCGAATGATCTCAAATAAAATTTTTACAAATGAATTGAGCAGAAAGCGTTGGAGAGTTTTTAAAAAGAATAGACTAGCGGTTGCATCATCTTTAATTCTAATCTTTTTTCTAATCGCAACTTTCACTTCTCCTTTTATTGCAAACAGCCGTCCACTTATCATGAGAGTGAACAATCAATTCTATTTTCCTATTGTAAAAGATTATAGCGCTGACACATTTGGCATCACTGATACATTGGAAGTAGATTATCGCCATTTGACTTTAACTCCAGATAAAGGAGATTTTGCTCTTTGGCCTGTCATTCAATGGGATCCTTACGAGAGCAATTCGAGAGTTGAATCTTATCCATCAAAACCAACTTCAACAAATATTTTGGGTACAGATGATAGAGGCCGCGATGTGTTCACCCGCATTCTCTATGGATTTAAATACAGTATTACTTATGCCGTAGCTGTTTGGTTTATTAGTTTAGTGATCGGGACAACTCTCGGTGGCTTCATGGGATTTTTCGGCGGAATGGTCGATTTCTTAGGCCAGAGAATTGTTGAGGTCATGAGTACTGTTCCTCAATTTTTTCTTCTCATTATTTTAGTTTCTATTTTTACTCCATCACTTTTCTTATTAATAGTGATCACATGCTTATTTTCATGGATCAACATTTCTTATTATGTTCGCGGGGAATTCTTAAAAAATAGAAACAAAGAATTTGTTGAAGCTGCTAGATCTCTTGGAGCTTCAAACCTAAAAATTATTTTTAAGCACATTCTTCCAAACTCACTCACACCCATTATTACCTTTGCACCATTTACTATCGCCTCTTCAATTACAGGTCTAGCGGCATTGGATTACTTGGGATTTGGGTTACAGATTCCAACTCCGAGTTGGGGAGAGCTTCTTGCTCAGGCACAAAAAAATTACACCATTGCTTGGTGGCTAGCGTTTTATCCATCGCTTGCCCTATTCTCTGTTTTAACTCTGTTGAATTTAATTTCACAGGGAGTGAGAGATGCGATGGATCCTAATATGATTTGAATTCGAACTTACGTCGAACTTCTGCGTCGTGATAGTTTTTTTCTCGAGTCACTTACTACAGTAAGCTCCTCATCGTAAAAAACTACCACTCCTTGAATTTCTCGTAATCTCAAATTCAAATTAGAAGTTGTAGTGCGCTCCAAGCGTGAGCGCTCTTCCGCCAGTTCCAAAACCATAAATTTCTTCATAGTTGGTGTCAAAGAGATTTTTAATTTTTAAGTAAAAATCCTGATGATCATTTAGAACATAACGATAATTTAAACTTGAAAGAAAATATGAATCCATATTCACATTATTTCCCACATTATCGACATCAAGTCGTTTGCCCACATAAGAGAGTTCATAGTCAAAGTAATTCTTATCTTGAAAGAGATAAGAAAAAACATTTCTGGCATTGATATCAGGGCGTCTTGCTAGCTTTTGTCCCAAGTTTAAATCGTGAGTTTTTAGTAGAGTAAAAGAAAGCGTTTGATTAAATTGAGGAGTCCAATTGTAGTGGGCATTCTCTTCGAAGCCTATGATCTCGGCCTTACCACTATTAATGTTAACAAAAGTGTTGGGTGTAAAGCTAAAGCGATTTTTTATCTTTGTATAAAATAATGTCGAAGTTGTTTTCAAGTTTTCATAAA
Source organism: Bacteriovoracales bacterium (assembly GCA_037444575.1). Taxonomy (GTDB): domain Bacteria; phylum Bdellovibrionota; class Bacteriovoracia; order Bacteriovoracales; family Bacteriovoracaceae; genus Bacteriovorax. The sequence goes on from JBBIME010000017.1 coordinate 57,697, forward strand.
TTCTTTTTTCAAAACTTAATTCAGTGCTCTGACTTGATTCAGGTCTAAGGTTAACATTTCCATAAAGTGGATCGAATAACTGATTAATAGAGGGAGCTCGAAATCCTGTCGAGTAGGAGAGTTTTACAAGACCAACGTCGATCTTTTTTCCTGCAGCGACTCTATAAGTAGCGTGATCTTTAAAAATTCTATTGTGATCAATTCGAAATCCAAAATTGTATATTGTCGAAGGCAACTCTAGTTGATGATACAAAAATCCACTAAAGTTTTGATTAAAATGTCTTGTCTGATCTTTTTCATGAAGCCAATCAATATTTAAGTTTTGAGTAAGCTGCTCATTAATAAAGTAAGTGTGATTTACGGCAAGAGTGTTCAATTCACCCTTGTTAAGCGAAATACTACTTTCTGGGTGTTTGGAATCCGGGATAACGTCAGTTTCTCTAAAATGAGTTGAACGATTATATAAAAACTTAGTTTCAGCATTTCCGGATGGCCAATATTTAGTAAATTGAATTTTAGAATAAAGTTCTTCTTCTTGCTGTTTATCATTAGGATCATCAGCACCGGCCCCACCTCCTTTATCGAGATCAGCTTTGCTGTGAACATAACGGAGATTGAGATCCATTGAATAGAATTCTGATAGATCATAACCAGCTCTCAAATCAAGAGTTGCTCTTTGGGCCCTATCTTTTTCAGCATTTGGGTTAAGCCTTTCATCCGCAACAGAGAACCCACTTGTATTCATATAATCAGCGCCAAAAGAGAGGTTCAATTTATCAAATTTCTTTTGAATGTTTGATCCGACATTCACAGTATTGAATGTCCCATAATCAACGTAGCTTTCTCCACTTAATTTTTTGCTTCTAGCTTTTTTAGTAGTAATCACGATAACTCCGCCAATGGCATTTGAACCATAGGCAAGTCCCTGAGAGCCTTTTAAAACTTCAATTTTATCAATATTGTTTAAACTAAGTTTTCCAATATCAAATTGGCGATTGGGATTACTTGGATCATTCATAATAATTCCATCAATCACAACCAAAGTATGTGAAGAGTCCGTTCCTCGAAGAAATAAACTAGCACTAGATCCACTGGGCCCAGAAGTCGTGACGCTTAAATCACTTTCTTTGGAAAGAATTTCAACAAGGGAGCGCCCCTCTGACTTTTTTATGTCATCTGCCGTAATTATTTTAACGTCACTTGTTGATTTGTCAGTGCTGGATTTAATTCTGTCGGCCGTGATAATCATGACCTCATCTGCATAAAGAGAAGAATTAATTAAAAGTAAGAATGGAAAAAATTTTTGAGCAAGCTTTGCCGATACATCAAAAGACATAGTTCCTCCTCGGGATAAATTGAAAAATACTAGAAGGATCTGGCTTTACAGTTGCGGGACAGCGAAGGACTTGCGCCTTTCTTCACTTCTAAGATTTCCTTAAGACTATACTTGGCAGGTTGATTCTTTACAAGAAAATTTTTCACTTTTAGAATCGAATGATGAAGACGGCCATTAGTTTAACCATTCTTTTTCTCTCGCTCTCCCTTCAAGCTACGGTTTGTGATTTCACAAAGCCATTAAAATCTTATAGTCCTCAATACGCAAAACATTTTTCGATTGATTATCATAAGAACTTTAAAATCATTCATGTTGATCAAGAGGAATACTTGCTTTCTGGTGCTCCACTTGATTGCAGCTCTCCTATAGTATTGATTCATACGCCAGTTAAAAAAGTGGTGATGATGTCGACAACGTATCTTCCATCTCTTGAGCTATTGAACGTTCAGAAGTCACTTGTTGCTTTTCAAGGAAAACAATACATAGTGAATAAGTCTTTTGACTTAAATTCAATTAAAGAAGTTTCTTACAAGTTTAATCCTGAAGATTTGCTATCACTAAAAGCAGATCTAATTATGGGGTATGATGCTAATTTGTCAGGAGCAAATCAAAAGAAAACTTTTAAATCACTTAATCTTCCGGTTGTATTAAATAAAGATTTTGAAGAAACAAATCCATTGGCTCGAGCAGAGTGGTTAATTTTTATTTCCAGTTTCTACAACCAAGAAGAGAAAGCGATAGAGATTTTTAAACAAATTACATCTGATTATAAAAAACTAAAAAATGAAATTTCAGCTTTAAAGAAAACCAAAGTAATTGTAGGGGACATTCAAAGCGGGTTCTGGATAACTTGCGGAGGAAAAAGCGATCTTGCTCAATTGATAACGGACGCTGGCGGAATTCTCGCTTTTTCCAGACCGAGTCCTAATACTCAAAAAGTTAGTTTAGAAGAAGTCGCCCAAAGTAAAAACATCTATGATGTTTGGTTGACTCACAATTTATGGGAATCCTCTACTGCCATGAAAAACGCTGTTGCACATGATTCCCGTTATAAATTTATTAACGCTCGTGAGGTTTATAATAATAATCTTATTATGAATAAAAGTAAGTCCTCTGATTATTGGGAGACGGCAATGCAGAGGCCAGACCTGCTTTTAAAAGATCTCTCAGCTATTTTGCATCCAGAATCTTTTAGAGGATATAATTTGCACTGGTATAGAAAACTATGAGATTAAAAAATATATTATTAGCATTCATGGTTATTGTTTTTTCGGCGTTTCTCTTGAGCTATGGAGAAAGCGGATTTAATTTCGACTACAGTCTTATTGAGCAATTACGTTTGCCAAAAGTGCTCGTCTGTATTTTATCTGGAGGGATTCTTGCTATTGCTGGTCTACTAATGCAAATCTTTTTTCAAAATCCACTCGCAGGTCCTGATATTTTGGGAGTGAGCTCTGGTTCATCTTTGTTTGTAGCATTTTGGATTATGATTGGATCAGGATTTCCGGAAGTTTTGATGGATTGGGGAATGAGTGTAATGTCATTTCTTGGCGCAATCACTGTCTTTCTCATATTAATATTTTTTGTTCACAAAAATATGAATCGTGTGAGTCTTATTATTGTGGGTCTTTTGATCTCTTCATTTACCTCGAGTGGAATTTCTATACTTATTGATGTGGGACAGAGCTTGCAGTTAAAAAATTATCTAATTTGGAGCATGGGAAGTTTTAGAAATGTAACAACTCCAGAAATTCCAAGATTTACTTTGCTCGCTCTTTTATCACTCGTTCCTGTTTTCTTTTTTCTTAAACCCATGAATCAGTTTCTGTTATCTGAAAATTACGCAAAAAGTATGGGCGTTAATGTAAAGAAAATGCGATTTATTTTTATTACTCTCTCTGCCTTCCAAACTTCTGTCGTGACTCTTTTTTGTGGGCCTGTCGGATTTATTGGAATCATATCTCCTCATCTAGCGCGGCGTCTTCTTAAGCATTCACAGCTGAATGTTCTTTTACCAGCGGTGTTTTTCACGGGGGCCATACTAGCGTTAATTGCTGAATCAGTTCTCGTCTTTATTCCAACGTCTTCCATTTCAGTTAACGCCATTCTAGGCATGATTGGCGCTCCAGTGATTGTTTTTTATTTGTTTCACCAGAGAGAATGGGGGCTCGAATGAAAAAAATTTTAGAAATTGAAAATCTCTCAATCGGTTTTAAAGAAACAATATTTCAAAATATTAATGCATCAGTGAATCTTGGGTCAATGACAGCTTTAATGGGAGTGAATGGGGCTGGAAAGAGCTGCTTTTTAAAAACCATTGGACGATTGATTGATCTTCAAAAAGGCCTAATCAAAATTCATGGTAAAGACATCAAGGATTATTCCAATTTAGAGTTTGCTGAAACGGTCTCTCTTGTTTTAACTGAGAAATTCCATGTTGATTTTTTAAGAGTTGATGAGCTCATTTCCCTTGGAAGATCACCTTATACGGGATGGAGTGGAGCCCTTAGTGAGAAAGATCACGAAGTTGTCTCTAAAGTGATCGAGCAAATTGGACTTCTTAATTTAAAAGATAAATTTTTTTCTGAATTAAGTGATGGACAAAAACAAAAGATACTCATCGCTAGAGCGCTTGCTCAAAATCCAAAGCTTCTCATTTTAGATGAACCGACAACTTATTTAGATATTCCTTCAAAAATTGATCTCATAAAACTTCTAAAAAAAATTTCAAAAGAAAATGATGTTGCGATCATTATGAGCACTCACGATTTAGATTTAATCGAGAATCATGTAGATCAAATTTGGTTAATGGGAGCGGATGGAAGTTTTTCAGTGGGAAGCCCAGTTGAATTGTCTTCTTCCGGGCTTATAAAAAAGCATTTTTATTACAATGATAATTAAATTTGAGTGAGAGTAATCGTTGCTGTTTTTTCTTTGTTGTCTCTAATGTATTTTACCTTAACCACGTCGCCGATTTTATATTTGTCGATAACATTAAATAAATCGTCATAATTTTTAACTGGTGTGGAATCGATGGCCACAATGATGTCTCCGACAAAATATTCACCTAGACGATTGCGAGTAATCCCGCGAAGACCTGCTTTGCCAGATGGACCTTTTGGATCGACAAATTTTATCATGACTCCTTCGCTTAAACCAAATCGAGCAGCGTAGTAATCTTCAAGTACAGCTACTCCAAGTCCTGGTCTGATAACTTTTCCGTATTTAATTAACTGTGGAACAACAGCTTTTACAATATTAACAGGGATGGCAAAACCAAGTCCTGCGCTGGCACTTGCTCCGGCCCCGTTAAAAATCATTGTATTGATACCAATTAATTTTCCTTGAGAATCAAGTAAAGCTCCTCCTGAATTTCCTGGATTGATAGAAGCATCAGTTTGAATCATTCCATTTATTGAAACACCACCATAGCCTTTAATACTTCTTTCAAGAGCTGAGACAGTTCCAGTTGTTAATGAGTGATCAAAACCGAGAGGGTTTCCAATTGCGAGAGTTTTTTGACCAACTTGAAGAGCTTTCGAATCTCCAGGCACTATTGGACGCAAATCATTTGGAACTTCAGTTAATTTTAAAACAGCAATATCTTTTGTTGGATCGGCTCCAACAATTTTTGCGCGATATTGTTTTTTGTTATCTTTAAATGCGATGATAAAAGAATCTCCACCATCGACAACATGAAAATTGGTTACGATATAACCAGCCTTATCCCAAACAAAACCAGAACCCGTTCCAGACTCAACTTCTGTTGCGTCCATGTTAAACATAGAACGCGGGGCCCTTCGCATATTGGAAACGTTTACAACCGAGTCAGCAACATTTTGAAAAATGCTAATTGAGTTGCGCTCATTTTCAAGCAGCATTCCATTCTCGGTTTTACTTGCGGGTGCAGAATAAACACTTGTACTTAAAAAACTTGTCAATAATACAATGAGACTTAGTCGGCCCATTGAACTCCTCCTTGCTACCAATACTGACTATAGATATAATCCTGATACAGAATTTGATCAAGAGGTGGAAGGTCATGGAAATTCGTTTTTTTAATAGTGTAACGAAGGCCGTTGAAAGTGAAAAAGTTTACGGTGATAAAATGGTTGAATGGCTTTACCAGAGTGAATCAGGTAAGGCGCTATCTTCTGTTGTATGCAAGGCTCCATTCAGTAAACTTTACGGATCGTTTCAGGATTCTCCTCTTAGCAAAAAGAAGATAACCCCTTTTATTGCAAATTTTAACATTGCAATGGATGACTATTTGCCTGAGGAAGGCAGAAATAGTAAATCACCTTACTCAAGTTTTAATCAATTTTTTATCCGCAGATTTAAAGAAGGCAAAAGACAGTTTGTTGCTAGCGCTCAGGAGATGCCCGCTTTCAGTGAAGCTCGCTATTTTGGTTACAGCTCTGTTCACGATGATGAAAAAGTTCCTGTAAAAGGAGTTTACCTAAAACCAAAAGCGCTACTTGCTAATCCAGCATGGGAAGAAACATTTCATGATGGGCCACTACTTTTAGCTCGACTTTGTCCTGTTGATTATCATCGCTTTCACTATCCAGACGACGGAGTGATTCTTGATGATTATCGAATCAGTGGAATGCTCCACTCTGTAAATCCACTCGCTTTAAAAGCAAAGCAAGATATTCTCATCACTAACGAAAGACATGTCACAATTCTTGATACAAAAAATTTCGGCAAGCTTGCTTACATTGAAGTTGGCGCTGTTTGTGTTGGAAAAATTGTTCAAAGTAAACCTCTGGTTAAAGGACAAAGTTTTAAAAGGGGTGATGAAAAAGGTTACTTCCTATTTGGTGGATCAACGGTCATCGTAATCGGAGAAAAAGGGAAGTGGACTCCCGCCCAGGATATTCTCGACTACACTAAAAAAGGAATGGAAACCTACACGCATCTTGGGGTGTCTGTGGCGACACGAGCATAGTTCTCAAGCTATTTTTCATTCTCATTCCAACACGCTTTATTCTCAATCGAGAACACCTCTGTTCTTAGGCAATCAAATTTAGACTTGATTCTAACAACTTATCCAATCTTTTTATTGGCACAAGAGCTGCTTTAGTAAGAACCAAAGAGACCACAAAAAGGGGGAACGATGGAGCTTCAGAAAGTCATTTTAGGGCAATACATGCTGCTAAATAACGAACCAACACTCAAGAAAATTTCTGCCGATACAGGCATTCAGCTCACAAGAGTCTTTAGACTCTTTAATGGAAGCACGATGAAGCTCTCTGAATATCAAATTTTTCAACAAAGAGTGAAAGAGAAGATGGGATTGACTGATACGTTAGAGGCCATTGCATTTGATTGTTCATTGAAACTAAGTCCAGATGCTATTAAAGAAATTGAAGTTTACTTAAAACGAAAAATTGAACTTTGGAAAATCAAACAAGTCACACTACAAAAAAATAAAACAATTAACGAATTAACCGCATAACTAAAAAAGGAAAATATATGAAAGACGGACTACTCATTATTGAAAGAATTATCGTTGAATCACTCTCTAAAAAAGAAAGGAACTTGCAGGAGATTATGCTCGATACAAATTTAGAGCACTCACTTTTGTTAAATGTTCTTCCAAATCTAATCATGAAAAATATGGTTCGCTATACGAGAGGAATTTATTCGATTGATAAAGAAAATTGTTTTCAATGGTTGAGCGAAATTAATAAAGATGATCATGTAAAAGAGGAAGCAAAAGAACTCTTTGTGTCTCTCGTGAATCAGTACTTTGCGAAAGATAAAGCGAAAAATTGCGATAAGAAAATTGCAGTGGAGCCTCAACTTAAAATCCAAAAAGTTTGGCTTACTAGAGAAGAAGAAGTTATTTTGCGATCTCATATGAACGGTCTCGAAAGCTTTTTTTCAGGGGTAAAGGCCTCTAGAAAAGTGCGTCCCGAGAGAGAAAAGACTTGTGAGCAGCGAGTCGTCATTTGGGGACTGTCTCAATATTCAGATTTAGTAGATGGAGTTCTTCAGGCGGTCTAAATTATTGTCAGAGGGTGTTGCTGTGCGGCTATGATTTTTTTTGCGGGAAATTGTTGACTTAAATACCACAATAGTAGTAAAAATTTATAGCTCATATATTGTGCGCGTACAACGTCATCTTAACGTAATTTAAGGAGAATAAAGATGAAAACATTATTAGCTCTAGTACTTATCGTTTCTGCTGTTTCTTTCGGATGTTCAAAAAAAGAAGAAGCTACTACTGAAGCTGCACCAGCTGCTGCTACAACTGAAGCTGCTCCTGCTGCTGCACCTGCTGCTGGAACTGAAGCTGCTCCTGCTGCTGCAAACACTGAAGCTGCTCCTGCTGCTCAACCAGCTGCACCAGCTCCTGCTGCACACTAATTATTATA
>JBBIME010000018.1:0-60445 GCA_037444575.1 Bacteriovoracales bacterium
AAAGTTTAAATCTCTCCTTTGATCCAGATGATTTTAAAAGATAGTGATTATAAATTTCTGACTCTTCCATTTTTTCATAGTCGTAAAAAAAGGATTTTAAACTTACATCGGAAATTTCACTGACATCGGAAGCACTTTCTATTTTTACCTTGAAGTTTGCCACAAACTTTCCCGAGTCATTGTCATTAATCGAATCAATGCTTGGAAGTGAATCAACAAAGGGATAATAGGAATCATCACTCCAAAAGGAGAGAATATTGGTTCTTAGATCATCGTTAGAGATGACATCAGTTTTTTCTGCTTTAATATTTCTTAAATGGTTGTATTGATTTTTGACTACTTTTCTTCGAAGCACTTTTAAAAGATCGAGATCCCCGCCTTTATTTGAATCCGTTTCAACAAATTCTTGTCTCAGCATTGAAAAGCGATTGTCGGCCAACAAATTACTAGGAAGCTTAAAAATTGCCCCAATAGAAATATCTTGGACAAGACTTACAGAAATTTTGGGAATGTCGGCGACAAAAGGATTTGTGCCATTTTTATTTTCTATTTCATCGGGAATGCCATCTCCATCAGAATCTTTCATCTGATCGATTGATAAAACACTTACTCCTTTAGAGCCTTCGGCAGAATCGGATTTATTTTTTTTGATCGAGCAGCTTGCAAGCGATAGCAAAATAATAACAACCAAACATGAGTACTTACCTCCTCCTGCATCTCCTCCGGAAATGGCCTTTCCGCCACTCCCCTCACCAAAGGCCTCTGGATCATTTCCTCCGGATAATTTTATTTTGAAAATATTCTTCACAATGCCTCCGATACTAGATCGATTATTTTTTTCAGAAATTATTTATTCTGAATTTAAAAGATCTTTAGCTATAAATCGGAAGTGAATATTGAATAAATTTGTTTTGAAGTAAAACATGAGTGCCAAAAGTTGCGACACGCTTTCTTACATGTCGTAACTTTTGAGTGATGATTAAACGAAAGTTTAAATAGTTAGTTGAAGACTGCGCGAGTTAAAATGGATAAAAGTTACGACACGAAAAATTTTGTCGCAAACTAGAAAGACTAAGGAATGAATATAAATTAAGTTTTTTTGCAAAAAAAAGGGACACTATTAAGTGTCCCTTTTATAAAACAATTTAGCTAACAATTATCTAGGACAAACAGCTTGAGCATTTTGCCAAGACCAAACATATTGCCCGTATTCATTTTGAATTTTAACAAATCCCGCACAAGCTACGCCAACATTTGGTTGCACATACCACTGACAAGAATTGTTTGTATTAGCACCATTCGTAACATATGAAGAACCATAAGTATCACAATGAACACGGCCAGTAACATTTCCATAATAATCAAGACAATATGTCTCTGCATGACATCTTGTTTGACTTGAGTACTGTTGAGCGAATGCACTAAAAGATACAAATGTTAAAGCAAGCATCAATTTTTTCATTATTAACTCCAAAGTAGTTTTACGATTAAGTGGCTTATTGCATACACAAAAGGCCGATGTAAATTAATTGTTTTTATCAATGCGAAAAATTTAGGAACTATTAAGGAATGATATCTTATTCCACTTAAGTCTTATCAAGAAAATATTAAGATCTAAAACAGCTGACTACAAAGAAAATAGATAAACGAGAGACAGAATATGGATGTATTTCAATAGAATAAAAAAAAGGGACACTATTAAGTGTCCCTTTTTCATTATCTCGAATTGTTTATGATCTACTTAATCTCCGCCACCTTCGCCGCCACTTTTAACAGTGTCAGTCGTGATGCTATTCATTTTTCTTACGGTAAATTCAATTCCATTATTATTTAAATTGATTAAGTCATTCGCAACTACATTTAATTCATTTTCATTAGCGCATTTTTCAATCTGCGTTTCGCCTGTGACTGTATCAGAAATTTCCACTTCGTATTCATGAGCAAATAGATTTGAAGAAAGAGTTAACAAAGTGATCAAACTAATAATTTTTAACATAATTTATCTCCTTCAACCTTGAACTCGATTTTTTCTAAGACCTGGGCCACTGATATCTTTACGGCCTCATTATAAGTCGGCTTAGACTTAGTTATTATCCCCATAACTTCGTTGTAGTTGGATTTCATTTTATCTAATATTAAGTTGTAATCTTCTGGAGTGACATCCCCAATCCCAACACTTAAATGATTTGGATTCTCTAAATCAGAATTTTCTTCGTTGTAGACATCCATAATGAGAGTCTTCACGAAATTCTTTCTGATGGTTCTATCCCAAGTCAGTCTTGTTTTTCTTTTGATCTGATCGTTTTCATCCATTTCCACAAAACCAAGCTTAATCATCTCGTCCAATTGCTTGAGTCCGTGGGCACCAAACTGCTCTCTTACTTTAACAAGATCAGTTCCGTGATCCCCTGAAGTCATAAAATAAATTTGGTTAAAAATACTTGATGCTGTGAGATTTGCTTGCAGAGATGAGTGATTTGAAATTTCTGAAACTTTAGAATCGCTCATTAAGCATTGTGTGTGATTTTCTTTAATAAATTCACTGATTGCAGAAGGGGCCTTAGAGATAATTTCTGCTAAAGAAGTTGCATTATAAATTTGGGTGTAAATATCTACTATAGTTCTTACGTGTGGATTGGCACTCTTGTTTTCAGCTAGAATTCGCTCAAGCGTTCTAAGTGCAACGTTTGTGTTTTTAGCAATTTCTTTAATAAGCTCACGAGGAGTAACATTCGACTCTTCAGCAAACTTTTTCAGATCGCTTGCGATGATCTGCTTGATCGACAAATTCGCATTTGTTTCGGTAGTTAACATTCAGCTTTCTCCGATCCTAATTTAATTAGTGGACTAGATTTCCCATAATCCACGCATCTTGTCTACATGCCCCTTAAAGCTTTCCCAATTTACATTGTTAATGTAAGCAACTGTAAACACGTTACTGTCGCTTAAAAAACCTTATTTTAAAACTCCTTAAAATAAGGATAATGTGATATCCTTACTGTTGAGTAAGTACAAATAAGGATACTTTTAATGCGAAGAGAAGAGCTTAATGAACAACTGAGACAGGACTACACCGACAGCTCCTTAGGGGGCGTTAAGAGATTAGATCTTCCAGGATGGGAAAATATTTTTTTTGTTGTTCCTCCTCCGCCTCCAAGAATCATTAAAGGTAAGCTTCCATATGAGTTACTTTCAGAAGCTATCAAAACTCTAAACGCCCTACCTCGCTATAATGAAATGAGCGAATTGGATAAATTGATTAATTATTTATTCGTAAGAAGAGAAGTTGTTCAATCCTCAAGGCTTGAAGGAACATGGTCTACAATGGATCATGTTTTAACTCCAGGTGAGTTAAGTGATAATGGAGAAGGTAAAGATGCTCACCAAGCGGTGAGAAGCTATGCTCGATTACTAGAAGATCTTGTTGAACGAGCATTTATAGAAAAAGAAAGAATCTACAGTGAAGAACTCCTTTGCAAGATTCATAGAGAAATTGTTGCGAAAGATCCAAACTCAAATGGAATTCCTGGAAAACTAAGAACACCGGGGGAAATTGGAAGCATCGTAACTATTGGAGGTCTAAACCGAAAAGAGGAATCGATATATAATCCGGCCCCTCCCAGTGAAGTTAAAAGATGTCTTAGTGATGTTTTGAAATGGTTTTCCGATGAGGACCTATCTCAACAAGGCGATGCAGGCGCAGGCCTTACTCTTCCAATAAGATTGGCAGTAGGACATTCTCACTTTGAAGCAGTCCACCCTTTTACTGATGGTAATGGAAGAACAGGAAGAGCTCTTTGGCCGCTGCAAATGGTTACGTCTGGGAACATGCCATTGTATCTCTCTGGATATGTGGAAGTAAAAAAAGATGAGTATAACAGAGCACTAGAAAGTGCTCAGAAAAAATTAAATTACATTCCACTCATTGAATTTATTTGTCATGCAATTTTAGAAAGCGCACTTGAAGTTAAAAAATCAAAAGTGGCCATAGAATCTCTTGAAACAATTTGGCAGGAAAGAGGAAAGTTCAAAGACAAATCGGCAGCGAAGCGCGCTTTAAAAGTTCTTCTTCACTATCCGATTATTTCTTCTTCACTGCTTAAAGAGAAATTACAAATTTCAGGTCCGGCAAGTACAAATGCCATTAATCAATTAGTCGAAAAGAAAATTATAAGACACCGTGAGTTTGAAAATAGAAAACCTATCTATGCCGCCGAAGAACTCATTCATATATTATCAAGGCCGTTTGGATCTGATATTGATCTGGCCTTAGAAAAGGCCCGAGGGCTGATGAAATAACGAGGGCAACTAGAAAGAACCTCTGTTAGTTAATTTTATTTTCCATAACTGCTTTTTCTCTTTTTACTACGTTAAGCAACTTCTTTAAATTTTTATCATTAATCACTTCAACCAGAGGAGAAACAATAGGGATCTCTACCTCTAAACTTCCAGTAAATAGCACAAACGGAATAGATAGCTCATTTTCTCTCAGATAATTTAAAAACTCTAACCCATTTCCACCTGGCATCTGGTAGTCACAAACAATGAAGTCGATCTGTGAGTTTTGAAGACACGACAATGCTTCTGAAACATTAGAGGCCTTATGAACAGCAACTTTATAGGTCTCTTCAAGACATACAGAAGTTAGTTCTTGCATGAGCAGATCATCTTCCACAACCAATACGCTATTCATGCGCGCTTTACTTGACATAGAGACATTTAAAATTTCATCGTTATCTGAAAATTGCTTATACATAAAATTTCCATTTTTAAAAAAATTGGTTGAAAATTTTCTTAATCTATTTGCGTCCTAAATTTCTTAGAAGAGGGCCAAAATACTCCCCCTTATTTAAAATGCCTAGGATAATTTGAATTAGATTTTCTAATCTTCTACTCAACTGAGCCTTATACTTTTTTACTTTTGTTATTTCTCTTCTATTTAACCCCAGAACCTTTTCACAATCTTTTCATACTAACCCATCTCTTTACCTATTATTGTAAAATAGGTTCAGATTCAACAAACTATGAGCGAGTCGAGAAGCATACGCCTCAGTATGTGACCGAGGCGTAGCGAAGCGGTGAGGAAGAAGATGGGCCTATTTCACAATAATACTTCCGAAGGTAGAGTCGTCTGAGTTACCAATCTTATACCCTCTTATCGAAACCTCTCCTGAGTAATTGCTACTTACCTGATAGCTATAGTTTTTAGTTGAATTACTCACTTCTCCTCTCCAATTTTTTGTATTTTTTCCCTCTTTGATTTCTGACTTTAAAGAGTTTGCATTATTTTTGATATAAAGCTTTGGTTTATTAGTGGAATTCTTAGTGAAGATTTCACACCCTGGAACATTAGTTATTCGAAGTAAAAGTGTGCGCCCATCACCTTCTCTTTGAAACGAATTGGCCGGGCATTCTTTAGTTACTTCATGTCCATTTTCAAACCAGCTAAATCCAAAGACGACATCGTCAGTAATCGTGTCCATTTTTCCAATTGGGTTATCTATCACTTCATCGTTTTTTGTTGCAGAAAAAACTGTCTCTTCAATCCATTGATCTTCAAACACTGGAATATTGTGTGTTATACAGTTTCCTCCACCACCACCTTCACCGATATGGCCAGGAGGAGTCATTGGTGTCAATTTGATAGGTGCGAATCGTAACATTGAACAATCAACCTCTCTCCTTGTTCCAACTTGCACATTATTGTGAGCTACTGATGATTTCTGGTCCTGAACATAATTTTCTAAAGTAATTTTTGAAACCTTAAGTTCAAGAAGGTCGTCTTTCATTAAGACTAACTCTGTCGCTTTTTTAGCTTCATTGTTTTTTAAATCAGAAAATCTGATATTGGCATCCGACAAAGGAAATAGTCTTGCCCATGTGGTGATGTTTTGTCCTGATAAAACATCTGAGGTTTGCACCCAATCCACAGAGAGATTTTCTTCATATGTTTGTTTCGTGTAACTAAGTTTTAAACAAAATGGTTCACTTCCACAGCTCATATCCGCCTTAGCTGGGTCGGCAGGCATCTTTTCAAAAAACTGATCAATGGCCTGATGAACGATGCTATCTAAATGCTCGTTCATGTTTCCTTGAATAGAAATCTTCATGGCCTGTCTTTTAACAATCTTAGAGATTTCTGTTTGCAAATCGACATTGGCCCACATCTTTTTAAATTGTACTTTCGCTGCGATTTCTTCATAGAGCTTTGACTTATTCATTTCAATACTGAATTTGGAAACAGTGTAAGGAACTCTTGTTTCAAAGATGGCAGTAATTTGAGCAGCTCCCGAATAGAGTCCTTCTTGTAACAACCACAGCGCTTCTTTTTTAGGAAGCTTTATTGAAGTGTAGATAGGCACATTGTAATCGCAATAGTCCGAGGCTTTTAAAATGTCTGAAGCAATATTAAATTGTCTTCCAGCAATGGTCATGATGATTTCCTTTGGACATCCTGATAGTCTTGCTAGATTTTGTTCGCCAAATGTTGCGTACTTTTTATTAATGTACTCATTTAGGCCTTCGACATCTTGAACCAGTAAATTCTTGGGAATGGTGATTGATTCGTGTTGAGAATCAGGTGAAGGAACAGTTGCACTTAAACCATCAATCAGCATGATGGGGAAAAATAGAGTCATCGTTCCTTCTTCATCATTAATGAGTGGTTGCATCCGACTTACTTCACTTCCTGAAAATGAATAAATTTTAGGAGCAACAAAGACGGCGTTGTTAGTATCTTTTCCTTCGATTCTAAAAAGCTGCGTATTAAAGCGAGGATTGACTGTCACCTGACTCATCTGAGTGCTCTTATATTCTCTCTTTGCGATCTCGTTGACCTGATCCCTCGGAAGCGATTCTTCCTTGTAGTAGACATCTCCTTCTCTAGTCATGCGCTCTTTTACTGCCCAGTCTCCGTTTTGAGAAAGCTTGTTAATGATCCCAGAAGAGATGGCCTCTGCATCTGAGTGATTGGCCGGTGCCGAATCTTTCTTTCCACAGCTAGTAAGAGTCGCGAGTGAACATAAGACTAGAATGCTTGCCGCTGTTTTTAGTTCTGATTTTTTTAATACGTTTTTCTTCGTTCTCATTTGGTTCTCCTTTAGAAGTTCATTTCGTTGATGATCCCTAAAGCAGGCCCGATACCAAGTTAAAACTAGACATCCATCTAATGAAATTGGAGAGATATGAATGCTGATTGGATTAATTGAATTGAGAACGTTCTCGTTTGAGAATTTATCGTTTCGTAAGGAGAACACTTTATATAATTGCTACTGCTAAAAAGTGCAGCTAGCAGAAAATGGCAGAGCCTTCAAAATTGGGAGTACCTTCAAGACTGGGAGTACCTTCAAGACTGGGAGTACCTTCAAGATTGGGAGTACCTTCAAGATTGGCAGTACCTTCAAGATTGGCAGTACCTTCAAGATTGGGAGTGCCTTCAGGATTGGGAGTACCTTCAGGATTGGGAATGCTAAAACGAGCGAGAACAAGTATAGAGCAGATCCTCGTTGCGATTGCCTTGCACCTCTGCAACCCTTTTCGCCCAATCACACTGCTCTTTAGTCAGTGGCATCTTCGCCCAAGCTGCAAATAGTTTCTCGTTCTTCCCAGAAATGTAATTTGTCTTCAAATATTTCGCGTAGGTCTTTTGAAAATACATGTAAGTGAAGGCCACTAATGCTTTCACTTCATCTCTTGGTTCTGCCTTCCGATCCTGAACTATGAAATTGCACTTACCATATTGATTGCGTGGCCCTTGCACCATCGCGTATGAATAGTTATTGCGATCTCCATTTAGCTCGCCCGCTGATGGCCATAAATTCCAAAGATCTCCCTCCATGTGCCCAAATATTTTAGAAGCACATTTTCTTCCCTTCTTACCTTTGCACTCTGGAATCCCATAATCCCAAACTTTCGTGTGTCCGACTTGATTTTCAAAAGGAACGATATGCTCAAACTCTATCTTGTATGCGCGATTAACGTTTTTACGAGGCTGGATTCCACATTTAGCGTCTTTGGGAATTTTGTTTTTAAAGAACTCACAACCACAATAGATCTCTTCTTTGATTCCAAAATAATTTGATTTTTTTAAGATTGATTTTGCTTTATTGAAGTTGGGGATTTTTTTATTTCCATTATAACTAGCATCGTTGATGAATGATTCACTAGCGACATCGACATAGGATAAATTGTCTTTGGCAAAAGATGTGAAGGTAAAGAGAAGTATAAATATCGAAACAATTTTTTTATTCATAAAAAATCCGGAAATGAAAAAGGCCAAACATTTTATTCTGCCTGGCCTTCTAATATCTTAACGTCGTTGTGTACTAATATGCTAACAAGGAAGTTTTGGTTATTCAAATAAGAACCCCAAGGTTCATAAATTATCAGTACCAAGACTTTTTCCACGGCACACCTCGGCTTCAATTTTGATATATAAGGATCACTATTCAACCCCTTCCCCCTCAGTCGACAACAAAACTCGGCACTTTTTCATAAATAGCGCTGAAAAAATTAACTACTTTTTCCATGCTAAAATCGCTATTTCTAAAATCTTTTTTACAGATTTCAAAAGGTTCCAGTAATTCCAAAAAATAATTTGAAAAATTTAATTAGCAATTCAGTTTTGATGTATATTGTTTTCACCGGTGAACAACTTCTCTTAAGAGTTAACGCTAAAGGAGTCAAACCAATGACATTTAGAAAGAACATGCATGATGGAATTAAAGTTAGTGAAATCGAAGAAAGGCGTCGCGGCCTAAAATAATAGAATGGAAAAAAGTTATTAGTTTATAGAAAGTACCTAGAAACTTTTATTATAGTTAAAAAAATTAAACTAGCGAAATTGCCACTAATAGCTTAACGATAGACATTTACATGATTTAAAAAGGCCCATAAAAACTATAAAGTTTTGGGCCTTTTTAATTTTAAGGAGTGGGAACACACATCTGCCAAAATTCTCTCTTCTTTAGTATAAATAGCATCAAGAAAAATTAACATTTCATTCACGTCCATTTAATTGGGCACCAGTTATGCTCTTCTAGGAAAGGTTCAAATCCTAAGTAGCTAAAACTCCACAAATAGGGCATATAATCATTTATCTTCCTTAAAAATTGGAGCAACATTTGAAATCAATTATTGCACAATTATTGATCATATCCTTAACACTAACCTCTTGCAGTGGAGGTACTGGTGGATCAAATCAACAAAACAATACTCCTGTTTTTAATTTATCAGGAACAGTAACTTCGATTAGTCATTTTATTTTTTCTGAAGCTATGGCTGATTCGTCTATACCAAATTGTCTTTCTACTTGTGATAAGCAAACTCAAAAATGTGCAACACTTTCGCTCGTCACTACTACATCAACCAACGACATCATCCTCTGTGACACCGAACTAGATAGTAATGGGCATTTTAATTTTGCCATCACGAACCAAAGTGCTCTAAAGAATTTCATGACAAAGATTACTATTGATAATTTTAATGGGAGCAAAAGGGAAATTTTAGAATATGTAAATTCAGACAATGACCCTTCAGTTAATTTGGATGTGAATCCTTCGACCACAGCTTCTGTGAATATTGTTAAGGACGGTTATCTCAATGATCCTGAAAGTGTAAAAAACAACTCTAGTGATAACGGCAAACAGTTGCAAAATGATTTGATCAATATGTGCCCTGGAAAAATAACATCAGAGAATGTTTTAGATTTAATTAAAAACAACTTAAATAGTTTTTCTGATAGTACCAACTCAGAATTAATAATTCTATTCCATAAAAGAATGGCGAACCAAGATAGTCTTACTGACATCCAAAGTTCAATTGACCAGTTATGCATATTGATTAGCCAAAATGCAACAGTTAGCTTTAATCATCCATTAAAATTATCAAGCCAAAGAGAAGTCTCTGGTGCAAACATTGGATCGAAAATATTTTTCCCATATGGATCGAGTCCCGATTACTCGTCAGCACCAGTTGAAATATTTGATACGGCTACAGGTGAATATCGATCAGAGCCAATTCCAAATCCAATAGGACAATCCGCTATTGCAACGATTGGTGATAACTTATTTTTGATAGGTGGATATGAATATATTGGCATTCCATCTCCTGGGCAAGTAAATGCGGGACAAAAAACTTATGGTGTTTCCTCGAAGATTAATATTTATAATTCTGTAACTCATACGTGGTCTTCACAGTTATTATCAACGCCCCGTCTTGGTATGCAAGTCGCAGTCATTGGCACAAAATTATTAGTTCCTGGTGGATGGAGTGGTGGGCGTGGAGATACATTCTTATCAGATATAGAAATTATAGATACAGCCTCATGGACTAAAACAACAAAAACACTTTCGGTTGGTCGCATTGGTGCTGCTTCAGCAGTTGTGGGGACAAAGGCCTACTTTATTGGAGGAATTCATTCATACGACTCTTCTGGAAACACATCCAATATTGTTGATGGTACAATAGATATCTATGATTCTAATTCCGATTCAATTTCAACAATCACAATGCCTAGAAAAAGAGCTTATGCTGCAACAGTAGTAGTTGGAACTAAAATCTATATCGGAGCTGGCTCTAATCAGGATGACAGTATTCAAGGCATCGTAGATATTTTAGATACAACTGATAATACGTGGACATCAGCCAAGATCGCCGATCATGGCAACGGTGCAGTCGCAGGGATAGTTGGTAAATATGTATTTTTTGCAGGATCAGGAACTGGAGCATATGCCACCAACACAGCAAATATCATTTCAATACTGGATACAACTACAGGGGGTTGGTCTGAAGGAAGAATGTCACTAAGCAGATATAATATGGGCCTTGCCATAGCT
Organism: Bacteriovoracales bacterium; assembly: GCA_037444575.1. GTDB lineage: Bacteria > Bdellovibrionota > Bacteriovoracia > Bacteriovoracales > Bacteriovoracaceae > Bacteriovorax. The sequence continues at coordinate 10,836 of JBBIME010000018.1, forward strand.
AATGGTAAAGCCTATTTTGCTGGTGGAGATCCTCTAGCAGGAGGGAACACTGATGTAATTGAAGTCTTTGATTCAATATCAAAAACAATAAGTGTTGGAAAATAATTAGCAGTCCTTTAAAATTAGTAGATGTATTTATTAATAAGTTTTTAATTTAGATAGGAAACCAATGTCCATAAAAAGAAAAATTATTAGAGCATTTCAGCAACTAATTGCTAGAGATTCCTATCTCCTAACTGTAGATGCTAATGAGAGAAGTATTACTCATCAATTAGCGATATATCTGCAAAATGAATTTCCTGAATATCACGTCGATTGTGAATATAATCGACAAATCGGAGGCACAAAACGACTATCCTCCTTTCGAAAAGAAATTCAATCAGATAACATCAATGGCCCAACCGTGTATCCAGATATCATTGTTCATCTTCGCGGAACCAGCGTTAATTTTATCGTAATAGAAGCCAAAAAAGATGGCACAATTGATCCTTGTTCAAACTTGGAATCTTGCAGATGCGATCTGTGCAAATTAATAGCATACAAGCAGGATCTTCAGTATCGACATGCTTTTTTTATAAAATTTCCAATGGATGCTCCTGTAAATCTTACAAGCGAAACGCTCGAAAATTTCATTGAAGAAATATAATAATTTTAAACTAATTGCCTGATTATGCCAGTAGCTCTATTAAAGTTGTCATATACCATTGATATTTTTTATATTCTCCGGACATTTAACAAATCAAGATGCATGTTTTAAAATTTAAAAAATTGATTGAGTATTAAAAATAATCCAATAATAGAAAACATAATAGCTGCTAATATTTCTCGAATGTCTTCTGGCATTTTTTTAAGTTTAATAAATTTTCGTACCGACCAGACACTTGTAGAAAATAATAACAACCCGATTAATATCTTAATTAATTTTTCAGTAGGTATTGAGTTCAATTTTAACTCCAGAAATTATTTTAATTTTCATCACTTCTCTATAGATGCTTCTCTGCTGCATTTCAGATTCAACTCATTGTTTCAATGTTACGATCTCAGAAATTACGTTAAAATAAAGAGGATAAAAAAATCATTTCTTATCTTCTTTGTTCGCCATTTTCTTAAGTCCACCACTGATCAAGATAAGACTAATAATCATAATTAATATTCCATAAATATAGTTATCATTCCCACAAAGCGAACCACCAACTCGACCAGCAGACGTGCACTTACCACCGTCGGAATAATTCAACCAGAGAAAAGAGAAGCTAACCACGACCCCAAAAATTCCAGCAAATAGATATCCTTTATTAGCAACTTCAAATTTCTTCATTTTAAACTCCCGCAATAGCGGACTGAATCCTAATTAATATAACCTTCTTTATTGTTTTCAAAATTATAAAAAAACCTATTGAAGGGAGATATTTCAACCAAATAAAAAATTGGAAATTTTAAATTTTGATCCCCTGGAAGGTATTTGTAATACAAGTTGGGACCGGCCAAAGACAAATACGGATTTCTATCAATTCCCACATCACTTAGAGATGTCGGGTAATCTCCTTTCGCTTCTCTATATTTTATAATTTTTGCAACAGCTTTTCTAAAATTCATTTGTCCATAGTAAACATGATACTTGTATCCAATAACAATAATAGTGCAAACAGAAACTCCGCTGAGTAACCTTTGAAATATATCTTCTTTTCCTTGGAATTTATTTTTCACAGCTTTTATGAAGTCAATACTAAGCCTTACGAAATAATACAAAAGAACTGGAATCAGAAAGAGAATTGTATTTGGACCAAAAACAAAACATGCAATTATCGTAATCAAGCAATAAATGATTAATTCTATTTTATTCATATCACCTTCCAATCTAAAATCAAAAGATCATTCCTACTGAGGCTAACCAATGGACTGAAAGATCATTTAGGTGAGAAACTATTCCTTGCCCTTTTTGACCGTTTAAAAAAGTATCCCCAACTCCGGCCCCTAAAAATATTTCATTTCTAAATTTATAGTTCAATGAAATATCAAATTTCAAAATTAAATTTACGTCACGTTCAAAGGAAGTTCCCGCTTGTAAATCGAATTTTAGAAATGTCGAATTTACTTTTTCTTTGATCGCCCCAAAAATAATTGAGGGTCCAATAAGCCAATAGTTAGAATTATAAGGAATACTTATATTTTTTGCTCTATCTGAGTATTTGAAAGAATAATGCCCTATTTCAAAATTTAAACCTAATTTTTTACTTTTAAACCCAGAAGAGTTTTTATTTTGATTCAATCGTTGTGTAAGGAATGTATATTTTAATGAACTCATATCGCCGTTTCGATTGTTTCCATCAAAATTTATAAAAGAGTTATATTGAAAATTTAAAAGTGAATAGTCCTTAAAATTTTCTGGTTTTTTGAATCTCTCATAGGCCAGCATTGCTGTATATGGAACCCATGAAATCAAAACGACTGTTCCTACAATGGCAAAAATCAGGATAGCGGCCTCTCTTCCTCCCCCACCTCCTGAAAAATTGAATGAACCTACAGGAAGGGAGCCTGAGGAATCTTTTACTTCCTCTTTTTTTAATTCTTTAAATTCTTCCGGTGATACCTGAACTGCTTGCGGAGGTGGCACAACATTATCCGCAAAAGAGAAACTTGGAATTAACAATATAAAACCTAATAAATATATTTGAAGATGTTTAATGAAATGATTCATTACCTACTCTAGTCCGACAAAGATTTCTTTTTATTTAATTATCTTCCCACATCTCTGACAAAATCACACATCAAGAAAAATTAAGACAACTGAAAATTTTAATTAAATGCCCTTGAGGTTTTTGCGGCCTCCGGGCATTTTTCACTTGCAACTCAAAATGTAATTGTCCTCAATGTTTTTAGGTGAACGCTTAAAAATTTCGGTAATCTTAAACAATCCAGCTTTCTTGTCAAAATCAAAATAAAAAATATCCCCATCCCCTTGATCTCTATCCCAACTCATCTTCCATGAACTAGAGCTATCTGATACATGACTGGCGCTAAACGATAAATGAGACACTGAAGCTGGTCCCACTACATCATTATAAATTCTAATAAAGTTGTACGCACATGACTTCATATCTTTTCCTTTGCATTGCAAATATATAAAGTATTTTGTCGACTTGTTTTTTGGATTAATTGCAATTCCTTGAAACTGAACCAATTCATTACTAAAGAAACAGTCTGGGATAAATTTTATTTTTAATTCTTCAGATGAGAATGCTGTACTCGTAATAAAAAGAAACATTATAGATATTATCTTTTCCATTCCACCTTCCTATCGCGTATTACTTCTTAATTATTTTATTAAACCACTTCAAATATTCTGCCATGATTTACTTTGAATCGCTTTATTAAGAAAAATTGATATTAAAAAATGCCCTTGAGATTTTATAGTCTCCGGGCATTTTAATTTGCTTAGAGTAAAACCTATCTAGCTATCTAGTTGGCAATTTTTAATAATAACTTGATCAGACTTCATCACATTTAAAATTTCAGAATGAGTTTTTTCAACATCTTCAAAGTTTGCATCTTGATAAATTTTACCGTAATTTTTCTGAAGTGCTCTTTTTAATACAATTTTCCCCAAGCTATTACATTTAGAAATATCTGCAAAAGCGGTTGAAAAATCGCCACTTCCCCTTGCAATATCAATCTGTAATGGTTCGTATGCTTGAGCAATGAAAAGTTTTTGATCATGTTTAACCAGACCAAGCATTGAGCAATCGCCAGTTGATGAAATAAAACTTGATGTTGATACTACATATCCAATCCCAACTCCTCTTAAGGCAACTTTATGGCATTTATCCATGTTAAAAGAAAATGCCTGAGTAGACAAAAACAGCAGAACAAAATAAATTTTCATATCCCCTCTCATTTATTCTCTCTAATCTCTTGTCGCTAGCTTTTTGTTGTACAATTTTTTTTAAGAACCTCATTCCCATTAAATATGTTTTTAATTTGCTCATGAGCTTCCTCTACGGAATTATCCAATTCATTTCCATAGATTTGTTGAAAGTTTTTTTGCATTTCATTTTTAAGAACACCTGCCCCAGCTTGATTGCATACTGAAAGCGTTGCAAAGGCATTAAGATATTCTCCATTGCCTTTGGCAGTATCAATTTGTAATTGGTTCCAAGCCTGAGCCATAAATACTTTTTGGTCGTTATCAACCTGACCGATCATTCGACATTCTCCCCATGAAGAGGTAAATTGAGTCGTTGTAATTACCCCTCTCCCTCCAGATACGTCTATATTTCTATGAAAATATCTTGCGCATTTATCCCTGTCAAAGCCATAACTATCCCCAACCATAAAAGCAGAAAATAAAAGTACTAAAAATCTCATGTCTCTCCTAAAAATTCTTATAGCACAAATTTTGTCTTGAAAATTTTGTCGCATCATCATTGCAAGGTTTACCCGAAACATCAGTAAGTTCTAAATTACATCTGGTCGCCTACAAAAAGCCACTAAGGCAGTAGCATCAATTCGGACTTGAGGAGGGGAAAAACGTTCCCCAATCCCCCTCTTCCGCTATCGCTCAGGTATTGTTTTTCTTCACGCCTTTTCAGAAAAACGATTCCGAGTAGATAAAAAGAAATGTTCCAAATTTCAAAATCAGTATTTACCTTGATTCCTAATCTTCATTCTTGTCAAATGAGTTCAGATTCTAGGCTGGGATGAGCGCAACGGAGGAGCATACGAAGCGAGTATGTGACCGACGTTAAGCGAGGAACTAACGACGAAGATGAGCACATTTCACAAGAATCACTGTAGCGAGCTACGCTTATCAAACAGTTTAAATTCTTGCAGATACTCCTTCGCGACTGTACGTACCTTATCCTGAAACAAAAGCGTATAACACATATCCGCTTCACTCATTCCTTCTTCTATTAGCTTCTCTTTTGCAGTTTCTTCGATCATTTTTTTGTATTTCTGATCTTTCATGATGTCTTCGAGAAGTTTATTAAAGCTTTCGTCGAACTTTTTTTCTTCTTCTTTTTTCTGAAGTTCTTTTTTCATGCGATGTTGTTGAATGACTGCGAGTTCTTTTTGCTTTTTCTTTTCAGCGACTCTTTCAGTTAAAAAGGATCTGTACTTATCGGGATATAAAAGAGTCTCGGTGATCATCGATTCCAGAATTGATCTGGCCAATGCTTTTAGAGTTTTAGTTATTTTATAATCGCACTTGAATATCTGCCAGAATGTTAAATCGAGACAGAATTCAGATGCCAGGTATTCTTTTTTGTTCCACTGGAATTTTTCTTTTCCTGTGCGAGATAAATAGATTGAATCAAATTCTCTTCTGTAATTATCTAGATCAATTTCATTAAAATCGATTTTTTTAAGAGCGTCTTCACTGTATTCAAACAGGAGATCTTCAAAAAACTGATCTGTATTATTTGTTAAAAGAGCAGGATCATGGAAATGAATCATGATTTCCCAGTCTTCCTTGTCTCGCATTTTTGTAATACTAAAATCAAATACCCCTGTGATCTCTCTGGTCTTTTGTAGATATTCGTAAATGAGTCTTCTTCTTTTATCTTTTTGAGAGTCATGAAGACCGATAACTTGGGCAAGCTCATTTAAGTTAAATAGAAAGTCATTTCCAAAACTTCTTTTTTTAGAATAAAGGAAAATGAGAATTCGGCGCTGATGTCCGGCCGATAAAGAAAGATATTCTTTTTGCTCAACGACCGACACATATTCATCATAGAGGTTCTTAATAATGTTGTGATCAAACTCGACGTAGAAGAAATCAGAGTGATTAGTTAAAAATCCTTCTCTTGTTCCACCTGAACGAATGCGCCCACTCTTTAAAATGATTTTGGTATTTTCTTCGGCCTGAAGAATCTTTCCACTTGGTGAATGGTATCTGAAATTTTTAAAAGAAAGGTTCTGGCTAGCAATTCTCTTTATGGCCTTTGAAATGCGGTTTGAATTGTTTTCACTAAGCCCAAGCCGTCTACATACTTCCGCAAGTGTGTAATACACTCTACGGTCAGATGAGGCCTCAATAGAATCAATTGGGACAAGGGCCGAACGCTGCTCGAAGGCCATCGTTAGTAAAACTAAAAGAACATCGTTTTCTACTGATTGAAGCGGCCCTTCGTCAGATTGAGTCGTGACCTCCAACATATAGATGGAGCCATTGTCATCGACAGTGCGAACAACTGATTTTTGTTTTTCGAATTTAGAATTTTCTTCTATGTAATATCTGAATGGAAGCGCCAAACCCAAATTAACTTCTATCTTGAAGTTATTTTCTCTTCCATTCGTAATCTCTGGAACATTCGGCAAAATTAAATCGTGAGACGAATCATTCTCGCTGATTGGTTGCACTACTTACTTCCCTGTTAATAGTTACTTATATATTATTTAAATGTACTATTTAGCTTTTGGCCATAGAAATATCCCAAATAGCACAGATGAATGAAAATATCTGTCTCTTAACAGATAGGACCAAATATCCTTCTTATCACTGGCCGAAATAGAAAACATGTTCAGGATGACTGGCATTCAGGCGTTGAGCAGGAGCGGTCGGCTGCCATCCCTGTCTTCACAGGTAGTGGATCGAAAAATCGGAATCGCCTGTGACGACAGAGATATAAGTTCTGTGAAGACAAGGATGAAGAAACTGCATCTGTGATGACAAGGATGAAGCATCTGTGAAGCGCGGGATAACGCCCTGTGAGGCCAGGGATGCAAGGTTATTTAAACACCCGAAAATATAATAAAATATCCCAGTTATCACAGACTATAAGTATGTATATATTTAAGTATTAATATATAGGATGTGAAGAGAGGGATATCTATTAAGATAAAGATTCAAAAGATTGACTTATATCCCGGTCATCACAGATGAATCCATAAAAACAATCCCACCATCTGTGAAGAGACGGATGTTTCTTATAAAAATAACAAAATTCCATCCCTGTTATCACAGGCAAGATCACTAAAAAGGCATTTAATCTAAAAAAATATCCCTGTCTTCACAGGTGAAACGACCTTTGCTTCTTTTTATCTGTGAAGTCCCGGATGAATGTATAGTTTTGGCTTTATAAATATCCCCGTCTTCACAGATGAAATGCTTATTTAAAATAATTTGATTTATTTTAAACTAAAATGCATCCCTGTCATCACAGGCCTTTTCGAATCGCCTGTGACGAGACGGATGTTGGAGCTTATTGTTTTAGTGTTGAATCACTAAGTGAATCCTTTCTTTTTTTATGAAAAAATATTGTAATCATTCCTAAGAAGAAACAAATGAGAAATAAAGGTAATGTCACTACCACGATCCCTATATCTCCCGGACTAGTACCAACCTCTCCAAAAAGTTTGATTTGACAGCCAATATTAGCCTCTCGCCCTACAGTACAAGAAGTAAGATTTATAAAAATGTAAATCAATGAAGACTTTAGCCAATATTTTATTTTTAGGAATTTATGTAGAGAAAATATCAAAAGAACTGCTAGAAGGGGCCCAATAAAACCAAAAAAAAGATAATGTAAAAAATCATTTTCCCAGAAAATCTTGCAAGTACTAATGCTCATAAACTAATACTATTATATTTGAAATTCATGTCAATTGTAGTTCGCTCTAAAGTTAATGATTAAATCACTCTTTTGATTCGATTTCTTTCGTCTATAGACGCAAAAATCTAAGCTTATCTAGGTTAGAGAATATTGAAAATGCCCTTGAGATTTTTATGGTCTCCGGGCATTTTTTTTAATCCCTCTTAGGAAACGAAATCGAAGTATTTCTCTTCAATTCTTTTCAAATGTGTTCAGCTTCAAGAAACGACATGTGAGCCCGAGGAGCATACGAATTGAGTATGTGACCGAGGACGAATCGCGAAAGTGACGCCGAAGATGGGTGCATTTCAAAAGAATACTTAGAAAATTATTTCAATAAGGAGTTAAAATAATTTTCAAGCGCCTCTTCTGTTTGCAGTGTTGAAAGGTCAGTATTCGTCCTCCCAATCTTCTGAAACATCGCCTTCAATGCCGCTCTAATAACAGTATTTTCTGTAATTCTTGGAAGCGATCCTTTATTAGCAATGGTACTTCTTTTTCTGGCCATAGAAATTTCAGAAGCAAGATCTCTTATTAGAAAATATTCTTCCTCATTAAAGAGAACCATTTTATTCATTAATTTATCGTATTTTTTCTGAGGGTATTTTCTGAATTTTTGTAATTCGCTGCCTACATTTCCAATTTCTTCTTCTGTATGAACCTGGCGCATATTAGAAGGAGTTGAAATTGAGGCCGATGAACGAATTTCTTCTTTTTTTGTTTCAATTATGGCTTCAGTGGATGCTTCTCTTTTTTCTTCAGGCATTCCCCACTTCATAGATGAACTTAAAGGTGATTTAACTGGAGCTGGTTCTTCTTTTTTTACTCTTTTTCCAGTAGCGAAAAAATCGAAGTTTTCCATTGTGTTGTCGTTCATATTATACCTCTGCTCCTTTAGTTTTACTGTTAACGGCCGCTGTCTCAATTGCCTGCATTCTACTTAACATTTCCTTAGTAAGTTTTAAGTAGTCCTTATGGCCTCTTTCACTTGGCTTAGTAACGTCATAGATGGTCTGTTGAGATCGTGGAAGAAACGCAAATTTTGAAGCAATTGGAATGACTGAATCAAAAAGATGAATGCCTGATTCTTTACAGAATTCAGAAAGCTCAACCAATGCCTCTTTAGCTTTGTTGATTCGATTGTCTGAACTGCTAACGAATATTCCAAGAGATTCTAGTTCTTTGTTTTGGCTCTTTTTAACTTTCATTGCTGTAGCAATGGTCTGACCAATAGATCCTAAAGAAAAGTCCGTCATTTGCACTGGAACTAGAAAATAGTCGCTGGCAATTAAACTAGAGACAGTTTCAATCCCTAGCTTTGGAGTGTTGTCGATAAGAACGAATTGATAATCTTGAATCTCACTACTTTCATCTAAAAGCTCTTTTAATAGCGTGTACCCTTCAATCCCAAGTTGAGTCAGAAGACTTTCAATGGAATAAGCGTTCCCTCTAGCGTCCGTAACCTCTGAAGGAATGATTGAAAGATTTTTCGTTTTGGTTTCATAGATTACTTCATTAAGAGATCCGCCGTTAGCAATGATATTGCAGATCCCTTTTCTTTTAGAAGAATCCAATATGCCAATAGTTGAGTAAGTTGAGTTACCTTGAGATGTATCCCAATCGATAATGAGAGTTTTAAATCCCATGTTCGCCAGTGCTGTTGCGATATGAATAGTGGAAGTTGTTTTCCCCACTCCACCCTTTTGGGCAATGACTGAAATTATTCTTGGCATCCGTTCCTCCGATCAACTCTTAGACTTTAAAAGTTTTAAAGTCTTAAACTTGTTGTTTCATCCGTGACAAGTTTTAGAGTTTTAAAGTTGTAATTATTTAAAGTATAAAACATTACAAGTTTTAATCAATAAAAGTTTTACACTTTTATACTTTGTTACTTTTAAATTTTTAGAGTTTGAAAGTTTGAGACTGTTAAGCTTTAAAAGTTTTACTCTTTAATGCTTTTAAAGATTGGAAGTTTTAAAGTCTTAATCTTTTAAAGTTTTAAAGCGTGCGTGACTTAAGCGCATACTTTAAAACTTTAAAACTTAAAAAGAGCAAAGAAGAATATCCCAAACATATTTTAAAAGCAGTAGGGGACTCTCTAATCGATTTTTGAAAAATGAATACTAAGAGTAGGGGAGAGATAAAAAGTGAGACACTTTAAAACTCTTAAAGTTTTAAAGTTAAGAACGAAGACAAAATTCGCAATTTCTCCAATGAAAAACATTGCCGAGTAAAACAATCAGATTAAAAAAGATAATGAAATTAAAATTAGGAGTTTCTCGGCTCTTGTCAAATGCGTTTAGATTCAAGAAATAAATATCAGGACGATATTTATTGTCGCCAAAAGGCGCCCAAGAGGAAGTGAGCAGTACGCGAACGTAACAAACGATTGAGCGATGAGCATACGAAGTGAGTTATGGTCAGGATGACCGGTAGACAGACATTAGCAGGAGCGATTGTCTGCAAAGTGACCGAAGCAGAGACGAACGAGAAACACAGAAGATGAACGAGTTTCACAAGAATTCTAGGCTGCCTTTTTGGATTTTTTTAGTCCTTCCAAGATAAAGCTTCTCATTAGCACCTGGTATGGAATTCCTTTTTCTTCGGCCAGTTGTTTTAATTCCTCGATAGTTTCTTCTTCTAGGGCAATACTTGTTGGCTTCTTCTTGCTCTTAAGAAGTTTACGTGCTGCCAATGCTGCTTTTTTGTCGAATTCGATATTTTTATAAAGAGTTTCATCTGTGTTTTTAATCATTTTTTTCTTCATAAATTTCCCTTTCGAGTTTGTTTGCTTTTCTCGCTGAAATTATTCTTATTTCTGATTCCCGCAAAGTAAAAGAAACAAACAATATTTTTTCATTTGCTGTTTTTCCAATGACTCCAAAACGTATCTCAGTTGGCAGAGGTTGAGTTTGGATTCCTAACGGCAGAATGTCTTTGTCGTAAAAAATTTCTTCAGCTTCAGTCGTTGTTATTCCGTGCTTTTGCTGGCTCTTTGATTCATTACCAGAATCCCATTGGAATTTGAAAACAGGTCTGCTTAAAAATTCCACCAACCATAAAACATACTCAAACTTCGCCACTCATTTACCTCTCTAGATAGTGTCCCACACTATCTAGAGAAATGCAAGTCATGACCCTAGAAGATGACTTAGGGAAGCTTTAGAGCCTGTGACGACTGGGATATTTATCTAATAAATTCTTGCTTTAAACCTCCAATAGACTGAATTTCTGTAAGTCGTTCACTTGGCAAAATAGGCCTGTATTGCTTTGGTTTGTTAATCCAAGATAAGCTCATTTTCCGATGGAGGATTCATGAGACTAATAACAAATTTAGGTGAGTTAAAAAAAGGTGATACTGTAATCTTAAAAGATCACGAATTCTTTTCTTCTTTAGGTTTTGCAAGAGTGTTTGGGGAAGTGTTCGATATGGCCCAAGGCCAGTCAGAATTCACTATCAAGTGTAAAGAGACGGACTCCATAGAAAAAGTCAGTATCCAAAATGGGAAAATTTTCTTAATAGGTTAGAAAATTAAAAAGTTTTTCGTGGCTTAATATTTCGAATCATAATAAATGGATCTTTTTTCAAAACTATTTCGTAAATGATGCTATTTCCAGAGACGAATAAAACTCTCTTGTCTGCTTGTCCAGCAATTTTACTTCCAAGTTCGGGGAATTCACCGAGTTTCAGAATTGAAGTGACTAATTCATCTCGTACGATCTGTGCTTGTTCGAAACTAAAATTTTCTACGACATGAGAAAAAATTTGCTCTAGACCTTCTTCGGCCTTCTTTGAAAAATAGATCTTCACTTTTTGAAGCCAAACTTCTTATCAAGTTTTTTAAATACTTCAGTGGCCTCAGTTAAATCTTCAAATTCTATTGGAGTTTGAAATTCTTGCAAAAGTTCCTTTTCAAGAAGAATCGCATCGTAATCCTGACGAGAAAGAATCACGACGTCACCATTTTTAGTGGGTATCAAATGAGGCTTACCACCTGTCGCAATTTCCTCAAGGGTCTTGTACAAGTTATCTCTAAGGTCTGTTTGTTTTGTTATTTTAGGAATTCCCATAAGGATATATTACGCTTTTCCGTACGTTTTGCAAGTGTAAAAAACCGCCCTTTGCAAGGCGTAAGTGGTTGATATTTGTATATATGATCATCTATTATTAAATCACCTGCTCCATCACCGGTCGAAGGCCAAATCTTGCATTGAAAAAGTATGGCTAGAACAAAGTAGCATCAAATTCTTCTATAAGTTTTCTTTTCTGCCATCTAATCTTTGGAAACATTTTTCTTTTATACATCCATTCAAGACGGCCATGCCAGCGACGGTGATTTTCTCTGCTCATGAGAGCGAGATTTGATAGATGATTATCCCAAGGTTTTCCGTTGATATGATGAACCTCTTCTCCAAATTCTAAAAGTCTCCCAATTTTTGCTTCAACTTTTACCCTATGTTCGTATTGGCCGTCTTTAGTGAGCACATATCCGAATTCATTTTTTTTCTTGAAGAACTGGCGGATGGGGTAGATCAAGCGAATGTATATGGAGTTCAGAATCCAGAAGATCAAAAACAGGATAAAGAGAATGAATAATACATTTACGAGCATACTGAATTGTCTCATTTTCGAGAATTTTCTGTAAAACGAAAAGACCTGCAAATATAGCTTCTGATTGATTTCAAATGTGTTCAGTTTTAAGGAATGACGAACGAGCCTGAGGAGCATACAGCGAGTTATGGTCAGGATGACCGGTAGACAGACATTAGCAGGAGCGATTGTCTGCAATGTGACCGATGGAGAGCTGAGAAAATGACGAAAAAAATGGACGCATTTAGAGCAATCACAAAACACTCCATAAAAATTGGAATTTATGGCGTGTTTTTTTTGAAAATCGGATTACAATAAAATTAGTTAAATTCACGCTTAAAAAGCTAAGCGAAGTACAGGATGTACAATTATGGAACAACAAAAAGTACAAAATAAAAATTCAGGCCTCTTAAAATCGGTCATCGCTGAATCAAAAAAAATTCGATCTGAAAGAGGTGAGGACTTCTTCGCTAATAAAAAAGAAGTTGTAAGTGCCCAAGTAACAACACAGATTCAAACTCGTTCTGAGAATGTAATTTCAAATGAAGAAGATTTTAATAATCTTCGCAAATCGCACGCCAAACTCAGCACATTTATTTCTGAATATGATCAAAAAATTTTCGATCAAAGTAGTCAGGTATTCTTGACGAAAAAAACTCGCTCGAAATCTATTCATCTTTATATAGATGAAAAAATCGAACACTTTTTAAAGGCCGAATCTGAAAAAGCAGAAACCAAATGGGGATTAAGAAAGAACGCGGGATTAGGGAACCTCATTCAAAAATTTATTCTGAATTTTATCGAACTTAAAAAAAGAGAAGAACGCCAATTAAAAAGAGTTAAAAAAGTCATCGATGAATTTCAAATACATTTGGTGGAGTTCAAAAAATATTCTGCGAGTGCTGGAGAATTTCTAAAAGCTGAAGAGGCCAATAAGAAGATGAAAACTCTTTCCAACGACCTCAACATTCTTCTCTCCGTTTTAGAGTTTGAAGAAGGGGCATTGAAGAATTGCTTGAGTGACGATCAATATAGATGGGTAGAGTTTATTCTAAGATGGAAGCATCAGTCGTGAATATAGCTTCATGGATAAAAAATAGAAAATGGAGTGATTGGCTCTTTTGGGGAATCATCATCTTTGCCATTGTTACAAGACTTCCAACTTTTATAGAACAATTTAAACAACAAGGAACAAGAATTTCTCCTATTATCGTTGAGGGAAAATTATTTCCAAATCCTGGGTCTAAGTCTGTCTTAGTTTTTTGGGCCTCATGGTGTGGCCCGTGTACTATCGAACTCAATCGCATCAAAAGTGCTATAGAGAAAAAAGAAATCAATTCAAAAAATATATTCGCCATAAATCTTGGTGAATCTCAAGAAGTAATCACGAAAGTGATTAAAGAGAGAAAATTAAATATTCCAGTTATTAATGATGAGAAAGGATCAATAGCAAATCTTTTCAATGTAAAGGTAACTCCAACCATTGTCTTCATTGATGAAAAAGGGAGAATAGATTGGATCAGTGCAGGTTTAAGTCCCTCGCTTATCTATAGGATAAAGTATTTTTTAAAAGATTAGGAATTAAATAAACAGCTAAGGATTCCAGGAAATAATATGAAAAAATTATTGGCCCTTTATCTTATTCTTTTATCAAGTGGTCTCATGGCCGATGAGAATGGACAAATAGAAAAATGTGCCCAGAAAAACTTTATTGTGTGTAAAGAACTTGGTGATCAGGAAGTCGGAAGGGGAAATCTTAAGGAAGCCTCAGGGTTCTATGAAAAATCTTGTGACAAAAAAAATCAAGAAGGATGCAATTATTGGGGGATTGCGGAATATAAGCTAGGAAATATTTCAGAAGCTTTTAGAATATGGAAAGATTCATGTGCTGAGAATTATCCCTATGCTTGCCTGAGTCTTGGGGCAGCAGAAGAAAAGAAAGGTGATATTGAAGAGGCCAATAAATATTTTAAGCAAGCATGCCAAGGGGGCTCGACAACTGCCTGCGATAAAATTCATGAGTTAAAGTCGAGTAGTCGAAATTCTCCTTCTGTGAGTTCAAAAGCAGATGGAGCATTAGAGCTTATGGAAGCTTTAAAAATTGAAGAGAATTTAAAAGGTTTTTTCTCGGGATTTTATCAAGGACTTATTGGTGCTTTTGCTGAAAAAAATAAGAAGACTATTACAGAAAAAGATCGTGAACAAATTGAAGGAGTCATTAAGCGCTCAGTTGATACCACCGAAGTACAAAAAATTCTTGTACCAATATATGAAAAAAAATTTACTCCAGACGAAATTCAAGAAATAGTTAGCTTTTATAAATCAGCGACGGGTAGAAAATTTCTTAACTCGCAAGGGGAGATAATGATTGAGTCGACCCAAGCATTAAGCAAGTGGAGCGAGAAGATGACTGCCAAAATTAATGCAAACCTCGAACTTCTAGATACTGCCAATCGTTCAGATGCAAAAAAGAAGTAATTTATTATTAGTAGTATTGTTAACTTTTAAAATTAAGCGCTAAGGAATCTACGACATATGAAATTAAAATTAGTAGCTAAATTCTTTTCAAATGAGCCTAGATTCTAGGAGCGACAAACAAACCCGAGGGAGCTTATGAATAATAAGTGACTGAGAGTGAAGCGCAGGAGAGACAACGAAGATGGACACATTTCAAAAGAATAAAATATGAAAAAATTATTACTAACAATCATTGTTACTTTTCTCTCTTCTAATATTTTCGCTAATACTCTCGATTTTAAAAGTGATGGGAAAATGGTTAAAAGTTTCTCCACTAAAGAAATTACTCAAGGGCATTTTGAAAAAATAAAGGCATCTGAATTAACTTTGTTCAATGCTTGGAGAGGATATGAGCGAACATATGTCGGTTATAACTTCTTTGATGTTTTAGATTCAGTCTATAGTGAAAAATGGAGAAAAGCTCAAATGATAAAATTCATTGCTACAGATGGATTCGTTTTAAAATCAACCATCCAAGCGATGCTTAAAGCTTCAGAAGGAAGGATCGGATTCTTGGCCTACAAAGAAAAAAACATGAAAGGATTTTCACATTTTAAAAAAGGTGAAAAAGAAATCGATCCCGGCCCATTCTATTTAGTCTGGTCAAATTTCCATAAAGGCGACAAGGTCAGTTATGGTGATATTTTACAATGGCCGTATCAATTAACTGAAATTGAAATTAGTAGAGATTAGAATGAATATTAGGCAAATAGATTTACCAGAAGAAAAATCAAGAATATGCAATGAAATTCTTCGCTCATTACCTAACTGGTTTGGAATTGAGTCAGCTATTGTTGATTATGTTAATGACGTTAAAAACATGGACACTTGGATAGCTGAAATTGATGGTGCGGTTGTTGGATTTATATCTATAAATAAACACAATCCTCACACGGCCGAAATTCATGTTATGGGGATAAAAGTAGAACATCACCACAAACACATTGGAAGCCAATTGGTAAAAGTTGCTGAAGATAGCTTGGCAAAAGAAGGATTTAGTTTTTTATCGGTGAAAACATTAAGTGAATCCCGAGAAGATGAAAACTACGCGAAAACAAGAAAGTTTTATTTAAAGAATGGATTTCTTCCAGTAGAGGAGTTTAAAACTCTTTGGGGCGAGGATAATCCGTGTCTCTTTTTAGTTAAACCCATTACCGCTCATCACAATTTCAAAAAAATTACCGCTGTTATGGTTCATGTTCCAGATTTAAATGTTGGACTGAGTTGGTACATGAAAGCGTTTCCGGAAGCTAGTCATATAAAACTTCCTGAGTTTGATTTTGAATATTTAAATCTTAACGGGATCAATATTGAAATTGTTAAAGCAGATGAGAAAGTTGGAACAGGCCCTTTCGGGACAGTTGTTTATTGGGAAGTTGAAAATTTTGGTTTAACAAAATCACATTTGGAAAATATCGGGGCCACACTGTATCGAGGGCCGATGAATATCGAGAATGGATATAAAATGTGCCAGATGAAAGACCCGTTTGGAAACTTATTAGGGTTGAGAGGACCATAAAAATAAAATATATACTTCATAAATAAGAATGACAGATTTCTGGACTGATACCTAATTCTTTGAAAAGAAATCATAGTTTTATTTATCTTTAACTTACACAAGGTTCAGAATTTCTTCAGGGGAACAGATAAATTTCGATTTTACCTGGAGCAGATTTTAAAAACCCCCTCCACATATTATCCTCGTATTATTGCAGGAATTACAAATGGGACCTCCAAGATCTATTAAAATTAAAGAAATTAACTGACAATAATAAAAATCTATACAATGTCAATTTCGGGCATATCGCAATATGTATTCGACAGACTGATCAGGAATCTTCTTTCACTGGGCATAATTCGAATTTTTGAATAATGACCGTATGTGGCGCCATCGTGCCTAAAATACTTTGGAACGTTATTGATGTGCCAACCAAAAGCAATATCAATAGAACTTGATTTATAAAGACTTTCCATTGATAGAGAAACTTCTTTTTTCAAATCATGATTTTCTTTGCCGATTAAATAATTGCAAAATTTTATTAAATCGGATGAAGTTGAAACGAGTCCACCGGCAGATTTGAAGATTCCCATTTCCCAATGTTTGACGAGTTCCAGTTTGTGATTGTAGGGGGAGCACAATTTTTCATCTGTTTTTCCATGGTAGACGTATGTATCTTTTAAATTCAAATTAGATAAAAGATCATTCAAATGTTCTTCAAAGTTTTTCACTGAACTCGAATCAATAATCTTTCCAATTAGAGCATAGCCAATATTCGAATAACAATACTCCTTTGGATACAGATTCACAGAGTTGAGAAATGATTTTAAATCGTTTTCAGTGTAATCAACGTAAGGATTTAATGTGTCTTTCGGGTTAATGTTTGAGGGTAACCGGGGCAATCCAGAAGAGTGCGAAAGCAGTTCTTTGAGTGTTATTTTTTTTACATCTTCTACAGATGATTTGAAATAATCAAATTCTCCGAGGGAGGTATCAAGAGAGAGCTGTTTTTTGATGATTAATTCAGAGCAAATCAAGCCCGTGAAGATTTTTGTCAATGAACCAATCTCAAATTTTGAATCTAAAGTAATTTTTTGATCTCTAGAAAGAGATGTGTGGCCTTCATTAATCCGAAGCTGATTATTGTTCTCAGAATAAATTAGTGCACAACCCAAGATCTGGTTTTTGTTAATTTTTTCAGAAATGTGAAAATTCCAATTTGTGACTCTATCCAACATTTTGTACCGACACACTAAAAAAAATTCAAGTTGATAGTTTTAGTACCCTATTCGCTTCTGCTTTGTTAATACTGAAAAATTTAATATAAGAATCAATTTTGCCAAACAGAATCACATCAATTATCGGAAAAATCATAAATTCTTTTAATCCCATTCCAATGGCAATAAAGCCATGAAATAAAAAGCTAAAAATAATTATGCCTTTGTTTTTTTTTGTCCAAATAAATACGCAAAATAGCATCAAAAAAATCATAGGTAAAAGTGAGGATAATCTTAATAAAATGTCATTTTGAAAGAGTAAAGTTTCAATGAAAGGAATTTTAAAATATCTTTTATTTTGAAAAATGTAATATGTGGCTGCTCCATTCCTCCAAAGGCTGGATTTTAATTTGACCATTCCAGAAACGAAATAGACTACGGTAAGCTGGCATCTCATTAGGAAAAAAATCCAATGTTTAACTATGCTAAGTTCATTTTTCCATTGCTCTATCTTTAAAAAAAATTCAATTAATAAAATGTAAGATAAGAGATTAGTCACAATAGTTGTTGCTCCTGAAGTAATTGCATAGGCAGAGCAGTAGTAAAGGTTGAAAAATGCCCAAAATTGTACCCATAAAATGAATGAGTTTTTTTTATTTATGAGTAAGGTAAGGGCCAGAACTAAAATTATTATTTGGATTGAACTTGGGTTGTTAAAAAAATAGTTCTTAATTAGTGTTGGTAAAAAGTTGAAAAGCTTGACAGTCAAATCTTGATTGAAGGCTTTATCGAGAACTTCAAAATCAAAAACGTACTTGTTGTAAATTGTAGCCACTCCAACGGTACATGAGATCCAAATCAATATGACTGTTTTTAAAAGATAAAATCTTTTTTGAACGCTAGTTATCTCGTAGGACTCAATTCTCTCTTTAAATTTCTTTAGCTGGCAATGTAAGTTCATCAGTGAACACTCTTGGAATATTTTTATTTAATCTTTCAGAGAAATATTTAAAATTTTCTATGACAATCTTTAATTCAGTCCCAACGAGGTGGTCAGCGCTCTTGATGGAACAAATGTCAGAGCTAATTTTATTAAGTTTTACGTAGCTTTGATTTTGAGAAATTTTTTTAAATAAATCAGTGCAGCCTCCAATTTCACAAAGTTTATATTCTTCACTAGGAATTGAATAAACTATTCTTTCTGCATGTGTATCTACAATATATTCACTATCATTTGTTCTTATAAACGAGGATAAAGGGGCTTTACTTTTCTCTAGCTCGCGAGTTAAGTTTTTCCAGTCTGAAACTTTATTATCAAAAATGCACTTAAATTCTACCTGAATATAGTTAACTATCGGGTAAGGGCCAAAGAAAGCCCATCCTTGTCGAAAAAACGAATTTACATATTTGGCCGAATAGAGTTCTAGTTTGGGATAAATGTCATAGCTTGCAACCATTAATGAGAAAATGGAGTGAATAATTAGAAGAAAAAAAATTGACCATTTTAATCTCATCGTGCAGTTGTCATCTGTCCACCGCCACCTTCTTTTCCTGTCATAGTGGGCATGGGTTCATATTTTGTTTTTCGATAGTCGCCTGAAATAGTGTTGCAAAAATAAGCATTAGCAACATCGACTCCATTGGTTCTCAATGGGCTCAAACTTTTGGATGAAGAACAAAACTTGTACAACGCCTTTGAATCATTGTTTGGCTGAATCGCAATTTGAATGTTTTCACCTGCATATGCTTCATTTAAACAAGAGTTTGCATCAGGGCATGTTGAATTGCTTTTTGCTTTGCAAATAATTCTTCCAGAGACATCGCCTTTTACTGTTTTACAAATTGCATAGCCGACACAATATTTAATTTGAGAACAACCTTCGGTTGAAATTATTGATAGAGTTCCTTCCGTCGTTTTGCAGTCCCATGCCGCAAAAAGAGTGTTCGAAAATAGAAAAAAAATAAACAACAAGCTTTTCATTTATTGTAATCCTTCAATTAAGTCTTCTTTTAAAATTATGAAGGTGGTTTCTTCATAGGGAATAAATTTTTTTATAAGTTCAGTGTATGGGCTTCTATTTTTAAAGCATTGCTTTAATTCGTCGTTTTTAATACAAATGATTTTTGAGTCGAAAAATGAAATTTTTCCTTGAATTTTGATCGTATCGAATTCGTTTGCTTTTGCCAAAAAAAAATATCCTAGTAGGGCCACGAGTTTCATTTTGAAATTCCTTGAGTTCCATTATTGTTTAAATCAGTGCTGTTTGTAGAATTTGCCTCTGAATATGGTTCTATCTTAACAAATTTGTCTTTCATGCATTTATTTGCAGAGGGACACTGAACACCATTTTTTTGGACTTCGGCCTTACAAACAACATCTTTTAAAAGTTGTTTTCCAGCGGTTCTACATTCGACACTTCCAAGACAAATAAAATCTGAACAGTTCTTATCCATACTAGAAATTACTACTGGGGCATGAGTCAAATGACAGCCTGTTTTGAGTAAAAGTCTTTCTGGATCTTTATAGAGAGGTGTTTCTTTGCTGATATTGATTACGGAAATGAAGGGCTGTGAGAAATCTTTTATTCCATGCTCTTTGAGTAATCCTTCGATTTTTTCTTTTGAATTAAAATCGCTAAGTGAATTTTTATCATCCACAGTTAGCGTGGATTGTTCACCCTGTGAGTTTTTGTATTTTAGTTCAACTTCATTTATGGTTTGATCCGGCGATACATAACCATAAATTTTTGATTCACAATTTAAAAAATTCTCACTAGCCTTTTTTTGAAGTTTGCAATCGATGCTTTCATATGCATATGAGAAGGGGATTGCGTAAATTAGAAAAGAAAAAAGTAAAATTTTCACTTATAAAATTCCGACAAAGTTAAACTATATTGAAATTATAGATGAACATTTGTTTTTTATAAATAAATTTTATCTTGATACTAAATTGACTTAGGAAGCGTTTTATAACGCGTACCCTAAAACATGAATTGATTTTTTGATCTTTGAGTGCTGTTGGATACCTCATATGATTGATAAGAAATCGGTCTTAAATCCTTGTCAAATGTGCTTAGCTACTAGGCACAGACGAGCGAAATGGAGGAGCATACGTTGTGAGTATGTGACCGACATTGAATGAGGATGTAACGAAGTAGATAGGCACATTTCACAAGGAATGATTTGAAATGCAAGATTATTTAAATGAAACATATTTCGAAACCTTTAGAAACAACAACATTTCAAATCATGTTGCGCTCTTTCTTCACGGCTATCCATCCGACCTTGGTGATCGAAACGCCGACCTCGCCGAGTTCGTTTTTGAAAAAACGAAGACAGATTGTTACGTCATCCACTATCCAGGGCTGGGGAAAAGCAAAGGTGAATTTAGTTTTTTAAAGTCTCTTTCGGCTGTAGATGAATTTTGCATTCATTTAAAATCCCTTGGCTATAGTCACATCGATTTTATGGGACACTCTTGGGGAGGATTTCTTGCTCTTTTATCCATGAAACATTGGAGTGAAAACTCCAATATCGCACTCATGTCTCCTTTTTTATTTCTTCCCAAGGGAGAGGAACTAAGAAATCTGGTCACAGCAATTTATAATGAAACAAAAGAGTTTTTAGAACCAAAGACGCTAGAAGTTGTGCTTCTGGAGCTAATTGAGATGGAAGAAAAAAATAGCAGGTCTAAAATCATTTCGGATCTAAAGACAAAAAATAACACCATCACCTTTATTCAGGCATTAGATGATGTTGAAACTCCTCCAAAAATTGCAAGGGAGTTTGTAAGTGAAGTGGGGAAGAGTAATTTAAATTATATTGAATTAGACACTGACCACTCTTTTTTTGAAAAGAGAGAGGAGTTGAAGGAGATGCTGGGGAAGGTGTTAGGGGAGAATGATTAGTTTTAGATAGATCTAATGAGTGATGATAAGATCTAAATTGCTTCTTAAAAAATTTTTACAAGATCGAATAAAAAAGTTGCCATCGCATCGTAGGCCAATTATACTTAATCAACTATATTATTCTATCATCTCAGATGCACCCGTCCTTTTAGGCTGGGTTTTCTTATTTAATCTTACACTTGAACATTTTGCTTTGGTATTTTGAATCTTTCTCATAACATTAACTGTTACTGAAAGTTATTTTCTATAAAAGGGGAATAAGATGAAAAAGAATAAGCAAAATTTTAATGCAACAAGAGAGATCACCTGTGTCTATCGATGGAGTTTTAAGCTGTAATTACACAGCATTAATTTTTCAAGACTTTTACAGCTCACTGACTGAGTTTCGGCTACTTTTTCATCCAAAAGATCAAACCAAAAAATTCCTAATCTATAATATCTTTAGAACAAACTTTATTTCTCGTTGGCGCGAGAAACACACACACATACAGACATTTATTAAATTGGAGGATTTCATGAAAGAAAGAATATAAAAAACCCTTAGGAAAAAGTCTTTGGTTTTAGAAAAGAACAGATCCCTGAAGGGTTATGATAGAACTCGCAATTTCAATCATGCCTCAGCTGTCTGGAAATTTCAAGACCTAAGGGTTGCCGGTCAGTCGAGTAATCAAAGCAAATTTATTAAATTTGCACTCTTCATTAACGAAGAAAGCACAATTGCGTCTTATGGCGGGAGCTTTTTATGATTGAAAAAAATAAGGTTACTAAAATTTTACAAATGGCCAAGTTTTCAAAGTGGGCATATGGCCCTGAGGATGAGATAAAAAAAATTCTTCAACCTTTAGGATATGAAGTTATTTTTTTAGAAAAAAATGAGACTCAGCTCTTTATCGCAAAAAGTTATAATGAAGTAGTAGTGTGCTTCAGAGGAACAGAGCCTGACAAAATTGTCGATATTTCTACCGATTTAAAATGCAAGCAAGTACCTTGGATGTACGGTAAGGTCCATCAGGGATTCTATGAAGCATTGGTGCCAGTAGAGAATCAGCTATTCGACCATTTTATCAAACACGATCCTTCAAAGAAAATCACCATTACAGGTCATAGTTTGGGAGGAGCTCTGGCTAGTCTTTTTGCTTTATCTCTAAAATGCAAACTCCAAACATTATCAGTTGAAGTTGTGACATTTGGTGCGCCCAAGATTGGCAATGAAGAATTTGTTGTGGCTTATGAAAAGCATCTTTTTGAAAAAACAACAAGAGTTGTTAATGATGAAGACGTTGTCCCTTTAGTTCCGACCCATTTATTTATGGATTACAGTCAATCCGATGATCTTTATTTTTTAAATGATGATTCTGAGCTTACTAAGGCTCCAAAACTTTTCCCGGTCATCAAAAATGGGGTTGATCTTGCTAAAGAAATGATCGAAGCCGAAAAACGACTTTCTCAAGACCCAGAAGCCGTTAAGAAAATGCTCGAAAGCAATGCCAAAGAATTATGCACTGATCACTTGATTGATGCATATATTGAAGGTTTGGAAAAAGCACTCAGCAAGATGACTGCGAAAAATGTAAAGACAGATTTAACTCTCTAAAAAAATTGAGGCGGGAGAAATCCCGCCTCCTTACAAAAGGAACAGCTATGAAAAAATTTATATCAGTAAAAACAAATTTCGGTGTAACTAAAATTAAGAAAATTGAGAACTGTGATCTATCTATTGGAAGAGAGTACGAAGTCAAAGAACTTCTATATCCTCAAGATGGTGGGACATTAGGAGTAAAGGTACTGCCAGTTGTAGATCGAATTGGAAATTTCACGGAAGAGGAGTACAAACAATATCCGATCAAGGGAAAAATTAATAATGAAGAAATTATTGGTAGTGAAAATCTTGACTATGAAATCAGAAAAGCACTTAACTTAAGTACGACTTCAAGATTATTCTCTATTCTATCTTACATGCATCCTGAATTTGATAATATCTCTTTCCAAGAAATCGGATCGAAAAGTAAAAACAAAACTGAATTTTCAATTACACACAATGGAATGTATATCGGAGATGGCCTAACCAGAAATTCTCCCTTTGACTATCATCACCAAAAGTTGTGTGTGGAAGGCTATCCTGCTTCGCTAAGCGTGGTTTCCCTAGACGGTGTGTCTAATGAAGTCATATCTACCAATCTCCACGTTTGTGCAAGAATTCTAAATGAATCAAACGGCGGTGTACATTTTCCTTCCGATTACAAAGCAGATACATTCCATTTAATTAACTTAAATTCTCTTGGAAATCATTTCCGAGCGATGCTGGATCATTCTTGGGTAAATGATGAGATCAATTCTACAAGACCATTTATTCAGTTAATTGAAGAGTGTGATCTCTTTAAGCTTTACTGTGCGGAACACGTTTGGCAGGTTTTAAACACGGGATTAAATATTCCACAGAACGAAAGAGGTTATGTTGAATTTTATGGGGAAGAAGTAGGTAGAGATCTTTTTGAGAAAGCTAAAGAAACCTGGAAGAAACTCAATCCAGAATCGCCAGAGTTTCCAGTTATACCTTACTTTGAACCGTTGTGGCAAAAATCAGATATCCAAAATCCTTCAACTTCCCACGACATTGGAAAAGGCATGTATTGCAATCCGCAAACAACGTCCGATCTAGTTAGAGATATTGTTAAGATTTATTCTCCCTGGCATCAAGTAGGCCCTTCGTATTCAATTGCGCTGATATTAGGATTCTTGAGCACGCTAAGTGAAAGACTAGGTCTTGAACAAAAAGAGTTGGTAAGTCACATCAGTAAGCCGATAAACTTAATTTCAAAGTATTATTTAAAAACGGTTGATATGGCAGTGGGCGAGTTCAAACAAAAACTAATAGTAGATTTGGTCAAAATTTCTTCTACAGAAGAAAGTACACTTTTGAATTTGCTGTCCGCTTCGCTTGCTGATCTCACCGATGGAAGATCAGAACTTACACTAGAAAGAGCCTACCAAGACTTTGAAAAAGAAATGGATCTGATCATAGAAGAGTTAAGAAAAGTTGAACCCAAATTTTCGCTTGCAGAGCTAGTAAATAAATATCTGGCAGGGGAAGATCACAAGAAGGTTGTTAAGTATTACAATCCACCAGCAACTATCCACAAGATTGTAAATAATTTGGTGAAGTGTAATCCTCTGGTGACATTTAAAACGATTGGAACAGTAATGGACTACAGAGATGTGGCTTTGGCAGATTCATCTCACACTGCTACTCCAAAACCAAGCACCAACACTGAGAAAAGTGCACATCCTTAATGTTTTTATTTCCCAGCAGGTCGAAGACTTGCTGGGATTTTTATACTTCCTTTAACTCTGAATCATCCTAGCAATATTTTGTATTAAATGAGGAATCACTCATCATAAGAAATCTAATCGCCTCTATTAGGCTAATAATTAATGGAATTCCGGTCCAGAAGAGAAGAAGATAAATAATACCTTGTCCTGGTTTATTGAGGTAAAACTTATGAACCCCGATACCTCCAAAAAATATCGCAAGTAGAATAGCAGCAGATCTGCTTTTGCTTTCCTTGATCTTGGAGACCCCGGATGAACTAGAATGATAAATTTCTTTATACTCTTCAAGAGGATTGTCGAATCTAAGCTTTTTACCATTTATAAGACCACAATGAGGGCATTTACGCTCATGAAAAGAATAGTCGTTTTTACACTCGGAACAGTTTACGCTTTCAGGAGGAATTCGCTTATAGAGTTCAGCAATTGGAGAACCACACTTTGGACAACTTTCAGCATTTTTTGAAACTCCATTACCGCAGTCAGGGCATGCTACTAATGCCATTATGAACCTCCAAATAATTAACATCGAGATATCGGAACTTTCCTTATATTAAATTAATCAAGAAATCTTGATACTTCATTACTTTAGTTTGCAGGGGAGAGATGCCGATAAAATAAAGCATTTTTTGAAATTAAAGTAATTGCACCAAAAGGTCTCAAGGGATTTTTAAAAATGAAAATATTATTTGTTTTAATGACTTTTGTTTTTGTCTTTTTTACAAGTGCAAGCTTTGCAAGAGGCTCAAGGGGAGGACATTCCTACTCAGGAAGTTATCATTCTAGATCATATTCTTCACCATCATCAGGAATAACAAGAGTAAAATCATATTACCGAAAGAATGGAACGTTTGTTCAATCGCATCGACGAACAAAAGCTAATGACACAAAATATGATAACTGGTCCACCAAAGGAAATATAAATCCTGATACTGGAAAAGAAGGATATATAGATCCATAGAGTTGCAAAAATTAGTCTTGAAAATCAACTAGTAAAACATTGCTAATTAACAAGAAGAGAACGCATGGCCTACAAGCTTGACGATGTTTTTAATATTCGAATGATTCCACCGATTGAAAGTTACTATCATCGAGAAGATGTCGATGGAATGTTTGAGCGATTCATTGCAGAGAATGATAAGCATATCGCTATTTTCGGAGGATCCAAGCAGGGGAAAAGTTACTTGCTTCTCAAGCACAAAAGACTTTTAGAAAATAGCTTAACCCTTGAGGCCGGACCTCACTATTCCTCAACAAAAGAATTTTATTCTTCTTTGTTATATGTGATGAAGACAAAGATTTTAAAGAAAATAAGCGAAACCCAAGATGGCAATGTTTCAGCGGAGCTATCAACAACTTTTGGACATTCATTACTTGCAAAAGTTACGGGAAAAGCTAAGACCGAAGCTGGACTAGAAAGTAAGAATGAATATGAAATGGCACCTATTAACTATGATGATCCAAATGTAATTCATTCTATACTTGTTGATTCTGGAAATTGTCCTAAATTTATTATTTTAGAAAACTTTCATAATAGCACTAACGAATTCAAAGAAAGATTTTCGACCGATTTAAGATCGTGGCATGATATGGGAATTCGCTTTATTATATTGGGAGTTGGCAAGGAACAGTCAGAAATTGGCTTAATTGAAAATAATCTTAGAGATCGTATTGTTGGTTTAAATGTTGAGCCATGGGAAGACGATCATCTGCTTAATGTTTTAGAAATTGGGTGTGCAAAATTAAATGTTTCATTTGATACTAAATTCAAAGAAGAGCTTATTAAGGCTTGCATGGGTTCAATTGGCTTATTTCAAGAAATTGTTAATTTAACTTTGAGAAAAATTGGAATCACTTCAACAATTCCTCATCAGCAAAGACATATACCTTACAGCACGCATGAAAGTTTCTTGAGTCAAGCTTGTACAGAAAAAGCTGTAGCCTATACTGATTTATTTAGATTTTTAAAAAAATTAACAATGAAATCTCAACTGGATTCTTGTTATTCATATTACTGGCTTGTAAGGTATCTCTTTAACCCAGAAGGGAATATCGATATTGCAAATGATTCTATAAAAGTGAAAGATCTAGTTGATTTTATTTTGATTGAGCTCGACAAGGTAGATTTTGCGAAGGTAAAAAAAGAGATACAAAGTGAAGTCGGTGACGAACTTCAACATAATGTTATTTATAGGAAGGTTCTATCGGGCCTAGGCAATATTAATCTTCATAGCAGAGAAATTTCAAAAGAAAACAATCTCTATTTTGACGAGAAAGAATTATTTTTAGTAAATAAATATTTAAATTTTTACTTAAACTATACTGATCCCGAAGAAGCGTTAAATTCAATTTTATATCCTTGGGATTTATAACAAGTAATCTGTAAAGAAATCTTGATACTTCTTTTCTTTAGAAGAAGGGGAGCCTTCCCGATAAGTAAAAACTGTATGAAATAAATAGCATAACGCTATTTATTGTCGCCATAAGGCGCCCGAAGATTTATCGAGGGGAGTGAGTAGGATGCGAACGAACCAAATTACATCCTATCTCGTCAAAGATGATATGCCCGACATGCTTTCAATTATCGAAAGCGAGATAAAAAGCACGAAAGAGGGAAGAGTACTTACGGCCCAAGATGTAGCGGGTTCTCTTAAGATTTTAAGTAAATTTCAAGTTGATCTCATTGTCTGCGATTATGAACTTCCTGATGGTAAGGCTGATCACGTTTTAGATTTCATGAAAAAAAATCAGATCAACACACCTGTAATTGTCTTTACTTCAAGGTTTGATCTTTCCATGCCAGAAGATTCAAGGCTTTTACACATTATAAGGAATAAGGACTTTGAGGAGTTGTTTCGGGTGGTGAGGGGAGTTTAAACGATGAAAAAGAAACAAGTGAAAACTAAAAAAAGAATAAAAAAAACACCTGCAAAAAAAGACAATCATAGTATGTATGTTTTAACCCTAATTCAAAAAATTCTTAACGTTCAAAACGAAATGACAACTGAAAATCAACTTTTTTGGTACAGAGGTGAAGGTGGAGTTTTTTCAACTCCATTGGTTCCCGGACTTTACAGAAGCACCAATAAAAAAAAATTTAAAGATACATTAGAAGAAGAAAGCGAATTAATTAATTATTTTTATATTCAAAGTCCAACATTGCTCGATTTCTCTCCTGAAGATGGATGGGATTGGTTAAATCTTTTGCAGCACTATAATATGCCGACTCGACTTCTTGATTTTAGTGAGAATATGCTTCAGGCAATATTTTTTGCATTTTATAGCTGGGACACTAAAAAACATGAGCACCCAGTTCTGTATATTTTAAAGCCAATCGAGCTCAATATGAAAAGCACAAAAAAAGATATTGTATTTCTTGCAGAAAATTGTCATTTATCAAGTTGGTTGCCAGATACTTTAAGATTTTTTAACAATAAAACAAAAAACTACATGGAGAAGGAAATTGTACCTAAAGATGGAGGGGATTCCCCTGTGGCGATCTATACACGTCATACTAATCAGCGAATAAGTAATCAGGCTGGAACGTTTGTGCTTTTTGGAGAATATTTCAATTCATTAAGTAAATACGTTACTGATAAAGAAAATATCTTAAGGGCCATAGAGTTAAAGATTAAATCAATGGATAAAAAAGAAAGAAAAAACTTCAAAAACAAAGTATTAAATGAACTCGAAGCTCTTGGAGTTAACGAATTTAACACTTTTAGTGATCTCGAACATCTTTCAAATTATTTAAAAAGAAAGCACTTTGATTAGTAAGTATTTTGGAGTGTAAAAATGACTGGCTTGTGGAATTCGTTAAGGGAAGTTTTTTCTAAAATAAATCAACAGTGAAAAGAATTGAGGATAATTGCAATACTGCTAATAAACACTGTGCCGTTTATTAGCTTTGTTTGTAATGTATTAAAAGTACGAACAGGCAATAGACGCAATCGTCTTTTTGCAGCAGAGGAAGTCCTTTCTCTTCTCTCAAGAGAACACGGCAGTGATGCTGATCTCGTACTTCAAAAAGCAAAACAAATTTTAAAAGAAAAAATAAAATGCTCTACCCGATAATATAACTTATCTGGTAGAGGGCAAATATTTTCAAAAATGTCGTTGTGTGATTCTATTATACGGCAAAAATTCTAGATTTCTAAAATATTTTTTTGAATCTCTTTTCAATAAAAGGTTTATTAAATTAAATTTAACTTTATTAATGTAAATTCCAAAAGCAATAAAAATAAAAACGTAATCAACTGCGTTTTTATGTACAGTTTACCAGTATCCCATTTTCCGGAAAAAATTATTTTTGCAACATAGACGATTGCTAATATTCCAAATGAAATCAGAAAGACCTTTATTGCTATTACCAGAAAATCGGATGAAATAAAATTAGAGATTCTGGCTAAGCTATATCCCTTTGAATATAAAACTAAAGACAAAGAACTATAAGAAAATAATAGAGAGAGTGGTAAAAGGACAGAAAACCTTTTTAAAAAATCGTTAAGCTGCGTTTTCACACTGACCTCCATTCGAATTACTTGATGTCGCCCCCTCTCCTCCTTCTTGAGAAGAGCTACTAGATTTATCAGAATTATTATTCCCATCAGGAGGATCACTTTTCAATTTATCATTCATGTAAGGATCAAAAACAAATTTTTTGACAGCATAACCGATAGCAAAACACGTAGCAGCTATCCACATATTTGATAAGCCTGAAACTTTTGGTGCCGTTGAAATATCAACGACCGGGTTACCATACCCATAGCTAGAACCTCCTATTCCACCGGCAATCCCACCAAGGAACGCCCCCCACCGAGCAGCCGTTTCAGGATTCCCACCAGTCCGTTTAGCCATCCATCGAGCAACAGATGCACCAACATAAGCCCCCACATAAGCACCAACAACAGCACCAATAGCTGCCCCTGGAGGTCCTCCAATAGCGGAACCAATGGCCATACCTACCAAGACTCCGGAACCATAAGCAGCACCCACTCCTACAGTAATCGAAAACAGAGTTGCAAAACTTGATGTTCCTGACGGATCAATATTATTCATTGAATTATTATTGGCATAAATATACTTACTATTTAATGTTATCGGCGCTCCCGCACTTCCTGGATGTGGATCACTTTGAATAAATCTTCCCGTCTCACTGTCTAAATAGCGTGCCCGGTAATAATACAATCCACTTTCCTTATCAAATTCTCTTCCGGTAAATGTATAGAAATTCTCCACCATTGGCGTTGACGTTATGTCAACGCCTGCCGCATTTTCAATTCTTGCAATTTTGCCAAAGGATGAATAAACATAATGTTGAACTAGGTTTCCAAATCCATCAATGATGTCGTTAACAGTTCCAAGATGATCTTTTAAGTAGAAGTAACTTATTCCTGCTTTATCGACAGATAAAACATCGTCAGTTCGAAGTCCTGAATGAGTAAACGTTGATAGCAGATTATTGCTTCCATCTAACTCAAAAAGAATCTCTTGATTGTCGTATTGATACTTTCTGGTAAATGCATTAGCTGAATTATTATAATCAAAGTGTTCTTTTCTAATTCGTCTTCCGACGGCATCGTAGTAATACTTGGTTTCATTTATGACAGATGTTCCGTTGTATTCTTTGATGTTGATTAACTGATTTTCGCTATTGTGGATATAATTTGTGACTTTAGTGTTATCAGCTTTTAAGATCTTTGAAGAAAGATTCCCGTTGTTGTCATAGGCATAAGTGTATTTCCAATCATCAGTTAGGCGCTGTCTCTTGTTGTCGTAGTTATAGTTACCGAGCTGATCTGTGATTCTATTACCCAACGAATCGTAAGTAAATGAAGATGCCACATCCTCCGGATGAGTTGCACTTATTAACTGATTGTTATTATCGTAGACGTAGTTGAAAGCGCCCCTCACTGAAGTCATTCGAGTGATATTACCAATGCTATCTCTAGTGTAATCAAATTGCGTAAGTGTCGCAAGGGTACTTCGGTTTTGATGATTAATTTGAGTTAAAAAGTTAACTCCATCGTAAGCATAGTTTGAAATACTCGCTGGAGTTCTTTGTTTTATTAGACGGGAACCTTGATCATAAGAGAAATCAAAGACCTCCCCTTTATGATTGGTCACACTTCTTAAACGATTGAGACTGTCATGAGTATAGAAAAAGTTTCCTTGAGACGTAAGCATCTCAGATCGATTACCAGAAGCATCGTAGTTATAATCGATAAATCCATCATTGGTGGTTTCTCGATCGACGAGATCGCCTCCATTTGTGTGAATATAAGCGTAATTTATTGCCGATGTAAAATTAGAAACAGAATCTAAATTATTTCTTGGATCATAAGTGTAATTATAAACATTGTCCGGCAATGTCTTTTTTATTAATCGATCAAGACTGTCGTATTGATAGGTTTTAACGTTTCCACTTGGATCAATTTCTTGAGCAAGATTGCCATTGGCATCGTAAGAAAGTTGTGTTTTTAGTCCCAATGGATCTGTTTTTTTAGCTACCCTTCCAAGAAGATCGTATTCGTATAATGTTGTATTGTTTTGTGGATCGATAATTTTAGATAACTCACCACTCGGTAGATATTCATAGCTTGTAATCTCTCCTTTTGGCGATTTAACTGATGTGAGTCTATTAAAATTATCATAAGTGTAATCAGATCTTTGCCCCTTGGAATTTATATTGGCAACAACGTTACCAGCAAGGTCTCTTATAATTTGCGTAGACTGATTTAAATTATCTGTGATGGTAGCAAGGTTCCCATTGCCCCCATAGACAAATGATATTCGCTGCCCAAGCGGATTGGTCTTGGCCATAAGAAGACCGTTAGAATAATATTCATAAGCTTCCGTTGTGTTTAAAGGAAGTGTTTTAGATGTTAGAAGACCTGATGTAGGATCGTAATTATAAGTGACCACTCCTCCACTTGGTAAATTTTGAGATATTAGATTTCCGAATGTATCAAACTGATAGTTGATCGTTACATTTGTGGCTGAATCAAATTTAGTGATGAAATCGTGATAAATAGGATCATAAGTAAAGAGCGAATACGATCCATCAGGGCGAGCAATTTTAGTTGGACGTCCATCAATGTCTCTATCGACTGAATAAACATTTCCTTTGGCATCAGTAATGGTCGTAACAAATCCATTTTCATCTTTATTAAGTATGGTTGTTTGCCCTTTAGAATCTTTAATTCCATCGACCACTTCATTTTTAGTAATTGATTTTAAACTTCCGATGTTTCCACTGACAAAATTATTTCCAATGGTAGCAGATGTTCCATCTTGAATTACCGATGTCGATCCATCAGCAAGAGTTACACTCTGAAGTCTATGCCATTGATTGTAAACATAGGTTGTTCTACTTCCTCTTTTATCTATTTCAGCTGTCATTAATCCATTAGCATCGTATTCAAATGATTTTCCACTTCCATCAGGGAAACGAACATCTGTTAAGATGTTTCCAGTATAGTAAAAATCAGTCACACGCCCTTGAGGATCAGTAATACTAGATAATTTCCCAAGAGAGTATTGATAGGTCGTAGATCTACTAGTTGGATCTGTAATGCTTGCTAAAGATCCATCCGAGTTATATTGAAATGAAATTTTATTTCCAATGCGATCTTGTGATAGAATCTGCTTTCCAGTTTGATCGTACTTAGCAATTGAACCATTTCTAAATTTACGAAGGAAAGTACCATCTATTTGTCTTGTTAACGTTGAGTTATCTTTAGCAATTGGCTCAAAAGATAAAACTCCATTAGTAGAATTATTTAAAAGCACTCTTCTGATACGATTATGACCTTGATCAAAAATCAAAAGATTGTTTTTATCATCTAGTCCCAATGATCCTGGACTGCAAAGAGAAGCAGTTATTGCCGAACTTCCGTCTCCAATGTTTCCACTTTGACATGCTCCTGAACCAGCAACCGTTGTTGCCACTCTTGTTGAAAGATCAATTCTTAGTACTCTGTTGTGTCCAGTATCTGAAACATAAAGATAGTTATTTTGATTATCGACAACCATTCCCGAGGGACGATTTAATCTCATCTGTTGAGCTTGAGTAACGTCAGCCAAAATTCCGTTCGCAGCTCCGGCAAAAGTAGAAATATAACCATTCGGATCTAATTTTCGAATGAATCCATTTTCTGTTGAAATATAAATATTTCCAGCAGCATCTTGAGCTAAGCCTGTTGGGTGATAAAGAGAAGCATTTATTCCAAGTTGTCCATCGCCAGCATCATAGCTATGTCCATCTCCAGCTATTGTTCGAGCTGAATTAGTAACAATATTTACTGCACGAACTCTGTGGTTACCTGAATCGGCGACGATAATTTCGTCGCCAATTCCTTCTATAGAATCGGTAATATTGTTATACATTGGATCTTGTCCATCTAAATAGCCCTGATAAGGAAGAACTCCAACATGTTGCCAGTCTGGAAGTTGAAAATAATAGTCATCACACTGACTTAAACTACTGGCTATCGCCCAATCATGTTGCCATTCTGCTGGAGGTGCGTATGAGCATGATCCATTTATCAAGCTTGAGCAATATGAAAGATAATCTCGGTAACCTAAATTTGTTAGTGGTAATCCTGAAAGTTGATTTGGAAAAATTGCCGGGGGGACATTCAGCTTGCCAGAAAGTAATTTTGGACTACCATTTGAATAATCCAAAATAGTGCCTTTTGAGGTTGAGAGCAAAACCTTACCGAATAAAGAGGAAAGGGAAGAGGCTGTAGAATTAACAGTATAATTAAATGGATCATACCTGCAGATATTATATCCCATAGCTGAAATATATTTATATTTAAGCCTAATCTTTCCCGTATAGCTATTAAGATTACCCAAGCTCGTAGCTTGATTAGTAATCGCATTAAACTGAAATAAGCCATTATTGGCTGAATTAAATATGTTAATCGTTGGCCAAGCTTTTAAATCTGCTGCAGTTAGATTACTAGAAGAATCAAAATATTCTGTTTCAATATTAGTGTTGAGACCATAAGAACTTGTTGCTCCATTAGATTCTTCAACCATAATCTTTGGTGAATCTAAATTATATAATCTTCCCACACCATTAATTCGCCATCCTTGGCCAGCGCGAGAAGCATAGTAATTTTGCAAATAAAGCGTTCCTCCTAAATCTTGAGGAAAAACTTCTTCAAGTGCCCTTGATTCGGAAAATGATTCTTGACGTGTAATTGTGTGCGAAAAAATAGTTGAGGCTGTTAGCTTTCGTGTTCCCAAAATCATTTGCTTTAAATGTATGTTATAATGAGAATTATAAGTTTTTAAACCAGTAGACTCAGAAGATAAATCTAAGGCATACGAAATCACTGATTTTTGAGGGACACCACTAAAAGTAACTTCTTGTGAATTAAATTTGTTCGTATAAAAGTTTGCTTTAATAAAATCGGGTTCCACCCAACCTTTTCCAGAAGTCGTAACCATTATTTTTTGAAAAATTGTTCTAACACCATTTACATATTGAAATGAGTACTCATTTCTAGGAACATCGATAATGTTTGAAACAACAACATAGGGATTTGCCCAATTTGAATGATATGAAAGATTTGGCACAAAATCTGATCCATTTACTTTATAACTTGGAAGATCAATTGAATTTTGGAGTGATCCATTAAAAACATCTGCTCCCACATGTCCTGTTCCTCCATACTCACTTACTCTCGGCCCAATTGGAGCTGCATACACTTCTGAAAAGTGAGTGATCCCTCCACCATCTTCAGTGACAACACTACTTCCATCAGCAGAAACTCTCGCCAGCCCATCGATTTCCCAAATTCCCTTTTGAGAGTTTTTAGACATGATGACCATTTGAACGCCGGGAGGAATTTGATTTACGTTTGGAAGAGTTAATTTAACAGGAGTTGAAAAACTTACTCCTGAAGGCTCAAATGCATAAACGGTTGTAGGTCTAGCAAAATCAAAAGGAGCTATAGTTGTATAGTCAGAAGAAATTTCAGCAACGTTCATAATTCTAGAAGTTTTTGAATCTGGAAAAGTTGTAACTCCAGCAGGAATTTCTAATGCCACCCCTGGTGCATGAGGGGAAGTAACAGTTGCGCCTGTATTGGCATCAGAAATAGCGGTTTCAGATCCATCAAATAATAGAGGCGCCAAATGAATTGGACGCTCCATTACGTTTAATTGTCTTGTCCCTATACTAACAGCGATATTGACCTTAAAAAATTTTCTTGTTCCACCTGTAACACCTAAAGGGATAGTTGTTCCATCAACAGATAGAACCTGATCACCTGTTGCTGGTTTTGGAATTCTAAAACTTCCTGTTTGATCAGTAACAGTCTGTTGACCACTTCCTAAAATTGTGACAGTTGCTCCTGCTAGCGGTAAATCATTTGTGTCTCGAACAATACCAGCTAAAGTTGTATCCACATTGTATTTTAATGTAGCACTATCAGATCGATTTAAATTTAAATCAGTTGCCTTAATATCGACCGAATTAAAGAAATCTAGCATCGCTTGAAAACTTCCATCGGCATTGGCCGTCAGTGTTTGTCTGTTAAAAAATCCTCCGTAAAAATTTACTTCTGCATTCGGTCTGGTTGCCCCTGGTGATCCAGTGATTATTAATTTGTCTGCATTATCTGGATTAGGAGTAATTGCAATTAAATCACTATTTAAAACTTTTAAAATGATGTGATAGTTTAAATGAATACTTGTTGAATTCTGAGCTAGATCTGTTGCAACGATATCTACAGGAAAATCTCCTTCAACAAGCGCTTTAAGTGGAATAGAAAAACTTTTTTTATCAGAACCTGTCGCGTAAGACTTTCCATTTACTGTTAAACTTAAAAGTGGCTCATTACTGGTTCCCGTTAAATTAAAATCAGGATTGTAAATATTGTCTCCATTAACTGGAGTGATCCCTGATAGAACAGGGGGAATCGTATCTAATGTAATATTGTATAAATGCTGACTAATCGCCACGTTACTAGCGGCATCTACTGCTTGAACTTCAAAGGTATTAATTCCTTCAACTAGTGTTGCACTATAATCAAATGAATAATCTGCCGTTTGAAAAACTTCATTTCCATTTTGAAGAATTCTTGAATTTATCGGGCTTACGTCCGCAACACTAATAGACATTTTATAACTTGGATTATTGGTTAAAATATTGTCCAAATTAAAAAGCGCAATTTTCGGAAGCGTTTTATCATAGTGAATTGTTTTTAAAACAGCAGTTGCTGGATTTCCAGCAAAGTCAGCTCCGTTATATGTGACTGCATAGTTTCCTTCTACTAAATCAAGAATGGTACCCACGAAATTATAAGTAGGACCTAGGTCTTGAGTAGCAATCGAAAAAATACTTGTGACATCTTTATTAACAGCGGTTGCATCTACTGTTGTCCCTGATAAATTAACGTTTAAAGTCTGCGGATCGATTCTTCCCAATGAATCTGTTAATATTGCTTTAAAAAGTGGATTGGTGTTTATATATGAATCAGCGAGTGGACTTAAATTGGAAAAAACTGGTGCGACATTGTCCATGATAACTGGAAGATCATAAAAAAGAGTGGCAATGCTTTCAGTTTCAACTTCCTTTGACTCTTTTTCATTAGATGTTTCATTGAAATCTACACTGATTTTATTCATTAAATTTGGATTTAATTTTCCTGTTTTTACAGTGATAGTCTTTGTTTCAGCAAATCCCAAACTAAAAAGAGAGCTTGTTAAAAGAGTTGATCCATCAAGTCCAATGGATAACGAATGCATGTGTTTGTCATCTGCACTTTTTGAAACTTTAGGTGTTGGATTATCTTCTTCGACTTCTGGAAAATAAAATTCTTTTGCTCTAAGATTTGTCACACTTGCAGTGAGTTCTGCTTTTTCTCCTTCAAATGGGACTCCCACTGGAATTTGAAGACTGATTTTGTATCCATCGACGTTTGTTGAATAAAAAAATGGTGCCGAAGCTTTATTTTCAACTTGAAGTGGGTGTCTTAATTGGGCAAGGATTTCTGGACTACTTTCTAGAGCTGTATTGATCTTAGTCACTATACTTTGAAGATAAGTAATGAGCTGGTTGATATAAGCTAGGTTTTCTTTGTATTCAACTTTTCCCGCGTATTCTGTTTTAAATCCATTTAGAAGAAGAATTCTTTTTTCTAGTTTTGCTTTTACATTAAAAAGATCCGACGTCTTTTTATCACCAGTTCCAATAGATAATGTAAACTGATTGAGGTCTGTTACCTTTATTTTGTCCGTTTTAAGTGAATATTTCCACGATTTTTTATCATTTGCTTGAGTGATGACAAGCTTATCGGTTACATCATGAAGTGAATCTGGAAAGTAGGCCTTAAAAGAAAATTTTGAAGAAGGAACCTTTAAACATTTCTTACGTCTTCCTTCATCCTTCATTTTGACGACACAGATGTCACCATCAAAAGTAAATTCATCCCCTACTTTTAAAAGCTGTTTTTGGGTTGCAATATTCGGCGTAATCCAAATACCCTTCTCGTCATTTTGATAATAATCATGGGCCTTGGCATTTGAAGCTAACAACAAAAAAGAAACGACTAAAGTCAGTAACGAGTTCATCATATATCCTTATACGTCTTATTGAATTGCTTTTAATTGATTGGCGTCTTGAGTGTTGATAATCCCTTCCGAAGTCAGCATTTGAATTTCGGAATTATCTAACTTATAGCTAGGATCTGCCAGGATGGCCGAAACTAATTTTTGTGTTTCAATTTGAGAAACCGGAGTTTTTGAGGGAGTTGCCATTCCTCCGCTTAACAGATCAGCGATCCCTCCGCCTCCTCCGCTACACGAAGAAAAGATCAGAGAAATAATAAGTAACAACGTAACCTTTGATAGCTTCATAAAACCTCAATAAATTTTTGTCTTAACAAAATTTATATCGGAGAAGCTAAGTAATTCTTTTGTAATGAAGTATCAATTTTTCTTGATAGAGACAGATGGTGCAGGAATGAATAGATGACTTCTATGGACGGGTTTACAACATGGATTGCTAGCATGATTTATAGATTATGATCTAATTTTTTAAACCCTGATTTGTCTTTTCAGGGGTAATTGTTTTTTCTAAGAGTTCTTCTCCTCTTCCCCTTTCTTGGTTCTTATAGATTTCATTTGTTTTGCTTTCTCTGCCCTCACTTTCATAATTTTCTTCATGCTTGTAGTGTACTTTTGAGACTTCGGGGTTTACGTTTACGTACAAGCACCGAAGTCTCAAAACGGAACGGAAATAAAAGAAGAAAATTAGTAACTTAAAGTGAGGGCAGAGATAGCGGCCTTATCATTTTTTTAAAACTTACTCACAAGTTTTTCACAACATCATCACATCTTTTTTAAAAATTTTTTGGCCCAAAAAATGACGTGTCTGAACGGTTAAAAATAGTTCACAGAAGGAAAATTTAAAATTACAGATTTGTGTTTTGGAGTTTAGAGAAATGAAAACGCCCCATTAAGAGGCGCTTGAATTTGAAAGTTAATAGTGAAGATAGATCTTAGTAGCGGTTTTGTTGTGGTTTGTAATTTGCTTGTGGTTTTGCCTGAAACTTATTTGCTGTTTTAGAATTGGCCTGAAATGCTTGCTTTGAATTGTCTTGATAAGCTTCTCTTGTTTCCATTGCGTCCTTTTCAGTTTTAGCGTTATTTCCCATAAAATAAACAGCACTCGCTACAATCTCAGTGATGTATTTTTTCACACCTTTATCTTCCCAAGTTCTAGTATGAATTGAGCCTTCAATAAGTGCTCGCTCCCCTTTCTTTAAATACAATCCGCAAGACTCAGCAAGCTTTCCCCACACCATCACTCGATGAAATTCAGTTCTCGCTTTCTTTTCTCCAGATTTGTCTGACCAAGATTCATCAGTTGCTAAATTAAGTAAGCAGCCTAAGTTTCCAGTTGCTGTGTCTTTCATTTCGGGATCAAGGGTAAGATGTCCTAGTAGTGTTACTTTGTTAATACTCATTGCAATGTCTCCTTTTTTTCTTTTTTAAGTTGTTTGATTGCTAATTCAATCAAAGTTAAGTTTGTTCCGTTTTTCGTATTGAACTCTAAAAGCGCCTTGTGGGCCCTCTCTTCAGGCGAAAGAGTCGACTCCTTAATAAGATCATAATCTGTCTCTTTGAGTTTTCTAATGGAATAGATAAATATGTCTGAAAGTGTAACCGAACGTCCGATTCGAGCCTGGTTACACCTAGAAAGAATTGAATCGATTAATTCTAGTGTTTCAGAATCATTTTTAGAAATACTGATATTTCTTTTCTCAACTGATATTTTGCGCTTTGATTTTTCTTCACCTCCTTTCGTGCGCGCTTGTTTTGTTGTGGTAATTAATTCTTGTGAGTTCATAAAATCTCCTTTATTTTTAGTTAAGTGTCTCATTGCCATTTAATAGCTTTAGCAGTGAACTGATATCTGTTGGGTAGATTGGATTAAATGCAGAAACAAAATCATCCATCTTGGCGTTTGGATTTCTCACGAGAAAATAAAATTTTTCTGAATTTATGTTTTCATTATGAGAAATAGGATTATTTAAAAGTGTGTAAAAGGTATTGGCGTAACTAAAGGCATCTTTTTCATTATCGAAAACATAAATAACATATTCATAATCGCTAGATTGAGAATAGGCATTGAATTTATTAATGACCCGCGGTTTACTTTTTCTTGTGGCCTCATATTCAATGGCAACATTAAGCGAAGCATCCCCCTTTAAAACTAAAGCTTCAGCATCTGGAACGATGGCCACCTTACTATAGAAGTTATCATCTTTAAGAGTGACAACATCGTAGACATTTCTAAGTTGTAAAAAACGAATACAGATATTTGAAAGGACTGAATCATGAGGAAGATGGTTGTTGTGCGAGATCCTTATATCGTCTCCTGCTAAAAGCTTGGTCCCTTCGAATGAATGCAAAATTGGTTTCTTTTGATTCATCAATTTCGTACTTTTGATAACTTTATTCTTTATTAAAGTATGGGTTCTAACATGCAATGTACTTAATTGACTCTTAAGATCTAAGTAGTAATAGAGATCTTCATGAGTAATAGCACTCCACTTAACAACTGCTGAAATAATTTGAGCATTGATGGTTTCTATATGATTCATTATTTAATTCCTCCTTGATGAACATCACTTTCGGTTTTTTGATTATGGATGTGGTTAATATTGAAATGCTTAAGGTTAAACGCTCTTTTTCCCTCTATGTTTTGAGTTGGGTTTTTACTTGTTCTGGATACATTCACAGCATTGTTTTTTAGGGTGAGATTTTTAGCACTCTTAATTGAGGGCAAGAGATTTGAATCTCTAACGGCCAGAAGATAATTTTGGGTGGGATCCTTTGTGAAAAGCACACATTGTCCAACCTTGAGGTTTTTAATGACCTCCGGATGGACATAATACTCTCTCACATCTCTGATAGAGCCTTTCTCTGTTTCCTCTCCGTCGTCAGTGACATTGGTCTCTTTGGTCGTTTTATAAGTTCCAATCGCTTTAGCAATAGCTTCCGCGTCTTCATTGTTAGACTGAGAGAAGGTAAAAAAGCATCCTGTATTGTTAAAGATCTGTTTGACTAAGATGGGATCAATCCTTTGAAAGTCTGCTAGTGTTTGGGTGGCAAGGACCAATTGGATTCCTGAAGATCTCCCTTTGTTTTGTAAATTAATCAGTTCACTAAAATAAAGCGATCCGGCCTCATCGATAATAACGGTGATGGGATTTTTTCCTCCCATTGAATTATCTTCGTAAGTAATCCCTAGGGTGTGAGTGTGAATTTGAATTTCACCTAAGAAGAGCTTTCCAAGCGTTCTTGAAATTGCTCCATATCCCATGACAGATAAACCAAAGTAGACACATTTTTTATCTGTGATCACATCCATTAAACTTAGAGCATCGCCCTCTTTATCTTCTAAGAGTTTGGCAAAGGGCGATTTCATCAAAATGGTTAATTGTGATAAAAACCCCGAGGTCTCTTTGCCATTATGATAGGCCTGCATGTGTCTGTAGATTTCTGGAAGTGAGATAACTTTTCCAGACTTTCTGATCTCATCATAAACTTTGTTGGTGATAATACTGATCGTTGTATCTCGATAATATCTCGCTTCACCATCACTCCATTCAAAGGCATTTTCAATTAAAGTAGACATTTGAGAGTCGTTTAAATTTTTTAGAGGATTAAAGCGAGCATTCCCGTACGTTGTCTCGGAGAAAATGACAGGAGTCTTTTGGTAGTATTCACAAAGACTCGCAAACTCGATGAGGGCACTCTTATTTCCTTTGGGATCAAAGAGAAAAACAGGAGAATCCTTTTGAAGGTTGTAATCAATGATGTTGTTGATGGCGGTTGATTTACCGAACCCCGTTCCTCCTAAGATCAGAGAGTGTCTCTGAAAGGGGATGTCTTTAAATTTAACTTTTCTTTTTGTGTTTAAATCAACGCCGATACAGTCTTTCTCTAAGGTTTTTGTTTTAAGAAAGATAGCTTCTTCAGCAATTGATGCTCTCTTAGATCTGGCAGTAAGATTAAATAATCCATTTATAAGTTGAACAATTCCCTCGCCCAGAATTTTAGCTCCTTTACCTATCACAAAACTCATTCCAGAAATCACTAGCGTGGTGATCTCTGTGACAATCGGAGTGAAATCTAAAAAAGCACTGCTTGGTTTGGAGTTTTCGTTTTTAGTATTCATAAATCCTTCTTTTTTATTTGTTTCTCTATGTCCAAAAATCTGAATCCAACCCTATTGGTAATCGATCTCGATGATTTTAGATTCGGGAATCAGAGTCGTTTTTCCATCAACTCCTCTCACCACTCTTTCAGGAATGGTTTTTTCAGTGACGATTTGTTTTTTGACCTTATCTCTTAGGTGTTCTGGAATTTTAGAAGTGTCCGGGGTGACGGTATAAAATTTCTCACTGATGGGAACACCAATGTCAAAGTCATTAGCTTTTAAATTTTCTTTGTTTCCAATAGGAGCAAGCATCGTTTTCATGGTGCGATTATCTGGATCTTGATTGAAGAAGTAGGCGCCAACACCAGCTCCTGCGGCAACGCCAATTGTAGAACCTAAGACAGTATTAAATTTGTCGCTTTCTCGATCTGGAGAGAGATATCTTCCAGCAAAACCTCCGATAATCCCGCCCACAAGTCCGGAATAGATCATCGATTTATCTATCGAGCTACATGAAGTTAGCGTTAATGATGTGATCGTAATGAGAATTATGTTTTTCATATTTTAAACCTTTGATTGATAAAAATAAGGACCTCTTTTCCCGCTTCAATTGTAATTTTTGTTTCTTTGTTTTTAGCTTCATCTCCCATGATGGAGACGGCCTCATCCAGCCCACCCATTGCTCCCGTGATTACTTTATTTCTTTGCGAATTAGTAGCTAATTCTCCCGTAGCGGTAGAGACCCGATCTCTTGAAACATCCAAGGCCGCACTCAAGGCTCCGCCTGTAAGCGATCCCAAAACTAGCTCTTCTTTTCCAGTGAAGACAACGCCTGTGAGTCCTGCTGTTCCATCGATATTTAAAAGACTAGCGTTGATTTCAAACTCCTCAGTACTCGTCACGAGCTTAGAGCAATTAGCAGAAACTCTTTTTCCCCTTGTCGCTCCAGAACAGATAAGTTTGGTATTAATGGGGATATCGCAACTAGATTCCATCACCTGAACGAGAATGGGACTTTCTAAGTTACTTGAGACAATGGAATTTAAAACAACTCCTTTAAGTGTCGTTCCGGTGAGCACATCAAAGGAGCTGGTA
Organism: Bacteriovoracales bacterium; assembly: GCA_037444575.1. GTDB lineage: Bacteria > Bdellovibrionota > Bacteriovoracia > Bacteriovoracales > Bacteriovoracaceae > Bacteriovorax. Next base: position 53,268 of record JBBIME010000018.1, read on the forward strand.
TTGTCCGTGATGCCCATGTTTCTGGATTTCAAAAATGATTGAACCGCTTGGGCATTTTTCTTGTCTGCTTCTGCGTTGATCACTTGAATTTCATTTTTTGCTAATGCTGAGTTTTTTAGACTTACTGATTGGGTAAGAACTTTCTTGGCCTTATTAAGCTTCTTTTGAATGCTTTTTGGATTGTGATCTTTTTTTACTTTAAAAAGATTGGCCAAGGAAACACTTATAAAAAATAAATTTAAAAATATAATTATTACAAACTTCATAAAAATCCTTACAAAAAAATTAATAGACGTACTCATCATCCAGTTTAATTTTTCCATTCTTGGGAATGTATTGTTCTGTCTTTATAGGTAGATCATTAACGCTTTTGTATTTATTGGTTTTGATCTTTAAGAGCGTAATTTTATCGCCTGTTAAAATTTCAAAATCAGGAGTAGATTTTGCCAAATAGTAAGAGGCCGACTTTTCTCCCGTTACAATGTCATAAACTAATGGCGTCTTCTGATTTGTTACGCGCAAATTGAAGGTGTACGTTCCACTCTTCGTGATGACCACTAAGCTAGAGTCAAAGTTCTCTTTCATGGGTTTTAACATTAAGATCTTTTTGTCTTTTGATTCATACTTAAAAAAATCTGATTCATTGGAGATGGAAGTAAATTCTATTTGCGACTCAAACTTAAAGGTTGACGGCGTTCCAAAAGTTAAAAATAAATAAGTCGTTAAATTTATAAGTGTAAATATTTGCATAATTTGTCCTAATTAATTGATCCATCGCTTGTGACATCTTCTTCATTAATCTGAATGGCCTTGTAATACAGAGGATTTTTTATTGATTCATTTAAAGTAATTAAAAGACCTTTTAATCTTCCATTGGAGATCGTTAAAACTCTGCATTGATCGCCTGAGACTTTTACTAGTTTTACCTTTTCATCCTCTTGGAACTCAAAGTAATTGGGATCGGACTTAAGTCCCTTATAGGTAACTTCATCAAACATTCTCCAAGAAAAGTTTCCTTCAATGAGGGACTTGGTTGTGTAATAACAGAAATCTTCGGCCGCTTCTCCCAGTCTTAACACCGAATCTTTTTTTAACTGGTAGTTTGCATAAGTAAGATTAGTGATTTGATAAATTTGTAAAAATAAAACACAGCTTATAAGAATCACGCTCTTTGATGGCATTAACGACTTCTTCTCTTTTGGTTTAAAAATATTCATACATCATTCCTTAATTGTGTATTTGATTATCAACTCTTTCGTTCTTGGGATTATCTGATCTTATAAAGGGAGGTCTTTGTCTTGGTGGAGATAAAGGTGTTGCCTTTGTACTTGTGAATCTTGTCTGCGTATTTGTGTTGAGACTTTTATAAATGGGACTTGATTCTCCTTGAGAATTTCTTGGAACTATATTGTTGCCTCTTAAAAGATATTTTTCCTTAAAGCTTTGGGTGCTGCCAGTTGCACTTTGAATAGTGCTTGTCGGATTTGGAGCACTCTTATTTGGAGAAGCAAATTGACTTCCCTTTGCCGCTTTAGAAGTGGACTTCACATTTGTATTCGCAGTTGATGCCAATGATGGTTGAGATGATGATTGAGATGAGGTCGCTTGTTTACTTTGTTCAGCATGAAGCTTGTTCACTTTCTTTGATCCAAACTTTTTTCTGACTTCATCACTGCTCATTGTAGTAGCATCCCCAACTCCACTAAAAGGAAGATGCCCCTTTAAAGCTTTATCCGCCCCTGATTTAAATCCATTCAACTTTGCCTTTGATTTACCAAGAGTAGCTAGTGGACTGTGAATGGCCGACTGAGCAAAGCTAGATGCTGATGTAAACGGTGAAGACATGGCGATAGCGCCAATCATAGAAGCGTGCTCAGCAAATCCCGAAATAGGTTGAGAGCTAGAAATTTTATAAGTCATGACAAAACTTCCCACTAAAAAAATTCCGTATAAAAGGACGTTTATTAATTGCTCAAGTCCTGTTCCTGTTTGCTCTTTTTGAGCAATCAAATGCATCAGCACAAAGATCACCGAAAAAACAATGGGCGCAAGAAAACACCAAATGAATGTCTGCCAAAAAGTTTTTAAAGAACCTTCAAATCCCGGAAAGACAGAAATGAAAATAATGAGAGGAGCAAGGACGATGAGTGCGTAATAGATCACTGTAAAAAGAATTCGCGAAAGACCAATCGCTATAACTGAAACAAGCCAAGCAAGGGCAATGGCCAGATTGTTGGCCATAAACATCCGCGCCTCTCCTAAAACGCCCGATGTTTCCACGGGTTTAGGTTTTGCCCCGGATCTCACGCTTTGACTGTTTTTAGCGGCCTCTTCTCCTGGAGTTGATTTCATGACATCGGATATCTTAGTCATGGATGTAATATGCAGTTTAGATAATATTTTATCTGACGTTTCAAAAGATACGTCTAAGACCTTTTGGTTGTACTGATTAAAAGCAGTGATCGAAATTGCAGCAAGGATGAAAATCGTGACTCTTGATTCAACATTGGATTTGCCAATAAATCCTCGAAAGAGCTCAAAAATAGCAGCGATCAGAAGAAAACTTTGCGTCGCTATATCTAAAAGAGGGGCCGAGATCTCTTTAAATGAGTTGATTGAATTGTAATCGACTAAGAAAAATTCCTTTAACATACTACTTCCGCTTGTTGTCCTTTTTGATGATGCCTAAATACTCAAGATTTTTTTGTTCTTCGTTACTTTGTTTGACTAATACTTTCGCCATTAAGGCGTTTGACTTGGCATTGCTTTCAGCATTTTTTCGAAGAAGCAGATTGGTTTCTGTAAGTTTGCTATTAATATAGGCCGTATTTTTGGCGGTCTCTTGGGTTTGATTCTTTACAGAAGAACTGTTGGCCCGTTTGATTTGCGATTGATCAAGCTTCACCACTTCCTTAACTTTTTCTGGATCGGCCTTGGCATCTTCTGAAATGGCCATTGATGTGGCCTCGGCCTCTTTTGATTGTTTGATGAGTTCTAAAAGACGATCTCTTTGATCTTGAATCTCTTCGATTTTGTCGTTAATTGCTCTTAAGTCTTCTGGGTTAGTGCTGCCAACATTTGAGAGAGCATTGAGGGTGTTTTGAATGCTAGTCAAACGATCATAAGAACTCTCAAGAGCGTCTGAAGTTTCCTTGAGGTTTTTAGTGTACTCTAATTGCTTCTCAGAGTTTGACAGCAACTTTTCAAGTCTCGTGATTTGCTCCGAAGTGTTGCCGACAATGCTAATTAAAAGCCCCGTATCGCCATCTGGTATTCCAAAGCTCGATCCATGTGCCGATAGAACGAATATGTATGTTAATATCCCGACAAGCTTCACACTAAAGCTCCAGGATAAAAGGTTTTCATATAGGTATCAAAGAGGGTTTTAAATGAATGACCTTCCCCTAATGTGCTAAAAAAGATCTCCAATCTTTCATTGTCGTCAGCTTCTGAAGTAAACAACTCTTTCTCTTTAGCTGTTCCGTAACATCTAAGTTTCTTTTTGTGATTGGCAGATTTGTAATAGAATTCACTGTAGAGGCCCTTTTCGGATCGAATTTGTGTCGTGGCCTCTATATCAAAGTCAGAGAGAACTTCATTTTTCTTAATGGTCTGCTGGAAGATAAACTTGTGATAACAATTTTCCACCACTGCTTTGCCAATATCAGTCGATAAAAACTCATCAAATCCTTGGGAGATAGCTATCGCTGATCCATTTTTTTTCCGAAGCGTTCTAAATCTCTCCTGAATAAACCATCCAACAGATCTTAAAAACTTCCAGCATTCATCAAAGACAAATATCTTCTTTCCTTCAATTTGCTCAAAGTATTCAAATAAAAAGATTATAAGAGGTGCCTTGATATTATCCGGGTAGGCAGTCGTATCGACATAAACTAGCTTTTCAATGGGAGTGAATTCATTTGAGATAAAGGGAAGGATTTCTTCAAAATAGAGACTAAATCCTTCTAGACCATTCTGTTCTATATAATTAATTAATCCTTCAAAGGTATTTATATCTGAATTCAAGGCGGATTTAATTAGTTTAAGAATTTGTCCTCGCTGTTTAAAAGTCAGCTCACTTTCAGGAATCACCGACAAGATTAAAGCGTGCAAATAGACTGGATCTCTAAACTGCAAAGGATTAAAGCGAGAAGAAAAAATCTTAGCATTGTGATACATACAATACTTTAAATGGCTCTCTCCTAAATCGAAGATGATCCCTCCGATTTCTCTTTCAAGCAGATCCTGGCTTATTTTTTGAGCAAGCCAAGACTTGCCATTGCCCGAAGGCCCAATAATGAGTGCGTTGTAGTTATGCGAAGACTTATCAAAGAGATCGACATAGACATCGCTTTCGGAATTATCGCCTGCAAAAAAGCGCGATCCCGACTCGTGAATAAAGTCTCTGGTAAGAGGTAGAAGATTTAAAAGATAACTTGAATCAACGGGGATGTTTCTTTTGAAAGTAGCTTCCATTCCAAACAGGATCGATGGCATTAGCTCCGTTAAAGATTCCGATTCGATTATATAGTTAAGATTGGTACTTGATAGAAACTTGCTCAGATCAATCGTTTTCCTAGAAAGCTCGTATTCCGTGTGGGCCTTAAGGATGATAAAGACCTCCGAAGAAAAATGCGCCTCACTACCCTTTTTAAGATTTTCTAAAAAAGTTTCTGCTTCGTAATAAGCACTATCTCCTTCAATGTCTCTTTTTTCTTTATAGCGACTTCCATTGAAGATGTTTCGTTTAAACTCCATTTGCTTAATGGCGACATCTTGATTGCTTTTTTTAAATTGAATAACGTAATCGCCAATGCTCGATAGGAAATTGGGAGTCGTGAGTTCTGGGTAATTAGGAAACAGAGAGATTAGTCGAAAGTAGACCCCATTGATTTTAACGTAGTCGTCGCAATTGATTACGGTTAAATCGCTTATGTTATTGCTATCAAAAAAATAACTGTAGAAATTGGAGTTTTCCTGCATGGGCATTGGGAACTGGTCAATGAAGTTCTTGTCTGCATTTAAAAATACTTTCCCGTTTAAGCTTCCGAATCTGACCGTCTTAAAGTTGAAATTTACTGGATTGCAATTTAATAAGTATTGATGGATGCGTGAAAAATAAGAGATTTGCTCCAATTCATTTTTTTGCCCACAATCTTCTGGGATGTATTCAACAATAGATGAGCTAACACCATTGGAAAGTACGACTTCAGAATCAGATATTTCTGCAATATAAACTTTTTTATAGTTCTTCACTTTTTACTCCAACAAGAATTTTGGTGTATTTCTTTTTTCTGAGAACAAAATACAAGTAGTGCGGAGTAAATTTCTTTTTGTAATAAATGATCCCTGCTCCAGCGATCATTGGTAAAAAAACTCTTAAGAGCTCACCAACACCGATAAAAGAAGAAACCATCCACACCATAAAGATCAAATAAATGTCTAAGATTTCTATCCCGTAGACTTTGGGTTTAGCATTTAAAAATTTCGAATATCTTGCTTTCATTTTTCACATTCCTATAAATTATTTGAATTCAAAGCTTCTTAAAATCTCATCTGTTATTTAGGATTTGAGGTTTCTATAACCTTAAGGCTTTGAGAAATTTTGTCGTCTACAAGGACGAGCGAGTGAGGCTTACTAAAAAGTAAGTCGCAACGAAGCGAGTCCGTAGTAGGCGGAATAAATTTCCAAAGACCTAAGGTTATCTAGAGGCGGTCCAGATGAGGGTGCCAATGCTCGCAGCAAACGCGATGACCAACGCGCCTGTCACCGCACTTCCGAATTTCTCAGTTCCTTCTTTTTTTCCAAAGGCAATATAGAGACCTGCAATGGTGATTGCTAAGATGACACTTGCTAGTCCCACTTCGTTTTTGATGGAATCGTTTAGTGTTTTAAGTCCTTGTCCAACACCTTTTGCCTGCACTGTTGTTGAAAAAATACTTATTGCTAGAAAAAGAAACGCAAACTGTAATTTTTTTATTAACTTCATAAAATCTCCTTTTTAATATTTATTGATTCCAAATGCGCTGACTGAAGCGCTAATTTTATATTGATTGTAAAATCTTTGATTTGAATAATAAGGCTTTCCACACGAGTCACTAACGGTACCGCTTCTCGCAGAAGATGTTTGATTCACCGGACTTTTAAATGAAATCTTTATGGTGTTTTTCAAGTGTGATTTCAAAGATGAAAATTTTATTTTTATCTTGTTTTTGTATTTAAAAACTTTTGCTTCAACTTTTTCGCAATAGGAATCATTAAATGAAAACCAATTTTGGATTTCAGAAGAAGCAGGGATTTGAATTGGATTTTCAACTGTCACTGGTGTTGCAGTTACGATCTCACACCAACTACAAGAACCATTTCTTTTGTCAGAGCTGTTATCGGGAGAGAATGCACAATTTCCATGTTCGTGATTGCTTTGACTTGTCGATTCAGTAATTGAAATGGCGCTCATACTTTGAACATCCAAAAAGATCTCATCACCTTCATAGATATCATCCACCTTAAAACCATCTACTACTGGTGCAGTTGTTACAGTTGTCCATTTTCTAGATGCATTTAAGATATCTTTTGTTGTGGAATAGGTAACAACGTAAAGGCCTTGAGGTTTCATTTGATCATTTAAACCATCCGCATCTCCAAAGACACTCCAAATTCCCTTTGTTAAATCATCAACTCGAAGGGAGTCTACATCGAGTGGATATTTAGCAGTCGTTTCAATGCTGTTAATGGAATAGATATCGCCGTCTTTATTGAGTACAACTGCCTTGCCCAATGATTTGAGAGCTTCAGCAATTGTTAAAGATGGCGAGATAAAAAATACTTCCGTTTTTATGCCATCGGAATAGATAAGCTTAGCGTCCTGATCAAAAACTTTATTAAGAATCTGTCCGTAATTAAGATCTATCCCTGCCTTGGTGTAATTAAAGTCTGTAAATTTAATTCCAATTTCACTTCGATCGAGAAGTCTGGAATAAATTTCATTGGATTTAAGTTCGTTTGCCAGCAGTGGATAGATCGTCACAGGTGAAAAGCTTTCTTTGCCAGAAAGTTTAAATCTCTCCTTTGATCCAGATGATTTTAAAAGATAGTGATTATAAATTTCTGACTCTTCCATTTTTTCATAGTCGTAAAAAAAGGATTTTAAACTTACATCGGAAATTTCACTGACATC
>JBBIME010000019.1:0-41704 GCA_037444575.1 Bacteriovoracales bacterium
ACTTGAGCTTTTAACAGCGTGACTGAATAGTTACGACCAACTATTTTTTTGTTTGGACCTTTCTCATCTTGAATCGAGACATTGCTGTCTCAAATCTTTTAACTCTATTTAATTTTTAAAGAACAAATCATCCATTGCTATCTTCTTCAAGATCGCTTTGCAAACGTTAGTCACAACCGGATGAGAGGCGATATTATAGATCTGATTAGAGATCGTCAATACTTTTTTTAATCTATTTTAAAAAATTATTTTAAATTAAATCCTGCCTTAGTTGTTGCGTCAATTAGAGCATTTTCTGCTTGTTTTAAAAGCTCTGAACTAAGGGTCCCGCTCTCATCGGCAAGTACCGCTCGAATCGTTACAAATTTTTGCTTTTCATTGGGAAAAATATCTAGAATTTGTACTGATTGCAACTCTTTAAGCTTCACTTTTTTTGCTGAATTTAGAACCTCTGAAACTTGTTTTTCAGCAGGAACAACTACTGTCCAATCAAAAGATGAGCTCGGAAATTTGCTAAGAGGTTTATATTTAGTCTTATCTTTTGCTGAAAAATTCTCAAATAAAGAGAGATCAAACAAGCACACAGTAACGTGTCCTTTGATCTTTAAGTTCTTCAATACAAGAGGGTGTACAGAGAAAATAACACCAGCAAATTTTCCCATCACTCTGATATTGGTGAATTCGAAAGGATGATTACCAATCCACTCTGTTGGCACTAGAGGATTTGGAAATTTAGGATTTCTCTCTACGAATTCAGGAGAGAGATTGAGACTAGCTAGAAGATTCGTCACTACATTTGTCATTTCAACGAATGGATTTTTCTCTTTGTCACAGAAGACTGCACCTAAATGTAGGCCTTCTTTTGAGAACTGTGCTGAGTCTTCACTGTAAGCTCTACCTAGTTCGAAAAAGCGAAAACGATCATAATTTTTTGCATTAGTCTCTACAACTTCAAGCAAGCTTGGAATAAGACTTGGTCTCATCAGATCGTGATCTTGAGACAGAGAATTGATGAGTTTTAATTTTGTTATTGTTGGCCAAGATACTCTCTTTAAAAGTGACTCTCCAATCAAAGGATAAGTCATCACTTCAAAAGATTTTCCCTGGAGAACCATGAAGTCGCGCACCTTTCGCTGGATCTTTTGCAACTCTGTTAATTTCACTGGAGAAATCACATCTAGAGGTGAAACCGGAGTGATATTATCATAGCCAATAATACGTCCAATTTCTTCAATGAGGTCAGCTTCTTGTTCGATATCTTTAGTCGCTCGATATGTTGGTACAGTTACAAGGAGATTTGCTCCATTGTCTTCAGTTTTAAAGTCGAGAGCATGGAGAATTTTTTTCAAACGCTCATCAGTTAATTCACAACCTAAAACTGTTTTAATTTTAGATAAAGATGTTTTTATTATAAGCTTTTTAGTTTCACTTAAATTGGCCCCGGCGTATTCAGCCTTTCCAACAACTTTAGCTTCTGGGCAAAGCTCTAGAATAAGCTCTAGAGTGCGCAGAAGTGTTCTTTCTGTAAGATTGCTATCGAGAGTTTTTTCAAAACGCTGAGAGGAATCAGTGCGAAGACCTAGGCGGGTTGAAGTCCGACGAACCATCGCTGCTTTCCAGTTAGCGACCTCAATGAAAATATTTTTTGTCGTCTCGCTTACTCCACTCTTTTTTCCTCCCATAATTCCAGCAAGGACCAAGGTTTCGTTAGAGTCGGCGATGACTGTGTCACCGGCGATAAGCTTGCGATTAACATCATCGAGGGTTTTAAACGTTTCTTCACCTTCAAGCTTTTTAATGACCACTTCAGATCCAGCAATTAAATCGCGATCGAAAATATGAAGAGGCATTCCAAGTTCAAGCATTACGTAATTTGAGATATCGACAATGTTGTTGATAGATCGAAGGCCACATGCCTTTAAACGGGCCTTCATCCACTCTGGAGACTCTTTTACGGTGATGTTGTTAACCGAAAGTCCAAAATAAGAAATACCTGCAGAATCCCCTTGAAAACGAGGGATAATGGGAGATTTTTCGTTAGTATATTTTTTAGTTAGGTTATCACTCCACTCTTTTGTGAAGCGATTTTTTAAAGGTACTTCAAACATGGCCCCAAACTCGCGGGCCATTCCAAAATGCCCCCAAAGATCAGGTCTGTGAGTGAGAGATTTATTGTCGATGTCTAGGATAGTATCCTTTTTCATTTTGAAAAAGTTGAGCATATTCATGCCAATTGGAGCATCACTTGGAAGCTCTAAAATCCCTTCAGATTCTTCTGCAAAACCTAGTTCTTCTTCAGAACAAAGCATGCCTTCAGATAAAACTCCGCGGATTTTTTTAGCTTCAAGAAGCAATCCATTTGGTAGTTTAACTCCCAGTGGAGCAAAGGGAATTTTGATTCCAACTTTAACGTTACTAGCACCGCAGACAACTTTTCTGATATCTGTGTCTGAAATCTTAAATGTCACCAAATTAAGCTTGTCAGCTTCAGGATGTTTTTCAAAAGAGAGAATTTGAGCAATCACAATTTTCTCTAGATGCTCACCCACTGATTCAATTCCTTCTACTTCAGCAGTAGCGAGAGTGAAACGAGTATAGATATCTTTTGCAGGAAGGTTTGGTACATCAGCAAAGTCACGAATCCAATCTAACGATATAAGCATATATATTTTCCTAATTAAAATAATTTAAATTGTGAATTGAAACGAAGATCTCCACTTTGAAGATGGCGGATATCATCGATTCCATATTTCATCATAACCAAACGATCTAACCCTAAACCAAAAGCAAAACCGTTATAAACTTCTGGATCAATTCCTCCAGATTTAAGAACATTTGGATGAACCATTCCACAAGGTAAAAGTTCAACCCAACCAACTTGCTTACAAACAGAGCATCCTTTGCCTTCACAGATAAGGCATCTGATATCAAGCTCGAAGCCTGGTTCTACGAAAGGGAAAAATCCAGGACGTAGACGAACTTCAACATCCTTTTTAAAAATTTCTTTTAAAATTGTTTTCATGAAGTAAATGAGATTTGCTACAGAAATATCTTTTCCAACCATCATCCCTTCAAGTTGAGTAAAGACCATTTCGTGAGAAGCATCTGTGCGCTCACAACGGAAAACTACACCAGGAGCGATAAAACGAAACGGAGGCTTGCGAGACTGCATTCCACGAACCTGAATCGTACTTGTGTGAGTTCGTAGCAGACGTTTTTTTCCAGCATTATCTTTAGCCTCGGCATCATGTGGATCGTGAAACCAAAAAGTATCTTGCATGTCGCGAGCTGGGTGATCACCTGGAATATTGAGTGCTTCAAAGTTATGGAACTCATCTTCAATGTGAGGCCCATCTAAAACATCAAAGCCCATCGATAGAAAGATATCTTCAATTTCTTGCTGGATTAAAGTTCTAGGGTGAAAACCACCATGCTTAATGGTCTTAACTTGAATGTTATCAGTTAAAGTCGTATCGATGCGATCTTCGGCGAGCTTTTTATTAATTTCTTCAACTTCAATTTTTGAAAGCTGAAGAGTCGATTGATCCTGGATAAAATCTTTAAGCTCATTGGCTGCAGGTCCAAAGGCCTTTCGCTCTTCGGGGTTCATATCCTTAAGAGACTTGAGCATTTCTGAAACAACGCCATTTTTTCCGACGTATTCGGCCTTAAGATTTAAGACATCTGCTTCTTTGCTTAGGGTTTGAAGTTTTGAGAGAAATTCTTGTTTTATTTTTTCTAAATCGGCCATGAATTTTACCTTTGAAAAACATTTGATTTTGGAAGGCAAAATTTTTTCATGGGGGGGAGAATTTGGCAAGGTGTGGAGTGTGGAAAAAGAAGCACAAAAAAAAAGGGCAGATCAATGTCTGCCCTTCTATTTTATTTTTAAATTTTTTGAATAAATTTTTGAGTGCTTGTCAGAGTAAGCCTCTAAACTCGTCTTCTTGCCATGGTCCTCCTGAGGTGTCTGGCAAAACATAATGAATGTCGGTTATAAAAAAACAAAAAATCGAGCTAAGTTACGGACCCAATAATTCCTCCCAAAGACTTACACCTTCTTCCGATATTTACGTTCGCCACGCAAACACCGACCCGATCACGTACAACAAAGAAGATAGCCTTTTCCGTTTCGGCAACCTGACAAACCGTATGCTTCTTATTAAACACCTTAGGTCTCAAGCTTTGCTCCGATCCCCTTTCGAAGAACGTCGCCATTTCGACGGGTTTTATCCAAAGAGCCTCATAAGCTCATTGGACAAGAACGAGAATATCGCAACGCATTAAAATAGTCAAGTATTTTTTTTCGATTTTTTTCAGTGCAGGAATCCACGCACCCAATAAGAAAGCTGGGGTACTTAATGATTAATTTTTTTTAGAAGCTGCTGAAAGAAATTATTAAGTTCTTCTAGATTTACAGTCGCGGTTCCTTTTTTACCAACAACGACTCCTGAAGCACAGTTACCGATCCAAGCAGCTTCTTCCAAAGTTGCTCCAGCCAATAAAGATGAAGTAAGAACGCTGATTGCGGTATCCCCTGCTCCTGAAACGTCGAACACTTCATTAGCGACAGTTGGAATAATTTTTAACTCAGGTTGATTTTTAACATCAACCAAGGCCATTCCTTCTGCTCCAAGAGTGATGACAAGCATTTGCAGATCAAGTTTTTCCACTAAGATCTTTGCCATGTTTTCTAATTTCTTCTCTCTGTATCCCAAACTCTCAACCATGATTTTTGCTTCAGTTAAGTTTGGTTTTAATAGAGTTGCCCCTTTGTAATATAATGGAGGTGTAGATCTACCTGGATCTACGGCCACTAATTTTCCATTCTCTTTAAACTTAGAAATTAGTGATGAAATTAAATTTTTTGTTAACGTACCTTTAGCATAATCTTCAATGATTAGTGCCTTATGAGTTCCACCAAACTCATTAATCCTATTAAGAATTTTTTGTTCTGTTTCCTCATCAATTGAATCGGAAGATTCATAATCGATTCGACATATTTGCTGAGTGTTGGTGGTCACTCGCTCTTTAAAAATAGTTGGTCTACTTTTTGTGCGAACAATTCCCCAAGTGTTGAGCATTTCATCTTCAAGAAGATTATCAAAGAGATTAGCATTATTGTCTTCGCCAACAACACCACAAAGAGTAGATTTCACGCCAAGAGTATTAAGATTGTGGGAAATATTCGCAGCAAGTCCAAGCTTTAGCCATTCTTTAGTAACTTCCAAAACTGGAACGGGTGCCTCTGGTGAAATTCTTTTTACTTCACCAAAAGTATATTTATCAATCCCAACATCGCCGACAACGATAATTGGATCAATTGTTTTAAACTTAGAAGTAATTTCATTAAAGCGATTTGAAGAAATTATATCTTTCATAAAATCATTATCCTTATAAATCCATAATTGTGATGGCCTGTTTTAAAACGTCTTCAACTTCGACTTTGCCCATACATTCATAGTAAGGACATTCTTTTAATGAACATTTTTTAACTTCACCACAAATAACATCTGGAACTAATATTTTTGTTTTCTCTTTATTCTTAGGCAGTGGTCCCCATCTTAAAGATGATTGGATTTTTATCGGAGAATAAATTGTCACGACAGGAACTCCAAGAACTGCCGCAATATGTGTCGTTCCTGTACTTGGCCCTACAAAAACAGAAGCGTGAGCAAGAACACTCATGTAATTGCGAAGTCCGTCTTTTTGACCGTTAAAAAAGTAAATACGTTTTTGAAGAAACTTATTTTCTTTTCTACTTAAGATCTCTTTGAGACCTTGAAGGAAAGCGTTATCAGATGGTGTATGAGAAATGACAAATAGAAATTTCTCAGAAAACCGCTGCTCAAATTTAAGAATTAAACGGGCATAATTTCGAGAAGACCAATTAAGAGTGTGTCCTGTCATCCCGGGATGAATAAAAACCATTTTTCGATCTGGTTCAATTCCTTCCTTTATCAGATTTTTTTTAAATGAGTTAAAGTGCATTCCTAATTCATCTTGAGAAATATGAATCTCAGGTGAATAATGAAGAATATCTTTGTAATTATAGTCAATTCCAAGCGGCGACAAGAGATTGAGATTGTACTCCATCTCGTGCATCGTAACCATTGATCGTTTCTGCCTTACACCTTTATTTAAAAATAAATAAGTATGCCATCTCGACTTAAGTCCACCTCTGAAAGAAATTCTTGTCAGCCAAGAAATAAAATTAGGGAGGTATCCTCCACCGACATAAAGATAATGAGTTGGCTTTACTTCACTGAAAATTCTAATTACTTCTCTGATCTTTGTATAAAAACGAGCATTGCGATTATAAATTTTATAATCATCAACATAAGGATGAGACTTAAAAACATCCGCACTTTTTTCAGCAATTAAAAAAGTAACTTTTGCTTCAGGATATTTTTCCTTAATGATCTTTGCCATCGGCATTGTTAAGATCGAATCACCAATAGCGTCTGATCTATTGATCAAAACTCTCATAGATTAAATCCAAGATGAGCAGCCCTGAATTTTACTTCATTAGCAAGTATATTAATAATATCACTCATTCCTAGGTTGGTTGTATCCAAGAGCATTGCATCCTCTGCTTTTTTAAGAGGAGCAAAAGCACGATTCATATCTGTCTCGTCACGCTTCTTAACATCCTCAACAATTTGAAGAAGAGTAACATTGTTATCCCCATTTTCTCTAAGTTGTTTAAGCCTTCTCTCCGCTCTGATATCTACCGAGGCAGTGATAAAAAACTTACAAAAAGAATCTGGAAATACAACTGTTCCAATATCTCTTCCTTCCATCACGCATATTTTATCAAGAGCAAGGGTGCGCTGAAAGTCTAGCAAATATTTTCTCACTGTTGGTAATTGAGAAATAGACGATGCTAGTTTTGAAACATGATGCTCGCGAATTTTGTCTGAGAGATCAGTATCGTTTACTCGAATTAAAACTGATTCACTAACTCCGTACTCAAGCTTAAGTGAATTAAGAAATTCATTTAGATTAGGCCCTTCTACTAAATCAATTTTTTGTTCATTGGCAATATAAGCAAGTGCTCTAAACATTGCCCCTGTGTCGATATAGAGTACGCCTAAAGCGCGTGCAAGCTCTTTTGCTATTGTCGATTTACCTGATCCTGATGGACCGTCAATCGCAATAACTTTTGCGAAAGTTTTATGAGGCATTGTGTGTGTCCGTGATAAATTTCAATCCTATAAATTTAACACCTATGATTGAGAAAAAAAGACGCTATGTACAGAAGTAAGAATTAAAATGCCAATGAATGCTTAGGATTTTGATCAAGATTCTCAGAACTAAGCAATAAATCAGCTTTGAGTGATGGAAGAGCGGAAGTGTAGAGTTTCAACAAACTCTCCTCTAAAAGACGACCTTGTCCACGAATAACATAAGTTGTTTCATAAGGTTTAGGATGATTTTTTAATTCAGATAAAAATTTCTTTGAAAGATCTTTGTATGTTTCACGAACCTTAACTAGATAAGAAAAATTGACGGTATCAATATCATCAAAAACAATTAATTCCTTTAATTTATTTGGCCCGACATTGTATGCAATAGTTGCCAGGTGATAATCTAGTCTAAAATTCTGTAAAAGTTTTTTTAAATAAAAAACTCCCATCTCAATATTTTCTGCTGGTTGATGAAGATCTAAATGAATCTGATCATTGTTTGTCTTCTTTCCCATAAGTGAGTAAAGGTGTTCAGCTGTATCGGGTCTGATTTGCATAAGACCTCGGGCATTCCTATTACTTTGTGCCTTTAGATCAAATCCACTCTCCACCATCATGACTGAAATAATCCAAAAAGGATCCATTTGATATTCTTCAGAAAGAGACAAGGTGGGCTTTAGATATTTTTCAAAATTTTCGCGTGCTAGAGGATCAAGAGATTTCAAGATTAATTCTTCAAATTCTTTTTTAGTAAACTCATCTGATCTTTTTAACTCAAGCTTGGAATCAAAAGCACCATGAAGACTATCATATGAATAGTAGTTTCTTGAGAAATCAGGAATTGGGCCGTACGGAATCTTTCCGTTGGCGACAAGTTGATTCAATCGATACGTTTTAATCACCTCTGAAGTTGACCAAAGGCCACCAACCAAAGCAAATAATAAAACAACCTTTATCAGTTTCATATTTAATGCTTAACCTTGGCGCTATGTCTAAGTCTAGACTAAATCAGTCATCATAAAAATATTTCATATTTAGTGAAAAAGATTAGAATGCAATAATTTCTTCCCTTTACCTAATTGTGGAGCTTATAATTAGGCATTATTTTTTTGCTTACATCGCCTGTCAGCTATCAAAAAGGTGCTTTAATGACTAATTCAAAACTATCCTTCAATCGCTTAAAAAACGAGAAATCACTCTATTTAAGACAACATCAAAACAACCCAATTCATTGGTGGGCCTATGGCCCGGAAGCTCTTGAGGCCGCTCGTCTTTCAAATCGTCCAATCTTTTTATCGATTGGCTATTCCTCATGTCACTGGTGTCATGTGATGGCCCATGACTCTTTTAATAATGAATCAGTCGCCGAATTTCTAAATGAAAATTTTGTATGTATAAAAGTTGATCGCGAAGAATACCCAGATCTAGATAACTATTATCAAAAGGCAGCTCAACTTTTTAGCAACAATGGCGGATGGCCTCTATCGGCTTTCCTTCTTCCAGATATGAGACCTTATTTCATTGGAAATTATTTTCCAGCAGTTTCTAAAGATGGAGGGCCTAACTTTTTTGATCTCGTGAAAGAACTTAAGCGAGCTTACGATCAGGAAAAAGATCAAGTTTTATCAAATGCGACTCAAGTGACTGAAGCAATCAAAAAAGGAATCACTAATAAAGAAAAAGTTCAATTTGCCGGTCATTTCCCTCCACCTAATGGAATTCTTGAGGCCATAAAAGATTTTAGAGATCTTGACTGGGGAGGTTATGGTAGCGCTCCTAAATTTCCCAATTTTTCTTTTTATGAATGGGCCATTGAGCAAATGCTCGAAGGCATGGTGGGAAGAGAGCATGGTGAATTTATAATTGCTTCCATGGAAAAAATGTTAATGGGAGGAATTAATGATCACGCTCGTGGAGGGATCCATCGCTATTCAACTGATGAAAAATGGTTGGTGCCTCATTTTGAAAAAATGCTTTATGATCAAGCAGGTTTTTTAAAAGTATTAAGTAAACTAAGTCTAGTTTATCCATCCCCTCTTGTCTTTGATAGCATCATTAACACCCTTAATTATCTAGAAGATGAAATGCTTGCCGATGACGAAGATGAAAAAAATAATAAGTATTTCTTCGCAGGCCAAGATGCTGACAGTGAAGGAGTAGAAGGACTTTTCTTTACTTTCAGTTATGCTGAATTTGAAGACCTAATCAATAAACATGATGATGAAAAAGAAACACTTTCAGCGAATCTGGATAAAATAACAAAATGGTTTCAAATCACTGATGCTGGGAATTTTGAACACAATCTCAACGTCATCTCGTTAGATCCAAAATATAAAGAAGAATATTTCCAACAAGAAAATTGGGATATCATAAGAGCTGTTAGACGAGCGATTGTAAATGAAAGAAAAGATCGCATTCCCCCTGCTACAGACAATAAAGGTGTTGCAAGTTGGAACTTCATGATGGTTTCAGCTTTAGTCGATGTCGTTCAGTATACACAAATTGACATCATTAAAAAAATGGCATCTGGACTTTTAAACAAAGTCATTGAAGGAATATTTAAAACATTTCTTATTCAAGATCCAAATGGAATAAAAATGCGCCATTCAACGACGTTGAATTATTCACATCCCTATCTTGAAGATTTCGTTTCTTTTGCAGAAGCTCAATTAAGACTTTATGAAGTTTCTGCCAATGGAATTTTCAAACAAAATTTCCAGGACGTGATGAACTTTATCACTAAAGAATTTTTAGATGGGGATAAGATGCTTACTCGAGCTCGCTTTGCCGAAGATTTCGAAATCTACCCAAATCAAGAATACAATATTTTTGATGGTTCATTTAAGTCTCCAGTTGGAACTTTTATTATCCTCTCTAGAAGAGCGGCAGTTCTTTTTGGAGAAAGAAGTTATACCGACAATATTGCAGAACTGATGGAAAACGTTACACACACTGTTTTAAAAATAAATCCGGTTAGTTCAGGAGAAGCTCTTCGCGCACTTACTTATCCAAGTGAAGTTTATCGAGTGATGAAAGTTCCAAGTAACTGGACTCAGGATGAGAATTTTGTAGGAATGCTCCCTTATTTTCTCACACGTTTTGTTATCGACTACCACAACGAGAACCAAGAGTGGCAACTTTGTTCAATGAATGCTTGTGAGCTTAAAGGTCAAGGCATTGAAGAATTTATTAAAACACTGACACCACCAGAACAGAATTAAGAGGAAAATCAAAATGAGTTTTAAACCACTCCTTGGAATGAAAATTATTGATCTTTCCCATCGCCTTCCAGGGCCTCTTTGCGGAAAAATTTTAAGTGATCTTGGAGCAACAGTTATAAAAGTTGAAGATCAGATTTTCCAAGATCCATTTTTATCAGGACTCTTTGCTCAATTTGATTCAAGTTTTATTTCCTGGTACGAAAATTTAAACCAGGGAAAAAAAATAGAGCGCTTTGATTTTAATTCAGAAAGCGACCAGAAAAAAATTCACGATCTCGCTCTTGGTGCTGATGCAATAATCATGGGGCTTCCTCATAAAACGAGAGAAAAGTTAAAGCTCACTGATCACGATCTCACTTTGAATAAACCAATGGTCATCATAGAACTTTTGGCTTCTGCTCAAGAAAAAAAATCGATGCATGATTTAAATGCACTTGCGATGACTGGACTTCTTTCTTTGTATGTCGCTCACTCTAAAGAAAAAATTATTGATCCTCCATTTCTTCCAATCGCCGGAATTAGCTTTGGCCATAAAGCAGCTACAGATCTGTTAGCAGCATTTATCAAGGCTCAAAAAGAGAATAAAACTCAATTTGCTAAAACATACCTTGATCAAGTGACTGAAGAGCTACTGGGTATTTTCTGGCCCAAGGCCGATCGCCAAAGTGGTCGAACAAAATTTCTACACAATGGAATTTATCCCTGCTATGCCCTTTATCAAACAAAAGATCACAAATATGTGGCGCTTGCTGCCGTTGAAGACAAATTCTGGAATCGCTTCTGTGAAGTTTTTAAAATCGATACAAAACTTGATCGCTTCTATAATAAAGATCAAAGCTTGTTTGAGTTAATCTCTAACTCAATTCATAAGCATACTCAAAAAGAAGTTGAAGTGCTGATTAAAGATGAGGATCTCTGTTTATCCATCATCAAATGATTGGAAAAACTTGAAGCTATAAACTCATTGATAAAGTTTTGTGCAAAATCATCTCTCAACGAAAGAGGAATTTTGTTACAGTTAAGTGTTTCCAGGTCGCGATAAATATCTCCAGGTAACCCACATGGATGAGTTAGTTTGAGAGCTTGAAACATTTCCTGATCTTTAAAAAAATTTAAAGCGAGCCCGTGATAAGTATTAAAACGGTTAACGGCCAATCCAATTGAAGCTATCTTTGCTTTTGAAAAATCATTTTCAAACCATACCCCTAAAAGATCTCGCCTGATCACAAGTCCATTAAGATTGAACTGATCTTCTAAAAGTTTTTTTGTGATGATCATAATCGACATCATCAGATCAAAGACTGCTTTTTTATGATGAGTAAGATTGATTATTGGATAAAAAACAAATTGCCCCGGATAATGAAAAGTAAGACCACCACCGCGTTTGATGGAATGTATTGGAAATGGAAGTGAAGTCGATGGATCAAAATCAACCAAAGTAACATCATTCCCTTTTATTTTTTGAAGACCTCTCCCCAAAGTAAAACAATGAGGATGACTGCACACGATGAGAATAACAACATCAGGATGATTGCGGACATATTCAACACACTCAAGCTGAAACTTCTCTGCCTCCAAATAATCCCAGTTCCACTTTTTTAAAATGAAAACATTTTCAATGGGATTTTCAAAAAGAGATAGATCAATCATTAAATCTTAACTCCCAGAGAGCGCAAGTGATTGAGGTAATCATAGGCCTTGTAACTTGATCGAACGAGAGGGCCAGAGGCCACAAATTTAAACCCCATAGCATAAGCAATATCTTTTAATTCTTTAAACTCTGCTGGAGTGTAATAACGTTCAATTTTCAAATGACGATGACTCGGTTGCAGGTACTGGCCAAAGGTAATGATGTCGCAGTCAACTGCTCGCAAATCACTAAGAGCTTCTTTGATTTCAGAAAATGTTTCACCAAGCCCAACCATCAATGATGTTTTTGTAGAGATATGAGGATAATTTTTTTTGTAAAAATCTAAACACTGAAGAGTTGTCTCATAACTTGCTCTTCTATCTCTTACTGCGTGCGTGAGACGCTTTACTGTTTCTAAATTTTGGGCAATTACGAATGGATTAGACTTCGCCAGGGTATTCATATGATCTTCAACTCCAGAAAAATCAGGAATTAAAACTTCAACAATAACCTCTGGATGAGTTTCATGAATTCTTGAGACGACATCGGCAAAATGTTTTGCTCCAAAGTCAGAAAGATCATCGCGATCAACACTCGTAATAACTATATACTTTAACCCCATGATTCCCACCATATTGGCAGTCTCTTCGACTTCATTATGGTTGATAAATCCTTTGGGATTTCCCGTTTTCACATCACAGAATTTGCAAGCGCGTGTACAAGTGTCTCCTAAAATCATGACTGTTGCAGTTTTTTGCGACCAGCACTCTGCTATATTAGGACAGCCTGCTTCTTCACAAACAGTATGAAGACCTTTTGCACGAAGACCAGCTTTGACTTCCTTAAAGTTGTCACCGCCAGGAAGTTTTACTTTTAACCATTCTGGTTTACGTTTTGGTGTTTCATTTTTTGGATCAGTGGTGTCCATTGATGCTTAGCTCCGGTATCAAATTGACCTTGTCATACTAATTTATTTTCTTTGGGATCACACTTTGGCACCAGATTTCTTGTTCATCAACCAAATTATTAGGTGTTAGGATTTGGCATTAAACCTGAATATTGAATCCCGAGAATAACGGTCAAGGATAGATCGGTACACCAGGAGGTCATTATGAAAGGACTCATCGCATTATTTTTATGTTTTCTAGCATTGAGTGTACAAGCGTCAGTTGGAATTAACGCGCGCGATCTTAAGGCCATCAAGCTCACTAATGGCGAAATTATTTCGAAATTGAGCTTGCAAGAATCTACTAAGGTGTTAGAATCACTTGACCTTAGTAAGAACATCGAGATTAGAGCTCGAGTTATCTACCCTGAAGAAGTTTCACAGTTGATTGTGGCCAAGTTGACAAAGGCGAGATTAACTGAGAAAAAGCCGAATCCGCAGGATTATAATTAAGTTTTGGGGCGCCAACCCCAGAATCCTCCGAAAGGATAGTGTTTGTTGTTGTGTGAAGGGCCCGCAAGTTTTTGCGGGCTTTTTATTTTCTGGCGATCACTCTTAAAACATCACAATTAACTTCTACTCCATCAACGACAGTCGAAAAATTATTGTCTTTAGAAATCATGAAATAAATTATTTTAAATCCATGTAAGAGAATTTCTTGTTCTAACTCCATAGCAGATTTAATGATTTTAAATGGCAAAAAAACTTCTCTATCAATTGGATTAACCATAAGTTCACTGGCAAATAATCCATCAGACTTTAAACTTCGATAAATATTTTTAAAGGCCTTTGCTCTTTCACTCTCATCAGTAATGCAATTCATGCAGTGAGAATCAAAAACTAAATCAAAACTCTCTTCTTGAAAATATTTTTCATCTGCTACGCTAGAATTTACATATGTAATTTTAGATTGAGGAGATTTTTTTATGGCCTCTTCTGAAAAATCCATTGCAATAACAGAAGATCTAAAATCTTTAATATCCTCAAATAGTGAATATGACCCACAACCAATATCTAAAATTTTTGAGTTATTAGGAAGTCTTTCTTTAACTTGCGTTTTAAAAAATGTGAGGAGACTTTTTGAGTATGAATACTCTGGAGCATTTTTATAGAATTGATCAAAATATTTTTTTGAATCCAAACTTAAAGATTTCCAATGAAGACAAAACGATCGTCATGAGAAAAAGAGGCCGGAGAATTTCCTAACTCTCCTTCAGGGATCACTCCACCAAAATATTTAAGCCAATAAGCTTCATTTTTTTTGTATGTGAGAGGATATGGAACTGTAGCAGAAGATAAAAAGTGATCTAAAAATTTTGCAATAAATTCTGAACAGTATAAAAGCTCACGTCCTTTATTATCAAAATTATTCCAAAGATATTTTGTATCAAAAGGAGCTCCTTTAAATACAGAATTAAAAACAGAAAGCATGCGCTCTTCTAGAGATATGCGTTCCGATGGATTTAAATTTTCAAATTCTTTTGGACGGTAGACAGAAACGATGGTTCCTGGAGTTTTATTTTTTAAAAATTGATCTAAGGGATAGAGAGCGATTGATCCTAAGGATTGGCCTACGCGAATTTCATGCGTCTCATTTTTTATAATGACACCGGAATGAGAAAAGGTGGAATTAGTTTCCGACTCAATCACTCGGCACTCATAACAATTAAAACTAATTAAAAGAACATCGCCATTTTGAAGGTCTAAGGCCCAGGCATTTACAAAGCTTATCAGAGTAAAAACAAGAGATAAGATGATTTTTTTCATGGCCCGGAATCTACCACAAAGGATGGTTTATGCCTACTTTTTAAGTCAGATAAAATTGCCTTTCAAGCAGTTTATGTCCTCAATTTTTAAAGGGATCGATAAAAATTCCGATGAGGCTTTAAGAGAATATTAAAGGAATCGTATAATTAGAGTATGAAGAGTACGTTAAATCAGATTAAGCACTTTACTTTTAGTCTACTGCTAGTGGTGACATCCTCATCGCTGCCAATAAATACATTTGCTGAAACTGATACAACTCTCGATCAGCAAAAAAAAGATTGCGCTGCCAATTCATCTTGGGAGTGGAATTCTGCTCAAAATAAATGTGTTCAGAAAAAAACAGATCAGACAAATAGAAACGAAGCTGAACGTTGTGCCCAAATAAAAGATATGGCCCAACGAGAAGCATGTAATAAGGCACTCGCTGAAAAAATGTCAGGGCTTTCTGCAAATACAGGTACCCTCTATCAGGGCAATAAAGATGATGCTGGAATGCTCATGAATACGGCGTACACGATAATTGCCATGATTAATACTGGATCTATGAATCTTCTTAATGAAACTTGTACTTCTAAAAAAATATTTGGTCTCACTGCAGCGGTTGGAGTGGCCTCTGACTTTTATTTAAAACATCAAGCCAAAAAGAAAGTTGATGAACTTAACGGAAAATATAAATTGGAAGTAGCTGATACGGCCAGTAATGCTCAAGTGAAAGCTTTTCAGTTCTTAAAAGACGAGCAAAACACCGTAGCCGATATCGCTTCTCAAGAGAAAACAAGAAATATGCTTCTTATGCTTGGCTATGGAGCTGCCGCGGTTATGGCAATAGTTGATATAGCAGGCTCCACAACTGGAACTACTTCAGCGTGCTTTAAGAATTCAACTGCTGGTACTAATGGCGGGGCTGGTGGGGCAGGATCAGCTGAATCTGGTCTTCCGACAGGAAAGCCGGTTATAGGTTTACCGAACTGAACTATATAATTTTATGAAAAATATAATAAAAATAATTATCTTCTTTTCTGTCACTACCTCTAATATAAGTTGGGGAGCTGACGGTGCTGGTACTGTAGTTTCAGGTGCTGCTGTTTCTGGTGGTAGCACTTCTGGTGCTGCTGCTTCTGGAGCAACAGGCGCCGCTGCCACAGGTTCTTCTTCTAATGGTTTTTTTAGCAAAGTAAGAGAATATACAAGTAGTCCTGAGGGTATCATCATCATGTCAGGAATCGGACTCGTCTATTCCCAACAACTCTACGATGCCGCTGCCAAACAAGAAGATGAAGCCAAAGCAAACATTGTTAAATTAGATAGGATTATTGCGACATTTAAGGATTCGTATGCTGGTTATTGCCCGAATGGAAGAGAAAGTTTATCTGAGCCAAAATGTTATTGCTATTTGGCCTCAGGACTACAAAATCCTGATCGTTCAAAATCTCAAACATGTATCGATCTATGGGCAAAAGATACTTACAAAATAGTTGCGACTGCTGCTGATTACGCAGGAGCGCCTCAAGTTGTCGATCCCGTTGGTTGCGTGGCCCTCAATGGACAATTTGATCAGAACTGTCAGTGTAAAAAACTTTTGGATCCAAAGGGCAACAATGCTTGCATGAAGACAACGAATGTTACTATTCCAGCTTCAATGGGATCTAGCTTTGCTTCAACTGGTTTAAATAGTCTAGTAAATACTGCTAACAATGCAGCTAATGGTAACCCACAACTTAATCTTTTAAATCCTGGAACTCTAAATCAAAATGCAATCAATATGAGAAAATTAGCTGATCAGGTTATTACAAAAATTGGTCCAGGTCTTCCTGCTAATATTCTTGCGGCCACAAAAATGAATGATCAAAATGTTGGTCAGTATGCAAAGGCAGTGCTGGGAGAAAAAGCTATACAAGCTGCTGCCAAAGGATCTGGTTCTGCTTTAAGTGTTGCTTCATCAAGAGCAATAGATCCAAAAGCGAATGAAGCTTTAAAAGCTGCTGCATCTAAAGCTGGTCTTGAATTGGATGGCAGTGGAAAAGGATTGGGGAAAAAAACAGCGGCCAAAGAAGGACCTAATTTTAATTTTGCAGCCGATACAGGAGCTTCAGGTGCTGCTGGTGCCACTCAAAATTTTCCTGAGACTACAAAAGTTTATAAGATCAACAGCGATATCTCAAAAAATTCTGATTCATCTATTTTTGATATCATTTCAAACCGCTATGTTCAATCGGGACTTAAAAGATTATTTGAGAACTAAGATTCTTTAAACTCTTCAATCCCCAATGCCTTTAACCACTCTGCACTTGGCGAAATTAATTTTCTCTCTTTTAAATCCATCATTCCCACAGAAAGAGTTAGAGTCGAAGCGACTTTTCCATTTTCTTTAACCATTTTTTGATCGAGCTGCATGACGAATTTATTTCTCATTTCTGTGCGAGCTTGTGAGATGATTTTTATCTTTTCTCTATTGCCGAGTTCACTTTTAAAAGTAAGTTGAAGATCTAAAAGTACTGGTCCCACTTTTGATTCTAAAATCTCTTTTAGACCTAGACCATTTTTTGTAATGAAATCCCAACGGGCCTCTTCATACAACATCAAATAGACAGCGTTATTGACGTGTCCAAAGGTATCGAGGTGCTGCTCTAAAATAGTTTTTTCATATTCGTAAATGGGGTTCATAAGATCTTATCCAAGAAATAATTTTATATAGAGACCAAAAATTGAAGTGAACATTAAACCAAATCCCCACATTAGAACTGTGTAAAGACGGTCAAATTTTTTATCCATTTTTTTAAACTCACCTCGGAATTCTTCATCCATATGATGAAAGTGATTCGTTTGAGCTTTCAATGAAAGGATCAGCATGTCCTCAGTTGAAATTTTTTCTTTTTCAACCTTGCTTAATATCTCAAGACTTTTTTGATTAAGCCAATGATCAAATAATTCGTTCCCGAACACGATTTCCCCCATGAGAAATCCTCCTTTATTGGAAGATTCTATCATATGAGTGCAAGGTAAAAAAGCTCTTGATAAAAACTAAGCTATTAATAATTTGATTAGACCTAGGGAGGCACTAACAAGAACTGAAATTGTGCCTTTAAAAAATGGCACTCTTACCACATCCCCCTAACCTCGCCCTTTGAAATTGACCCAATTGATTCCAAGGGTTTATTTAGGAATCCCCTCCACTTGATCAATTCACTCAAGGAAAATGCATTAGAAGCCGATGAGGAGGCGTATAATTAGAAGAAACCTATTGGAAATTGGGTGAATTTATGAAGAAAGTATTGATGTTGAGTTTGAGTATCACTAATTTTGCTTATGGGGCATGCCCATATTCAAAAGATAAAATTGACTCATTTATTCAAAGCGGATTGAAATCGAATGTTTCAGTTTCATATATGCTTTCAACAAAGTGTAAAGATGAGATGACAGCAAATGGTCAGATGAATAGTTTTTCCGCTTCTGTAACAGGATCACCGATTCAGCCAAGTTCAAGCAATACAAATATCAATCAACCAGCTTCTGCTCCAACTTTTTCTACAAATGGAGTGAGTACTCGTTCAGCATTCTCAGCTCCAGCTGATCTTTATCCATCTCCAGTAATTGCTGATCCATTAAAACCAGCGAACTGTGTTGGTCTAAATTGTCCCGTTGCTTTAGGTCCTAATCCAAGCAATGCAGCTGCTCCTGCTGCTACTGCTTTTCCAGTTGCAAAAACTAATTCAGCTTTCACAGCTCCAGCAGATCCATATGCGTACGACCCATTAAGTACGAATCCATTATTAAAAAATGATAACTGTGTTGGTATTGATTGTCCTGTTGCCATGGGACGTGCTCCAAGCAGTACAACCTCTCCAGTCTTTAAAACGAATGGAGTTGATGCAAAATCAGCATTTGCAGCACCTGCAAACAGCAATCAATTTGGGTATGATCTAAATGCGAATGATCCCTTAAAACCAACTTACTGTGAAGGTTTTTCTTGTCCTCCTGGATCAAGGGCACCAAGCGCTGAAGAAATTAAAGCGCAAGGAGCAGCAAATAATAACGTAGCTGCAGAACCAGGACCTACTATAACAGGGACAGGAACGTATCACCCAAGTAATTTCGCGAGTCAAATTACTGGTCAGAATTCAAATTTCTCCCCCGATCCTAATCTTAATAAAACATATTCAGATGTAGCAAATGGAGGTGCAGCATCAGCATCAACATCAGCATCAACATCAGCATCAGCACCAACACCAACTGCAGAACAAGCAACAGCAGCAGCAGAATCAGGAACAATAGCAGCAGCAACAGCAACAGCAACAGGAGCAGTAGATTATAAATCTTGTTTAAGCATACTAGATAGCGCAAAAGGTGCAGAACAGGCAACTGGACAGAATCAACAACTTGATGGGCAAAATGGCTCGGATACAATGAGACAATGTGTGAAATTATCTAAAGGAAAGATGAGAAGTATTTACAATGCAAGCTCTCGTTCTGATTTTCACTGGATATCTTATATCGATGCAGCTGTTGTAGAAAAATGTTCATTAAATGCAAGTGCATGTTCAAAAGAAGATCAAGATCCCCAAATTAGGAAGTGTATTAATAATAGTCTTGATGAAAATCACCAATTAGCAGCTAACTGTGAGTCAGCAGCCTTTTTAATAAATAGTTTTGGACGAGATTGGACTTCGGAAGAAGATGTGAGAACTGAAACTGTAAAGGGAGGAAACCCTGAAGTTAGATGTAGAGGAATGGGAGTTGAAACTCTTGATTATGCCGCTTGTGTGAAGTTTGTACAAAATGGTGAAGTGATGGATGCAGCTCAAATGATGGCACAGTCTGGTCAAGAGCTGTATTACAAAAGTAAAGCTATGGATGCTCAAGTCGCAGCTTCCAATAGTGGCAATAGCGCAACAGGTGCACTAGAAGCAATGAAGTCAGGAGTTCAAGATCAGAAAAGCATCATGGAGCAAAGGGCTACGATGGACTCAGCAAAGTTAGCAGCTCTTAGTAAATATTATTCAGAACTACCCGATGCGAGCGAAATCAATAATAGATGTGGAGAGCTTACTAGAACAGATTCACTATTTGATGTTAAAAGCCTTCAACAGACTTGTGTTTCAACTGTTAATAATAATTTATTTGCTTATCTTCAAAACCAAAAATCAAAAGGCCAAATGAAAACTAGACTCATCGCCCTCGGAATTAACGTTGGTGGTAATCTTGTCATGGCAGACATGATGGGAAAACGAGCTGGTCAAATTGATGGAGCTATAGCCAATGTAAACGCATTTAAACCAATAGATCCAGTTGCTGCTCCTCTAGCAAATGTGCAAACAACTTTTTGTCAGATGAATCCAACAGATCCACAGTGTCTTACTGGAGGATTAAATAGAACATTCGATACAACTGGAAATAACGTGATCTCTTTTGGAGATGGCGGGACAGGGGTAGCGTACAACAACTCTAATCCATTTTTAAATAATGGTGGAGCGCCGGGAACAACAAACAATGCAGTCTCACCTAACGCTGCTAACAGAGTCGGTACAATTGGGGGCGCAATCACAAGTGCTTCGCAAGGTGCAGGGCTTGTTGGAGTAGCAGCTAAAGCTGACGTCACTAATGGGAAAGCACCTGGCGGTGGTGGTGGCGGTGGTAGCGCCGGCGGTGGCGGCGGCGGCGGTGGTGGCGGTGGTGCCCCCGGAGCTGGTAACCCAGGTGGTGTATCGGCCGCTATTGCAGGGAAAGCCCCTACTTATGGCGGAGGTAGTGGAACACTTTCAGCGATGGGCGGATTTGGTATAAATAAAAGTAAAGCAACAGCGAAAGCAGATGGTAACCCTTTTGGAAAATTATTTAATAAAGGAAATAATTCAGGGGCCTTAAACTTTGGCCGCTCTCCTGCTTCAGATAAGATGGGAAATAAGGCAGATAATATTTTTGAAATGATCTCTAAGCGATACACAAGTGTTAACGGTGACAAGCGCTTACTAGAGTACGAATTGGCCAAGTAAAAAATACACGTTTTAAGTACACGATCATAAAAATGATAAACTAAACCCCGTACGACAAATTCGGGGTTTTTTTATGAAAGCAACTCTCCTCCTTCTGGCCATTCTCACATCCCTTACCTCACCTGCCACTCAGGCCAGTGAAGTCGACAATTTTACAAGCATTGGAGTTGAGCTCAAAGATTCAAAAGATGCCATCAATCAATATTCCAATAAAGTATTTGATGAGGTTCTATTCACTACAAATTTTCTGGATACTAAATGTAGTGAGGCCTCACTCTATCGCAACCTGAGAAAAGAATTTCGCAATCACCTTGCAGGACGATTCATTAAGTACATAATCAATTCAAAAGATATTGAACGAACTATAACAAAAGTTAACGATTCTATTTACGCCGACTTCACAGTTGAGGAATCACCAATTCTCGCCTTCTATGTAAAATACATTTCTACGAAACAATTTGCGAGCGTTATCAACGTGAATGGAAACTATGTCGGAGTAGATAAATTCGAACACTTCGCTGGAACTGGATTCACTTATTTTAATAATTACTACATCGAAAAAAAATCAATTGAATCAACTCTTAAAATCGGAACAGACGGGGAACAGGGACTTCTTGGCGGGTATACCACAGGAGTTATTTCTTATGGAGATATGGCCGCTGAATTTAACGGAATGAGATTTTGGAACGACATACTAGCACTTAATCCAGATATACTTGGAGGAAGTCACGGACCATACGTAAAATGTGAAAACAAACAATGGGTAAAAGTAAAAGAAATCGACTTTAGTGATTATGTAGACTCAAGCTGGGATGAATCGATTAACTGCTCGGCATTTAGAACAGAAGGAATGGTAGAGAAAGTAAAGAAAAGATTGAAAAAGTTAGAAGATGTCACAGGAAAAAGTTATAGCTGCCCAATGAATCGTGAACAATTTACCAACACACTAAGTAAATATGGCCCCTATGCCAAAGAAATTATCAATAATGAAGGACATAGAGCAGAAAAGAATTGAAAAAGAAAATCTCCCTGAACTAGAATTAAAGTAAGGTTCTTCAAGATGAAGGACCTTAAAAAGAAAACCCCATCAAGGAAGATCGAATGGAGTCAACAAATTCACTATTGCTCGCTGAATTTTATACGGCCACCGGTTATCTTGATCGCCTTCTTTTTGCTTTTACTGAATTAGAAAAAATCCACCTTACTCCTAGAGGCAAAAATCAAATCCAAAAACTCTGTCATGAGTCTGCGGTATTTTTTAGCGAAAATTTTAAAGAATTAAATTTTGATAGCGATGATTATGTTTTTGAAACATCAAAATTTAAAAACCAAATCAAATCTTTCCATAACTTTATTGAATCTTTGATCAAGCTTCCTTTTGGAAGCGAAGTCTGTGAAAAAAACGTTATTGAGTACATTAACCTTCTCTATCGAAACTGTTTCGAGTTTCACAACTTCCTCGTTGAATCAACTAACCTGGAAGTCCAGCTACCAAGAACGGGATTAACAGAAGAAGAAACTATTCCGAATATTAAAAACAATGACGAAACAAATATCCCTCTTTTTTACCTTGATGAAAAAAACATTAGAGAGTTATCTCACGTCGAATCAGTCATCAAATCCCCTATCGCTTTTTTAGACATTAAACGCGAAGAAAAATACGACCATTTCATTCACCGTGGACATTTTTTTATTGCTCAAAAAAATTATACAGAAGCAAAAAATTGTTTTTTTAAAGCAAGAAACTACAAAGACAGCGCAGAAGTTCTGACATTGATTGGATGGACTTATTCACTCCTAGATGATCTTACTGAAGCAAAAGCTTATTGTATGAAGGCCATTCATAAAGACACCCAATATGGCCCGGCCTACAATGACTTCGGAAATTATATTTTAAACGAAGGACAAGTAAAAGAAAGCTTAAGATGGTTTGAACTCGCTAAACGAGCTCATAACTATCAAAATAGAGAATACCCTTACATCAATGCGGGAAGAGCTTATGTTCTTTTAAAACAGTACGAAGAAGGGCTTCGCGAGTTTTCCCTTGCTCTAACACTTGCTCCTCACCATGAAGAGCTTCATGAGACAATAACTAAACTTAAAAATAACCTGGATAATGAGACTCGCCCGACTCAGCAAATGTAAAATGAAAACAGTTGAACTAGAAGCTTACTTAAAAAACTTACTACACCCTGAACTTTTTGATGATTACTGTCCTAACGGACTTCAAATCGAAGGTCGTGATGAGATAAAAAAAATTGTCTTTGCTCTTTCGGCGACAAGAGAGTCAGCTGAATACGCGGCCAAGATGAAAGCTGATGCACTCATCGTTCACCATGGAGTCTTTTGGAAATTTCACGGAACAAGAACTCTTACAGGTCCTTTTGCGAAAAGACTTTTCCCCCTAATTAAAAACGAGATCAATCTTTTTGGTTATCATCTTCCACTTGATGGACATGTTGAAATTGGAAATGCTGCCAGCATTGCTAAGCTTATTGGAATGTCCAATCTTGCTTCTTTTGGAATGTATAAAGGGGCCAGCACTGGAATTATGGGAGAACTTTCCAATCCTCTTAAAGGCAGTGAACTTAAGACTCTTTTAGAAGAAAAACTAAACCACTCAGTTCTGTACTCAAACCCAATTGAGACAAGTGGAACTATCAAAAAAATTGGAATCATCACAGGTGGAGCAAACTCTGAATGGCGTGAGGCCAAAAGACTGGGCCTTGATGCCTATATTACAGGCGAGATGAGCGAGCATGATTATCATGAATCCAGAGAATCAGGCATTCATATGTTTGCTGGCGGACATAATGCCACTGAAAAATTTGGAATCCTTGCACTCATGAGTCTAATTCAAAAAGAATTTCCAGACCTAGAGTGCGTGTTTCTTGATTCGTTAAACCCGGCCTAGGTCTTAAGCTTTAACGACAATGTTAAAATAAACTTCGCCACAGGCTCGGTCCCCTCACTTGGAACAATCGCCTCAATATGAACAGGAAAATTCATTCGTTCACCACTCTTGATTACATCGCCCACGAATTTATTAATTTCTGGAATTTGAGTACAAACAAAGTGAACATCGCCTTCTGCTCTTTTTAAAAATTCTGCATGGAAATCTTTAAACGAGAGCGCCACTTTCTTCTTTGAATCAGTAATCTCTTTCATGGCAGCAAGACCTCCAGCGATATCAGCACCAGTTGCGAGCACACCAAAATACATGGAGTTTAAATGATTTTTCGTTCGTCTATTAAGAGGAATTTTCACAATACATTCTTTGTCATCCAAGCGAACGACACTGGGAGAAACAAAAAGAATCATCGGAACTTTTGTTAATCCAAAAAGGCGAACAAACAATGTGTCTTGGTATTTTTTAGGAATACTTTTACTCAATAGATCCTTAATCATATATATCTCTCTCCTATTTCGATAATTCTAAAGTTCTTTTATAAGCGG
The DNA here is from genome assembly GCA_037444575.1 of Bacteriovoracales bacterium. Taxonomy (GTDB): domain Bacteria; phylum Bdellovibrionota; class Bacteriovoracia; order Bacteriovoracales; family Bacteriovoracaceae; genus Bacteriovorax. The sequence continues at coordinate 24,201 of JBBIME010000019.1, forward strand.
CCATGAAAGCTTCACTAAAAATGTCTTGAAGAACATTTTTTTTCAAAACTTCAAGGGCCTCATAAGTGACACCTTTTTTAGAGGTCACTTGAGTTCGAAGTTCTTCAAAAGTTAAATCCGATTTCATGAGATTCGCACTTCCTAAGAATGTTTGAGTGATAATTTCTTTTGCAGGAACTCTTCCATTGGTCATCTTAGTTAGTTCTGCTTCAAAAATTCTTGCTAATTCAAAAATAAGAGCAGGTCCTGATCCACTAAACGCTGTCGTTAGATCTAAATCCGCTTCTGTCTCCATTTTAAAAAGACGTCCAGTAGAAAAAAGTAAGGAGAAAAGATTCTCCTCATCCGCTGTACTAAAAAAAGAATTGAGAAAAAGAAGATTAGCACCCTCTCCAATGGAAGAAGGAGTATTGGGCATCAAGCGAGCAATCTTGTTAGTTTTAAACTTAGAAGTAAGTTTTGTAGTATTTACTCCAGCAAGAACTGAAATAATTTTTGAATCAGGCAAAAAATCAAAGTGAAAGTCAGTTAGGCTTTGAGGTTTAAATCCCAATAAATACCAAGTGAGATCCTTTGGCATCTCTTCGACTTTATCTATGACTTTCCCACCAACTTCCAGGGCCAAGGCCTCTGCTTTAAATTTGCTTGGAGTATAGAGGTAAAATTCAGCATTTTTAAAACGCGCTCTCATTCCTAGAACGAGAGCTCGCCCCATATTACCGCATCCAAAAACACCTATTTTAATTTTATCCATATAGTCCTAGAGTTCTAAATCCAATGGTGCCCCATGTCTCATCGTATTGATGGCCATAGACCTAACCCAAATAAAGTTTAAGGCCTGATGATAGAAATCACTCGCTTTTAAATGATCTGCGGTTGTTAAAACAAGCTTCATGCGAAGATCTTTTTTAGCGTCATCTAAATAATTACCAACATGATCTCCAAAATTATCCATAGACCCATCGTAAATAATCACTGAAAGTTTTGGCGTATTAAGGGCACGCTTTAAATCATGTGTGCTAACTAAAAAGACATCAAGATTTTCTTTTGAAAAACCTGCTTGATAAAAAGCATCGCGAAGGTTCATCCACCATTGATACGCATTTCTATTGCGGCATAAAACGGTTAATCCTGTCCCAACAGAAAGACATGAGAAAACTTGAATAAGTGTTTTTAAGTCCGGTCTATCAGTTGTTGCAACAAGTGCTGCGTGCTCAGTATGAAGTTGATAATCATTGTAACTTAACTGACCTGGAATCACGCGGTTTTTATGCTCACGTTTTATGAAGCTTTCAAAGTTTTTAGAAAGCCATTTTTTATATTCGCGAAGTGGCTCTTTGTAGTTACCGTAAATCCCTTGATAATAAGTTTCAAAATTTGAAATAAATTGATCAAGAAATTTTTCAGTGCGCTCTAATCGACCTATTACTGATAGTTTTGAAGGACGAGCTAAATCGAATTGATAATCAACTCCCTCCTCGACAGGATAAGATGAGTGTTGTTCTGATTTATCAAAACCTACTTCATGAATTTGATGAAGGGATAAAATATAGTGGCGCCCACCTGCTTTTGGTCCAGTTCCAGATAATTTAAATCCACCAAATGGCTCAATCGCAACACGAGCTCCAGTAATTGTTCGGTTTACATAAATATTTCCCGACTCAAGCTTTGTTAGAAGATAATCAATATCATTTTGAGATTGAGAAAAAATCCCACCTGTTAAGGCATAGTCGGAACTGTTAAAAAGTTTAATCGCTTCTTCCAACGTATTATAGCCAATCACATGAAGAACAGGACCAAACAATTCTCTTTGAGCAAAACTCTCGCGATTTAATGCCCGCTCATATGAAAGTTCTATTAAAGATGGTCCAACACAAAATCCTGGAAGAGAATCGTTTGAGCGATCAAGAATAACAGATCCACCATTATTTCTAGCTTCTGCTCCCGCTTCTGCAACAGAAGCTCTTAAACGCTCCTGATCTTCTTTGGTAATAACAGGATTTACAGTTGTATCAAATTTAAATGATTCACCCACTTTTAAATCAGAGCACGCTTCTTTTAATCTTTCGATTAATTTTTGTTTTAGAGAATTATGAACAATAACTCTTGAACAAGCAGAACACTTTTGTCCTGCATGTCCGAAAGCAGAATAAAGAATTCCTGAAACCGTCTCATCGAGTTCGGCATTTGTTGTAACAATGACGGCGTTTTTACCACCCATTTCGGTAATGGCCTTAACTGGATAAGTCTTTTCTGTGAGCTTATTTTTATACAATCTTTTTCTTGTCACAGAAGCAATATAAGTTCCAACGGCCTTAGATCCAGTGAAAACAATAGTTGAAATGCGAGCATCTCTAACTAAGAAATCACCAACAGTTTCCCCTTGGCCAGGAAGATGAATTAGAACATCTTTAGGAACTCCAGCTTCATGCAAGATATCGACTAACTTTTGAGTTACAAGAGGAGTTTGCTCAGCTGACTTTAAGATGACAGTATTTCCAACAACGAGTGAACTTACAACCATTCCACACGGAATTGCTATAGGGAAGTTCCAAGGAGAAATAACTGCTGTTGGTCCTCTTGAGGTAAGATCAGTCATATTTCGTTGAAGGTAAGCTTCTGTACGGGCATAGAAATTTAGAAAATCAATTGCTTCATCTACATCGGCCAGGGCCTCAGCAATAGATTTTCCAGCTTCATAAACAATTAAAGATGAAAGTTCATTTCTTCTAGCAAGCATTAAAGTTGCGGCCTTAATAAGCATTGCTGTTCTGTAAGACCATAAGCTATTGGCCCATTGTCCACTATTGTAAGCATTATCAATTGTTGAAAGCGCAACTTCAGCATCATCAATTGTTGCAAAACGGATTTTTCCAACCACTGTAGAAGGCGCAGAGCTAGCGATAATATTTTTCCACTCACCTTTTAGCTCAAATTGATTTGGATAATCTTTTCCTAAATCATTCTTCTCAAATGAAGAAAGCGATTTCTCCATCCATACTCTTTCGTTATCCAGATAAAGTCTAAGAGGAGGAACATTAAAGAACTCATCTTCAAGCTTAGAAACCGAAAGATCACGAGAAAGTTTTCCTTCTGCAATTTTTTGTTTGTGAATGGCATAAGGAGATAAAAGCGTTTGATGCTTTTTATGTGAACGCATTATGGTTAAAACTCCAACTTGTGAAGAGTTTTCCATAATACGTCTTACCAGATAGGCCATTCCAACGAGAAGACTTCCAACTGGAACATAGTTTCTTGTGGCCCAATTCATCTTAGCAAGAGCAGTTGAAAGAGCTTCATAAGTCATGTGAAGACATTGATGCTCGATGTTTCCTATCTGTGGGAAAAGAATTTCTTTCACGCTTTCAGCGAATGCGTGATCAGAAAAATTATGTGAAGCGATTGCAATCTTTAGGTGAGGATGCGCTTCAAATATTTTCACAATTAATTGTCTAAAATGGATATCTGTTTCTTCTTTGTTTAGAAACTGAGGCGCATTAAAACTATGAGCATCACCTTCAACAGTTTCAGCATCCCAGTAAGCCCCTTTAACCAGGCGAACCGGCATTGTATGCCCTCTAAGGCGAGCAAGCTCTACAATTTCTTGTAAGTGTCGTGCCCCATCGCGAAGATAAGCTTGAATAACAATCCCTGTAGACTTGTAATCTTTTAATTCAGGAGTCTCTAAAAGAACGCGTTTATAAATTTTAAAAACGATATCGCGGTAATGGTAATGTTCAGCATCGATATTAATAAAAACATCTTCAGCTTTCGCAGCTACAAGAATTTCTCTAAGTCTTGGAGCAACCAGGTTGTAAGTGTAATCAGGAGCATGAGGTTTAAAGTCAGAACAAAGAGCTGAGACTTTAATAGAAACGTGAGCACGATTGATTCCCGCTCCATTCATCTCACCTTTTTTAACGTGAAGAGAGAAACCTCTTACTAATTTCAAAACTTCATTTTTATAATGATCAGCTTCTCTTTCAGAGACAACCAACTCACCTAATTGATCTAAAGTAACATCTCGTCCTGTAAGGCTTAAAGACTTTAGAGATTTATCGGCCTTCTCAATTGTTTCTCCAGCAATAAAACGCTTGGCCATTAAGCGAACACCACTTCGAACAAGTCCCGCTAATGGTTTAGCTGGGAAAATAAGAGCAATGTAATAAACAGTTTTAATACCTGCGGAGTAACGAGCTGGAAGACAGCGCTCTTGCCCTTTTTTCTTTAATCTTCTCGCCTTCCCATTATCTTGCATGAATCGAGAGAGGGCCTCGATTAAAATTCTTTTTACCTCGACACCTTTTTTATCGTGATCTAGTGAAGGAAGAATCGCTAAAAACTTTAAAAGGTGAATGCGAAGAAGAGCGTATTGAGCAGTTAACCCCAAACCAAAATCCGAAATATCTTCAAAAAGACTTGGGCGGTATTCATTGAGTTTTAAAAGGAGATTTTTAATAATTTCATTAGATCTCTCGTCTACTTTTTTAAAACGAGGATCATTAAAAAGATCAGGAAGACCATCTGTTGCTATAAGTGTCTCTATCACTGAAGGAAAATTTTTAACTTGCAGACTAGCAACCAACTCAGCATGTTTTTTGAGATCTTTTATGACTTCCAAATTAAGATCAATGATCTCTTTTTGTTGAAGTAAAAAGAGTTCTTGAGAAAGTTTGGGAGTATAAAGACGAATCTCTTTAGTCTTAAAAAAGAATCCTACTAAAAACGGGATTGATCGAATCGTCAGTTGAATCCTGAAATCAGAATTGCCCTCTTTTTGAAAAGGAGCAAGGAGATCCCATACATCCTGATTTAAATTTTTATTGTTATCGACAAGTACGGATGAAAATTCTTTGTAATAATAAATCTTCCATTCAGCATGATTTACTGACTGGACTGTCAACAGGAATTCTTCCGGTTTTGTAGGCATTACCTTAAGCATTTTGTGCCCTCTGAAATGAATAATTATTTGTGCATTGAAAATATCGCAAAAGCCAGGAAAGCACTAGTCGTAAAACGCCTAAATCTTAGAAAAAAGTCATTGAAATTTGACTAAACCATTTGCTGTCCATAGAATTTTTATTATGTCGAAATCTTCGCTATTTCTTATTCTTTTTCACTCAATAAATAATGGCTGGGCCACACAGGTTTATTACGACATAAAAGATCTGGAAGTTTTAGAGCGTGAGAAAAATTTTGAGGAATTTCTTCTCCATGTCAACGACATTAGACCCAGTGAGCGCGATCGCCACTGGAAAGAGATGTTCCAATCAATGAGTATGGGCCTAGTTGATTACAAAATAAAAACTAAAGATTACTCTCAAAAAGCATACCGACAAGTTGAGCAAATTGGCCGATCAAGTGCAATGATAAATGATGAATTCTTCCAACTAAAACGCTCTATTTATGCAAAAAAGTTTTTTACTGAATGCTTTAAAAAAGCTTCCCTCATTAGCGAGTCTATAAAAAAGGACCAGGAAAAAAATCTTTGTGAAACGGAGCTGAGCTCTTATTGGTATTTTTCAAAAAAAGACCCAGATTTAGGTATTGATCTGGCCGCAATATTAGAGGCCAGTGAATCCTCTTTGAAACTCTGGCCTTTCTATTCTCCGGCCATTAAAGATAGCATCGCCAATTTCTACTGCCAAAAACCAGTGGTTCAAAAAGCTGTTATCAAGAAACTTTACGAAGAAAGTGCAAGCTCTGAATTTGATGGCAACTATAAATTAATGGTCGATCGCATCCTGTCGCCAAAGTGCTTTAACGAGATCGCTGGCACTCTAAAAGAATCGCTCACCTCTACGACAACTAATGGCCTTGATAAAGAAATGGCCCTTAATATCTTAGAGGCCAAGGGAAAGCTGACAAAAGACGAACTCGATCTATATGCCATTTTGTATCTTCTTGATGGCCCAGTTGTTGGTGAGAAGATGAATATCGCTTGGAATAAAGTTGAGGCACTAGGAGAAAATTACCAAAAGCGCCAAAAACTTTTAAGTGAAATTCAAAAACTCCCTTTGATTCCTGATAAAATCTTTAAAGATCCAAATCTTCCAAGACATAAGGCAATTATTAACTTATTTGCCAGAAACTTTCCTGAATATCTTAACTATTACGGTTCTACCTGTATTAAATACATTAGCAACTCAAGCGATGTTCCTTTAAATGTCACCTCAAGTTTTCAATGTAACGAGTTTTTAAAGGCTGCCAAGGCCAGCAGATCAGAAAGGGGGACCCTAACTCCGGCCTGGATTAGCGATTCGGTAGAAAGTCAGTATTCAGCTCTTAAGAAGTAACTTGAAAATCTAATACTTAATATTTGATCTGAGACAATCACAAAGTACTCTCTTTAAAATAAAAAAGGCCCGCCGAAGCGAGCCTTTTTTATTAGAACTTTTACTTAATTATTAATTAAGAAAGGTGTTTTCCAACGATCCCTGCAAGTTCAAACATAGTAACTTCTTTTTTTCCAAAAAGTTTTGCTAGTTTGTCGTCAGCGATGATGTTTCTTTTGTTTTTTGGGTTTTGAAGGTTGTGCTTCTTAATGTAGTCCCAAATTTTAGAAACAACTTGTGTTCTTGGAAGTGGTTTGTTTCCTACGATTTCAGCAAGTGTAGCTGATGGTGTAAGAGCTTTCATGAAAGCTGCATTTGGCTTTCTTGGAGCTTTAGCTTTTTTAGGAGCTGCTGCTTTTTTAGCTTTTGGAGCTGCTTTTTTAGTAGCTTTTGGAGCTGCTTTTTTTGTAGCTGCTTTTTTAGTAGCTGCTTTTTTCTTTACTGCCATTCGAAGATCCTCCGTTAAAATTAGACATGTTGTCTTGTCTAAATCTGTTAGTTTAAAAGCAATTTATTATTAATATCTCTTTTTTTATTTTCGTTCTTATTTGAGAAATTTGAAGTTTCTCTTCGCTTTCCCAGAGTAAAACTCTCTTATATATAAATTATTGCTTGAAAATTTTCATCATGTCTATAGGAAAAAACATTTTTTTTTATTTTTTTCTCCTAGGGACTCCCTAGGGGCTTCCTAGGAAGATTTTTCTATTCGAGAGTTTTTACCCACTCAACGACTAGACCTTCTGGTCCGATTTTCTTTGGAGTCTTCTTATATTGATGGCTTTCATTGAGAGAATACATTCTGAAATTATCAATTCGACAGTAGTGGTAGATCTTCTTAAGACCTTTTTCACGGGCCACTTTCTCAAAGAATTCTTTGATAGCGTGTGAGAAACCACTGCCTTGATGAGTGATTTTAATGGCCGTATTTTTTGTTAAAAGGGAGTCGTCTTCTACTTTATAGAAGAGAGCAGCCAGAACTTCCCCATTCAAATTGAGCGAAAAAAGCTCCCAGCCTTCGGCAACTTCGTTCTTTATTTCGTCGAATGTCCATTTAAAATCTGGTGAATCTGAAAAAGCGTCAATATTGTAGTCCAGGATAGACTTGATATCTTTTTCAGTTTTAGCTTTTTTAAAGGTGACTTTCATGGCAATCCTTTGCGTTTTATGGCTTTTTTCTATAGATCGAGGACTTCCTATCCAAGACCATAAAGATGAAGCTTAATTGTTAAAGTTTAGAGATGTGAGCTGCAAGATCTTTCATGTCTTGCTCAGAGAGTTTGCTTAAAAATGGGACCATAACCGGATTCTTTCTAATATTTCCGGCCTTGATGTCCTGAAGTTGCTTCAGGATATACCAGTCGTATTGACCTGCAATTCGCGGTGCCTTCTGAACAGGGTTTCCATCGCCCTTATCTCCATGACAAGCGATACATTGTTTATAAAGCTCAGCTCCTTTTGCCGCGTCTTGAGCAAAGGCCCCACTCGTAAAAAAAGATGAGACAGAACTAAAAATTAAGAAAGAAGTAACAAGAGAACTCTTCATTATAATGACCTCGTTATAAATAACTTGATAGTTTCGATGCCCAAAAAGCTTTGAACAAATTGAATTTTACTCTAAGAATTCACAAAGCTGCAACCACTTTGAGAGAAGATTTCCCGTTGTTCTTGTGAAAAAGTGACTGGAAAATAAGCTCTACGACCTCTAAATCCAAGGGAAGATCGTTCTTTATCAAGAAGATCGTGTCGTTTTCGACGAGGGCCACTTCGGCTCTTTTTCCTTGGAAAAAAAGCAAATTGAGATCATTTAAAACGGCCATCACTTTGCGATTTTTATCGACAAAAGAAAGATTTTCCCAAGATGCTTTTTGGAGATGAGTACCTATATTTTCTTTTATTTTTTTTAAAATTAAGGCAAAGAGAAGTGAATTTTTTACCTTCTTAAAGCAATTTTGAAGAGAAACTTCTTCTTTTGTATCGAAAGCTGGGAGGTGATTTTCATCACGAAGGTAGTTTTCAACTTCTCTGAAGCTTAATCGAGTGAGAAAATCTATGTTTTTTCCATTGATCACTCTTGATAAAGTCTCAAGAAAAAGAGATTCAGATTCTTCAGATGATAGATTGGTATAAGTTAGTGTCAAAATCTTGTCACCTAGAAAATTAGCTGTACTCGTATCTAGAGTAAAATTCCAACTCCAAGTCTCATTTTCCTCAAGATTTTCTGAATGCTTTGGATTTTTTAATAAGTCTAAAGCACGTTTTGAAAACATATTATTCCTTATTTTACGGGAAGAAATACAAGCTCATGAGTCTGATGGGACAATATATCCTTTTCATCGAGCCACTCCTCTCTATAAAGTCCTTTAACATAAAGATCAACTTGATCTTTGTAAAAAGGAGACATGATGTGACCAGAGTTCCCTACGGGCAAAATTCCCCAGCCAACTTCAGGATGAGAAAAATCAATAATCCTTCTTGTTGAAGGACCGGCCTTCACTTTAAATCCGTCACCATAGCCAGAATGCTTTTGATTATTGATATCTTGATAAGCGCCGCTTATCTCAATAGGTCCAATATTGAAAATTTTGTTAAAAGGCTTAACTCTCCCGATTGGATGAACAAACTCCAAGGTGTGTAGATGTCCCCATCCCCATCCTCTAAAATCTTCTCCTAATTCCTGTCTTAGGGCCTCAATCGAATTATTGAAGGCTTCAGTAAATACTTTGCTTCGATCAAATTTTTTCCACCAGCTAGAGTCGTGATTTAAGACAACGCGTTTTAAGAAATTCCAGCTATTGGGAAGTTTTGAAAAAGTAGTAAACTCTTCCTCTGAAAAATCCTTCAGTAGAATCTTAGTAACTTCTCGGCACCAAGTGTAATAAAGAGATGGAGCTACGGACTCTTTACTTGATACAAAATTCCACTTTTTTAAAATCTCAAGATAAGCTTCCCCGCGCTCTTTTTTCCAAAGATTTTTAAAATCAATTCCATTTAATAATTCATTTAAAATTAATTTGTTCTCCAGATTCATACTCAGTGTCTGAACTTCTTTTAACTCCGGCACTGACCAAAGTTCTTTTTGATTAAGAATGGCCATTATCGATTTATAGCGGTCATCTGGCTGCCAGTCTCCTCTTAAATCATCAGGAGTTGAAGGCGATCCGATAGGGCGAGAGTTCGCAGAAACAATGACACCATTCTTTGGGTTTTCCAAATGCGGTTTTTTATCAAAACTCAAAATGCCAGTGTATTCATCAAGACCTGAGGCCCCATCATAGATAAAATCACTTGGTGTGCGATTGGATTTCTGTGCAATTTCCCCAAATATCCACCAACCAATATTATTTTTATCTGCATAAAGAACGTTAAGACCAGGGGCCTTCCCAAGAGCAACGGCCGCTTTAAACTCTTCCATATTGGAAGCTTTTCCCATTTTGTAAAACGTATATAAGGGGTCATTATCCAATGAAAGAAAGGCCCATTTTAGTGCCAATGATTTATCCTCTGGATGTGTAAACACTTCATCCATGATTGGCCCATGCTGAGTTTCAAGAATCACCATTTCATAGGATTTTTCACCTTTCACTTTGATTGTTTCGAGGCGTTCTTTATAGATAATTTCTTTTCCTTTAAATTCGTAGGATTTAAACTTCGGATTTAATTTTTCTTTATACAAATCCATGTCATCAACCAAACTCATCGTTAGTCCCCAGCCGCGCTCATGATTATGTGAGAGTACTGGAAAAGGAAGAATGGAAAGAAAATGCCCATAGCTTTCGTACTTAGGAGTTTTTATATGGGCCTCAAACCAAACTCCTGGGTGTGAGAATGTGATGTGAGGGTCGTTTGAAAGAATAGGAAATCCAGACTTCGATCTATTTTTTGAAATAAGCCATCCATTTGATCCATCAAAAAGCGGAAAACCTTCTTCCAAATCAGATAAAATCTTAGATACTGGATAACGATTTTCAACAACTCTTCTCGATTTTATTGAAGCTTCTTTTGTCTTTTCGATTTGTTTTGTTTCATAAGAAGTCATCTCATTGCGAAGTTCGTTGGATAAATCCGCTCCAAGCCGAGCGCGAAGTTTTGTCATTAGCGGTTCTTCGCTCGTGGCCACGGCAAAACTGAAACTCATAAGACCGATAAAAGAATATCCATCAAGTGCTGAAAAAGGACGAGGTTTGATGCCTAAAATCGTAAATTCAATCGGGAGTTTTCCCAATGCTTGGAACTGATTAACTCCATCATAAAAAGCTTCCATTTCCTTCCACATAACTGGATCAAGAGTATGGTTTTCTATTTTCCGTTGAAGCATTTCACTCATCTTATTTCGAATGCCCAAACTTCTAAAAAGTTTATCACTGGTTAAGGTCTTATTGCCAAAAATTTCAGAAAGTTCTCCCGTGGCCATTCTTCTTTCTACTTCCATTTGGAAAAGCCGCTCACTGGCGGCGACATAACCCAAGACGCGAAAAGCATCTGTTGTATTTTGGGCCTTGATGTGAGGAATGCCATACTGATCGCGTATGACAGAAACTTTTCCTGAAAGATTATTTAGTGCTAACTCGCCATCCATTGGAGGAATTGAGCGTCTTATAAAATAAAGTCCATAGAAAAGAGCGACTAAAAGGATAAGAATAATGGCCTTTAGCCAATTCTTTGAAGAATTTTTTTTGCGTGTTAGATATTCCATGGGACAATCATAGAGATGAAAATAGAGAAATTCAATTCGAGAAGTTTGATTATTGATGTGATTAGAGGGTTTACGATCATTTTAATGATCTTCTTTCATTTTTCTTTTGACCTGAATAATTTCGGTTTTATAAATATCGACATAATTCGCGAGCCTTTTTGGTACATTCTCCCTAGAATTATAGTCTTTCTTTTTCTCTTTGCAGTTGGCGCTTCTCTCACATTGGCGCATCAAAAAGAAATTAAATGGCGATCTTTTTGGAACCGATTTTTTAAAATTTTAGCATTTGCGCTTTTGATATCCGTTGTGACATATTTTCTTTTTCCTGAAAATTGGATTTACTTTGGGACACTTCATGCAATTGCATTAATCTCAATTATGTCTCTTCCTTTTTTAAGAAGGCCTTATCTCTCATTGGTAATTGCCCTTTTACTCTTCATCCCATCTATTTTTTTAGATAAAAATATCCCATGGTTTATGCTCTCTCATCAGTCGTGGGATTATATCGCGCCTTTTCCTTGGGTTGGTGCTAGTTTACTTGGAATATTTGCCGTGCATAAAGGATTTCACCAACTCTCTCTTCCTGAGCATAATGTTTTTAAATCTCTGAACTATTTAGGTCGTCACTCTCTTTTTATTTATCTTGTTCATCAGCCAATTTTGTTTGGTCTGGTTTACCTGATTCGTCTTTTGATAAAATAACTAAATTCGTTTCTACGTCGTATCTGTCGTGATATAAAGTGAGAACAATTAACTCTATGGATCTCCTATGAAAAAACTCAAAAATATTAATTGGGAAAACATCGAACGCTTCATTGGAAGTTTGAAATTTGCTGTCGTTGTTATCTGCTTATTTACTCTCTTTATGATCGCGGGAACTTTTGTTGAAAGTTACTACGGAACAGACTTCGCTAACCGTGCTGTCTATAAAAATCCCATTTTCATGTTGATACAATTTGGAATGTTTCTTTCCATCATTTTTGCAGCAACGCTTAGACTCCCACTGAAAAAAAGACTTTATGGTTTTTATGTCATCCACTCAGGCCTTGTCATTATTGGCCTTGGTTCACTTATTACTTATGTGGCCGGTGTAGACGGTCAAATGACACTTTCTCTCAATGAACCAAACAGACAAGTTACTCTTTCTAAAGATATTTTAAAAATTACTTATCTGACTGAAGGAAAACAAGTCACTACTTATCTTCCTTATACGGCCTTTAGAAAATCAATGGATGAGTCTTATGACAATATCAGCATCAAGGACTATATTCCTTTTGCTGAAGGCAAATTTGTTTGGAGTGATCCAATCAATCGATATCCTGAAGATTCTCAAATTCATACTTCAAAGTATCATTTTAAAAATGCTTTTGCTGAGCAAGACGTTATTCTTTCTATTCACCCTGAAGCCAGCAATGAATTTCAATCTACAGTTACAATGGGTCCACTGTCTTTTAATTATTATCCTTCGAAAATTGCCCATTGTTTTGAAGAGAACAATCCTTCCAAAATAATTATTTGGAATTCAGTTACAGCTGAATGTTTCACTCCCGAATCTCGCGGTATTCCAGTTAAATCAACAAGCGCTAACAATCGTTTTGTGGTTATTCCTTATAACAAAACGTATCTCTCTTTCTTTCCAGACATCTCTCCCTATCCGATGGATATGAAATTTCAAACGGACGAAAAATCTATCATTCGTGCTTTTTCAAAAAAACTTTTTGAAGATAAACCAAACCTCTTTTTATTTGGAAAAAAAGCGGCCTTCTACAATAAAGCTGATAAAGTTTGGAAGATGGTTGACCTCGCAGTTGGAGGAGCTCCAGCTACACTTCCTTGGATGAATGCTGAAATTCAATTGACGGATCATCAAGAAAAACTGGTTCCTTTTAATCTTCCTATATCAACAGTTCCGATTCAAAAAAACGGATCTCTGATAAAAGGAGATATTCGCGCAGTACGATTGGAAATTTTAGGAAAGGAATACTGGGTTACTAATTACTCACCTCTATCTCTCATTATTCAAGGACGAAAGGTCATTTTCGAAGTAACCAAAGAATCAATCAATCTTCCGTTTGAGATGGCACTCACTGAATTTAAAATGGATAAAGACCCCGGAACCAACAGCCCGGCAAGCTATGAATCTTTTATCAAATTGTTTTCCGATGGACAGACAACTAACCACCACGTTTTCATGAATCACCCAATGAAAAAATCTGGTTTTACCTTTTATCAAGCCTCTTATTCTCAAGATAACCAAGGCCAGTACAACTCAACTCTCGCAGTTAACGTTGACCAAGGAAGAGTGTTGAAATACTTAGGCTCATTAATGCTTGTTTTCGGAGCTATCTGGCACTATACACTTAACAATAGAAATAAACCTAAAAAAGATTCTGAGGATCTAGCGTGAAAAAAATATTATTTATTATCACTCTTTGTACTATTAATTTTTTCTCTTCTACTCTTTTAGCTGCAGAAACTTATTTCTGTAAAAAAGATCTGGAAACACTCCCTATCCAGCAGAATGGAAGAGTGAAACCTCTTTACGTGCATGCTTCTGAAACACTTAAAAACCTTACTGGTAAATCAACGGTTGGCGATTACTCCGCAGTTGAAGCATTTTGTCTTCTTTCAGTTCGCGGAATGGGACTTCCAAGCGACATAAAACTAACTGCTCGAGTTGACCATGTTGATTTGATGAAGTTTTTGGATTTAAAAGATGAACACACTATTTCTTATGAAGATTTAATCAATCGCCAGGATTCTATCAAATCTCAAATGCGTATGATTAAAGATAACGACTCATATAGAAAAGCTATCGCTAAACTTTTTGGTAATATCAACACATATAAAGAAATCATTGCTGGTGAAAACTGGCATTTTGCAACCATCATAGATAATCATATCGAATGGCAACCTCTTAACGTCTACTTAACTGAAGAAAAAGTCATCGCTCAGAAAACTCTCACACCAAGTGATCCTTTCCTTCCTGTTTTAATGAAATCAAAAACAGATTTTGACAATGTTAGCGGAAATAAAAAATATGAATTAGAACTCTATTACGCTAAAGCAGGCTTAGCGAGCTGGGGACTTGTTCTTACAATAATTGCTCTTGCTACTTTGGTTCTATTTAAAAATTTTAATATCGCATTGGCCTTCGCTGGTATATCTGTGCTTGTGCAATTAGTACTTATCATTCTTCGAGTGATGATTTCAGGACGAGCTCCAATTACTAATATGTACGAGACCGTAATGTTTTCTGGGTTTGGCGCTCTCGTTTTAGCTTTAGGATTAGGACATTTTAAAAAAGAGAAAATGTTTGTGTACATGGGACTAGTTTATAACCTTTGTACTCTCATGATGCTCAATTTCGCGAACGGAATGCTGACAGCGACAATCTCTCCTCTCGTTCCAGTTCTTCGCGATAATTTTTGGCTATCGACTCACGTAACAACAGTTATGCTCTCTTATGGAGCTCTCGCTTTAAGTTGGATTCTTGCTAATACTGTTCTCATTAAACGACGCTTTGGAACAATTTCTAAAGTTGAAGAAAAGAATTATACAGACATTATCTATACAACACTGAAATGGGGAACAACTATGCTTGCAGCTGGAGTTATTCTCGGTGGTGTTTGGGCCGATTACTCTTGGGGAAGATTTTGGGGTTGGGATCCAAAAGAAACTTGGAGCTTAATTGTTCTTTGTGTGTACATGGCAATTCTTCATGGAAGATACACTTCTTGGATTAAACCTTCTCGCTTTGTCACCGTTACAGCAGGAGCTTTCATGAGCGTAATGATGGCGTGGTTTGGAGTAAATTATATCTTAGCTACAGGACTTCACTCTTATGGATTCAGCGAAGGTGGTGCAATCTTCCTTGGATCTTTTTTCATCATTCAAGTTTCATTGATAGCGATCACTAATAAATACAAGCAGACATTAGCATAATATTGCAATGAGGTTCCTAGTAGGAACCTCATCTTTAGATTGTAAAAGCTACAATTAAATCTGACAGACAATCACAAAGTACTAACTGAAAATGAAAGCTTATTAAAACTAACTTTTACATTTAAATTTAATTTCCAAAAACAACTCTTTCAATTCCAATGATCCCAAAAACTTTTGATCTCTTTGCAATGAAGTGCATTTTTCTGAATTCTTGTTTGTTTGAAATCATCACTGGCCCATCTTTATCCATTGCCAGTTCCATAACGTATTCTTTTCTCTGTCCATTAACTCCGCTATAGAGTGTGTCTAAATATAGCACTCCTCCGCGTTCAGCATCGAAGTTATCACTGTGCATGCGAACAGTTTCATATTTGTCTTTTCGATTGAGGACAATTCCATTTTTAAGTCCATCCGCTTTCAACTCAATTCGACTGATGCGAACCCCGCCTTGAAAACTATCCTGATAAAGATGCTCGATTGCTCGATTATCGCTATCCATCTCATAAACAATTTTAGCGGTGTTGTTATCGATATCACTTGTCACTAAACATAGATCTTTTTCCAGGGCCATCGCACTAAACGACAGCAGAGATAAGACGACTACAGGAAATACATTTCTTAATTGCACGATTAACCCCCATCAAATATTTGATGGAAATTGATCGGCAATATTTTCCTATTAACTGAGTATTAGATTTTAAAAAGGTGTTTTACTTGATTAACATATTCAACTTTTGTCATTCCAAGCAACACAAAATCAATGCCATAGTTGAGATAAGTTTCAATCACATCAACAGCAAAAGGTTGACCAGTTTGAACTGGAATAAGACCAACTGATTCAGCTTGAGACTTAAAGCTCAGAGCTTTTGTTGTCATATTCTTTCTTGCGTATTTCATTGAGTGATCTAGTAACTCATAAAATGGAGCAGCTTCTTTGGCGTTTAAACCCTCGGCCCCCCAAATACGTGCGATAAACGGAAAGAAGTGACCAAAGTAAACTTGTTCCACCGCATCCGGGCTTGGAAGAGTTTTCCAGAGCTCATTAAACTGCTTTATAAGAACAAGCTCGTTGAAATCCTCAGCATCGACTAACTCATCTCCCTGAGCGGCCTCACGCCATTTTTCTTCCACCAGTTTCATGCACGCATTAAAATCTTTTTCTGCTTTTGCTTCATCAAAATCTTGAGTCAAAAAATCATATGTGGCCAATCTCACTAATTGATTATTGGAGAAAGCATTGAGAGGGCGATTGCTCATCGTAACAAGATTATTTAATTTAGCGAGTTCAATTAAGCTCTCATCTCCATAATCCCCAAATTTTTCGAGTGCCCCAATTTCAATCAAATTAAAAGGAAATTGAATGGTAGTGAAATGATTTTTTGAACTCACCTCTTTAGCGGCCTTTATTACACTTCCTAAATTTGTCACCGTTCTGTCATTAAGAGGAAGAATAAAATTATTAGAGCTAATTCCATAAGATTTAATTCTTCCAAGAAGAACTTCTTCTTCAAGATATTCGAAAGCTTTTTTTATACGACGATAATATTCTTCTTGAGTGGCCCCTTCTGTTTTAAAATAGTATTCAGGATTATGGAGCAAAAATGTATCCACTGATGATCTCTGTAACCTTTTTAAAGAGTGATCAATTTGATTTTTTAAAAATTCCGGATGAATAGAATGCTTCAAATCATCACCGAGATCGACAAGATCTTCGCGGGCCAATCCATTGCTATTGAGCTCCTCAATTACCTTTAAATTATTTCCTTGTATGTATCCTGCTTTGGTGACTACCATTGGATTAAATTCAGGATGTTCCGATAGAACAGAACCAATCAACTCCTCTGACTCTCCATTGGTATAATTCGAAGAGGTATCTACGAGAGGACAACCTAATTTAAGTGCAAGAGTTAAAGCTTCTCTATGCTCTGCTGAGCGAATACTAATTCGGTAACCACCAAAGCCAAGCTTTCCCATAACATTTTCCTTTAGATCATTTAGATTTTTAAAGTGGAAGAATTTCGCTTATGCGACTTACGCTTTCACCAAGAATTGAAGGAGCTTCCACAGTTCCCTGATCATAAACTTGATTACGATAGCATCCCTTTGATGAATCCTCCAGAAAATCATCCTGACCATTGACTAAAATACCTTCAACTTCAAAAGTTTTGCTGTTGAAAACTGGAGATCCGGAGTTTCCTTGAAATGAATCAAGAGTTGCCTTAAAGAAATGAGGGTTAGCAGTATCATTTACAAGAGCATTGCTCGTTGAAACGAGGGGAAGACCAAGCGGATGGCCGATCATAAAAACTTGATCAGATGAACTAATCATTCCTTTCGTTCTCATGACAAGAGGTTTTCTTCCGAACACTTTCTTCTTTAAACGGATAACCGAAAAATCAAGAGACTCATCTGGATTAAATGCATTTTTTACAATTTCACTACATTCATAAATTGAATTGTTGAAAACATTGTAACCTTTATCCACTTCGTTGATTGATCGCACATTAAAAATAATTTTTTGTTCGCGCAGT
>JBBIME010000020.1:0-16409 GCA_037444575.1 Bacteriovoracales bacterium
CCGTTGTAAGTGCGACATCTATTACTTGTACAACTCCAGCTCACGCAGCAGGAGCTGTCACTGTGACAGTAACAAATGCTGATACTCAATCAGGAAGTTTAGCTTCAGCTTATACTTATCAGGCAGCACCAACTGTAACAAGTGTTTCTCCAGTGGCCGGAGCTCTTGCAGGTGGAACATTTGTGACTATTACAGGAACAGGCTTTTATAATGGATCAACAGTCGACTTTGGAGGATCTGCTTGTACAGGTGTGACAGTTGTAAGTGCGACATCTATTACTTGTACAACTCCAGCTCACGCAGCTGGTGCAGTCACTGTAACTGTAACGAATGCTGATACTCAATCTGGTAATAAATTAACTGCCTTCACATATCAAGCGGCCCCAACTGTAACAAGTGTTTCTCCTGCCTCAGGTTTTGCAACAGGAGCAACAGCTGTTACCATCACTGGAACAAATTTTGTAGCTGGAGCAACTGTTAGTTTCGGCGGATCGGCCTGTACAGCTATAACAGTTGTAAGTGCTACATCGATAACTTGTACAACTCCTGCGCATGCAGCAGGTCTTGTTTCTGTCGCTGTAACAAATGCTGATACTCAAGCAGGAACAGGTGTTGGAGTTTATACTTATCAAGCAGCTCCAACTGTAACAGCAATTTCTCCAAATATTGGACCTCTTGCTGGAGGACAAAACGTCACAATTACTGGTACGGGATTTGTTGCAGGTGCCGGTGTCACAATTGGCGGAACAGCTTGTACAAATGTTAGCATTTTAAGTGCAACATCCATTACATGTACAACTCCTGCCCATGTAGCAGGAGCGAGCAATGTCGTTGTGACAAACACTGATACACAAGCGGGAACTCTCACATCTGGGTATACTTATCAATCTATGGCCTATCTACAATGGCAGGTTGGCTTTGCGAGCCCTACACCTCCAAATCCAGATTCATATGGATCAACAAGTGTTAACGTAACTCACACTTATACATTAAAAAATGTTGGTGATGCTGTATCAACAACAATTTCTCTTTCAAATGTTGGTGGAACTCCAGCTGCCTGGACGTACGGTACTGATACTTGTTCAGGCTTAACATTAGCGGCCGGTGCTACTTGTACAGTGCAAGTGACATTCTTAGCACAATTTTTAACACCAGCGACTTCATACTCAACAACATTGAGTGCAACCGCTGCAACAGGTGGAACAACAACTAATGGCATGAGTGGATCGGTGCCATAGGATTAGTTTTATGAAAAATATTTTAATAGGGTTAATTTTAATTGGGTCATATAACTCTGCTTGTAGTGCAGAAACTCCAAAAGAAGAAGATCTTGTGGTTTGTCAGGATCAGGCGGACAATTACGGAAATGGAAAAGGGGATGATCATATCTCTACAAAGTGTATTGGATATTTTAAAGAGATGGCCAAAGCTTCTTCGGCAATGAAAGAATCCAGCGCCTCAAAGATTAAGGCCTATGGATATAGAAACATGCTTCTTATTGAAAAAGCTAAAGGGGATTCAACGGTCACTGAAATTACAGCAGGCAATAGCACTGAGCTAAGTACAATAAAATCGCTTGCTATCGATGAAAAAAATCAAGAAATTGCTGTGCTAGAAGAAGGTGGAGATGTTTTATTCTTTTCTTCAAAAATTACCGGCAATGTTGCTCCCTATAGAATTTTAAAAAATAAAGAATTAGAGGGGGCCAGCGAACTTGTCATTGATAGCTCTCGCAATTTAATCGTGTTGAACAATAAAAAAACTAAGAAGATTTTGTTTTTCCAAAGACTGGCCAATATCAATGGAAGAAAAGAAAATCAGAAATTAGACGTCGTTAAAAGCATCAATACAGCTACTATGGATTTAAAAGATTTATCCATCGATATTCTAAAGCAAGAGCTTCGAGCATTTGATGAATCAAAAAATCAGAGTGCTATTTTTGATCTCAATAATTTGTTTGCCCGACCAAAATAGTCTTGTAAGAAAATAATATATAAAACTTTTCTCTTTTTCTCTTATAATTTTCTTATAGGAGAAAACTCAATGTTTCGAGCAGTTACTACAGTCGCGCTGTTTACGGTATTATGTTCCTGTGCGATGGCCAGACATTCTAAAGATCATTCAATCAATGAATCAAGCGGCATTCTTCGAGGTGATCCTCTAGCTAAGGACACCTTCTCTTTCAGAGAGCCGTCTATAAATGATCTTTCTTCTAAAATAACTCTTTGGGGGACTTTCTACTATCTTCCACAAATTAATGATGGAGCTGGAAGTTATCCACTTAGAGACATGCAGAACATGGAGTTGGGACCAAAGCTTTCGCTTTCTGAATGGTGCAATTCTGCGTTGGAAGGATCTGTTCGAATTATAGGCACTAATGGTGAAGTTAAAACTTATAACTATGCAGGAGTGACAGCTGAGAATGCTGTCGATTGCAAAAAAATATTTAAATTAGATGTAAGTAAAACAAAATTTAGAGAAGCGAAAGGACCTTATGGCGATGGGCTTGGTGAATTAATACTGGCACCATACAGAACTTTGGCCACTGATCCGACAAAAATCCCAACGGGAACTGTTGTCTATATACCTGATGCTCGAGGAGCAAAAATTACTCTTCCATCTGGAAGAGTCATTATCCACGATGGATACTTTTACGCTGGTGATATCGGAGGGGCCATTAAAGGTAATCATGTTGATGTTTTTGTTGGAACACATAACTCAGCAGCTTTTTTTCCATGGATAAAAAATACTCAGGAAAAAACGTTTGATGCCTATTTGGTAGAGGATAAGAAAATTATCTCTGAATTAAATGAACTTCATGCACAGTAAAATATTTTTTCTTTGTTTGATTTTTAGTCTAAGGCAAGTTTCTTTTGCCGATGTCCAAATTACTTCGTATAAAAAAAATTATTCGTGGAAGGAAGAGTGGACAACAGCCATTAAAGAAGAATTAAAAAAAGATGAATACAAAAAAGATTCATCCTCGCTTCTTAATATTGAAATTGATGAAGAAGACTTGGATGAGCTTGAATGCGACGGCTATAACAAAGCTTCTTATGATGAAAAAGCAGACTTTTGGGTAGTCTTTTTCTCTGCCTTAACCAGAGCAGAGAGTGGCTTTAATGAAAAGGCCGTATCCCCTAAAACTAAAGGACATAGAAGTTTTGGTCTACTTCAAATTGCAAAACTCACAGCTAAAAAGGAATGTGGAATTATTCCTCCACAAAATAGCGTGTTGGTGGCAGCAGATAATTTAAAATGCGGAATCAAACTCATGACCTGGCAACTGCAAGGAGCTCCAGTTAAATCTGGAAAAAAATTGCGATCGGATCTTGAGGGACAAATATTTGGGAAATATATTTTTCAATGGGGACCTCTTAGAGAAAATGATCGCAGAGGACGAGCGTTGTTAGTGAATTGGTTTAAAGATCATCTCGGGCAATTAAAATTTTGTAATCAAAGAGAGAAGACCGCTCAATGAAAATTGATTCACTGGCCTTTCAAACAGATTTGTTTTTTCATCGCTTCACGGGAGTTGTCATTGAACATGACAACTATCTTGTTGTTATGACACCGACAAATCCTGGGTTTTTCTGGGGAAATCTCGTTTATTTTAAAACTCCACCCAAAGAAGATTCTCTTTTAATTTGGAGAGAAATATTTGCAAAAGAATTTAAATCGATGAGCGTCTCTCATATGACTTTTGCTTGGGATTCAACAGCTGGTGAAGAAGGATCATCTCAGCTATTTGTCGATGATGGGTTTAACTTTGATAAAGCAATTGTCATGGTCTGTGAAAATGCATGTATACCATCTAAACTCAATGACAATTTAATCATTCGTCCTATCGAAAAAGAAAGCGAGTGGCAGATGGTTCTCGAAAATCATGTCCTTTGTCGGGCCGATCATTTTGAAGAAATTCCTTATCGCAAATTCGTCATCAGGCAAATGAATGATTATCGTTCGATGCTTAAAGAAAATAGAGGAGAGTGGCTAGGGGCCTTTCTCGGAGATAAACTTGTCGGTGATTTGGGAATTTTTGCTGAAAATGGCTTGGGGCGTTTTCAGACAATTGGAACTCACCCTGATTTCAGAAGACAGGGCGTTTGTTCTACTTTGCTTTATAAATCATGTTTGTATGCAAAAGAAAAAATGAACATCGATCGATTTGTTATTGTCGCTGATCCTAATTATCATGCAGCTAAAATTTATGAATCTGTAGGTTTTGAAATAAAAGAATTTCATACAGGACTATGTAAGTACAACAAGTCAGTTTGGGTGACGTAAAATTATTTTTTCATGTAAGCACAAAAGCCAGGGCGAGGCCCAATTTGTGGATGATTTCTGCATGTATCCGGACGCTCATTGTAGCGAGTGCATAGTTTGTTTGAATCCAGAAAAAAGCATGATCCATCTGGCTTTTGTTTGAGCGTAAATTTTTCAGTGCTGGGAGTATAGCGCAGGATTGCTGGATGTTTAAGTGCATCCTTAACTTGTTCTCTCTCCGATAATTCCAAGTGAAATTCATCAAGAATATTTAAGCGTATCAAGTCGCTCACCTTAACTTCAACAGGCATGTAACAGCAAAGACCTGCACAGGTTTCGCAAAGGCCTTTTCTGTATTTGGTCCATCCCTTTAAATCGTTAAGATGCTCTTGAATATTTTTTTTCATTGCAACTATTGTAGCAAAAAATTATCGAGCAGGCCCTCCTTCATTCATCAAGGCCGTAATTGCCTCCTGTTCAAGTTGCTCAGGAGTCGGAGTTGGGAGTCTCTCTAAGACGCTTCTTTTTTGTCTTCGGACAGCGCTTAATAATTGTGCAGCAGCAGCGCTGGCATCATCAGTAGCTTCTTGAATTTTAGACTGGTCATTGGGATATTGAAGTATGATTTTTTTATCAGCATAAAATTTTTGTTTGGCCCACGCATAGGTTGATGGAGCTAATTTGTCGGCCCCTTCTAGCTCAGCTTGCTTAAAATTTTCAATTGCCAGCTGCATTTTCTCTTTATAAATATTTTTTGGATTCACAAAAACTCCTTCTTGCCAATTCTGTATGTTGTAAAGTTAGAACTTAGCTACCAGTGCTGTTGTAAAGAGTGTATCTGTTCTTGCATGACTTCCAGGATTGAGAAGATGATCATATCTAAGAAGATACCCACTTTTTACTGAGAATGTTCTATTTAAAGCTGCACTCACAGATAGTTCTGTATTCATTTGATAATCAGATGCAATCGTAAAGTTGGGAAGATATTCATACCAGAGCTTGGTGGAAACCCCTTGTGTCCATTCTTTTATTGCCTCTGTATAAGCGCGGGCATAATGCATTTTATTTTGAGTTCCTGTTAATTGGTTTTCAACCGTGTATCGATAACCAACTTCACCATTCCAAAGAAATTTGAGCTCTTTCATAATGGCGTATTTTACACCGAGATCAGAATTGTATTTTTGATTGTAGCCTGCATATTTATCACTCTCTAGAATTTGCCCTAAGAACAGTCCGAGACGATCATTTAATGCACGATCATACCGTAACCCAGTTAACCAATAGAAGGCATTTTGTATTCCATTAGTTTTAGCTTGTAGGTATCGGCCATTAAATTTTAATGAATTTACTTCTTCCCATGTGTATCCAACTGCTTCTTTGGCCGAAAAGCTTTGAGAGTCGGAGTTCCCCTTGGCAATCAAGATTCCCACTTCAGATTCATTGGTTGTAGAGGCTAAAAGATTAGAAGAAAATAATACAAGCATTGCAGCGATTGAAAAACTTTTCATGAAGTCTCCTTTGCTTATAGTTCTTAAAAATTTAGGATAAATAGGGAAGAATGGACAATAGATAATTTGTTAGAATAGATAAGAAATTTGTATGAATCGAAAAGTTAATTTGGAAACAGTTTTTCAAGGAGAATCAAAACAGCTTTAGGGATTTCAAGTTTTACCCATGATAAATTAAATTCTTGTCGCAAGAAATTATTTGCATTTTCTTCGCTAATGATTTCTGTTTTCTCCCTTTCTTCAAGAAGATTAAAGTCTGACGAGCATTGGGAGCCGTTATCATTAGAAGTTTTAGGATTAAATCCCAAGCATCCATAGGGCTTAAGATCTTTCTTTATCGTGCATCCCTTTGCCCCTGGAATAAAAAATGGGCAGGTATAAGTTTTTCTCAAATGAGCATGGGATTTTTTTCCCAAGAAAATTTCGTGATCTAAACGATAATGTTGAATATTTTCTTTCAACTTATTTTTTAACTCATTTATATTTTCCAGTGTCACATCAAGAGAAAGAATAATCTCAAAAGCTTCTAAGGGAGTAATCTGCATTGAGTTAGCACTCATCGTGCAGCATGTACCTGTGCAGTTTAAACAATGAATTTCTTTTTGTGAAAGATTACTCATTTCAATAATGAGTTTTTCTCTTCTTTCCTTTGGAGTTCTTGTTTTCAACTTCTCATAGAGAGTTTCTTTTAAATTTAACAGGATCATTTACTCAATCATTTTTCCATGAAGTATGGAGGTTGTACTTGTTCAAGCACCTTACCATTATTATCATATTTTATTGGGGCCGGTTTTCCCAATCCTATCAAATCTAGATTGTGCTCTTTTAAAAAACCTTCGAGTTTCTTAGGATCCGACACTGATATAATCATATCTCTAACTTGAACTTGCTCTTTAACGCTAAAATTATTAACAATCTGATCTGAATTTCCGGTAAAAATCTTTACTCCATCTCTTTTTTCAACAAAACGTTTTACTGTCATTGAAGGTCCATAAGTAACACTTACGCCTGGGATATTGTTTAGGTATTGCTCTAAGCTGACCTCTGAACCATTTTTTAATCTAATTTTTGTGCTGGCCAAAACACCGTTACCAGATGGACCGCCTGCAATTGTAACTTTAGAGCCCGGTTTTAATTGCTGCAATTGTTTTAATGGAGAACCATTGCTTACAAAATGCTGTTCTCCACCTGTCGTTTTAGGATATTCAACTTTTTTAGCTCCTGAAGCTTTTACTTTAAATGTTTGGTGGGGAACAATATGTGTGTCACTTGAAGAGATTTTCTCTCTAAAAAGATTTTCTAGTTCGGGAATTTTTACATTGGGATCAGCTTTAGTAATTACGATTCTTGAACCTTGAATTGGAGACGTAATAAGTTCACCAGCTTCATTTAATCCGCCTTTAGCGAATTCTGTTTCAACTTTTATTCCAGGAATTGTTTTTAGCCAATCAATATAACTAACGACTCTTCCGTCTTCTAAGATAATCTTGTTGTTGAGGGCCCAGTTGTCAGCACCCCCACCTCCAAACAAGTGATACTTACCGTCTTTTTTTAGCGCATCAACAATTTGTTGAGTCACTAAATCCGGACGATCAGTGTAAGCATTTGCCCCATGAGTATCAAAGAAGGCATCATATGTTCCTTTTTGGAGTTTTGTTGTTCGTGCAGCATCCTCGCCGTTTATGCGAGTAATTTTACCACCCTTATCTGTTGCCTTTGTCAGTGTTTCAGCTTTCCCTGCGATTTCAACAGCTGTCACATCATAGCCCATTTTTGCCAGGTCCTCAGCAGCTATACCTTCACCTGCTCCGAGTGTACCAACTTTATGAATTTTTCTTCCGCTATTTAAGTCTTCACATAAACTTGGTAGGTGTTTACATGTCTGAGTTAAGTCTCTAGCTCTTTCCATTTGCTGGGTGCTTCCTAGCCATTCTCCAGCAGCTGATAATGAGCTTTTTGTTTTATCAGATATAGCAGTTAAGGCCTTTTTGATATGTGGATCTTTAACAACTTGAAGGGCCTGCTTGGCTGCGATTGCTACAGGAACACCACCGGCAAGAGCTGCAATAACTTCAAATTTACAACTTTCTTTTTCTGAGTAGGAGACCTCGTTAGCATTTTTTTCTAATGGGCAAGTAAAAGTTTTGGAATTAGATTGTGATTTCATTTTTTGAACATCATAACCATTACAAGCATTGATTGCAGTTTCTAATCCGCTCAAAGCATAATAAGAATCCACGCTGACTTGTGCTGCAAAGGCAGTTCCGGTTGCAAGGGATGCAGAACGAGTGGCATTAGCAGCTCGTAATAGAGCTGGAATTTCTCCAAGTCCCCAAGTTGCCACAGTCAAAACTGCAATCTGTCCAGCTTCAGCGATAAGTTCATTTCCACGATTGTCCGCATCTGTATTTCTTGCAAGACAACTTTGCGCGCGCATATTGTTGTTCCAAAAAACCTGGTTGTTTTTTTCTTCTGCGGTATCACCATTTATTACTTCTAATTCCAGCTCTGGAGTTTTTTCGATATTTGAAAGAACTTTTTGAGGAGTACAGAAGCTTGAGGATGTATCATAGAAACAATCAGATGCATTTTGAAGATCTTGAAGTAATTTTTTGCTGGCCTTTTTATCGGCCTTAAATTGAGCTTTGGTCGCTTCATAGATTGATTTTTTTCCGGAAGCAATGTCCTTTTTTAATTTTTTATACTCATCTCCAAAGAACCATGGATACTGAGCTTTAAAAACTTTTAATGCTCCAGATTTTGTTTTCTTTGTTTCGGCCGAGAGTGATTTTGATTCTAATTCCTTTTCAATTTTGCTAATTTCTTTTCCAACTTTTTCATTTAGAGTAAGAAAATCATTTCTCTCTTTTGATTTATTGGAAAAACATGAATCTTTTAATTTGTTGCACTGATTTTCCAAAGATTGAAAAATAATATTTGTGCACTCTTCATCTTTTAAAATGGGATCATCTAAAACAAAATCTTTGAACGCAATTTCATTTAACAGCGCTTTTTGACCTGCTTCTAATCGAAGAAGTGAGTAGGCAGCCTTTCCAATTTCTTCTCTTGTATCAGGTGTTTCTTTAGATGGACATTTATTGATATTATTTATTATTGCTTTAGAAACTTTTCCACTTAAATGTGTTTCAACTTCTTTTTTTAACGTCTCTCTCTTGAAATAATCTGCATTCATAGACATTATATCTTTCGTGCATTCTTGATATTTGCTTTTAACGACTCCAAGCAATCGTCCACCTTTATCATTCGCAATCATTTCAGGTAAGATGGATGGACATTGATTTTTCTTTTCTTTGGTGGCTTCACAAGATGAGCAGTATACGGAATCATTTTGTCTTTTACTTGAATCAGCTCCAATTGCATAAGAGTTGCTGAGAGCTATAGAGCATATCAAAGTGACTATTTTTCGAGACTTCATCTAAATTTCCTGAAAGAAGTATATTTATCTTCTTTTCGGAGGATTTATAAAAAAATGTATATTGATAAAGCTCATCAAAATGGTCAGGTTTTGTTTAAGTATTTTAACTTTAGGGCCTATCTTTCCCAATGGGCCATATCTAAGACAAAACGATATTTTACGTCGCCTTTAAGCATGCGCGTGAAGGCTTCATTGATCCCTCCCGGGGGGATGACTTCCACATCGCAGGTAATATTGTGAGTTCCACAGTAATCGAGCATCTCTTGAGTTTCTGGAATGCCTCCAATGAGAGATCCTGCAAGCGATCGTCTCCCGTAGATAAGGTTATCAGTCTCCACAACTGGAGGCACTTCAGGCAGACCGACTAAAACCATCTTCCCATCTCTTCTTAGTAGCTGCAGATAGAGGTTGATATCATGATTAGCTGAAACGGTATCAATAATAAAATCTAAACTATTAGCATGAGAGCTTAAGACGCTTTCAGGATTTTTTGTAATAACAACTTTATCTGCGCCTAATCTCAGAGCATCGCTCTGCTTGTTTTCTGATTGAGTAAAAACGGTTACATGAGCTCCGAAAGCATGCCCAAATTTTACGGCCATGTGGCCTAATCCACCAAGGCCGACAACTCCCATTTTCATTCCCGGTCCAACTTTCCAGTGGCGAAGAGGTGAGTATGTCGTGATTCCTGCGCAAAGAAGGGGAGCAACTTTTGAGAGTTCTAAGTTGTTTGGAATTTTAAGGGCGAAATCTTCTTTAACGACGATTGCTTTTGAATAACCTCCAAAAGTTCTGGATCCATCATCTTTTTCAATTCCATTGTAAGTACCAACAGAACCTTTTTCACAAAATTGTTCATAGCCATCTTTGCAGTTTGAACAGACTCGACATGAATCAACAAGACATCCAATACCAGCGAGATCTCCAATTTTAAATTTCTTTACATTGCTTCCAACTTTAATAACGTGGCCTACGATCTCGTGACCTGGAACCATGGGATAGACAGCTCCTCCCCATTCGTTTTTTACATTGTGAATATCAGAATGGCATACGCCGCAATAATCAATTTCAATTAAGACGTCATTGGCCCGTGGTTCTCTTCTTTCAAATTCGTAAGGGCGCAGAGGGGATGCGGAATCAAAAGCAGCATATCCTTTCGTTTTAAACATTTTCTCTCCCGTTCTTAATCCGACAAAAATACTCTGATAAATATAAGTTCGTCGCTATCTTCAGAGCAAGTTTACTAGCGGAGAAATGACAAATCCATGTCAGTAATGGATAATAACCAAGATTTATTTTAAGGAGCCTTTATGCCTGTGTCATTGACCAGAAATCCAAACTTAACTAAAGAACGCCAAGCTAAAGCTTATACTAATGAATTAGCGCCGCAATTTAAAGAGACGTGGTGGACAGGACTTTCGCCAGAGCATTGCCCTGGGTTTGATAAAAAAAGACAATGCTTGGTTGCTCTTCCACTTCTTAACTTAAACATGTGCACGCGTGAAGATATCCTTGATTACTTTAATAATTCTTGGACACTGACAGAACTTCTTTTTCAAGGATTGAAAGTTGAAGAAGCCTACAAACGTCCTCCATACCATGCTTTAAGACATCCACTTATTTTTTATTATGGGCACACTGCCGTTATCTATATCAATAAAATGAGAATTGCGGGCCTTGTGAAAGAACCAGTCAATTTATATCTGGAAAAAATTCTCGAGACTGGAGTAGACGAAATGTCTTGGGATGATATGGGCAAAAATGAAATGGAGTGGCCTAGTGTCGCTTCTGTTCATGCTTATAGAAAAACTGTTTACAACATGATTGTCGAGATGATTAAAACTCATCCGGATTTTGATTTTAAAACAAACACTGATCGAAAACTTTTACAAAATTCTCCATGGTGGTCACTGTGGATGGGCCTAGAGCATGAAAAAATTCATTTTGAGACTTCTAGTGTTCTGATCCGTGAATTGCCTGTTGAATATGTAGAGACTCCAAAATTTTGGGCCCCGATGAGTCCTTCACGTTCTGATAATACGCAAATAGAAAATAAGTGGGTAACTCACAAAGGTGAGAAAGTAAAAATTGGAAAACCTGCTAATGAACCAAGCTATGGCTGGGACAATGAATACGGGCATCGTGAAGTAGTCATTAAAGATTTTGAGTATACAAACTTTCAAATAACAAACAGAGAGTATTATGATTTTGTCGCTAGTGGTGCTTACATCAATGATTCTTACTGGAGACCAGAGGGAATCGAATGGAGAAAGTTTAGAAATACAAAGCGTCCGACGTTTTGGGTTTCAGTAGGCCCTGAAGGAGCTCACCTATATGAGCTTCGAACAATTTTTGAAATTATTCCTATGCCCTGGAATTGGCCAGCTGAAGTGAATTTTCATGAAGCTGTGGCCTTCTGTAACTGGAAGAATGAATCAGATAAAAAAAATGGAAAGACAAATCTAATCTATCGCCTGCTGACAGAAGCAGAGTACAATTCCCTTCGATCTGAAAAACTAGATCCTGTTTTACAAAAAAGTCATTATAAGGAAATGACAAATTTTTCAGACTTCAAACCAAATTTTAATTTTAAATGGTCAACTCCAGAAAATGTGAATGAACAAATAAATGGAAACGTTTGGCACTGGCTAGAAGATCAATTCAATCCATTGGAAAATTTTAAAGTACATGCTTACTATGATGATTTCTCTACCCCTTGTTTTGATGGAAAACATCAAATGATTATGGGGGGATCTTTTATTAGCTGTGGAGATGAAGCAAGTCATTGGTCTCGTTTTCATTTTAGACCGCACTTCTATCAACACAGTGGTTTTAGAATGGCACGAACTCTTGATGGATCTGCAGACAATAGCGCTGTAAAATTATTAAAAACATCAGAGTATGTTCATCCTCGTCGCCAAAATGTAATGGATCAAATGTCGAAAACTGATTGGTGGAAAAATGTCGACCAACCTTTAGATATGAATCCAGAAGAAATAAAATCTTTATTTGGAGAGACGGAAAAAGAAATATTTTCATTTATAAAAGAGTATTCAGGGTTGCATCCAATGGGTGCCGCTCACGATCCAAAAACAAACGCATTGAAAAAAGATTTTATACTTCCATATCAGATGACAAAAAATTTTCCAGATCGTCCAGAGGATTATCAATCGCTTTTAAATTTAATTTTTAAAGAGATGGTTCCTCTTTCTCAGTTGCCTGGACATCCTGGATTTGCAGCTTATGTAGCGGGTTCAAATAATTTCCTTTCAATTGCAGCGCAAACGATTGCTCAAACGATTAATCCTTTTACTGGACACTATATGATGTCGCCAGGATTAGTTGCATTAGAGCAGGAAGTGATTAAATGGTTTATAAATTTGATGGGCTACCAAGACATTGCGTCTTCTGGTTATTTAACAACAGGTGGCTCTCAGGCCAATATGAATGCCATAATGCTGGCGCGAAAAGAAAAAATAAAAGGAAATGATTTTACAAATGTAACTGGTTATATGTCGCAAGAGGCCCATCATAGTCTTGCAAAAGCGTGGGTGATGTTGGGACTAAAAAAGGAAAATTTAAAATTGGTGAAGTCTAAAAACTTCAAAATGGATTGTTCTCATTTAAAACAATTAATTTCAGAAGATAGACAAAAAGGACTTACTCCATTTGTTGTCATTGCAACAGCGGGAACAACTAAAACGGGAAGTATTGATCCAATGAATGAGGTTGCTGAAATAGCCAAGAAAGAAAATTTATGGTTTCACGTCGATGGTGCCTATGGTGCTTTTTTTAATTTGACCGCTAAGGGAAGAGATTTATTAAGTGGTATCGAAAAATCGGATTCAATAACATTGGATCCGCATAAAACATTTTCTCTTCCTTATGGAACCGGATGTTTATTAGTAAAGGATGCTACTGTTTTAAATTTCGATTATATTTCAGATGACTCCTATATGCCTCCAACTGTTGAAGATAGTCGGGACTATGCAGATATAACACCAGAGTTATCAAGAGAGTTCCGAGGACTTCGCGTTTGGCTTCCAGTTAAAACGTTGGGAATTGCTCCGTTTGTGCTTAATCTGGAAGAGAAATTAAAGTTAGCAGAGTGGACAACCACTGAGCTTCAAAAAATTCCGGAGATAGAAATTCTAGCTGCACCTGAACTTTCTATTCTTGCTTTTGCTCATAAAAAAGGAAATGAGGCCACAAAAGAGTTAATGGCAAAGATTAATGAGCGTGGCACTTTATTTTTATCTGGATGTGAAATAGAAGGAAATTTTGCTATTCGCATTTGCCTTTTGGGACACAGAATGCATTTTGATAGATTAGAATTAGCAATTGGAGAAATTCAAAAGATGGCACGCGAATGTTAACAATCGATCAGTATAAGAATGAATTTTTTAGGGGAGGATCAAAGTTGCATTTAAACAATGCCGGTCTTGCTCCCATTTCTAAACCAGCAAAAGATAAAATTCTCTATTGGGGAAATCGTTTTTTTGAAGAAGGTTTTTATACAGATCATGATTATATGAACGATGTGCTTCATTCAAGAACATCTTTGTCCAAACTAATAGGCTGTGAATTAAACGAGATTGCTTTTTTTCAAAGTACAGCAGTAGCTATTAGTCAGTTGTGTTTTGAATTTCCATTATTAAAAGAAGATGAGGTTATAACTTGGGATCAAGAGTATGCTTCAAATCTTTATCCTTGGCAGGAAGCTTGTAAAAGATCTGGTGCCAGATTAGTCATTGTTGAATCCGAAAAAAATCTCACGACCCCTGCGGAAAAAATTATCGAAAAAATTACAGATAAAACAAAAGTGATTGCGATTTCCTGGGTGCAATTTTTAACCGGAGCACGAACAGATATCAAAGCTCTTTCAAAAATTACTCGCGAGAAAAATATTTTTCTCTTTGTCGACATTATGCAGGGCCTGGGCCTTCATTCCTTCAATATGAAAGAGTGGGGAGTGGATGCTGTCGCTGGAGGAAGTCATAAGTGGCTTACAGCTCCTGTTGGAGTTGGCTTTTTAGCTCTCGATATGAAGCATATGAATAAGATTCGTCCTCACAATGTTGGGGCCTATACTTTTGGTACGTGCGATGATCCTACAGATCTATTTTGTACTCCTAAAAAAGATGCATTTAAATTTGAAGCAGGTTCAAAACAGGTTTTAGAAATTACAGCGCTTGGAGCTTCAGTTGATTTGATATTAAACACAACTGTTTCCGTCATTGAAGCAGAAGTTTTAAGATTATCAGGTAAGCTTGCCATTGGATTAAGAGGGCTGGGTTTTGAGGTTCATCATAATCAAAGTTCGATTGTTAACTTTATTCCTCGCCCTGATAGCGCTCAGAAGCTTTCAAGCATTCCTTGTAACTTTGCACTTCGAGGTCCTGGAATCAGGCTTTCTCCCCATGCTTTTAACTGTGATTCAGATATTGAGATGGTTTTAAAGGCGCTTAGTTAGAATTAATTATTGCTCAGTATGCTCATCCTTTAGTTGATTCTGCATTTGTGCGCGCTCTTTTTTTAGACAGGCTTGATCGTCATTTTTGCATTCTGGTGATTTTTTAGCAACGATTTCACCCTTTAATTGTTTCTGCATTTTCTTGCCTTTTTGGGCCAATTCTTTTTGAAGACAAGCCTCATCCTGATCTTTGCATGCTGATTTAGTTACAATTAATTCACCTTTTAATTGTTTCTTCATCACTTCTTTAGAGTCTTGCGAGTAAGTCATATTTGAAGAAATCGTCATTAAAATGATAAAAGTAAATGTTGATAATTTTTTCATATGAAAAGCTCCGTTTATCTAAAAAGTTGTCTTAAAAGGATAAGATAATTAAAGACCTTTTTTGAATTTTAGTCAATTAATGATTAAATCCAAGGCCTTATTTTAAGATTTCCTAAAATTTGGTGGGGAAAAAAGATGTAATACTCCTGAAATACTTATAAAACCCATTACTTTTTTTATCCATAATGTTTTTGAATTTGAATGTTCTAGATATTCAATCTAGAAACAAATAATTCGATAATAGTGATCCCATACTTAAACAACAAATGGAGAAAAAATGAAAATGACGAATCATATTTTTATTTTAGCACTGACAATTACTAGCTTTCAGGCGAATGCATTTACTACTGAAAAATTTTGTGGCGATTGGAAAAAGGTCACAGCTATGCATGGTGGAGAGGATGTAATAAATGGAGGTCAAATTTATAAGGGTTCTTCATTAATCGCATCAGATCTCTATGATCATGGGACAGACGAATCCATTTTTTCATCAACGATTGATCAACTTAAGGACGGTCAATCTGTTTGTTTTTATGGTGACCTAAGTACTGAAAGAGAAAATATTGATGAAAAGGTTCTTGATAAAATTACAGGCATTGTTATTAATTAACAGGAACAATACTCCGGCCAATGCCCTCTTTTACAGCAGAACGAATCCCAATTAAATTATCAAAAGTAATACTGGCTTCTTGAATATAGGCAATTGCCTAAACCGAAGCTATAATTTAACCATTAGTTATCAGCTAGTTGTCGATGCACTAATACAAGGCTCATTCTATATTAAGTCAATTTCATAGGTAACCGATAAGTTGTGTCAATGGACTTATGGCCATTTTTCCAAGGAGGTACATATGCGTTTTTTAAATTTTATTTTTATTCTATATTTTATCTTTTTTTCTTTGTCCGCATTTTCGGGCGAAAAAAATGAAGAAATATCCAGTTTGGTAGATGATTATTGTAAGTTAATCACAGTTTCAAATCTTACAAGTTATAATTGTAGTGGCAAATTCGTAATGAACTCAGCTTTATTAGAACTAATTAGAGATGAAGCTATTGTTGCATCTAAAGAAAAAACATTATCAAGCAAAGCGCAGTCAAACTTTCGTGAAATGGCCAATAAGATAGGCAAAAAAATCTCTCAGCTTAAGGGCAATGTTGAATTTAAATGTGAAGACGTAAATGAACAGTATGTTATTTGCAACGGAAATAAATATGTACGGGATATAAAAAGTAATGATGGTTTAACAAGAGAAATCAAAAAAATAGAAGGACATATTGTCCCAAGTAATGGAATGAGCCCCATCGACTAGATACGTCGACCCCATATTTTCTGAACAGGACGATCATCTTTTTTCATTTTTAATATCTTGCACTCATACTCTTCAGGACTCAAATATCCTAG
>JBBIME010000021.1:0-37520 GCA_037444575.1 Bacteriovoracales bacterium
CTTGATTGATACTTCCGATCTGTTTCTCTGAACCTCGTCTTTTCTGGCTCATATTCGAGCTGAATCTCAACCTCTTCTCCGTTTCGATTTTTAGCTACCTTGAGTATTCCATCTGAGCTTGATCTCGACTCTCTGTTTATAAGAATGACTCGATCACTCGCCTCCTCTATGCGTCCAGATTCTCGTATCTCTGAAACTTCTGGCATCTTGCCTTCAGCAACATTTCGATTAACCTGCGCCAATAGAAGTACAGCAATATTTTGAGATACAGCGATATTGTGAAATTTTGTGGCTGCTGATCCATAGAAGAATGCTCCAAGTTCTTTTGCAGGCGGTAGGAAGTAATGCAAATGGTCAAT
This sequence comes from Bacteriovoracales bacterium, assembly GCA_037444575.1. GTDB lineage: Bacteria > Bdellovibrionota > Bacteriovoracia > Bacteriovoracales > Bacteriovoracaceae > Bacteriovorax. Next base: position 360 of record JBBIME010000021.1, read on the forward strand.
CACCACAAGGTCGGCATCTTTGACGCTTCGGATAATACTTTCAACCATCTCAACTGTTGCGTATGGATTTGCGTAGAGCGAGAATTTTCCATCATTCGCGATGGTGAAGTCTTTGAGCCCTTCTGCCATCGCTTCCGTCGTCATGTCTGCTTTTCTGATACGGTGAAGCGGAATACTCCCCATCTGTGCTGCAATACGTCCCATAATAGATGCTTCGTCCATCTCAAGAGAAATGTAGAGCACCTTCTGGCCGTACATCATCGCATTACAAGCCCACGTAAGGGCAAGTGCGGATTTTCCAACGCCAGTGCGAGCCGCTAAGGTTGTAAGCGTTGACCTCTGAAGACCTGCCTTTTCATCGAATAGCTCGAATCCTGTCATAACGCATGGCTCAACTCCCTCCGCTTTATCGGAGCGTATTTGTTCATATCCTTTCAGGTAATCAGCCACCAACTCTCCGTTGCTCTTAGCCTGTGGCGCAAGCACATCAATATCAATTTGTTTTGCTTGCTCAATAAGTGCTCGCATCTCTTCCATTGTCTTTGCGCCGCTCACACCGATAGCCAAGAGCTCCATAGCTCGACTCATTCGTAGCCCTTGGAGCTTATGGGTAGTCAAACTGATAGTCGAGAACCGGTCGCTCACTTCGACTATACAATCGAGTAGCCAGTCCGGTATCTTTGTGTAGTCGGCCATAATATCCACCAGGCCGACTTTTTTGTACTGACGATACAAATTTGAGGCAACGATAAAAGCCTTTTTGAGATCGTCATCCGTGAAGTCGTCTGGTGCAATAATCAGATGATCCAGAATTGCGTTATTAGTGACGATATCTAAAAAGATATCGCGCTCAAGTGGGTTCATAGGTAGTAGTTACTTACTTCTGGTGCTCGATGTAATAGTTGATAAAGTACCGGACAAGTCTCGCAGTCTGATATACTTTAATTTCCTCCATCTTTTCTTTGAAGAACTTCTCGAGCGACCCGTCAGGATCACTCAATGTTACGGTAATTTTCTTTGTTGCCATAGTGATGATTATTAAATAATGGCTTGTGTAAGGCTAGAAGGGGAGATCGTCCACGACGATATCATCGAGTTTGCTTGCCACATTAGCAGCGGCAACAGACGCATCTTCTTTCTGTGTAGTCGTCTGATGAGCCCGTGGCTTCTTTTCTTTCGGAACGTCAGTAATCTGAAGAGTCATCTTGATGGCCGCAATATCGTCTGCCATAGATTCCATGAATTCGTAGATTTTATAAATTCGTCCATCATTAGAATCAACTTCTGCGAATTTGAACTTTGGAACGCCATTGTATTCACCATCTGACTTGATAGCGATATCAACTTTGTCGCCAACCTTCCAGTTCATCATCTCGGAACTTGCGAATCCTGAAATTTGATCTCCAGGACGTTCAGCAACTTCAATCTTGATAATGTGGTATGGTCGTCCTGGTTTCGTAACGCCGTTTTCGTCTTGCTTCGGCTGGCTCACGCCGTTAATAAAATTGAGAGCCGTGATCGTGTGTAACATGTAAAATTATTGTTTATAAAAATATGAATTTTGAAGATGACCGATGATTACCCGAAGAATTTCCTTCACTTTTTCCTCGGCCTTTTCTCTATCTGTTTTGACGGTGAACTTTTCGAATCCATTCTCGACGGTCGTACACCAGATTTCAATATCGGAATGAAACATGAGGTAACACATCGTTTTGAGATCCGAATTTGCCTTGTATTGCGTCCATGGCGTCTGTGGAAACTTGAACTCGAGAACCTTTCCTGACGAGTAGTCGATAGCGTCAAGACGGTATGATATTGTCACCGTCCAGTCATCTACGTCGATCTCTTTCAGTATGGGAATTTCGTATTGATAATTTCCCTTGGAAAGTGCGTAGATATTGTCTCTCAGGTGATCCTTCCAGCCTCTTTCTAGCGGAAACTTTTCGAGCATTTCCTCGCCCTCCGCGCCTGCCTGAATGATAGCATGGTGGAGTGAGCCCCAGAGCGGTACTGGATGATCTGGATCACGCTCTTTCAAGATGCACTTTCTGTAGAACTCATCAGGCGACCAGTCGAACGTAGCTATGTCCGAAGGGCTTATCTGTAATGTTTTTAAATCGCTATTGAAGATCATGCGGGTGATGTTAAAAGTTCAGGATTTTCGTAGATGTTGCCGACGACCTCAATCCTAGAAGCTTGTTCGGTAAGTTCTAATGGCTCGAACCAGATGTTCGTAGACCAGCCGCTATAAGCAATGTTCCACTCAACGAAATCGCAGTCTCCGCTTTCTTCATCTTGAAAGATATCTCCTTCATAAATCTCCTTTCCATTCTTATCGAGGAGGCCTGTGAATTGCATCAAAATTGCTTCCTGCTCTCTCCCTGAATACTCATTGCAAAGCTTTCTGTTGTCGTAATATTCTTTCCCGTCATATTCTTTGGAATTGAGGGTACCGTAGTAGCAGAATACACCCTCACTTCTGAACTGGAGTTCAGAAGGAATATACATTGCTTTTTCTTTTATATCCCACGCCCTATATTTAATTGTTTTCATTAGTCGTTTGGGTTACAGGTTCAGTAGGGACAATCTCATCGAGAAAAGGAATTTCTTCTGCCTGCTCAGTAGGTTCCACTTTGTCACCAACTGGCGACTGCTCAGCCGGAACTTCTGCGACTACTTTCTTTGCCCGAGGTTTTTTTGGCGCCTCTGGCTCTACTGGCTTCGTTGCTTGTGGAAAAAGTGAGAAAATCTTAATGAACGTCGGCTCTTCGAGCATTTTTGCTTGAGCAAGCGCTGAGTAGTTTGTACCGGCGAGCCATTGCTGGGAAGCTTCAAACCAGAGCTGGCGCTTACCGTTCAAGCTCTGAAGATAGCAGATCGCGCGGACTTCATACGGAAGCATGGTGCCTGTCTTTCCTCCGGTAAAGAGTGGAGAGAGTCGAGTAATGAGTTGGCCTTCAAGTTCTACCTTTTCCTTGTCGCATCCAGCGGTCAAAATGACGTGTACGCCAGCGAGCTTGAGATTCTTGATGAAATCAATAGTGAGCGTCGCGAGATCGCCATAAGCAGAGAGTGAAAGTTTCTGTGTGATTCCGTTGTTCACATTCTTCCCGCCTTCGGCCTTAATTGAATTTTCGAAGAAGTCCATAACTTTAGTTACCGAATCAACAACAACAACACGCACCTTCTTCTCCTTGACTGTCTCTACAATGTTGAGAAGGTCGAAACGGTTTTCCGGTGTAACAACTTGGAGATTTGCTTGTCCCTTTGGAGAAAGGTCGGCGTAGGCATCCTGCCATCCGTCCGCTTCGGCGGCAATAAGAAGCGTTGGCACGGCTTCAGCTACTGATAGGGCAAGAGTTGTCTTGCCGCTTTTTGGTTCCCCGTAGATGAGGAACGATCGAGAGGGATTGAGTACCCCTGTCTCTGGTGTCAGAGTTTTCATAAAAATGAAAATTAAGAAATAAATAGGATATGTTTCCTAAAAACTCGACTCTATCCGTGAAGCATACTTAGCCGTGGACGCTGTATGCTGGGTGTATGATTTAATTCACTCAGAATTACCCTTACTCATTTTTCATACCTCCGTATGGAATGATCCCACTGATACCCGTGGCCTACGCCAGGTAAGATAGAGCCGAGATTTTAAGGAACATTAAGGAATCAATGTTACTTCGTTTCCGTAATTATCGAGAGCATAAGTGCAATCGTCGACTGGACAAACCCAGATTTTTACAGATTCATCTGTCTGCCCGTTCGGGGCGATCATTTCAACATACATTCGTTTGTTGTGGATTTTACAAGTTGGCATGTGTTGATTGGTTATATTGTAAGTAGTATTGCGACCGTAGCTCTCTGTGATATTCACCGTAGGCTATTGCTATGACTAAAGCAGTGAAAACGCAAAGGAAGATAAACCAAGAGATGATGAGTGAGGAAGGTTTCATATTATTGGTGAGATAGTTCTTTTGAAAGTATATAGCATCGAAAGACTCGATCATCACAAGGATTGACCATATATGCCTTCTGAGCACATGAGAACGCTTTCAGATATTCTTTTTCTTGCATATACAGGACAGCTAGATCAATAAGTGTATGCGGGGATTCTTCAATCATTGCTGATCTACTCATTATAGCAATTCCGTTTTGCTTTCTGTCATTATGGTACAACCCCCATCCGAGGCATCGGAGAATTTCTGGGTGATTAGGGAAGAGCTCTTCTGCCTTTTCGAGATGCTCAATAGATTCTTCCCACTTGAACATTCTCGAATACGCAAACCCTGTAAGATATTGAGCATTTGGACTTTTTGGCGCGATTTGTATGGCCATCTTTGAGGCTGACAATGCAAGATCGTTTCGATTGAGAGAAAGTTGATTGTCCGCTATTTCTTCCCATAATTCGTTGTTGTCAAAATCATTTAACAGCAACATTTCAAGAATTTTTATAGCCTTTTCGTGTTCGCCGCTCATTTTTAGCGATAGTGCTTTTGAGAAAGATTGCATAAAGGGTTTAAAAGTAAATAAATTTAGAGACAACCATAGCCATCATTCCGGGGAGCTCCTTCAATTCCTAGGGCTGCTCTGATAGAGCAGAGGATCTGAAACGGAGCATTATCGGCCTTACAGTAGAAGTAAAAGAATGGTTTAGGTGGCTTTCCAAGCACTTTAGCGTATCCGATACATGAAGCGATCTTTTGGTAGTACGCATCTCGCTTTTTAAAGTTTATAGGATACGTCTTCATAGAGTCCATTTCTATATTTCGCAATTCTTCTATTGCAGCGTGACCCATGAAGTCATGAATCCACACACGGTCGAGTTCCTGGACTTCATTGATATAGTAGGCGTTCCATTCACTCCCTTTGTCGTTACAGGTGAAGTAAAGCTTCTTGCCGTCTTCGAGATATGTTTTTAGATAGGTGTTCATGGTAGTTTTTTTGGTTAAAAAATAACGTGAAAAAGGGACATGTTAATCTAGGAATAAAAAATGACCGTTCCAGTTGTTCTGATAGGTTGTTTTGAAGTCATATACAAAGAACATTTTTGCTATTTGGTGTGCAGATTTCGGCGTTGCACTAAGATAATTTGTCCAGTGTTTATCGAATTTTAAGCCCGTAGACGCTTCAAGGTGAGCAAGCGCCGTTGAGTTGAACGGTGCACGCAATACGATGGTAGGCAATGCTACGGTGTAGTTTTGTTTATTGCCGTTTATGAGCTGAAAGGATTTTGTGGAGTTCATGGGATCACGAGGTTATGGATTGATAAAACTAAACAACTGCGCTTTTAGGTTGAGCGTGCATGAAGCCCAGATAAAAGTATTTCGTATCGTAGGCACGCGCAAACGCCATATAGACAGGCTTGTTGTTTATAAAAATATACGCCTCGCCAACGAGAAAATAGTTTTGCACTGGAAGTGGTAAGTCGATAAATTCGTGGCGTGTTTTTCCGTACTCTTGTGGTGGAACTGCGCCTAGCATGTCATCGTATACCTCCTGCGTCACCTCAAGTGGTATTTTGAATCCTTTAGCTTCTTTGAAAGATACAGCTCTCGAAAAACTCCCGTGACCTGACCAGTCCGACATAGTAATGATTTTTGCGTTTTCCATGAGTAATTGGGTAAGTGAATATGAACCTATCATATCAAACCTACCTACAAAGTCAACACTAAATCACTACTAAGTAGCAACTAAGTCTTGACTTATTCTCATTAAAGCCAATTTATATGTTCTTATACACTGTGAGGTTTTGGAACCTCTTCAAAAACATTACCAAGACACTCAAGAGCACTTACTTGAAGGTCATTTAATGCTCCTGTTCTTGTGAGAGCTGCGATAGCAAAGCGAATCTGTGGATCATACACAACAATATAATCTCCCTTCTTGTAATACTGAATAACCATATTAGATATATAAAAAAATAAATGGTATCCCTACTCTATCATACTGTTAATAGACTAAAAACTGGTTTTTAAACCAATGGATACTAATTACCATGACATATAATACACAAATGAGCAATAGCAAACAGTTGACGGAATATCTGGCTTCTCTGTTATAATTCCTGCCGGAGGCGAGCCGCTCCGCTCCCTAAAGCTCCTAACGAGTTGGCAATCACTTTTTGAGCACCTTACAAATCTCTTTCACCAAGAGCGTCGGCTGAAAAGCTCTTTATAAGAGGAGGGGAAAAGAAGGCCTTAGCTTTCTTTTTCACTCCTGCTCCCGAAGCTTTGAAGCAACGATGATCTTGGTGACTTAAACAGGGTGTAGGTGCGTCCCTCCTTTTCTGGTAGAGGTTTAAGGCGGATTGTGTTTAAAAACTTAAACAAAGCTAAGGCGAGTTCTAATAAGAACGAGCTATAAAACAAAATAAATTTTTAAAAATACGAGAACTGAATACGCAACAAGAAAGGGTACGGGCGGCATTTAACTGCGTACTTCGAATATAGTGCAACGATAGAGACGTTCCGAAAAAAGCTATTACGCAAGCTTCTTTTTTTAAATAGCCTTACCGTGTTACTCACGGCTATTTAAAAAACAGCTTGGCTATGTTGCTTTTTTCTGTCTCTCTTTGTAAAATAGAGTCATGGCGAAGAAAAAAGGAATCATTATACAAAGATTGGAAGAGGATGGAAACGAAGAGTTGCCGGTGTATGGTATTCGTTACGTTATCACTGAGCTTGATGGAAACAAGAAAGGTTTTATGTCTTATTTTGGAGATGTGAATGGCTTTCTTGAGAGATTGGATACGTTGAAAAAGGATCGTGCAGTTGAAATTGTGTCGTATGGAAAGTTAGGGACACTTGCATAAAAAAAAGAAAAAGGTAGAATAGGGTTATGAGAGAATGGTTTCAAAAACTCAGGAATGCGTTTCACAGAGAGCCTTGTGTAAGGTTGGTGTACGGAAGTCCGCATCTTTATGAGACAAGGGATTTTACATTGTTTTATTTGGACAAGTACTTTGAGGAAGTGAGAAAGATTGATGTGTACTCTTTGGAAGATGAGAAGTTTGTTGAAGATTTTTTATTGAATCCTACACCTGAGAAGTTGGAAGAAGCGGAGCTTCGAGTGAAGACGTTGAAGAAGTTTCGAGTGGAGCAGGTTAAAGAGAAGATCGTGAAGGATTTGAAGAAAGAATTAGGGGAATATGTAAAAAGGTATTCATAATTTAAAATTGTTGTATGTACCAGGACTCAAAAGATCAGTTTTTAGCTTCACTTGTGGAAGCAATGCAGAAGGCGGTTGATGAAGTGAAGGAGCAAGGAATGGTTGAACAGCGCAAGACGCTCAAGAAAAACGAAAGTCGCTTGATAAAGTTTTTTACTGGACTTGTCAAAGAGGCGAGAGAGAAGGTACAATTAAAGTCTCCTATAATTAACGGATAAATATGGCAGAGGGAAGACCTACAGTTATGACACCAGAAGTACTCCAGAAACTAAAAGATGCTTTTTTAGTTGATGCAAGCGATGAGCAGGCATGTAATGAAGCCGGAATAGCACCGGCGACATTGTATAATTATCAAAAGGAAAATCCTTCATATTTAGAGAAAAAGAAGCTTTGGAAGGAAGACCACAAGTATCAAGCTAAAAACGTGATCTTTAAGGCAATAAAACAGGGTGACGTAGATACGGCAAAGTGGGTTGCTGAAAGAAAAATGAAAGAAGATTTCTCTACTCGAAGCGAAGTAACAGGCAAAGATGGATCACCCCTTATCTCTTATGAGCAATTTTTGGGAAACAAAACCATCCCTCCAGCAGACAATCCAGAAGTGCAAAGCTGATTTTGTCTTTTATGGCGAAGAATTTCTAAAAATTCGCAATAAGAAGCGTGAAATTGTGCCTTTTAAGCTGAATGAGCCACAACAGAAGATTGACAAAATTATTGTTGATCTTATTTTACGTGGTCTACCTGTTCGCTTGATTATTCTCAAGGCTCGTCAGTTCGGAGTTTCTACGTATACCGAAGCCCGAATCTTCCATGCTTCGGTGACCTCACCATATACGAACTCTCATATTGTGGCTCACGAACCAGATGCAACGTCGAAGATATTTGAAATGAACAAGTTCTTTTACGAGTCGTTACCGGAGTTTTTACGACCGATGAAAAGGTACGATAATACTACAAAACTAACATTTGACAATCCATCTGAAGACACAAGAAACACAAAGCCAGGGCTGAAGAGCGAAATTAGAGTTTCTACGGCTGATAAAGCTGAAGTGGGACGAGGTCAGACGATTCATCACTTCCACGGGTCGGAAGTTGCATTCTGGAAGAACGCAGAGAATATTATGCTTTCTGTACTTCAGGCTGTTCCAAATGAACCCGGGACATCTGTAGTGCTTGAGTCCACCGCTAACGGTATTGGAGGGTATTTCTATGATACATGGGTAAGTGCTGTGACTGGAAAGAATGATTTTACACCTATTTTTTTGCCTTGGTTTGAGTTCAAGGAATACCGAATGACAGGTGATCCAATCGTGAGAACAGAGGAGGAAAGAGAGCTTGTGGCGCTGTTCCAACTCGACGACGATCAACTTCGATGGAGGCGACATTATATTAAGAACCAGTGCGGAGGTGACGTGATGAAGTTTAAGCAAGAGTACCCTGCTACGTGGCAAGAAGCATTTATAACGTCGGGTAGACCAAGATTCAACGCAGATCATTTGCGAATGTATTCTGAGAATGCACCGGCCCCTTGTTTTATTGGAGAATTAGCAAAAGTGAACGGAAAGATCATTGAAGTTGCTGAACCCATGGGAAGTTTACGCATCTATGAAAGACCAGAGCCAGGATTGCGCTATGTAATTGGAGGCGATACCTCAAAGGGAACGGAAACATCAGACTTCGCTTGTCTTCAGGTTATCAACTCTAAAACAGGGAATCAATCGGCCACATGGTACGGCAAAGTGAGCCCAGAGGGACTCGCTGATATTGCTATTTTGATTGGATATTATTATAACACTGCACTTATCGGTGTGGAATCAAATAAAGACGGTATAACAACCAACAAGCGCCTTAGAGATGAACGCTACCCGAACATCTTCCGAAGACGTGAAGTAGAAAAGATTGGTGAGGATCAGCAAGAGTATCTCGGTTTTCACACAAACGAACGAAGTAGGCCTCTTATTATCAACGAGCTAGGAGACTGGATTCAAGAGGCGGAATTTATGCTCTACGATCAGGAGACGATCAAGCAACTCATGACCTTTATTGTGAATGAGAACGGACGACCAGAGGCACAGGAAGGGTGTCACGATGATGCAGTAATGGCCCTAGCTATCGCAATCTATTTATTTTCGTACTTCAAAGCACTTCCGAAGAAAATTGTACCTGAGGGTGTGAAGATTAAAGACCTCAAACAAAAAGAATTTGCCATAAGACAAAGATCACGCTAAAATAAACTATGATCGGTACATTATCTCTATACCTATGCCTAAACAGCAAGAGATCGGTACTAATGTTCCACCTATAGACACGTCTGCTCCGCAGAATCCAATGAAACAACAAGATGTTTCTATTTATACGAATCCTGCAAATTCACAAGGCGGAGGCGTCAAGCCTCCTATTATTCAAGTGATCGACGGATCGAGCAATACTCCTAACAAAAAAGTACTATGACAGTTCAAGAATGTCAGGCCCTTATTGACGATGGTCAATCAGGCGCACAAGTTCAGATTTGGATTGAAGAAGGAAAGCCGCTCACACAAACACAATGGGAGCATAACGGTTATGTTACCTTTTCCGATTACGTTTTGTCTCTGAAAAACGAAGCACATCCACGATGGCAAGCTGTTCACGAAAACCTCCCTCTTTGTTCTATCGGATTTTTGGATATGAAGGAGGGAATAAAGCAAGTAGTGCAGCTTTTCGATAAAACAGAAGACTTGCCAAAAGTATCTATTGAAGGACTTTTAACGTTTAACGAATAACATGGCAGACCAAAACCCTATTGTCGGGAATCAACTCAACGACGAGAACCTACGAGGCAAATCAGATATTGAAATTGAGATGATCTGGGCTCAGCGACGTACTCGAATGCTCGAGCGACGACGTTATTTTGAACCATTTTGGCGAAGCGCCATCGTCCTTTTCTTTCAGGGCATTCTCGAAGACACGAATCAGGCAGGTGTAAAGTCTCTCTATAATCCGATTTATGAGCAGTATGATACGTCACTCTACTCGCGTGATGGTTTCAGATTCCTTCGGCTCTATTATCCGCTATTACATGCTGTAGTTATCCGAAAGCTCGCAGCTGAGTTTGCGAATCGTCCAAAAGCCAAGTGGACGAGCATGAACTCTAACGATCCGAGCAAGTCTATTGGCTTTGGTCACTTCTTCCAGCAGAACTTATACGATATTAACGCCGATCAGGAGGACTTTGAAGTACTTCTCGGAAAAGATATTGAAGGAACTTCAGCAGTACTTCAACTCACAGAGTCCTACGAAGTAAATGTAGATGATATCAACGATTATAATGCTGAAACAGGGGAATATGTTTCCGAGCCAAAAAAGAAGCAGATTAGAAAGTGTGGCTACCGCAAAATTGATCTTCGTAACTTACTCCTAGACGAGCATTGCACGAAGTCAGACCTAACAGACTGTAATTATTCCCAAGTAGATGAATATCTCGGAAAAGCTGAAGCACTTCAGAAATTCCAGAAGTATGGCTTTGATAAGGTAAATAATGCCATCGAAGGAAACTTAAACCAGCAAGATACCATGTCAGATGCCCGCGGCCTTTTTGGTCGAGAAAATGTGGAGTTCGTACGAATTACGCACTGTTTTGATCGCATCGCTGACAGGTATCATATCCTCCTTAATGGAAAGATTCTCAATAAAGAGGCTACGCCGATCCCTCGACGAGCTGGGAAGTGGGGAAAGGATATTCCTATCGCTCTTGCAGTAGATTACAAGATCCCTAATGCGCCATACGGCTACTCTGCGGCTCATGTCACCTCAAGCTTTAATAGAATCAAAAATCTCATGCGCCAGATGATGTTTGAGATGACGGAGAAGATGGCAAAGCCAATTATTATTGTTGATCCACTTTCTCCGTTTGACGAACAAGGCTTTGAGTGGAACCAAGAATTTATCCGAGCCAATCCAAACGATATAGGACAAGTGAAGATCAATCCAGACCTCAATTCGCTCTACAAGCTTGACGAGCTCACGGACGAAGATGTTATTCGTGCTACTGGTATCAACTTCAACGACACAACAAATTCTGATACCGGTGAGACAGCCAGAAAGACGATTATTCGACGAGAGAGTCAAAATGCCATCATCGAGCTTGGCATGAATCTCATGACCAACATCTACTTTAAGCGAGTTTACTTACTCCTCAAGGACGACATTCTTCTTCATTATCCAAACATCATCGTTCAAGAGGGTGGAAGCATTAAAGTAAAGACAAAAGGCATCAAGGTTGTCAGAACAAAGGGAGGATTCAATGAAGAGCCAATCAAGGGAACGCGCTACTTTGACCTCAAGCCGGAGGATATTGATATGGACTTCGATCTTGATCTCGAGATGGGTAATATTGCCACCTCTAAGGAACTCGAGAAGGCAGTACAAGTTGAGTCTATGGATCAAGTTCTCAAGAATCCTCAAGGATTTAAGCCAGCCGGACTCGCTCAATGGCAATCTGAGATATTCAATATTCCTGATTATGCTCTTCTTGAGAATGAGTCTACCTTCAACAATGCTGATCCTAAGGAATTAGCAAATGAAGGCATTCCTCAAGAAATGCTTCCAGAGTCCGCTATCGCTGCACAACAACTCACAGCTCAACCTATACCGGTACAACCTAATCAATCACCTAATGTTCAAATTCCTACGGGAGCTTAGAGAGTTCAGGGAGGCAAGACAGCTTGAAAATATCGTGCTTGAGAAAATAACAAAAGAAGATGTCAACAACATCTGTGGTTTATACCTCGATCCACGCTATAAGTCACTTGCAAAGCTCAACGAAAGTATCATAATAAGCTTAGTACAAAAATCATTCAAGGAATGTACCAAGGAAGAAGAGTTTCTTGGTGTGAAGTGGGCCGTTTCTGTCTGTAAACTCTGGCTTTCTAAGCCAAAAGAGTACTATATAACCTCAATCAAACATGCCTCAAGCAAAGGGTCAGAAAAGTCCGGTCTTCAAGATTCTCTCCAAGACATCGCAGACGGTACCTACGGCGTCGAAGTCTAAACTTCCTCTCAAGGTCGTTAAAGGCGTATTACAAGCTACAAAATCAAATCCTACTTCTACGAGTACAGCTGTGACAGCAACGTCAAAGGTTCCTTTTAAGTTTTCCAATAAACAGAATCCTCCAGCAGTTACTAAAGTCAGTAAGAAAAAGTAATTTCGACTCGTTCCTTAACACTTCACTACAAACCGGTACAACGTAAGGCCTCGCCTGATAGGCACTTTATGTCCTGCTTTTATTTGTACCGATTTTAGCGGGGTGTAAGTGACTATCAGAGGGGGCCTAACGGCTCTCTTTTTTATAAGTAACCTCGTTTTTCTATGTCCGAACAAACGACCCCTGTAGTGGAACCAACGCAAGTTGAAAACGCTACAAGTCCTATTCCGCAAGCTGATCCAGTGGTTGAGCCTTCGATTGATCCCGAAGTCACACCACCAGAAATAGCCCCTGCTGAAGAGAAAACAGGAGCAGTGACTGAAGAAGTACCAGTAGAACCACCAGAACCAGTGACCCCTACTCCCGCTAAAAGCGAGGAGCAAGTCACACAAGAGCGTTTAAAAGGTGCTATTGAGAAGATTCAGAAGCTAGGCGAGGAAAATGATAGTGCGCTTGATCTCAATGCTGAGATTGTTGCAGACGACCCTGACTTCATTCACAAAATTGCTGAGAAAAATATGGTCTTAGCAAATAAAGTGATCCAGAAGCTTTGGGGAAGTCAAAATATCCGTTCCTATAAGCAACTCCTTGATCGGGTGAAGCTTCAGGAACTGGCTACCACTAATCCAGAACTCTATGAGACAAAAGTAGAGCTTGCTGAAGTGAAAACGGAGCTTACTACCCGGAAAGAACAGGAAGACAAGGAAACTCGATCAAAGTTCTTTGCCTCCAAGAATATTTCCGACAATGAGTATGATCCAAACTACCAGAAGGTCGAAAATGCACTTCAATATGTCAATCCTGACATTGTAAAAAAAGACCTGAAAAAGGCCTACGAGTTGGCTTACAACATTGCTTATGGCACGTCTACGCCAGCTCCGAAAGCTTCTATCCCCGGCCCAAGTGTCGGAGGTGGAACCCCACCCGTTCCCGTTCCAGAGGTAAAAGCTGGTCCGCAAGGCGATACATGGCTTGCGCAACAGCTTAACCAAAAGTTCGGGTACAAAACAGTTTAATATTTAATTTTTCCTATTATGTCCAATGTTAGAAACGTAAGCGGACAGGATTCGTACGACACACGAGGCATTATTCTTGCGAATAGTGCTGAAATCGACTTTCTCGATCCAGTAGTTATCAATGCAACTGGTTTTTTAGAACGAGCTGCTGCTGGTCAAAAGATTCAAGGTTGGTTTATGGGTGCTCGTGTCGTTGCTGCCGCAGATAACGAAACAGTCGCTCAGGTTAAAGGTTACTTCCAGGAGTCTTCTGATGAACAGATGATTACTCTCGAAGCAGATCAGGCTTGCACACAGACAGATGTTGGCGCTTATGCTGATATCGCTGTGGCTGCTGGTTCTGTCACGGTAAATCTCCCTGCTGGTGTTAGTGGTCAGCTTGAAGTCGTTGACTTCGACCCTGAACGAACTGGTGCTACAACTATTGTTGTATGTAAGGTTGCTGAACCTCAGTACCTCGCATTTGCTCAGGTATAGTTCTTTCCTTAGCTCTCTTAAAATCGGTACAACCCTATATTTTAATTGCAGCTTACAATGGCTTTAAATTCAACATTTATTCTGCCTAACGTAGTAGACCCTTCCATCGTAAAGGCGTTCGACGAAGTTGTTAGACAGATCACAAACGAAGCGCAGTATGTTCAGTTCCCTTTCACGGAGTACGAACTTGAGACAACTGCCGACAAGATGACTTCTCTCTCTGGTTACGGAGCAGGCTCTCTCACCACAGAAGGTCAGACATATGCAACCGATGTCAAATACGACGGTTACAACAAGACGATGATCGCTCGTAAATATACGAAGCGTATTCCTTACACTGAAGAGCTCGACTACTTCCTTAAAAAGCGAAGTTCAATGGGCGTCTATCAGGTAAATTCAATGGTAAAAGGACTTTCAAATGGTCTTGTTCTCAACTGGGACCTCGACTTTGCGAAGGTATTTTACCTTGGACAGACAACAACCTTTATCACTGGAGGTGATGGCGTTGCTCTTATTGCTAATAACCATCCTGCTAAGAAGGCTGGTGTTGCTGTACAGACAAACATCGTTACTGTCGCTGGTGTCGCAAATCCAGTTCTCAACGCTAAGTCACTTCAGGGTGCTTCGGTTCAGCTTGATCGTTTCTTGGATAACGCTGGTGTTCTTCTTTCTCCTGCAAAGAATCTCATCCTTATCGTTGCTCGTCAACAGTGGGAAACAGGTACTCGCTTGAAGCTTTCTGAATACGGTCCAGATACGGCTAACCTCGGCCTTGGTCAGGTTTCGCCTACAGTTACTGGCGCTATCGGAAAGAACTTCCAGGTCAAGGTTCTTCACCACATGCCAGACGCATTTGCTAACTACTGGTTCTTGGTAGACGCAGATCGTATGAAGGACATGCTTGTCATGGCCTACGCATGGAAGCCACGAATCCATGAGCGAATGAAGGATATCGACGGTGTCGATAATGTCATGGCCTCAACATTCTTCGGACCTAATCCGATTGACTGGAGATGGATTGCTGGTTCAACAGGTGTCAACCCATTGCCATAGTTTTTGTAGGGGCAGTATAAAAACTGCCCCTTTTATTCTTATAATTTTTATTTCTCATGTCACTCTTAGACACAAGTCACGTTTCGACCGTAGACATCTTGCAGGCAGTTGGTGCTGACCAAAAAGTCGGTACACCTACTTCTGTTAAGGTAATCAACGTCGATGGTGACAATAATGTTATCTTGGCAAAGGGTACAACTGTTCCAACAAACGGAGATGCTGGATTCGCAAAAGGCTGTTTGTTTATCAAAACAAACGGAGGTCTTGCAACAACACTTTATCTCAATGAAGGAACTGCTACTGTTGCTGACTTTAACGCTGTTGAGTCTTCTGCCTCTACTATTACCGGCGTAACCGTTGGTGATGGTCTTATTGGCGGTGGTCTTAATGGCACGGTAAATATCGAACGAGGAATCACAGTCCAAAATGACTCAGGTGGAAATCTTGTTCCCGGTGATCTTGTTTATCTTGTTAGCGCTAGCGCTATTGGTGCTGTAAAAGCACTCAAGGCTACTGCTAATGGGAAAATGGCTACTCACGTCGTCACACAGACTATCCTCAATGGTGATCGTGGAGTCGTTTATGAATATTGGCTCTCTGACGCAGTATTTAATACAAATGCTGGTAATGTTGGTGATCCTGTATATCTTGCTGAAGCAGGATTTGGTACTGGATGGACACTTACAGCTCCAGGCGCTAACGGTGCTTCTGCTACTCAGGCTATTGGTGCAATCGTTACAAAAGATGCTGCTGCTGGTGTTATTCATTTCTTCCCTTCCGCTAATGTAGTTTATACATATGGAACGACTCAGATGAATCCAGCTCTCAATACTCGAGCTATTGTTGCTCCATTGAGTCAGCTTCCTGCCTTAACAGGTGCAGATCAAGTCGGTATTATTAGGTTCTTAGCATACATTCCAGGACCTGCTACGATCGTGTCAGCCAGACTCGTTTCTTCTGTAACAACTGCTGGATCTGATGCAACAAATAATTATCAGTTCACACTTAGAAACCTTTCTGATGGAACTGATCTTATGTCTGCTGCGTACAATACAAATGGTGCTGAGCTTAATGCTGAGTTCCCAACTGTACTCAACGTAGATCAAAACCAGATAATGACTTCTGCGAAGAATCTTGGACTCTGGGTCACTATCAAGGATGATGCCGGAGCTGGACCTACTGATCTTTCGACAGCGAGTCTTCGTGTTGAAATCATCTACACTCCAAACTCTTAGTAAATTTCTATTCTGGCCCTTCGGGGCCAGCCTGAAGTTTATTACTTAATTGCACAGGTATGGATGCAACTCTCTCGGTAGATGTAAATTGGTCGGTATTTGAACCGACTGAAGTCGAACTCGTAAAACGACTTATTGAGTCAGGTCAGGTAGAAAATATAGCTGCTGCTATCCAGCGGTTTACTCCTGAAATCATTTCAGAAATTGAAAAGATTCAGGCGGCACTTCGTCCACGGGATTTTGTTTTTACGTCTGATCTTCAGCAGGAATTTGACCAATGGATGAATCAAGCTGGAAATAGAATCACCCCAGAAGAACTTGCTGAGTGGCAGGTACGTCTCGATGAAGAGAAGGCTCAAAAACTAGCTCAACTTACAGGAAACGGCTTAGTAAAGGCAACAGTCGCTAATAGCGATGGAACTCAGCAAACTATCGGATCAGTAAGTAATAATATTCGCGATCTTGATATTTCAGAAAAATCTATTCAAAAACTTGTTGATGCAGGTATTCATACAGTCGAAGATTTTCAGAAGCTCGAATGGGCTGATAAAATCAAGCTTGTTGGACCTGTTGTTGCAAGTAAATTTAAAACCCTTAACGCTTCCTAATTATGCCAACTATTGCTCGAGATATTGATCCACAATTCGGGTCCGTCAATGAAGCAAAACCTGGTTTTGCTCTTCCTACTGTCAATCAAACGGCAAGCAAAATAACAACCACTGCTTTCGTAGCTGGTACTGACTTTACGGTTTCTGCCGGAGTTGCTGGATCAAGACTCATTATTCAGCTTCCACTCGCTCCAATCGTATACCTTGGACGAACGGCCCATTATAAAACTTCAGGAACTTCACCTGTTGTTATTGCAGGAAATCTTTTAAATGCTATGACACGTGAAATTCCATTCATAGTAAAACAAGGAGACGTTCTCCCTGATATAGATACGTATTCTAACGGTGAATACTCGATCGACTACGAAACGGGAACTATTTTTTGTAAAAGAGCCTCAAATGATGTTACCGGAACGGCCACTTATTCATATTGGCAGCCTTCAGTAACTTCAAATTCAATCAATTCAACGGTCGCATCATCTGTTAATTCAAACACATCAACAGTAAATGCGACAAACGCAGCTGGCGGAACAACAGTTCTTGCTGCCAGACCTACTAGAACGCATGCAGACTGTTATAATGACTCTCTTGTAGATGTTTACTATGGAGCTGCTGCGGTAGATGCAACTTTTCAAAAAGTTGTATCTCACGGAACGTGGTCATGGGATTCTCAGCAAACAATGAAGGTTTTCTCCCCTACTGCTAATGCCGATATTCGTTTTGTAGATTATTACAACTAAAATACTATGCTTGATAATACAAATTTAGAGCAAATTATGACCCGTGGAAGCAGGTTGCTTCTCGATCACATCATTTCTCGCAGAGAACCAAGCGCTGCTGCTCTTGTAGCCACCTTAGCTGGTGCTGGTGCTGGAAATGTTGACGATGGATTGCATCGTTATTGCGTCACGTTCGTAACGGCAGAGGGTGAAACTAATTCAGGACTTACGGCAGCGGTAGTCGTTGCAAACAAGGCTGTTGATGGACAGGTTAGCCTTACAGCTATCCCGACAGGTAGTTCGTATGTTACAGCTCGAAAAATCTATAGAACTGAAGCAGGTCTTGGCGTTCTAAAGTTGCTCACTACACTGTCAGACAATTTTACAACAACATATACAGACAATACGGCTGATGCTGGCCTTGGCGCAGTCGCTCCAGATATAAATACAACAGACAATCCGATAGAATCATTCTATGGCGAATTACTCGGTCTTGGGATCGGAGTTCCGCTTGAACCGTTTCATTTTGCATGGAACTCAAGGTTTGATAAAAGAGTTAATTATAATAAAAGCGTAGATGGACTGACGGCAGCAAATGATTATCGAATTTTCGATGTATCAAATGCTTTTGACTCTCGAGGAGTTGTAGATATTAGATCGGTGTATACTGGAACATTGACAGCTGGAACAACAATAAGAATCCAACATCTCGATGTGGTAACTATCAAGCACAACAACCCAACCGGAACTGCCGGAACTGTTGGTATTATGTGCGACGGAGCTGCTGACCTTACCGTAGCAGCTAATACCATTACTGACTTTTATTACAATGGGTCACTCTTTTACGTTTCTATTTTTTATGCACCTTAATCAATAAAATATGGCTAATAAAGGACATGTTCTTGCTCATACTACTCTTACTAAACCAGTTGTAACTGGCTGGCAGACGTTTACTCCAACAGTAACTCTCGTCGGAGGAGCTGGAAATACCGTTCCTGTATATACAACAAATATTGGTCGCTATATGCAAGTCGGAACGCTCACGTATGTTCAAGTGACGCTTTCTGGTGACGGTGGCGATGAAGGAGCTGGAACCGGAGCAGTAAATATTGATACACCTATAACTGCAAGCGCAGACTGGAATGCAACGACAATTTCAAAAGGAAAATATGTCAATGGCGGAGCTCCTGCTGATTTAACAGTTGGAGTTGATGTAAGTGGTACAACTATGAAGCTTTTCAAATCTGCTGGACCACTCACAGGCGCAGATCAAAATAACGCCAGCCGGTCGATCACTTTTACATGTTGGTACGAGTCTGTTTAATCTTCTAACCGCATATGACAGAAACATTTATCACAAAAGAACTTTATGATGCTCACGTTAAAGAAGGCGATGAAAGGTATCATCTTCTCTCTAGTGATATAAAGGAACTAAAGTCTGATGTAAAAAATAGAGTAACATACAGGCAATTTACGTGGATAATTGGCGTACTGATGACTATAATTCTTGGAATGTTTACGTACATAGCGAATCAGATAAGCGATATTAGACACACAGGAGAAAATGTAAAAGAGGACGTATCTTCATTGAAGACTGACAGCGGATGGCTCAAAAAGTTTGCAGAAGAAAATAATTTTAAAGTTCGTAACTAGTAACATGTTATATGAAAAATAAGTCAACTGTCATAGTAAGCTCTAAGAAAAAGTCAACAGTTATCGTTACCCCGAAACAAAGGACATCTATTGAGGTAAACAAAAAAGCTTCAGCTCCTTATTCTAAACGTAATAAACTTGCATAATGGGAACAGTATATTTCAATTCGGATATTGATTTTCAGAAACTTCAGAACCTTGTTCTTAGGGAAATACATGAGCCAGAGGGGAGTGGGAGCGAAGCAGTACCTCTCGAGCTTACAAAAGATAAGCTTAATGAGGTTTATGCTAATGTATTCAACGACCAGAGAATCCGACAATCAGCACGAGAGCAGAATATCTCATTCGTAGTCGTCCCTGATGACTCTCTCCGAACTGATGTAGCAGCAGGCGCAGTAACGATTCCGCTTAACAATAGTGCTAATTTTAGATCATCTGGCGCGATTCTTCTTCAGAATGAAATTGTTACCTATACGGGAAACGATACATTAAATAATGAACTTACAGGAGTTTCAGCTACAAAAGTCCCTCATTATGGAGGTGAAGCAGTTCGACAGCTCTATACGCTCTCTACGGAAGCTTCTTCTATTGATGACACAAATGTTCAGCTTGTCACTGTAAATGGAATCCCGTACTCATATCAGCCATACGAAAGACTTATCTCATCTACAACGTATGCTCCATTCTCCTGGACGATCTACAAGGGATATCTTCTTTTTACAAGAAATGTAGGAAGCGTCTCTGGTGGATCGGTCGGACAAGGTTTTATGGTATATACGCTTCTTGTTACGCCGATGTCTGCCAATGGAGATAAACCTACGTTTATTCCGAATCAGTTCAGAGTTCCGTTGCTTGTCTATGGAGCATGTATGCTTATTGCTGCATCTGATTCATTTAGGACAAGTTGGGATTGGTGGGAAAAACAGTATGATAAAGCTCTCTCGCAATATATCGCATGGAAAAATAAGAGAGTTGTTGACAGAAATAATAAAACTCGTCCAAGCCTAAATCGTTTCAACTTCTAAGTATGCAAAAAGGTCTCTCAGTACATAATCTAAAGTTCTTCAATGGAATGGAGAACTATGAAGAATCCAATGCTGTTGGGATCGATAAGCTATACAATGCTGAAAATACTCGTTTTACGAATCTCGTCATCTCATCGAAGATGGGTTGGCAGTATCTCGGTAATGCACTTGCCGGAGGCGATCGAATCCAAGGCATGTATCAATATGCTTATCAGTCAGGAGCAACTATCGACAAGCGTCTTCTTGAGTTTTACAATAAAATCTTTCGTCAATTTGATACAGGAACTCAAACGTGGACCAATATTGCAACTGTATGGCCGAACGTAAAAGATACATTCACAGATGGCGTAGAATATAATAATGTGATGTATTTTGTGAATCCACTCACAGTTGGTAACTTCGGAGGCATAGGAAAGATCGCAAATAATGTTTTCTCTGTAGTCCCAGATGCTGCTGCACCTGCTGGAGATGGTATTGAGTCTTGGGTGGAACGACTTTGGGTAATTAACAATAAGACAAACGTAGTTGTCACTTCAAATGTTGCCCTTGCTACTATTCCAGCACAAATTGAAGACTGGACCGGTGGACAAACGATTCTCGTTGGTAAACAGGGGGTAAATAAGGCTATCAGGGTTCTTGAAAACCAAATGTATGTTTGGAAAGAAGACAGTATTTATTTTAATACTGTTGATAGGATTGCTGCCGGAGATTTTGAATTTCAGCAACTTTCACGTACCGGTGGCGCCATAAACCAGAAATCAACGATTATTGTTGAAAATGATGTTTGGTTTTTGACACCACAACTTGAAGTTCGGTCACTCGGTCGTGAACGAAACATGCAGGATAACCCAAGAACACGAAGACTTACGAATATTATCCAGCGGACTATGAATTTGCTTGATCCTGTTCAAGATAATCCAGTAGCTATTTATAATAGGAGTGTATACAAGCTTCACCTTAAAACACGTGGATCACCAACAAACAATCTAACTCTCGTGTTCGATTATAATACCGGAGGATGGTCTATTGATATTGGTCAGGCTGTAAATGTTACAACCATATGGCAAGACAGTACAGTTTATGGCGAGGATTCAAATTCTGGTCAAGCATACATTGATGATACTGGATTCTCTGCAAATGGACTGTTTATGATTCATCGCGCTCATACTCCTTTTATGGATGATAACCGTCCTGATACATGGAAACGTGCTCGATACATACATTTCCGAGGACAGCTATCATGGGACCAAGACGTCACTATCAGGCTATTCCGTGATGGAACTTATAAAACCTATTCAGATTATTACATTCCATCTCCGCATGCTCAGGGCATGACTCAACAAGCCCCTAACTCATCAGGACAGTTCGGAGCATTTGAATTTGGAGATGCTGTTTTTGGCGGAGACGACTCTATCGCCCCAGGAGATATTCTTATGTATCGAATCGAGAAACTTATTTCCGTAGATCGTCGTTCGAATATGTTTGCCATTGGAATTGAAGGACAAGTCAATGGTGGTAAAATTATAACAGAACAACTTGAGCTGAAATACATGCTCGATAATGAAAACTATAAACGCGCCGATATCTAACCCATCTTATTTATGCAATACGGACAATCCCGCTATCAAGACTATTTACAATCAGGAATCAGTGCAGCAGCTCTCGCTATGGTTGCCGGTTCTGTAGCTCCAACTCGAACACAAGGAGTTCTTACTATTGGAAAGGTCCAGTCAAATACTGAAGACGTTTTCTTCAGTGGGGTAGCTGGAACAACTATCACTATTACTCTTCGTGGACTTTCCCAGACTGCCCTTACACCAACAGAAGTCGCTGGAAATAAAAAGGTTCATGCCGCTAACGAGAGTATTGAAATGACGGTTCATCATCTCTATGACGCTAATAAGGCACGTATTGACGAAGCAAACACCTTTACGGCGCTTAATATTTTCCCAGACGATCAAGCCCGTTCAGCGACAAACGCAGCCCCAGTTGATGAGAAAAGTTTTGCAAACAAAAAGTATGTCGATGACCATGCTGTTGCAGCAGGCGTCGCTAGTATTTCTAAATTTGGTTCTCCGGCTCTAGCTGGCGTAGTAACTATGACTGGAGCAGGTGCAGCAACATTAAATCAGGTTGGCCAGAATATCGAAGTGAACGTGCCTACAGGCGCAGGAGGCGTGACAAGTGTGTCTAAATTTGGCTCTCCAGCTCTAGCTGGCGTAGTAACTATGACTGGCGCAGGAGGCGGTGTTACCCTTAATCAAGTCGGTCAAAATATCGAAATCAATGTACCAGCAGGTGGTGGAGGAACCGTAACTTCGGTAGATGCTTCAGCTCCAGCAGATTTACTTGCTGTAGGTGGTGTACCTATTGTAGGTGCAGGTACGATTGCTCTTACAAAAGTAGCTCAGGCTAAAAACAAAGTATATGTCGGCCCTGTTACAGGAGCAGACGCTAACCCTACTTTCCGAGTTCTTCAGAAGGAAGATACTCAGTCGGCAACTTCGGCTTCTTTGATTCCAGGAACAGGTATCTCTATTACAGACAACGGAAATGGAACATTTACCATCGCTTCAACTGGCGGCGGAGGTGGATTTGGCGGAAATAGTGGGTTTGCTAACACCCCAAACAGTGATCCTACCTCTACGGACTGGTGGACAACCATCATACCTTCTCCATTCGAAGGTTCAGCTGCCTCAGAAACTCCTTGGGCTAATATGAGTCCATCTCCTACCCCTAAAGGTGGTGGAACTTCTTCGATATATGGTATAGCTACAGCTAAAGCCGACCTTGGAACTAATAAACTCGCAAATGCGTTTATTGGAGACAATGCAACAATCGCATTTTTCGATGCGACACACCAATTTACTGCTAAGTATTTTGCTCGCTATGCTGTTTCTACTGGTGTCGCAGAATTTACAGCGATTGGTTTCTTCGTTGGAAATGCGATGGACAGTAACGCAGGTAGTATTACAGATGTAGTACAAGACCGCATCGTTATCACATCATACAATGGAGCGTTTTATGGGGTCACATGTACTGGTGGTGCGGTAAGTTCAGTAAATCTTGGAGCCTATACCGTAACAGACAAGGTTCACACATTTGGAATTGTGGTTGACGGAACTACGAGGGTTAAGTTCTACGTTGACGGAAATCTGGCAGGTGCTCTCACGACAAATATCCCAGCGTCAGGAAGTGTAAACTTTGGTATGTATGGTTCATCTGCCGCAACAAATGTCGGAGCAGGAATCATCAGCGATATTGCTATCACTCAATCAACTGTCGCAGCTCCTTCTAGTAACGGAGGAGTATTTGGCGGCATGCAAACCTTACCAACTACAGGATTGATACTCGCAGCCGATCAGGATTTGGGAAACGCAGTCAATTCTTCTGATGACTCGGTTTGGGCTTGGGATTTAGGTGGAACAAGTCTTCAAAGAAGTTTCTTCCTCAACACAAGTGGGGTATATCAGCAAACAAAAAACCCGATATATAACGCGATAGCCGCAGGAACAGGAACATTATTAGCTAATATGTTTATTTATAATGGATATGCGTATATAGCTAACCAGTTGGTAGCTGGCCCAAATTATGACCTGCGATTTACAGTTATTCGCCTATCCGATGGCAATAACATGGGCGAAACTAATGCTATGCTTTCAGGCTTTAGTGTTGCGGCAGAGCCAGTAGCTTCAATTTGTTGCTCGGCAGATGGGTACATATACGTCACTACAGAAGCTGTTCCAGGTGTTAATGCTGCTCACGTTAATAAGGCTCAAATTACAGCAACGCTTGTTGTTGGTGCTCCTACCCAGACAGTATTCTCCAAGGCTCTTGATTTTGGTGGAAATCAGTCATGGGTTTCGTACAAGAAGTCGAGCCTTACAGACAATTTCTTCTTTATGGTTTCGTACTATGATTTTGTTGCAAACAATACGCTTGACGAAGCTTTCGCACCTACAGATTCGAGAGTATTATTTATGGGAACAACTTCGACTAACAAAACAGTAATTGGAGTCCAGCCTTATGTCGGAGCATATACACCATTAAATAGTCTTGTTGTATATCTATTAGATACAGTAGGTAAGGACACTGGAACTACTTATGACCTCTAACAAAATTAACCAATGGCATTATCAGCAGCACAAAAAGCAGCTAATGTAGCAACCATCAAGGCGTCTAATGCGGCTGTTGCTCAAGCTCAAGCTCCGCAGGCGCAGTCATCTTCTCAGCAAGCGCCTAAACTTAACACGTCAAGTACTCCGCTTCCGAGCGCTCCAACAAAATCTATTCAGCCAGTTGGAACGCCGACGAACGTTGCGACACCAAAACTTCCAGCAAATCCAAAAGGACTTCCTACTAACAGTAGCGGGCAACCAATTCAACCAAATGTTCAAGCATATCTCGCTGCAAAAAACACTGTTCCTGGATCGACAAACGAGGGAACATCTCTTGTCTCTTGGGCTCCAAATGCTCAAGAGGAGGTAACAAAAGCAAAGAATAGCTTTTTTGCTGCAACAGGCGAGAAACCGTCTATAGACACGCCGCCTCCACCAGATACGCCAATCGACACTACGAAGCCAGTTTTTAGCGAATATCAGGATATCTCAAATCAAAAAATAGACGCTCTTGATGCGCTTAAAAAAACAACGCTAAATGACGCAAAGGATAACTTATCCACCGTAAATGGTTATACTCAACAGCAATACAGCGAAAGTATTGCTCTTATGGATGAGCTCAAGAAGACAATGGACGACGCTTTGGCAAAGAAAAATGCTGCTATTGCGTCAGGCTCAGAAGCCCAAAAGTCCGCAGCAAACGATGCCTATGAAGCGTCGATGAACGAGTACAATATTGCAAAAGAAAAAGCACAGAATGATTATGAACAGGCTGTAGCAAAGCAAAAGATGGCTCAGGATAAGGCCATAATGATGAAAGAAAATCTTATCGCAGCGACAGGCGGATTCGGGTCTGTTGCTAAAAATGCTGATCTTATGAATACAATTCTTCAGGGTCAGAATGACATGAATAATCTTCTTTTCAATAAGACGATTACAGACAAAGAGCTTACGAACAAGATTACAGCACTTAACAAAACTCATCAGACCGATCTTCAGACTATTGAAGCAAATAAACAGCTTGCTATCAGTGAGTCATACGATAAGTACGTCGATTGGGTCACTAAGATTCAGGAGAATAAAGAAATGTCCGTAAACGAGAAGTACAAGGCCCTCAAAGATGCTCAGAATAAGTACACAGATACGGTTGCTTCAATCAATCAGGCCGCCTTCCAGACAAAGTACGATACTATGCTTGAGACTCAGAAGTATATAGATACTCTCAAAAAGCAAGCACAAGATCACGCAACTTCAGTCATGAAGGACCTTATTGCTACGTATGCCCTTGACCCAAATAAGCTTTCGGCTACCCAAATGAAGCAGCTTGAAGATTTGGCCAAGCAGGCTGGCTATCCAGCGGGTATTGTGACAGCGGGATTGAATAACTTGAAGGCGCAAAAAGCGTCAAATACTCAGCTTATTAAGGGACCAGGAAATGTTTACTATTCTGTTGATAAAACAACAAATACAGCAACTCCAGTATATGATGCCTCTGGAAAGCCGTTAGTTGGATCTATGAATTATCAACTCAAGATGGACACATTCGGTGGTGCTGATATGTATGACCCAGTTAATAACAAAATTATTGGTCATTTAAGCGCAATGGACCTCGCCTCTGGTAATTTTGGAGGCGTAGGAGGAGCCGGAACTCTACCTGGCAGTAGTTTTACTGGAGGCACTGGAGCATCTGGCATTACAGGAACTCAAGGCATTTCGTCTGACCTCGCTACTGCTCTGAAAATTGGGCAGACAGTAGGATGGTGTGGTGATTACGCAGGTTCCATTTCTACTGCCCCTTCAGTTGGGGACACTTGGGAAAATAAGAAAACGAAGATTCAAGACCAAGTTCCACAAGTGGGAGATAAGTTGCTTATTCCGCTCGGCGTTGATAAGAATGGTAAAGGGTGGGGTCATGTTGCGGTTGTTATTGGATATGATGCAAGCTCTGGAGAAATCACCGTTGTTGAATCCAATAAAGATGGTCGACAGAATAAGGATCCAAATAATCTTGGTGTCGCATCTATCGGACACTACAACCTAAACACGTTGAAGAATCAATACGGTGATAATTTTGGCTTTGCTAAAGGTCAACTAAAAGGAGATATTTCTAAAAAAATAGGCAGCTCCACCGTAACAACACCAGCAGCTCAATCTACGGCATTTTCTAAGTCAGGCGCAGGTCAAATTACTAATGTGAATGATCTCGCTGTTCTTTTATCAAATGTTGGAATGGCTGGTCCAGCTTACGATCAGGCGTTCAATGCAGCAATGCCACTTATAAATCAAGGTGAATATACAAAAGCTTTTAATGTCGTGAAGCAGAAAGCAATAGGAGAACTTACAAGCAAAGATACTTCTCCATACAGTATAGCTAGCAACTCTGCTCCACTCTATGAACAGGCTCTTTCTACTGTTGGAACGAATAAAAATACTGCAATGGGTCCTTGGAAAGCAGTATGGGAGAGTAATAAGTCATGGGCTGGAATCGCTGCCGATCCTAAATATGCTGAAATATCTCAATGGATAGGGCTAGCTGAACAGCCTATTTTGCATGGACAATTTGGTGCAGCACTCACTCCACAAGAGCTAGCTCGAGCAAAGAAATTCTTAGTAGACGACAAAGACCTCATGCCAACAGTACTCATGAAGCTTCAAAATAGCCTCGCTGTTCAGAAGTTTGTCATGGATAAGCAGATAGCTGAGAAAATGGGATTGCCTCTTCCAAGTCTTGATGACTACGTACAAGATGAAAAGGGATCGATGGGGACAGATACATCATCTGGGCAAAATCTTGGAGGCAATATAAAATATGATAAAAACGGTAAGCTCGATCTCTTTTCTAATTGGTTTTAACAATATCTACTATGCCAAAACTTACTGTACAAGACGTAAAACGGATGACACCGGATCAACTCAAGACGGTTCTCGGAAATATGTCATCAACTGAAAAAAAGAATCTTTCTTCAGATCAATTCGTGGCGAAAGCTATTTATGACAGACAGCAGATTGTCAAAAGAGCAACAGGACCGACAGTGACATTAAAAAATGAAGACGAATTTGGAACTGCTCAACAGAATATTAAGGGATTATTGGATCAGGGTATTGATCCAAATGCAGTGCAAACGCTTCTTACTTTAAAAATGCCCGCAGATAAGCTACCTATTGCGCACAAGGCATTTAATGCTGTTATGCAAGTTCAAAGACAGCAAAGTGGAGTAAATCAATTGGTGAATAGCTTTAAAAAACCAATCAACCCTATTGATCAACGAAGTCCTGTATCTCAAGTAGTCGGCGCTGCAGGCGATGAGCTTGCGAAACTCGGAAAAGATTTCATGCAACCATATAGTGCATCTGAGGGGCTCAAAACTATGTCTAATGAGGCATTACGAGGAGGAACCCAAATGGGAACTGGCCTTACAAAGTTAAAAAACGCATTTTTGCCGAGCAAAGAACAGCCACAAGATTTTTCTTCTCGATTCAGTAGTGGTGTTGGTGGGGCTTTTGATGTAATAGGCGGAGCACTTCAGACAGGATTCTCACCATTTGCAGGAGCTATTCAATCCGTTCCCGTTGTACGTCAAGGCGCTCAAGCTGCTGGAGATATTCTGAATACTGCCACTGATGCTACGAAAGTTGGTATAAAAAAAGGTTTTGAACTTATTACAGGCCAACCAATGTCACCTGATGAGGAATATGCTACGAATAAAGGAATTGACATCATTCCACAGCTTTTTATGGCAAAAGGAGCCGTTAAGGGCCTCCCTTCATTTGGTGACTTCACGTCAGCTATGAAAAGTGTTGTAAAAGATTCTCCTATAAGAGATATGCTGAGCGCAAAGCTCGGTCGTCATTTGCAAGATAATGCTGAACAAATGGCGATTAGCAAAAGCGGAATATCCCCAACGAAATTAGCTAACTCTGATAGATCATTCAAAAACGCAGGATATGATGGCGTTGCGGATTATATGTTGCAAAACAATATTCCAATGGACACCCCTCAGAATATGGCCACACACATAAATACTTTATTCAACGACGCTACAAAAACTACTAAGCCATCCGTTCTCTCAACTATCAAGGCAACATTTGAGACCACAAAATATCATCCTCTTATCGATACGCTGTCCGAAACGCTTGCTAAAACGAAAAGTCCAGAAATGCAGGCGATTAAGAGTAGACTCGCATCATTAAGAAATAAGCCAAACTTGACGGCTGCTGACATTGAATACCTACGATCACTTGGCGATCAGTACCTAGATTTGCAGTATACCGGAACTGAAAAAGCTATTGTAAAAGATAAGCAAAATATGGTCGATGCCGCAAGACGTGATCTTGAGAATAATGATCCGACAGGTATTCTGAAGCAAAAAAATGCTGAGATACAAGGCCTTTATGATCTAAAATCTGGCGCAAAGACCACTCCATTCAAATCTGGCTCTGGAGTATGGGGAAAGGGATTTATGAATATTGTAAAAGTATTGAAACCAAGCGGCTGGCTCGCAGCAAAGGGATTAGATTTTGTGGGTGAAAAGACATTGACTCCCGGAAACATCTATAAATTAAGTAAGAATTTACAAGGACAAGACATATCTCCAGTTCCTGTTCGTCAATCTCAGGCATTGAGAATTACAAAATTACAAAAATCAGGTCCAGAGCTCTATGAAATACCACGGCTCCCATCTCCACCCGATCAAGCTGCATTACCAGCACCCGCACAACCTCTTCCGCCACCAGGATATCGGCTAACAAAAAGCGATATAGAACCAACGGGTGAGAATATTCCAAGAAGTAATGTGTCAAATTATCCAGAGCCAAAGGTGCATGAACCAAAATACCCAACAACACCCAAGACATACCCTAAAGGCACAATAGACTTGAGAAATATAATAAATAAAAAATCTAATCTTCCTTCCCCGAGAGCTTCAACAAAAAGCCGACAATGATAGCGATCGTGAGCCAAAAGAAATACATACACAGCTTGTTGCCGATTATCTCTAATATATCATATAAATAACCCGTATGTCCAGACCTAAAGTAATTAAGAATTTCTATCCACCAATGAAAGATCGGGGAGGCATGATGCAGCCAGCTCATGATAAAGTCATAATGACAGATGAACCACTTCCAGCTTCAATTACCGAGAATATGATACATGGTGGCATGATGCTCGGCTTCCATAGCCCTAAGAGCTTTGAGAAGAACTTCAAGGGGAGCAAGACCGAGAAGCGAAAGTAGCCATCAGTAACAGTATATTATTTTACAATATTCCATGAACACCCAAAGACAGAAAATGCTCGATCAGCACCTTATCCAGCTTCGCACTGGCCTCAGTCTTCTCGGAACAAAGCAGGCTCAATCAGTTTCTCCAAATCCAACAGAGAATCCGCTTCCTCCAGTAAGCCTAAATCTTAACCCTATCCAAAATGCCACTCAAGAAATCACCGAGTAACAAGGCTCGGCAGGCTAATGTAAAGACAGAGATTGCCGCAGGGAAAAAGCCCAAAGTCGCTGTTGCTATTGCGTACTCTGTCCAGCGGAAAGCGAAAGGAAAGAAAAAATAACCCCAATTATTATGCCAAGGACAGGTAATCAAAAAACAACAATCATCATTCACCATACGGCCTCTCCGTATTCATCGAATCCAGATCAATTTAATGCTACAAATAACTATCATAAAGAAAGGTTTCAAGATATTCCGTCACGGCTCGGATATTACGTGGGATATACCTACGAAATCTCAAAAAATGGTACGATTCATCAAGCCCGCAATGAAGATGAACAGACCGTTGCAGTCAAAGAACAGTCAATGAACTTTAAGGGTATTTCTATCTGCCTCGATGGTGAATTTGACAAACTCGAACTCCCAACTGACGAGCAGTGCAAATCGCTTCTACAACTCATTCGCGAGGTACAGGCACGCTGGAATATTCCAGACTCACAGGTTTTCCCACACCGACATTTTGCTATTGGTCCGAACGGTAAGCCATATAAAATGTGTTTTGGAGCACGGCTTCCAGACAATATAATCAGCTACCTTGAATCACGAACTGCGCCGCCTACTGTTTGGGACAAAGAAGCTGTACTTGCTCGTGCTCGTGCTAATCGAGTAAAGCGAGCACTCATGTTTGTCAAAAAAATATTTTCTAAAAAATAATCATATGGAAGCAGATATGCCACTACCAGAAGAAAGTAAGCGAATGAGTCTCAACAAAGAAGAACGAAAGTCTATCAAGCTCGGTGGCCTAGACGCTACGGTAGCTATGGGTATAGGAACACTTGTCGCACACTTTACTTCATTCACGGCACAGGAAGTTGTATTCATAATGGCAGCACTTTTTGTTGTTGCTAAATCGGTACGAAAATTCTTCACTAAAAAAGGAGAGAGACTTTCATAGCTTATTTTTTATCTCATTATTATGGATAAATCGTTAATGTCGGCAGCAGTAAAAAGGCATATGCAAAAGGAAGCAAAGCTTCCAGTAAAAGCCTTGAAAAAGCACGAAAAAACAGAATCAAAAAAAGTTCATGCAGTTGAAAAGAAGATTGCTCCAGCGCTCTATAAGAAAGAGCAGAAAAAACTTGGAAAGAAATAAAACGTATTGTACAATAGTATCTTGTTCCCTGCGTGCTCACCTACAAATACATTTGCGCGTACCAGGACGCAACAAGACAAATATAGAAACGACCCGACTCCTCTCTTCACCTAGGTAATTAGTATAAAATGCTATAGACGTAGTGAACGGGAGGATCGGGTGGTTTTTTATATTTTTCTTATAATATCCATTGCCTTTACTCGAATTGCTTCAGCTTCCTTATCTTCTAGGACTATACTAATTTTCTCCCCTGTCTGAAGAATTGTAAACTCAATATCTATGGAGTAGCGATGTTCCTCTGCGCTCCATTCTTTCTTTGTTGCCTTGATCTTATTTGGCTTTCCATACTCAAGTACTACAAGTTGCCCAAGTATGTCAGCTATTGGGTTTGCGTTCATGGTGTAAGTATTTGTCTAATTCTTCCAACTACAACGTCTGAGATAGTCTTTATTTGCTCGTGCTTAAAAGTGAACTTTACCTCTTCGTAGATGACAGAGGCCATGAGTAATATTGTAATATCAATCCTATCTCTATCGACTCCCCAATTTACGCCCCAAGAGTATATTTGGTGTTGGGATTTCATGAAATTCAACTCATAGGCGATATTTTCCATATGCGTTGCAAGCTGTGTATTGTCAGGTAGCTTTTGTGCCATGAGGTTGTTTGGGTCAATAATCACTTTTTCTATTTAAGAAAGCTCTGTACAAATGTTATCGCCATCTGTGCGCCGTAGCAAACCTTAGCCTCTACTCCATCAATCTTGTTAAGCGCTTCAATCCAGTCACTCTGATTCTTGGAAACTTTGCCTCCTTTCTTGCGCTTCATTTCAATCCACACAAGACCTTTTGGCGTGCAAACGACATAATCTGGTATGCCTGAATCCATGCCTATTCGCAACTTCTCACCCATCTGCTCTGGTCTTCCTTCGTTTGCAATATGGCTAAACATAAGACCTTTAATGCGACACCAATCAGCAAAAATACGACACTCATCCTTCTCTAGCGGAACGTATTCTTTTGTCTTGGTAGGCGGCAGGAATGGTACGGAGCTCTTAGGCATGTTTATAGCATGACCGAATAATGTACTTTCCCTCTTTATAGATGGTATCAAAGTCATATTCCTTGTACTGACCACTGGCTATTGCTGCCTCTTTGTAGTCCTTATATGTTTTAGGCTTTTCATGTCGAGGTTTTCTGGGTGGGAAGTCTTTGAATTTAGACATAGTAAGGATTGGTTGAGAGTATTATACCACATTTCTTCTGATATTTTCATAGCCCACACCGAACCAACAACATACACCTTCGTCCACTTGGAGCGTCGTTCAATGGTCAGATAAAGATGATTCATTTTATGAGTAAGTCCTCGTCTTGAGAAGACTATCGACCTAACAAAATACCTTCTTTAGGAAAACTTTCATCTCCTACTACATTTGCGGCACATCGAAATTGGGAGACAATAATGTCCCTTAATTCATGTATCCACATATCATTAAATTCCTGCTTAACAACATCTTTCATGGCCTTTCTCTGGACAGGGTCAGAGAATGACGCATCTACAAATGTGAGAATCCTTCCGAGAAGTGATGAATGAGAATTGTGTAGAATCTCATGTGTATTTACATACACATCGTATAGGCTAGCTTTTCTAGGGACAGCCAGACTATTATTGACTGGTAAAGGTGTATCGGACATAAACATGACGGTAAAAAAAAATAAAAACGAGACAAGACGAGGACGCTTCTATTTTACTCTCTTTGACCTTTTCTTTAAAGGCTTTTTAGGTTTAGTCCAAAAATACTTACAACATTCTAGTGTAAGATATTCATAAATATACGCCTGAGCTTCCATTTCCTTTTGCATACTTCTATCTTCAGCTAGCATGTAAACTGCATGGTGAAGTTCGTGCCAAAGTGTGCCATGGCTTTTTAGAGCAACTGGCTTTTCTTTAAGCCATACAAGTAAATCGGTATTTCGTTCTCCCAACCTGACAGCAAGTCCACTGATTCTTTCTTCTGTTTCCTTCTTCGCAGCATTCATTTCTTCTTCTGTAATATCACATCCTAACTTTTTGGCGTATTTTAAAGCATCTCGTATGTCTACTTCCCATGCTACGAGAACATGAACCCGATAAATTGCTAGATTGATTTCAAGAATATTTTTCATGATTCTGGTTTATCAGTTTTGGGAAATAATCTAGCTAGCTCTAAAAGCTTTTTGCCTGCTTCTTGTTCAGGCGTGAGTTTCTCTGGCTTCTTGAGGTTGCCGAAGATATCTTTAAATTCAGGAGGAAAGTCGGTCATGGTTATTTGTTACGAGATTTAAGACACTTCAAGCAAAAATTATATCCTACGTCACGAGTATAATGCCACTTATACCTACAACATAGTGCCTGTAACCAGTCAGGGGCGTATCTTCTCCACCATATATCGAGTTGAGAAATCATGTTAGAATTTGAAACGTTTTACGTAATTAGGAAAGTTTTTGAAGATATACGCTCGGAGGTGAATTAATATTGCTCTCTCTTTTGTTGGATGTTTTGCGAAATCAAATTCGCACATCAGTTCTTGTATTTTATATGCTATTTCGCGAGTATGCAGAGGAGAATTGTCTCCTTTGTCTCTTCTCTTCAGTAAATCATCGCGGATTCTATGTATCTCCTTTCGAGTAATACAATTTTGGCAGATATATTTGTGAACCTCTTGCTCTGTTTTCATATCAATATAGTAAGGTTATAGTAATTCTCCTTTCTTTTTAAAGTTCGATCCACCGACCTCTATAGCATCTCGTATCGACTCAGGAGTCAGTTTAAAGCTTTCCTTATGAGAATTTTTAAAATATTGTTCTGTGATTATATCAAGTGCGTTATCGACGGCTGTAGATTGTGCGTTTGGATCAGACATAGTAGTAAGGTTATAGAGATTTAGGGGTGAGAATAGAATATACACGTTCCCATCTTTCTCTTTCTTCAGACATTCTATTATTCCATCTTTGTCTGTTTAGGGCTGAATCTTTATGATTAGAGCAGAATTGTCCTTCATTCATTATATACATAAATTTAGTTCTTTTGCCGCATTCTTTGCATTTTTGGAGGTTGGTCATGGGGTTGGTAGGTTAATATTCATCGTATGGATCGCTTGTTAAACGTGAAATCTCCGATTCGCATTTCTCCATCCTCTCCTTCACCTCCTCCAACTCTTTCTTGAGGTCGGCATTCTCTTGATTCAATTGAAGTGTGATCCCTCTAATCCCCATCATTTCGATCTTGAGGTCGTGAATGAGCTGGGCGTGAGAATTGAGCATGAGAATAACAGCTACATGATCTGAAAGCTGCGTAGGCTTTTTATCTTTCACGAGTATGGTTTTCTCCATTCTCTGTTGATAATCGAGAAACGTCTTCACCTCTTCCTTAGCCGTGGTGTCTTCTGTGTGGGGTTGATGCCATTCTTCATGGCCTTCACCTGGAATAAAGTTTATCTGATGTTCTGAGCACCATTCTCGGAGCTTTACTTCTGACTGAGGTTCGTTAGGCATGTTATAAAGTTGGGTTATTGATAATCCATTCGAGATTTAACAGCTTGTACTTGCTAAGTTCTACAGATACGAGTCTTTGCTTGTCGTTGGGTGTATATTCCGTGTCGTGATGACGGCTATTATGTAAGTGCCCGTGAACATTAAAGTCATAGTCTCCGTCATTCTGTGGTTTATGGCTGAAGAGAATTCGCTTGCCAAAATATTCAGAGTACATCATGTCCATTGCTACATCCCATCCATGAGCCATATACCATGTGAGGGTTTTATGGTCGTGATTGCCCTTTATAAGTACTTTTTTACATTTCAGGGGAGCAATGTACTTAGCGTGTACATCCGAGTCTTTGCCCATACAGATATCTCCAAGATGAATCAACACGTCTTCTTCAGGAATAGCTGACATGGCTTTAAAAAGGAGTTCTTCGTAATTTTCAGGGCGACCACACCATTTCATCATTTTTTCGACATGCTCGAAGTGTGTATCGCTAATTACCCATATTTTCATACCTCATTCTGATTATTGGATAAAAGGGATTGGAGAAAATCTTTAAATTCTCGCATATCTATATTGTAGTTGCCATCTTCATCTGATTTGTAGGGCGTGATAAAGTGAACAATAGCTGTTATCACCTCCTCTCTCCCCAGATTGTACGCCTTCTCTCGTGTGCCTTCGAGAAGCACGGCTTCGGCCATACCTTGCTCTACAAGTGATTCAATCGCCTTGTACTCCAATTCTGACCAGCCGAAGGTCATTTGAAGGGAGTCGAGTTTTTCTTTCCAGTTATTCATTGGTGGGTGGGTTAGGTAATATCATATCCGCATTGTTCTTCAAGCCAAGACTCAAAGTCGTTCTTAATCATCGTTGCATACTTAGACATAACTTCTCGATATACTCCTATTTGATTTTTGTACCGTTCTTCTTTCCTCGCCTCAGCTACGGCGGATTCGATGAAGGTATGAAGTTTCTCAATGCTTTTTCGAGTCAACATACCGTCGAGATTATATATGGTAGCTGGCTCTTGGATAATTACGAACTCCATTGCAGCTAGAGCGTCTTTCCACGAACTGTTATCTGGTTGTTGGGGCATGGTTATTTGGTTTTAAAGAATATGTCGTACAATATAGATAAAACACTTATTGTCGCCATTACAGCCATCACATTTCCGACGTATTTAAGTGATTCTGCCAACTGAACAACGGATTCGTTTTGTATTGCCGTTACTATCTCGTTTTGGGGCATGTTAGATTGAGGATAAGGGATATATGGATTTTTCAGTTTTTGCTAGGCATCCTTCGACGGAAGGTTCTGGCACATTACGCTTTTTGGTGTGTTCAGTTTCTTTTCCGCAATTCGAACATTTCCACCAACTATATGTGTCATACCACTGTGTATTTATATCGCTACATAGAGGAAACCACCTATGCTTTATCACCGTTACTATCTCGTTTGGTTGCATACATTTATTGGTTAGTTATAAGAGTTTAAGAATTATTTGAGAGACGCGGCAAGGATTCGAACCTTGCACCTATCCGCCTGTATGGCGGCAAGAACTACCATTATTCGACGCGCCGTGATGTGGTCGCAGGAGGTCATGGTTAGTTCCCTCAGAAGGAAACCAAATGCCTTATTGATTATTCGGCACGTTCCTACGACTGTGTGCAACCGGCTTGCGAGGCTTATCGCCTCGGTAGAAAACTTGAGAGCTTCTAGATATTTTACGGCGGCATAAATTTAAAACCGTCTAGGGTTGTTTTGACTAATCGGTGGTGTAACAACTGGAACCACCTCCCAAGTTCTCAATCGAAGCGACAAACTTCTTACCACCTCAGTCCAAAGTATAGGCAGGGTTAGACCTACAGAGCAATCATTTACAAGTGGTATCCGCAGTCAATCTGAGACTTTTTGGACGACTTCAGATTTCGGTGCAAAGACCTACTACCGTCCGAGCGTTACTCTATCCACCTTTAGCGGTTCACAGACCGCAGCTACACCTTGGGTTGAAGTGGTAAGACCGATATGTGAAGGGACTAAATCAAAGCTCTCTTCTCGTTATATGAATCTTGAGTCAATTCCTTATAACTCATTGCAGTTAGATTTTTCTGAGTTTCTCCAGACATGAGTCCATCGATTTCTTTTATAATTTTCTCGCTTTTATCAATAGTATTTTTTGCATCTTCTATCTGGCGCTGTTTAGATATTTTTGCTTTCTCAAGTTCAAGATTAAATTCTTCAGGAGAAGACGGGAAAAGAATATAATCAGACTCTCCTCTGAGAACTTTATAGTCCACTTCAAGGCTTGAATATCCATAGCGATATTCTGTTGACTCTATAATAGTTTTTTCACCATCGTTGTGCACGGCACGCACTACTCCATAATAGACTCTATCATCGTAAGAATTATCGAATCTCTTATAGACATCACCTGCTTTTACTGAAGTAATTCTGATTACATTTGCGCTGATTTGAATAGCCTGTTTGGTTTGCATAAAAATAAAGATTAAAAAATTAATTAATAAGTAAACTTAGCCTTTCCCTCACCTGCCTTCCTACGTCTCGCACGTTCTCTCCGACAATGAACTCTGCTTGTCCGTTGATTCTGATGAGAGCTTGTTGTGGCCTGATTTCGGCCTCGACACCGAGCATGTCACACTGTTCTTTAAGGTCTTTGATGATGATGTCTTCTTCTGCATGGATGAGTTTGTGAAAGGGCATGTTAAGAAATTGATTAAAGTTATATAGACGACCCCGACCCCGACCTCGACCACGACCTCGACCACGACCCCGACCTCGACC